>NZ_JBYTTI010000001.1:0-866186 GCF_058134365.1 Nocardioides sp. Z22_16
CGTCACCCAAGTCATGAGACATGAACCGTCACCGATGTCCTGACCCAGAACTGTCACCAATGTCCCGAGACATCACAAGGTCGCTGACGTTGGCCGGCTCCGCGGAGGGCTCGGCTCGTACCACCCCACGATGATGCGCGGATCGACCAGGAGCACTCCGGTCCCCGTTGCTGTCCGGGGAATCTGCCCATGATTCCTGTCGGAGGCCATCGTGAAGACTCCCCCGTCGTGTCCCACCGCGCACCCGGTGCTCGGGTGCATATCGGCGATCGAGGGTGCCCTCACGGACGTGGCGGCTCTCGACCCGGTCTTCATGGACGTCACCGCGAAGCGCGAGGCCCTGGTGGCCCTCGACCGGCTGACCTCGCGCGTGACCGCTCTCAAGCTCCGCCTCATGACCGCGGCAGGCGACGTGGCGGAGGCCGAGGGTTATCGCGACATCGCGTCGTGGCTCGCCCGGCAGACGCGGAACGACAGCGGCCCGGCCCGACGTGAGCAACGGCTCGCCCAGGCCTGCGACCTCCGGTGGCGGCAGGTCGGCAGCGCGCTCTCCACCGGCGGGGTCAACCTCGAGCAGGCGCAGGCGATCGTCCGCAGCCTCGACGACCTCGCCCGCACCCTGCACGACCTCGCCGACGACGCCACCGTCACCCCGCCCATGACCGGAGACCGGATCGGCGACCTGCTGGTCCGGGCCGAGTCCCACCTCGTCGACGAGGCGGCCCGCTTCGGCCCCCGCGACCTGGCCCGGCTGGGGGCCAAGATCCTGAAGGTGATCGCGCCGCACCTGGCCGACGACGCGGAGGCCCGGCGGCTCGCCGACCAGGACCGTCACGCCCGACGCCACACCACGCTCACCTCCCAGCGGATGGGCGACGGCACCGCCCTGATCAAGGCACGGGTCCCCGAGGGCGTGGCCGCCCGGCTGCTGACCACGCTCGAGGCCTTCACCAACCCGCGCAAGCAGCAGGAGCTCGCGGCCGGCGCAGCGGCCGGGGGGCCCGACGGGCCGCACCGCGCTCCCGACGCCACCGGGGAGGCTCTGCCCTATCCCCTCCGGCTGGGGCAGGCCTTCTGCTCACTCCTGGAAGGACTCGACCCCGGCCGGCTCCCACTGCACGGCGGGACTGCGACCACCCTGGTCATCACCCTCGACCTCCAGACCCTGACCCGAGGAGTCGGCCACGGCACCCTTGCCACCGGCGAGACCATCAGCGCCGGCGAGGTTCGCCGCCTGGCGTGCACCGCGGACCTCGTCCCCGCCGTCCTCGGGACCGGTTCCCACGTCCTCGATCTGGGACTCACGGCCCGCCTCTTCTCCCCCGCCCAGCGCCGCGCCCTCGCACTGCGCGACACCCACTGTCGCGCCCAGGGCTGCGACATCCCCGCCACCTGGTGCGAGGCCCACCACCTGCTCCCGTGGTCCCACGGCGGGCCGACGGACCTGGAGAACGGCGTGCTCCTCTGCGCCCACCATCACCATGCGATCCACGACGACCGCTACCTGCACGAGCGCCTGCCGAACGGCGACATCCGCTACAGCCGGCGTCGGTAGGACCCCGCAGCGGACGACCTGCAGCTCAGCGACCGAACCGGACTCGCGCCGGGTCGGGCCTCAGCGACCGAAGAGGCGGACGCCGTTCTCCCAGCAGACGGCGCGCAACCACGCGCCGTCGAGCCCGGCATGCCGCTCACCCAAGCGCTCCAGCGACTCCAGCTGGTGGACGTAGGGGTAGGGGATGTTGGGGAAGTCGGATCCCAGCAGCACCTTCTCCCTCAGGGCGCCGAGCCGTGGCAGCAGAGCGTCCGGGCACGGACCGCCCGTCTCGTCGAAGAAGTCCGTGAACGCCATGGTGGTGTCCAGCCGCACGTGCTCGTACGTCTCGGCCAGCGTCATGAACTCGGCGTACTCGGGGGCACCCAGGTGCGCGATCACCAGCGCCAGCTCCGGGTGCCGCGAGAGCAGCTCGGCAACCGGCCCGGGTCCGGTGTACGCCGTGGGGATGGGTCCGCTGCCCGCATGAAGCACCACCGGGGTCCCCGACTCGGCCACCACCCCCCAGGCCTCGTCCAGCAGCGGGTCGGTCACGTGGAACGCACCGACCTGCACGTGCACCTTGAAGAGCTCGAGTCCGTCCTCGAGGCGGCGGCGCACGTAGTCGGCGACACCCGGCTCGGGGAAGAAGGTGCCGCAGTGCAGCGCCTCCGGCGTCCGCTTCGCGAAGTCGTGCGCCCAGTCGTTGAGGAACTCCGCCATCCCCGGCTTGTGCGCGTAGGGCAGGGCCGAGAAGTGGCGGACGCCGAAGGAGCGCAGCACGGCGGCCAGCGCCTCGTCGGTGTCGCGGTAGCGCAGCGGCCACGGCCGCCCGATGAGCGGACCGGCGGAGTCGAACTGGGCACGGACCTTCGCCATCACCCGCGGCGGCAGGAAGTGGGTGTGGACGTCGAAGAGCCCGGGCAGACCCAGGCGTTCGGTCCACGCGCGCACATCCGCCGCGTCCTGTCCGTGCCGATAGTCCCCCACAGTCGCAGGGGCCGTAGGGGCCGCGGAGCCTTCGGGTGCGGGCATCCCTCAGTCCTTGTAGCCCTTGAGGCGCCGCTGGACCGCCTGCTCCTTCTCGCGGTTGGCCTGCCGTTCGGCCAGCGAGTGACGCTTGTCGTAGGACTTCTTGCCCTTCGCCAGCGCGATCTCGACCTTGGCGCGACCGTCCTTGAAGTAGAGCTGCAGCGGCACCAGCGTGTAGCCGGAGTCCGAGACCTTGCGCTCGATCTTGCTGATCTCGGAGCGGTTGAGCAGCAGCTTGCGCTTGCGGCGCGAGGAGTGGTTGGTCCACGTGCCCTGCGTGTACTCCGGGATGTGCACCTGGTGCAGCCAGACCTCGCCCCCGTCGACCTCGGCGAAGCCGTCCACCAGCGACGCGCGACCCTGGCGCAGCGACTTCACCTCGGTGCCGACCAGCACGATGCCGGCCTCCCAGGTGTCCTCGATGTGGTAGTCGTGACGCGCCTTGCGGTTCTGCGCGATCGTCTTGGTGCCCTGCTCCCTGACCATGGGGCTCATCCTCTCAACAGTCCGCAAGCGGGTTCTCCCCGGGCGGACACCGGACGGACGCCGGACGGGCCGCCCGGGTCAGAGGGAGCGGTCAGAGCCAGCCGCGCGGGTCGACGGCCCGGCCGTTGGCCATCACGGTGAAGTGCAGGTGGCAGCCGGTGGACCAGCCGGTGCTGCCGACGTACCCGATGACCTGACCGCGCTGCACGCTGGCGCCCGGCCCCACGGTGTAGTTCGTCGCGTGGTTGTAGACGGTGGCGAGCCCGCGGCCCGCGGCGAGACCGTGGTCGATCACCAGGCGGTTCCCGTAGACCGCGGAGTAGTAGGAGGAGACGACCCGGCCGTCCGCGCCGGCATAGAGCGGCTGGCCACAGTCGGCCGCCCAGTCCTGACCGTCGTGCAGGCCCCAGTAGCCGTAGATCGGGTGGGAGCGGTAGCCGAAGGGCGAGGAGAGGGTGCCTCCTCCCACCGGCGGGTTCAGGAAGCCGCCGCTGTTGCCCGGCGGCCCGCTCTGCTGGGCGGCACGGGCCCGCTGGGCGCGCAGTGCCGCCAGGGCCAGCTGCCGCAGCTTCTCCGCGAGCGCCTGCTCCTCGCGCTCCAGCTGGGCCAGCTTGGCCTCGTCGGCCCGGCGGGCGGCGGCCGCCTCCACGTGCGCGGTGCGCCGCTCCCCCACGAGGGCGGCGACCGACTCCTCGGCCGCCTGCGCCTCGGCCTGGTAGCCCTGCATCTCGACGAGGTGGTCGGCCGCGGCCTTCCGCTTCACCTCGACCTCGGCCTTGGCCTCGGCGACGCGGTCCTCACGCACCGCCAGCAGCACCTCGGAGGCCTGCAGCTCCTGGTAGACCCGCGCCTCGCGGTCGACGATCGCGTCGCGCATCTCGGTCTGGCGGGTGAGGTCGGCGGGGGTCCTGGCGTCCAGCAGCGAGGCGAAGGCGAGGAGCTGGGGATCGCCCTGCTGGTACATGTCGGCGATGGTGGCCGCCACCTGGTCGCGCTGGACGGCGCGCTCCGCCTGGCCGGCGGCGAGCTCCGCCTGCGCCTGCTCGAGCGCCGCGGTGGCCTGCACCAGCTCGGCCTGCATCCGGGCGTCGCGCTCCTCGGCGGTCGCGACCTTGGCCTCGGCCGCCGCGAGGGCGACCTGGGCGGCGCCGAGCTGGTCACGGGCCGAGGCCAGCGCGGCGCTGGCCCGCTGCATGCGGCGGCTGGAGGAGTGCAGCTCCGACTCCGCCTCCTCGATCCGCTCGGCGACCTTGTTCTTCTTCTTCTTGAGGTCGTCGGAGTCCGCCTGCGCGAGACCCGCGTGGGCCTGCGCGGTGGTGGACGCCGAGGGTGCGGCGAGCTCACCGACAGCGAGCACGCCGAGCGCCAGCGTGCTCGCGAGGAGCGCGGAGCCCGCACGGCGACGCGTGGTACGGGGGAAGAGACGCACCGGGTTGCCTTCGATGTTCGGGGAAGTGAACGCGACGACGGTAACCGAGCGGAGTCAGACTTTGAGGTATTTGCGGGTCAGCACGAGTGTCGGCAGCAGAGTGAGCACCGGACCGAGCAGCGCGATCGCCGCCACCGCCGTGCCGTACTCCCCCATCCCGATCCACGGCATGAACTTCAGGTCGTCCGCGGTCCGCTCGTGGATCCCGAAGTACATGAAGGCGCCGAGAGCCCCCGCGGCCAGCGCCACGCCGACCAGGGCGGTGACGAGCGCCTCGAGGAGGAACGGGAGCGCGATGTAGAGGGTGGAGGCACCCACCAGCCGCATGATCCCGATCTCCTTGCGCCGGGCGAACGCCGCCAGGCGGATCGTGTTGCCGACCAGCAGCAGCGCCGCGAGCACCAGGAAGGCCGCGGTGCCCAGCGCTCCCCACTTGAGCGCGTTGATCGACCCGTAGATCGGCTTGAGCGTCTCGCGCATGTCCCGGATGCCGGAGACCCCGTCGAGCCCCCGCACCGCGGAGACGATCCCCTCGTACTCCTCGGCGTTCTTCAGCTCGATCCAGACCGACTCGGGCATGTCCTCGGCGGTCGCCGCCGGGTTGGGTCCCTCGAACCGCTCGGGCCCGACCAGCTCCTTGACCTTCTCGAAGGCCTCCTCCTTGGACTCCAGGTGGTAGCCGGCGACCTCGGGGTTCTCCTCCACCACCTTCACCAGGGCGTCGCGCTGGGCGTCGGTGACCTCGCCGGTGCACGCGGCCGAGCTGTCCTCGGCCTTGCAGAGCCACACGGTGATCTGGAGCTGGCTGCCCCAGTGGTCGGCCGCCTTGTTGGCCTGCTGGTTGAGGAGCACCCCGAGCCCGACGAGGGTCAGGGAGACGAAGAGCGTGAGGATCACCGCGAGATGCATCGACAGATTGCGCCGAAGCCCCTGGCCGAGCTCGGAGAAGACGTAACGCAGCTGCATGGGGGGTTGTTGCCTCTCGTCAGTTCTGGACGCCGTAGACGCCCTGGGACTGGTCACGGATGACCCGGCCGTTCTCCAGCTCGATCACCCGCTTGCGCATCTGGTCGACGATCCCGGCGTCGTGGGTGGCCATCACCACGGTGGTGCCGGTGCGGTTGATGCGGTCCAGCAGCTTCATGATCCCCACCGAGGTGGTGGGGTCGAGGTTGCCGGTGGGCTCGTCGGCGATCAGGATCATCGGCCGGTTGACGAACGCCCGCGCCACCGCGACCCGCTGCTGCTCACCACCCGAGAGCTCGTCGGGCATCCGGTCGCCCTTGCCCTCCAGGCCCACCAGCTCCAGGGTCTCGGGGACCAACGTCTTGATGTCGGAGCGTGACCGGCCGATCACCTGCAGCGCGAAGGCGACGTTCTCGCTCACCGTCTTGTTCGGGAGCAGCCGGAAGTCCTGGAAGACGGTGCCGATGTCGCGGCGCAGCCGCGGCACCTTCCAGCTGGCCAGCCGGTTGATCTCCTTGCCGGCCACGTAGACACGACCCGAGGTCGCCTTGTACTCGCGCAGGACCAGGCGCAGGAACGTCGTCTTGCCGGAGCCCGAAGACCCGACCAGGAAGACGAACTCGCCCTTCTCGATGTCGACCGAGACCTGGTCGAGACCGGGGTGCGGATGCCCTGGATAAGCCTTGGTGACCTTCTCGAATCGAATCACGTGACCCGAGGGTACGCGAGGGTGCCAGCGGGTGGGGGCGCCGCGCCAGGGCGGTGACCGACGTACGCCGTGAGGGAGACCACGCGGGTGATTCGGGCCACCACCGGGAGCCCCGGAGCCAGGCCCGCCGCGGCCGTCCCGGGCAGAACCGGGATCAGTTCTCCTCGGCCCTGTCGCTGCCCCGGCGCCAGCGGATCCCGGCCTCCAGGAAGCCGTCGAGGTCGCCGTCGAAGACCGCGCTGGGGTTGCCGACCTCGTAGCCGGTGCGCAGGTCCTTGACGATCTGGTAGGGGTTCAGCACGTAGTTGCGCATCTGGTCCCCCCAGCTGGCCTGGACGTCGCCGCGCATCTCGTCGAGGTGGGCCTTCTCCTCGGCCTTCTTCAGGGCGAGGAGCTTGGCCTTGAGGACCACCATCGCGGAGGCCTTGTTCTGCAGCTGCGACTTCTCGTTCTGGCAGGAGACGACCGTGCCGGTCGGGATGTGGGTCAGCCGGACCGCGGAGTCGGTGGTGTTGACCGACTGGCCGCCGGGGCCGCCGGAGCGGTAGACGTCGACCCGGATCTCCTCGTCGGGGACGTCGATCTCGTCGGTCTGCTCCAGCACCGGCACCACCTCGACGGCGGCGAACGACGTCTGGCGACGGCCCTGGTTGTCGAACGGGCTGATCCGCACCAGGCGGTGCGTCCCGGCCTCGACCGAGAGGGTGCCGTAGGCGTAGGGGGCGTGGATGGCGAAGGTGGCCGACTTGAGGCCGGCCTCCTCGGCGTAGGAGGTCTCGAAGACCTCCACGGGGTACTTGTGCTGCTCGGCCCAGCGCGTGTACATCCGCATGAGCGTCTCGGCGAAGTCGGCGGCGTCGACGCCTCCGGCACCGGCGCGGATGCTGACCAGCGCCTCGCGGGCGTCGTACTCCCCGTTGAGCAGGGTGCGAATCTCCAGGGACTCCACGGACTTCTTGATCCGCTCGAGCTCGGTCTCGGCGTCGGCGAGCGCCTCGGCGTCGCCCTCCTCCTGGCTCAGCTCGACCATGATCTCCAGGTCGTCGATGCGCTCGCTGAGGCCGGTGAACTTGTCGAGCTCGCCCTGGAGCATCGAGAGGCGCCCGGTCACCCGGGTCGCGTTGGCCTGGTCGTCCCACAGGTCGGGGGCCGCGACCTGGTCGCCGAGGTCGGCGATCTCGGAGCGCATCGCGTCCAGGTCGAGCACCTGCCCGATGGTGTGCATCGTCGCCCGGAGCTGCTTGATCTGCGCGTCGAAGTCGGTGCCTGCCACAAGGAGCCACCCTACGGCGCCGCCGGTGCCGTGTCGAAACCCGTCCTCGAGGTCGGGGCTCCGCCACGGTCACCGGCGGCGTCGGGCGCGCTCACTTGGTGCAGAGGACCTTCACGTCGGCGGCGGCGACCTGACCCGCGGGCGTGGCGCTGGCGCCGAAGCGGAAGAGCACCCGGTAGGCACCCGTGATGTCGCTGGTGTGCTGCTTGATCGCCCCGACCGTCAGGTCCTCCCAGACCTTGGTCACCCCGTCGGCCTCGAGCTTGGCGGTGCCGGTCGCCCCGGTGGCGCTGGCGTCGGTCAGCCCGTAGGTAGCGGAGAGGGAGGTGCACTTCCCGCCCAGCGTGAACTCGATGGTGCCGTCGCCGGGCTCCTTGGTCACCAGGCTGTTGTCGTAGCCCTGGGCCCCGATGTGGACGAAGCCCGGGTCGACGTTGACCTTGGGTCCGAAGTCGCGCCAGGTCAGGTTCTCCCAGCGGTAGACGACCACCCTGAGCTCGTCGCTGAAGGCCACCTTCGCGCCCTTGCCGGGGCTCTTGCGGATCCGGTAGTAGCGGGTCCCGGGAGCGCTGGGCGTGTCCTCGAGGGTGAACCGGCCGCTGGCCCGGAGCCGGGTCGAGCTGGACTTGGACCACCGGGTCCTGCCCTCCAGGCGCTGCTGCAGGACCACCCGCTGGCCCTTGACCTTGGGGCGGACCCACCCGGTGAACCGCAGCGTGTCCTCCCCCGCGACGGCGACCTCCTGGTCGACGGCGACCCGGACCTTCGCCTCCTTCGGCGGCTTCGCCTGGGCCTGCGCCGCGGTGCCGGCCGGGGCGGCCACCAGCGTCATGGAGACGAGCGCCGCGGCTGCGGCGGTGCTGATGATGGTGCGCTTCATGGGGTTCTTCTCCCTCGTCGGTTGCAGGCACCTGGTCCTGCAGGCTCGACAGTGTGACCCCAGGGACCCCCTTTTTGTTGTGACCAATTCAGGGTATTTCGTCCCACTGATCACGGGGGTCTCCCACGGTGGTCTCTCGGGAGCTCTTCGGTCAGCGCGCGCCGAAGACCTGGGCTGAGTACCAGATCCCGTCGCCACCCTTGGCCGCGCCGATCCCGATCAGGCGGAACTCGCGCCGCAGGATGTTCTCGCGGTGGCCGGGTGAGTCCATCCAGCCACGGACCGCGGCCCGGCCGGAGCGATAGCCCATCGCCACGTTCTCCCCCACCGTGCGCATCCCGCAGCGGCGCAGCACCGGGCCCAGCTCCTGGTGGTAGAGCGTGGCGCTGGCCGCCATGGCGTTCGCCTGCGCCTGGGCCGCCCTGATCAGGCAGCGGTGGGTGCGGAAGGCGCGGAGGTCCTGCTGGCTGCGGTGGGCGTTGGTCGCGTGCAGGGCCTTCTTGGCGTAGCGCCTGCCGGTGGCCGCCCGGCTGGCCCCGGCGGCGGCCTCCTGACCCGCCGCGCTGCTCGCGGTGCTTCCGGTGGTCGCGCTGCTCCCGGTGCTCGCGCTGTTCCCGGGGCTCCCGGCCTGGGCCGCCCCCGCGGCCGGAAGCAGCAGTGTGAGCATCAGCAGCACGGGCAGCATCGCGGGGGGCGTGAGCCGCGCGTGGGTGCGGCGTCCGGCACGAGGCATCTCGGGTCTCCGGTCGTCGAGAGGTCAGGACACGCCGACACCGTAGCCCGGCCCGTGCTCACTCCTCGCCCGGATAGACCAGACCGATCTGCCGACGGACCTCGTCCAGCGTCTCCATCACGGCGATGCTCTGCGTTCCGGGCAGCAGCGGCGACTCCGTGAGGCCGGAGCGGACCAGACGCTCGACCTCCCGCGCCTGGTGATGCATCCCTCGGCCCGCACCGCGGCCAGGCCCGCGGCCGTCGTACTCCTCCAGCAGGGTGCCGTCCGTGGCGATGACCCGCAGCGTGGTCGGCGCGTACCAGGTGGGGGCGATCTCGACCCGCGCCCGCGTCCCCAGCACGACGGCGTCGTTGCGCCCGGCGACGTCGAGGGCGGTGTGCAGGACCGACTGCTCCCCCCGCGCGTGGGTGAGCATGAGGGCCGTCTGGCGGTCCACCCCCGTCGGCGTCGGCAGCGACCTGCTGTCGACGGTGACCGGAGCGCCGAAGAGGTCCCAGGCGAGCGAGACCGGGTAGACCCCCAGGTCGAGCAGGGCCCCGCCGCCGAGTGCGGGGTCCAGCAGCCGGCCGGCCGGATCGTCCGAGAGCTGCTGGCTGTGGTCGGCGACCAGGGTGCGGAGCTCGCCCAGGGTGCCGGCCGCCACGATCTCGCGGAGCCGCACCATGTGCGGCAGAAAACGGGTCCACATCGCCTCGAGGACGACCAGGCCCCGCGCCCGGGCCTCGGCGACGACCGCCCTGGCCTGGGCCGCGTTGAGGGTGAACGGCTTCTCGAGGAGGACGTGCTTGCCCGCACGCAGGGCGAGCAGCGCGTGCTCGGCGTGGAAGACGTGGGGCGTGGCGACATAGACGACGTCGACCTCCGGGTCGGCGACCAGCGCCTGGTAGCTGCCGTGGACCGTGAGCGGGCGACCGGGGCCGGCCCCCGATCCCGCGACGGACCCGGCGAACCGCTCGGCGGATCCCAGGGTGCGGGACCCGATCGCCTGCACCGTGTGGCCGTCGGCCCGCAGGTCCTCGGCGAAGCGTCGCGCGATGCCTCCGGTGCCCAGCACTCCCCAGCGCAGCCCGCCGGCCCGGCTCTCTGGCCCAGGGTCGGACCCAGCCTCCGACACGTCAGCCGTCACGTCGTCCGTCAACTCGCCCATCATCCCACCCACCGTACGGAGTCGCGCGCCGGCGTGGGGGTCAGTGGCCGGCTCCCACGGGCAGGTGGGTGTCGAGGTCGCCGCGCTGGTCGGCGAGGATCGCCGGGGCGGCGCCTGGCGGGAGTCCGACCATGCTCGGGGGTTCTCAGGGCCCCTCAGCCGGACCGCTGCACCGTCACCGCGGCGGAGCCCGTCGCCGAGACCAGCGGAGGCTCCGTGAGGCCCGGGACACTCAGCGGCAGGTCGAGCGGGGCGGTGAGCCTGACCCGGACCAGCCCGGCTGCCGGGTCGACCTGCACGGAGTGGGTCAGCCCGGGGTAGCGCTTCCGCGCTCCGACCAGCTCGAGGTAGGCGCGCACGGCCTCGTCCACGGAGCCGCGCCCCTGGCGGAGCCGGTCCTCGGGGACCCCCTCGCCGTAGACACCCGTGGCGCCCAGGTCGGCGCCCTGCAGCGCGGCCCCGTCCGCGAGGGTGTCCAGCCCCTGTCGCTGCAGGTACGCCGCCGAAGAGTCGATCACCACGGCGATCGCGAGCAGCAGGATCGCCGCGAACCCGATGATCAGCAACGAGATCTGGCCGCGCTCGTCGTCGCCGCCTCGGCGCGGCGACCTGCCCGTCGGCTCCATCGGTCGCCTCACCCTCCGCTCTGCACGTACTGCCCGACCGGGACGGTGTGGCTCGCCTCGAGCCGGAAGCTCGACCGGCCGTCGCCCTTCAGGGCGTCGGGGATCGCCGGGAGGGCGACGCCCGAGACGACCACCACGGTGATCACCGACGTGCCCTCCAGACACCGCCCGGGACCGTTGCTGCAGGTGACCGCGACCTCGGCACGCATGCCCTCGCCGCCCTGGTCGTCGAGCGTCTGCTGGGCGATGGTCCTGGCCCGCCGCAGCGCGGTCTCCTCGTCGGGAGCGAGCGCGTAGGCCCGACCAGCGGCCCGGGCGGCGGCACTCACCGCGAAGGCCCCACGCTGGACCTCGAAGACCGAGACCACGATCCAGACCAGCGGCACCAGCAGCAGGATGCCGAGCCAGACGAACTCGACCAGCGCGCTCCCCCGCTCGTCGCGCCCCGTCGCGCGCGGTGCGCCGCTCATGACGCGTCCCCGCCCGCCGGGCCCCGGGGCGGGACCTGACGACGGGGGTCGGGCTCGATCACGGCGTTGCCGCTCACCTCGAAGGTGATCGCCGGTCCCCCGAGCCCCAACGCCGGGACCTTGACCTCGGCCGTCATCCGATAGGCCGGCTGCCCCTCGACCTCGACCAGCTCCACCCGCGGGGTGCCGACCAGGTCCGGCGAGAGGGCACCGGCGTACTGCTCGTAAGCCTTCGCCAGGCCGTCCTCGGGGGTCGCCTCCCAAGTGGCGGCATACCGGGCACCCTCGGCCACCGCGGAGGCGACCGTGTTGCGCACGTGCAGGACAAGAGCCACCTGGAGGATCCCGAGGACCAGGGGCACGAGGATCACCAGGATCAGCACGAAGTCGACGACCGCGGCCCCCTCCTCGCCGCGCCGTCCCGCCCGTCGTCCCATGTCGTCTGAAGCCGTCGCTGAAGGTCGTCGAAGGTCGTCAGGACCCGGGCGCGGGCGTGACGCTGCCCAGGGCCGTCCTCAGGATGTTGACCAGCTCGGGCTCGGCGAAGCGGAGCAGGGCGGCGACGAGGCCCGCGGTCATCACCGTGACGAGCACCCAGCCCGGCACGTCGCCCCGCTGGTCGGCGGCCCGCTCGGCCAGTCTCGACCGCAGACGGGACCGAGCGCCTCCTCGTGCGGGCGTGACGGGCGGGGCACTCTCGGAGCTCTGGCTCGGGGTCATCTCTGTTTCCCTCCGTTGATGGATCGACTCGTGGATCGGTTGATGGATCGGTTCTTGGATCGGTGGCCGGGTGGTCACGGCGTGGCGAGGCGCAATCCGACCAGGCCGGGGTAGAAGGCGAAGAGCACCGTCACGGGGAGCACCAGGAAGACCACGGGCACGAGCATCAGGACCTCCCGGCGCGCCGCGCTCTCGATCAGGGCCCGCCGTCCGGCCTCGCGCACGTCGCCTGCCTGCGCGTGCAGCACGTCGGCCAGGGGGGTCCCCCGGTCCACCGCCACCGCGACCCCTTGGGCGAACCGGGCGACCAGCGCCAGCCCGGTCCGACGGGACAGGTTGTCGAAGGCGTGCGCCACGGGCTCCCCGGTCCTGATCTCGGAGAGGACGCGCGCCAGGTCCATCGAGAGCGCCCCGGTGCTGCGTCGGACGACTCGGTCCAGGGCGGCGACCGGGCTCTCCCCCGAGGCGACGGAGAGTGCCAGGAGCTCGGCGATGATCGGGAACTCCGCCACGATCTCGCGCTCGCGCTCCACCGCGCGCGCAGTGAGCCTTTGGTCCCGCAGCACCACGCCGCCGGCGAAGGCGATGAGGCACAGGGCCAACGAGGTGAAGACCGACGCGCTGCCGGTGACGGCGCCCAGGAGCTCCCAGCCCGCCACGGCGGCGAACCCGATCAGACCCCAGATCACCTGCTCCACCCGGAACTCCTGGACCGTCTTGTCGATGTCGGCGCGCTCCAGCCGGCGCGCCACCGAGACTGAGCCGCCGAGCAGCCGCTCGATCAGGTCGGCGGCGGAGCGCAGTGCCGGCCCGAAGAGCTGACTGGCGGCGCTGATCGGCGAGGTGGAGGCCACCTGGAGCTGGGGCACACGGCCGACCTGAGGCAGGTCCCGGACGTAGGGCAGGACCCGCACGGCGATCGGGGTGCGACGGATCGCCTTGACCCGGGCGAGGACCAGGACCATCCCGAGACCGGCGACCAGCCCGAGCAGCGCGCCACCCAGCGACGGGGTCACGACAGGATCCTGCGCTCGACCGGGAGCCGACCGATGCGGAGCATCATCCAGTAGGCACCGAAGCAGAGGCCGGCGCCGACCAGGAGCACGAGGCTTCCCGTCGGAGTGGAGTACCGGGCGATCAGCTCGGTCTGGAAGGCCATCATGAGGAGCACCACCCACGGAGCTGCGACGGCCAGGCGAGCGCCGTTGACGGTCCATGCCTGCCGGGACTCCAGCTCGGACCGGGTCCTGGCCTCCTCCCGCAGGTAGCCCGAGAGGTTGCGGAGCAGCCGCCCGAGGTCTCCCCCACCGACCTCGCGCGCGATCCGCAACCCCTCGACCATCCGGTCGCCGACGGGATCGGCGAGCCGCTCCTTCAGCCGATCCAGCGACTCACCGAACCGGCCCGTCACCTGGTAGTCCAGGGCGAACTGGGCGAAGGTCTCGCGCAGCGCCTCCGGTCCGTTGACCGCGAGCCCCGCGAGGGCGTCGGGCAGCGACAGCCCGGCCCGGACGGCGGAGGAGAGGTTGTCCACCGCCTCGGGCCACACCTCGGCGAACTCGCGCTGCCGTCTGCGCGCCCGCCCGGCCAGGACCGCGAGCGGCAGGTACCCGGTGATCAGCCCGAACGCGAGGGCCACCGGGAAGGCGTCGGAGACCAGCTGGACCACCGCCAGCACACCCAGCGCGAGCACCGAGCAGAGGGCGAGGAGGCTGGAGACCGAGACCTCGTTCATCCCCGCCCGGGACAGGAGCTCCTGGAGCCGTCCCGCACTCCGGGACTCGGCCCGCCTGCCGCGGGGCAGGAAGAACGCCGACCAGATGAGCAGGGCCCCGGTGCCGAAGCAGAGGCCCACCAGGGCGCCCATCAGGAGGTGCCGCCGTTCAGGATCTGGTGCACGTCGACACCGACGCGCTGGTAGCGCTCGGGGCGGTGCGGCACCCCTCCGGTCCAGCGAAGACCCGCTCCGTGGGGCCCGGAGGAGCGTTCGAAGATCGGCTCGATCTCGATGACGTCGTCCTCGACGCGACCGGGCACGGCGACGATCTCGTTGACCCGGCGGACTCCGTGCACGTCGATGCCGAGGTGGACGACCAGGTCGACCGAGCTCGCCACGGTCGGCACCACGAACCGGGCCGAGATGTTCTCCCCGGCCAGCAGCGGAAGGGTACACATCTTGACCAGCGCCTCGCGGGCGCTGTTGGCGTGCAGGGTGCACATTCCCGGCAGGCCCGAGTTGAGCGCCAGCAGCAGGTCCAGGCACTCCTCGGCCCGGACCTCCCCCACGATGACCCGGGAGGGACGCATCCGCAGCGACTCCTTCACCAGGTCCCGGAGCCGGATCTCGCCCGTCCCCTCGAGGCCGACCTGGCGGGTCTGCATGGGCACCCAGTCCGGGTGGGGGAACTTGAGCTCGAAGACCTCCTCGGCGCTGATCACGCGCTCTCCACCGGGGATGGCGGCCGCCAGGCAGTTGAGCATGGTCGTCTTCCCGGCCTGGGTTGCGCCGGCCACGAGGATGTTGAGCCCGGCACGCACCGAGGACTCCAGGAAGGCGGCCGCCGACGGGGTGAGGCTGTCGAGCTGGACGAGGTCGGCCAGGCGCGCCGCCTGCAGGCGGAACTTGCGGATGTTGACGGCCGTGAACCCCCGGCTGATCCCCTGCAGCACCACGTGCAGCCGGTGACCGTCGGGGAGCATCGCGTCGACGAACGGCTGGCTCAGGTCGACCCGGCGCCCACTGGTCTTCAGCATCCGCTCCACCAGCTCGCTCACCTGCGCCTGGGTGAGGACCAGGTTGGTCAGCTCGTGGCGACCGTGACGGGCCACGAAGACCCGGCTCGGGTCGTTGATCCAGACCTCCTCGACCGTGGGGTCGTCGAGCAGGCTCTGCAGAGCCCCGAAGCCGGCCACCCGGGCGACCAGCTCGCTGACCAGCGCCTCGGGGTCCGAGACCGGCGCCACCGCCCCGGTCAGGGACTGCTCGTCGTGGGCCGCCACGACCTGCTCGGCGAGCCGGCGGACCCGGGCCGAGTCACGCTGGGGGTCGATCCCCTCCCGCCGCACCACCTGACGCAGCCGCGCGTCGAGCGCCTCGACCACCTCCGGAGGCGCGGGCACCGGGACCGGCGCCCCGGAAGCAGGAACCACGGACGCTGTCATGGCTCACCCCCCGAGCTCTCCTGCGACGACCCGAGCGACGCTAGTGGAGCCGACAGGCCGCGGAGCCGCCGTCCCGCCTCCCTGTGGAGAACTCGCCGCGCCCGCGGCGAAGTTACCCACGATGGCGTAGACGGGATACCTCACCCGGCATAGGCCGGACGGCCCCGGCGGGCGCTCGAGACCCCCTCCGGCCCGGTCGAACCCTGAAGAGCAGGGCCCCGGTGCCGAAGCAGAGGCCCACCAGGGCGCCCATCAGGAGGTGCCGCCGTTCAGGATCTGGTGCACGTCGACACCGACGCGCTGGTAGCGCTCGGGGCGATGCGGCACCCCTCCGGTCCAGCGAAGACCCGCTCCGTGGGGCCCGGAGGAGCGTTCGAAGATCGGCTCGATCTCGATGACGTCGTCCTCGACGCGGCCGGGCACGGCGACGATCTCGTTGACCCGGCGGACTCCGTGCACGTCGATGCCGAGGTGGACGACCAGGTCGACCGAGCTCGCCACGGTCGGCACCACGAACCGGGCCGAGATGTTCTCCCCCGCAAACACCCAAATGGGGATGTGCAGGTCGCCAGCCGCTGCGGGCCTGCCTGTGACGGTCCTGACTGGGTCAAGGGGGTGTCCCCTGAAAGTGCAGCACACCCCCCTCGAGCACGTTTGGCTGGACTGGCCGTTGCATGACCAGGGGCGCCGGCACCGAGCCAGTCGCGAGGCTCGCCACCAGGAAGAGGATGAGGCGCTTCAGCACTTGAACACCTCGGCGGGATCGAGGCCAAGCTCTGTGAGGTCGGCCTCGACCCGATCAACGAGTCGGCGACAACACAGCTCGACCTCGGGCCAATCGATCAGAGTCGTAGAAGCGCCTGCGTCGAAGACCGAGCCGAAGGTCCATCCCGCAGGTGTCTTGCGAAAGGCGATCGATCCGACCTCCTCGAAGGACATCGAGTCGAACTCAAAATCACCTCGATCGGGGCTCCCCAGCCAGATCTTCAGGCTCCGAGCGAGTTCGACAACAGGGAAATTGGGCTCGTCGTAAACGGTCTCGTCGCCAATGACGACGCGGAGGTCGGCGTCTAAGGCGATCAGGTAGTCAGCCTGTGTGGTGCCTCGGAGCTCATCCGTGGCTAGGTGGCCGTATGTCATTTCCACGCCAGTCACCTCACGTTCACCGGGAAGGCGTTGATGACACGGCCGTCGTTGGTGACGATCACCCGAATGTTCGTTTGGCCGCCTGTTCCAACGACCCTGCCCGCCGGCACGATCGGTCCAGAAACAGGTCGTACGTCGACCGGACACCCGCCGCGCCCTGCGGCGCCTTCACGGGCAAGGCGAGGGTCACCGACTCACCGGAGGCAAGGCTGCGACCCAGCGGCACGTAGGCACGGCCACCGAGCGTGACGTCCGCGGTGCCGCCGACCGCGGTCCACCGGTAGGACAGCTGGAGCCCAGCGGGCCACGCCTGCCCAGAGCTGTTCTGCACCGTGACCCGCGTGGTCACGGCCGAACCCGGTGTCCACGAGGACGGCAACCCCGGCGCCGACACCTGCCACGCGCCCTGCTCCGCCGCCTCGGCGGCAGCCTCGGCCGCCTGCTCCGCCGTGCGAGCCGGCGCGACACCCGCCTGAGCGGCCGTCAACCCCCGGGCCCCCTGCGCAGTCGACGCAATGCCCCTCTCCGTCGCCGCCGGAGGTGTCAACTCAGGTGCGAGCTTCACCGCCGCCGCGGCCGGGGCGGCGGCCGACGCCGCAACCGGCACCGAGACCGAGGAAAAGACCAGCGCGATCGTCGAAGCGACGACGACTGCTGCGGGCGCGCGCCCAGAAAACACCACCACAATGGCTCCCCCGAGAAGGCCGCCACAGTGGCGACAGGAAATGTGTGGGGGTCATAGTGCGCACACTTTGAACGAGCGCGACAAGGGCCGGGGCCAAAACCTTTGCTTAACCGACTTAGCCCCTCGGGCCAGCACCAGGCCCAAGCCGTTGGTTCTGCCATCAATCGTGTGCCATGGAGTTTGGAGGGCGTCGCTCTCTGGACGACGCGATCGTCCATGACCTCACCCTGTCTACTTGACCGAGCGGGCCACGTTTGCCCCTTGACCGTGCTGGGCTCGCGCCCGGATCTGTAACCGTCGGTGCGGAGCATCCGACCATGCCGATGAGCGGACGTGTGCGAGACCTCTATCTATTGAGGCAGTAGCCTCCGGGACATGGGATTCTTCGGGACATTCGTCTACGCCGACGGTGTGTGGAGCCAGGACAACGGGGCGCCGCCAGCGGGGACGTCACTGCGTGTCGAGATTCACGACAGCGACTTCGCTCGGATCGACTACCGGCCCGCTGAGACCGGCCTGGGCCGGTTCTACCTTGGCCATGAGCCCGCCATCTTTTTCGAGGACCCAACGGCTAGCGAGCCGGTTGACACTCAGGCAGAAGCCACAGGCTTCAGCGCCTGGGTGAAGCATGTCGGCGGATCGCCTATCGCACCCGAGTTGATCATGCCGCTGCTGGCCGATCCCGGCGGGGCAGACCCTGAGGACAACTTTGCCGAAGAAACCGTCGTGAGGTTGCTCGGCCTGGCAAGCCTGCCCATCCCCGAGTCCCTTCAGCAGCCGGGCTGAACGCGCGCGGACCTGCCGCGATGCGCGCGCTTCCGGCGGTGACGTGTGCGAGAGGGTGCACCACCTCACTCCGGGCTGTGCACGCCGTCACGCCGCAGGCCCAGGAACTTCTTGCCGTCCGGGATGGCGTTCTCCACCAGCGCCATCGCACCCTCGGGCCAGATCACGTCGGCACGGTTGTCGCCACGAGCGAGCCCGTCCACCGTGGTCGCCGTCGGCAGCCACAACCACGTCGTAGCCGGTCCCAGGGCCAGGGGCAGCGCAAGCCAGCAGCCCCGGGCTTCGAGGTCGTGCGGCAGGGCGATGGATGGCGGCAGGTCGCTGGGACTGGCCTCCACTGAACCCGGCACGCGACAGAGGGCAACGCTACTTCGAGCTGCGCAAACCCCTCTCGAGCCTCTCCCTGCCCTGGAAGCACCCGAGCTGCAGGCCATGTGAGAGCCACACGATCAAAGGGTCTGCTGCACGAACCGGCGTCAACTTTCACCTGGCCGGCTGGGTGGCGGCCGTCCCTCGACCCATCCGCATCGTCAACATCGGAAGGGTGCACTTTCACGCTCAGAGCGCCCCCGTAGAGGTCGCCCGCAAACACTCCAATGGGGATGGGCACGCACAGGCTTCCCGGGCGGGGACAAGTTCCCGCTGAGCGGCCTGGCCCGGCGCCTTTCGGCTAGGCAGCGTACCTTCGTTGGGTGCTGCACACGGCCGCGCGCTGGCCGCACGATCTCGGTCCGGAGGCAAGGAGTCCTGCTGGAGGGACGCGGCATGAGGGGGCGTGTTCAGCCTAGGACTCACGGCGCGGCCACCAGTTCGCGCATCCTTGGTCAGCCGCGGCGGCCTTGCCTTAGTCTGCGGGCATGAGCATGGCGATCGTGAACGGCTCACCCGGCGCTGGTGCTGCCACGACTTCTCGTCGACGACGCCGTCGAGGTGGGGTCACCGCGGGCTTGCTGATCATCCTCGGAGCAGCCCTCAGCGTCGCCTGGATCACCGGCAACGCGCAGGTCCGTCCACCCGCCTCGGATTCGGCGACCCCCGCGGCCACCGCCCAGCGCTGGCTTGCCACGCACGACCACCGAATGGTGGCCCAGTTTCAGGGAGCCCGCACGCACAACGTCACGGTGGTTCGCCGCAACGGCATCCTGAACGGTGACGTCCAGACGATGAAGGCCGATGAGCAGAGCGGCTACTACCGGTTCCGCATCCGCTCGGGCGAGGTGCAGACCACGAGCACCGGGGGCCTGTCCACGGCGCATTGGACGCGGGCGACGCCGGCACAGAAGACCCTAGTGATGCACGTGACCGACCCGGCGTGGATCTTGGCGCCTTTCGCTTCGGTGCCTCGGCTGCGAGACATCGAGCCCGACGAGGACGCCGAGCATTACAGAAGCCCCGACGGTGACAGCCTCTACACGGCCCACGGGCGGCCGCTGGCAGTGATCACACGCCCAACCCAGGCGGGGCGGAGCCGCACGTTCCGCATCGACGCCCTCCCGATTTCCGCAGCGCGCTGAGCACTCCGCTGCGGGCACCCGCCGGCCATGGTTCGACGCACGCAGCGCTCGCACTTCCTGTAAGGCGACCTCACTACTGTCGACACCCGGGTTTCACACCCAATCGCATAGGGGGCGCTGCCTGACGCGCACGGTAGCGATAAGCATGCCCGCGGCTGAGACCGAGTAGGTGCGTCCTTCTCCCCGCCTATGACCGTCGAGCCGTGAAAGCGCATCGTGCTCCGCGTCCCGGCGGGGCCGTGCGACTTCCGGCGCTCCGATGACTCGGTCCCCTCTCTTGCGTGCCGAGTCCAGTGGGGACTCAGGGACCCCAGAGCCTCCATCAGACCCGGCACGCAACACATCGCCCCGCGTTCGAGCGAGGCCGTGCTCGTTCCGGTCCCTCGTTCCAACCCAGTCCCTCCCCTGCTTCACCCGCACACCACAGCACGGGACGGGTGTTGCAGACCAGCATGGGCAGTGTGCAGCTTCACGCTCAAAGCGCGGGGTTCGCTCTCGCCGGCGAACACCCGATTGGGGATGTGCAAACCCCAAGTGTCGTGCGCACTGAGAGGACGGCTGTGAGCGCCGCACGCCGGCCCGCTACTGACGGGGCAGACTTGCCTATGTCGGGTGCTGCACTTCAACGCCTATCGGCGCGAGTTCGGGCATCCGGCCTAGGGCGTGTCTCGTAAACCCGGATCCGCCTAGTTCATCTCGGTGGATTCGAGGTTACGGCACTCGGAGGATGCGTACCGGGCCTTGTGCTGCGGCGATGGTTGCAGGCGGGACTGCGGCCAGGAGGGCGGTGAGCAGCGTCAGGGTGGGGACCCCGAGGATGAACGCGATGCCTGGGACGGTGCCTTGGGTGGCGTTCACCATGGCCACCCCGAACCCGGTACCCAGCGTGACGCCTGCGAGGGCGCCGAGCCCGGTGGGGAGCAGCACCGGTACGACGAGAGCGGACCGGGTTGCTCCGAGCGCGCGGCGGCGGCCGACGTCGCGTTTGCGCGCTGCAGTCGCCCCGTAAAGGGTGACCGCGATGAGGACCAGGCCGCTCGCCAAGGCAAGAATCATGAGCTGTCGGTCACTGTCACCGGCCGGTAGCGGTGGCGTGCCGGGTGCTCAAGCTCCACCGCCAGCGCTACTACGCCTGGCTCGCCAAACCCCGTCACGGACAGCGAACTCGAGGAGACCTACCTGGCGAACGCGATCTTCGACGCGCACCGCGAGGACCCGGAGTTCGGCTACCGGCTCCTCTTCGACGAGATCACCGACGCCGGCCACGTCGTGTCCGAGCGGACCGTGTGGAAGATCTGCTCGGACAACCAGTGGTGGTGCGTGTTCGGCAAGAAGCGCCGCGGGAAGAAGGGCCTGCCCGGCGCGCCCGCCCACGACGACGGGCGGATCGGTGGCCGGCTGCAAGCTGCACTCCGATCGCGGACGTCAATTTCGAAGCCGGAAGCTGCAGCAGTCGCTATGGCGTCACCAGATGCTCGGCTCCATGGGCCAGGTCGGCTCAGCCGGGGACAACGCCGCCATGGAGAGCTTCTTCAGCCTGCTCCAACGCAACGTCCTCGACCGCCAGAAGTGGACCACCCGCGAAGAGCTCCGCATCGCCATCGTGACCTGGATCGAACGGACCTACCACCGCCGACGACGCCAAGCACGCCTCGGTCGATTGACCCCCATCGAGTACGAAGCCATCATGACCACGCTGGCCGGCCAGGCCGCGTGACCGACTGTCACAGATCGGTGCAGCGGCCCCGAGCCCTACCGCATATATGCAATCGAGCATGAGCACGTTGGCGCCGACTTCGTGCGGTGGGGTGTCCCGTTCTTCAGCGCCGAGGGCGTACGCCTTCCTCGGGTTGACGGACCGCGCCGAGAATCGCCATGAGCCGGTCCTCAACAATAGCCCGCCCTGACCTGCTACTCCTGCACGAAGAACGTCAGTCATCAGCTCAACCCCGAGCCCGTGCGTGGCGCGGTGGCAGGCGAAGCGTAGCTATGCCTGCCACCGCGCCACGAACCGGGCTCCGAACACAGGTTGAGCGTGACCCCTGTTGTGTGTGTCGAATTTCGACGCCAGGGCAGCCCTTATTGCCCTGAGTCCAGGGTCAGGGCTTTGACAGGTTTCCTGCGTCGACGGGGATTGACACCCCAGTCACAAACCGTGATTGATCTGACGCGAGCCAAGCGACCGCGTTCGAGATGTCCTCGGGCTCCAACCAGGGCACATTCATTGACCGCTTACTGGCGAAGACTGGGGCCAGGTCATCCTTGGTGGGTTCTGCGACGTCAGGGACACAGAGCCGGTACACGGTGTCATTGTGGATCATTCGCGTGGAAACCGCGCCTGGCTGAATGCAGTTCACTCGGATGTTATAGCCGGCAAGCTCGTTGGATAGGGACTTCGCGAGACCAGTGAGCCCATGCTTCGAAGCAACATAGTGGGACAGGTTCTCGTACCCAGCTTGGGCAGCGGTCGAAGACGTAATGATGATTGAGCCTCCGGTTCCCTGCTGGATCATGTGGGGAACGACAGCCTTCACTGTTCGCCAAACCCCAGTTAGGTTCACGTCAAGCATGTCCTGCCACTCGGTTTCGCTCAACTCCCACGAGGTACCAGCTCCCCAGATTCCCGCGTTGGCAGACACGATGTCGATCGCCCCAAGTTCGCTGACTGCATCACGGGCGACCTGGTCGAGTGCCGCGCCATCTCGGACATCGACCGATCGAGTCAAGACTCGGCGCCCGACACCCTCGACCAGCGATCCCGTTTCTTCGAGTTCATTCGCAGTACCGAGCGGATACTTGGCTGATTCGATGTCTGTACAAATATCGATAGCGACGATATCTGCCCCGTCCCGAGCAAGTCGCAAGGCGTGCGCTCGACCCTGCCCCCGCGCAGCGCCCGTGATCAACGCCACCTTCCCCGACAGTGGACCCCTAGCATCAGCAGCATATGGTGAGTTGTTCTCCGTCATTTCCATTCCTTTTCTGAATCATGATCTTGCATGAACAATCGGGTCATAGGAATCCGCATCGTGATTGCAGCGCGCAACCTCATCAGTTCGCGCATCTCGGCGCCCAACTCGCACGAATGCGTATTCCAGGCGTGGCGCGGGCGCCCAGCCGTGGCTAGCGGAACCATCCGGAGCAAACGCTGAGGCAGATATACGAGGCAAAGCCCGCCATTGGCGCACATCAACGGAGCAGACGATCGATTCCGCTAAAGCACCCCGCCTGATAGAGGGATCAATCGCCACTAATGAAGCAACCAGTTGGACAGTTCCGACGTCATTTTTCGCGCTCTAACTGGATCGGATACCATTTGGTGATCCGAACTGTAGATAATGTATCGATCCACACCCAGCTCCTCCAGGCGGGCGATAGCGCGTGGGTCACAGGGGCCTTGGGTCGTGACCTCAATGACGTCTGGGTCGCGCCCAGCAACCTCAGCATCCTGCCGCATCAATGCAATCAACTTGACCATGTCCTCCTCTTGTCGAGGCAGCGGAAAGAACCCATCGCCGATCCTGCCTGCCCGTCGCGCCGCCGCTTCGCTGTGCCCTGCGATCAAAATCGGGACCCCGTCCGATTGAAATGGGCGAGGACTGCAGTACAAGGGCTCAAAATTGACGAATTCGCCTGAGAAACGAACTGGGCCTGGCTGCCACAAGACGCGCATGGCCGCCACATACTCTTCCGTGCGAGCCACCCTGCTAGTCCAGTCCGAGCCCAGCGCTTCAAACTCTTCCCTCATCCACCCGAGTCCAACACCAACCATCAGCCGTCCTTCGGAAAGCTGATCGAGTGTTGCCACGTCTTTCGCGAGCAGGACCGGATTCCGTAAAGCCAGGAGCAAAATGCCGACGCCCAGCCGCAGTCGGGTGGTTGCCGCACCGACATGGGCAAGCCATAGCAGGGGCGAAGGTCGCTCGACGTCGCCCGCGTTAGCCATCTTTCCGCTGGCTGTATACGGATAGTTCGCCGCATACGCCGCCGGCACGACTGGGTGTTCCGGCGTCCACAGCGACTCGAATCCCAATTCCTCGATTCTCCTCGCCAGGTCCGTGAGGTTTCCCCCCTCGACCCCGCCACCACCTTGCATCCCACTCAAACCCAGTTTCATATATTCCGCCCTTCCGATGCGGGCTTCACCCCTACGCGAATGATTGTCTGTTGACCAGCCAACTTAGGTGGGGGATCACGCGTGGTCAATCCCTATTTCTATGTGTTTCGAGACTTTCTTCGCGGCGATCGACAATTGATTGTGCGGACGCACCCGGTGCGGTTGTCAAGATTATGCCGATTCGTATCCTCGGTCGTCTGAACTTACTTCCGGGCACACATCGGTGGCCGCGACGATTCCGGTGACGCGCCGAAGGCGCGACTAGGAGGGTGGGAGCGGCTAACAAAGGATCGACAGCACGGAGAATGCCGATACATCGAGACGGCGCCAGCAACTCCGCGGATCGTATTCCCAAGTTCGTCGATCGCGAGCTGGGGGCAACTCAACGTTTGACAAACTGTCTCGTGCTGGCAGTCAAATCGTCTCGACCGTCGGTTGACCCAAATATGCGGCGTGCAAGCGTTCGTGGTCCACCTCGTACGCGGGAGCTTGGATGACCGCACGGCCCTGTTGCAGGGCGACCACGTAGTCGGCAACCGACATCGCATGCCCAATGAGTTGCTCAACAAGTACAATCGCCATTCCCTCATCCTTCAAGCGACTGATGGTCTGGATGACTTCGTTGACGATAATGGGGGCTAGGCCAGCGGATGGCTCGTCCAGAAGGAGAACATGCGGGCGAGACATTAGCGTCTGAGCGATAGCCAGCATCTGCTGCTGCCCCCCCGAAAGGGAGCCCGCTCTCATGTTACGTCGGTCGGCTAATATCGGGAATCGATCATACGCAGTGTCCACGGCCGCGCGACGTTCCGCCCGGCTCAAGTGGTAGCCCCCCAGCCTCAAGTTCTCTTGGACGGTACGCCGGTGGAAAACACGCTTACCCTCTTGCACCAGTCCCAAGCCGGAGGTGGCACGAGAATGCGCGGAGGTTGTGGTGATGTCGGTGCCGTTCAGGCTGATCGTCCCCTCTCGCGAGGGGATAAGGCCGGCAATGGCCGACAGGAGCGTCGTCTTTCCCGCCCCGTTCGCCCCGAACACTGCGGTCACCTCACCAGACCGGGCCGTCAAATCGATGTGGGAGAGAACGCCGATATCACCGTAGCCAACCGCGAGATCCGAAACTGTTAGCACTGCTGGTGCGTTCATCTGAGGTCCTCCTGGGCGCCGACTCTGGTTGGTGTCATTTCCTCGCCGAGGTAGCTTCGGGCGACTGCTTCGTCTCGCTGTATCGCCGCGGGATCGCCCTGAGCGATTAGTTCTCCACGCTCTAGTACGTAAATCGAGTCGGCCAGATCGCACACCAAGCTGAAGTTGTGTTCGACAAGGATCACTGTGCCCCCCGCGTCGCGTACCGCTCTCAGCAACGCACTAAGCCGATCAAGTTCCACCGGGTCGAGTCCGGACGCCACTTCGTCCAATAGGAGAACAGAGGCGCCCGTTGCCAGAGCCCGAGCAACTTCGAGCATCCGGCGGTCGCCGAGCGAAAGCCCGTTGGCCAGGGACCGCGCCTCGCCGGCCAAGCCCGTCGCTGACAGCCAGATCAGAGCTTGGGATGCATCTCGGGCAGCAACGGATCGATGCTTGCGCAGGCGGAGCATCGTGGATGGGATCCCGCAGTAGTCATGGACATACCGGCCCACCTCGACGGCTTCCGCGGTGGTCATCGATGAGGGGATGATAGGAGTCTGGAACGTGCGTGCTATTCCCCTGCGCGCTGTCTTAGCCGCCTTACCGAGGGGCAGCGACGTATCCCCGAGGAGGACCGACCCGCGATCGGCCCGGTAGAACCCCGAAACGATGTTCAACAAGGTTGTCTTGCCCGAGCCATTCGCGCCGATCAGCGCGGTGATCTCCCCCGGCTTCGCGTGAAGAGAAACATCGTTCAAAGCACGGTTTCCCCCGAATGACTTTGAGATCGAGTCGACTACGACCGGGCGCTTAACCAGCTCTGGAAGCTGCCCGAACTCTCCAGACTCGACCAAGTTCGGGCGTGGAGCGCGCCAGTTCCGGATCCGCAACTTTAGATTGCTCAGATTGTTCTGGAGGCTCGCACTCGTCAGGAGGACACCACCGACCACGAGGAAAACACCAAAGATTATCTCGGAAAACTCGTCGAAGTTTCCGAACCGTTGCGGGAGCAGAGTCAAGATTGCGGCACCCACTAGGGCTCCGTAAACCGTTTCCGCACCACCCAGCACTGCCGCCGCAACGAGGAGAATTCCTGCGCCGAAGTCAAAGTAGTCTGGCGCAACGAATCTGTCTACGAACACGAACAAACTTCCGCCGAGTCCCGCTGGAACAGCACCTAGAACATACGCCGTGATCTTCAGCCTCGACACGTTTAGCCCCAGGCTGGCCGCGAGAATGGGACTCTCCCGCATAACCCTCAATGCCGATCCATGACGGGAGGTGACCAAGTTCCGCATTGCAGCTAGCCAAAGGACCAAAGTAATCATGACGAGCGCATAGAACTGGTTGTCGTCAAGTTCGTGACCGAAAAGCACAGGTGCCGGCACCCCGATCAGCCCTACTCGTCCTCCGGTCTGATCGGGGAAAAGGCCCACGACTTGCGGAATCATGATGATCAGGAAGAACGAAGCCATGGCCACACCCCATCCGCTCACTCGCAGAGCGGGAAGGGCGGTCAGCAAGCCGAGTGCTGCGGCCGCTAGCGCCGAAGCGAGAAGGGCGATCGCGAGGTCGTGGCCCTCAATCACAAGCCAACCGGTCACATAGGCACCTGCCGCATACATCGCAAGTTGGCCTATGGCAAGCTCCCCCCCATACCCCCAAGCTAAGTTCAGCCCACTGACCGTGAGGGCCAGGATCGCGATCAGCATCCACTGACGAAGGTCGCCGGGGTTCGCGCCAAGCCACGGCGCCAGCGCCGCGAATATTCCTAGGGCGAGTGCCAGAACCCACAACCGCTGCCCGTTGAGTGTGAGTCGATCGACGATGTTCATACGGCCCTCTCAAGTTTCTGTCCGAAAAGTCCTTCAGGTCTGACTAGAAGCACGGTCAGCAGCAAAGCGAAGAGCACGAAGGTCGGGTACTCGCTGCCCAGGTAGCGCACCGTCAACGCCTCGATAAGCCCAATGGCCAGTCCGCCCACAAGAAGTCCGGGGAATGACCCCATGCCACCGACGATCAGCACAAGGAACGCCTTGAGGGTCACAACCGCGGCCAGTGTCCATACGGCTTGCGTCTGTGTACCCACCAGTGGCCCCACAGCACAACCAATAGCTCCCGCGACTGCCATGGCCATCCCCGACAGATACTTGACATTGATCCCTCGGAGGGTGGCTGCATCACGGTCTTCGGAGACCGCGAGTGCAGCGAGGCCGCTGAGTGTCAGTCGCGACCACGCCCACAAAACAGCACAGGCAGCGACAGCAACTGCGACCAGAATCAAGCCATCGACCGTCACCCGACCCCCGAAGATGGTGAGGACGTCGTCCGAGACGAAACTCTTCACGGGCCGGACGTCGATTCCCCACAGGACGACCACCGCTCCAGTCAAGATAGTCGACACGCCCACGGTCGTAACCAATTCGCCGTGCAATCCTTTGCCTGCGACCGGACGGATCGCCACTAAGTCAACGATCAAGCCGACCAGTGCCCCGATTCCGGCTCCGATCAGGACCACCAGCATGGTCGGGATCTCGCGTTGAACTCCGAGTTCAAAAGCCATGAACGTCCCAAGCATGACCACTGCAGCTTGAGCGAAGTTGAAAGCGCCTGATGCGATGAGGACCAGGTTATATCCCACCCCCACCAAGATATAGATTGAACCGAGAACGAGCCCTGTCATCAACGCTGTGACCATTACGCTTACCCCTCCGTCAGTTTCCCACCTGGAACTGGCCAGCCTTCAACGGGGCAACGGGCACCAGTGCGAAATGGTCCCTGCCCGACGAAAGGTGCTGAGTCTCGGTCCATCCCAGATCGTCAGCGAGAGCTAGTTGATACGTGTCCCCCGTTTGCGCCTCCATCGCGGCGCGGACCTCGTCCACATCCGTGGAGCCCACCGACTCGACGGCGTTGGCGTACGCCAACACCGGGTCGTAGGCCACCGCGTACATGTACAGCGGAAGCGTGATCTCCACACCGGCATCGCTCAGTGAGTCGAGCAAGTTGTCGATTCCAGGCCGGTCCGAGCTGTTGACGTGCATGGCGAACGTCGCGAGCTGGACACCTTCCTTCTCCTCTTCGGTGAGTGCGGATGCCATCGAGCGGTTCGTAGTGGTGAGGTCGCCTACGAAAGGCACGTCTTCCATCCCTACCTTGATCCGGCTTTTGAGGACATAGGCGGGATGGACGTTGTCGTGAAACACAACGACGTCCGGGTCGTGGTCCGCCAACCTCGCTAGGGGACCGTCCATCTCAACGGCGTCAACAGCGAAGGACTCAGTAACAACGGTCAAGCCGGAGGCCTCGAAGGTCTTGCGGTATTGCTCCGCCGTGTCCTCGCTGTACGCGTCATCTCCGGTCAAGACGCCCACGGTTTTGTATCCCTCGTCCTCCATTTGGGCCGCCAGATAGTCGGCGATGGCCTGGGCCTGGATGCCGCTACTGAAGGAGTACGGGAACTTGGCGGCGTCTCCCACGTCGTACGCTTGACTTGGGCTCAGCGCGATCACCTGCTCACGCGTCGTTAGGCCGAGCAGAGCCAGAGTCTGAGAACTGCTGCTGCCAGCCCAGACCAAGTTCGGCTTGGGGCTCGTGCGAATCCGTTCCTGGAGGAGGGAGACAGCCTTTGTGGGGTCGCTTTGATTGTTCTCCACCTCGAGTTTCACGTCACGGCCGAGCAACCCGCCATTGTCGTTGATCGTCGTGATCGCAGCTTGCAAGCCCGCCACAAACGCAGGCGCATAACTCGAGTCGGTCCCAGCCATACCCAGACTGGCGTACACGATCAGATCTCCGTCAGTGTCTTCGGGGGCGCTACCGCCGCTGGCGTCTGTTCCGCATCCCGTCGCCATCATGCTGGCCGCCGCAAAGAGGCCCACCGTGACGACCGTTTTGCGACTCCACCTCACCTGTCGTCTAGTAGTGTTCTTGTTCAACTTTTCAGACCTTTCCAAAGAAGCGCCGTAATCGGATTAATCAGGCAACATGCCGCGTTGTCGGGCAGCACGAAGTCTGACGTGGCACTGGTCCCGCGCTTCATGTAGCAACGGGCTATGGCACGACAGTCAGCCTCGCCGTTGCGATGGCTGTGGACCCCCGCCACTGTGCGGCGCTCTGGGTGAGTGTGACCCATGCCACGTGATAACTGAACAGCCAGCTAATCTTTCTGTCAAGGGGCTATCCAAGTTCAATGCGCGGCACGTTGCGCATCCGCGGCCTGCTCATCGGCACGCTCGGCGGCCCTAAGCGCCGTTACCACGATGGATGGGCCGGGTCGTGCTCATTTGTCGTAATCATCATCAACAATCGCCGTCTTAGGTGGTGGCGCCCCAACAAAGACGCAGGCGGAGATTGGCAAAGGTCGGTGCACACTTTTACTAAGTTGTCCGTTGACAAACTTGGACTGCGGGCCATGATGTAGTCCATGCAGGCTCCGCAACGGCCCGGCTGTGCGCCGGAGACGAGCTCACCCCCCGTCGGGGGGAACGCGATCGAGAACCGACGCCTCAGGCAAGGCGTTTTTTAGTGGTAGTCGCGCCAGTTGAGTCCTTGGCGGTGGTGTAGCGCCTTAACCACGATTGTCACCGGTACGCAAGACGTAGACGCAGCCACGCGTGCTTGTCGGAGTGAACTTTTCACATAAGCCTCGAAGGGAGTCTTCATGATGACCGCACCACGCCTCTGTCGACCCTGTTGGCCCGCTTGCTAAAGCCTGGCGAAGGCGAGTCGGGAACGGAGGCCCTCGCTGCTGCCCTCGATCTTGCGCGAGTTGCCGTGCGAGCTGGCTAAGCATCCGCGGCGGGTCGTGGACTTCGAAGCTGCCTGCGTCGACGCCACCGGGGTGCCGCTCGACGACATGGTGACCGTGGCCGCCGTCGCATGGTCGCGGACCATCTCGGGGCAGCCGTTTGAGTTGAGTTAGTTCGATGCTTCGAAGGGGGACCGTGTCCACCTCGACGCTGTGCTTATCCTGCTCACCGCGACGCCGGAGACACTCCCCGGGCTGCTCCGGCAGGATGCGAACGGGTCTGCTGCACGGATAGGTGACACTGACCTGCCCCACCAGAAAGGTTCCATTTCCTGTGGCTAAGTGACTGCCTTCACCGGAAGGCTGAACACCGTGCCCCGTGCCTACCCGCCCGAGTTCCGCGCCCGAGCCATCGCGCTCGTCCGTGCGGGCAAACCGCAGAAGCAGACCGCTCACGAACTCGACATCCACCCCGTCACGCTGTCCAAGTGGGTCAAGCAGGACCGCATTGATCGTGGCGAGATCCCCGGGACCACCACCACCGAGTCAGCAGAGCTCCGTGCGGCTCGCCGGCGCATCCGCGAGCTCGAGACCGAGCTGGTGATCGTCCGTCAGGCTGCGAAGTTCCTGGGTGAGGACAAGCCCCGCCCAAAAGGCTCTACCCGGTGATCGATCGACTCGTCGACGCCGGGGTCCCGGCCGATCGCTGCTGCCGGGTCCTGGGAGTGGCACGGCAGAACTATTACAAGCAGAAGCGGACTCCCACGACCCCAACGCAGCTGCGCCGCCAATGGCTCACAGGGCTGATCCGGGAAGTCCACGTCGCTTCCCGGGGCACCTACGGGTACCGACGCGTGCACGCCGAACTCACCATGGGGATGGGCATCACCGTCTGCGAACGCACCGTCTGGCTGCTCATGAACCAGGCCGGCATCTACGGCCTACCAGGACCGACCAGGGTCAAGCGGCTACGCGGCGTGGTCACCGCCGACGACCTGGTCAACCGGAAGTTCCACAGGCTCCGTCCCAACGAGCTGTGGGTCACCGACATCACCCAACATCGAACCCGAGAAGGATGGATCTACTGTGCCGCGGTCCTCGACGCCTACAGCCGCCGCATCGTGGGCTGGTCCATCGACTCCAAGCAGGACGCCACGCTCGTGGTCAACGCTCTCGACATGGCCATCCGCAACCGTCGACCCGAGCCCGGAGGCATCGTCCACGCCGACCACGGCACCCAGTTCACCTCCTGGGTCTTCGGCGACAAGATCCGCTCCGCCGGCCTGCTCCCATCCTTCGGAACGGTAGGCGACGGCCTGGACAACGCCATGATGGAGAGCTTCTGGTCCTCGATGCAGATCGAGCTTCTCAACCGCCGACGATGGAAGACCCGGGTCGAGCTCGCGAACGCGATCTTCGAGTACATCGAGATCTTTCACAACCGCCGCCGCCGCCACTCCGCGCTCGGCTATCGCACCCCGATCGAGTACGAACTACTCTCCGAAACCGACACCATCACCGCAGCCAGTTAGTCACCGAGACCGGAACCCGAACGGTGGGGCAGGTCAAGGTGTCACCTATCCGTGCAGCAGACCCTTGTGTCTCCGACCGGACATTACGCTGCGGCGCTTGCTGAGGTTCTAAGGTCGTCGAAGACCGGCCGTCGTCGTCCTACCGATGCCCCGTCCGGATCATCTACGGTGGTTCTTGACCGCTTTGCGCGTGGGGGTGTCAGGTGGAGGAGGCTTGGGACAGCGCCGAACTATGGCGTCTGACATTGGAGCACTCGCCCGTCGGCATGACCATAGTGGGACTCGACGGTCGGCTGCTGATGGTTAACCGGGCCCTGTGCAACATGCTCGGGTACGACGCCGCCGTGTTGCGCAAGCGAGGTTTTCAAGAGCTCACACATGCCGAGGATCTCGAGGCCGACCTCGAGTTGTTCGGTCGGGCGTTGGCCGGGGAGCTCGACTCCTATCGGCTGCAAAAGCGCTACCTACATGCTGACGATCGCATCGTCTGGGGCGATCTCTCGGTGGCTCTGGTGCGGGCCCGCGACGGCCGTCCGCTCCACTTCATATCGCAGATCTTCGACGTGACGAAGCAGCACGAGCACGAGGAGCGGGTTGAGGCAGCCAGGGCGGAGCTCGCGCACGAGCACCAGACCCTCGCGGCGATCTTCGAGACGGTGAGCGTGGGGTTGCTGCTGATCGGCAGCGACGGCCGCTACGAGCGGATGAACCGCCGTCACCGGGAGACGATGAGCCTGCCTTTCCCCAACGGCCACGACGGCTATGCGGGGCAGCTCGGTGATGTGTACTTCCTGGACGGCAAGACACGGATGTCCAAGGAGGACATGCCGTCCTACCGTGCCGTCCAGGGGGAGGAGTTCGACGACTACACCTACTGGGTGGGCGATGATCCACGCACCCGCGCGGCCTTCTCCGTGTCTGCTCGCCAGGTGCGTGGTCCCTCAGGAGAGCAGTTGGGCTCGGCACTCGCCTACCAGGAGATCACCGATCTGATGCGCGCCAGACAGATCCAGGACGAGTTCGTGTCGTCGGTGTCTCACGAACTGCGCACGCCGATGACCGCGATGCTTGGCTATCTTGAGATGCTGGGCGAGGACGAGGAACTGCCTCCTCATGTGATTGCCCAGCTGCGGATCGTCGAGCGCAACGCCAGCCGTTTGCGAGCGCTGCTGTCCGATCTGCTTCAGGTAGGACAGGCCGGCGAGGGCAGGCTTCCGCTGCAGCGCACGGCAGTGGATCTAGCCGCGCTAGTGCATGAAGCCGTCGAGGCGACGCGTCCTATGGCCGAGAAGTATGGCGTGGTTGTCGGGATCGACGTTCCCAGAAGCGTCACCGCCGTGGTCGACAGAGAGCGCATCCGCCAGGTGCTGGACAACCTGCTCTCTAACGCCATCAAGTACACCCACCCGGGGGGTCAGGTGAGCGTCGTTCTCACGCAGAGTGCGACCGCGATCGAAGTGGAAGTCAGCGACACCGGCATCGGCATAGCCCAAGAGGAGGTCGAACTCGTCTTCGACCGATTCTTCCGCGGCGAGGAGGCGCTCAAAAGGCACTTACCAGGCACCGGTTTGGGCCTCAACATCGTCAGCTCCATCGTGGCCGCACACGACGGTGCCGTAACGCTGGACAGCGTAGTCGGACAGGGCAGCACCTTCAGGGTCACATTGCCTCAGCCGACTGTATAAGGCAGACCTCCCTCGAACTTGCGCCATCGCGCTGTATTTGCGGCCCGTGCTTGCCGACAGCCGGCCGATCATCTCCTTCGGCGCCACCCAGCCGGTGTCATCGGTAGCCACGAAGGTGCACATCTGCCGCGACGGAGCGTTCAAGGTGGTGCGTCACTTCGCCCGAGTGCGCGTTGCCATGCCATGGCCCGATGTCCCGCGGGGCACGCTAGCCGAGGTGAGGGTGTCGCGTACCGGGTTCAGTGGATGCTCTGAACTGACGCGCACCTCGCTCAACGCTCCCGCACGTTCTCCAGAACCGCCTGGCGGATGGGCGTCGCGCCCTGGTTCAGCTCGAGGATCTGCCGGCTGATCCGGGGCTCGTGAACCAGCTCGACGAGTGTGTCGGCCACATCCTCCCGGAGGATCTCGCCGTGGAGCTCGGCCGGTCCGAGGGAGACCGTGCCCTGTCCGGGACCGTCCAGCAGGAGCGAGGGTCGTAGGATGACCCAGTCGAGCCCGCTGCGGCTCACTGCGACGTCCGCCTCCTTCTTCACGGCGAAGTAGTACTCGACGTCGTCGCCGAGCTCCCGCTCCCGCCACGACTCCGGGAGCACCGACACCAGGATGAACCGGCCGGCGCCCGCCGTGCGGGTGGCCTCGACCGCCTTCACCACGCCGTCACCGTCGATCTCCTTGGTCACCTGCCTCGCGCTGCTCCTCCCGACGCACCAGGCCGGAGACGGAGACTCCACGGGCGACGAGACGTTGCGCGAGCAACCCCCCGACAGCCCCGGTGACGCCGACGATGAACACCTTCATGGGTCTGCCCTTTCGTCCTGGGCCGCGGGCTCGAGCCCGGGAGCTCAACCCCGCGGCAGGGTGAGGATCTCAGCGCCGTCGTCGGTGATGGCGATGGTGTGCTCGCTGTGCGCGGTCCGGCAGCCGGTGATGCTCTTCAGCGTCCAGCCGTCGTCGTCGGTGACCAGCTCGTCGGTGTCGGCCATCACCCACGGCTCCAGGGCCAGCAGCAGGCCGGGGCGCAGCTTGAAGCCACGACCGGGGCGTCCAGCGTTGGAGACGTGCGGATCCTGGTGCATCGTCGAGCCCACCCCGTGCCCGCCAAACTGGGTGTTGATCGGGTAGCCGGCCTCGCCGAGCACCGTGCCGATCGCGTGGGAGAGGTCCCCGATGCGGACGCCCGGGCCGGCCGCGGCGATGCCGGCAGCCAGGGCCCGCTCGGTGGCATTGATCATCGCGGTGTCCTCGGGCCGCTCGACCCCGCCCACCACGAAGCTGATCGCCGAGTCGGCCACCACCCCGCCCAGGGAGACGGCCAGGTCGAGGGAGAGCAGGTCGCCCTCGGCGAGCTCGTAGTCGTGCGGGCGCCCGTGGAGCACGGCGTCGTTGACCGAGGTGCAGATGTAGTGACCGAACGGTCCCCGCCCGAAGGACGGCGCGTAGTCGACGTAGCAGGAGACGGCGCCGGCCGCCAGGATCATCTCCTTGGCCCCGCGGTCGATCTCGAGCAGGTTGGTGCCGGGCGTGCTGCGGCTCCGCATCGTCTGCAGGATCTCGGCGACCAGGGCACCCGTCTCCCGCCCCAGGGCGATCCGGGCGGGGTTGAGGATCTCGATCATGTGGTGCCTTCCTGGTGGGACAAGACTCTGTACGGTACGGCGCTGTCCGAAAACTATCCCGGTCATATTATCCCGGTACTACTATCGGCACCATGGTCAGGCTCCCACTCACCGAGGCGGAGGTCGAGCGCGGACGCCGCCTCGGCGCCCTGCTGCGGCGCGCTCGGGGCGAGCGCTCCATGCTGCACACCGCCCTCGCGGCCCGCCTCTCCCCCGAGACCCTCCGCAAGATCGAGTCCGGTCGGGTGGCCACCCCGGCCTTCCCGACGATCGCCGCGCTCGCCGAGGTCCTCGGTCTCTCCCTCGACTCCGTCTGGGCGGAGATCAACCAGGCCCCGCACGACGCGGAGCCCGCGCGGCGTGCTCAGCCGGTCTTGGAGTAGGTGAGGTCGGTCGCCTGCTGGTACGCCGCCACCGCGGCCAGCTGGGACTTCACGTTGAGCTTCTGCCGGATGGCGCGCACCTGGCTGCGGACGGTGCCCTCGCTCACCCCGCCCGCCTCGGCGATCGCCTTGATGGAGAGCCCCTCCTTGAGCATCTCCAGCACCGCCCACTCCCGCGGCGAGAGCGCCGAGATGCGCAGGATCAGCGACCGGCGCGAGGCGCCGAGGCGCTCCCACTCCGCCAGCACCTCCTCGCGGGTGGCGTTCGGCATCCCCGGCCCGCCCCGGGCCACCGCCCACAGCGTGCGGGTGAGCACGTCCAGGCCCGCCGACATCGGGACGACGCCCGAGCACCCCGCCTCCACCAGCGCCCCCCAGCGCGCCGGGTTGCGGGAGCCGGTCACCACCAGCCAGCGCATCCTGATCGACTCCACCAGCGCCAGCGCGTCACGCCACTGGCCCAGGTCGTCGATCTCGGCGACCACCACCCCGACCCCGGCCCGCTCCCGCACGATCTCGCGGCGGGCTTCCATCAGCTCCTGGCGGGAGCGCGGGCTGACCATGCGCACGATCTGGAACTCCCGCGCGCTCAGCGCGACCTCGATGGCCTCCCCGACCAGGTGCCCCTCGGCGACCACGACGACCTTCGGCGGGGTCGGGCTCACCCGTCGTCCACCTGCCCTCGTCCGGCGGCGCTCACGTGATGTCCATGAAGACGTTGTCGATCAGTCCGTTGAACTGGTCGGTGTCGCGGGGCTCGATGCGGCCCTTGCGGGTCACCTTGCCGCCGATCGCGATCGGCTCCGAGCGCCGGAACTCGACCGCGCCGACCGAGGCGGGCACCGACCACTCCTGCGGACTGGGCCGGCCGGGCTCCCCCACCGCGAGGGTCAGCCGGTCGTTGCGCAGCTGGCACATGATGCGGTGCCACTGCTCCCGCGCGACCGGCGCTCCCGCCGAGACGATCGCCTCGCCCGCGTCGCCCCGCACCCGGCAGGAGGGCACGTCGCCGTCGAGCTGGAGCTTGACCTGCGCCTGGTCGTCGAAGAGCCCCCGCTGCAGCACGTTGTCGCCGTTGTCCGCCTCGGTGGTCCCCTGCTCGGCGTCGAGCATCACGTCGACGCCCCACCGGAAGGCCCGGGTCCCGGGACTGAGCTGGTCGGCCCCGCGGGGCTTGACCACGAGGACCGCGGCCGGGGTGGTGCTGGCCTCGCTGAACGGCGGGGTCCGCACCGCGTAGCCCGAGCGGCCCACGACGCGGTCGAGGGTCCCTCCCCCGGCGGCGCTGACGGTGATCCTCAGGGTCGCCGTGCCGGAGCTCTGCACCCGCTCCATCGGGTCACCCTCGGCGCTGAGCCCTTCGTCGAACTCCAGCACCAGCTGACCGCGCGGGCCCGGCAGGCTCGTCGTCCGCTCGGTCGCCTCCGTGGCGGAGCACGCCCCCAGCAGCACCAGGAGGCCGAGGAGGCACGCGGTCCCGGACAGCCGCCCCGATGCGTCTGTCTTCTTCACTCCGTGACCCACTCCCACCTATTTGAGGCCGATGGAGGTCGAGAAGACGATCGCACGGGCCACCTCCACGGTGGTCCTGCCGACCAGGTTGCCGGTCTGCCCCGCGGCCACGGGACCGGCCGAGTCCGAGATCGTCGCGGTGATCCGGCCGCCGCCCGCGCCCGACGAGGTCGCTCGCGCGGTCTGGCCGCCGATCTGGCTCCAAGACGCCTCCTCGGCGGCCTTCAGCGCCCAGTAGGTCGCCAGCCAGCCCCCGCCCGCCGGCGCCACGACCTGCGGGGAGGCGAACTCGGTGCCCCGCGAGGTGTGGATCCGGCCCTCGTGGTCGGCGACGTAGGCACTCAGCCCTCCGGTGCCGCGGTAGGCGGCCACCGAGAGGTCGCCCTTGGCAGCGGTCCCGACGTCGACGCGGACCCCCTTGCCGGCGTCGCCGGCAGTGGCGTAGCGCCACCACGAGCGACCGGAGACCCCACCACCGGCGAGGCTCGCCAGCGGCGTCCACCCCTCCGGGTCGGTGATCGCGACGTCGCTGTTGAGCCCGAGCTGGAGCACCAGGAGGTCACCCGCCGCCACTCCGGCGGGCAGGGTGACCCGGTGGCTGGTCCCGTTGCCGTTGCTGGACGCCGCCCCGCCGAAGACGACCTTCGCGAGGTTGGCGGCGACGTCCTGGCTGGTGGTGGCGGTGACCCCGTCGCTGTCGGTCACGGTCAGGGTCACCCGTCGGGCGCCCTCGGTGGCGTAGGTCTTCTTGGGGGTCACGCCCGTGCCGTAGGTGTCGTCACCGAAGTTCCACGCGTACTGCAGCGGCCCCTCGGCGTCGCTGGACCCCGAGGCGTCGAAGGAGCAGCTGGTGCCCAGGCACGAGGCGGTGAAGGCGGCCAGCGGCTTCTGGTTGACCCGCACCACCTCGACGTCGCGGGTGACCTTGCTGGTGCCGCCGCGCGAGCTGGTGATCGTGAGGGTGACCTGGCGCCTGCCGTTGGCGGCGTAGGTGTAGGTGGGCGTCGCGCCGGTCCCCGAGCCCCCGTCGCCGAAGCTCCACTGGTAGGAGGCGACCTCGCCGCCCGGCGTCAGCGACGAGGTGCCGTCGAAGGCGCAGGTGAGGCTGGTGCACTGGACGTCGAAGGAGGCCTGCGGCTCCTGGGCCGCGCCGCGGCCCTGGGCGTCCTGGTAGACGAAGAGGTCCCGGGAGGTCCAGTTGACCCCGCCCGCCCTGGGGTCGGAGACGACGGACGCCGTGCCGCCCACGGGTGCGCCCGAGGGGCCCTTCTCGGCCCAGTCGATCCGCCGCAGCACCCCCTGGGCGTCGGCCCAGTAGAGCTTGCCGCCGGCCAGGAACATGCCCCGCACCCCGGAGAAGCTGAGGCCGGTGACGTTGCCGGAGGCCACCATGCGCTTGGCACCCACCACTCCGCTCTGCGGGGTGAAGTAGCGGTAGCGCAGCTCGTTGGTGCCCGACCGGGTGAAGTAGAGACGGCCGTTGTCGAAGAACATGCCGGTCGCCGAGCGCACGTCGTCACCCCAGGTGGTGTCCTGGCGGATCAGGTCACTGGTGTTGACCCGCTCGGCCGGGCCGAAGGTGCTGCCGTCGAAGGTCCGCCGCACGAAGGTGCCGTCGGACTGGGCGAGGTAGAGCCACCCGTTGACCATGAAGGCGCCCTTGACGGTGCTCGCGGTGAGCCCGGAGACCGAGCGGGCCGGCCCCACGGTGCCGTCGCGGAAGCTGCGCGCCGTGGTGGTCGAGGTCCCGACCGTGTAGATGTCGTTGGGCAGCTCGGCGGAGCGGACGGCCGGGAAGGTCACGCCGTCCAGCGGCATCCGGGCGATCCGCGGCTTCAGCTGGCCCTGGCCGATCCGCTCGGTGTCCGAGACGATCCACAGACCGGCGCCGGTGACCAGGAAGTCGAAGACCCCGATCCCGCGGTCACGCCCCGGGTTCCAGGAGTAGGGCAGCCCGTTGACCGGGTCCAGCGCAGCCAGGCCGGCGCGGCCGACCGCGCCGTAGCTGCCGGTGTCGCTGCCGTAGGGGTTGTTCTGCCAGCGGAAGTGACCGCCGACGTAGACGACCGAGTCGGTCACCTCGACGGCGTAGAGGGTGTCGCCGCCGGTCAGGTTCACCCACGACGGCTGCACCGTCGAGCCGGCCGCGTAGGTCTCGAACCTCGAGGTGGAGTCACAGGGCGCGTCGGCGCCGCCGGAGCCGCCGGTGGTCGTCACCGCGAAGAACGAGCCGTCGGGCGAGAAGTCGACGTCGCGCATGTAGGTGTCGAAGGACTTCGAGCAGCTCGCGGTGAAGAACCGGGTGTTGAACGTCGTCTCGCGCGCCGCGGAGCCGCTGATGTCGAGCTGGAGGAGCTGGTGGTGCACCACGCCCTGCAGGGTGTCGAAGTTGCCGACCGCGACGAGCCGGTCGCCCTTCGGGCTGATGTCGATCTTCAGGACGTTGGTGGCGCCGCTGTTGTGGACGCCGGCGATGCGCTGGCGCATGAAGGGCAGGAAGGCGCCGCTGCGCGCATCGACGGTCGCCAGCGCGGTCTGGTCGTGGTTCTGGACGTGGGTGAAGTGGCCGGCGATCCACAGGCGACCGGCCGCGAGGCGGAGGTCGCGGACCTGTCCGGTGATCTTGCCGGCGTCGAACGGCAGGACCGCCCCGTCGGAGATCCGGACCTGGGCCAGGTTCTTGCGGCTCTGGCCACCGATGCTGGTGAACTTGCCGCCGACGTAGACCGACTGGCCGTCGGGGGCCGGCAGCACCACGCGGACCACGCCGTTGGGCTGGGGCAGGAAGGAGGAGCTGATCTCGCCCGAGGTGGGGTCGAAGGCCAGCAGGTTGTTGCGGGTCAGCTGGGTGGTGGCGCCCTCGTTGCGGGCCTTGCTGAAGTCACCGCCCAGAACCATCTTGCCGCCGGCCTCGACGACGGAGTAGACCTTCCCGTCGAGCACGTGCGGCGTCCGCGCCGCGGCCACGTCCTGGACGAGCCGCCCGCCCGGCTGGACGACGCCGACGGCGGGGAGCTGCCCCATCAGTGCCGCCACGCACGCGAACGCGACCATCGCCGACGCCCGGCTCATCCTGCTGCCCATCTGCCTGTCCCACCGTCCCTAGAACCAACCTGCGACCGGCGCGTCACCGCGACCGTGGGCCGCCCGAGCTGGCCACCAGGGGGAATCTTCACCAAGGAACTGCCGGATAAGGCGTTCGAGGGCATGATTTCCCCTCAATTGATGACGATCCTCGAAGGGGTCCCGGCCTGTGATGGACCGCATGACGCAGCTGGTGGGTGAGGCTGCTCCGCCGACCCCCCCGCGAGTGTCATCCGCGCCCACCGCTCCCGCCCCGCGCACCCGCTGGTGGCGCCGGCTCGGCCAGGGCTGGCCGCTCGCGGCGATGCTGCTCGGGTGGCCGGTGTGGTGGGTGCTGGGGCTGGCCGAGACCGTCCCGCTGCTCGTCGCGCTGGTGATGGCCGTCCAGCTGGCCCGCCAGCCCGAGATCCACCTGCCCCGGGGCTCGGGGTGGTGGGCGCTCTTCCTCGCCTGGATCGTGCTGGGCGCGGCCATGCTGTGGATCGACGCGCCCGGCGCGGTCCCCGGCGGGGCCGGCGGCGCCCGGCTGCTGGTCTTCGGCTTCAAGCTCGCCTGGTACGTCGCCTGCACGGTCGCCCTGGTCTGGATCACCACGATGCCCCGACGCACCGTGCCGGACCGGCTGGTCCACGGCTCGGTCGCCTGGATGTTCCTGGTCAGCACCATGGGCGGACTCCTCGCCCTCGTGGCACCGAACCTGGAGCTGCGCACCCCGTTCGAGCTGCTGCTGCCCGAGGCGGTGGCCTCCAACGCGTTCGTCCAGTCGCTGGTCCACCTCGAGGTCGCCGACGTGCAGACGGTCCTGGGGACCGAGGGGACCCGGCCCAAGGCCCCCTTCGCCTACACCAACACCTGGGGCGCGGTCATGGCCATGTCCCTGGTCTTCGTCGGGGGGTGGCTGGCCCGCGCCCGGGGCCGCTCGCGCGTGCGCTGGTCGGTGGTCGCCCTGGCCACGGTGGCCGCGGCCCTGCCCCCGGTGCTCTACTCCCTCAACCGCGGGCTGTGGGGGGCCCTGGCCCTGGGCGGGGTGGGCCTGGCGGTCCTGGCGGCGGCCAAGGGGCGTCCCGCCCTGCTGATGGCCTGCGGCCTCCTGGCCGGGATCGGCCTGCTCACCGTGCTGGTCACCCCCCTGGGCGACCTGGTCACCGACCGCCTCGACAACCAGCACAGCAACGACCGGCGTGGCGGGCTGCTGACGCTGACCACCGAGTCGGTCTCCCGAGGGTCGCCGGTGCTCGGCTTCGGCGGCACCCGCGACGTCCAGGGCAGCTTCGCCTCGATCACCGGCGCCTCGACCCCGGAGTGCCCCAGCTGCGGCGTGCCCCCGCTCGGCACCCAGGGGCTGCTGTGGATGGTGCTCTTCTCCCAGGGCTGGCCGGGGCTCCTCTTCTTCCTGCTCTTCGTCGTCCTGGCGCTGACGCGCTCCTGGCGGTGCCGGACGGTCAACGAGGCGCTGTGCACCTTCGCGATCGCCTTCTTCCTGCTCCAGCTCCCGGTCTACGACACCCTCGGGATCCCGTTGATGGTGCTGATGCTCGCCATCGGCCTGGTGGCCCGGGAGCGGCGCGACGCCGACGGGAGCGGACCACCCCGCCTGCTGACCACCCTCCCCCGGCTCACCGCGGAGGTGCGGCGCGGGCTCCCGGTGCTCGGCGCCACCTCCGCGCTCGGCGCCGCGGTGGGTCTCGTCCTCGCCCTGCTCGCACCCTCTCCCGACCACGAGACGAGGGTCTCGATCGCGATCACCCCGGCCCCGGTCTACCTGGAGACCGAGGTGGCCGAGGAGGAGGAGCTCGAGGACGGGGAGCGGGTCTCCCAGGACATCACGGTCGACACCGAGGCGGCCCTGCTGATGTCGGAGACGACCCTCAACGGGGCGGCCCGCTCGGTGGCCTCCACCCCCCGCGAGCTGCGACGCGGCCTGGCGGTCACCGCCGAGCCCAACTCCAGCGTCCTGGTGATGCACGTGCGGTGGCCGGACCCCGACGAGATCCCGGGCCTGGCCACGGCGGTCAGCGAGTCCTACCTCGACGCCCGGGAGGACTACCTGGAGCAGCGGCGCCAGGACGTCGTCGCCCAGCTGCGCGAGGAGCTGCGCGAGCTCGAGGGGGGCGCTGCCTCGACGGAGGCCAGGGCGCTCCTCAACGCCGCGATCAACGAGCTGGAGACCGACCGCCGGGCGGTCGGCGAGGTCATCCGGACCGGCGAGCCGGAGCCCGGACGGCGCGACTTCGAGCTGCTCACGGTGTCCGGGGGTGCGGTCGGGCTGCTGGGGGGTGTCATCCTGATGACGCTGGTGCCCCCGCGTCCGAGGAGAAGAGAAGTGCGTGACTGACGCCTGTCCCGACGTCGACGTGGTGATCGCCACCCGTCGTCGGCCGGAGCTGCTGGCGCGCGCGCTCGGCGCAGTGGTCGGTCAGGACTACCCCGGTGTGGTGCGCACCTGGGTGGTCTTCGACCAGAGCGACGTGGACCCCTCGATCGCCTCCGCCGACCCGAGCCGGCCCGTCCAGCCGGTCGCCAACACCCGGACGCCCGGCCTGGCCGGCGCCCGCAACACCGGGATCCTGCACGGCTCGGCGCCGTGGGTGGCGTTCTGCGACGACGACGACGAGTGGCTCGAGGGCAAGCTGCGGGCGCAGCTCGAGGAGCTCGCCCGTACCGGCGCCCCCACCTCCGTCACGGGGATCGTCGTGGCGTACGGCGACACCCGCACGCCGCGGGTGGCCACCCGGGGCGAGCTCACCCTGGGCAACCTCGTGCGCAACCGCGTGATGTCGGCCCACCCCTCGACGGTGGTGGTCGCCCGCGACGCCCTGCTCGGTGGCATCGGGCTGGTCGACGAGGAGATCCCCGGCAGCCACGGTGAGGACTACGACTGGATCATCCGCGCCGCCCGGCACGGGGGCTTCGCCGTCGTCGAGCAGCCGCTCGTCCAGGTCACCTGGGGACAGTCGATGTTCTCCCAGCGATGGCCCACGATCGTCGCTGCGACCGACTACTGGCTGGCCAAGCACCCCGAGTTCCACCAGGACCCGAAGGCCCTGGGCCGGCTGAGGGGTCAGCGCGCCTTCGCGCTGGCGGCCATGCGAGGACCGGGGACCTGGGCGGCCATCGGGGCCACCCTCCGGGCGCGGCCCGCCGAGCGTCGCTCCCTGCTGGCCACCGCGGTGGCGCTGCGCCTGGTCTCCGCCGAGCGGCTCATGGACCTCGCCCACCGCCGCGGCCGCGGCATCTGACCTCCGTCCGGTGGTCAGGGGGAGCCCACTCGGACCCCCCGGAATGACCCGGGCTACTTACCCCAAATAGGGGATAGATCGCGAGACGCCTTACCGAAATTGGGGTACGTTCGGCAAGTCGATATGAGAGAGATCACTTCTCCCTCCTCCCTCACTCCTTCCCGCGATCCTCCCGTCCGGCGCTCTGCCGGCCCCACGAAGGTGCATGCCCGTGACCTCTTCACGCCCCGCAGTTCAGCGCGCCCTGCTGCCGGCTCTGGCGACCCTCCTCATGGCCGGACCGGTCTTCCTGGTCCCCTCCTCCGGTGCGGCCCCGAGCACGGAGGGCGCGAGCCGTACGGCAGCGGCGGCAGCCGCGCCGGCGACGTCGTCCCGGGCGCTCTACAACGAGACCTTCGAGTACGGCACCCGCGGCTGGACGGCGAGCCGGCAGGGCCGGCTGACGACGGTGGCCGACGGCCGGCGCTCGCACCGGGCGGCGAGGCTGCACGCCAAGGCGCCCGGTCTCGTGGTCGCGGCCTCCACCGCGCACGCCCGCGACCTCGAGGGCGCCAGGCACGAGGTCACCGCGTGGCTCCGCTCCACCCGGGGCAGGATCCCCGCCCGCCTCGTGGTGCGCGAGATCGAGCCCGCCAGCGGGGAGGTGCTCGACACCCGCCGGGACAAGCTGGTGGTCGGCCGCACCTGGTCCCTGGCCCGCGTCAGGGTCACTCGCAGCTCCGACAGCTCGGTGGTCCGCGTCGAGGTGCGCACCCGCCAGTCGCGCCAGGACCGGGTGCTCCTCGACGACGTGCGGGTACTGAGGGTCAAGAAGGGCAAGCAGGCCCGCCAGACCCCGCCCAAGAACCGGAAGCAGACCCCCCCGAGCAAGACCCCCAAGAAGAAGAAGCCCCGCACCCAGACGCCCAAGGCCCCCAAGCCGCAGGAGCCCACCACCCCGCCCACCACCCCGCCCACCCCCACCGACGTGGCCGGCGTGCTGAGCAACGGCTGCACCTACGACAGCCGCGGCCTCCCTGCCTGCGGCGCCTACCTGGGCTCGGCCTTCGGGGCCAACTCCGACCCGGCCCCCATGGAGGGCGCCACCGGACACCGCCTGGGCGTGCGCCGCACCTACTACCAGGGCTACCAGGTCGACAAGGCGGTCGAGGTCGCCGGCGCCGACCTCGCCGCCGGACGGCTCCCCTGGATCAGCTTCAAGCTGCCGCTGAGCTGGGAGGCGATGGCCGCCGGAGAGGGCGACGCCTGGGCGCTCGACCTCGCCGGCAAGCTCAAGACCGTCGGCGGACCGGTCTGGGTGGCCTTCCACCACGAGCCCGAGAAGGACGGCGACATGCAGGCCTGGAAGGCCATGCAGGAGCGCCTGGGCCCGCTGGTGCGGCATGCCGCGCCCAACGTCGCCTTCACGGTCATCACCACCGGCTGGAACCAGCTCTACGGTCCGGCGGAGTTCCGCCTGGAGAACATCTGGCCCCAGACCAAGGTCGACGTCGCCGGGTTCGACGTCTACAACTGGCACATGACCAAGAAGTCCAACGGTGCGCTCATCACCAAGACCGAGGACATGAGGACGGTCTACTTCGACAAGCTCGCCGCCTGGGCCAAGGCCAACGACACCACCTGGGCCCTGGCCGAGACCGGCCTGACCGACGAGGCGTTCGCCGCCGACCCGGGATGGCTCGAGCGGACCTACGCCCAGCTGGTCGCCACCGGCGGCCTGGCCATGGCCTACTTCAACACCGAGCTCAACAGCTACGGCAACTCCTACCCGATCACCAGCGCGGGCAAGTACGCCAGCTTCGCGGCCGCCCAGGCGGGCGCCCCGCTGCTGCCGACGCGATGAGCCGGCCGGCCACCGGCTTCGAGCCCGGCTCGCGGCGCTGAGACCGGGCACCGGCACCGGAGACGGTGTCGCGGACGTGGGAGGGCCGCGGCTGCGGGAGACTGCTTCCGTGCCGACCGCTCCCGACGACGTCCTGGACGTGCTCCGCTCCACCCTGGTCCGGCTCTGGCCCGGAGCACGGACCGAGCTCGTCCGTTCCAGGCGCGTCGATCCTGCCGCGACCGCCGAGCTCCTGCTGCTCCCCCACGCCCGCTCCCCCCGGCTCCTGCTCCCCTCGCAGCCTGCCGCCGCCTCCGCCGCGGTGCTGCGCTTCAGCGCGGCCGCCCGGCCCGCCGAGGTCGGCGTCCGCACCCTCGCGTCGGTGGCCCTGCGGGCCGGCGCCACCCGGGCGCTGCCCGACCGGCTCCGGGTCCATGCCCCTCGCGCCTCCCCGGACGGTGCGGTGGCCCTGCCCGACCTGCTGGCCCGGGAGCTCGGCCGGCCCCGGATCACCTTCAGCCTGAGCGTGGGTCCCGCGCGGGTCAACCGCAAGCCCGTGCTGCAGCTCTTCGACGAGCAGGGCGGCTCGCTGGGCTTCGCCAAGCTGGGCGACTCCGCCACCGCCGCCGCGCACGTCCGGGCCGAGTCCGAGGCCCTGAAGACCCTGGAGGCCCACTCCGGGGCCTCGTTCTCCGTGCTCCGGGTGCCCCGGCCCCTCTACGTCGGCGGCTGGCAGGACGTCGAGGTGCTGGTGCAGGAGGACCTCGGGGTCGGGGCGGGGGCCGCCCGCACCGTCCGCGCCGTCCGGGCCGTCCGGGTCCGGGGACGTGAGCTGGTGGAGCGAGCCGCCGGCGAGCTCGACGCCGCGTTCGCCGCCGAGCCGACGCCGCTGGCGCGGCTGCCGTGGTGGGAGCGATGCCTGGCCACGGCGCGGTCCGCCCCCGACCGGGCGGCGGTGGGGCGGCTGGTCGCAGCGATGGAGGCGCTCGCCCTCCGGCACCCCGCCCCGGTGCCGGTGAGCGCCTGGCACGGTGACTGGACCCCCTGGAACATGGCACCGGGCCGAGGAGCCGACGGACGACCCGCCCTGCTCGTCTGGGACTGGGAGCGGTTCGAGACCGGCGTCCCCGCGGGGATGGACCGCGTGCACTACGCGGTCAACGCCGCCACCCGTCGCCGTGGGACGACCACCGGGGTGGTGCTGGACGCCCTCCCGGGGGCCGGACCGGTGGAGGCGGCCTACCTGGTCGCCATCACCGCGCGCTACCTGGAGATGTCGGCGGCGCCGGGCGGCGAGCTGATCGTGCCGCGGGCGCTGGTCACGCTGGAGGCGCTGGAGTCGGTGCTCACGTCGCTGCCCTCCGCCCGCTGACGCCACATCGGGGGGCGACCCAGGTAGGCCTCGAGCTCGGCGTCGGAGGACTCGAAGTGCTGGAGCAGCAGCTCCCGGCGCTGCTGCGGGAGGCGCGTCCCGCCGGGACGGGCGTTCCAGCGCTCCACCCGCTCGGGCAGGTAGACGGGGATCCCCAGGTTGCGCTGCAGGTCGGCGAACTCCCGCGCGGGATCGGCGAAGAAGGCGTCGGCGTCGACCACGTGCACCCGGTCGCTGCCCAGCGCCTCGACGAAGCGCCCGACCTGGCTGCCGTACTCCCCCCGCGCCAGGTAGGCGTGGTGCCGGTGCGTGTGGCTGCGGTACTCCGGGTCGCTGGCCAGGCGGTCGGACTCGCCGTCCAGCCGACGCGGCTCGACCTCGAGCGCCTCCTCCAGGGGAAGCTCCTCGAACCCGCGGGCCAGCTCGTGCCGGTGGGCCGACATCGCCCGCTCGACGGGGTCGCGCACCAGCACCACGACGTGGGCGTCCGGCAGCTCCGCGGCCAGGCGCTGGGCGGCCAGGGGGTGGAAGAGGTAGTAGCCGCTGCTCTCGAAGGCCCTCGCGTCGGGACCTCCCAGCAGCCGGCCGGTCAACCGGAGCGGGAAGTGCGCGCGGTACCACCGCGGCCCCTTCCCGTGGTGGTCGTCGAAGTACCCGGTGCCCTTCGACTGCGTGGGGCGCAGCAGGGCGGGGTGCGACTCCAGCATCCGGAAGAGGGTGGTGGTGCCGCAGCGCTGCGCGCCCACCACGACCACCGTCGGCTTCATCCGGAGGTCGGCGGTGAGCCAGCCCCAGCCGAACGTGAGGCCCCGCAGGAGCCGGACCACGGGCTCGGGTGCGCGCTGCCTCAGCGTGGAGGTGATCTTCCTGAATCCCACGAGCCGGGTTCCTTCCTGTGATGTTCCCGAGAAGGACTGGGCGTTCGAGCCCGCGGCGCGGGCGGTGCGTCCGAGGACGTCGAGCTGGAGGTGGCGGCGCAGGACCAGCACCGCCCCGGCGTAGAGGACGAGGGCGGTTCCGGCCGCCACGGGCCACGGCGCGCCGGCGCGGGTGAGGCTCAGCACCGGGACGGCCACCGACAGCAGACAGACACCGCCCGCCAGCCACACCACCGGCGCCAGGCCGCTGACCCGGACGTCGCGGCGGACGAAGACCACCGCGAGGACGGCCTTCACCAGCACCGCCGCTGCCCAGGCCAGTGCGGCGCCGCCGATCCCGAGCACCGGGATCAGCGCGAGGCAGAGGACCAGGTCGACGGCGAGCGCGACCACCGAGTTGACCATGCTCGTGGTGCTGCGCCCGGCCATGACCAGGAGCGTGTCGACCGGACCGGTGGCCGCGGTCACCAGCATGGCGAGGGTCATCGCGATCACCACCCACCGCGTCTGCTCGGTGTCGTAGCCGGGGCCGAAGAGCCCCAGGTAGGCGGCCGGGGCACACCCCACCGCCAGGTAGAGAGGCCAGGAGAGCAGGATGCTCCAGGCGGTGGCGGTCTGGTGGACCGTGGCCAGGTTGCTCCGCGACCCCTCGAGCAGGAGGGTGGCGAAGCGCGGCTGCAGCACCTGGGTGACCGCCGTGGCGGCCACCTGGCCCAGCGCGACGAACCTGGTGGCCGCGGCGTACAGGGCGGCGTCCCGTGGGGTGAGCAAGGCCGCCACCAGCACCACGTCGACCTTCTGGATCCCCAGGCGGGCCAGGACCGAGAGGGTGCGTGGCCAGGTGAAGGCCCAGAACTCGCGGGTGGTCTGGTCGTGGGCCGCCGGCGGCTGGCCCGCGTCGCCGGAGAGGCGGCGGTCCAGGAAGGTGCGCAGGCCCAGGGTCGACCAGACGGCCGCCACCGGGTACCAGGCCAGCCAGGCCAGCATCAGTCCGACCTCGCCCGCCCCGAGGGCACCGGCGAGGGCGACGCCTCCGACCTGGGCGACCGAGCGACCGATGCGGTCCACGACCACGGTCTCGTGCATCCGGCCGAACGCGCGCGTGCCGGCCTGCCCGAACTCGCCCAGCACCGCGAGCGGGAGGGCCAGGGCGACCAGCCGGAGCATGTCGGCGCCGGCACCGCCCCACTCCATCACGGCCGCGGCGGGGCCGGAGACCAGCAGGACCAGCAGGCTCAGCGCCAGGGAGCTGGCCAGGACACCGCGCCGCGCGTGGCCGAAGAGCGCGCGCACCTCGGCGGCCCGGCCCTCGTGCTCGAGGCGCTGGCCGAAGCGGGCGAGGCCGGCCTCGGTCCCGAGCCCGGCGAGTCCCACCAGGATCAGGAAGACCGCGCTGGCGGCGAAGAAGAGCCCCGACACCTCCGCGTCGAAGCCCCGGGCCACCACCAGGACGAGCCCGAAGGTGGCCACGGCGGAGACGGCCGACCCGGTCAGGGTCAGGCTCGCCCCGCGGGCGACGTGACGCAGGTGGTGCCTGGCCTCGCTCATCGCAGGGGCGCCTCGTCGGTCCGGTGGACCAGCACGAGACCGACGACCTGGCCGCCGGCGCTCCACATCATCGAGCGGGCCGCAGAGATGTCCTTGAGCCGCGTGCTCTGGGCGTGGACCTCGAGCAGCACCCCGTGGGTGTGGCGCACCACGGCCTGGCTCCACGCCTCGTGCGCCGACCCGGCGTCCAGGAGCACCACGTCGGCCCGCTTCCCGAGCTCGCCGAGCGTGGTCCCCATGTCGGGCGAGCCGAGGAGGTCCGGCAGCCGCTCCGGCATCCTGCCCGGGACGACCCGGGAGAGGTGGGAGGTGACCGGGACCAGCACGTCGTCGGGCGAGACCCGGTCGAGCACGAGGTCGGAGAGGCCCTCGCGGTTGCCGGCACCCGAGGTGAGCTCCACCAGGACCGCCTCGTAGCGCGCCCGCGCCATGCTGCGCGCCAGGCCCTCGGCGACGTGCACCTCGCGGCCCGCGCTGACCAGCGCCAGCACGAGGGGGCGCTGCGGGAGGGCGGCGAGGATCCCCGAGCGCAGGCCGGCTGTGGTGAGGTCGTCCCCGTCCCCGGCGTCCGCCACCTCCCCCAGCACCGGGACGCCGACCTCGGCCAGGTCGTCGATCGAGCGGACACGGCCGTCGCGCCGGGCCCGCACCGCGGCCACGCCGAGGCTGCCGCCCAGGCCGAGCAGCAGGCCCAGGCCCGCCATCAGCTCGCGGGGGCCGAGCAGACCGGTCTCGGGGAGGGCGGCCGGGGTGACCACCTCACCGGGGTCCGCGCGGGCGGCCTGCAGCGCCGAGAGCTGGGCCCGCAGCTCGACGAGCTGGGTGTTGATGTCGAGGATCTGCTGGCGCAGCAGCAGGGCCCCCGGCGAGTTCGGCTCCTCCCGGGGCAGCTCGCGCGACTTGCGGTTGAGCTCCTGCTGACGCTGGGCGATCTGCTCGCTGACCTGCTCGGCCAGCGCGCTGGAGGCGGCCAGGGCGCGGCTGCGCCGGAAGCCGAGGTAGGACTCGGCGAACGCCTGCGCGGTGGCCAGCGCCCGGTCGGGGTCGCGGTGCTCGGCGGCGATCCGCAGGATCTGGGTGTTGGGCGGCACCTCGACCGAGACCGACTCCAGCAGCTCGCTGGGCGGCAGGTCGAGGCCGAGATCGACGAGCACGTCGTCGGCGACCGAGTTGGAGCGCACCAGCTGGGCCTCGGTCTCGAGGTTGACCAGGGCGCTGCCGGTCCCGTCCGGGCTGAAGGGGTTGCCCTCGAGCGGGCTGATCAGCACCACCGCGGTGGCCTCGTGATAGGCGGCCCGGCGCGCGCCGTACCACCCACCCGCGAGCAGGCCGGCCAGGCACGCCACCACGGTGAGGGCGACCCCGGTGCGAAGCCAGCGCAGGGCGCGACGGCTCCACCGGTCCTCCGGCTTCAGGTACAGGTCGTACGGACCGCTCACCCAGCAAACTCCTGTCGACAGGTCGGCGGCGGAGCGACGCAGCCGTCACACCACCTCGGGCCCGTCGTTCGCACACGCCGACGAGCCCCGGGGCCATGGTCAGCCCTCGGAGCGCATACCGGGAGCGAACGGCGGAGTTATTCCCCACAATTGGTGACACGCTCGGGCCAACCGGGCCGCATACCCGAATTGAGGCAACGGATTCCCGAGACCTGGTGACGCCGACGGAGCACAGGCCGTAACCTCCCTCGTGGGAGAAGACGCAGGACCTGGTAACCGGCCGGCGCCCGACACGCAGAGGCCGGAGCGCCACCACGGCGGCCGGGCAGACGGCGCCGCACATTCGCCCGACCACGTCCCGGTGACGCCGGGACGACGAGACACGACAGGGCGACAGTTGGAGGGCACGACGATGAGAGGCACATCGAGGGTGTGTGTCATCGAGGACCACACCTTGTTCGCGGAGTCGCTGCAGATCGCGCTCGAGCTCAAGGGCCACGAGGTGCGCCGCGTCCCACTCCCCGCCGACCTGCACCAGGCCACCAGCCTGCTCCCGGCCGTGATGAAGCACCAGCCGCACGTCCTGCTGCTCGACCTCGACCTGGGCAACGCCGACGGCAGCCGGCTCATCGAGCCGGTCGCCCGGGCCGGCACCGCCGTGGTGGTGCTGACCGGCAGCAGCGACCGGGCCCGCTGGGGCCAGTGCCTGCGGCTCGGCGCGCGCAAGGTGATGGTGAAGACCTCGCCCCTCAACGAGATCCTGGCGACCATCCGCCTCATCGGCGAGGGCCGGCCGGTCATGCCGGTCTCCGAGCGCGAGGAGCTCGTGCGCCACTGGCAGGAGGAGCGCGCCGCCGTCAGCGAGCTGCAGGACCGGCTCAACCGGCTCACCGCGCGCGAGGCGGAGGTGCTCGGTCAGCTGATGGACGGCCGACAGGTCCGCCAGATCGCCGAGACCAGTGTCGTCTCCGAGGCCACGGTGCGCACCCAGGTCAAGTCCATCCTCTCCAAGCTCGAGGTCACCTCGCAGATCGGCGCCGTCGGGCTGGCGCACCACGCGGGCTGGGTCGCCCCCGTCTCCTCCTGACCGCTCGACTAGACCAGCAGCGGGAAGTGGGAACAACTTCCTCGCGACTGTCACATGCCCTATTTGGGGCATGCGCCCCCTCGGTTCGTTTCATAGCGTGAGCGCGTCGCCCGTCTGGGTGACCCTGTGACGCAGGGATTCCCGTGGGGGGAAGACGTTTCGAATGCGAGTGCTCATGGTGTGTTCCTCTGGTGGACACCTCACACAGCTGATGTGTCTGGAGTCCTGGTGGACCGAGCACGAACGCCGCTGGGTCACCTTCGACACCGAGGACGCGGTCACCAAGCTGGCGACCGAGGACGTCGTCCATGCCCATCACCCGACCACGCGCAACCTGCGCAACCTGGTCCGCAACACGGTGCTGGCGTGGCGGGTGCTGCGTGACTACCGCCCCGACATCGTGCTGACCACGGGGGCCGGCGTGGCCGTCCCCTTCTTCTGGCTGCGCAGGCTGGTCCGCGCCAAGACCGTCTACCTCGAGGTCTTCGACCGGATCGACTCCAAGACGCTCACCGCCCGGCTGTGCCACCCGGTGACCGACCTGTTCCTCGTGCAATGGCCCGAGCAGGAGCGCCTCTACCGCGACTCCGTGCTCCTGGGGAAGGTGTGGTGACCGTGCTCTCTCGCCAGATCCGGATCCCGCGTCAGCGGACCCTCCCCACCGTCCTGCGCAGCCCGGCCGGCCCCGGCGTGGCCGTGCTGCTCGGCACCGACCACCACCCGTTCGACCGGCTCGTCGGGTGGGCGGCCACCCTGGCCGCCGAGAGCCCGGACCCCTGGTTCGTCCAGCACGGCTCGACCGACCTCCAGCTCGGCCTCGACGGCCGGCACATGCTGGGAGGCCGCGAGCTCGCCCGCCTGCTCGACTCGGTCGACGTCGTCATCACCCACGGCGGGCCGGGCCTGATCATGGAGGCGCGCGGCGCCCGCCACATCCCGATCGTCGTCCCGCGCGACCCCGGCCTCGGCGAGCACGTCGACGGGCACCAGATGCGCTTCGCGCAACGGCTCGACGAGCGCGGCGACATCCGCATGGTCGACAGTCTCGACCAGCTGCGTGAGGCGGTCGCCCTGGCGAAGGTGATGGGACGGGTCGCCGCCGACGTCCCGACGCAGCGCGCCGAGACCACCGTGCGCTTCGGGGAGCTCGTGGACCAGCTGCACCGGGGATCCCAGCGTCGATGACCGACCTGGCACCGGCTGCCGGGGGCTCCCGACCCGCCCCGCCGGGACTCCGGCACGCGCCGAACGACCTCGCGTCCCGGGCGCCTGAGGGTCGCTGCCGCGCCCTGCTCGGCACCGTCGCCAGGACGCCGGCGCCCGTGCTGGCCGCCCTGTCGCTGGCCCTGATCACCGGGCTGGTGCTCCTGCTGGCACTCCCCCTGCTCGTGGCCGTGCTCTGGGCCGCTGCCCTGCTGCTGGTGCGGGCCACCGGTGCCGCCTACACCGGCCGCCATCCGCTCCGGGGCGCCCTGCGGGTCGGGGGCTGCGCCCTGACGCTGGGCGCCCTCGCGGGGTTCTTCCTCCCGATCGCCCTCGCCAGGCACGACCTGGCGGCGGGGGTGGCCCTGGCCACCGGCACCGGCGCCGGGGTCGGCAGCGTCCCGCGGCTCGCGCGGCGCGCGCTGGGTGCCACGACCACCGGCACGGTCCTCGTGGGCTCCGCCGCCCAGGTGGGCCGGACCATCGCCGAGCTCTCCCGCACCGGTGGCGAGCGGCTCCAGGTGACCGGGATCTGCCTCACCGACGCCGTCGGCGACCCCTCGCAGGTGATCGCCTCGACCGCCGCCGCGTTCCCGGGCATCGACGTGACGCACGGACTCGCACGCGTCGGGCCCGCCGTCAGCGTGCTGGACGCCGAGGCGGTCGTGGCGCTCGCCGGCCCCACGCTGGGTGCCGAGGAGCTGCGCCGGCTGGGCTGGCAGATCGAGCAGCTGGGGGCGACGCTCTTCGTCGACTTCGGCCTCGTCGACACCACCTCGGTGCGGACCAGGGTCACCCGGGCCGGCTCCGCGCGACTGGTCAAGGTGCGCGCCTCCGCCCCGGCCCCGGTCCGCCGCCTGGTCAAGGAGGTCTGGGAGCGCACCTTCGCGGCTCTCCTCCTCGTCCTCCTGCTGCCGCTGCTGGCCGGTCTCATGGTCGCCGTCCGCTCCGACCGCGGCGGTCCGGCGATCTTCCGGCAGGTCCGGGTCGGGCGTGAGGGCCGGGAGTTCGTGCTGCTCAAGCTGCGCACCATGCACCGGGACGCCGAGGAGCGGCTCGGGCAGATGACCGACCTCAACGAGGTCGACGGCGTGCTCTTCAAGATGCGCCGCGACCCGCGGGTCACCCGCGTGGGCCGCGTGCTGCGCAAGTACTCCCTCGACGAGCTCCCCCAGCTGTGGAACATCGTCCGCGGCGACATGGCCCTGGTCGGGCCGCGGCCGGCGCTGCCCCACGAGGTGGCGGCCTACCCGCCGGACGCCTACCGCCGCCTCACGGTGAAGCCCGGGCTCACCGGCCTGTGGCAGGTCTCGGGCCGCTCCGACCTCTCCTGGGAGGAGAGCAAGCGGATCGACCTGCGCTACGTCGACAACTGGTCGCTGGCCCTCGACCTCGGCATCGTGGCGCGGACCGCGAAGGCCGTGCTCAGCCACCAAGGGGCCTACTGAGCCCTGAGCCTTAGCGCGGGCTCTGCCACGGATCGAAGAGGTCCCCGTGCTTCTCGATCCGCGCCAGCACGGCCTCGAGATCCAGCTGCTCCAGGACCAGGGCGTCCTCCGCCCCCGCCTCCACCTCGGCCCACGTGAGCGGCGCGGCGATCGTGGGGCGCTCCCGGCCGCGGAGCGAGTAGGGCGCGATGGTCGTCTTGGAGCCCGAGTTCTGGGACCAGTCGAGGAAGACCTTTCCCCCGCGCCGGGACTTCGTCATCGTCGCAGTGACCAGGTCGCCGTGATCGCGCTGGAGGTCCTCGGCGACCTCCTTGGCCAGCGCGGTGGTGCCGTCGCTGTCCAGGCCGCCGTCCAGCCCGGCATAGAGGTGGATCCCCTTGCTGCCGCTGAGCACGGGGCTGCTGCCCAGCCCGCGCGCCTCCAGGCGCTCGCGCACCATCAGCGCCACCTGGGCGCACTCGTGCAGCCCGGCCGGCTCACCGGGGTCGAGGTCGATCACCAGGCGGTCGGGGTTGCGCGGCACTCCGTCGCTCCCGACCTGCCACTGGTGCACGTGGAGCTCGAGCGCGGCCAGGTTGACCAGCCAGGTCAGCGTGGCGAGGTCGTCGACCACCGGGAAGACGAGGGTGCCCGACGAGTCGGTCCCGGCCCGCGAGCCGGTCGTCGGCACCTCGGCCGTGCGCACCCAGCTCGGGGTCCGCGCGGGCACGTTCTTCTCGAAGAAGCTGCCGTCCTGGACGCCGTGCGGCCACCTGATCCGGGTCACGCAGCGGTCGGCGAGGTGGGGCAGGAGCACCGCGGCCACCTGCGCGTAGTAGTTGAGCACCTCGCCCTTGGTGGTGCCGGTGCGCGGGTAGAGCACCTTCTCGAGGTTGCTCAGGCGCAGGGTCCGTCCGTCCACCTCGACGTGCACCTCACTCATCGCCGGCCTCCCTCCGCCTGCCGTGCTCCTCGGCCAGGTCCTGGGGCGCGAGGTCGGTCCGCACCCCCTGGAACGAGGGCTGGCGAAGCCGGTCGTGGTGGGAGAACCCCAACGACTCGACGTCGACGACGAGCTGGGGGCGCACCCAGTGGGTGCCCACGGCGTCGACCCGCGGGATCTCGTCGACGAACGGGGAGGCCGCGACGGAGAGCGGTTCCAGCAGCTCCTTGAGCACCGGCCCCACCCGGCCGGCGATGCCGCTGCCGACCCGACCGCGGAAGCGCAGGCCCTCGGCGGTCACCTCCCCCACCAGCAGGGAGCCCACCCGCTGGGCCGACCCGGTCTCCGGGCGCCACCCGCCGACCACCCAGGAGGTCCGGTCACGGTGCGGGAACTTCAGCCAGTGGGGGCTCCTGGCGCCGGGCGTGTAGCGGGAGGAGAGGCGCTTGCTCACCACCCCTTCGAGCCGCTGCTGCCGGGTCGCCTCCCAGAGCATCTCCCCGTCGTCGTACGCCGGGGGCACCTGGCACCGGTCGCTGGCAAGTCCCAGTCCCTCGAGCCGCTCGCGCCGCAGGGAGAGGGGCTCGGCGGTGAGATCCCGGTCGGAGTCGCGGAGCAGGTCGAAGAGCAGAAGGGTCACCGGTCTCGACTCGGCCAGGGCGGCGGCGCGGCGGGGGTTGCGCTGGTGCATCCGCTCGGCGAGGGCGCCGAAGCTCGGCCGGCCGTCGTGGAAGGCGACCACCTCGCCGTCGAGCAGCACGTCGGGCACGTCCAGTCCGGCCAGCTCGGGGAACGAGACCGTCACGTCGTTCTCGTTCCGGGACCACAGCCGCGCCCGCCCGGAGACCACCTCGACGAGCACCCGCATGCCGTCCCACTTGACCTCGTGGCACCACTCGGCACCGGTCGGCAGCCGGTCTCCCCGGGTCGCGAGCATGGGACGCACCGGTTCATCCTCGCGGACAGGGGGTAAGGATGGCGATACTGGGGCGAGTCGCGACCCCGTCGCGTGACTGCCCGTGGCTTGCACGTGATCTGGAGAGGAGTCGGCACATGAGGGCGATCTGGAAGGGCTCGGTCTCCTTCGGCCTGGTCAACGTGCCGGTGAAGCTGTACTCGGCGACCGAGTCGCACGACGTCTCCTTCCGCCAGGTGCACGCCAAGGACGGTGGCCGGATCAAGTACCAGCGGGTCTGCTCCGTGGACGGCGAGGAGGTGGCCTACGCCGACATCGCCAAGGGCTACGAGACCGAGGACGGCGAGATGGTCATCCTCACCGACGACGACCTGGCGAACCTGCCGTCGACCTCGTCGCGTGAGATCGCGGTCGAGAAGTTCGTGCCCAGCAACCAGATCGACCCGATGCTCTTCGAGAAGAGCTACTACCTGGAGCCGGAGAAGAGCGGGGCGAAGCCCTACGCCCTGCTGCGCCAGGCTCTCCAGGAGGCCGACCGGATGGCCGTGGTCACCGTCGCCCTGCGCCAGCGCACCTCGGTGGCGGTGCTGCGGGTGCGCGACGACGTCATCGTGCTCCAGACCATGATGTGGCCCGACGAGATCCGCACCCCCGACTTCTCGATCGACGCCGGAGAGGTCAAGCCCAACGAGGTCAAGATGGCCCAGATGCTCGTCGAGACGCTGGCGGGCGACTTCGAGCCCTCCGAGTTCGAGGACGACTACGCCGAGGCCGTCGAGGCGCTGGTGACCTCGAAGATCGAGGGTGGGGAGGTCAAGCGCACCGCCACCTCCACCAAGAGCTCCGGCGAGGTGGTGGACCTGCTCGCCGCCCTGCAGAAGTCCGTGGCCGCCGCCAAGAGGGCCCGCGGGGAGGAGGTCCCCGACGACGACGAGGGCCCCACGGGCAGGGACGACACGGACGACACGGACGAGGGCAGTGGGGACTCCAGCGGGGACTCCAGCGGGGACTCTCCCGGTGCCGGGGTCAAGAGGGCCACAAAGAAGTCCCCGGCCCGGAAGTCCCCGGCGAAGAAGACCGCGGTGAAGAAGGCCCCCGCCAAGAAGGCCGCCAAGAAGGCCGCGAAGAAGCCGGCCGCGAAGAAGGCCAGCTGACCACCGGGTGACCTGGTCACCCGGAGCCCCGCCCTCCGCTCGACCAGGTGCTTCCCGGCGGAGCGGACTCAGGCGAGCAGGCTCCGCACCACCCGCAGCGCGACCGACATCCGGGCCAGGTCGGCCTCGTCGTCCAGGACGATCTCCTCCAGGGCCTGCACCGAGCTCCGCACCACCTCGGGCCGACGGGCCTCCCAGGCCGCGACGCGCTCCACGGCCGACCCGCCGGGAGCCGCGGCCAGCGCCTCTCCGGTCAGCGAGGCGTGCACGGTGTAGAGGTCGTCGCGCAGCGCCGCGCGCGCCATGGTCTGCCACCTGTCCGCCCGAGGGAGCTGCTGGATCCGCTGCACCAGGGAGGGCAGGCCCAGCCGCTCCCCCACCGCGAAGTGGACCCGCGCGACCTCGCTCGGGTCGAGCGACTCGCGCTGCGCCGTCTCGACGACGGAGAGCAGCGCGTAGCTCGACGGCAGCACCGCGACCCGGACCGCGAGCTCCTCGGGGACCCCGTGCTCCACCAGCCGGTCGCGGCGCTCCTCGAACGCCGTCAGCTCGCGCCCGGTGAGCAGGCCCGGCAGGGCGGCCATCGCCCGCTGGACCGGGACGCTGAGGGAGTCGACCAGCTCCTCGCTGTGCAGGGGACCCGGACGGGCCGCCAGCCACCGCGAGGCCCGCTCCACCAGCGTCCGCATCTCCAGCCGCATGTGGGTGAGCAGCGACGCCGGCAGCCGGTTGTCCCAGCCCTCCAGCTCGCGGCGCAGGGCCAGGGAGCCGAAGACCTCCCGGGCGACGAAGTTGGCCCGGGTCAGCTCCGCCGCGCCCGCCCCGGTCTCCCGGCCGAGACGGGTCCGGTAGGTGATCCCCGCCCCGTTGACCAGGTCGTTGACGACCTGGGTGGTGATGATCTCGCGCCGCAGCGGGTGGGCCAGCATCTGCGCCCGGTGGTCCTGGTGCATCCGCTGGGGGAAGTAGGTGATCAGGTCGAGGGTCAGGTAGGGGTCGTCCGGCAGGTCGGTGGCGAGCAGCTCGTCGGCCAGGGTGATCTTGGTGTAGGCCATCAGCACCGAGAGCTCCGGCGTGGTCAGCCCTTCCCCGCGCTCCAGGCGACGGCGCACCTCCTTGCGGTCCGGGAGCGCCTCGAGCTCCCGGTTGAGCACCCCGCGGGCCTCCAGGTCGCGCATCCAGTCCTCGTGGACGTGGAGCATCGCGGCCGCCTGGCTGGCCGCGTTGGCCAGCGCCAGGTTCTGCTCGTAGTTGTCGCGCAGGACCAGGGCGGCCACCTCGTCGGTCATCTCGGCCAGCAGGGTGTTGCGCGCCCCGGCCTCGAGCTGGCCGTCGGCGACCGCGCGGTCGAGGAGGATCTTGATGTTGACCTCGTGGTCGGAGGTGTCGACCCCGGCGGAGTTGTCGATGAAGTCGGTGTTGATCCGGCCCCCTTCGCCCCCGCAGCCCTCCACGGCGTACTCGATGCGACCGAGCTGGGTGAAGCCGAGGTTGCCGCCCTCACCCACGCAGGCGGCGCGCAGCTCGGCACCGTCCACCCGGATCGCGTCGTTGGCCTTGTCGCCCGCGTCGGCGTGGCTCTCCGAGCGCGCCTTCACGTAGGTGCCGATACCGCCGTTCCAGAGCAGGTCGACCGGGCTGGTCAGGATCGCCCGCATCAGCTCGGCCGGGGTCATCCGCTCGACGTCCGCGGCGATCCCGAGGGCACGGCGGACGGCGTCGTTGAGGGGGATCGACTTGCTCAGCCGGCTGTGCACGCCGCCGCCCTCGGAGATCAAGTCGGCGTCGTAGTCGCGCCAGCTGGAGCGCGGCAGCTCGAAGAGCCGCTTGCGCTCGGCGTAGGAGGTGGCCGCGTCCGGGTCCGGGTCCAGGAAGATGTCGCGGTGGTCGAAGGCGGCCACCAGGCGGATGTGCTCGGAGCAGAGCATGCCGTTGCCGAAGACGTCCCCCGACATGTCGCCGATCCCGGCGCAGGTGAAGTCCTCGGTCTGGCAGTCGATGCCGCGCTCGCGGAAGTGCCGCTGCACCGAGACCCACGCCCCGCGGGCGGTGATGCCCATCCGCTTGTGGTCGTAGCCGACGGAGCCGCCCGAGGCGAACGCGTCGCCCAGCCAGAACCCGTAGTCGTGGGAGAGCTCGTTGGCGATGTCGGAGAAGGAGGCGGTGCCCTTGTCCGCCGCCACCACCAGGTAGGAGTCGTCTCCGTCGTGCCGGACCACCCCCGGCGGCGGCACGGTCCGCCCCTCGACCAGGTTGTCGGTGACGTCGAGGAGACCGCGGATGAAGCTGCGGTAGCAGGCCACCCCCTCGGCCATCCAGGCCTCCCGGTCCGAGGGGTCCGGGAGCTGCTTGGCCACGAAGCCGCCCTTGGCCCCCACCGGCACGATCACGGTGTTCTTCACCATCTGCGCCTTGACCAGGCCCAGCACCTCGGTCCGGAAGTCGTCGCGGCGGTCGGACCAGCGCAGCCCGCCACGCGCGACCCGGCCGAATCGCAGGTGGACGCCCTCGACCCGTGGGGAGTGGACGAAGATCTCGAACGCCGGCCGGGGCTCCGGCAGCGTGAGGATCCTGGAGGGGTCGAGCTTGAGGGCCAGGTAGGGGCGGGGCCCGGCGTCGGGGTCGTCGCCGGCGGGGCGGAAGTAGTTGGTGCGCAGGGTGGCCTGCAGATGGGTGAGGTAGGAGCGCAGGATCCGGTCGTGGTCGAGGCTGACCACCTGGTCGAGCGCGGTCGCGAGCCGCTCCTCCAGCTCCGCGACCCGGCTGACGCGGGCCTCGGCGTCGGCGGCCAGCTGGTCGCGGCCCGGGTCGAACCGGGCCTCGAAGAGCTGCACGAGGAGACGCGCGATCTCCAGGTTGGTGAGCAGCGCTCCCTGGACCGAGGTGACCGTGAACGGCGCACTCCCCTGGCGCATGTAGCGCGCGTAGGCGCGCAGCACGGTGACCTGGCGCCAGGTCAGTCCGGCGGAGAGCACCAGGGCGTTGAAGCCGTCGTTCTCGTTGAGCCCGTCCCACATGGCACGCAGGGTCTCGACCGCCAGGCCGGCCGCACCCTCGATCGGAGGGCGGTCGTCCCGCAGGCCGAACTCGTAGACGTGGGTCGGCCGGGGCAGCCCCTCGAGCTGGTAGGGGCGCTCGTCGACGACCTCCACCCCGAGGGAGGAGATCATCGGCAGCACCTCCGAGAGGGAGAGGGGCGCGCCGATCCGGTAGATCTTGAGCCGGGCCTGGCTCCGGCGCGCCTGGTCGTCGTCGGCGAGCAGGAGCAGGTCGAGACCCTCCTCGCCCTCGATCGCCTCCAACCGGACCGCGTCCTCGGCACCGGTGGCCGCGGAGAAGTCCTCCTTGTAGGCCTCCGGGAACCCCTCGCCGTAGCGGCGCGCCAGCGCGGCACCGCGCACCTCGCCGCAGCGGGCGACGAGCTCCGAGCGCAGGTCGTCGCGCCACGAGCGCGAAGCCTCCGCCAGCAGCCGCTCGATCGCCGCCGGATCGAAGTCGGTGATGGCCCGGCCGGAGGCGGGGTGGACCACGAAGTGGACGCGGGCGGTGGGGGACTCGTTGACCCGGGCGGTGAACTCCACGTGCTCACCGTCGAGCTGCTCGCGCAGGATGGCGGCGAACCGCTCGCGCACGGCCGTGTTGTAGCGGTCCCGCGGGAGGTAGACCAGCGCGGAGAGGTAGCGGCCGTAGGTGTCGCGGCGCAGGAAGGCCCGCAACTGGCGCCGCTGCCCGGCGTGCATCATGCTCTCCGCGATCGGCACCAGCTCGGCGACCGGGGTGTGGAAGAGCTCGTCGCGCGGGTAGTGCTCCAGCGTGTCCATCAGCTCCTTGCCGGCGTGGCTGCGCCGCTCGAAGCCCACGCTCTCCAGGATCGCCGCCGCCTTCTCCCGCAGCAGCGGGATCCGGGTGATGGACTCGGTGTAGGCGCGGCTCGCCAGCAGGCCCAGGAAGCGTCGCTCCCCGACCACCCGGCCCTGGTCGTCGAAGCTCTTCACGCCGATGTAGTCCAGGTAGGCCGAGCGATGCACCGTGGCACGGGAGTTGGCCTTGGTGAGCACCAGGAGGGTCCGCTCGGCCGCCTTCCGGGCCGAGATCTCCGGCAGCGGGGAGCCGCCCCCGGTCATGTCGGGGTCGGCCCGCAGGATCCCGAGCCCGGTGCCGGGCACTGCCTGCAGCAGCACCTGACCGGAGTCGTCCTGGTCCTCCAGCCGGTACTCCCGGTAGCCGAGGAAGGTGAAGTGGTCGTCCACCAGCCACTGGAGCAGGTCGCGGCCCTGGGAGACCTCGTCGCGGGGCAGGTCGGGCGGGTCGTCGCGCAGCTCGGCCATCACCCGCTCAGCCTCGGCCCGCATCTTCCCCCAGTCCTCGACCGCCTCCCGCACGTCGCGCAGGACGCGCTGCAGGTTCTCCTCCACCGCGGCGGCCTCGTCGGCGTCGACGACCCGGTCGAACTCGACGTACATCCACGACTCGACGCACTCGCTCGACCCGGGGTCGGGCGCCACGTGGGCGGTCTCGTCGACCGGATGGACCGACTCCAGGGCGCCCGTGATGTCGCGGGTGACGACGAACCGGGGATGGATCACCCGGTGGATGCCGGAGCCGAGCCGGTCCAGCTCCATCGTCACCGAGTCGACGAGGAACGGCATGTCGTCGGTGACGATCTCGACCACGGAGTGCCCCTTGGCGGACCATCCGACCGTCTCGGCGACCGGCGTGCCGACCCGGACCACGGCGCGCCCCTGGGGGCGCTCCGCGGCCACCTCGAGGTGGCTCGCCCACGCGCCGTGGAGGTCGGCCGCGCTGCGATCGACGACGTCCTCGGGGGCGACGTGCCGGTAGTAGGCACGGAGCAGGGACTCCTCGTCCTCCCCCGGCCCCACTCCCGGGCCCGTCCCCGCCTTCCGCCCGCGCCCGTGGACCACGGCCTCCACCAGCAGCTGCGACTTCTCTTCCTCGAGGTCCCCGGACACGCCCCAGACCCTAGGCACAGTGTTGTGATGCACACAACACCGCCGCCCCTCGGCGCGTCCCGCCCCACCACCGGGACCCGTCATGATGTCCCCCATGACGAAGCGACTCACCCACCAGCTCACCTACCCCGCCCCGCTCGAGGAGGTGGCTGCCATGCTGCGTGACCCGGGGTTCCGGGAGCAGGTCTGCCAGGCGCAGGACGTGGTCACCCACACCGTCTCGGTCGAGCCGCAGGGGGCGACCACGGTCGTCACCGTCTCCCGGGTCCAGGAGGCCCGGGGCATCCCGTCGTTCGCGGCGAAGCTCGTCGGCGACACCCTCGACATCGTCCAGACCGAGACCTGGCACGACCACGAGCGCGCCGACTACCGCGTGGAGATCCCCGGCAAGCCCGGCGAGATCTCCGGCACCGCGGTCCTCACCGAGTCAGGGGGTACGACGACCGAGACCGTCTCGCTGGACGTCTCCGTCCGCATCCCGCTGGTCGGCGGCAGGATCGAGGGGCTGGTCCACGACCTGGTCGTCAAGGCCCTGGAGGTCGAGAACCGGGTCGGTCGCGCCCGCCTGGCCGGCTGAGCGCTCCTCCGCGAGGTCGGAGCGGCGCCGCACCCACACCACGACGGCCAGCAGCGCGAACGGCCCGAAGGCGAGCAGCAGCGTGAGGACCTGCTCGTAGGCGTGGAGCGGTCCCATGTGGAGCGGGAGGACGGGCATGCCGCCATTCTCCCCCACGGCGGTTGCGCCCCGGCCGGTGCCGGCGGTGCGGGCCGGTCAACCCATGTGCGGGTAGCCGATCTCGGTGGGGGGCACGAAGGTCTCCTTGATCGAGCGCGGGCTGGTCCAGCGCAGCAGGTTGACCGCCGCCCCGGCCTTGTCGTTGGTGCCCGACGCACGGCCCCCGCCGAAGGGCTGCTGCCCGACCACGGCGCCGGTGGGCTTGTCGTTGACGTAGAAGTTGCCGGCGGCGAAGCGCAGCGCGTCGCCTGCCCACGCCACCGCGGCCCGGTCCTGGGCGATGACGGCGCCGGTGAGCGCGTAGGGCGCGAAGGACTCCATCTGGGTCACCACCTCCTCGAACCGGTCGTCGTCGTAGACGTGGACGGCCAGGATGGGCCCGAAGTACTCCTCGGAGAACATCTGGTCGGTCGGGTCGGTGGACTCCACCAGGGTCGGGCGGACGAACCAGCCCACCGAGTCGTCGGTCTGCCCGCCGGCGAGCAGGGTCAGGTGCGGCGTCTGCGCCACCCGGTCGAGCGCCCGGCGGTGCCGGTCGAAGGCCCGCTGGTCGATCACCGCCCCCATGAAGTGGCTGAGGTCGGTCACGTCACCCATCGAGAGCGCCTCGACGTCGGCGACCAGCGGGTCGCGGACCCGCTCCCAGACCGAGCGCGCGACGTAGGCGCGGGAGGCCGCCGAGCACTTCTGTCCCTGGTACTCGAAGGCACCCCGCACCATCGCCACCCGCAGCACGTCGGGGTCGGCCGAGGGGTGCGCGACGATGAAGTCCTTGCCGCCCGTCTCCCCCACGATCCGCGGGTAGGCGCGGTAGGAGGAGATGTTCTCCCCGACCGTGCGCCACAGGTGCTGGAAGGTCGCGGTCGAGCCGGTGAAGTGGATGCCGGCGAGGTCGGGATGGGCCAGCGCCACCTCCGAGACGGCCAGCCCGTCGCCCGGCAGCATGTTGATCACGCCGGGCGGCATCCCGGCCTCCTCGAGCAGCTGCATCGTCAGGCTGGCGGCCAGCTGCTGGGTGGGCGAGGGCTTCCACAGCACGGTGTTGCCCATCAGTGCGGGCGCCGTGGGCAGGTTGCCGGCGATGGCGGTGAAGTTGAAGGGCGTGATCGCGTAGACGAAGCCCTCGAGCGGTCGGTGGTCGGTGCGGTTCCAGACCCCGCGGCTCTGGGCGATCGGCTGGTCGGTGAGCACCTGCTTGGCGTAGTGGACGTTGAACCGCCAGAAGTCGATCAGCTCGCACGCGGAGTCGATCTCCGCCTGCTGGGCGGTCTTGGACTGACCCAGCATGGTGGCGGCGTTGAGCCGCTGCCGCCACGGTCCGGCCAGCAGGTCCGCCGCCTTGAGCAGGACGGCGCAGCGCTCGTCGAACGCCATCCGCTGCCAGGGTCGCGCCGCCTCCTGGGCTGCGGCCACCGCGTCCCGTGCGTCGTCCGCCGTCGCGCCGCGGAAGGTGGCGAGCACGTGCTGGTGGTCGTGGGGCTGGACCACCGTGGTCTCCGGCCCCCGGCCCGGACGGCGCTCGCCACCCACGTGGGCGGGCAGCTCCGGCTGCTCGCCCTCCAGGCGGGCCAGCTCGACCAGGAGCTCCTCGCGCTCGGGGGTGCCCGGGCCGTAGGTGAGGGTCGGCTCGTTGACCGGGGGCGGGGGGAATGCGATGCCGTCCATACCCGCGACAGTAGCCCGGCTCAGAGGAGGTGCTCCAGCTCCTCGGGGGCGAACCAGGCGAGGTCGTCGTCGGGATCCGCCCCCGCCTCACGGTCCTCGGTGTCGAGGTGCACGGCCACCACCTCGCGCCGCGCCACGCTCGCCGGCTCCCCGGCGGCCTCGATCACCACGACGACCCGTCGGGACCCGGGCACCCCCTGGTCGGCACCGAGGTCGGCCGAGAGGTCGGCGGCGGTCATCAGGGCGGCGTACTCGGCCTCCTCGTCGTCGCTCTCCGCACGGACGGCGCCCTGCGGCGCCACCTCGTGGGGCGGGAGGACGCCGTCGGCCACCAGCACCCGCAGCCCCCGGGTCGTGGTGGGCAGGTAGAGACGAGCGCTCACCGGGTCCCCTTGCCCGCCCGCGGGGAGGCGGGGCCGCCCTTGCGGCGCCCCCGCGGCGCGCGGGGGCGCGAGTCGCTGGCGGAGTCCTTGAGCTCCTCCAGCGCCTCGACCACGCACTGTCCCAGCACGTCGGCGTCGGGGAGCAGGTCACGGTCCGCGGTGATCCCGTAGAAGACCCGGCCGTCGTAGGAGGTGACCCCGATGGCCAGCGCGTGCCCCGGCAGCAGCGGGTGCACCGGGTAGCTCTCCAGCATCTGCGCGCCGGCCGCGTACAGCGGGAACTGGGGCCCGGGGACGTTGGTGACGGAGAGGTGGAAGCCGCGGCGCAGCTCCTGGGCGGCGACCCGCGAGCCGAGCGCGTGGAAGGTCGTCGGGGCGAACCCCGCGATCCCGGCGAGCCGCTGCGCGCCCACGGCCAGGCCGGTCTCGCGGTGGCTGTGGAAGCCGTAGCTGACCTGGAGCAGCCGGACCACCGGGCTCACCTCCCCGATGGGGAGGTAGACCTCGTGCCCGGTCACCTGGGTGCCCAGGGAGGTCGCCTCGAGCTCGTGGTCGATCACCGACATCGGCACCACGGCCTTGAGCCGCTTGATCCCGTGCAGACCCTCGTCCCTGGTCATCAGCCACCCGCGCAGCGCGCCGGTGACGGTCGCCAGCACCACGTCGTTGACGCTGGTCCCGTGCACGCGACGGATCTGCCGGTAGTCGGCCAGGTCGGTGGCCACGGTGACCACCCGCCGCTGCTGGGAGAGCGTGCCGTTGACCGGGGACTCGGGAGCGGGGCGCCTGTTGGAGAGCGCGCCGGCCACGTGGCCCACGCGCTGACGGGCGTCGTCGGCGGTGCGCAGCAGCGCCCCCAGGTTGCTCCGCGCGGTGCTGACCAGGGTGTCGGGCGACTCCAGGCTCTCGCGGACCGCGCCCACCACCAGCGACGTCGGGGTGGGCGTGCGCCTGGGCCGCCACTCGTCGCGACCGAGCGGCTCCTGCCGGGGATCGACGTCGAGCATCACCTGACCGAGGTCGACGGTCTCGATGCCGTCGACCAGGATCTGGTGCGACTTGGCGAGCACCGCCACCCGCCCCTCGGCGAGCCCCTCGATGACGTAGACCTCCCACAACGGGCGGGTGCGGTCCAGGGATCGCGACACGATGCGGGCGGTCAGCTCGCGAAGCTGGTCCATGGTGCCCGGACGCGGCAACGCCGAGCGCCGGACGTGGTAGCTGAGGTCGAACTCCTCGTCGTCGACCCACACGGGGTTGGCCAGGCGGCCGGGGACGGACTGGAGCCGCTGCCGGTAGCGGGGCACGTAGGCGATCCGCTCGGCGATCAGCTCCATCACGAGGGAGTAGTCGAATCCGCGAGCACCGGGGTCGAAGACCTCCAGTGTCGCGTTGTGCATCGGTGTCGAAGGCGAATCCGTGGCGAGGAACGCCAGGTCTCGCGGCCGCAGCCGCTCCGTCATGTCTGCCCTTCCGTCCTCGCCTCTTGCTGTCCATGGGATTCTGGCAGAAGTCCCGACCCTCAGGAGGAACGCCCAGATGCCTGCCCCGATCCGCCGTCGTCAGCGACTCGCCGCCGGAGCCGCCGTCACCTGCCTGGCGCTGGTCGGTCTCGCCTCCTGCGGGGACGGATCCGCGGACTCGGCCCAGACCCCCGCGGGCTCCGCCACGCAGGAGCAGACGCCGATCCAGGTCACGGTCGAGGGCGACAGCATCAGCCCGGCCGGGGAGCGGGTGAAGGTCGCGGTGAACGAGCCGATCGTGATCGAGGTGACCTCCGACCGGGCCGGCGAGCTGCACGTCCACTCCACCCCGGAGCAGGAGATCGCCTTCACCGAGGGCACCAGCGAGCACGAGCTGGTGCTGGATCGCCCGGGCGTGGTCGAGGTCGAGTCCCACGACCCCGACCTGGTCGTGCTGCAGCTCGAAGCACGCTGAGGTGGAGCGCGACCTCCTCGCCCACGGACTGGGCGGAGCCAAGGACCTGCCGCTCTCCCCCGAGCTGGCGATCGCGGGGGCGGTGGCGGCGCTCGTCGTCTCCTTCACCGTCCTGGCACTGGCCTGGCGCACTCCCCGGTACGACCGGGAGAGCGGACGCCCCGCGCCGGCCTGGCTGCGGAGCGCGGTCGAGACCCCCTGGTTCACCGGGGCGGTGCGACTGGTGGGGCTGGCACTCTTCGTGTGGTTCCTCTTCGCGGCCCTCTTCGGCGAGAACCTGGTCATCAACCCGGCGCTCGGCATGTTCTACGTGCTGCTCTGGGTGGGCCTGGTCCCGCTGAGCCTGCTCCTCGGGCCGGCGTACAAGGCGCTCAGCCCGGTCCGCACGCTGCACGCCGGCCTGGCCCGGCTCACCGGCTCCGACCCCTCGCAGGGGATGCGCGACTACCCGGCCCGGTGGGGCTACTGGCCGGCGGCCCTGGGCCTCTACGCCTTCGTCTGGCTCGAGCTGGTCCACCCCGACTCCACCCAGCTCGGCACCGTGCGCCTGTGGGTCGCCGTCTACGTGGCGGTGATGCTGCTCGGGGGCGCGCTCTTCGGGGACCGGTTCTTCGAGCGCGCCGACCCGTTCGAGGTCTACTCCACCCTGGTCGGCCGGCTCTCGGTCTGGGGGCGTCGCGACGACGGCACGCTGGTCGTGCGTTCCCCCCTGGCCAACCTCGCCCGGACCCCGGCAGGTCCCGGGCTGGTGGCCGTGGTGGCGGTGCTCTTCGGCAGCACCGGCTTCGACTCGTTCCGCGAGTCACCGCCGTGGCTGCGCTACGTGCAGTCCTCCGAGCTCAGCTCGGTCCTGCTCGGCAACCTCGCGCTGCTCGCGTTCTGCGTCGGGGTCGGCCTGGTCTTCACCCTGGCCACCGCCGCGACCGGGGTGGGGGACGACGTGGCGCGCCGCAGCCTGCCCACGCTCTTCGCCCACTCCATGGTCCCGATCATCGTGGGCTACATCGTGGCGCACTACCTCTCCTACTTCGTCGAGTACGGGCAGGTCACCCTCATCCAGATGAGCGACCCGCTCTCCCGGGGCGACGACTACCTCGGCACCGCCGACCTCCAGGTCGACCGCTGGCTCTCCTACCACCCCACGGCCCTGGCCAACATCAAGGTGCTCGGGGTCGTGCTGGGTCACGTGCTGGGGGTCGTGGCGGCGCACGACCGTGCCGTCAAGCTGCTGCCGCGCCAGCACCAGCTGACCGGTCAGCTGCCGTTGCTCTTCGCGATGGTGGCCTTCACCGCAGGCGGGCTCTACCTGCTGTTCGCGGCCTGAGCAGCCGCACCAGCCGGCGGGCCGGCCCGCCGGCACCTCCTGGCCGGCAGCTGGCCGGGTGCAGCGCGTCGACCACGTCGCTCACCGCGCGGGAGAGCGCCGACTCCCCGTCCTCCCCCACCGCCCGGCCGGCCACCAGCGCCCGATCCGCCCCGGCCCGGTCCTCGGGGAGGAAGTGGAGGCCGACGACCCGGGCGAACCCCTCCACCATGCCGGCCACGTCGGACTCCGACCAGCCCAGCGACGACCGCATCCGGTTGACGGCGACCCGCACGGGAGTGCCCGGCACCTGCTCGCGCACCTCGACCAACGCGCGGGCCAGGCGGGAGAGCCCGACGGGGTCGGCCGCGCCCACGACCAGGATCTCGTCGGCGGCCTCCAGCGCCTCCAGCGTCATCTGGTTGCGCAGCCCGGCATGGCCGAGCCCCACGTCTGAGTGCAGGTCGGCGCCGGTGTCCAGCACGACCTCCCGACGCTGCCTAGCCTCGTGCAGCACGTCGGCCAGGGCCCCGGGGCGCACCTCGACCCAGCGGTCGGGGCGCGGCAGGCCGGTCATCACCTCCAGGTGGGGCCCCACGGAGCGGCAGGCGGACGGCAGCCGCTCACCCAGGGAGCCCGAGGCGACCAGCCGGGCCGCGGAGAGCACCCCGGAGACCTGGTCGAGGACCCCGAGGTGCTGGGCGACGGAGGCGGCGTGCGGGTCGGCGTCGACCAGCAGCGTGGGGCGGCCACGTCGGGCCAGCTCCGCCGCGACGGCGGCGGCCAGGGTGGTGCGGCCGGGGGCGCCCGCCGGTCCCCAGACCGCGACGACGCGGCGCGGCGCCGGCTCGCCCGACCCGACCGGCTCGCCCGACCCGACAGCCTCGCCCGACCCGGCCGGCGCGTCGTCGAGCGGCCAGGCGCCGGGCGGCGTGACCGGGCGCGACCGGGTGTCGGCCAGGTCCTCGGCCGCGGCCACCGCACCCGGCAGCTGGGCCACCTCCGCGGCCGAGACCCAGGTCGGGATCTCCACCCGCGCCAGCCGGGCGGCCACGTCGTCGCGCCCGGGCTCGGCGACGACGGCCACCGGGCGCACCGCGTGACGGCGCAGGTGCGCCACGGCCGAGCCGTCGAGGCCGGGTGCCTCCAGGGCCACCACCGCCACGTCGGCCTGACCCGTGGCCGCGGTCGCCATCAGGTCGTCGACGTCGACGCAGCGCTTGAGCACGACCACCCCGGGGGCGTCGCCCAGGTGCCGCAGCGCCGCGGACTCCCACGGCGCCCCGCAGGCGAGGACCAGGACGCAGACCACCGCTCAGCCCCGTCCGACGAGCATCAGGCGGCCCTCGCCGCTGGCGGTCAGCACCCTCGCCAGGTTGACCCCGTCGTCCGGGATGCCCAGGACCAGCTGCCGGTCCGGCCCCGCGACACCCAGGTCGCCCGAGGCCCGCGGTGCCTCGACCACCCGCACCGCCGGGACGGCGAGCTTGGCCTTGGCCCCCTCCCCGGCGCCGGCCGACGGCAGCACCCAGACGTCGACCATCGAACCGGTGGTCACCGCAGGAGGAAGCTGCACGGCGGGCACGGAGACCGAGACGTGCGGCTCCTGCTCCTCCGCGACGCCGAGCACCGTGCGCGGGAGCAGCTCGCCGGCCCCCACCGGCCGGACCAGGTGCCGCTCGTCCGGCAGCTCCTGGGAGGTGGTGAAGTAGCGCTCGGCGTCGGCCGGGTCGGCGAACCGGACGCGCCGGGCGACCAGGTCGCCGGGCTCGACCTCCTCGCCCTCCGCCAGGTCGGAGGCGACGCTCCACATCGCGACCGTCTCGTCGGCCGCCCCGAGCACCCGGGCCCCCACCACCACCGAGACCGCCACCAGCGCGACGCCGACCCACAGGCGCGGGTCCCGCCAGCCGGCACCCGCGGACCGCTGAGCGGGGGGGCTGTCATCACTTGCCGGACTCATGAGCACGAAGAACATCCTGGCGGGTGGCGGGGACCACCTCCCGGATCCGTCCACAGAGAGGGCATCTCTCCACAGGCGGGGGACACCTCCACTGATCGGGCGGGTCCGGGTGGCACCATGGGGCAATGCCCGGCACGCCACGCTTCCTCACCCTGGCCGACGTCGCGGAGGTGCTCAACACCTCCAGCGCCCAGGTCTACGCCCTGGTCCGGCGCGGCGAGCTGCCGGCCATCAAGATCGGCGGCCGCGGCCAGTGGCGGGTCGAGCACGCGCAGCTGGAGGAGTTCATCGAGAAGATGTACGCCGAGACCAAGCAGTTCGTCGACGAGCACCCGTTCGTGGAGGCCGACACCCGCGGTCAGGACTGAGCTGCCCCGGGGGCCCGCCCGCCGGCCCGGTCAGCCGATCTCGGAGTCGAGGACGATCGAGACCTGCTGCTCCTCCCCGTCCCGCAGGACGGTGAACTCGAGGGTCTCCCCGGGCTGGTGGGTGCGGATCATCACGATGAGAGCGATCCCGTCGGTGATCCGGTCACCGTCCACCGCCACCACCACGTCGTCCTCGCGCAGCCCCGCGCTGGCGGCGGGGGTCCCGCTCATCACCTCGTCGATGCGCGCCCCGTAGACCTCCTGGTCGCCCTGGGTCTGCACCGTCGCCCCGATCACGGGATAGCGCGCCTCGCCGGTCCGCAGGATCTGGTCGGCGGTGGTCCGGACCTGCTCGATCGGGATCGCGAAGCCGACGCCGATGCTGCCCGCCTCGCGGAGCAGGCCGCCCGTGGTGGCGATCGCCGAGTTGACGCCGACCACCTGACCGGCGAGGTTGACCAGCGGCCCGCCCGAGTTGCCGGGGTTGATGGCGGCATCGGTCTGGACCGCGTTGATGAACGAGGTGTCGTCGTCGCTCTCGCCGGTGGTCACCGGGCGGTTGAGCGCGCTCACGATGCCGGAGGTCACCGTCTGGCTGAGCCCCAGCGGAGCACCGAAGGCCACCACCGGGTCGCCGACCAGCAAGCTGCTGGCCGAACCCAGGCTGGCAGCCCGCAGTCCCTCGGCGCCCTCCACCGCGAGCACGGCGAGGTCGTAGACCTGGCTCGCCCCGACCACGGTGGCCGAGTAGCTGCGACCCTCCGAGTCGACCACCCTCAACGCCCCGGAGTCGTCGTCGACGCCGGCGACCACGTGCTGGTTGGTGACCACGTGCCCCTCGGTGTCGAGCACGAACCCCGAACCGGTCGCCCCGTTCCCCGCGGCCCCGGCGAGCACCTGCACGGTGCTGGGCAGCAGCTCCCGGGCGACGGCGGAGACCGACTGGTTGCCCTCGGTCAGGGGCGGTGCGGTCCGGGTGTTGGCGGGCTCCAGGCCGGAGCCTCCGAGCTCCAGGGACTCGTAGAGCGCACCGCCCAGCGCGCCGCCCGCCAGGCCGACGAGCAGCGCCAGCACCGTCACGGCCGGCCAGACGAAACCGGGGGTGGAGCCGAGTCGCGCCCGGTGCTGCCCCACGGGGGGACCCGACGGCGCCTGGCCCCCCGGCAGCGCCCCACCGGGAGGAGGACCCCAGGAGCCGGGCTGGGGTGCCGGACCGACCTGGGGTGCCGGACCGACCTGGGGTGCCGGACCAACCTGGGGTGCCGGACCGACCTGGGGTGTCGGGCCGGGCTGGGGTGCCGGACCGGGCTGGGGTGCCGGGGGTGCGGGCAGGACGAGAGGCTGGGTGGGCTCGTCGTCCGGAGCGGGGAGGTCGCTCTCCGGGTGGTCGTGGTTCACGGGAACAGTGTCGCGCGAACGCTGCCCGGACGCATCGGTGAGGGTCGGGTGGACGGCTGGTTGCCCGGCCTGGTGTCGGTCCCGGAGCTGGGGGGCACCAGGCTGGTGACCGGTCCGCGGCGGTCGGTCTGCGGGGTGTTGGCGGGCACCGAGCCGAGCGCGAGGACACCGACGACGGCGACCCCGAGAGCCCCACCGCCCAGGGCGACGAGATGGCGCGGACGCGGCCGGCCGGGGGAACGCACCTCGGCCAGGTGGTGCTGCATGGGCGAGGCACCCTCGGGCGCCATCGCCAACAGGGCGCTGCGCAGGCCCTCCTCCAGGCTGGGGGCGGCGGCGGACGAGCAGTGGCTGAGCTCGGCGAGGCGGGTCTTGACCCAGCCCTCGCGCTCGACCATGTCGCGGCACGGGTGGCAGGCGTGGACGTGCTCCCACGCCCGCTCCTCCTCGGCCGGGCTCAGGTGGCCGTCGAGCAGTGCGCTGACCCGGCTTCCGAGGTGCCCGATCACGCGCCGCTCCTCAGCACGGGCTGCGCCTCCGCCAGGGGCCCGGCGTACCGTTCGCGACCCTCCCCCGGCGCGCGGTGGGCGAGCGCCTTGCGGAGCATGGTGCGGCCGCGGTGGATCCGCGAGCGCACGGTCCCGAGCTTGGCGTCCATGATCTCGGCGATCTCCTCGTAGGAGAGGCCCTCGACGTCGCACAGCACCACGGCGGCCCGGAAGTCGGGGGGCAGGGTGGCCAGCGCGCGCTCGATGTCGTCGTCGAACGTGCGGTCGGCGTACGCCGTCTCCGGCGCCGGCGAGGAGGAGGTGAGGCGACTGGCCCGCTCGTCGGAGAGCGCGTCGAAGCGGATCCGCTGACGCCGTCGGGCCTGGTCGAGGAAGAGGTTGGTGGTGATCCGGTGGAGCCAGCCCTCGAAGGTGCCGGGGGTGTAGGAGTCCAGGGAGCGGAAGACCCGGACGAAGACCTCCTGGGTCAGGTCCTCGGCGTCGTGCCGGTTGGCGGTCAGGCGGTAGGCGAGTCGGAAGACCCGGTCGGAGTGCCGGGCCACGACCTCGTCCCACGTCGGGACCGCGGCGTTGGCGTCCGCGGCGTTGTCCGCGCCCTCGGTGTCCGGGCGGCCGGCCGCCTCGCTGGAGCTCTCCACCGGTGCCTCCTGGGGGCTGGGACGGGACAACGGGGCGAACAGGCGCATGTCTCTCCTGACGCTCGAGGACGACAGTAGGTTCCCGTGCTGAGAGGAACCTGTGAGGATCCCCGGGCATTCCCGCGCGGCGCGGAGCGTCCCACGCGATAGAGTCGCCGCGGGCCCGGGGCTGCGGACCTCCGCACACGGGCACTCGCCCCGCTCCCACCCTGCACCCCAGGAGGTCGCCATCACCGCCGCCATGAAGCCCGCCAGCTGGAACCACGCCGAGGAGTTCGTCGCCGAGGACGACGTGCTCCGTGCGGCCCGGGCACGCGCGGAGGAGGTCGGGGTGACGCCCATCGGCTCCGGTGGGGGTGCGGCGCTGCGCTTCCTGGCCGCCGTCCTCGAGGCCCGCACCGTCGTGGAGATCGGCACCGGCACGGGCGTCTCGGGGCTGTGGATGCTGCGCGGGATGCGGCCCGACGGCGTGCTGACCACCGTCGACATCGAGGCCGAGCACCAGCGCCTCGCCAAGGAGACCTTCTCCGAGGCCGGGATCCCGCCGCAGCGCGCGCGCACCATCAGCGGCGCCGCCCTCGACGTGCTCCCCCGGCTCACCGACGGCCACTACGACCTGGTCTTCTGCGACGGCGACAAGCGCGAGTACTCCGCCTACCTCAAGGAGGCGCTGCGCCTGCTGCGCCCCGGCGGCGTGGTGGCGTTCGACAACGCCCTGTGGCACGACCGGGTGGCCGACCCCTCGCAGCGTGACGAGGAGACCGTGGCGATCCGCGAGCTGGGTCGCCAGGTCGCCGAGCACGAGTCGCTGGTCCCGGTCCTGCTCCCGGTCGGCGACGGGCTGCTGCTGGCCAAGAAGGAGTGGGCGGGCGAGGAGTGACCTGTGGCCGGGTCAGCGCGGCGACCCGGCCGACCTCCTCATCGAGGGGTGGACTCGAAGCCCTCCCAGCCCTCGGCCACCGCGACGATCTCGCAGGGCTCGACCAGCACCGGCGCCGCCCCGACGATCTGCGAGCCGGGCGACTCCGCGGCCCCACGCCGGAAGGCCTCCTCGAACTCGGCCCGGGTGGCGTCGTCGGCGAAGACGTAGCAGCCCTCGAACCACTCGCCCGGTCGCATGCGCCAGGTCTTGAACCTCAGGCCCGCCATCCCGGTGAAGCGGGCGTGCGAGGTCTCGGAGACATAGCGAGCCAGCTCCTCCTCGACCCCCTCCGCCGCACCGGCCAGGGACCACCGGACGGTGAGCCCCCTCACCGGAGGCCCGCCAGCGGGTCTTCCCCGCCCAGCCAGGTCAGCAGCAGACGGGCGCCGAAGCCGCTCGGCCCGGTCGTCCACTCGTAGCGCTCCTCGGGAGCGTCCCCGACCGAGGCGATGTCCAGGTGTGCCCAGGGCACGTCGCCGGCGAAGTGCTGGAGGAAGAGCGCCGCCGTGATGGCGCCGGCACCCCCGGCGGCGTTGTCGGCGTCGGCGATCTTGGAGGCCAGCTTCTCCTCGTAGTCGACGACCAGGGGCATCCGCCACACCCGCTCCCCCGAGCTCTCGCCGGCGGCGGCGATCGCGGTCGCCAGAGCCTCGTGGTTGGCGAAGAAGCCACCGGTCTGCTGGCCGAGCGCGACCTTCATCGCCCCGGTCAGGGTGGCGACGTCGACCAGTACGTCGGGCTTCAGCTCCGAGACCGCGTAGGCCATCGCGTCGGCGAGCACCAGGCGCCCCTCGGCGTCGGTGTTGTTGACCTCCGAGGTGCGCCCACCATGGTGGACGATCACGTCGCCGGGGCGCATCGCCCGGCCGCTGATGGCGTTCTCCGCGGCGGGGACCAGGCCGGTGACCCGGACCGGACAGCCCATGTCGGCGAGCGCGGCCATGGTGGCCAGCACCACGGCGCCCCCGGTCATGTCGCGCTTCATGGTCGACATGCCCTGCGCGGGCTTGATGTCGAGCCCGCCGCTGTCGAAGGTGATGCCCTTGCCGACCAGCACCACGAGCGGCGCGTCGGCCGGCAGGCCGTCCGGCCGGTAGTCGAGCCGGATCATGCGCGGCGGGGTGTCCGAGGCGGCACCGACGGCCAGGATGCCGCCGAAGCCCTCGGCGGCGAGCCGCTCCTCGTCCCAGACCGTGACCTGGAGGCCGGCCGGCTCGGCGATCTCGCGCGCCTGCTCGGCGAGCCAGGCGGGGTTCTTGAGGTTGGACGGCACCGTGGCCAGGGTCCTGGCCCGCCACCCGGCACCACCGAGCGCGAGGGCACGGTCGAGCTCGACCCGACGAGCGTGAGCCTCGGGCACGCCGGCGAGCACGAACTGGCGGACCGGCTGCTCGGCGGGCCCTGCAGAGCGCCAGTGGAAGCCGAAGGAGCCGAGCATGGCTCCGACGACCACCGCCTCGAGCCCGTCGCCGGGCGCGATCGCGGCGAGGGTGGTGGCGACGCTGGCGCGGTCCTTGACCGCACGTGCCAGGGTCGCCCCCGCGCGGCGGAAGTCGGTGGGCGACTGCTGCCCGACACCGACCAGCAGGACCTGGCGCACCTCGCCGTGCGAGACCGGCACGACCGTCACCTCTCCGACACGGCCGGTGGCACGCGCGGAGTCGAGCACGTCGAGCAGGTCGGTGCCGAGGACCTCGGCAGCCTCCTCGGCGCCCGGCCCCAGCTGGACCACCCCGTCCTCGTCGCCGGGCAGGACGGGGAACGCCCAGCACTCGACCCCCCCGATCTCGTGGGGGGCGTGCGCGGAGAGCGCGAACGCAGGCGGCGAGACCTGGATGGGCAGCACTGCGGAAGTGGCCACGATCAGCCGACGACGTCCTTGAGGGCGTCACCGAGGGCTCCGGCCTCCTCAGCGTTGAGCTCCACCACGAGGCGGCCCCCACCTTCGAGCGGCACGCGCATCACGATGCCGCGCCCCTCCTTGGTGACCTCCAGCGGTCCGTCGCCCGTCCTCGGCTTCATGGCCGCCATGAGCGCACCTCTGCTTCCTGTGATCGCGCGGCTTGGGGCCGCAGGGATGCCTTGACCTCCCATTATCCCCCATCCAGGCGGTGACCCGCACCACAGGTCGTCAAGACATCGCATCCGGTGCCTGCGAGACTGCAGAGATGCACGCTCGATCCGCCCTCTTCGACGTCTACGGCGACCTGCTCCCCGCTCGCGACAACCGGGCCACGGTCGCTGGTCTGGTCCGGTTGCTGCGACCGGTTGGCCTGGCGGCGCCGGCGGTGCGGACCGCGATCTCCCGGATGGTCGCCCAGGGCTGGCTCGAACCGGTGGTCCTGGAGCAGGGGCGCGGCTACGCCGCCACCGACCAGGCCGTGCGCCGGCTGGCCAGCGCCGCGCAGCGCATCTACCACCGTCAGCCGCGTCCGTGGGACGGCGACTGGCAGCTGGTGCTCGTCTCCTGCACCGGCACCCGCACCCATCGCGCTCGCCTCCAGCGCGAGCTCGTCTACCTGGGCTACGCCGAGCTCAGGCAGCACACCTGGCTCAGTCCCTACCCCCGCGACGAGCTCCAGGAGGTGCTCGACCGCTGTGAGGCGACCGCCGTCCTCATCCGGGCGACGGCCTTCGTGCCGTCCTCGACACCTCTGGACTGCTGGGACCTGGCGGGGGTGGCCGCGGCGTACGACGCCTGGCTGGCCGACGCGGCCGACTCGGTCCGCCGCCACCTCGCCCAGCACCAGGATCCCGACGAGGGGGCGTTCGCGGCGCGCTTCCACCTCGTCCACGAGTGGCGCAAGTTCCTCTTCACCGACCCGGCACTGCCTGCGGAGCTCCTCCCCGCGGACTGGCCCGGGGACCGCGCGGCGGCCTTCTTCTCCTCCGAGGCCGAGCGCCTCCGCGAGCCAGCGGACCGCTTCGTGGCCAGGGCCCTGGCCCCCGGGGCAGACTGGCAGCCATGAGTGCCCCCGTGCTGCTGGAGGTGCGCGACGGGGTCGCCACCATCACCCTCAACCGTCCCGAGGCGATGAACAGCCTGGACGTGGCCACCAAGGAGCGGCTGCGCGAGGTCGTCGGGTCGGTGGCCGAGGACACCGAGGTCCGCGCGGTGGTGCTCACCGGCACCGGGCGCGCCTTCTGCGTCGGCCAGGACCTCAAGGAGCATGTGGCCCTCCTGCGCAGCGACGACCGCGAGTCCCTCTTCCGGACCGTGGAGGAGCACTACAACCCCATCGTCACCGCCCTGGCGACGATGCCCAAGCCGGTGCTGTGCGCGGTCAACGGTGTCGCCGCGGGCGCCGGGGTCTCCCTGGCCCTCGCCTGCGACCTGCGGATCCTCTCCGACGCCGCCGGCTTCAACTTCGCCTTCTCCGGGATCGCGCTCTCGTGCGACACGGGGGCGAGCTGGACGCTTCCGCGCCTGCTGGGCCGCGAGAAGGCCCTGGAGCTCCTCTATCTCCCCTCCACCGTCCCGGCGGACGAGGCCGCCCGGCTGGGGCTGGCGGGGCGGGTGGTCGCGCCCGAGGAGCTGATGCCGACCACCCTCGACCTGGCGGCCCGACTGGCGGCGGGTCCCACGGTGGCGCTGGGAGCGATCCGCCGCTCCGTGGCCTACGCGGCCGAGCACTCCTTCGCCGACTCGCTGGCCTTCGAGGCCCGGATGATGACGCTCACCGGGCGCACCGAGGACCACGGTGCCGCGGTCGACTCGTTCCTGGCCAAGGAGCGGCCGACCTTCCACGGGCGGTGACGGGACGGCCGGACGCCCGGACCGGCGGCTGCGGGTCCGGGCGCGAGGCCGGGCGAGACGAGCCCGACCACGAAGGCCACCGTCAGGCGGCCACGAGGACGGACGCGGCTACGCCGCCGTGAGGTAGAAGAACGTGAACGTGCAGACGCCGACCAGCAGCCCGAAGTGGGCGAGCACGGAGAGGCCGGGGCCTTCGCTCCACGTGTCCTCCTCGACGTTGGTCGCGTGGCGACCGCGGGACGGCAGCCACCGGAGCAGCAGGGCGAGCCCGGCCAGGGTGGCCACCCAGTAGAGGGCGAGGGCGATGATCCCGGCGAGGTCCCCACCGAGGAACGAGTCGTCCGAGGAGACGAGCCACGCGACCCAGAGGATGAACGCGGGCAGGCCCACGAACGTGTGCACATTGAGGGCCGGCTTGTTCACCTTCATGGGCCCCTCGCTCTCGTCCTTGCCCAGGCGGACCCGGGTGAGGAGGAGGACCACGAGGCTCAGGCCGGTGAGGACCCAGACGATGATTTCTTTGCTCTCCACGCAGGGAAGTGTGCCGTAGAGATGTGGTCACCGCCACGTAATCGCCCGATTCAGGTCCTGGCGCTGTCCGGGGTCTGTGCGGCGGGCCCCTCTGAGGTGTCGTCGTGGGAGGGCGACGGAGCGCTCTCCGAGGCCGTGAGCTGGTCGGCGAGGCGGTCGAGCAGCGCGTCCACCTCGCTCATCCGGTAGCCCCGCAGCGCCAGCGGGAACCGGACCCGCCGCAGGTCTTCGCCGTCGAGGCGGCCCTCGGGGAGGACCACCCGGACCCGGTCCCGTTCCGGCTCCTCCCAGGTCCCGGAGCGCCCCGCCGCCACGGCGGCGACGCCGCCGAGCACGAGCACCGCCAGGATGGTCACCATCCACATCATCTTCGGCTCCTGCCTGTCACGTCGACTCCCTACCCGGTCCGATCATGCCCTGCCTCACTCCTCCCGGTGCGGGTCCGGCGTGGGGTACCGGCCCTCCCGGGCGGCCACCATCAGGGCGACTGCCTCGTCGACGTCGTCGGTGACGCGCAGCATGTCGAGGTCCTCGGCCGAGATCTTGCCCTCCGCCAGGACCGTCTCGCGGAGCCAGGAGAGCAGTCCCGACCAGTAGTCGACCCCCATCAGCACCACCGGGAAGGAGGTCACCTTGCGCGTCTGCACCAGGGTGAGCGCCTCGAAGAGCTCGTCGAAGGTGCCGAGCCCCCCCGGCAGCACCACGAAGCCCTGGGAGTACTTCACGAACATCATCTTGCGGGCGAAGAAGTAGCGGAAGTTGATGCCCATGTCGACCCACTGGTTGAGACCGGCCTCGAAGGGCAGCTCGATCCCCAGGCCGACGCTCACCCCGCCGGCCTCGCTGGCCCCCTTGTTGGCCGCCTCCATCGCGCCGGGTCCCCCGCCGGTGATCACCGAGAAGCCCTCCCCCACCAGAGCGCGGCCCACCTGCTCGGCGAGGCCGTAGAACCGGTGGTCGGGGGCGGTCCGGGCGGACCCGAAGACCGCGATCGCCGGGCCCAGCTCGGCGAGCGCGTTGAACCCCTCGACGAACTCCGCCTGGATCTTCAGCACCCGCCACGGATCGGTGTGCACCCAGTCCGAGGGCCCCCGGGAGTCCAGGAGCCGCTGGTCGGTGGTGACCGTCTCGACCTGCTGACGGCGCATCCGCACCGGTCCCTTGAACTGGTCCTTCATCGTCATCCCTCCAGCCATGCCCGGAGCCGGCGCTCACAGGTGAGGATGTCCTCGACCGGCACCTGCTCGTCCTGCCGGTGCGCGAAGAGCGGGTCGCCCGGGCCGTAGTTGACCGCGGGCACGCCGAGACGGGAGAAGAGCGCCACGTCGGTCCAGCCGAACTTGGGGGCCACCTCACCCCCCACCGCCTCCACGAAGGCCCGGGCCGCGGGCCTGCTGAGCCCGGGGAGCGCGCCGGGGGCGGAGTCGGTGAGGGTGAGCTCGAAGCCGTCGAAGAAGTCGGTGACGAAGGCGAGCGCCTCGGCCTCGCTGCGGTCGGGGGCGAAGCGGAAGTTGACCTCGACGACGCACTCGTCGGGGACGACGTTGCCGGCGACGCCGCCCCGGATGCGCACGGCGTTGAGCCCCTCGTGATACGTCAGCCCGTCGATCTCGGGGGTCCGCGCCTCGTAGTGCCGCAGCCGGTCCAGCACCTCGCCGGCCGCGTGGATCGCGTTGACGCCCCGCCAGCTGCGGGCGGAGTGCGCCCGCGCCCCGCTGGTGCGGACCTCGACGCGCAACGTGCCTTGGCAGCCCGCCTCGACGGCGGCGTTCGACGGCTCCATCAGGATGGCGAAGTCGGCGGCCAGCAGGTCGGGGTCGCTCTCGGAGAGCTTGCGCAGCCCGTTGTGGACCGCCTCGACCTCCTCGGCCTCGTAGAGCACCAGGGTCAGGTCGCGGTTGGGCTCGGGGACGGTCGCGGCGATCCGCAGGATGACGGCGTCCCCGCCCTTCATGTCGCAGGTGCCCAGGCCGTGCAGCACGCCGCCCTCGCGGCGGGCCGGCAGGTTGTCGTTGACCGGGACGGTGTCGAGGTGGCCGGCGATGACCACCCGCTCGGACCGCCCCAGGTGGGTGCGCGCGACCACCGTGTGACCCCGGCGGACCACCTCCAGGTGGGGCAGGGCCAGCAGCGCCTGCTCGACGGCGTCCGCGATCTCGGCCTCGTGGTGGCTCACCGACTCGATGTCGACCAGCTGTTCCGTCAGCGCGACGGCGTCGAGGCTCAGGTCGAGGGCGGGGGCTGCGGTGGGCTCGGGCATGACGCTCATCCAACCATCCGGGCGGGGGTGACGCCCGGAGCCGTCCGCAGTCGGTCGTCCGCGTGACGGCGGCGACCCGGTCCTCCCCCAGGTCATCTGAGCAGCGTCAGCTGAGCAGCGTCATCCGATCGGTTGACCCGAGGTCCAGCCCGTCGGGCGATCCGCGCCGGCGCTCCGGGACACCACGCTGGGGGCATGGACCAGGACGAGAACGTGGCAGTGCGGGTCACCGACCTGCGCAAGGCCTACGGCGACAGGATCGCGGTGGACGGCATCAGCCTCGAGGTCGCGCGCGGGGAGGTCCTCGGCATCCTCGGCCCCAACGGGGCGGGCAAGACCACCACGGTGGAGTGTGTCGCGGGGCTGCGCACCGGCGACGCGGGCAGCGTCCGGGTGCTGGGGCTCGACCCCTGGACCGACCGCGAGGCGGTGACCCGGCTGGTCGGCGTCCAGCTCCAGGAGAGCCGGCTCCAGGACAAGATCACGGTCCGCGAGGCGCTGGAGCTCTGGTCGGCGTTCCACGACGACCCGGTGCCCTGGCCGGAGCTGGTCGAGCGGCTGGGGCTCGCCGACCACGTCGACGTCCGCTTCGCCACGCTCAGCGGTGGCCAGCAGCAGCGGCTCTCCCTGGCCCTGGCGCTGGTCGGCCGGCCCCGGGTGGCGATCCTCGACGAGCTGACCACCGGCCTGGACCCGCGGGCCCGCCAGGACGTGTGGCAGCTGGTGCGCGAGCTGCGCGACACCGGGGTGACCGTGCTGCTGGTGACCCACCTGATGGAGGAGGCACAGGCGCTCTGCGACCGGGTCGCGATCATCGCCGACGGCCGGATCCGTGCCCTGGACACCCCCGACGGGCTGATCCAGGGGGCGGCCCGCGCCACGGTGACCTCCTTCGCGCCCGGCGCAGCGCTCGACCTGACCACCCTGACCGGGCTGGACGGCGTCTCGACCGCCCGCGCCGAGGCCGGCCGGGTCGTCGTCGAGGGCACCGAGGGCGCGGCGGTCGCCGTCCTGGCGTGGCTCGCCGACCAGGGCGTCGTCCCGCACCGCCTACGGGTGGTCGACGGCACCCTCGACACCGCCTACCTCGACCTGACCGACGCACCCCAGGAGATGGCATGAGCACCCCCACCGGCGCCGTGCTGCGCACCGAGGCCCGGCTCTTCGCCCGGGAGCCCGGCTCCCTCTTCTGGATCGTGCTCTTCCCCGCGCTCCTGCTCTGCATCCTGGGAGCGGTGCCGGCCCTCCGCGACCCCGACCCCGGCCTCGGCGGGCTGCGCGGCATCGACGTCTACGTCCCGGTCGCGGTGCTGCTGTCGCTGGTGGCGGCGGCGCTGATCTCGATGCCCCCGGTGCTGCTGGGCTACCGGGAGCGCGGGATCCTGCGCCGGCTGGGCACCACCCCGGTGCGCCCCGGCTCCGTGCTCCTCGCCCAGGCGGCGCTGCACGCGGCGGCCGTCCTCGTGTCGGTGGTGCTCGTCCTGGCCGTGGGTCGGCTGCTCTTCGACGTCACCCTTCCCGGGTCGGCCGCCGGCTACGTCGTCGCGCTGACCCTGGCGGTCACGGCCTCGTTCGCCCTGGGCGCGGCGGTCGTCGCCGTCGGCCCCGACGTCCGGACCGGCACCGCGATCGGGATGGCGGCCTTCTTCCCCTCGATGTTCACCGCCGGGGTGTACTACCCGGTGCAGGCGATGGGCGGGGTCCTCCGCGACGTCGTCGTGCTGACCCCGATGGGGGCGGCCGCGGAGGCGCTGCACGACGCGACGCAGGGCGGGTTCCCGGACCCGGCCGACCTGGCGGTGGTCGGGGGCTGGTCCGTCCTCCTCGCCCTGCTCGCGGTGCGTGCGTTCCGGTGGGAGTGACGCGATGACAGGCTGTGCCCCGTGAGCAGCCAGTCGACCGCCTCCCGTCCGGGAATCACCGTCGACCTCGAGAACGCGCGCTGGGCACGGCTGCTGCCGTTCGGCCTGCTGGCCCTGGCCACCCTCGCGGCGGTCGTCTCCAACCCCCTCTTCGAGGACGAGGCGAAGGACCTGCGCGTGATCCTGGCGCTGGCCGTGCTCACGGCGGCCTGGATGGCGCTGTGGACCTTCGTCCTGCCCTCGACCCGGCGTCGCCGCCAGGTGATGTACGTCGGCCGGACGGCGTGCGCCTTCGCGCTCACCTGGCTCAACCCCTTCTTCGGGATCTTCGCCTTCGTCGGCTTCCTCGACGTCTTCGACATCTTCGAGGGCCGCTGGGCCTACCCCGGCGCCCTGGTGGTCGCGGTCACCCAGGCGGGCTCCCAGTCCGGCGGACTGCCCCCGGACGGCGGGGTGCACTGGGTCGTCTTCCTCGCGCTGCTGGTGCTCAACTTCGGGATGGCGACCTTCTTCAGCCTGCTCACCCTCAGGATGGAGGAGGAGAACGTCGCGCGGGGCGTGACGATCGAGGAGCTGGCCAGGCTCAACGCCGAGCTCGAGCGGGCCGCCGCCGAGAACGCGGCCCTGCACGAGCGGGTGGTCGCACAGGCGCGGGAGGCCGGGGTCCGCGAGGAGCGGCAGCGGCTGGCCCAGGAGATCCACGACACCATCGCCCAGGGCCTCGCGGGGGTCGTCGCCCAGCTGCAGGCGAGCCACGAGGAGGTCGACCTCAGGCGTCGTCGCGACCGGGTGGAGCGGGCCACCGCGCTCGCGCGCTCGGCCCTCGCGGAGGCCCGCCGCTCGGTGCACGCCCTCGACCCCCTTCCCCTCGACCGGGCGACGCTGCCCCAGGCCCTGGCCGCCGTGCTCGACGGCTGGTCCCGCGAGCACCCCGCCAAGACGGACCTGCACGTGACCGGGGAGGCGCGTCCCCTGCACCCCGAGGTGGAGGCGACGCTGGTGCGGATCACCCAGGAGGCGCTCGCCAACGTCGCGCGGCACGCCCGCGCCGACCGCGTCGCCCTCACCCTGAGCTACCTGGACGACGACGTGATCGTGGACGTGCGCGACGACGGCGCCGGGTTCGACCCTGCGGCGGGCGCCGGCCCGGGGTTCGGCCTGCGGGGCATGCGGCAGCGCGCCGAGCGGCTCGCCGGCGTGCTCGACGTCGAGTCCGCGCCGGGCCGGGGCACGGCGGTCTCGGTCCGGCTGCCCGCCCTCGAACGGAGTGCGCCGTGACGGACGGGACCATCCGCATCCTCGTCGTCGACGACCACCCCGTGGTCCGCGACGGCATCGGCAGCCTGCTGGCCGCCGTCGACGGCTTCGAGGTGGTCGGCGACGCCGACAGCGGACCGGCCGCGGTCCGGCAGGCGAGCGCCCTGGACCCCGACGTGGTGGTGATGGACCTCCGGATGCCCGGCGGGGGCGGGGTCGAGGCCGTGCGTGAGCTGCGGCGGCTCGGGCAGCGGGCCGCGGTGCTGGTGCTCACCACCTACGACACCGACTCCGACACGGTGGCCGCGATCGAGGCCGGCGCCAGCGGCTACCTGCTCAAGGACTCCCCCACCGAGACCCTGGTCGCCGGGGTGCGCGCCACGGCGGCCGGCGAGACGGTGCTCTCCCCCACCGTGATGGCGCGGCTGGCCTCGCACGTCCGGGCACCGGCGCGCACCGGCGCCCTGACCACGCGCGAGCGCGAGGTCCTGGTGCTGGTCGCCCGCGGCCGCTCCAACCGGCTGATCGCCGAGGAGCTCTTCGTCAGCGAGGCCACCGTGAAGACCCACCTGGTGCGGATCTACGAGAAGCTCGGCGTGACCGACCGCGCCGCGGCCGTCGCCGCGGGCTACCAGCAGGGCATCCTGGGCTGAGGCTGGGCCGGCTCAGGCCTCCGCGACCGTCACCCCGACCGCGACCTCCTCGGCGGGCTCGCCGTAGCGGACGTCGACGGCGAGGGTCTCGGCGGCGAGCAGCTCCTGGTGCGTCCGGGCGGCGTCCAGCACCGCCTGCGGCCCCGAGACGGTGAGCGTGATCCGGTCCGAGACCTCCAGGCCGGCGTCGCGCCGCGCCTGCTGGACCGACCGGACCAGGTCGCGGGCCAGCCCCTCCGCCTCCAGCTCGGGGGTCACCCGGGTGTCGAGGACCACGAAGCCGCCGCGCGGCAGCATCCCGGTGGCGCTGGTCCCGTCGTTCGACGCCGCCACCGTCTCCAGGGTGTACTCGCCCTCGACCAGGGCCAGCCCGCCGGCGGTCACGGTGCCGTCCTCGGCCACCGACCAGTCACCGGACTTGGCGCCCCTGATGGCGGCCTGCACGTCCTTGCCGAGTCGCGGCCCCGCGGCGCGGGCGTTGACAGCCAGCCGCTGCTCCACGCCGTAGGACGCCGCCTCCGGGTCGCCCGCGTCGAGCAGTCGCACCGACTTGAGGTTGAGCTCGTCGGCGACCAGCGACTCGAAGCCGGCCAGCGCCTCGGCGTCCGGCACCACCACGGTGAGGCCGGCCAGCGGCAGCCGGTTGCGCAGGCCCGCGGCCTTGCGCAGGGCCGAGCCCGCCGAGCAGACGTCGCGGACGGTGTCCATGGCCGCGACCAGCGCGTCGTCGGCGGGCAGCTCCTCGACGTCGGGCCAGTCGGTCAGGTGCACCGAGCGGCCACCGGTCAGGCCGCGCCAGACCTCCTCGGTGGTCAGCGGCAGCAGCGGGGCGGTGACCCGGCAGAGCACCTCCAGCACCGTGTGCAGGGTGTCGAAGGCGGCCTGCCCGGAGGCGTCGAGCGTGCCGCCCACGGCCCAGAAGCGCTCGCGGGAACGGCGGATGTACCAGTTGGTCAGCACGTCGAGGAAGCCGCGCGTGGTCTCGCAGGCGTCCGCGATGGCGTAGGCGTCCAGCTGCTCGGTCATCGCGGCCACGAACTGCCGGGTCTTGGCCAGCAGGTAGCGGTCCAGCGGGTCGGTCGAGGCGGTCGACCAGGCGGCGTCGTAGCCACCGGGGCGGGCGGCGTTGGCGTAGAGCTGGAAGAAGTACCAGCTGTTCCACAGCGGGATCATCACCTGGCGGACGCCGTCGCGGATCCCCTGCTCGGTGACCACCAGGTTGCCGCCGCGCAGGATCGGGCTCGCCATCAGGAACCAGCGCATCGCGTCGGCCCCGTCGCGGTCGAAGACCTCGCGCACGTCGGGGTAGTTGCGCAGCGACTTGCTCATCTTGTTGCCGTCGGAGCCCAGCACGATGCCGTGGCTGATGCAGGAGGAGAAGGCGGGCTTGTCGAAGATCGCCGTCGCCAGCACGTGCAACGTGTAGAACCAGCCGCGGGTCTGCCCGATGTACTCCACGATGAAGTCACCGGGGAAGTGGCCCTTCTTCTCCGCGGTGCCGTCGAACCACTCGGCGTTCTCGAACGGGTAGTGGTTCTGGGCGAACGACATCGAGCCGGAGTCGAACCACACGTCGAGCACGTCGGTGACCCGGCGCATCATCGACTGCCCCTCCTCGGGGGTGCGCGGGTCGTCCGGGTTGGGCCGCACCAGGTCGTCGACGTAGGGGCGGTGCAGGTTGGGCTCGCCGTCCGCGCCGCGCGGCAGCCGGCCGAAGTCGCGCTCGATCTCCTCGAAGGAGCCGTAGACGTCGATCCGCGGGTAGGCCTCGTCGTCGCTCTTCCACACCGGGACGGGGCTGCCCCAGAACCGGTTGCGGGTGATCGACCAGTCGCGGGCGTTCTCCAGCCACTTGCCGAACTGGCCGTCCTTGATGTGCTCGGGCACCCAGCGGATCTGCTGGTTGAGCTCGACCATCCGGTCCTTGAACGCCGTCACCTCGACGAACCAGGAGGAGACGCCCTTGTAGATCAGCGGCTCCCGGCAGCGCCAGCAGTGGGGGTAGGAGTGGTCGTAGGACTCGCGGCGCAGCAGCACCGTGCCCGGCGTGACCGAGCCGGACTCGCCCTGGCCCCGGGTGGCGGCCTTGAGGTGGTCGATGATCTGGAGGTTGGCGTCGAAGACCTGGATCCCGGCGTAGTCGGTGACCGGGTGGGTGAAGCGACCGTCCTTGCCGACCGGCATCACCGCCTCGATCCCCTCGCGGTCGGTGACGACCTTGTCGTCCTCACCGAAGGCGCCGGCGGTGTGCACCAGCCCGGTGCCGTCGGTGGTGGTGACGAACTCGGCGGTGACCAGGCGGAAGGCGTTCTCGTGGCCCAGGTAGTAGGAGAACGGCGGGGTGTAGGTGCGACCGACCAGGTCGGCGCCGCGGTAGCGGCCGACGACGACCGGCTCGTCGGCGTCGGGGAAGAGCTCGCGCTGGTAGGAGGCCAGCCGCGGCTCGGCGATCAGGTAGCGGGCGGTGCGGTCGGTCCCTGGGACGGGCCCCTCCACGACGACGTAGTCGATCTCCTCCCCCACCATCACCGCGAGGTTGGAGGGCAGGGTCCACGGCGTGGTGGTCCAGACCAGGGCGAGCACGCCCTCCAGCGGGTCCTCGGCGTCCGCCGGGAGCTCGGGGTCACGCTCGAGGCGGTAGCCGACGGTGACGGCGGGGTCCTGCCGGTTCTGGTAGACGTCGTCGTCCATCCGCAGCTCGTGGTTGGAGAGCGGGGTCTCGTCGTTCCAGCAGTAGGGCAGCACCCGGAAGCCCTCGTAGACCAGCCCCTTGTCGTGCAGCTGCTTGAAGGCCCAGATCACCGACTCCATGTAGTCGGGGTTGAGCGTCTTGTAGTCGTGGTCGAAGTCGACCCAGCGGGCCTGGCGGGTGACGTAGTCGCGCCACTCGTCGGTGTAGCGGAGCACTGAGGCGCGGGCGGCGTCGTTGAACTTCTCGACGCCCATCTCGTGGATCTCGTCGGTGGTCTTCAGGCCGAGCTGGCGCATCGCCTCGAGCTCGGCGGGCAGCCCGTGGGTGTCCCAGCCGAAGCGGCGCTCGACGTGCTTGCCGCGCATCGTCTGGTAGCGCGGCACGATGTCCTTGACGTAGCCGGTGAGCAGGTGGCCGTAGTGCGGGAGCCCGTTGGCGAAGGGCGGCCCGTCGTAGAAGACGAACTCGTTCGCGCCGTCGGCCCCGGGGTCGCGCTGCTCGACGCTGGCGCGGAAGGTGTCGTCAGCCGCCCAATGTGCGAGCACGGCCTCCTCGATCGCCGGGAAGGACGGGTTGCTCGGCACCCGGGAGACGCCGGTGACGGCCTCGGTGGTGGTGAGGTGGGAGACCTTCGGATAGGTCATCGGGGCTGCTCCTGCGATCGTCGTGCGCGGCTGCTCTTCCTTGCCGCGAGGACGACGCCCCGCCGACCTGGCGGCGGGAGCCGCGGTACCACCTCGCTTGCCCCGGACCTCCGGGACCGCTTCGTTCGCGGGCTGTGACGGGCCCACCCGTCCGGTTCTAGTGGGGAGCTCCCCGGAGTGGGAGTCCTGTTCTTCCGGAAGGCTCGCCGCTGATGACGGCTCGAACGCCTGGAGCGATTCTACGGGGGGACACGGCCGCTCGTCACCCGGGTTCTGCGTGGGTGCGGGCGGAGCATCTGGTGGAATGTCTCCATGACCGAGCGCAAGGCACCCGACATGTGGGTCGACCCTGAGTACGACCCCCGTGTTGCCGACGTGCCCGCCGTGGGTGAGAAGGCGATCCTCCTGGAGTACCTGGACCGCTACCGGACCACCCTCGACCTCAAGTGCGACGGCCTGGACGCCGAGCAGCTCGCCCGCCGCTCCGTCCCTCCGTCGACGCTCTCCCTGCTCGGGCTGGTGCGTCACCTGGCGAAGGTGGAGCACCACTGGAACCGGCGGGTCCTCGAGGGCGACTGGGCGCTGCCCCGCCTCTTCGACACCGACACGGTCCCCGACAACGACTTCGACGGCGCCCGGGCCGACGACGACCTGGTGATCGAGGCGTGGGAGCTGTGGTTCCGCGAGCTCACCCACTCCCGCAAGATCTTCGTCGAGCTCGACCTGGACTCCCACGTCCTGGTGCAGGGCACGCCGATCGAGGTGCGCGACGTCGTCGTCCACCTGCTCGAGGAGTACGCCCGCCACGCGGGCCACGCCGACCTGCTCCGCGAGGCGATCGACGGGCGCAAGGGGCAGTAGCCGCCCCGCCCGCTCAGCGGCCGACCCGCTTCGCGGTAAAGCCGACGCTGGCGGTGCAGGGGCCGGCCGTGCCGTAGTGGAACTGGCCGCGGGTCGCCTTCGAGCCCTTGACCAGCATCCGGAGGGAGACACTCCACTTGCTCCCGGCGGCCTGGCCCGAGGCGGAGGCGTCCACGATGCCGTTGCGCGGGACCTTCACCTTCTTCGGGAAGTCGTAGGTGTTCTGGGTGTACTGCGGGATGCTCCCGTAGCCGCCGCACCGGGTCTGCATGGTGCCGGTCCATCCGACGACGCGCCCGTTGCGGATGCTGAAGCCGACCCGGCCGTCGGAGCTGCGGTAGCGCCCCGCCTTCGGCCTCGGCGGGGGTGCCACGGCCTTGACCCTGATCCTCCGGGTGGCGTCCACGCCGGGTCCTCGTGCGGTCAGCGTCAACGGGCCGACCTTCTTGCCACCCTTCAGCCTGACCTTGAGGCGGACCGTCGTCTCCGACCCGTCGCCCACTCCTTCGACGGCGACCTTGCGGACCTCGATCCCCTTGCCCGACCCGCCGACCTCGAACGGAAGGGTCCCGATCGAGCCCGTGTTGCGCAGCCCCACCTCGACCGTCGTCCACGCCCCCCGGACGAGCCTCAGCCGCCGCTGCTTCTCGCCCAGCAGCTCGACCTCGCCGAGCTCGACCGCGGGGGCCTCGAAGCTGTCGACCAGGTCGCCGGACATGCCGTCGTAGACCGTCGCCCCGTCCAGGGACCCGAGCAGGACGACCACGCACTCCCATGGCCGGTCGGGGGTGCCGTTCCAGGAGTCGGGCGTGTAGCCGGTGAAGAGATAGCTGCTGCCCTGCCGGCCCGATGTGTGCTTGCGCTGGAGGTGCCCGCTGGGCTCGCACCCCCCGCCCGCCCCACGGTGGCCGAAGGCCACAAAGAGGCGCGCGTCGTCGTCGTCCACGGTCGCCGGGGGGCCGGCGAGTCGCACAGCGACCTCGGGGAAGTACGTCGGGTCCCCGGCCTGCATGCCGAAGACCTCGGTCCGCACGGTCGCCTCGACCAGCTGTCGGCCGGCCGGTGTGCCCGCGAGCGGCAGCCCCGCCCCGTGGGTCGTCAGCGTCGCGGTCTGGAGCTTGAGCACCGCACCGTCCCCGGACCCGCCGGCCCCCGGTCCGGCGGCTGCCGCACCGCCTGTTCCGGCGGTGAACCCGGCCGACGCGGCCAGGAGCAGGATCAGGAGGGTCACCCCCGCCCGACCTCCGCGTGCAGGTGCGTGCGTGCGCTCTCCCCCAAGTGACATGGCGCACATCTTGACCCGAAGGCTCGCGGGATGCAACGGCGGCACAGGGCGCCTGGGCGGAACTGACATGGGCGGAAGGTTCGCCCGCGTCAGTGCCCGGGGCGCGTCTCCGGCTCCACGTGCTTGAGCCAGGCCAGCCCCACGAACGGCAGCACGAGCGGGACGAAGCCGTAGCCCTGCCCGAAGTGGGACCAGACCGTCTCGTCGGCGAAGAGGCCGGGATCCAGGAACGTCCACAGGCCTACGCCCAGCACCCCGACCAGCTCGAAGAGGCAGGCGGCGAGCGCCACCCGGAACGCCGGGCGCCCCGGGCGGCGGAACGCCAGGGTGGCGACCAGGTAGACCACCGCGGCCACCGCGGAGAGCAGGTAGGCGGCGGGAGCCTCGTCCAGCTTGGTCACGATCTGGGCGAACGACCGGGCGCCGGCGGCCACCGCGAAGACGGCGTACGCCGCGATCAGCACCTGGCCCACCGCGCGGCGGCGGGCGGGCAGCTGCCGCCCGGCCGGGGTCACCACGTCAGCTGCAACCGGATGACGAGGACCACCATCGCGGCCGCGGTCACCGCCACCACGCCGAGGTGCGGCAGCTCCGGCTCCGCCGGCTCCTCGCCCTTCCCACCCTCCAGCTCGCCCTCCGCCTCGTCGACGAGCGGCCGGCGGTTCAGCAGGATGACCGGGAGGCCCACGGCGGCGACCGCGTAGCCGATGTGGGTCACTGGGGACGCCACCTCGTGACCCTGCAGCAGGGTGATCACGTCGAGCAGCACCACGACGGCCGTCGCGCCGTGCGCGGCGACCATGAAGCGCCGCACGATCGGGTCGAGCCCGGGGAGCCGGAGGGCGACGAGGGCGAGGACGGCGACCAGGCCGAGGAAGCCGGCGACGGCGTAGGACAAGGCAGGAGACACGTGCCCGAGGGTATCGAGCGCCCCCGTAGAGTTCGGCGGGTGACCTCGACTGCGACCTCCGACTCCGCCGCGTGGGGCTACGGCCTCGTCTCGCGCGACTCCTCCGACACCGTCCTCGACGTCTGGTTCCCCCGGCCCGCCCTCGGCTCGGCCGACGGCGGGGCACCCGAGGAGCTCGCCGGCCTGGAGGGCTCCGACGAGCTCCGCGGCGTCTCGCGCCGCGTCGAGCTGGTCGAGATCGCCGACCTCTCGGCCGCCCCCGCCAGCGCCCAGGACGTCTGGCTGCGGCTCCACCTGCTCTCCGCGCGCCTGGTCACGCCCCGCAGCATCTCGATGGACGGCGTCTTCGGCCTCCTCGCCAACGTGGTGTGGACCTCTGCCGGCCCGTGCCGCGTCGAGGGCTTCGAGACGGTCCGCGCCCGGCTGCGCGCCGCCGGCCAGCACGTGACCGTCTTCGGCGTCGACAAGTTCCCGCGGATGGTGGACTACCTGGTGCCCAGCGGGGTGCGCATCGCGGACGCCGACCGGGTCCGCCTCGGCGCCCACCTGGCCAGCGGGACGACGGTGATGCACGAGGGCTTCGTCAACTACAACGCCGGCACCCTCGGCGCCTCGATGGTCGAGGGCCGGATCTCGGCCGGCGTCGTGGTCGGTGACGGCTCCGACATCGGCGGCGGTGCCTCGATCATGGGCACCCTCTCCGGCGGCGGCACCGAGGTCATCTCGGTCGGCGAGCGCTGCCTGCTGGGCGCCAACGCCGGGATCGGCATCTCGCTGGGCGACGACTGCGTGGTCGAGGCCGGCTGCTACGTCACCGCCGGCACCAAGGTCACCGTGCTCGAGGGCGACACCTCGCGGGTGGTGAAGGCGTCCGAGCTGTCGGGGGCGAGCAACGTCCTCTTCCGCCGCAACTCGGTCTCCGGCGCGATCGAGGCCGTGCCGTGGAAGGGTCAGGGCATCGCGCTCAACCACGCGCTCCACGCCAACGACTGACCGCGTGGCGCGCCGAGCACGCGGGGGCACGGGAGGCGGCGCCCGCGCCTGGCGCTGGGTCCTCGCCGCGGTCGTCGCCCTGGGTCTCTTCCTGGGCATCGGCGTCGTCTTCGACCGCGGCGTCGGACCGCTGCTGAGCCGCGACGAGTGCGTGGCGGAGGTCGACGGCCGCTCCGTCACCCTCTCCCACGAGCAGGCCGAGAACGCCTCCCTGATCGCGGCCGTCTCGGTGCAGCGCGGGATGCCGGCGCGGGCCGCCACGATCGCGCTGGCCACCGCCTACCAGGAGTCGAAGATCCTCAACATCGAGTACGGCGACCGTGACTCGCTGGGGCTCTTCCAGCAGCGGCCGTCACAGGGCTGGGGCACCGAGGACCAGGTGCTCGACCCCGTCTTCTCGACCCACGCCTTCTACGACGCCCTGGAGCGGATCGGCGACTACCGGTCGATGGAGGTCACCGTCGCGGCCCAGACGGTGCAGCGCTCGGCCTACCCGGACGCCTACGCCGACCACGAGGAGGACGCCCGGGTGCTGGCCTCGGCGCTGACCGGGAACTCACCGGAGGCGTGGAGCTGCACGGTCGACGACGGCGTCGAGACGGGGTCGGCCGCCCTCGTCGACTCCGGCCTGACCCGCCGGGCGGAGCGGGTCCGGCTGGCCGTGGAGGGCGCCTTCGGGCCTCAGCAGCTCGGCGGCTTCGCCCCCGGCGGCGTCCGCGAGGGGCACATGGCCGGCTCCACCCACTACGAGGGCCGGGCCCTCGACGTCTTCTTCCGCCCGGTGAACGACGACAACCGGCGCCGCGGCTGGGCGCTGGCCCACTACCTGGTGGCGCACGCGGCCCGGCTCCAGGTGCAGACGGTCATCTTCGACGACCGGATCTGGCAGGCCCGGCGTTCCGACCAGGGCTGGCGCGACTACCGGGTGCCCGGCTCCTCGCGCGGCGACGTGGCGATCCTGGAGCACCGCGACCACGTGCACGTCGACGTCTTCGGCTGACCGGTGCTCCGGCGGGCCGGAGCACCGGATGCGGGTGCCTCGTTCAGTGCAGGCGCTCGGCCGCCGCTTCGACGCGCTCGTCGGTGGCGGTGAAGGCCACCCGCACGTGGCGGTCACCGGCGGCGCCGTAGAAGGTGCCCGGTGCCACCAGGATGCCGCGCTCGGCGAACCACGAGACGGTCTCCCAGCAGTCCTCGTCCCGGGTGGCCCACAGGTAGAGGCTGGCCTCGCTGTGGTCGATGCGGAAGCCCGCCTGCTCGAGCGCGCCGCGCAGCGCGGCCCGGCGCACGGCATACCTGGCGTGCTGCTCCGCGACGTGCTCGTCGTCGGCGAGCACCGCCTCCATCACCCGCTGCTGCGGCTCGGGCATCTGCAGGCCCAGGTTCTTGCGGACCGCGAGCAGCTCGGCCACCACCGCGGGGTCGCCGGCGACGAACGCGCACCGGTAGCCCGCCAGGTTGGACCGCTTGGAGAGCGAGTGGACGGTCAGGATCCCCTCGTGGCTGCCGCCGCAGACGTCGGGGTGGAGCACGCTGACCGGCGGGTGGTCGGCGTCCCAGCCGCACTCGAGGTAGCACTCGTCGGAGACCAGCAGGGTCCCGCGCTCACGGCACCAGTCGACGACCTTCTTGAGGTGCTCCACCGGGAGCACCCGCCCGGTCGGGTTGGAGGGGCTGTTGAGCCACAGCAGCCTGGGGGTGCGGGGACCGATCGCGGTGAGGCTGTCGGTCGCCATGACCTCGGCGCCCACCAGCGCCGCGCCCACCTCGTAGGTCGGGTAGGCCAGCGCCGGCTGGACCACCAGGTCGCCGGGGCCGACACCGAGGTGCAGCGCGAGGGAGCCGATCAGCTCCTTGGACCCCACCGCCGGCAGCACCGCGTCGACCCCGAGGCCGGAGACGCCGAAGCGCCTGCCGAGCCAGTCCACCACCGCCTGACGGGTCTCGACACGGCCGACGGTCACCGGGTAGCCCGGCGCGTCGGCGGCCGCGGCGAGCGCCCGCTGGGCAACCTCGGGAGTCGGGTCGACGGGAGTGCCGACCGAGAGGTCGACGATCCCGTCGGGGTGGGCGCGCGCGGTCGCCGCGTGCTGGGCGAGGTGGTCCCAGGGGAAGTCCGGGAGCCGGCCCGAGACCCGGGCCACCGGTCTCAGTGGTTCTGGTTCTGCGGCTCGAGCGCCGCGATCATCGGGTGGTCCTTGTCGATGACGCCCATCTTGGCCGCACCGCCGGGCGAGCCGAGGTCGTCGAAGAAGTTGACGTTGGCGTCGTAGTAGTCCTTCCACTCCTCCGGGGTGTCGTCCTCGTAGAAGATGGCCTCGACCGGGCAGACCGGCTCGCAGGCGCCGCAGTCGACGCACTCGTCGGGGTGGATGTAGAGCATCCGCTTGCCCTCGTAGATGCAGTCGACAGGACACTCGTCGACGCACGCGCGGTCCTTGACGTCGACACACGGCTGGGCGATGACGTAGGTCACCGGGTCCTCCTGGGCTCTGGAGCGGATGGGCTGCGCTCAGCCTAGTATCCCTGGGTGACTTCGCCCCCGGAACCCCACCAGATGGGCGCCTCCGATCCGGCGGCGCCGAGGCCGGGGTCACACATGCTCGGGCCGCACGTCGTCGGGCGGCGGGTGGTGGTGCGGCGTCTGCTCCCGGGTGAGACCGGTCCCACCGGCGGCCCCGCCTTCACCGACGTCCTCGGGACCTGCCGCTCCTGGGAGGGCGGGCGGTGCCAGGTCGAGCGGGAGGACGGCACCGTGGTGACCATCGAGGTCGCCACCATCGTCTCCGGCAAGCCGGTGCCGCCCCGGCCCCCGGTGCGCCTGCGGGTGGGGGTGCGCGACGCCGAGCTGCACACCACCTCCCTGTGGGCCGGGCTGGAGGTCGAGCCGCTGGGCGAGTGGGTGCTGCGCAGCGACCCCTCCCCCACGGGACGCCTGCTCAAGCGGGCCAACTCGTGCCTCGCCCTCGGCGACCCGGGCCTGCCGCTGCCGCGCGCCGCCGAGGTCGCGCAGGAGTTCTACGCGACGCGCGGACGACCGGCGCTGGCCCACACCGAACCGGGCTCGGCGCCGCACGCCGCACTGCTCGCCGCCGGCTGGCAGCCGGTCCCCGGCTCAGCGGCCTACCTGATGCTCGCCTCCACGGCACGGGCGCTGCGGGCCTGCCGCGCGGCCGCCGGGTCGTTCCCGGTGAGCCTGGAGGAGGACGGCGAGCGCGTCACCGCAAGCGCCGGCGCCGGCGATGCGGTCGCGCGCGGCGCGGCGGCGCGCGACGGGGACTGGCTCGGGCTGCACCGGCTCCGCGTGGAGCCTGCCCACCGTCGCCGTGGCGCAGGCACCAGGGTCCTGGCCGAGCTCCTGGAGTGGGGCGCCGAGCAGGGCACGACCACGGCCTGGCTCCACGTCGAGACCGACAACGCGGGCGCCCTGGCCCTCTACGAGTCCCTCGGCTTCACGGTGCACCACGAGATGACCTACCTGGCCGGCCCGGACCGGGGCTGACCCGGCTCTCCCCCTCAGTCGCTGAGGAACCCGGTGCCCCGCAGCGCCTGCCAGATCTCGTCGCGGTGCTGCTCCAGGTAGGTCGCGGTCACGTGGTCGCCGTTGCGCCACACCACCTGCCCGTCGATGATCGGGCGGCAGGTGGGGTGGTCGGGGCAGACGACGGGGTTGAGGTCGACGGTGGCCGCCGCCGCGCTGGCGCCGGCCGCCACCCGGTAGTAGCTGTCGGAGAGCGGGCGGTCCTGGGGCGGGACGACGACGCACTCACCCTGGGTCCGCGCCCGGGCCAGGCAGTCGAGCGGGTCGGAGCGGCCGGGGCCCCAGCCCTCGGTGCCCATGATGGCCTTGACCATGATCGCCTTGGCGCCGGCCTGCTCGACCAGCCTGACGGTGTCGTCGACCGCCCCGCCGAAGGCCCCCGGCACCGGGACCTCCCGGCCCTCGTAGTCGACCAGCGCCTCCCCGACACCCTCGCCCCGCGGTGCGTTGACGAGCAGCACCACGTCGGCGTCCATCCGGGGCAGGGTGCGGGTGTAGAACCCCCGGCGCGACTCCAGGCACCGGTCGCGGTTGTTGCCCCGGGCCTTGCCGCTGACCAGCCCGTGCGGCCAGGGGCAGGCGGGGACGACGTTGGCCGAGAGCCGCAGCCCCCGCTCGCGCGCCAGCGCGGTGAGGGCGGGGGTGAGCATCCGGGCGTGGCTGTCCCCGACGAGGACCACGTGCGGCCCGTCGCCGTCCACGACCAGGCACTCGCTGGGGTCCTCGGGCCCGCAGCGGGTGACCGCGGGGCCTCGGTCCCTGCCGATCCGCTGGAAGTCGAGCCCCTTCGGGACCGGCTGCTGCAGCTGCTCGGCGAGCTGGTCGCCGTCCTGGGCGCGCTGGGAGACCACGGCGGCCGCGGCCGACTGGGCGGAGGCCGTCAGCGGCGCCCGCCCGCTGGTGAGCACCGGCGGGACGACGACGACCGCGGCGACCACGCTGAGCGCCAGGCCCGTGGTGACCACCGGCCAGTGGTGACGGTCGAGACGGCGTCCGCTCCGGATGGGCGACTCCAGGAACTGGTGGGAGACCGAGGCCAGTCCGATGGTGAGCGGCACGGTGAGGACGGCCACCACGACAGCGGGCGCCTCGAGGAACCGCTCCAGCACCACGATGATCGGCCAGTGCCACAGGTACATGCCGTAGGAGATCCTGCCCAGGTGGGCCATCGTCGGCAGCGCCAGGAACCGCGCCACCGGCGCGCTCGGCGCGGTGTAGGCACCGGCGATCAGGGCGGCCGAGACGACGGTCGCGACGAGGTTGCGGGTGCTCACCGACAGCGGGACCAGCTCGGTGCCGAAGACGACGAACCCCAGCGCGCCCGCCGCCACCAGCACCCGGCCCGCGCGGGGCCAGGTCACCCGGTTCTCCTCGTCGCGGGAGGCCGCGTACTCGCGCAGCGCGACCGCGAGCACCACCCCGGCGAGCAGCTGGAAGAGCCGGGTGTCGGTGCCGAAGTAGGCCCGCATCGGGTCGACCCGCGCAAACAGCACCTGGGCGGTCGTGGAGGCGGCCATCAGGGCACCGCAGAGGCCGAGGAGCAGTCGCGGGCGGCTCCTCCCCCACCGGTACCAGGCGATCACCAGCAGCGGGAAGAAGATGTAGTACTGCTCCTCGACCGAGAGTGACCAGAAGTGCATGAACGGCGACTCCCGGATGTCTCCGGCGAAGTAGTCGGCGTCGTCGGCGATGAACTTCCAGTTCGCCAGGTAGAGCAGCGCCGACTGCGCCTGCCGGACCAGGGCCAGCCGCTCGGGCTGCGAGGCGATGAGCAGGAAGAAACCGCTGGTCGCCACGATGGTCGCCAGCGCGGCGGGGAGCAGCCGGCGCACCCGGCGCGCGTAGTAGGCGCCCAGCCTGAGCCGCCCCGTCGCGTCCACCTCGCCGAGCACCACGTGGGTGACGACGAAGCCCGAGAGCACGAAGAACATGTCCAGCACGATGAAGCTGGCGGAGAACCCGGTCACCTGGGCGTGGAAGAAGATGATGACGAGGGCGCCGAAGGCACGCATCCCGTCGAGCTCGGGTCGGTAGGACCAGCGGGGTGGTCCCGGGCGGGGCGGCGAAGTCGGCTGGCTCATCGCCTCCCGAGGGTACGAGACGCCGCGGGCGGCGGGGTCAGTCCCCCTTGGGAGGCGTGCAGACCACCGAGTCGGACGGGGTGTAGGTGGTGGTGAAGGTCTCGGTCCTCTCCACCTTGTCACTGCCGGGACGGCGGAAGAACCGCTTCACGTCGACCGTGAACCCGCCGTAGCCCGAGTTGGGGTAGCAGTCCGGGGTGTCCAGGGTGCGGGTCTCGGGCTGGGTGAAGGCGTAGCGGTCGCTGGTCGAGGACTTGATGTCCCAGACCTTCGTCGACCACATGCTCACCGTCACCGTGCCCTGACCCGCGGGGCTGCTCGGGGTGACCTTGGCGTCGATCAGCACGCCGTAGTCGGTGTCGTTGCGGAACCGCAGGTCGATCGCGCCCCACGCCACCGTCGCCTCCCGGCCCACCGGGTAGCGGTCGATGTAGAAGGAGTGCGGCTTGTGCTCGACGTCCTCGAGCCCGGCGAAGAACATCGCGTTGAAGAGGGTGGTGGCCATCTGGGAGACGCCGCCACCGAGCTCCTCCTTGAAGATCCCGTCCGCGATGATGAAGCCCTCGGTGAACCCGTTGGCCCGGGTGCGCTCACCGACGGTGTCGTTGAGCGAGAAGGTCTCCCCGGGCTTGAGCACCGTGCCGTCGATCAGCTCGGCGGCCCGGCTCAGGTTGACGTTGCGGTAGTCGGCGTGCGGGAAGTAGGTGGAGAAGGAGGAGACCTTCTCCTTGATGCCGAGCGCCTCGGCGTCCGCGGTCTTGAACTCCGCCTCGGCGACCGTCGCGGTCACGTCGAGGTTGCGCTCCCCGGACGGCGCGGCGACGAGGTCGAGGAAGGCGGCGTCGATCTCGGCCTGGTCGTAGCTGGCTCCCGGCTTGTCCGGGATGACCTGGGGGCTTCCGTCGACCAGCGCCACGGTGGCGTCGACCGGACCGCCCTCGCTGTTGAGGGTCTCGTCGAGGACCGCGCCCAGCTTCTCCTCGTCCAGCGTCGGCTCCAGCGCGCCGTCGACGGGCTGCAGCGAGAGCGCGGGACTGTACTGAGCGGGGGTGAGCGTCGTCACCGACCCGTCCAGCGTCAGGGTGACCGGGCCGGAGACGGCGGCGTTGGCGAACGAGGTGAGCGCCTGCTGCACGTCAGCCTCGTCGATCTCGGGCTCCAGGTCGGTGAGCTCGGCCTCGGCGCGGGACTCCTCGGAGAGGTAGGCGCCGACGAGCGCGTCGCGGACCGCCGCCGGGTCGATCCCCTGACCGATCCGCGGTTCGCGGGTGCGCACCTCGCCGTCCACGAGTCGCACCCTTCCCTCGACCGGCGCGACCCCGACCTCCTCCTGCACTCCCTGCAGGAAGCCCTCCATCGTGGGCTCGTCCACCACGACCACGGCCTCGAGGTCGTCCCCCCCGGTGAAGTAGTCCCAGAGGCGGGCCGGCGACCAGGACTCCTCGCCCCCCGCCTCCGCCACCGAGGCGGCGTAGTCCACCGAGAGCCCGGCGTCGGACGGGGCGACCGGGCGCTCCTCGCCGTCCACCACCAGGGTCAGCGGCGCCTCCGCCCGGCCCGCGAGGCCGCGCTCCAGCACGGCGGCGGCCTCCGACTGGGGGTGGCCGCCGATGTCGACGCCCGAGACGGTCGTCCCACGGGGGACCTTGTCGCCCGCCACGAGGTGAGCGACGGCGTAGGCACTCCCCGCGAGGAGCACCAGGCCCAGGAGGACCAGGACGACGACGCGGCCACCGGCCTTCTCGTCGGGCCGGTCAGCGACGTCTTGAGGCGCGGCGTTGGTCTTGGACACCCGGCGAGTCTAGGAGGCCGGGCCCAGTTCTCCCCGCACGGCGCTGTCCCGCGGGCGCCCGTGGCGCCGCGGCAGCGTGCCGATCGCCCAGACGGCGGCGAGGAGCCCGCTGCCGATCACCAGGTAGCCCTGGGCGGTGGAGGCGATCAGGAAGTCGCCCTCCGGCCGGGGGACGATCGCCCATCCCAGGGCCGCCACCCACCCCGCCGCGAAGGGCAGCCGCGACCACCAGCCGGGGGGCAGGGCCAGCAGCACCGCCACCAGGGCGCAGAGGCCCAGGGGCACCCCCCACCACCGGCCGTGGACCAGGACCGCGGCGAGCCCCGAGCCGGCACCGACCACCAGGAGCAGGAGGGCGGCGGCGACCCGGAGCGCGATCACAGACCGGCGAAGAGGTCGGTCTCGAGCCCGTCCGGTCCCACCGGGCCCGGGGTGCCCTTGGCGATCCGGTAGAACTCCACGCCCCAGGCGGCCGAACCGACGTTGTTGGAGAGCGCGAAGAACGGCCCGTCGGTGGTGATCTGGGTGGCGTGGGCGGCCAGGGCGGCCAGCTTGGCCTCGACGAAGTCGGAGGCGTCCACGCCCGCCGTGAGGTCCTCGTCGGGGCTGACGAAGTGCGGCAGCGGGCCGTCGGGGTCCATCCCCTCGAACGTCGTGGTGTCCCCGGCTTCGCGGAGCGACCTGAGGCCGGCCCGCATCCGGGACTCCGACATCGCGGTCCAGTAGATCTTGGCGATGTCGTGGGCCTCGCCGAGGTCGCGCCGGTAGGAGGGGACCGCCGCCAGGGCGGCGCCGTAGGTCGCCACCCGGTGGGCCTGGATGTGGTCGGGGTGCCCGTAGCCGCCGAACTGGTCGTAGGTGACCAGCACCTGCGGCCGGACCTCACGGATCACCGCGACCAGGTGGTCGGCGGCCTCGGTGAGGTCGGCGCGCCAGAAGGCGTTGGCGTGGATGTCGTCGGCGGGGATCGCGTGGCCGTCGGGGTGCCACTTCATGCCGGAGTCGCGGTAGGTCCCGAAGCCACCGAGCCAGCGGTGGTCGGTGACGCCGAGCGCCTTCATGGCCTCCGCCATCTCGCCCCGGCGGTGCTCGCCCAGCCCGTCGTCGCGATCGGCGGCCAGGTGCTCGAGCTCCGGCACGAGGATCTCGCCCTGCTCCCCCGCGGTGCAGGTCACCAGGGTGACGCCGCGCCCCTCGGCGACGTACTTCGCCATGGTCGCGCCGTTGCCGATCGACTCGTCGTCGGGGTGGGCGTGGACGAGCAGGAGCCGCTGCTCGGGCTGGGAGATCATGGTCGGAAGCCTAGTCCGCAGGCCCATCGCCGAGCAGGTCCTGTCGCTTCACCCGCTTCGGGGCCGTGGGCAGGTCGAGCGGCGGCACGGGGGGCGCAGCCGGCTCCGGCTCGTCGAGCCAGCCGTCGTACTCCTCGACGAGCAGCTCCACCACGAGGTCCGGCGCGTCGCTCAGCACCGCCCACGGGTGGTCCTCGTCGTCGTCCTCGCCGGCGAGCATCTCGCGCTCCATCCGGGCCTCCCAGCCGTCGCGCAGCAACCGGGCGAGCGCGGCGCGGGCGTCGTCCTCGTCGAAGAAGATCGCCCGGGTCACGAGGCGCCCCGCTCCCCTGCCGGGCTGCGGAGGAGGCCGCGCAGCTCCTCGAGGAACGGGCGGTCGGGCTCGAGCCAGTCGACCGTGCCGAGCTCGTCTGCCCCCAGCCACCGCAGCGCGTCGTGCTCGGAGGCCACCGGCTCCGGCTCGCCGGCAGGCAGCCCGGCGACCGCGACGCTCAGCTCGTGGGTCTCGCCGACGGCCGCGGAGCCGGCGAGCCAGCCGACGACCTCGACCCGGCAGCCGAGCTCCTCGGCGACCTCCCTGACCAGCGCGTCGGCCGGCTCCTCCCCGGGCTCGACCTTGCCGCCGGGGAACTCCCAGCGGCCGGCGGCGGCCGGCGGCGAGGTGCGCCGTGCGGCCAGGACCCGGCCCTGCCGCACGAGGGCTGCACCCACCACCTGCCTGCGCGAGGGCCCCACGGCGCTCACGTCCGCGTCGGGTCGTCGCCGACCTGGACGAGCACCTTGCCGAAGTTGCGGCCGGCCAGCAGGCCGCGGAACGCCTCGGGGGCGTTCTCCAGGCCGCGGGTGACGTCCTCGCGGTAGCGCACCGATCCGTCGGCGATCCAGGCGGCCATCTCGCGCCGGAAGTCGGCCTCGTGGGCGGCGAGGAACTCGTCCTGGATGAAGCCGCGGACGGTCAGGCTGAGGCTCAGGACCCGGCCCATGAACCCCGGGAGCTGGTCGGGCCCCTCGGGAGCGGCGGTGGCGTTGTAGTTGGCCACCAGCCCGCAGACCGGGATCCGGGCGAACTTGTTGAGCCGGCGCGAGACCGCCTCGAAGACGTGACCGCCGACGTTCTCGAAGTAGACGTCGATGCCGTCGGGGGTCGCAGCCTCGAGCTCCTCGCGGAAGGTGGGCGAGCGGTGGTCGACGGCGGCGTCGAAGCCGAACTCCTCCAGCAGCGCCCGGCACTTCTCCGCCCCGCCCGCGATGCCCACGGCCCGCGCACCCTTGACCCGGGCGATCTGGCCCACCGCGGAGCCCACGGGGCCCGTGGCGGCGGCGACCACGACGGTCTCGCCGGGCTGCGGGCGGCCGATCTGCAACAGACCGGCGTACGCGGTGAACCCGGGCATCCCGAGCACGCCGACCGCGGTCGAGATCGGCGCGGCGTCCGGGTCGAGGGAGCGCATGTGGCGCGCGTCCGCGACGGCGTAGGTCTGCCAGCCGGTGTAGGCGAGCACCAGGTCGCCCACCGCGCGTCGCTCCGAACGGGACTCCACGACCTCGCACACCGTCGCACCCTGCATGACGTCGCCGACCTGCCAGGAGGCCGCGTAGGACTTGGCGTCGCTCATCCGGCCCCGCATGTAGGGGTCCAGGGAGAGGTAGACGGTGCGCAGCACCACCTGGCCGTCGGCCGGCTCGGGCAGGTCGGACTCCACGAGCTCGAAGACCGAGTCGTCGGGCTCGCCGACCGGGCGCGCGGCCATCCGCACCTGGGTGCTGCGTCGGGGCGTGGGCGGGGTGCTCTCGGAGGTCTGGGTCACGCGCCTGAGACTACGGTGGCCGTCATGGAGCGACCAGCCGATGACCGTGCCGTGAGTGGGGTCCACCTCCGGAGGACCGAGGAGCACGTCGCGGAGATCGACGCGCTCGCCGCCCGGCTCGGCGGGCGCGCGGGGCTCGAGGACCTGCTCGGCGACCTGAAGTACCAGGCGCGGAGCTCCCTGGTGGGGCGTCTGCTGGGCCGGGCGGTGGAGCGGGCCCTCGCGTTCGACTCCTACGACCAGCGGGACCGCACCTGGTGGCCCCAGGGGGTCACCACCTCGGCCGACGCCAGCGACGACGAGGTCGTCGCGGGGCGGCAGGTGCTGGTCACCACCTGGTATGCCAAGCCCACCCACGGCATCCAGCGGGGCTCCCGGCTGACCTTCCTCGACCTCGACACGCTCCGCTACCGCCACGTGCTGCTGGTCGACGCCCGCTTCGACGAGCACGGTGAGCTGACCCTGTCGGGGGTCCGCATCCACGCCGGCGGGATCGTCTGGGCCGGGCCCTACCTGCACGTGGCCGCCACCGGACGGGGCTTCCTCACCTTCCGCGTCGACGACCTGATGCGGGTGGCCGGCGACAACGAGCGCCCCGACGAGATCGGCCTCACCGGCGACCGCGCCGCCTCCTTCGGGCACCACTACGTCCTCCCGGTCCGCTTCGCCCACCAGGCGTACGCCGACGAGGGGCACGAGAGGCTGCGCTACTCCTTCCTCTCGCTGGACCGGGCCTCCTCACCACCCGCCCTGCTCGCCGGGGAGTACGGGCGGGGCCGGCAGACCACCCGCCTGGCGCGGCTCGAGCTGGATCCCCGGACGTGGCTGCCGGCGACCGACGACGAGGGGCTCTCCCGCCCGGCACTCCACGAGGGCGGGGTGCCCGGGATGCAGGGGGCGGTGACGGCACGCGACCGCCTCCACGTCAGCGTCTCCCACGGTCCGTGGGTCCCGGGGTCGGTCTACACCGGCGCGCCGGGCGACCTGCGCCGGCACCGCTGGGCCCTCCCGATGGGCCCCGAGGACCTGGCCTACTGGCCCTCCACCGACCGGCTCTGGTCGGTCACCGAGCACCCCCGGCGCCGGTGGCTGGTCTCGCTGCGGCGCTCCTGGTTCGACTGAGCCGGCCTCAGCGCTGCCGCGGCGTCATCGCCAGCTGGCGCGACTGCGCGACGAGCCGCCCGGTGGAGTCCCAGACCTCGCAGTCCTCCTCGAAGAGGCCGCCGGCGACGTTGGTGGTCCAGGCGCGCACCTTCAGCCAGCCCGGGGCCGGACGGGCACGGACGTGGGCGGTCAGCTCCAGGGTGGGGGCCCAGCCGCGGTAGCCGAGGTCGAAGACGACCGGCGGCAGCGAGTCGACCATGGTGAGCAGCACCAGCGGGTCGGCCTCCCGACCGTCCTTGAGCCGCAGCCAGGCGCGGATCTCGCCGACGCCGCTCGGCTCCCCCAGCGCCCAGCCGACGCTGGCGGGGTCGAAGAGCATGTCGAAGCGCCCCATGAACGGCGGGGCCGCACCGGGGTTGAGGTCGGCGGAGAAGCACTGGTCCCGGTCGGGCATCTCGAAGGGCTCCACGCTGGTGCGGACCTCGCCCTCGAGCCGTGACAGGTCGCCGTACGTCGCCAGCACCGCGATCTTGGGGGCACCGTCCTGGAGGAGGGTGGCCTCCGCGGTGCCCACCGTGCCGCCCTCCCGGACGACCCGGGTGGCGATGTGGGCGGGGCCGGCCACCGAGGGGCCGAGGTAGTGGGCGCTGACCACGAGCGGGTCGGGCTTGGCGGGCAGCTCGCGCCGGATCGCCTCCGCCGCGGTGGAGAGCAGGATGCCCCCGTTGATGCCGCCGCCGATGTGCCACCCCTCCTGCAGCACGGCGTCGTAGCCCCCGGCGGGGTTGGCGGAGAGGGCGATGGCGTGGTCGAACTCGCTGGTCATGGGCCGGATGCTACGACGCGACGACGGCGTCGCCCGTGCCCACCGGCGCCGCGCGCGCACCCTGCGCGGACCAGGGCTGCGAGATGGGTGGGCGGCGCGCTACGATGACGCCAGCACGGCCCCGGAGTCTTTCGTCAGCAGCACCGCCTCTGCGCCTCGCTCCTCCGGGCGGATCACCAGCCGGCCCTCTCGGGTCTGCTGGAGTCGGACCTCGCTCACGGGTCGTGCCGAACCGAGACCACGGTCCGGTGCCGGCAGTGGGAGGCCACGCGGCACCGACGAGGAGGAACTTGTCCGGCCAGACCAAGTCCGCATCGCGCACCCGCGGCAGCAAGCGTCCACGACGCGCCCCCCGACGACTCGACAACGACGGGCTCATCCCGGTGCTCGCCCGCGCCGTGCGAGAGATCGAGGCCGAGGCGCAGCGCGGCCGCGTCTCCCCCTCCGCGCGCACCCGCTTCCAGGTGGTGGCGCTGCTGGTGCGCGAGGAGCGCGCCCGGGTCAAGGTCGACGCCGACTCGACCGAGGCCCAGAAGGCCGAGCAGCTGAAGCGGCTCGACGGGGTCGCGACCATCCTGGCCAAGACCGCCGCCCGCGACACCACCCTGCTCGCCCTGCTCGCCGAGGACGCCGAGGTCACCGAGTCCGCGCGCACCCTGCGTCGCAAGATGCTCGAGGCCGGTGGCCTCGAGGTCGTCGAGGAGGAGCCGCCGGAGGCGACCGCGGGCGACGCGCCCGCGGTGACCGAGCGCCGGGTCGTGCCGCAGTCGGTCATCGCCCGGCAGCTGGCCAACCCCTTCCAGGTCCCCGACTTCGAGGGCGTCGCCAAGCGGATGGAGCCGCGCACCCACCGGCTCGCCAACTGGGAGCTGATCGGCCCGCTGCTGCGCTCCTTCGAGATCGCCAACGGCGCCCCGGCCTGCCTGGAGATGCCGGACCCGCGGGACCGCCGCACCCGCGACGGCCTGGAGATGATGCGCCACCAGGCGCAGCTGGTCGCCTCCGTCAAGGACGGTCACCGGACCTTCCTGCTGGCCGACGAGCCCGGTCTGGGCAAGACCGCGCAGGCCCTGCTGGCCGCGCAGGCCGCCAACGCCTTCCCGCTCCTGGTCGTCGTCCCCAACGTGGTGAAGACCAACTGGGCCCGCGAGGCCCAGCGCTGGGTGCCGCGGCACAAGGCCACCGTCATCCACGGCGACGGCCACGACATCGACGGCTTCGCCGACATCGTGGTGGTCAACTACGAGGTGCTGGACCGGCACGTCGGGTGGCTGGGCGACCTGGGCTTCAAGGGCATGGTCGTCGACGAGGCCCACTTCATCAAGAACCGCAAGTCCCAGCGCTCCCAGCACGTGCTGCAGCTCTCCGAGCGGATCCGGGAGCGGACGGTGCGCCCCCTGCTGATGGCGCTGACCGGCACCCCGCTGATCAACGACATCGAGGACTTCACCTCCATCTGGCAGTTCCTCGGGTGGATCGACGAGAAGAAGCCGCTCCCGGAGCTGATGGCCCGCCTGGAGGAGACCGGCCTGACGCCCGAGGACAAGGCGTTCTACCCGGCCGCCCGGCGCGCCGTGGTCGACATGGGCATCGTGCGGCGTCGCAAGGTCGACGTGGCCGCCGACATCCCGGCCCGCCGCATCGCCGACATCCCGGTGGAGCTCGACGACGAGGCAGGCCGCTCGATCCGGGCGGCCGAGCGCGAGCTGGCCCGCCGGCTGGTGGAGCGCTACGACCGGGTGATGGCCGCCCGGGACGCCGACAAGCGCAGCGCGGGCATCGACGAGGAGCTGGTGCGCCGCGTCGCGGAGTGGGAGCGCGACGAGACCGACGACAACGCCTCGGGCGAGAACGTCTTCTCGATGATCCGCCGCATCGGCACGGCCAAGGCGCCACTGGCCGCCGACTACGCCGCCCAGCTGGCGCGCAGCGTCGGCAAGGTCGTCGTCTTCGCCAAGCACGTGGACGTGATGGACGCCTGCGAGGAGCTCTTCGCCCAGCGCGGGATCCGCTACTCCTCGATCCGGGGCAACCAGACGCCGAAGGCGCGCGAGGCCGCGATCGACTCCTTCGTCAACGACCCCGAGGTCGCCGTCGTGGTCTGCTCGCTGACCGCCGCCGGTGTCGGCCTCAACCTGCAGGTCGCCTCCAACGTGGTGCTCGCCGAGCTCTCCTGGACCGACGCCGAGCAGACCCAGGCGATCGACCGGGTGCACCGCATCGGGCAGGAGGAGCCGGTGACGGCCTGGCGGATCATCGCCGCGCAGACCATCGACACCCGGATCGCCGAGCTGATCGACTCCAAGGCGGGCCTCGCGGCCCGCGCCCTGGACGGCTCCGACGAGGAGGTCACCGCGTCGGCCGACATCCAGGTCGAGGCGATGGTCGCGCTGCTCACCGACGCGCTGCGCAGGCGCCGCCGCTGACCCGGACCCGGCCGGCGGAACCCGCTGGCCGGGGGGTGACCCACGTCGTAGGCTCCCGTGGGTGACCCGCGTCCTCCTCGCCACCTTCCGCATCCTCCCCGACGGCGAGCACGGCGGTCACCTGCTGCTGCGGGCCCTCGCCGAGCGCGGCGTGGCGGCCGCCTGGGCGGCCTGGGACGACCCCGAGGTCGACTGGGCCTCCGCCGACCTGGTGGCCGTCAGGTCCACCTGGGACTACCACCGGCGGTGCCCGGAGTTCCTGTCGTGGGCGCGGGAGGTCGCCAGGACGACGCCTCTGCTCAACGGTCCCGAGGTCTTCTCCTGGAACGCCGACAAGGCCTACCTGGTCGAGCTCGGGAGGCACGTGCCGGTGCTCCCCACCGAGCTGGTGGACGACTCCGACCTCGTGGAGTGCCTGACGGCTGCCACCGCACGGTGGGGCACCGTGGTGATCAAGCCGCGGACCGGCGCGGGCGGCGTGGGGGTCGTGCTGGCCGACAGCGCGGCCGACGACCGCCTGGAAGGGCTCATCGCCGCCCCGTGGGTGATCCAGCCCCTGGTGGAGTCGGTGCGCACCAGCGGCGAGACCTCGGTCTACGTCTTCGACGGCGTCCCGGCCTCCCAGGTCGACAAGCTCGCCGCGGGTGGCGAGATCCGCGTGCACGAGCTCTACGGCGGCAGCTCGCGTGCCGTCGAGCTCGACCCCGGGCGCGCCGAGCTCGCGGCCCGGACCGTGCGGGCCGCGAGCGAGCTGCTCGACACCGAGCTCGCCTACGCGCGCGTCGACATGATGCGGTGGCAGGACGCCTGGCACGTCAGCGAGCTCGAGCTGATCGAGCCCGGGCTCTACCTCGACATCGACCCGGCGAACGCCGGGCGGTTCGCCGACCTCGTCACTGGTCGCCTGCGATCAGCGGCTCGAGGGTGAGATCGGGGTGGTCGCGCTCCATCACGCTGATCCGCCACTTGTCGGGCGCGAGCACCAGCGGCGTCCCGTCGGTGCGCTCCATCACCTCGACCCCGCGGACCGAGGCGAAGACCGGCGCTGACGCGGCATCCGTGCGGCGCGCCTGCGTGTAGCCCAGCATCTCCAGCCGGATCGACGCCCCGAACTCGCTCTCCATCCGCGCCTGGGCCACCTCGAACTGCATGGGCCCGACCGCCGCGAGCACCGGCGACTGCTGACCGCGCAGGTCCGAGCGGAGCACCTGCACCACGCCCTCGGAGTCGAGCTGCTCGATCCCCTTGCGGAACTGCTTGAACCGGCCGCTGTCCCTGGCCGTGGCCACGGCGAAGTGCTCGGGGGCGAAGGTGGCGATCGGCGGGAACGTCACCGGCTCGTCGACGTAGATCGTGTCCCCGATCTTCAGCGTCATCGCGTTGACCAGGCCGATGATGTCGCCCGGGTAGGCCGTGTCGAGGACCCCGCGCTCCGACCCGAAGAGCGTCTGCGCGTACTTCGTCGCGAAGGGCCGCCCGGTCTGGGCGTGGGTGACGATCATGCCCCGCTCGAAGACCCCGGAGCAGACGCGGGCGAAGGCCACCCGGTCGCGGTGCTGGGTGTTCATGCCGGCCTGGACCTTGAAGATGAAGGCGCTGAAGGGCGCGGTGACGTCACGGATCTCCCGGGGCCGTCCTTCCTCGTCGTCCTCGCCGTGCCGGAAGGGCACCGCCGAGGGCGCCAGCTCGATCAGCGTGCGCAGGATGCTGGAGACACCGAAGTTGGAGATCGCCGAGGCGAAGAGGACGGGCGTGGTGAAGCCCGAGAGGAAGAGCTCCTGGTCGTGGTCGGCGCCGTCGGAGGAGAGCAGCTCCGACTCGTCCACGGCCGCCTGCCAGACCTCGCCCTCGCGGGCCGCGGCCGCCTCGGCCGTCATCCGCTCCTCGGGAGCCCGGGTGGCCCCGCCCGCGGTCCGGGTGTAGGCGACGTACTCCCCCGTCCGGCGCTCGAGGACGCCGCGGAAGTCGCCGGCGATGCCGACGGGCCAGGTCAGCGGCGTCGGCACCAGCTTGATCTGCTCCTGGATCTGCTCCATCAGGGCGAGCGGGTCCAGGCCGGGGCGGTCCCACTTGTTGATGACGGTGATCACCGGGAGGCCACGCGCCTTGCAGACCCGGAAGAGCTTCAGGGTCTGCGGCTCGAGGCCCTTCGCGGCGTCGACCAGCATCACGGCGGCGTCGACCGCGGAGAGCACCCGGTAGGTGTCCTCGGAGAAGTCCGAGTGGCCGGGGGTGTCCACCAGGTTGACCACCTGGTCCTCGTAGGCGAACTGCAGGGCCGCGGAGGTGATGGAGATGCCCCGCTCCTTCTCGATCTCCATCCAGTCCGAGACCGTCGCCTTGCGGCCGGCCTTGCCGTGCGTCGCCCCCGCCTGGTTGATCACCTGGGCGTGCAGGGCGAGCGCCTCGGTGAGCGTCGACTTGCCGGCGTCGGGGTGGCTGATCACCGCGAAGGTGCGGCGGCGGGCGGCCTCACGGCGTACCTCCTCGGGCGAGCCGGCGCGGGCCGGGGTCTCCGACCGGGTGGCTGCGGGGGCGCTGGAGGGACTGCTGGGCGGGGAGGTGGAGGGCGAGGAAGTCACGGGGTCCTGGATCGTCGGGTGCCCGGCGTCTGTCGGCGGGCCTGCACCATCCTACGAGGCAGCCGGGGACGGGGGCGCCAGGCTCTTCTCGAACCAGTGACCGGCGTGCGGGTTGCCGTTGTAGTCGCCGATCTCGCGGTAGCCCGCGCGGAGGTAGAGCGCGATGGCCGGCTCCATCCCGGGTCCGGTGTCGAGGCGTACGGCGTGGCAGCCGAGCCGGGCGGCGTCCGCCTCCAGCCGGCCGAGCAGGGTGCGGGCCACCCCGTGCCTGCGGGCCGCGGGCGCGACGTACATCCGTTTCACCTCCGCGAGCCCGCCGCCGAGCCGCCGCACTCCCCCGCACGCCACGGGCTGCCCGTCCAGGCTGACCAGGTGGAAGGCTCCGTGCGGCGGCGCCATCTCCTCGGCCGAGACGGAGCCCCCCTCGCCCTGGTGGAGCACGATGCCGCGGGCGGCGAGCTCCTCGGCGTAGGCCGCCAGCAGGGCCAGCACCTCCGGATCGTCGGCGCGGGCCGGGGCCAGGACGGGGCCGGGCCGCGGGTCCTGCGTCACCGGACGTCCCTCCCGCGGCTGGGCCGCACGGTCACCCGGCCGAACGCGCCCGGTGGACGGGCGCCGGGTCGGTGCTGGCCACGAAGTCGCGCAGCACCTCCGCGAACCGGTCGGTGTCCTCCAGGTGCGGGAAGTGACCCGCCCCGTCGAAGAGCACGACGCGGCAGTCCGGCACCGACTCCTGGGCCTTCAACGCGTGGAAGGCGGGGATCATCCGGTCCCGGGAGCCCCACACGATGAGCGTGGGCACCGGCTCGACGTCGTCGAGATGGTCGTGGGCGCTGATGGTCTGCCCGCCGAGGTCGATCACCGCGCGGGTGGTGGCCAGGAAGGCGCGCCGGCTCTCGCGGTCGTTGAGGGAGGTGTAGCCCTTCCAGATGGCGGTGATGTCGGCGCCGGGCTTCCATCCGATCTTGCGTGCGGCCCGGCCGCCCTCCTCGAGCCGCCCCAGCAGCCAGCGGGAGGCGGCCACCCCCAGCACCTGCTCGGCCAGCGGCAGCGTGGCCGCCCGCAGCAGCGGGCTGACCTCCCGGCCCAGTCCCCCGCTGGCGACCAGGACGAGACGCTCCACCCGCTCGGGGAAGAGGTAGTAGAACTGCATCGCGATGCCGCCGCCCAGGGAGTGACCGACCAGGGTGACGCGCTCGATCCCGAGCCGGTCGAGGAGGTCGCGCAGGGTGGCCGCGTGCGAGCTGAGCGAGTAGTCGCCCAGCGGCTTGTCGGACTCGCCGTGGCCGAAGAGGTCGGGGACGATGACCCGCTGGTCGTCCTCCATCCGGTCGATCAGCCGCGACCACTGGCCGCGGGAGCCGAGGATGCCGTGGATGAAGAGGACCGGGGCGCCGGCACCGCTGTCGACGTAGGAGAACTCGTGGCCGTGCAGCGTGATCGTCCTGGGCTCGGTGCGATCCATCTCCGCCTCACCTCCTGGTGGTCCGGCCACCGTACGCGGCCGGGAGCCCCACGCGCGGTCCGTGTCAGGGGGTGAGCCGGACGTGCCGGCCCCAGACGCACGAAGGGCCCCGACCGCAGCGCGGTCGGGGCCCAACGAGTGAGATCAGATGACGGTGACGTTCTCCGCCTGCGGGCCCTTGGGGCCCTGGGCGAGGTCGAACTCGACCTTCTGGTTCTCGTCGAGCGACTTGTAGCCCTGCGACTGGATGGCGGAGAAGTGGACGAACACGTCCTCGCCGCCACCGTCCTGAGCGATGAAGCCGAAGCCCTTGTCAGCGTTGAACCACTTGACGGTGCCCTGAGCCATGATCTGTTCCTTTGTTCCGTACCGAGAGCAACGTGCCCTCGAGCCGCTGAAGCCATCCACCTGTGCTGATGTCCAGCGAACCGAAAACCAGGAGTACGAGATACAAGCCGCGCATCGAGTGCGGCTAGGACGGACCCGGAGGACCATCCCTTCAACAAGATTGACCATACGCCATGAGTGGTGGAATCGCCGCTTCGGCGCAACACCTGGCGTGGTCGGACGCCGCATGCTCCCATGGAGACATGGCGGAAGAACCCCGTCATGCGCGTCGAGCACGACGGCTCTACGCCGCGCCTGAGGCCTCGCGCAGCGGCGTCCGGGGCCCTACTCGCCCAACGACTCGCGCACCAGCGCCCCGAGCGACCGGGTCTGCTCCAGCAGGCGCAACGCCGGCCCGGCATCGGGCAGGTCCGGCTCCGGCGACCACAGGGCGTCGGCGTCCACGACCACCTCCCCGGTCCCGATGACGCCGTCGAGGTCGGTGACCAGCGCACCGCGCGACGGATCGCCGGAGAGCGCTGCCTTGACCGCGTCGGTCTCGATCGGCGCGTCGGAGCCGATCAGGACGGCGTTGCCGAACCGCAACCCGTGCAGCGACGAGTTCTGCACGATGACCGCCACGTGCTCGAACTCGGCCTTCAGGGTGGCGACCTGGCGCCGGGTGAAGGTGAGGTCTCCCCCCGCCACCGAGTTGACGACCAGCACGCCGCGGTCGTCCAGGAGGTCGTGGGCGAGGGAGAAGCACTCGCGCGAGGTGAACGCCGGGGGGATCCTGCCCCCGGCGAAGACGTCGATGACCACGGCGTCACAGGCCCGCGCGGTCCACGGCCACGTGCCCCCACCCTCCAGCCAGGCGCGCGCGTCCGCCACCTGCACGGTGACGCCGTCGGGGACCGTGAACCGCTGCTCCACGAGCGAGGCGAAGACCGGCTCGATCTCCACGACCACCTGCCGGGCAGCTGGCTCGGTGGCGGCGAGGGCACGGGGCAGCGTCAGGAGTCCGCCGCCGAGGTGCACCACCGTGGAGCGGTGGCGGCCCAGTGCCGCCAGCATCCAGCGCGTGACCGCCAGGGCCGGGGATGCGTCGTCATCCTGGACGTGCGACTGACGGACCCCGGCGACCTCGAGGATCCATCCGCCGTCGCGCTCGAAGAGCTCCGCGCTCCCCCCGGCGGCGAGCTCGATGGTCTCCCGGCCCGGGGGCCGGTCCTCGCCCCCGGTCACCCGCCACCGCGTTCCGGACCCCAGGCGGCGACGGTGCCGAGCAGCGTGGTCCCCGTCCCCGAGCCGGGCAGCACGGGGCTCATCTCGCGGTTCGTCACCGTGACCACGGGCGCCGGCGTCAACGGCAGGGCGACCGCCTCCTCGATGAGGCCCGCCTCGACGGAGACCTGCGTCATCCGGGCGTCGTACTTGTCTGCCGTGCTCTCGAGCTGCCGCAGCAGCCCCTGTCGGGCCTTGCTGCGCAGTCCGGTCAGGGGCGAGGGCTTCTTGCCGCCCCACACGGCGGCGATGTCGTCGGCCGTCTGCGGCAGCGGCACGGTGGTGAGCACCGCCTGCCACCCTGAGCCGAGGTCTTGGGGAGCCTCGAGCCCGGGACGGCCGCAGTCGGTGACCCGCCACCCCGCCTCTGCCACGGAGCTCACGAGCCCCTGGAACGCGCCGACGGCGAAGGGGTCGTCGGTGTCGTAGGCGGTGCAGACCCCGGTGCCCGCTGCGACCCCGGCCCGGTTCCGCTCCACCGCGGCGTCGGCGGTGGCGGACTCGAACGCGGCGCGGTATCCCGCGTCCTCGATCGCGATCTCGTACCCGTCGGAGTCCGGGCTGAAGAGCAGGGACTGGGTGGCGGCGAAGCTCGCCCTCCAGGAGCCGGCTCCCGCGCTGCGCACGTCGGTGGGGGTGACCGCGCGCAGGAACGCCCGCCGCGCTGCGGGCGCGGAGAAGGGGCCGGCGTCGGCGCGCAGGGCCAGCACCCACACCCGCCCGGCGTGGGTCTCGGTGACGTGGTGGTCGCGACGGCCGAGGTCCCGCACGGTGAGGTAGTTCTCCGGGGTCGGGCTCAGCTGGAGCACGTCGACGTCGTCGGGGAAGACCGCGAGGGGATCGGCAGCAGGGGTGATCTCGATGCGCTCGTAGGACGGCGGCGCACTGCCCTGGTACGTCGGATTGACCTTCAAGGTGACGCCGGCCGCGCCGGCCTCCCCGGCCTCGAGGTCGGTGACCACGTAGGGGCCGCTGGCGACCGCGAGGCCCTCCGGTGGGGGCCCGTCGAAACGGCTCAGGTCGAACCCGGAGCTCCAGACCTCGGCGATGTCGGCCAGGGCGCTGCGATCCTCGTCGAGGATCGCGTGCGTCACCGCGAGCTTGGCCTCCATCGGGTCGTCGATGCCCAGGGCCAGCCTCCCCACGACGTGGGCCGGCACGGCCACGTCGAGCGCGGTGTGCCAGTCGCGGACCGGTCGGGAGAACAGCACGTCGATGCGTCGGGCGGACTCGTCGACCTCGGTCACCTCCACGCTGTGCCGCAGGTCCCCCGGAACGGAGGCGAACTCTCCCCTCACGTCGGCCCCGGCCGCCCAGGCCAGGACGAGGTCGGCGGCGTCCAGCGGCACGTCGTCGGACCACGTCCGCTCGGCGAGGTCGTAGCGCACCGTGAACGAGTCGGCGGCGGGGTCTACGACCTCGACGGACCCGAACGTCTCGTCGGTCTCCACGTCACCGCGGACGATCCGCGCGAAGGAGTCGTGGGTCGCCGTGGCGATCTCGCGGTTGCCCCGGGTGCTCCCGCTGGCGGTCGCGGCGTTGAGGCTGGTCAGGGACTCCGACCACGCCACGGTGACCGAAGACCCCTCGATCACCGACGCGGGCAGGTCCGCCCCACAGCCGGCGGCCAGGAGCGCCATGCTCACCAGCGCAGCGCTGACTCCCGACCTTCCCCCCCGCATGGCGGCGAGGGTACCAACAACGGTCCGTTGCACCGGCGAACTCAGCGCAACCGCGTCAGTGGGTCCGGACGACCCGTCCGTCGGGGCGCGACTCGAGCTGGCTCCAGGTGCCGGGCGGCATCGTGATCATCGTCGAGATGTCCGCGTCGTTGACGAGGTCGCGCCGGACCAGCTGCTCGAGCACGGTGCCCCGCTGAGCACGCAACCAGTGCTCCTCGGGGCTGATCTCACGTCTGCGCTCGTCGCGGCTCGACTGCGGCGCGGACTTGGCGAAGACCAGGAAGAAGACGAAGGCGAGCAGCGCCACCCCGGTCGCCACGCCTGCCAGCAGCGCCACGGAGGGCCACACGCCCGTGAGGAGCTCGTCGGTCGTGGCGAGCAGGAGCGAGCTGGCACCGGCGGTCAGGGCGATGACGCCGCTCATCCCGAGGTTCTCCCACCCCCGGCGACGCGACTCCAGCCACATGTAGACCGTGAAGAGCGCCAGGAGGATGGCGCCGCCGAAGCAGAGCTGCACCAGGATGCCCCAGCCGTCCGGCTCCTTGTCGAAGGCGACGAACGCGAGCACGAACGCCAGGCCCAGGACAGGAAGACCCAGCGTGGGCACGAGGATCGGGGCCACCAGCAGCGAGCCCAGGAGCGTGCCCCCCGCTCCCCGCTTCGGCGCCCGCGAGGTGACCAGGGCCAGCTCCTCGGCCGTGGGCTGCGGTTCCGCGGCGATCCGGGCCTCGACCTCCCCCCAGTTGAGGGGATCGGAGAACTCCGTCGTCCTCGCCCACTGCTGCAGTTCCTTCAAGGACACCGGTGACAACTCCTCATCGACGGACGAATCTTCACAATCGGGCCAGGGCTCAGAGGCTCTGCGGTGCCTTCCACCTCAGCGTGGCGACGCAGCTGTCGAAGAGGTACTTCGTCTTCATCACGAAGGGATCGTCGCTCGGCTCGTCGGGCGCGCGGCCGAAGCCGGCGACCAGCTGCAGGGCCCGGCGCCGCCCCGTGCCGGGGATCGGCGTCAGGTAGATGATCGAGTGGCTGATCATCGTCTGCGAGCCCAGGCGCACGGTCTTCTCACGTTCGAAGCGGAGCGTCCGCTTGTCACCGGCGAGGGGAGTCGCCCCCTGCTCCCGGATCAGCACCGTGGCGAGGTCGTCGAGGTTCTGCCCCGCTTCTGCCCGCCGCTCGGAGGCGATGATGGAGGCAGGCAGCCACACGGTCGACTCGTCAGGCTCGGTCGCGGAGAAGAACGCGAACGCGCCTTCGCGCTGCATGGCCTGGAACGACTGCTTGACCAGAGGCTGTAGCTCGACGTAGGCGTCCGGACGGTGTGCCTCCCTCAGCCTGGTGCGCAGCGAGCCGAGCATGTCGTCGAGCGTGCTGTCGTCGACGGGTCTGCGCGTCCATCCGGTCGGCAGAGTCATCTCGAAGTCAGGCACAGCGCGCACTCCCAGCTCGGCTCGTAGGTCAGCGGCAGTCATCGGGTCACCTCGAAGTCCCAGGGCTCCTCGACGAGCAGCCCCGGAGGCGCCACGCCCTCGAACGCCGTGCCGTCGGCGGTGTTGACGACGCGGATGTTGTGGGTGAGCGCGACGAGGCCGGGCATCGTCAGCCCCACCAGCGGGGTCAGGGTCTCATCGAGACTCAGCATGACGGTGACCTCGCCGTTGTCGAAGATGAAGTGGACGCCTGTGATCTGGACCTCGGCTCCGCCGTCCGTCGGGACCGTGCGCTGGGTGACCACGTGGAGACCGCGACCCAGGTGCGGCGCGTCCGTGGGGTGGACGACGGCGTCGTCCAGCTCGGTCCACGCCGGCATGGCGGCACTGGGCAGGATGTTGACCAGGCACATGGCCGTCTGGCCGTCGAACGGAGGCCACACCTGCAGCATCGCCACCGCCTCCGACCGGGCCCTCATCTCCAGGGCCTGCTCGAGCAGCTCGCGAGCCTCCTGCGCCGTGACCTGGTCCTCGTCCCACCCGACCATGCCGTCGATCTCGGCCGCTGATCCGGCCAGCCAATCCTCGCGCGACTCCGCGTCGAGCTCGGGAGGAAGGAACCTCCACCCCTCGAGGTCGAGGTCCTCGTCGACGAGCTCGATCACCCACCCGGCTTCGTTCGTCATCGCCACAGCCTAGGAGGTCGCGAACTTGATGAGCGGATGCTTGGGGATCGTCGGCACGCTGCCGCCGAACTGCCCCGCGGCGAGGTTGGCGTAACCGAGGTTGCGACCCGTGGTCGCGGCGAAGGTGACCACCTGGTCGACCCTGGCCAGTCGCCTGACCGAGCTCATGTTGCGCAGCCCGGCGAACGCCAGGCCTTCGTAGAGCTTCTTCTGACCGCGGTGGAACTGGGTGAAACCGGTCCGGGAGCCGGTGAACAGCTGACGGAACCCGGCGGCGGCTCCGTGGTTCTTGAAGATCGCTGCCAGACCGGCCTTGTGGAGGAACTGCTGGCCCTTCGCCATCTTGGCGGCCTGGGTGCCGGCACCCTTCAGGGCCTGGATCCCGGTGGCGGTCTTGAGGATGGTCTTGGTCGACCCGGCGCCAGCGTTCAGCAGCTTGGTCACCGACGTGATCTTGCACAGGGGGATGGCGGCCATGGCCGCGAAGGCGATGTCCGTGCCTGATCTCTCCCCGTTCTTGTAGGCCATGACCGTCACCAGCAGGAGCGCGGCGCCCACCGCGAGCGCGATGGCCGCCATCAGCGGGCCGCCGATGATGAGTGCCGCGATCCCGATGACCAGGGCCGCGATCTCCAGGAAGTCGGCCAGGGACGACCAGAAGCTGTCCTTGATGGACCCGGAGAGCTCGTCGTCGATCTTGTCCACCGCGTCGTTGAAGGCCTGCTCCCAGGTGTCGTAGCCGGCCTCGAACTCCTCAGCCGACTCCTTCCACTCCTCGTAGGCCTGCGCCTTGGCCTCGTTGTTGGCGGCCTTGTCCTTCTGGGCGTCGGTCGGCCCGTCGTCGTCCTTCTTGGTCAGTGCCCCGAAGTCGAAGACGTCTTCTGCGTCGGTCGGGCCGTCCTTGTCACCCGGGAGGCTCTGGTAGGTCTCCCACTTGGACTCGCAGTCGGCGACGGCGTTGTTGATGACCGGCTTGCACTCGTCCAGCGCCGTGCCGTAGTCCTTGATGACCGGGCCGACCGGCTGATAGAGGTTGCCTGCCTCCTCCAGGGTCTTGTAGGCGTCTCCGATCGACTCCTTGAGCTTCTCGATCGCCTTGCCCTTCTGGCTGCCGTCACCCACGGCTTCGTTCTTGATGCTCTTCAGCACCTCCGCGCTGTCCAGCATCTGCTGCCCCAGGGACTCGATCTTCTCCCCGCGGTCGATGATGTCGCCAGGCCTCCCCTCGACACGCTCGATCTCGAGCTGCCGCGTTGGCGATCGATCCATCGTCCTTCTCCTTGGGTTCTAGTTGGTGGGCGGGCTCTCCCTGACGCGGGTGGAGCCCGGCCCGACACAAGAGTCGCTTCGTGGGCGTACGCGCGGACGGCCCCGGGGTGGGGGTGGAGATCCTCCTGAGCGGAGGGTCAGCTCCCCTGCAGCTGGATCGCGGTCTGGGCGTCCCAGTCCTTGATCCCGTCGACGACTCCCTGCACGTGTTCCTTGATGCCCTTCAGGCTGTCGTTCAGCTCGCCGCGCTTGTCGTCCCAGCGCTCCTCGAAGTCGCGCGCCTTGTCGCGCAGGCTGCCCTCCCCGAAGGGCTTCCCGATCGCGGACTCGAGCGCTTCGGAGTTCGAGGTGGCGTTGTCGAACTCGTCGGTGATCGCGTCGAGCTGCGTCACGACCTGCTCGAGCTGGTCGAGCGTGATGTAGATGTCAGCCATGGTGTGGTTCCTTCCGAATCACCCCGGTGGTGGCGGGGCCGCCCGGTGCGGGCGGCCCCACCACGGACGGTCAGCCTCCGGCGAGCTGGTCGTCGAGGTCGCGGATGGCCTGGGCCATGTCGCGCAGAGCCTGGGCCATGTCGGTCACGCCGTTGGACGCGTCCTTGAGGCCGGTGGTCAGCTCCTCGTAGCCCTCCTGGAACTTGCCCGACGCCTTCTCGGTCTTGAAGCCGTCCTGGACCAGCTCGTCCACGTAGCCCTGGCACTCGGTCAGGGCGTTCTCGATGGACTCCTTGCCGTCGTCCAGCTTGGTGGCGGTGCTTTCCATCTCGTCGTAAGTTGCGCCGAAGTCGCTCATCGCTCAGTCCGTCCTCTTTGGTATGGCCTGAGGGTTTTCAGAAGCCCCCCGGCCCTCTGTCGGAGGTGAGATTCCCCCCGTGGAGCGACATCTAAACATCGGCTACGGGCATTTGGACGGTAATTCCACGGCCGGCCTGGACGAAGATCCCGCGACCGTCGGGGAAGTCGGTCCTCTTCACCCGGCCGAAGGGGACCTTGAACAGGTTGTCGCCGTCGTGGGTGTCCGCCTTCAGCGCGATCCCCTGGCGGTCCGCCTTCCAGGCACCGAGGATCCCCGAGCTGCTGGTGGCCCGGGAGATGTCGGCCTCGCCCACCAGCAGGTGCTCACTGTTGGAGATCGCCTGGAGCAGGGCCCGCATGGCCCGGTCGGCCGGCCCGTCGATCAGGTGCGGCACGTCCTCGATCACGACCATGATCCGTCCCTTCACCGACTCGTCGGCCACGATCTCGGCCAGCTCGGTGGCGAGCTCCTTCTGGTCCTCGGGCCGGGTGGCGCTGCGCACCCACTCGCGGTACGACGTCAGCTCGGAGCGGCGGCCGCCGAAGTGGAAGAGCCTGACGTCGGGGTCGAACCGCTCCACCGCCCTCACCAGCGCGCGCAGTGCGTTCGTCTTGCCCGACTGCGGCGGCCCGGTGACCACGAAGAGGCCGACCGGCTCGAAGCCGCAGGGCCCCAGCGTGTCCTCGCCGATGCCGAAGACTGGCTGCCCGTCGACCAGGTCGGGCAGCTCGGAGCTGTCGATCCGGGTGGGCAGTGCGCCGATGGGCGCGACGTCCGGCACCCCGCGGGCGCGCAGCTCGGTGGCGAGCGCGTCCATCGCCTTGGTCTGCTCGGCCACGTTGGCGGTCCCACCGAGCACCGCCATCTGCACCTCGTTCTTGTCCACCACGGCGCGGCCGGGCGGCGAGGTGTCGTCGAGGACGTCCTTCGGCGCCCCGAGCAGGGTGTACTGGTTGACGTCCGCCAGCCGGAGCACCACTCGGCGCGAGATGTTCGCCGCGACCGCCGTGGGCACGGCGCCGCTGCGGTCGGCGGTGATCGCCGCGTGCACCCCGAGGGGACGCCCCTCCCCCAGCAGCCGCATGAAGACCTGGTAGTACGGCGCCCGGGCCGAGTTGATCTCCCACTCGGTCTTGAAGGCCGGGTAGTTGTCGATCAGCAGGATGATCCGGGGCAGCGACGGATCGACCAGCTCCCGGTACTCGGTGAGGTTGGCCGCGTGTGCCTGGGCGAAGAGCTCCGAGCGCCGGTCCAGCTCCTGGCCGAGGGTCCGCAGCAGCCGCTGCACCCGCTCCGCGTCGTCACCGTCGATGATCGAGCCCACGCTCGGCAGCCGCTCGAGCGAGCCGAGGGCGCCGGAGGCGAAGTCGAGCCCGTGGACCTCGCAGGTGCCGAGGTCGGGGCGCATGCCCGCGGCCGTGGCGATGGTCTTGAGCACCGTCGTCTTGCCCGATCCCGAGGTGCCGAAGACGATGATCGAGCCGTCGCGGTCGGGCACGAAGTAGGTGGCGTTTTGCTGCTGCTTCTCCGGGAGGTCCGCGAGCCCCAGCAGGATCTGCCCGTCGCCCCGCGCGGGCAGGTCGCGCAGGTCGACGACGTTCGCGAGGTCGTCGAGCCACGGACGCCGCGGGGTCGGCAGGCCGGCCACGTCGGCGGCCCGGATCAGCGTGGTGACGACGCGCTTCTGGTCGTTGGGACCCAGGTCCTCGTCATGGGAGTCCGACTCCGCCGCCCGCTCAGGCTCCCACTCGATGATCGAGCCGAAGCGGAGCTCCGCCACCCGCACGTCGGCCGTCGGGACCTCGTCCTCGCTCGTCCAGCCGCCCACGTAGGCGGACTGGAACGGCGTGAGGCGCCCCGGACCGGTCTTGGCGATCCCACGCCCCGGCAGGCTGGCAGGGAAGGTCGCGGCCACCGGGTCGTCCACCACGTCCTTGGAGTCCGACTCGTCAGCCATGCGCAGCGCCACCCGGAGGTTGGTGTTGGCACGCAGGTTGTCCTTGATGACCCCGGCCGGGCGCTGGGTGGCCATGATGAGGTGGATGCCCAGGGAGCGACCCCGCTGCGCCACGTCGACGACACCGTCCACGAACTCCGGGACCTCGCTGGCCAGGGCCGCGAACTCGTCGATCACCAGCACCAGCGCGGGCGGGCACTCGGGATCCTGACGGCGCTCCAGCTCGAGCAGGTCCTTGGCCTTCTTGCGGTTGAACAGGTGCTCGCGGTGGTGGAGCTCGGCCCGCAGGCTGGTCAGCGCGCGGCGCACCAGGTGCGGACTCAGGTCGGTCACCAGCCCGACGCAGTGCGGCAGCTCGACGCAGTCGGCGAACGCGGAGCCGCCCTTGTAGTCGATGAAGAGGAAGGTCACCCGGTCCGGGCTGTGGGCGGCCGCCAGGCCGAGCACCCACGCCTGGAGGAACTCCGACTTGCCGGCACCCGTCGTCCCGCCGACCAGGGCGTGCGGACCCTGCCCGCGCAGGTCGAGGGTCATCGCGTCGCTGGCGCCCTGGCCGATGATGGCGCGCAGGTTGCCCGCGTTCTTCAACCGCGGACGCTCCCCCGGGGTGCGGTCGATGATGGTGTTGTTCTGCCGCCACCGCTCGATGACAGCCTCGGGATCGTGCGCGGTCTCCTTGCCCACCAGGGACAGGAACATCACCGAGTTGGGGATGTCGGAGGCGTCCTGGATCACGGTGCTGACGTCGACGACCGGGGCCATCCGCTTGGCGAACGTGTACATGTAGTTCCTGGAGACCCCCTCGACGACCACGTGCTCGAAGAGGTCGCCGTTGCGGACCAGGCCGACGGTCGCGTCGTCCAGTCCCGCCGTGACGTCGACGAAGCTGCGGCAGGTGGCGGGCAGGGACTCCACGGTCGGCGAGCAGAAGACGGCATGCACGCCCACGTCGGCTCCCCGCTCGAGCACCTGCACCAGGCGCGGTCGGTCGACGGGCGCGTCGTCGGTCACGATGACGATGACCGAGACCGGCTGGCGGGTGGTCTTCTCCTCGGCGGCGCGCGCCACGTCGGTGCCGTACAGCGTCGGGTTCCACCGCTCCGGGAACGGCCCACGCGGCTCCGGGCGCTGACCCGCGCGCATGACGTACTCCTCCAACGCGCTGAGCAGCGCGTTGGCGGTCGGCGGCGAGTCGGCGAGCGGCAGGTCCTTGAAGGGGCTGGTCTCGCTCGTGGTGTGCGGGAGCCACTTCAGCCACGAGAGCTCGGGCATCCAGCTGTCGCCCGCGATCGCGACCGTCACCACCTCGTTGGGCGCATGCAGGCCGTAGAGCTGGACGGCGAGGCCACGGAGCACGTCCGCGGCCAGCGCGGTCGGGCCGGCGACGCCGAGCGAGCCGACGACCCGCAGCGACTCCAGGACCGGGACGTCGTCGACGTACCGGTAGCGCTCGCGCAGCCGATCGAGGCGCTCGATGTACTCCGGCAGCCCGTCCTGGTTGTCCCGGTCCCCGATCGAGTTGCGCGAGGGTGACCTCGTCGTCCCGAGCCGCAGGGCCAGGAAGTTCCAGTGCTCGGGCCGGCGGGTCCACAGCAGCGGGCCCAGCCGGGCGGCGTGGTCGTAGACCTCCGCGACCGGGGGGACCTCGGCGTTCCGGGCGAACTCCTCCTCCGGCTTGGAGTGGAAGAGGGTCTCCTCGAGCTTCTCGAACTGGCGCTCGAAGAGCTCGGCCTCGTACTTCTTCTTCGTCGCCGTCTGGGTGCGCTGGTTCATGAAGTTGCCCAGCGCCATCATCGGCGTCAGGAAGATCAGCAGCAGCGCGCGCTCCCGCCCGGTGAGGGCGTAGATGGCGAGCGCCATGATGATCGGGGCCACCAGGATGGTCCACGGGAAGACCTTGTCCGCCGTCTCCGTGGGCATCCGGGGCGGCGGGTGCTCGGTCCCCGGGTAGCGCACCTCGACGCGGGGGCTGCGGTTGAACTGCAGACCGCCGCCGCGCTCGAGGATCTCCCCCGCGTCCTCCTCGAGGTCGCTGGAGAGGTGCATGACCAGGGTCGTGGCACCGATCACCACAGCCCGGTTCGGGGTGAGCCAGACCCGCTGCACGGGCACCCCGTCGAAGAGGATCCCGTTGGCCGAGTTCAGGTCCACGAGCTCGACGCGGCGACCCACCTCGATCCGCGCGTGCAGCTGGGAGACCATCGGGTCGGCGAGCTCGATCTGGTTGGTGGGAGCGCGCCCGATCGTCGCCTGCCCCAGGTGCACCGGGAACTCCTGGCCGCGCAACGGACCGGCGGTGGCGACCAGGGTGCCGACCTGCCTGCGGGACCCGTACGGGGCGGCGCTCACGGAGCCGCGGGCGCCGCGGTTGACGACCGCAGCCGTGAACCCGGAGCCGATCGGCGCCTCGCCGATGTGCACCGAGGGGTCGAGCGGCGTGAGCTCCGACCCGTCGGGCGGGGCGACGGCCAGGGTCAGGACGTCGTCGGGTCCCACCAGCATCGAGCGTGCGGGATCGGACTCCACGATGTAGCGGGCGACCTCGGCGGCCGTCGCCGTCGAGTCCGCCGTCACGACCACGTCCACCGGCTCCGCACGCTCGCGCAGGAGCGTCAGCTTGACCTTCATCCACTACCCTTCTCGAGCCGCGACGAGCGCCACGGTCTGTGCGCTCAGGTGGCCAGCACCGTGATGGTGCGGTCGCCGATACGGATCGTGTCCCCGACCCCGGCGACGACGATCTCGCCGGCTGCCACCTGGTGCTCGCGTCCCCCCTGGACGAGCAGGGTCCCGTTGGTCGAGCCCTGGTCGATCACCTCCAGGCCTGTCGGCGACGGGCGGAGCAGCGCATGCGTCTTCGACATGGAGAACCCCGGATCGCTGATCGTCAGGGGCAGCGCGCCGTCGACCGAGCGGGGCGAGCGGCCGACCACCACCGGACCCGAGAGGGCGATCCGCTCCCCGTTGTCGAGGACCAGGGTCATGCCCACCCCGGGCGGGGGCGCAGCCAGCACTGGAGCTGGCGGCGGCGGCGGCGCCGTCGCGGGAGTGCTCTCGGGCAGCCCGGGCACCACCGGGGAGACGGCGGGGCCGACTTCGGCAGGCTCCTGCACCAGGTACGCCCCCAGGCGAGGTCCACTGGCTCCCTCCTCGGGCGGCGGTGCGGTCTCACCCGGCTCCAGGCCGGTCAGCCCCACCACCACCCGGCGGTCCCGGTCGTGCGGGCGAGCGGCGCCCAGCACGCCCGCGCTCGTCCTGGCTCCCGGACGGTAGCCGCTGCGGGCGGCGCCGTCGGGCGTCGTGGCGAGCGACGGCAGTCCCTTGGGGCGTGGCGCGGGGGCCGAGGTGATGGTCTTGCGGGCGATCCGCATCCGCTTCTTGTCGTAGGGGTTCATGCCCTCGCGCACGTCGACGACCCACGCCGCCCCGGCACGGTCGTGCCAACCGCGTCCACGGTGGGCCGCGGACCAGGCGGGGGAAGCCAGGACCACCGGCGTGCCCACCACCGTGACCAGCGGCAACCAGGCCGTCAGGGCCCGCCCCGTGGTCCGCCAGAAGCGTGGCGGCCCGAGCGTGGCGACATTCACCACCCGCAGCCCGGTGGCGAGCTTGCCGAGGGTGAATCCCCATCGGCCCTGCATGAAGAGCTGGGCGACGAAGAAGATGATCGAGAGCAGCGCGGTGACCGCCCAGACGATGACAGCGACCAGGAAGTCGGGATGGTTGGTGAAGCCGTACCAGGAGATGCGCCCCCGAAGCAGGCGGCCGATGAGCGGCAACGCCCAGAGGACGAACGGCAGCTGGAGGAGCGCGAAGATGCCGACGTCGATCCCGGCGGCGAGCGCCCGGCGCCCCAGAGGTGCCGAGCGCAGACCGAGCGCCGCGGCGTACTCCGGATCCGGCTCACCGTGCTCGTCGAGACCCTCCACAGGACGCTCGTCGTCGGGCAGCTCCCAGATCGGACTCTGCGGCGTCGTTGACGCGTGCTGCCCCACAGAGTCGACGCCGACGTCGTGCGCCGCCGTGCGCACCCGCGCGCGACGTGACAGATCCCCCATGCGCGAAGGCTAACCCGTCCACCCCGCCGCCGGACGAACACTCGGCCGATGACCTGCCCGCTGACTGCACCTTGCCCCGCAGGATCCGCCGGAAGTAGGCGACCGGGAGGGCGTAGCGGTCGCAGCGCTGCGCCGAGCCCTCGGGGTGGCGCAGGTTGTGGGCAAGGACGGCGACCTGCTTGCGCAGCGGGCTTCTCCAGGGAGGCCATCGTGGCCTCCCCCGCCGCGACATAGCTCAGCAGCGGGCGGTAGCGGTGGACCGACTCGGACTCCACGACCGCCACGTCCCGACGGGCGTGCGGACTGTCTGCGGACCAACTCGACCCCGAGAATCGACAATCCTCAACGCCTACTAGCGAACCCCGACAACGCTAGACATTGAAGCGGAACTCCACCACGTTCCGGTACGGAGCAACCTTTGGCCAGAAGTAGGACGAGCAGAAGCGTCCTGACTAGAAGACAACTACTTGCACATTATGCAAGTAGTTGCGAGCATGGCTACATGAACTCGGCTCTTCCTACTGGTCCCCACCAAGACCAAAGAATCGTCACGCCCGACGAGGCACAGCGCCTTCTCGCCTCCGTCCCGGGAAGACCGCGGCGACAGATCACGATCATCGATCACGCGAGCACCGCAGCGACAGCCACCTGCTCGTTCGCGGCAGGGGTTGTCGCTCTGAGCGGTCACCCTTGGTGGGCGATCCTTCCCGCCCTGTGCGCACTGTTCACCTCGCATGGCTGGCTCGCAAGCCGCCTCAAACGGGCGAACGAACCTCGACTCAAGGCGGACCTCGCAACCGTGGCCTTCACAGTGTGGCTACTTATCCCCATCTGGCGAGGGATCACTCGCGGGGAGACCATCCCCTTCCCCGAGGCCTTCGTCTTCGCGGGCCTCGCACCAGCTGCCTGGTTGGCCTTCTACGTCATCCTGCTGCTCCGTCGCTGAGACACGCATGGCGCACAACGAACTCGACGCACATCTGGTCGCACCGAAACGCTTCGTCACGATGGCGCATCTGAATCAAGTGGAGCAAGCAGACTACTCCGCGCTGCAGGACACCACCGGACTGTCCACATCTGACCTCTCGAAGATCATCCGCGATCTCGAGGAACGGGGGCTGGTCGAAGTCGCCAAAGAACGCCGCTCACGCTATGGCGTAACCCTGGTCAGGCTTTCGTCAGAGGGACGGAAGACCTTCACTGAACTACTAGACACGATCAACCGCATCGCTGGCCGGTAACGGGAGCACCCGACCAGCGAGCCCTGCCGGACGCCTTCAGACGTTGAACCGGAACGCGACTACACGTTGAAGCGGAACTCCACCACGTCGCCGTCGGCCATCACGTACTCCTTGCCCTCGATGCGGACCTTGCCCGCCTCCTTGGCCTTGGCCATGCTGCCCGCCGCGACGAGGTCGTCGAAGGAGACGATCTCGGCCTTGATGAACCCCTTCTGGAAGTCGGTGTGGATGACACCGGCCGCCTCGGGCGCGGTGGCGCCCTGGGGGATCGTCCAGGCCCGGGTCTCCTTGGGGCCGGCGGTCAGGTAGGTCTGCAGGCCGAGGGTGGCGAAGCCGACCCGGGCCAGCACCTCCAGGCCGGGCTCGGTGACCCCGGCCTCGGCGAGGAACTCGGCGGCCTCCTCGTCGTCGAGCTCGACCAGCTCGGACTCGAACTTGGCGTCGAGGAAGATCGCCTCGGCGGGCGCGACCAGCTCACGCATCTTCGACTTGAGGGCCTCGTCGCCGAGCTCGTCGGCGTCGCAGTTGAAGACGTAGATGAAGGGCTTCGCGGTGAGCAGCGAGAGCTCGCGCAGCAGGCTGCGGTCGATCGTGGTCGAGCTGATCGGCGTCCCGGACTCGAGTGCCTCCTTCGCCTCGCGGGCGGCCTCGAGGTTCGCCACCAGCTCCTTGACCTTGCGCGACTCCTTCTCCAGTCGGGCGATCGCCCGGTCCACCGTCTCCAGGTCGGCGAGGATCAGCTCGGTCTGGATGGTGGAGATGTCGTTGCCGGGATTGACCTCGCCGTCGACGTGGGTGACGTCCTCGTCGCGGAAGACCCGGGTCACCTGGCAGATCGCCGCGGACTCGCGGATGTGGGAGAGGAACTTGTTGCCCAGGCCCTCCCCCTGCGAGGCGCCGCGGACGATGCCGGCGATGTCGACGAACTCGACCGTCGCGGGCAGGATCTTCTCGCTGCCGAAGATCTCGGCCAGCTTTGCCAGGCGGGAGTCGGGCACCCCGACCACGCCGACGTTGGGCTCGATCGTCGCGAACGGGTAGTTCGCGGCGAGCACGTCGTTCTTGGTCAGCGCGTTGAAGAGGGTCGACTTGCCGGCGTTGGGGAGTCCGACGATCCCGATGGTGAGGGCCACGGGCGTCGAGTCTAGGTCCGCCGACCTCGGGCCTCCCAATCACACGGCGCTGTGGCAGGCTCGTGCCGTGCTGATCGATCTCCCGGACGACGCGAGCGTCCCCCCGCCGGACCCGGTCGCCCTCCGCGGGCCCGCGCACCGGGTCTCCCCCCGGGCGGTCGGCTACTGGCGGACCCTCTCGCTGATCACCACGGTGGTCGAGCTGGCGATCGCCGGGGTCCTCTTCCTCGTGCTGCCGAGCTGGCCGTGGTGGGCCACGGCCCTGGTCGTCGCAGGGACCGCGGCCAACCTCGGCTACGTGCTCGTCATGCCCGGCCTCCGCTACCGCGTGCACCGCTGGGAGGTCAGCCCCGACGCCGTCCACACCCGCTCCGGCTGGCTCTCGGTCGAGACCCGGATCGCGCCGCTGAGCCGGGTGCAGACCGTCGACTCCCGGCAGGGCGCGGTGATGCGGCTCTTCGGCCTCGCCTCCCTCACCGTCACCACCGCCTCCGCGGCCGGCCCGATCACCATCGAGGGCCTGGACGCCGAGGACGCCCGGCAGCTCGTCGCGCAGCTCTCCGCCATCACCGCCACCAGCGAGGACGACGCCACGTGACCGAGGCGGACGCGTCCGGCGCGCCCGAGGCGCCGGACGTCCCGGAAGTCCCGGCCGCCACGGATCCGGTGGACCCCGCCGACCCTGATGACGGGTGGCGCCGGCTGAGCGCGCGCAAGCTGCTGCTCGACCCGCTGGCGGTGCTCCGCTCCTTCCTGCTGCCGCTGATCGCCGTCGTCATCGGCCTGAGCGGCAGCGGTCGCCCGCTGTGGACGCTGGCGGCGCTCCCCCTCTTCTTGATCGGGGCGGTGGGCCTCGGGGTGATCCCGTGGCTGACCACCTGGTTCCGGCTGGACGACGTCCAGTTCCAGCTGCGCACCGGGCTGCTCAACAAGAAGACCTCCACGGCCCGGCTCGACCGAATCCGCAGCGTCGACCTCGAGGGGCCGCTGATGCACCGGCTGCTGGGTCTGCGCACCGTGCGGATCGGCACCGGGGTCGACGACGAGCGGATCGTGCTGGACGCCGTCACCGTCGAGGAGGCCGCCACCCTGCGCCGGGTCCTGCTGGCCCGGACCAGCCAACCTGCCCCTTCGCCTGCCCCTTCGCCGGCGCCGGCGTCGGTGTCGGTGTCGGGAGCGCCCACGCAGGTCGAGGCGGGAGACGCCCGGCAGGGTGAGCCCGGGCAGCCACCCGAGCCACGGCCCGCCGCGGCACCGCCCGCCTCCGACGAGCAGGTGCTGGCGGTGCTCGACCCGACGTGGGTCCGGTTCGCCCCCTTCAGCCTGGCCCGGCTGGTCGTGGTCGCCGGCGCACTCGGCTTCCTGACCCAGGTGCTCGACGACTTCCCCGTCCTCGACCAGGGCGACGTGGAGAGCTTCTGGGAGTGGCTCACCGGCTTCGCGCTCGTCGTCATGGTCGCCCTGGTCCTAGGCACCGCGCTGCTGGGCTGGCTGGCGATCTCGATGCTCGGCTACCTGGCCCAGTGGTGGGGCCTGCGACTGACCCGCGGTCACGGCTCCCTCCACCTCGTCGCCGGCTTCTTCACCACCCGGTCGGTGAGCATCGAGGAGCAGCGGATCCGCGGCGTCGAGCTGGACGAGAAGGTGCTGCTCCGGCTGGTCCGAGGGGCCGAGCTCTCCACCCTCGCCACGGGCGTGAGCAACGGGGTGACCACCCTGCTGCCGCCCTGCCCGGTCGGGGTCGCCACCGCCGTGGGGGCCGCCGTCGTCGAGGATGACCAGCCGCTCGCGGTGCCGCTGCAGGCGCACGGAGCCGCCGCCCGCCGCCGCAGCCACGTCCGGCACCAGTGGGCCACCGTGGCCCTCCTCGTCGTGCTGGCGGTGCTCCAGCTCGACCTCCTCCGGCCCGTCCGGGAGTGGCTCTCCTGGGTGCCCGAGTGGCTCCCCTGGGCGGCGGTGCCCGCCCTTGCCGTCCTCGGCGCGGTGCTCGCCGAGGCGGCGTACACCCACCTGGGCCACGCCCTCACCTCACGGCACCTGGTCGTCGGGAGCGGTACCACCACCCGGACCCGCACCGTCCTGGAGCGCGACGGGATCATCGGCTGGGTGGTGGAGCAGACGTGGTTCCAGCGCCGCGTCGGGCTGGCCACCCTGGTCGCCACCACGGCGGCCGGACAGGAGCGGGTGGTGGTCACCGACATCCCCCAGGAGCGCGCCGTGGCGCTGGCGAACGCGGCCACCCCCGGGCTGCTCACCGGCTTCCTCGCCTAGACTCCGCCGGTGCGCATCGCGACCTGGAACGTCAACTCCCTCCGCTCCCGCATCGACCGCGTCGAGGCCTTCCTGGAGCGCCACGACGTCGACGTCCTCGCCGTCCAGGAGACGAAGGCGAAGGTCGACCAGCTGCCGCTGATGGGCCTGCAGTCGCTCGGCTACGAGGTCGCCGCGGCCGGCACCAGCCAGTGGAACGGCGTGGCCCTGATCAGCCGGGTCGGGCTGGAGGAGGTCCAGGTCGGCTTCCAGGGGATGCCCGGGTACGGCGACCCGCTCGAGGCGGAGGCCCGCGCGATCGGCGCCGTCTGCGGCGGGGTGCGGATCTGGTCGCTCTACGTCCCCAACGGCCGCAAGCCCGCCGACCCGCACTACGTCTACAAGCTGGACTGGCTGGCGCGCCTGCGCGAGCAGGCCCAGGGCTGGCTCGGCGAGGAGACCGCCCTGGTCGGCGACTGGAACGTCTGCCCCACCGACGACGACGTCTTCGACCCCGCCCAGTTCCGCAACAGCACCCACGTCACGCCGGCCGAACGGGCCGCCTTCCAGGGCTTCCTGGACGACGGGTACGCCGACGTGGTCCGCCCGTTCACCCCGGAGCCGGACAACTACACCTACTGGGACTACTACCGGCAGCGGTTCGAGCGGAACCGCGGCCTGCGGATCGACTTCATCCTGGGCTCCCCCTCGCTGGCCGCCCGGGTCACCCACGCCTTCATCGACCGCGACGAGCGGGCCGGCAAGGGCGCCTCCGACCACGCCCCGGTGGTCGCCGACCTCGCCTGACACGCGGGCCGACGCGCCGCCTCCCAGGACTGTCGGAGGTGGCGGCCATGATCGTGGCCATGGACCTCTCGACCGTGCTGACACTGGTGACCGGCCTCGCCCTCGGGCTCGCCCTGGGCGCGCTCATCGGCTGGCTGTGGGCCGGGTCGCGCGCCCCCGCCGGCGCCGCTGTCGCCGCCCTGGAGTCCCGGGCCGCCGACCAGGCGATGGTCCGTGAGGGGCTGGAGCGGCTGGCCGACCAGCTGAAGGACCTGCACCACGACCGGGCCACCTGGCAGGGCGAGTTCAACGCCCAGGTGCAGGGCATGCGGATGACCACCGAGTCGCTGCGGCGCGAGACCTCGTCGCTGGCGACCGCGCTGCGCAAGCCCCAGGTCCGCGGCCGGTGGGGCGAGATGCACCTCAAGCGTGCCGTGGAGCTGGCGGGCCTGGTCGAGCGGTGCGACTTCTCCGAGCAGCATCGGCTCGACGACGGGGCGCTGCGGCCCGACCTCGTGGTCCACCTGGCCGGTGGTCGCCACGTCGTGGTCGACGCCAAGGTGCCGCTGGACGCGTTCCTCGACGCGACCGCCGCCGAGGACGACGACGAGCGTGACGCCCACCTCGCGCGGCACGCCCGGCAGCTGCGCACCCACGTCGACTCCCTCGCCGGCAAGGCCTACTGGCGGTCGCTGCCCGAGACCCCGGAGTTCGTGGTGCTCTTCGTCCCGGCGGAGGCCTTCCTGTCGGCCGCCCTGGAGTCCGAGCCGCACCTGCTGGAGCATGCCGCCGAGCGCCGGGTGGTGCTGGCGACGCCGACGACGCTGATCGCCCTGCTCCGCACCGTCGCCCACGGCTGGAGCCACGAGACGCTCACCAGCCAGGTGGCGGAGGTCCAACGGCTGGGCCGCGAGCTCTACGACCGGCTCGGCACGATGGGCGACCACGTCGCCCAGGTGGGCCGCGGTCTGACCAACGCGGTCAAGGCCTACAACCAGGCGGTCGGCTCCCTGGAGGGACGCGTGCTCGTCACGGCCCGTCGCCTCGAGGGCCTGGGGCTGGTCGACACCTCGCTCGCCGAGGTCAAGCAGGTCGAGCTGACCCCCCGCTCCGTCTCCGCACCGGAGCTGGCCCTGGTGGAGGAGCAGACCCCCTTCCCCGACCTGGAGCGCCTCAGCGGCGGGGGCAGTAGCGGCGGGGGCAGCGGCGGGGGCAGCGGCGTCGGCAGTGACCAGCGAGCGGCGGCGCGCCGCGAGACCGGAGCGTGAGCCAGGCCCTAGGTTGGGCGCCGTGAGCCGGTCCCGGCAGCCGTGGGTGCACGGCAACGAGTCCGAGAGCCACGTGGTGGCGCTCGGGCTGGCCGTCGCGCTCACCGTGGTGGTGCTGGACCACCTGATGGTGGGCCGTCTCAGCCTCTTCTTCGACCTGTGCTTCATCACCCTCTGCCTCGCGCTGGCGGTCCGGGTGAAGGAGGAGGGCTGGTTCGTGATGGGGCTCTTCCCCCCGGTGCTGATGGTCTCGGTCTTCGTGCTGCTCGGCCTCACCGCACCCCAGCTGATCGCCGAGCACGACGACGGTGTCGTCCAGTCGGTGATCAGCGGGCTGACCCACCACAGCACCGCCCTGCTGGCCGGGTACGCGCTCTCGCTCGCCACCTGGTGGTGGCGCCACGATCAGCTCTCGAAGCGCGACGGGTCGCCCGACCCGACCCTGACCACCTCGGGATAGCCCTCGGACCAGTCGACGACCGTGGTCGGCTCGGCGGAGGTCTCACCGGCCTCGATCACCAGGTCGACCTGGTGGTCGAGCTCCTCCTTGACGTCCCACCCGAGGGTCCGCGGCTCGCTCTCCCCGGGCAGGATCAGCGTGCTGGTGAGCAAGGGCTCCCCCAGCTCGTCGAGGAGCGTGCAGACCACGGGGTGGTCGGTGATCCGGACGCCCACCGTCTTCTTCTTGGGGTGCATCAGCCGCCGGGGCACCTCGCTCGTCGCGGGCAGGATGAAGGTGTAGGGCCCGGGGGTGGCCCCCTTGATGGCCCGGAAGGCGGAGTTGTCCAGCTTGACGAACTGCCCCAGCTGGGCGAAGTCCTTGCACATCAGGGTGAAGTCGTGACGCTCGTCGAGCTGCCGGATCCGCAGGATCCGGTCGCGGCCCTCGCGGTTCCCCAGCTGGCAGCCCAGGGCGTAGCCGGAGTCGGTCGGGTAGGCGATCAGCGCGTCGTCGCGCAGCGCGTCGACCACTTGGCGGATCAGCCGCGGCTGCGGGTTGTCGGGGTGGACGTCGACGTACCTGGCCATCAGGACCCCTGCTGGGCCTTGCGCAGGTCGCGCCGCAGCTCCGGGGGCAGGGCGAAGATGAGCGACTCCTCGGCGGAGCGGACCGCCTTGGCGTCCGGGTAGCCGCGGGCGGAGAGGAAGGCCAGCACCCCGTCGACCAGGTCCTCGGGGACCGAGGCACCCGAGGTCACCGAGACCGTCCGGACGCCGTCGAGCCAGGCCTCGTCGATCTCGGAGGCGTCGTCGACCCGGTAGGAGGCCTTGGCCCCCGCCTCGAGAGCCACCTCGACCAGACGGACCGAGTTGGAGGAGTTCCCCGAGCCGACCACGATCACCAGGTCGGCGTCGACCGCGATCTCCTTGACCGCGAGCTGACGGTTCTGGGTGGCGTAGCAGATGTCGTCCGAGGGCGGGTCGAGCAGGAGCGGGAACCGCTCCCGGATCGCCGCCACCGTCTCCAGCGTCTCGTCGACCGAGAGGGTGGTCTGGGAGAGCCAGGCGACCTTCGACTCGTCGCGCACGACGATGCCGGGGACGTCGGCGGGCGACTGGACGAGCTGGATGTGCTCGGGGGCCTCGCCCGCGGTGCCCTCCACCTCCTCGTGGCCCTCGTGCCCGATCAGCAGGATGTCGTAGTCGTCGGCCGCGAACCGCTTGGCCTCGTGGTGGACCTTGGTCACCAGCGGACAGGTGGCGTCGATCGTCTTCAGCTCGCGCTCGGCGGCCTGCTGGTGGACCGCCGGGGAGACCCCGTGGGCGGAGAAGACGACGGTGGCGCCGGCGGGCACCTCGTCGAGCTCCTCGACGAAGATCGCACCGCGGGCCTCGAGGCCGGAGACCACGTGCTTGTTGTGCACGATCTGCTTGCGCACGTAGACCGGGGCGCCGTAGAGGTCGAGGGCCTTCTCGACCGTGATCACGGCCCGGTCGACGCCGGCGCAGTACCCGCGGGGGGCGGCCAGCAGCACGGCCTTCTCCGCCTCCTCGGCCGAGAGGACGGTCGGCGTACCCAGGTCGATGCTCATGGCACGCGAGTCTACGGGCCCGGCGCAGGGATCACCTGTCGGCGCCGTCACCTAGGGTGGCCGCCGTGGCCCTGGAGACCTCATCGGAGCAGCCGGCACCGGTCCGGCAGATCGCCAACGCGATCTCGGGCTGGATCGACCGCCTGGGAGCCGTGTGGGTCGAGGGCCAGATCGCGCAGGTCAACCGCCGCCCGGGCGTGCAGACCGTCTTCCTCACCCTGCGCGACTCCGTCGCCGACATCTCGGTGCCGCTGACCTGTGCCCGCAGCCTCTTCGACGGGCTCAACCCGCCGCTGGTCGAGGGGGCGAGCGTGGTGGTGCACGCCAAGCCCAGCTACTACGCCAACCGCGGCTCGCTCTCCCTCTCGGTCCGGTCGATCCGGATGGTCGGCCTGGGCGAGCTGCTGGCGCGGCTGGAGCGACGCCGCCAGCTGCTGGCCGCCGAGGGGCTCTTCGCCCCCGAGCTCAAGCGCCGCCTGCCGTTCCTGCCGCACGCCGTCGGCCTGGTCACCGCCCCCGGGTCGGCGGCCGAGCGCGACGTGCTGGAGAACGCGCGGCGGCGGTGGCCGGCGGTGCGCTTCGAGGTGGCCTACGCCGCCATGCAGGGCCCGCGCTCGGCGGCGGAGGTGATGGAGGCCCTCGACCGGCTGGAGCGGCACCCCGAGGTCGACGTCATCGTGGTGGCCCGCGGCGGCGGGTCGGTCGAGGACCTGCTCCCCTTCAGCGACGAGGCCGTCGTGCGCGCGGTCCACACGATGCGCACGCCGGTGGTCTCCGCGATCGGGCACGAGCCCGACCAGCCGCTGCTCGACCTGGTCGCCGACGTCCGCGCCTCCACCCCCACCGACGCCGCCAAGCTGGTCGTCCCGGACATGACCGAGGAGCTCAACGGCGTGCGGTGGGCGCGCGACCGGATCCGCTCCCAGCTCCGCGGGCTGCTCGAGCGCGAGCAGCGAGGTCTCGACGACCTCCGCTCACGCCCCGCGCTGGCCGACCCCCGCCACCTGCTCGACGTCCGCGCCGAGGAGATCGACGCGCTGCGCGACCGCGCCAGGCGCACGCTCTCCCACCGGCTCGACCGCGCCGCCGACGACGTGGGGCACCACCGCGCCCGCGCCCGCTCCCTCTCCCCGCTGGCCACCCTGCAGCGGGGCTACGCCGTGGTCCAGGACGCGGAGGGCCACGTGGTCACCTCGGTGGCCGGCGTGGACGCGGGAGCTGCGCTCACCGTGCGCCTCGCGGACGGCCGCCTCCACGTCACCGCGACGGCGGCCGAGGACGAGCCGATCGGCGGCGAGCAGACCCCATGACCCGACGGAGCACAGGAGCGAGCAATGGCTGAACCCAAGCAGCTGTCCTACGAGGACGCCCGGGAGGAGCTGGTCGAGGTGGTCCGCACCCTCGAGCAGGGCGGCACGACCCTGGAGGAGTCGCTGCGGCTCTGGGAGCGCGGCGAGGTGCTGGCCAAGGCGTGCGAGGAGTGGCTCGACGGGGCTCGCAAGCGGCTGGACGCCGCGATCGAGGGCGACCCCGAGGGCTGACGCCCTCAGGAGCCCGGCGTCGCCGTCCCGGCCAGCGGCTCCTCGGTCAGTCGGGAGGCGAACTCCTCCATCACGTCGCGGGGGGCCGACCCGTAGACCATCACGACGTCGCCGTCGCGCTCCCGCACCAGGGCGGTGTCGCCCCCGGCGTCGGTGAAGACCTGCCACTCACCCCCGAGGTCGCCCCCGACCCGGACGGGCTCGCCCTCGGAGGCCTTCTCGTCGACGAAGACCTCGAGCAGGTCGTCGACCGACTCGTCCTCCTGACGCAGGCCGACGTACTTCCCGGTGTCGGTGAGCATGCCGAGGCCCCAGACCGGCGGGTCGGTGGGCGTGAACGAGAGGCTGGTGACCTTCCAGCCGGCGGGGAGCTCGGCGGGGTGGACCACGTCGTGCCCAGCCTCCTGGGCCGCGACCACAGCGGTCTCCCAGTCCACGGGCTCGACCGTGGTCTCGGCGCTCTGCCGGTTGAGGTCCCTCAGCAGCACGAAGGCCAGGACGGCGACGACCAGGACCGACATCGCCCCGATCATCGCGCCCATCGAGGTCTGGTGGCGCCCGGGCTTCTCACTCACCCCGCCATCCTCTCAGCCTGCAGGTCGGCCGGTTCACCCACCCGGGCGCCGTCCTGTCCGCGCCAGCCCGCCCACGCGGGGCGACGGATCCCGCTCGATAACATGCGACCCATGACGCCCACGGACCTCCACGTCGCCCCTGAGTCCCCCGACCGCAACCTCGCCATGGAGCTGGTCCGGGTGACCGAGGCCGCGGCGATGGCCGCCGGCCGGTGGGTCGGGCGGGGCGACAAGAACGGCGCCGACGACGTGGCCGTCAACGCCATGCGGGTGATGATCTCGACCATCCAGATGAACGGCACGGTCGTCATCGGCGAGGGCGAGAAGGACAACGCCCCGATGCTCTACAACGGCGAGAGCGTGGGAGACGGCACCGGTCCGGAGTGCGACGTGGCGGTCGACCCCATCGACGGCACCACGCTCACCGCCAAGGGGATGAGCAACGCCGTGGCGGTCCTGGCGGTGGCCCCGCGCGGCACCATGTACGACCCGTCGGCGGTCTTCTACATGGAGAAGCTCGTGACCGGCCCCGAGGCGGCCGACGTCGTCGACCTCCGTCTCCCGGTCGCCGAGAACATCCATCTCGTGGCCAAGGCCAAGGGCCGGCGTCCCGAGGACGTCACGGTCGTGCTCCTCGACCGCCCGCGGCACGAGGGGCTGGCCGGGGAGATCCGCGAGGCGGGGGCCAGGATCAAGTTCATCAGCGACGGCGACGTGGCCGGCGCGATCATGGCGGCCCGCCAGGGCACCGGCATCGACCTGCTGCTCGGCATCGGCGGGACCCCGGAGGGGATCATCGCCGCCTGCGCCATGAAGGCCCTCGGCGGCGTGATCCAGGGGCGGCTCTGGCCCACCGACGACGAGGAGCGGCAGCGCGCCCTCGACGCCGGGCACAACCTCGAGCCCGACCACGTCCTGTCGACCGACGACCTGGTCACCGGCGAGGACTGCTTCTTCGTCGCCACCGGCATCACCGACGGCGAGCTGATGCAGGGCGTCCGCTACCTGCCCAACGGGGCGGCGACCACGCACTCGCTGGTCATGCGCTCGCGCAGCGGCACCATCCGCAACATCATCTCCGAGCACCAGCTGGGCAAGCTACGCAATTTCTCCGCGATCGACTTCGACAAGTGAGAGCGGCCGCGGCTCGACCAGGGTGCGGCGCACCAGGTCGATGACGCGGGGCTCGACCACCATCCCCAGGTGCGACGAGGTCACCTCGACGTGGCGCGCCTGCGGGTCCAGGCAGGCGCGGTGGTCGACCACCCCGTCCCGCCGGGAGTAGATGGAGGTGTAGGTCACCGTCTGGGCGAGCGGTGCCCGGCACTGGTCGAAGGCCGCCCGGGCGCACTCCCCGGAGACGCAGTCCTCGGCCATCAGCCCGCGCAGCCCCGCCCTGCTCAGCCGGACCAGCACCTCGACGCTGGCGGTCAGGCTGGGGTGGTGAGCCCCGGGCGCCAGCACCGGGCTGCCGAGCGTGACGATCCCCGAGACCAGGTCGGGGCGGCGAGCCGCGACGCTGCGGGCGAGCATCCCGCCGAGGCTGTGCCCGACGATGCGGACCTGTCGGCCGCGGCGGGCGGCGACCGACTCCAGCCGCGCCTCGAGCTGGTCCGCGGCGCTGGCGGTGCAGCCGACGTTGGCGTGGATGTGGGAGCGGAAGGTCTGCATGCCGTCGAGGCGCAGCGCCCGTGCCAGAGGAGCCAGGCTGGCGTCACCGGCGAGGAAGCCGGGAACCAGCACCACCGGGTCCAGGTCGCGCGTCGGGGCGGAGCCGGCGAAGGGCCGTCGGCCCAGCCGGCTCCGGCCGCGCTGCCAGGCGTAGCGGCCCAGCTCGGTCACCACGCTGCTCTCGCGCAGCACGGCCGCCGCGCTCAGCGGCTCGAACCCGTCGGGCCTCAGGAAGGAGCCCAGTGTGGTCGGTGTCACAGTCCGCACGTTAGCCACGCGACCCACCCTCGGCAGTCATTTCGCGAACCTCGCGTGGCTGCCCGAGAGCTCGTGTTGACTGATCTTCATGCCCTCTCGTACCCCGGACCGGCCTGCGCCAGTCCCGGTCTCCGAGGAGCTGCTGGCCCCCGTCAGCCCGGGCATCGAGCTCTGCTACCAGACGTTCGGCGACCACCAGGGCGACCCGCTGCTGCTCGTGATGGGGCTCGGCGGCCCCATGACCTGGTGGCACACCGGCCTCTGCGAGCGACTGGCCCGTGCCGGGTTCTTCGTGATCCGCTACGACAACCGGGACACCGGGCGCTCCACCCACCTCACGGCCCGAGTCAGCCGGAGCATGCTGGTGCGCGCCCTGCTCGGCCGCCGCGTGCGGGCGCCGTACTCCCTGGCCGACATGGCGGCTGACGCCTTCGGCCTGATGGACCACCTCGGGCTGGAGTCGGCCCACGTGGCCGGGGCCTCCCTGGGCGGGATGATCGCCCAGACGATGGCGATCGCCGAGCCGCGGCGCGTGCGGTCGCTGACCAGCATCATGTCGACCACCGGACGGCGCACGGTCGGCTGGCAGCACCCCCAGCTCCTCCCCGCCCTGATCGCCCCTCGCGACCCCGGCCGCGAGGCCTACGTGCGGGCCAGCGCCGCGCTGTGGAAGGTGATCGGCTCCCCCGCCCATCCGGTGGAGCACGAGGTCCTGGCCGCGCGCGCCCGGGAGACCTACGACCGCGGCTTCGAGGCGCGCGGAGTGCTGCGGCACATGCTCGTCGTCCTCACCCAGCCCGACCGGACGCGGCGGCTGCGAGGACTGCGGATGCCGACCAGCGTCATCCACGGGCTCTCCGACCGCATGGTGCACGTCTCGGGCGGCCGCGCGACGGCCGCGGCCGTGCCGGGCGCCGAGCTGGTCCTCGTCGACGGGATGGGCCACGACCTGCCCGACGCACTCCACCCAAGCTTCGTGGAGGTCATTCGACGCACCGCCGACCGGGCCGCCGGCGCCCACGACCCGGGGCGCACCACGTGAGTCCGGCATCACTTCAGTCACTTGCGGGTACACCGCCTCCACGGCGCGGGGCTTGCCATCCCCTGCCCGGTGCACTACATGTGATCTAGGACACAGAGGGAGGGAACCATGGGATCGCCCATGAGAAGCAGCTCGAGGCGTCGGCGGGCAGGGGTCGCTGTGGCGGCCCTGGCGCTGTGCTCCAGCATGCTCGCGGCGTGCTCCGGAGACGACTCCGGCAAGGCGACGCTCAACTGGTACATCAACCCGGACGGGCAGGAGTCCCTCAACCAGATCGCCGAGGACTGCAGCACCGACGACTACGACATCTCGATCCAGCTCCTGCCCTCCAGCGCCACCGACCAGCGCACCCAGCTGGCCCGGCGCCTGGCGGCCGAGGACTCCTCGACCGACCTGATGAGCCTCGACCCGGTCTTCATCCCCGAGTTCGCGAACGCCGGGTGGCTCGCCCCCTTCGACGGCGAGCAGGCCGACCAGGTGGTCGACGACGACGTGCTCGAGGGACCCGCCGACACCGTCATGTGGGAGGACGAGGTGGTGGCGGCGCCGCAGTGGGCCAACACCCAGGTCACCTGGTACCGCAAGTCCCTGGCCGAGGCCGCCGGGCTCAACCCCGACGAGGACTGGACCTGGGACCAGATCATCGACGCCGCCGCGGAGAACGGCGGCTCCGTGGGTGTCCAGGCCAACCGCTACGAGGGCTACGTGGTGTGGATCAACGCGATGATCCTGGGCGCCGGGGGCGACATCGTCACCGAGACCGAGGCCGGTCGCGACGCGCAGGTGACGCTGGACGACGACGCCGGACGCGAGGCCGCGAGGATCATCGCCAAGCTGGCCGGCTCGAACGCCGCGCAGGCCGACCTGACCGTCTCCAACGAGGGGACCAGCCTGGGCCAGATGTTCCCCGAGGAGGGACCGGGCGAGTTCATGGTCAACTGGACCTTCGTCTACAAGAACTACGAGGGCACCGTCGACGACTTCGACGACCTGGGCTGGAACCGCTACCCCGCCACCGTCGAGGGCGAGGAGTCCAGGCCCCCGCTCGGCGGCATCAACATCGGCGTCGGCGCCTACTCCGAGAACGTGGACTGGGCCAAGGAGGCCGCTGTCTGCGTCACCACGCCGGAGGCCCAGACCCAGCTCGCGGTCAACGAGGGCCTGATGCCCTCGCGCGGCTCGGTCTACGACCAGCCCGAGCTCACCGAGGCCTACCCGGCCGACCTCCTCGCGCTCTTCAAGGAGAGCATCGACGCCGGCGGGCCGCGACCCAAGAGCGCGCTCTACAGCCAGATCTCGAGCGCGATCCAGTCCGTGTGGCACTCTCCCGAGAGCGTCGACCCGGAGAGCACGCCCCAGAGGTCCGCGGAGTTCCTCTCCGACATCCTGGCTGGAAAGAGGCTCCTGTGACCAGCACCGTCGTGGCCCCCGACTCGAAGGCCGACCGCGCCAAGACCGGCAAGATGAGCGACCGGACCCGGGCCGAGCAGCGGCTCGGGCAGAAGCTGGTCCTGCCGGCGATCGCCCTGATGCTGCTGGTGACCGCCTTCCCCATGATGCGGGCGATCTACCTCAGCGTCTTCGACTACACCCTCACGGCCCCCGACGACCGCTCGTTCGTGGGACTCCAGAACTACGTCACCGCGCTGACCGACTCGCTGTTCTGGAAGACCACCCTCAACACGGTCTTCATCATGGTCGTCACCGTCGCGGTGGAGCTGGTGATCGGCTTCATCTTCGCGATGGTCATGCACCGGGTGATCTTCGCCCGCGGCGTCATCCGGACCTCGATCCTGATCCCCTACGGCATCATCACGGTGGTCTCCGGCTTCGCCTGGCAGTTCGCCTTCAGCAACAGCAACGGCTTCATCAACGAGTGGCTGCCCTGGGTGGCTGACAGCTTCAACTGGTTCGGCCAGTACGGCTCCGCGATCGCGGCGATCATGGTCTCGGAGATCTGGAAGACCACACCGTTCATGTCGCTGCTCCTGCTGGCCGGGCTGGCCCAGGTCTCCGAGGACATGCTGGAGGCCGCCAAGGTCGACGGCGCCACCTGGTGGCAGCGGCTGTGGAAGGTGATCCTGCCCAACATGCGCTCCGCGATCATGGTCGCGGTGCTCTTCCGGGCCCTGGACGCCTACCGCATCTTCGACAACATCTTCGTGATGACGGCCGGGGCGCAGGGCACGGAGTCGGTCTCCTTCCTGACCTACCGGCAGGTGATCGAGCAGTTCCAGCTGGGGATAGGCTCCGCGCTCTCGGTGCTGCTCTTCCTCTCGGTGCTGGTGATCGCCGGCCTGATCGTCAAGATCTTCCGCGTCGACCTGGCCGCAGCCCGGCAGGAGGGATGACATGAACACCAAGAACCGCATCGGCGTGGTGGTCGGCGCCCTCCTCATCCTGGTCTGGTGCCTGCTGCCGGTGGCCTGGATCATCTCGCTCTCCTTCAAGTCCCAGGAGGCCATCACCACCGGCAGCCCTGGCTTCCTCCCCCGTGAGGGGGGCGGGGCGGGCTGGCAGAACTATGCCGACGTGATCGCCGACGACCAGTTCCGGCGGGCCATCTTCAACTCCATCGGGATCTCGCTGATCGCCACGCTGCTCTCGGTGATCATCGCCACCCTGGCCGCCTACGCCATCGCCCGGCTGGAGTTCAAGGGCAAGAAGTTCGTGCTCACCACCGCCCTGGTCATCGCCATGTTCCCGGTGGTCGCCCTGGTGGGCCCGCTCTTCGACATGTGGCGCACCTTCGGCATCTACGACACCTGGCTCGGCCTGATCATCCCCTACATGTCCTTCACGCTGCCGCTGGCGATCTGGACGCTGTCGGCCTTCTTCCGGGAGATCCCCTGGGAGATGGAGCAGGCGGCCCAGGTCGACGGGGCGACCTCGTGGCAGGCGTTCCGCAAGGTGATCGTCCCGCTCGCCGCACCCGGGGTCTTCACCGCGGCGATCCTGACCTTCTTCTTCGCCTGGAACGACTTCGTCTTCGGCATCTCGCTGACCTCCACCGAGGCGGCGCGACCGATCCCGGCCGCCCTCTCGTTCTTCGTCGGCAACGACCCGTTCAACCGGCCGGCGTCGCTGCTGGCCGCGGGAGCCGTGGTCTCCACGATCCCGATCATCGTCATCGTCCTGCTGTTCCAGCGCAAGATCGTCGCCGGACTCACCTCCGGCGCAGTGAAGGGTTGATCACATGGCCGCCATCACCATGAAGAACATCGTCAAGCGCTACGGCGACGGCTTCCCGGCCGTCAACGACGTCAGCATCGACGTGCAGGACGGGGAGTTCATGATCCTCGTGGGGCCCTCGGGGTGCGGCAAGTCGACCCTGCTCCGGATGATCGTGGGCCTGGAGGACATCACTGAGGGAGACATGCTCATCGGGGACCGGCGGGTCAACGACCTGGCCCCCCGCGACCGCAACCTGGCGATGGTCTTCCAGAACTACGCCCTCTACCCGCACCTGACGGTCTACGAGAACATCGCCTTCCCCCTCCGGCTGGCCGGCGCCAAGGACGACGAGGTCGACCGCAAGGTGCGTGACGCGTCGAAGACCCTCGAGCTCGACGAGCACCTGGACCGCAAGCCCGGCAACCTCTCGGGCGGTCAGCGGCAGCGGGTGGCGATGGGCCGGGCGATCGTCCGCGACGCCGATGCCTTCCTCTTCGACGAGCCGCTCTCCAACCTCGACGCCAAGCTCCGTGGCCAGATGCGCACCGAGATCTCGCGGCTGCAGAAGCGGCTCGGGATCACCACCGTCTACGTCACCCACGACCAGACCGAGGCGATGACGCTGGGCGACCGGGTGGCGGTGCTGAAGCGTGGGATCCTGCAGCAGCTCGCCTCCCCGCGCGAGCTCTACGAGAACCCCGGCAACCTCTTCGTCGCCGGCTTCATCGGCTCCCCGCCGATGAACATGCTCCCGGCGGAGGTCGAGGGCACCACGGTGAAGCTGCCCTTCGGCTCCGTGGAGATCCCGCCCGAGAAGGCCGAGAAGGCCCGGGGCCGAGGGCTGCTGATCGCCGGCATCCGGCCCGAGCACTTCGAGGACGCCTCCGTCGTCGACCCCTCCAAGAAGGCGTCGGGCTCGACGTTCCGGACCAAGGTCGACGTGGTGGAGTGGCTGGGCAACGAGGCCTACGCCTACATCCCCTTCGAGGCCCCGCCGGAGGTGCAGAAGCAGCTGGCCCAGCTGGAGCAGGACCTGGACGGGGAGTCGCTGCGCACCCAGCTGGTGATCTCGCTCGACGGCGCCAGCCGGATCGCCGAGGGCGACGAGGCGGAGATCTGGGTCGACACCTCCAAGATGCACCTCTTCGACCCCTCGACCGGCGAGAACCTCACCGTCGACGAGGCGCACGCCGGGCGCATCCCCGAGCGCGACAACCCGGAGGCCGCCGCGCACGCCGAGGAGCTGGCCGACGAGGGCGACGAGATCCACGCGGCGAGCGAAGCCGGAGGCGACAGCGGGAAGGTATGAGTCTGACCCCGAGGGGGTACCACACAGACGCCGCGGGCGGTTACGCACAGCCCGTGGTCACACGGAGGGCCTCACGAGCTGCCGCCGGGTAGGCGGATCGTGAGGCCCTCTCCCGTGCCCCCTCGCGCCCGCCCGTCGTGGCCCCCTGCGAGTCAGTGGCCCAGCATCTTCTTGACCTTGCCGGGCTCCCCCGGCATCCGCTTGCGCGTCACCGTCACCGCGCCCATCAGGGCGACGCCCTTGACCCGGACGATCGGGGAGTCGGGCCGCAGGTCGGCCGGCACCTTGTCGCGGGCCTGGTCGAAGGCCCCCATCACGCCGAAGCCCTCCACCACCACGTGGGTGCCGGCGTTCACGTAGATGTCCACCGACCCCATGATCGTGTTGGCGTTGATGAGCGTCTCGGTGGCGGTGAAGCGGGCCTCGCGCAGGTCGAGCACCACGGCACCCATCATGGAGAAGGCGGTGTGGGTCGACCCGATCTGCCACACGCCCTTCCGGTCGACCCCGGAGAGGACCGCCACCGAGCTGTGGTGGCTGACCGTGGCCGGGAGGCCGGCAGCCGGCCGCGGCACGGGCAGCGTCTGGCCCAGGGGCTGCAGGCTGGTCGGGGTCGCGCCCGGGAGGTCCGCGGTCAGCGGTACCAGGTCGGCGTAGACCTTGGCCCCGTAGGCGGCCTCCAGCCGCTCGTCCAGCTCGTCGAGGTCGAGCCGCCCCTCGGCCGCGGCCTCACGCAGTGCCTCCGCCACCCGGTGCCGGTCCTGGTCGGAGATGCGCAGGCGTGAGGGGTCGGGCTGGTCCATGGGCGTCAGCCTAGCGAGCGGCAGCGGCGGAGCCGACCGGCTCCTCCAGAACCAGGGACAGCCCGCCGTCGTGGTGGCAGCGCAGACGAGCTCACCGGTCGTCGCGGAACGAGGCGCCGGGCGCGGTGTGGGCCACCGGCCCCCGGCCGCGGCCGAGCCGCCAGGCGCGGCCGGCGACCAGTCGTCCGGCGGTGTACGCCGCGGCGCGGGCCGCCGCCTCGGCCAGGGGCATCCCGTGGGCGAGGTGGGCGGCCAGCGCGCTGCTGTGGGTGCAGCCGGTGCCGTGGTCGTTGCGGGTCTCCACGCGCGCGTGGGCGATCTCCACCTGCTCCCGGCCGGGCAGGGCCAGCAGGTCGCACCCGCTCTCCCCGCCGGTGACCAGGACGGGGTGGCCGCGCGCGGCGAGCAGCCCGGCCAGCTCCCCCTGCGTGCCCTGGCACCCGGCCAGGGCGGCGGCCTCGTCGGTGTTGGGGGTGGCCACGGTCGCCAACCCCAGCAGGTGGTCGCGGTAGGCGGCGACCACCTCCGCGTCCCCCAGCACCGCCCCGCTGGTGGCCACCAGCACCGGGTCCACCACCACGGGGATCCCGGCGCGCCCGACCCGCTCCGCGACCAGCCGGACCACCTCGGCACTGCCCAGCATCCCCGTCTTGACCGCGGCGACCGGCAGGTCGCCGAGGACGGCGTCGAGCTGCGCGGCCACCACCTCCAGCGGGACGGGGTGGACGGCGTGCACGCCCAGGGTGTCCTGCGCGGTCACGGCGGTGACCACGCACGCCCCGTGGGCGCCCAGGTGGCCGACGGCGGACAGGTCGGCCGCGATCCCCGCGGCCCCACCGGAGTCGGTGCCGGCGATCACGAGCACCACCGGCGGCGTCACGGCGCCACCTCCGCCAGCAGCAGGCCGACCACCGTGGCCGGGTCGGCGGCCCGCATCACCGCGCCCATCAGGGCGACCCCGTGGGCGCCGGCGGCCCGGGCGCGGGCACCGTCCCCGGGTCCCACCCCGCCCAGGGCGAGCACCGGCACCGGATGACCGGCGAAGGCAGAGACCGGCAGCGCCGGTCCGTACCCGGGCTTGCTGCCGGTGGCGGCGTACGGCGAGAGCGTCACCCAGGAGGCTCCCTCCTGCGCGGCGAGGGCCACGTCGTCGCGGGAGTGGCAGGAGCGTCCCCAGCACGAGGCCCCGGCGGGGACCGGCTGGGTGGCAGCCAGGTGGATCCCGTGGGCGGAGGGGTCGGGCAGCCGGGAGGAGAGGACCGCCAGCCCGGGCAGCGCGGCGAGCGCCGCCACCAGGGCCTGCCTCTCCCCAGCCGGCAGGTCGTGCTCGCGGACCACCACGGCGCGCAGACCGGCGGCGTGGCAGGCTGTCACGGCGGCCAGCAGGCCCCGCCCCAGCGGCAGCTGGGAGCGATCGGTGAGCAGCACCACCCGGGGCGGGAGCAGCTCGAGGTGGCGGGTCATCCGACCCGCCCCGCCACCGGGCTGGAGGCGCGGGCCGCCGCCCGGCGCGGGATCCTGCCGGCAGCCCGTGCCGTCCACCCCGCCACGACCGCGAGCCGCAGCGCCCGCGCCATCGCGGGCGGGTCCTCCGCCCGGGTCACCGCCGAGGCCGCGAGCACCGCGGCGCAGCCCAGCTCCATCGCGAGCGCCGCGTCGGAGGCGGTGCCGATCCCGGCGTCCAGCACGACCGGGACCGCGACCGCGCTCACCACGGCCTCCAGGGACCACGGGTCGAGGACGCCGCGACCCGACCCGATGGGCGAGCCCAGCGGCATCACCGCCGCACACCCGGCGTCGGCCAGCCGGCGGGCGAGCACCGGGTCGGGTGGGGCGTAGGGCAGCACCGTGAAACCCCTCGCCACCAGCGCCTCGGCGGCGTCGAGCAGCTCCACGGCGTCCGGCAGCAGCGACTCCTCGTCACCGATCACCTCGAGCTTGACCCAGTCGGTCTCCAGGGCCTCGCGGGCCAGCTCGGCGGTGAGCACCGCCTCCCGGGCGCTGGTGCAGCCGGCGGTGTTGGGGAGCAGCCTGACGCCGTGGGCGCGCAGGGTCGCGAGCAGGCTCCCCTCCCCGGTGCCCGGCATCCGCCGCATGCTGACGGTGACCAGGCCGGGGTCGGCCTCCCGCAGCACGTCGGGCAGCAGGGAGAGCCGGGGCAGCCCTCCGGTGCCGAGCAGGAGCCGCGAGGCCAGCGCTTCGCCCGCGACCACCAGCGGGGCGTCGACGCCGCTCATCCGCCCTGCACCGCCTGCACGACCTCGACCACGTCGCCCGGGCGCAGCGCGTGCCCGGCGTGGTCCGCGCGGGGCACCACCTGGCCGTTGACCGCGACGGCGCACCCGGTCTGCGGGGTGTCCTGGTGGCGCAGCAGGGCGGCCAGGTCCCCGTCGGGCACCTCGACCGGTCGTCCGTTGAGCACGATCCTCATGGGCTCCTCCTCGATGTCGCCCAGGACGGCGCCGACCCGTGCCGGCGCGGGTCCCAGGGCTGGTGGACGGTCCCCGACTCCAGGTGGTCGGCGACCAGGCGGGCGGTCAGCGGAGCGAGCAGCACCCCGTGGCGGTGGTGGCCCGCCGCCAGCACCACCCCCGGCAGGTGGGTGGGGCCGACCAGCGGCCGGTTGTCCCGGGTGCCGGGCCGGTCCCGGGCCACGGCCTCCGACCAGGTCGCCCGGTCGAGGGCCGGGAGCAGCGTCCGCGCCGCGTCGAGCAGCCGGTGCACCCCGCCCGCGGTCACCCGGGGGTCGCTCCCGTGCTCCTCCACCGTCGCGCCCACGATCACCTCGCCGTCCGGGCGGGGCACCAGGTAGACCGGCCGGCCCCGCACCACGCCGCGCACCACGTGGCGCGGCAGGTCGTCGTCCCAGCGCACCCGCAGCACCTCCCCGCGCACCCCGCGGACCAGACCGGCGAACGGCGCGGGCAGCCGCGACCCGGTCGCCACCACGACGGCGTCGTGACCCGGTCCGGGCGCGGGCTCCCGGTCGAGGTCCCAGGACCCCGGCTCCACCACGTCGCCCAGCCGGTCCCGGAGGGCCGCGACGACCGCGCGCGGGTCGACCGCGAGGTCGCCGGGCAGTCGGAAGCCGCCGGCGACCCGGGCCAGGCCGGGCTCCGCCCGCCTCAGCTCCCCCCTGTCCAGCGGCTCGACCCGCTCCCCCAGGCGCTCGAGCAGCTCGGCCTGCCGGGCGAGCTCTTGGAGGTCGCCCGCGTCGTGGCCCACCAGCAGCGTGCCCGCGGTCTGCAGCCGCAGCCCCAGCCGGTCCGCCAGCGCCGGCCAGAGACGGGCCGAGGCCCGGCCGGCGTCCAGCAGGTCGCTCTCCCCGTGCCAGGTCTCCCCCGCCGGGCAGAGCATCCCGGCGGCGGCATACGACGCCCCGCTGCCGGGCGACGGGTCCAGCACGGTGACCCGGTGACCGCGCCGTCGCAGCTCCTCGGCGCAGGCCAGGCCCACGATCCCGGCGCCGAGGACGCGCAACCGGAGGCTCACGCGACCGCCGCCACCAGCTCCTTCGCCGCCGACACCGGGTCTCGCGCGTTCCAGATCCCGGCGATCACCGCCACCCCGTGGGCCCCGGCCGAGCGCGCCAGCGCGGCGCGCTCGGCGTCCACCCCGCCGATCGCGACCAGCGGCAGCACCCCGGCCGCCCAGGTGAGGGCGAACGCACCGAGCGGGTCGGGCAGCCCGGTCTTGCTCGGGCTCGCCCAGACCGGCCCGAAGCCGGCGTAGGACGCCCCGGCCTCCGCGGCCCGGAGCACGTCGACACGACTCCGGCAGGTCGCGCCCACGACCAGGCCGGGGGCGACGCGGTGGACGGCGGCGACGGGCAGGTCGTCGGCACCGAGGTGGACCCCGTCGGCGCCGGCCGCGAGGGCCACGTCGAGGCGGTCGTCGACGACCACCTGGGCGCCCGCGGGGCGCACCGCACCCACCACCACCTGGGTGAGGGCGAGCACCTCACGGTCGGTGCCCGTCTTGTCGCGGACCTGGAAGCCGTCGACGCCCACCGCAGCGAGGTCGGGCAGCAGGGAGAGGTCGTCCCGGGGGGACACAAGGCAGAACAGACGAGGTAGCAACGCGACGCTCCTGACGCTTCCTTCGCCGGCATGACCCGGATCAGGTTCGACGGTCGGAGCGGCTCAGCTCCCTCTCAGCCCGCTGCCGCAGGCTCCCGTGGTGGACGTCAGCGACGATAACGAAGGCCCCGGGACCTGTCCAGGGTCTCCACCGCAGGGTGAGCTAGGCGGCCGCCTCGGCGAGCCGTCGCCGCACGGCGACTGCGGCGGTGCGCCCGGCCCGGCCGGCCCCGACGGTGCTCGCGGAGGGGCCGTAGCCGACCAGCTGCACCCGCGGATCGGCCACCGCCGTGGTCGCCCCCTGCACGTTGCCCGGCACGTGCTCCAGCGCGATCCCGCCCCGCGGCGAGCGCAGCCCGAGCGGCGCCAGGTGGTCCACGGCGGCGCGGAAGCCGGTGGCCCACAGGATCGCCCCCACCTCCTCGAAGGACGGCAGCCCGGACGGCGGCTCGGCCCATCGCACCCCCGCGGGCTCGATCGAGCTGAACATCGGCCGCCACCGGTAGGCACCTAGCTCTGCTGCGCGCTGCTCCTGGGGGCGCAGCATGAGTCCGGTGACGCCGACGACGCTGGTCGGCGGCAGGCCCTCGCGGACCCGCGCCTCCACCGCGGTGACCGCGGCCAGGCCGGCCTCGGCGTCGAAGCGGTCGTCGTCGCGCCAGAGCGGGGGGCGCCGGGTGACCCACAGGGTGTCGGTGACGAGGGCGAGCTCGCCGAGGTGCTGGACCGCCGAGGCGCCTCCCCCGACCACCAGGACGCGGGTGCCACGGAAGTGGTCGGGGCCCGGGTAGCGGGCGGTGTGCAGCTGCTCCCCGGCGAAGGAGGCGATGCCCGGGTAGGAGGGCACGAACGGACGGGTCCAGGTGCCGGTGGCGTTGACCAGGGTCCGGGTCCGCCACGTCTGCTCGCCCGCTGGGCCGCGGCCCCGCACGACGAGCAGGTCGCCCTCGCTCTCCACCCGGTCCACCCGCAGGGGTCGCACCACCGGGAGCCCGTGACGGCGCTCGTAGTCGGCGAAGTAGGCCGGGACCACCTGGTTGGCGGGCGACTCCGAGCGGGTCGGCGCGACGGCGTCCGGCAGGTTCGCCACCCCATGCACGTCGTCCATCGTGAGGGAGTCCCAGCGGTGCTGCCAGGCACCGCCGGGGGCGGTCGCGGCGTCGAGCACCACGTGCTCGATTCCGAGCCGGGAGAGGTGGAAGGAGGCCGCCAGGCCTGCCTGGCCGGCACCGATCACCACGGAGTCGAGGGGACGCACACCTCCTCCAACGCCGGAGGGTGCCGCTCTATTGCGTCAGGCCCCGACGACCAGCACCGGCGCCGGCGCCACGGCCAGGGTGACCCGGTCACCGGGGCGCAGGCCGGTGGCCTGCGCGCTGGCGAGCTGCGCGACCAGCTCGGGGCCGTCGGGCAGGGCGACGTGGACGCGCGTGACGGGGCCCAGGAATCCCACCGAGACCACGGTGGCGGTGCCCTCGGCGTCCGGGGTGAGCTCCAGAGACTCCGGGCGGACCAGCGCCAGTCCCTCGCCGGTGGCCGATCCCTCGAGGACCGGCACCCGCATGCCCAGCACGGTCGCGTGGCCGGACTCGACGGTCGCCGGGACCCGGTTGGAGAGACCGACGAACTCGCCGACGAAGGCGGTCGCGGGAGCGGAGTAGAGCTCGGCCGGCGGGGCGAGCTGCTCCAGCCGCCCGGCGTTCATCACCCCGACCCGGTCGGCGACGGCGAGCGCCTCCTCCTGGTCGTGGGTGACGAAGAGGGTGGTGGTGCCGACCTCGAGCTGCACCTTGCGGATCTCGTCGCGCAGCTGGACGCGGACCTTCGCGTCCAGCGCCGAGAGGGGCTCGTCGAGCAGGAGCACCGAGGGCTCCACCGCCAGTGCCCGGGCCAGCGCCACCCGCTGCTGCTGACCGCCGGAGAGCTGGTGGGCGTAGCGGTCGCGGTGCTGGGCCAGGCCGACCAGCTCGAGCATCTCGTCGGCCCGGGCCTTGCGCTGCTTGCCGGGGCGCCCGCGCATCTTGAGGCCGAACGCGACGTTCTGGGCCACGGTGAGGTGGGGGAAGAGGCTGTAGGCCTGGAAGACCATCCCCATGTCGCGCTTGTTGGCCGGCACCTGGCTCACGTCCTGACCGCCCACGGTGACCGTGCCGGAGTCCTGGCTCTCCAGGCCCGCCAGGATCCGCAGTGCGGTGGTCTTGCCGCATCCCGAGGGGCCGAGCAGCACGACCATCTCACCGGGCTCGATCCGCAGGTCGAGCCCGTCGAGGGCCCGCACCTCCCCGTAGTGGCGGTGCAGCCCCGTCATCTCGACGGCCAGGCCCCCCTGGTCGCTCGTGCTCTGGGCCACCTGGGACATCACTTGCCTCCGGACATGGTGCGTCGACCGCGGTCGAACAAGGAGAGGAGCAGCAGCAGGACCGCCGCGAAGAGGATGGAGGCCAGCGCAGCCGCCATCGAGGTCTGGGCGTCGCTCTTGCCCAGCAGCACGATGGCCACCGGGAGGGTCTCGAAGTTGAGCAGCGAGGCGAAGGTGTACTCCCCCAGCACCAGCGCCACCGAGATGAACGCCGCACCCAGCACGCCGGGCCAGATGTTGGGGAGCACCACCCGGAGGATCACCGTCCACCAGCCGGCGCCCAGCGAGCGGGCGGCCTCGGAGAGGGTGCGGACGTCGAGGGAGGCCAGCGAGGCGTCGATGGAGCGGTACGCGTAGGGCAGGACCAGCACCACGTAGGAGAAGGTCAGCACCAGGGAGGTGTCGCCGAAGAAGTACCGCAGCCAGGTGTAGACGTTGCTGCTCCCCACCACGATCACCAGGGCCGGGATCGTCAGCGGCAGCAGGCAGAGGAACTCCACCAGGCGGGAGGCCTTCGGCAGCCGCAGCCGCACCCAGACCATCGTCGGCACCAGCAGCACCACCATCCCGACGACGGTCAGTCCGGCAAGAGTGAGGCTGGTGAGGATGGCCTGCGACATGGTCGGGTCGTCGAGCAGGCCCTGCCACGCCTCGCCGGTGCGACCCCCGCCGCGCACCTGGGTGCTGAAGTCGAGCAGCGCCACCAGCGGCAGCAGGAAGAACGTCGCGAAGGCCAGCATCAGCAGGCCCCGGACCACGCGGCCGGCCAGCGAGCCGGAGCGCCGGGCGCTGCGGACGGCACTCACTGCAACCACCTCGACGTCCGGCGCAGCAGCAGCGAGTAGCCCACCATCACGACCACGACCACCAGGATCATCTGCAGCGCCAGCGCGAAGGCGAAGTTGGCCTGCCCGAGCACCACCTCGCTGGTCAGGGCGGAGCGGATCAGCAGCGGGGTGATCGGGGCGCCCTGGCTGACCAGGGCGGCAGCCGTCGCGTAGGCCGCGAAGGCGTTGGCGAAGAGGAGCAGCGCCGAGCCCAGGAAGGCCGGGAGCAGCAGCGGGAACCCGACCTGGGTCCAGTACTGCCGGGTGCTGGCGCCGAGGTTGACCGCGGCCTCGCGCCACTGGGGCCGCAGGCCCTCCATCGCCGGCAGGAAGACGATGACCATCAGCGGGATCTGGAAGTAGGTGTAGACCAGGATCAGCCCGGGCAGGTCGTAGAGCCAGCCCGAGCCGGTCGCGTCCACCCCGAAGGCGTCGGCAAGCAGGTCGGTCAGCAGGCCGCCGAAGCCGAGGGTGGCCATCCAGGCGAAGGCCAGGGTGACGCCACCGAACTGGGCCAGCACGGCGCAGATCGACGTGATGACCCGGCGGGCGACGCTGGTCGGCGGCGCGCTCACCACCAGGTAGGTCAGCAGGGCTCCCAGCACCGCCCCGACGGCGGCCGAGCTGGCGGAGAGGAGCACGCTCTGCCACAGGGCACGCAGCGCGGTCTCGCCGCCCAGCGCCTCGATCTTGTCCAGCGAGAACCCGCCGTCGGTGTCCTGGAAGGCACCGACGACGACGGTGATCGTCGGGATGACCAGGAAGAGCGTGACGAAGACCAGGAACGGCAGCAACCCCACCGACGGGCCGACGCCGAAGCGCCGACCCGTCGAGGTGGGGAGTGTGGTCTTCACCGTCAGCCGATGGCCTTGGCCCAGTTGTCGGCCAGGTAGGCGGCGAGCTTCTCGGACTCCTCGTCGCTCACCACGATCGGGTCACCGGAGACCTCGGGCAGGTTGGCCCAGAGCTCCTCGTCGATCGTGCCGGCCTCCACCATGGCCTCGGCGCGGATCGGGCGCGCACCGCCCTTGAGCCACAGGTTCTGGCCCTCGTCGCTGTAGAGGAACTCCTGCCACAGGCGAGCGGCGGCCGGGTGCGGGGCGTCGGCGTTGATCGCCTGGAAGTAGTAGCCGGCGATCGCGGCCCCGTCGGGCACCACGACCTCCCAGGTGTCGATCTGCTCGTTGATCGCGGCGTTGTTGTAGTCCCAGTCGATGACCACGGGGGTCTGACCGGACTCGATGGTCGCGGGGGTGGGGTCGACGGGGATGAAGTTGCCGGCCTTCTTGAGCTGGGCGAACCAGTCGACGCCGGGCTTGATGTCGTCGACCGAGCCGCCGTTGGCGATGGAGGCCATCACCACGCCGGAGAACGCCGCCCCGGCCTGGGTCGGGTCGCCGTTGAGGGCGACCTTGCCCTTGAACGCCGGCTTGAGCAGGTCGTCGAGGCTGGTCACCTCGGGCACCGCGGAGGCGTCGTAGCCGATGGACATGAAGCCGCCGTAGTCGTTGACCCACTCGCCGTCCGCGGCCTTGAACTGCTCGGGAATGTCGTCCCAGGTCTGCACCTGGTAGGGCGCGTACATGTCGACGTTGGCGAGCGCGACCGACTGCCCGAGGTCGAAGACGTCGGGGGCGCGCTTGCTCCCCTTGAGGTCGTTGGCCGCGTTGATCTCGTCCTGGCTGGCCGCATCGGGCTGCGCGGAGTTGACCTTGATGTCGTACTTCTCCTCGAAGGTGGAGATCATCTCGCCGTAGTTGGCCCAGTCCGGGGGCAGCGCGATGACGTTGAGCTCGCCCTCCTCCTGCGCGGCCTCGACGAGACCGTCGAAGTCGCCGAAGTCCTCGACGGAGGTGGCCTGGGCGGCGTCGCTGTCGGCGTTGTCGGAGTCGGACTCGGGCGCAGCGCACGCGGCGAGGGACGCCATCGTCGCGAGGGCCGCGATCGAGACGAGGGAACGGCGGAACTTCACTCAGACCTCCAGGGCTGTGACGGTGAAACCTAGGTGCAACATAGCGTGCGGAGTCTCCACGCTCTTTGTGCCCTCCGCGGTGACCCCGGGTGTCCGGGCGGCGACGGGCAGTCGAACAGTCACCTCCAGTTTGCGCCCCTGGGGAAGGGGAAGGGTGCACGGCATGTCACTGCGCGGTCTCGCCTGTCTCCCCGTCCTCCTCGTGCTGGCCGGCTGCTCCCTGCTCGACGTCGGCTCCGGAGACGACCAGGGGCGGGCGCCGGAGCCGGTGAGCAGGGAGGCGGTGGTGAACCCCGACCGGGACCAGCGGGCCGTGGACCGCCTCCTGGCGGCCCTGGACCCCTGTGCGCTCGGTCTGGCGGCGGGAGCCCGACGGCCCGTGCGGACGTACTCCTCGGGGTCGTGCGAGCTCAGCCTCGCACAGTCGATGCATAGCGTCCGCGTGGATATCGGCATCCCCTTCTCCCAGGACCTGCGCCACCACCGGGCCTACCGGCCCCTCGGCGGCGCCGTCGCCTACGCCTTCAGCCCCGATCAGCCGAACTGCGGGTGGTACCTGCCGGTCAGCCAGACCATGTCGATCTCCGTCTCCCCGGTGGGCCGCCAGGACTGCGCCGAGACGGAGCGCGTCGTGGCCGGTGTGGCGAGGGTCCTGGACCAGGCGCCCGAGACGGTCCTGGCCACCCCCTCCCCGAGCTTCGTCCCGGCGTGCGAGTGGGTGCTGGCCGGCCACGGCAGCCTGGCCGAAGGCGAGCACCTGGTGCCCGGCCTCTACTCCGAGGAGCTGGGCGCGTGCTCGGTGCAGGGCCCGGCCGGAGGCGGCATGAGCGGGCGCCTGCTGGGGGTGGGCCTGGACCACGCCCACCACAGCCAGATCGTCGCGAGTGACCCACGGCAGCGCAACATCCGGGTCGCCGGCCGCGCCGCCGTCCAGGGCAAGGGGTCGACCGAGTGCTACGTCGACGTCGCCGTCGGGCCCCTCGACTCGCCGTTCGCCGGGTTCGACGACACGCTGCGGCTGCGGGCCGTGGCCGTCACCTGCCCGGAGGTCCGCGAGGCCGCGACCGCCATGGTGAAGGCGGTGACGGGGATGGAGCACACGGCCCCGGACTTCTCGGGCGGACCGTTGCTCTACCCGGCCGACGGTCCCGACCCGGCCGAGGCGACCGAGCCGCTCCCGGACTCCGACATCCGCGCCGTAGGGTCGTGCGTGCACGTCATCGACGCGGCCGGGCGCGAGTGCGCGCCGGCGACCGGTGCGGAGGTCCCGCAGGACCCGGCCGACCTCCTGCGTGCCGCGCAGGCCGACGCGCAGGTCACCTGCGCCGCGCTCCTCCCCCTGGTGCGCGAGCACTTCGGCGACGACCTGGTGGCCGGCACCGGCCTCCTCTCCCCCTCCAGCCCGCTGCGCGGCCACGGCGGGGACGACCCCGGACCCCCGGCCTGCCACTTCGGCGAGCCCGACCACGCGCTCCACCTGACCGCCGTCGCCTCGTGGGCCGCACTGGAGGACCTCGACTTCTTCGTCGCCGACGAGGCCGACGTGGTCGGCCACCCGGCCGTCGAGTACCCACCGCAGGAGGTCCTCGGCGCTCCCGGCCGGGCCTGGATGGTCGCCCTGGGCGATCCCGCGGAGCCGGGTGTGCTCGCGATCGAGGCGAGGGTGACCGCCGACCGGGAACACGGGCTGTGGCACGAGTCCCCGGTGGACGAGTCCCTGCTCGACCCGGCCCCGGCCTTCATCGCGGCGGCGGTCGGCGACCTGCTCGGCTGAGCCGGTCCCTGGTGGGCGAGGCGGGGAAGAGTCGCCCCGGTTTGCGCCGAGCCCCCCCCGGGGAAGGGTGTCCGGCATGTCCCTGCGCCGCGCCACGTCCGTGCCGTTCCTCGTGCTCGTCCTCGCGCTGACGGCCGGGTGCTCCCTGCTCGACGATGCTCCCGGCGACGACGCGGCGGCCACGCCCGAGCAGGCCGTCCCGGCGGCCGCGGTCAACCCCGACCGCGACCGGGCCGCGGTCGACCGCCGTCTGGCCGCCCTCGACCCGTGCGCCCTCGCCCTCGCGGCGGGAGCACCGCGCCCGGCGCGGGCCCACTCCCCGAGCTGGTGCGAGCTGGGCGGTGCGTCCAGGACGGTGGACGTGCTGCTCGGCGTCCCACTCCCCCAGGACGCCCGCCGCCACCGCGCCCGGGGTTTCCTGGCGGGGGCGGTGGCCTACGCCTTCATCCCGGGTTCCCCCTGCGGCTACTACCTGCCCGTGAGCCAGCAGCTGGCGGTGCGGGTCTCCGCCCGCGGCGACGCCTGCGCAGACCTCGACGAGCTGGCGACCGGGGTGGCACACCTCCTGCAGTGGGAGCCGGAGACGGTGACGGCCCCCGCCTCCCCCGCCTCCGTCCCGGCCTGCGAGTGGGTGCTCGCCGCGCACGGCGACCTGACGGACGACGAGCGCCTGGTCCACTCCATCTTCGAGGCTCCCGGCGAGCGGTCGGGCGAGTGCTCGGTGCAGGGCCCGGGAGGCGGCGGCCTGTCGGGCCGCATCCTGGGCGTCGCCCTCAGCCACGTCGCCGGCACCGAGCTGGTCGCCGGGGACCCGGAGGTGCCGGCCGGGGTCGCGGGGGCCGTCGTGCTCGAGAAGGAGGTGGAGGTCGAGGGCCGGGCTGCGGTCGAGGCCCGTGGACCCGACGAGTGTGTCCTCGACGTCGCCGTGGCGCCGCTGCCCGCCCCGCTCCCCACCGGCGCCGACACGCTGCGGCTTCGGGTCGCCACCGCCAGCTGCGAGGCGTCCCGCGAGGCGGCCACCGCGATGCTCACCGCCTTCGGTGAGGGTGCGCCCGACCTCCCCGACCTGACCGGCGAGACACTTCTCTACTCCGCCGACGGCCCCGACCCGGCGACCCTCTCCGGCCCGGCCGAGGACTCCGACGTGGCCGCGGTCGGGGCGTGCGTGCACGTCCTCGCCGCCGAGGAGCGCGGCTGCGCGCCCGCGAGCGACGCGGAGGTGCCGCCGGACCCGGCCGACCTCGTGCGCGCGGCCGGGTCGGACCCGCGGGTGACCTGCGCGGCCCTCCTCCCGCTGGTGCGGGAGCACTTCGGCGAGGACCTGGTGGCCGGCACCGGCGTGCTCTCGCGGGACAGCCGGCTGCACCGCAACGACCGGGAGGGCCCGGCGCGGCCGGCGTGCTTCTTCGGCGAGCCCGACCACGCGCTCCACCTGACCGCCGCCGCCTCCTGGTCCACGCTCGACGACATCTACTCCTTCGGTGCCGACGAGACCGAGGTGGCCGGGCACCCCGCCCTGGAGTACGCCCCCGCCGAGAACACCGGCCTCCCCGCACAGGGCTGGGCCCTCGCGCTGGACGATCCGGCCCAGCCGGGCGTGCTCGTGATCGAGGCGACGGTGACCGCCCCCCGCGGATACGGCCTCGATCCGAAGGCGGCGGACCCGGCCCTGCTCGACCCCGTGCCGGCGTTCCTCGCGGACGTGGTGGCGCAGGTGCTCGGCTCCGGGCCGCGCGACGAGGTCTGAGCCGGTGACCGGGCAGGGGCGCGCCCGGAGGTAACCTCACCGTTCGTGAGCACTCCGAGCATCCCCTCGCCCGCCACCCCTGCCGCCCCCGCCGCCGCGGCCGGCCCGGAGTTCCGCTACTCCGACCTGCTGCCCACCGGACGCGACGAGACGCCGTACCGACTGCTCACCACCGAGGGCGTCTCCACCTTCGAGGCGGCCACCCAGGACGGCGAGGTGCAGACCTTCCTCAAGGTCTCCCCCGAGGCGATCCAGCGGCTCACCGCCGAGGCGATGCACGACGTCAGCCACTACCTGCGCCCGGCCCACCTGGCCCAGCTGCGCAAGATCATCGACGACCCCGAGGCCAGCGGCAACGACCGCTTCGTCGCCCTGGACCTGCTCAAGAACGTCAACATCTCGGCCGGCGGCGTGCTGCCGATGTGCCAGGACACCGGCACCGCGATCGTGATGGGCAAGAAGACCGAGGGTGTGCTGACCGGCATCGACGACGGTGAGGCGATCAGCCGGGGCGTCTACGACGCCTACACCAAGCTCAACCTGCGCTACTCCCAGCTCGCTCCCCTGACGACGTACGACGAGAAGAACACCGGCACCAACCTGCCGGCGCAGATCGAGATCTACTCCACCCCGCAGACCAGCGGGCGGCCGGAGTACAAGTTCCTCTTCATGGCCAAGGGCGGCGGCTCGGCCAACAAGTCGTTCCTGTTCCAGGAGACCAAGGCCGTCCTCAACCCGAAGCGGATGCTGGAGTTCCTGGACGAGAAGATCCGCTCGCTCGGCACCGCGGCCTGCCCGCCCTACCACCTGGCGATCGTGATCGGCGGCACCAGCGCGGAGTTCGCGATGAAGACCGCCAAGTACGCCTCGGCGCACTACCTGGACAACCTGCCGACCGAAGGTTCCATGGCCGCGCACGGCTTCCGCGACACCGAGCTGGAGGAGCAGGTCTTCAAGCTCACCCAGGAGTTCGGCATCGGCGCCCAGTTCGGCGGCAAGTACTTCTGCCACGACGTGCGGGTGGTCCGCCTCCCCCGCCACGGCGCCTCCTGCCCCGTGGCCATCGCGGTCTCCTGCTCCGCCGACCGGCAGGCGCTGGGCAAGATCACCCCGGACGGCGTCTTCCTCGAGCAGCTCGAGATGGACCCGGCCCAGTACATGCCCGACGCCGGGATGGCCGAGGAGATCGCCGGCGGCGAGGTCGTCAAGATCGACCTCAACCAGCCGATGCCGGCGATCCTGGCCGAGCTCGCCAAGCACCCGGTCAAGACCCGCCTCTCGCTGAGCGGCCCGCTCGTGGTGGCGCGCGACATCGCGCACGCCAAGATCAAGGAGCGCCTCGACGCCGGCGAGCCGATGCCGGAGTACCTGCGCAACCACCCGGTCTACTACGCCGGGCCGGCCAAGACGCCGGAAGGGATGGCGTCAGGCTCGTTCGGGCCGACCACCGCGGGCCGGATGGACTCCTACGTCGAGCAGTTCCAGGCCGCAGGCGGCTCGATGGTGATGCTGGCCAAGGGGAACCGCTCCAAGCAGGTCACCGACGCCTGCGGCGCCCACGGCGGCTTCTACCTCGGCTCCATCGGCGGCCCCGCCGCCCGCCTCGCCCAGGACTGCATCAAGTCCCAGGAGGTGCTGGAGTATCCCGAGCTGGGCATGGAGGCGGTCTGGAAGATCGAGGTCGAGGACTTCCCCGCCTTCATCGTGGTCGACGACAAGGGCAACGACTTCTTCACCGACCCCTCGGGCGCGGTGACCGTGCCGCTCACCGGGATCCGGGTGCGCTCGGCCCAGTAACAGGTTCGGCCCAGTGACGGCTAGCCCACCAGCGCGGCCTGGGTCCGGCGCACCGCGGCCAGTCGTGCGACCGCGGCGACCCCGGTCCCGGCCGCGGCGAAGACCATCCCGAGCAGGATCCACCCGGGAAGGCCGTGATCCACGGCGGTGACGGTGACCACGGCCGGTGCCGCCATCATCGCCACGGAGTAGCCGGTGGAGGAGAGCCCCTGGTAGGCCCCGGCACTGGCGGGGTCGGCCAGCTCGAAGGCCAGTCCCCAGGCGCCCGCCTCGCACCAGACCTCCGCGAAGGACCCGACCACCTCGGCAGCCAGCAGCGCGATCACCGCCCACACCACGCCGACGCTGCCGGCGGCACCGTAGAGCAGGCAGGCGACCGCCAGCAGCAGGCTGCCCCGGCGCACCACGCGGCCGGCGGTGCCGATGTCGTGGGTGCCGCGGGATGCCTGCACCTGGAAGAGCGCGACCAGCACGGTGTTGACCACGAGCAGCACCGAGATCATCACGTCCGGCGCCTCGGTGCGGGTGGCGATCCACAGCGGCACGCCGACGCTGGTCAGCCCGAAGTGCATCGCGATCACCGAGTTGAGCGCCACCGAGGTGACGTAGGTGCCGTCGCGCAGCGGCGACGGCCCGCGCACCCGGTCGGGCACCAGGTGGGTGTCCATCACCGGCGCGAAGCCGGCGACCCGGGAGCGCAGCCCGGTCAGGGGCACCGTCGCGAGCAGGGCGACCAGGCCCACGGCGACCATCGTCGCCTGGTAGGCCTCGGCGGTGCCGACCAGCAGCGCCCCCGCGGCCAGGACGGTGCCCAGACCGATGAAGAGGTTGGTGATCACCCGCAGCCTGGCCCGGACCGCGACCCGGTCGGGACCGGCGAACCAGCGCACCTGCACCGTCGACTTCGCGGTGCCCTGCACCGCCCGGCCGGCGACCACGACACAGGCGACCAGGGTGAAGCTCGTGGCGTCGTCGGCCAGCACGTAGGCGAGCATCGCCAGGCCGTGCACGGCGTTGGCCCAGACCTGCAGCCGGTCGGCGCCGACCCGGTCGGCGGCGTGACCGCCGACGTACGAGGCCACCACGCCCGCCAGTCCGGCGATCGTCAGGCCCAGCCCCACGGTGGTCGCCCCCAGGCCGATCACCCGGGTGAAGTAGAGAGCGCTGACGCTGTAGAACAGGCCGGTGGCGAGCGCGCCCGCCATGGTGGAGAAGGTCAGCGCCCGCTGCACGGGGTCGGCGGGGAGGAAGAGGCGGCGGAGACGATCGAGCACGCCGCCATTCATCCCACGTTCCACGGCGGTCCGCCAACGATGTAGCGTCCTGCTACATGGTCGGGGCGATCGAGTACGAGCTCAGCGGGTCCGGCTACGCCGCGGTGCGGTTCGCGCTCTCCCCGATGAACGAGCTCGCGCTCTCGCTCCGCACCTGGCGCGACCCCGGCCGCTACCCGCTCCACCTGCCCTGGCTGCAGCGGACCGCCCACGTGCGGGAGGGCCTGGACGCCGAGATGCTGCTGGCGCTCACCAACGAAGGCCTCTGGACGCCGGACTTCCTGACGCCCCGACCGCGCTCGCCCCTCGCCCGCTTCGACGAGGAGCTCATCGCGCTCACCCGGACGCCGCTCCACGTGGTCCGCGAGGACCTCGCGGAGGTTCACCCCCACCCGGCCACGCGGCCGGCCGTGCTCACCGGCCGCGGCGACCGGGTCCTGCGCCGGATCATCGAGGCGCTGGAGGAGTACTGGACGGCGTGCTTCGAGCCCTGGTGGCCCCGGATGCGGGCGGTCCTCGAGGCCGACATCGTCTTCCGTGGCCGCACCATCGCGCGCGACGGACTGGCGGCGATGTTCGCCGGGCTCTCCCCGCGGATCCGGCTCGTCGGGGACGTGGTGCGCGCCGAGATCACCTCCCCCGGCGGCTTCCGGCGCCCCACCGGCGGGGAGGGGCTCACCCTGGCCCCGTCGCTGTTCACCCGTCACGCGACGGCGCCGATCTCCGCCGCCGAGACCCCGCTGATCCTCTACCCCGCCCGCGGCGCCGCCACCCTCTGGGAGAGCGACCGCCCCCAGGCGCCACGAGCCCTGGCGGGTCTGATCGGCGAGGTCCGGGCCCAGCTGCTGCGGATGCTCGACTCCCCCGCCTCGTCCACCGAGCTGGCGGTCCGCCTGGGCGTCACCGCCAGCGCGGTCAACCAGCACCTGCGCGCCATGCGCGACGCGGGACTGCTCAGCGCGGCCCGCCACGGGCGGTCGGTGCTCTACCTGCGCTCCGACCTGGGCGACGCGCTGCTGCGCGCCGGGTCCTAGGGCGTCAGACCTTGGCCCTGACCGCGGCGGCCAGCCGCTGGGCCGCCGGCATCACCTGGTGACCCAGCTTGGTCACGTGCTCGGAGACCCGGTCCTGGTAGCTGCCGCCGACGAGGACCGGCATGCCGGGCGCGGACCTCGCCAGGGTCTCGGCGAGCCGCCGGCAGGCGACGACGTCCTCCTTCGCCGGGACGGCGACCACCACGCCCGCGGGCGGGCGGCGCGACACCGAGTCGACCCAGGCCTGCACCGGCACGTCGCCGCCCAGGTAGATCGCGTCGATCCCCGCGTGCCGCAGCGCGATCGCGAAGGCGAGCACTCCCAGCTCGTGCCGGGAGCCGGGCACGAGGCCCACCAGGACGCGCGGCGCGTGCACGTGGCGGGGCGCCTGGTCGAAGAGGGTGGCGAGTCGCCGGTGCACGCTGGCGGAGGCGAAGTGCTCCTCCGCGACGCTGATCTCGTCCCGGGCCCACGCCAGGCCCAGCTGGTAGAGGGAGGGCAGCAGCCAGCCGTCGACGACCTGCTCGAAGGGGCCGAGGGCGAAGCCCTCATCGAGCACCCGGGTCACGGCGGCGCCGTCGAAGCCGACCGAGGCGCGCCACAGCGCGTGCTGGTCGCCCACCGTGGCGACCGGCTCCCGCGGCTCCTCGGCGTGCTCCTCGACCCGCACCCGGAGGGCGGCCTCGGTGGCGGAAAGTCCCTGGTGGAGGAGGTCCGCGATGCCGGAGAGCCGGCGCTCTGGGCCCCCCTGGTCCTCGTCCATGGGGTGCTCCAAGGTGCTTGCGTCCATCTCATCGCCCGATCACTGATGCTCCATCGCCACCCGGTGACTTGAGCACGACTACGTCGACAGTAGCCCCCTTCACCTGACATGGACAGCCACGAGGTGTGACGGGTCCTCCGGCGGGGAACCGCAGGGACATGAGTGACACCGTCCAGCACACCGAGGTCGCCCGCGCCGAGTCTCCGCGCGGCGAGGTGGTGCTGCGCCGCCGCAGCCGCGCGGGGGCGCCCGACGTGCTCGAGCTGCGGGTCAACGGGGCCTTCGTGATGGACACCCTGGAGACCGGCTCGGAGATCGAGATGGCCGCCCTGGCCCTCGAGCTGGTGCCCGACCCGCGCGACGTGGTGGTCGGCGGGCTCGGCCTGGGCTTCACCGCGCAGCGGGTGCTGGCCGATCCCCGCGTCGAGCGGGTCTCGGTGGTGGAGATCGAGGAGCCCCTGGTCGGGTGGATGCGCGACGGGACCGTGCCGCACGGGCCGGCGCTGCTGGCGGACCGGCGGCTCCAGATCGTGGTCGCCGACATCGCGATGGCGGTGGCGGAGGCACGCACCGGGCACGACCTGCTCCTGCTCGACGTCGACAACGGGCCGCGGTACCTGGTCCACGACGACAACGCCGGCCTCTACGACGAGCCGTTCCTCGCCCGGTGCCGCGACCTGCTCAACCCCGGCGGCGCGCTGGTGATCTGGTCGGCCGCCCCGGCGGCCGAGCTGGCGGAGTCGATGGGCACGGTCTTCGGCCACGTCGAGGAGAGCTCCTACGACGTGCTGCTCCAGGACCGCCCCGAGCAGTACCACCTCTACCACTCACGGCGTCCGGCGCCCTGAGCCCCGGGTGAGGCCCCCGGGTGCTGGGTACGGTCGTCCGCATGAGCGACTTCCGCACCGAGCACGACTCCATGGGCGAGGTCCAGGTGCCCAGCCACGCCCTCTGGCGGGCCCAGACCCAGCGAGCCGTGGAGAACTTCCCGATCAGCGGCACCCCGGTCGAGCCTGCCCTGGTCCACGCCCTCGCCCTGGTCAAGAGGGCCGCGGCCGGCATCAACGCCGAGCTGGGGGTGCTGGACGGCGCGCACGCCGAGGCGATCCGCAAGGCCGCCGCCGAGGTCGCCGCGGGGCAGCACGACGACCACTTCCCCATCGACGTCTTCCAGACCGGGTCGGGCACCAGCACCAACATGAACGTCAACGAGGTGCTGGCCTCGCTGGCGGGTGAGGGCGTCCACCCCAACGACCACGTCAACGCCAGCCAGTCCTCCAACGACACCTTCCCGACGGCGATCCACGTGGCCGCCTCGCTCGCCGTGAGCCGCGAGCTGGTCCCGGCCCTGGAGGTGCTGCGGGGCTCCCTGCAGGCCAAGGCGGAGGAGTTCGCCGGCCTGGTGAAGTCCGGACGCACCCACCTGATGGACGCCACCCCGGTGATGCTCGGACAGGAGTTCGGCGGGTACGCCGCCACCGTGGCCTACGCGGTCGACCGCCTGGAGTCGGTCCTGCCCCGGGTCCGCGAGCTCCCGCTGGGCGGGACCGCGGTCGGCACCGGCATCAACACCCCGCCAGGCTTCGCGCCGCGGGTGATCGCCGCGCTCTCCGACGAGACCGGCGAGGCCTTCAGCGAGGCCCGCAACCACTTCGAGGCCCAGGGCAGCCGCGACTCCCTCGTCGAGCTCTCCGGGGCGCTCCGCACCTACGCGGTGGGCCTGACCAAGATCTGCAACGACCTGCGCTGGATGTCGTCGGGGCCGACCACGGGGCTGGCCGAGATCCGCCTCCCCGACCTGCAGCCCGGGTCGAGCATCATGCCGGGCAAGGTCAACCCGGTCCTCCCCGAGGCGACGCTGATGGTCTGCGCCCAGGTGGTGGGCAACGACGCGACGGTCGCGTGGGCCGGCGCGGCCGGCAACTTCGAGCTCAACGTGATGATGCCCGTGCTGGCCCGCAACCTGCTGGAGTCGATCCGCATCCTCGGTGCCGCCAGCCGGCTGCTGGCCGAGCGCTGCGTCGACGGGATCACCGCCGACGCCGAGCGGATGCGCCGGTACGCCGAGTCGTCGCCGTCCGTCGTGACCCCGCTCAACAAGCACCTCGGCTACGAGGCGGCCGCCAAGGTGGCGAAGCAGGCGCTGGCCGACGGTGCCACGATCCGCGAGACGGTGCTCGCCATGGGCTTCGTGGAGCGCGGCGAGCTCACCGAGGCCGAGCTCGACGAGGCCCTGGACCTGGAGTCGATGACCCACCCCTAGGGGCTCCGGCCCGGCGCGGAGCCGGCGCCTGCATCATGGGCGCATGCTCACCGGACTCACCTCGGGACGGTCGCGCCACCGCGTGACCGTGGCCGGCACGACGCTGACCTACGACGAGCTGCTGGGCGCCGCCGCCGCGGTGGCGGCCGACCTGCGCGGACGGCACCGGGTGGCGGTGCTCGCCACGGCCACGATGGAGACCGTCGTCGCGGTCGCCGGAGCCGTCCTCGCCGGCGTCGAGGTGGTGCCGGTGCCGCCGGACTCCGGCCACGCCGAGCTGCGTCACCTGCTGACCGACTCCGCGCCGCAGGCGTGGCTCGGAACCGCGCCGCAGGCGTGGCTCGGAGCGAAGGGCGACGACACCCTCCCGGTGGTCCCGGTCGACCCGGCCGCTCGGGCGCCGTACCGGCCGACGGAGGTCGACCCCTCCCGGACCGCCTTCGTCCTCTACACCTCCGGCACCACCGGGCCACCCAAGGGCGTCCTGCTGTCGCGGCGCGCGGTCGCCGCGGGCCTGGACGGCCTGGCCGACGCCTGGGCATGGACCGCGGACGACGTGCTCGGGCACGGCCTGCCGCTCTTCCACGTGCACGGCCTGATCCTCGGGGTCCTCGGACCGCTGCGCGTCGGGGGCGGCCTGGTGCACGTGGGCCGGGGCACTCCCGAGGCCTACGCCGACGCCGTGGCCTCCGGGGCGGCGACGATGCTCTTCGCCGTGCCCACGATCTGGTCAAGGATCGCGGACTCACCCGAGCACGCGGCAGCGCTGCGCCCCGCCCGGCTGCTGGTCTCCGGCAGCGCGGCGCTGCCGGCCCCCGTCTTCGAGCGGCTGCGCGAGCTCACCGGCCACGAGGTGGCCGAGCGCTACGGGATGAGCGAGACGCTGATCACCGTCGCCACCCGCGCCGACGGAGCGCGACAAGCCGGCTGGGTCGGCGTCCCCGTCGCCGGCGTCGAGACCCGGCTGCGCACCGAGCGGGGCGAGGCGGTGCCGCACGACGGCGAGTCGGTGGGCCGCCTCGAGGTACGCGGCGCGACCCTCTTCGACGGCTACCTCGACCGGCCCGAGGCCACCGCCGAGGCGTGGACCTCCGACGGCTGGTTCCGGACCGGCGACGTCGCGGTCGTCGCCCCCGACGGCCGGCACCGGATCGTGGGGCGCGAGTCGGTCGACCTGATCAAGTCGGCCGGCTACCGGATCGGCGCCGGCGAGGTCGAGTCGGCGCTGCTGGGGCACCCGGAGGTCGCCGAGTGCGCGGTGGTGGGTGAGCCGGACGCCGACCTGGGCCAGCGAATCGTGGCCCACGTGGTGGCGCGCGGCGCCGCCTCCGAGGCGCTCGCCGCCGAGCTCACGGCGTACGTCGGCGCGGAGCTCTCCGCGCACAAGCGTCCCCGGGAGGTCCGCTTCGTCGACTCCCTGCCCCGCAACGAGATGGGGAAGGTGCAGAAGGCGCGGCTCGCGCCCAGCCCCTAGCGAGGGCGGGCGCCCCGCGGAGCTCAGTACCAGTTGTTGGCGGACTTGAACGACCAGGCCGCGCACGGGGTGCCGTAGCGGTCGGCGATGTAGTCCAGTCCCCACCTCAGCTGCACCTCGGCGGAGGTCATGTAGCCCGCGGGAAGGTCGTGGGTCTGGGTCAGCGCCTGAGGGATGCCGTAGGCCGACGAGGTGGGGTTGTCGGCGTCCACCCGCCAGTTGCTCTCGCTCACGTAGAGGGAGTCGAGGCAGCCGAACTGGGAGACCGAGAAGCCGAACTCCGGCATCAGAGCACGGGCGAGCTCGCGGGGGTCGGAGTCGTCGAGCCGCTGGGTCCGCTGGGTGACCAGTCCGGCCGAGGTGGAGAGGGCCGCCTGCTTCGCGGGGTCACGCTCGGCGCGTCTGTCGGAGCGGGAGACCGTGCCCCGGTCCGCGAGCCGGTCGGCGGCGATGTCGGAGCTTGCGGCGCTCCCGTCGTCGGCCGTGACGCGCTCCGGACCCTGCGAGGCGATCCCGGTCGAGACCGCCACCCCCGTCGAGACCGCGGCCACCCCGGTCATCACCGCGACCCGGCGCATCAGCCGTCGCGGCTCCCGCTCCCGGCGGTGGGCGCCGGGGGCGCGGTGCTTGGGGACGTACTTCTCGGGGTCCGACACAGGCTCTGGGATGACTCTCGGTGACTCGGGGGAAAGCGACCCGTGGGACGCAGGTGCGGTGACGCGTGGCCGGCTGACCTCCGCGAAGGTTCACTGAACGTTCACGGAGCGACCACGCGCCACCATGCAGGGTCTCGCCCTCCCATGCAAACCACACCCCCACTATTGGGGAGCCCGTGGGAGGAGAGTCACAGAGTGACGTCCTCCAGCATCTCGGTGACCAGCGCGGCGATCGGCGACCTCTCCGAGCGGGTCAGCGTGACGTGGGCGAAGAGCGGGTGGCCCTTGAGCTTCTCGACCACCGCGACGATCCCGTCGTGGCGCCCGACCCGGAGGTTGTCGCGCTGCGCCACGTCGTGGGTGAGCACCACCTTGGAGTTGGCCCCGATCCGGGAGAGCACGGTGAGCAGCACGTTGCGCTCCAGGGACTGGGCCTCGTCGACGATGACGAAGGCGTCGTGCAGGGAGCGGCCGCGGATGTGGGTCAGGGGCAGGACCTCGAGCATCCCGCGGTCGAGCACCTCGTCGACGACGTCCGGGGAGACCAGGGCGTTGAGGGTGTCGAAGACCGCCTGTCCCCAGGGCGACATCTTCTCCGACTCCGACCCCGGCAGGTAGCCGAGCTCCTGGCCGCCGACCGCGAAGAGGGGGCGGAAGACCACGACCTTCTTGTGCTGACCCCGCTCCAGGACCGCCTCGAGACCCGCGCAGAGCGCCATCGCCGACTTGCCGGTGCCGGCCCGGCCGCCGAGCGAGACGATGCCGATCTCCGGGTCGAGCAGGAGGTCCAGGGCGATCCGCTGCTCGGCGGAGCGGCCGTGGATCCCGAACGCATCCCGGTCGCCCCGCACGAGGTGGACCTGCTTGTCGGCGCCCACCCGGGCCAGGGCCGTGCCGCGGTCGGAGAGGAGCACCAGGCCGGTGTGGCAGGGCAGCTGGCGCGCCTCGTCGAGGTCGAGGACGCCCTCGTCGTAGAGCAGGTCCAGGTCACCGGCGGCGACATCCATCTCCAGCATCCCGGTGTAGCCGGACTCGGCCTCGCTGACGCCCTCGGCCCGGTACTCCTCGGCGTCCAGGCCGACCGCGGAGGCCTTGATGCGCAGCGGGAGGTCCTTGGAGACCAGCGTGACCTGGTGCCCCTCGTCGGCCAGGTTGCGGGCCACCGAGAGGATCCGGGTGTCGTTGTCACCCAGCCGGAAGCCCGAGGGCAGCGACCCGGGGTCGGTGTGGTTGAGCTCGACGCGGAGGGTGCCCCCGGCCTCGCCGACCGGCACCGGCCGGTCGAGGCGCCCGTTGACGACTCGGAGCTCATCGAGCATACGGAGCGCGCTGCGGGCGAAGTAGCCGAGCTCGGGGTGGTGGCGCTTCCCCTCCAGCTCGGTGATGACCACGACCGGGAGCACCACCTCGTGCTCGGCGAAGCGCTTGATCGCGCCGGGGTCGGCCAGCAGGACGCTGGTGTCCAGGACATAGGTGCGGTGCTCGGTGGTGGTCACGTCGTTCTCACCCTCACGGGGCGGCGCGCGCACTCCTCGCCCGCCCCTAGTTCGTGCTGACGGACCGGGAAGGGACCCGAGGACCGGAGTGCCGGCCCCCTCCGACACCAGGCGGCGCGAACCGGCCCGCCTGATGCGCTGCGAAGTCGTGACTGGTCACGAACGGCCTCCCGGTTTCAGCGAGCTTCCCCACTCGCCGATGGTTGGGAAAGTACGCCGGTCGGGGCGACGGCCACCAGCGACACGCAGCAACGCCGCGTGAATCCTGTGTGTCGCGTCTCAGGACCCGAAGCGCCGCTCGCGCTCGGCGTACGCCCGGATGGCACGGAGGAAGTCGACGCGGCGGAAGTCCGGCCACAGCGCCTCGCAGAAGTAGAACTCGCTGTGCGCGCTCTGCCAGAGCAGGAAGCCGCTGATGCGCTGCTCGCCGGAGGTCCGGATCACCAGGTCGGGGTCGGGCTGACCCTTGGTGTAGAGGTGCTCGGCGATGTGCTCGACGTCGATCGTCTCGGCCAGCTCCTCCAGGGTGGCGCCGGCCGCCGACCGCTCCTGGAGCAGCGAGCGCACCGCGTCGGCGATCTCCCGCCGGCCGCCGTAGCCGACGGCCACGTTGACCAGCAGCCCGTCCACGTCGCGGGTGGCCTCCTCGGCGGCCTTCAGCCGGGCGCGGGTCGCGTCGGGGAGCAGGTCGAGCGCGCCGACGGGGTGGACCCGCCAGCGCCCGGAGGCGGCCAGGGACTCCACCGCCCCCTCGATCACGGTGAGCAGCCCGGTGAGCTGGTGCGGGGGGCGGTTGAGGTTGTCGGTGGAGAGCAGCCACAGGGTGACCACCTCGACGCCGACCTCCTCGCACCAGCCCAGGAACGGCCCGATGTTGTCGGCGCCTGCCTGGTAGCCACGGTTGGCGTCTGCCCCGACGGCCCTGGCCCAGCGCCGGTTGCCGTCGAGCATCACCCCGACGTGCTTGGGGATACGGTCGGAGGGTAGGAACTTGACCACGCGGGACTCGTACGCCGGATAGAGCAGCCGGCGCACGGCGTCCTTGAAGTTCCCCATGCCTCGGATGTTACCGATGACTCAGGTTAAGACTGACGGGCCTGGGAACGACAGTGATGTGGGTCGCGCTTCGCGCCCCACGAACCTACGGTGCCGTAAGTTGGAGACATGAGCGAGTCGGTGCGCGAACGGATGGACCACCTGCACGACCAGGTCGAGGACGCCTTCGACGAGGTCAAGCCGCAGCTGCGGGGATGGCTGCACGCCGGGACGGTGCCGGTGGCGCTGGCCGCGGGCGTCGTGCTGGTCGTGCTCTCCCCCGACGGGCCCACCCGGGCGGGCTCGGCCGTCTTCGCCCTCTCCGCCCTGCTCCTCTTCACCGTCTCGGCGCTGTACCACCGCGGACGGTGGTCGCCGCGGGTCCACGAGCACCTGCAGCGCTTCGACCACTCCAACATCTTCGTGCTGATCGCCGGCTCCTGCACGCCGTTCGCCGTCCTCCTGCTCGACGGCTCCGAGCGGTGGTGGATGCTCGCCATCAGCTGGGGCGGCGCCCTGGCCGGCGTGATGATGAAGGTCTGGTGGCTCAGTCACCCCCGCTGGGTCTCGGTGCCGATCTACATCGCACTGGGCTGGGCCCCGGTCTTCTTCTTCGGCGGCTTCGTCGAGGGTGCGATGACCTACGGGGAGCACCTGGGCACCGCCGTCATCGTGCTCGTCGTCGTGGGCGGCGCGCTCTACACGCTCGGGGGGATCGTCTACGGCTTCAAGCGCCCCAACCCCAACCCGCGCTGGTTCGGGTTCCACGAGGTCTTCCACACCTTCACCATCCTCGCGTTCCTGAGCCACTACGTCGGCGTCTCCCTGGCGACGTACTCGCTGCGCTGACCTGGAGCGGCACGCCTCGACCCTCACGGGCGTGAGCACCCGGTCAGTACCGTGGCAGGGGTGAGCCAGCCCGTCATCTCGCCCGGCACCACCCCCGGAGCCAGCCCCCGCGTCAGCCTCGGCAGCGGCTTCGCCTCCGAGCTCCCCGAGCTCGCCGTGCCCTGGCAGGCCGAGAGCGCACCTGCGCCCCGGCTGCTGGCGCTCAACGAGGCGCTGGCGCGCGACCTGGGCCTCGACCCGGCCTCGCTCCGCCGCCCGGAGGGCGTCCGCCTGCTCACCGGCGAGCAGCCGCCTGACGGCGCGACCCCGGTCGCGCAGGTCTACGCGGGGCACCAGTTCGGCGGCTGGTCCCCTCGGCTGGGCGACGGGCGCGCGCTGCTGCTCGGGGAGCTGACCGACCGCGAGGGTCGGGTCCGCGACCTCCACCTCAAGGGCTCCGGCCGCACCCCGCTGGCCCGCGGGGGCGACGGCCTCGCGGCCGTCGGTCCGATGCTGCGCGAGTACGTCGTGAGCGAGGCGATGCACGCTCTCGGCGTGCCGACCACCCGGTCGCTGGCGGTGGTCGCCACCGGTCGCCCGGTGCAGCGCGAGACCGTGCTGCCCGGCGCGGTGCTGGCCCGGGTCGCCGCCAGCCACCTGCGCGTCGGCACCTTCCAGTTCGTCGCGAGCACCGGCGACACCGCCCTGCTGGGCCGCCTCGCCGACCACGCGATCGCCCGCCACCACCCCGGCGCGGCCGACGCGGAGCACCCGCACCTGGCGCTCTACGAGGCCGTCGTCGCCGCCCAGGCCGAGCTCCTCGCCCGGTGGCTGGCGGTGGGCTTCGTGCACGGGGTGATGAACACCGACAACATGACGATCTCCGGGGAGACCATCGACTACGGGCCCTGCGCCTTCCTCGACGCGCACGACCCGCAGCGGGTCTTCAGCTCGATCGACGCCGGCGGGCGCTACGCCTTCGCCAACCAGGCACCGGCCGCCGAGTGGAACCTGGCGCGACTGGCCGAGGCGATGCTCCCGCTCTTCTCCGAGACCCCCGAGGAGGCGATCGAGCAGGCGACCGCCGTCCTCTCCACCTTCCGCCCCCGCCTCGCCGCCGCACGGACCGCGCGGACCCGCGAGAAGCTGGGACTCGCCGGACGCCCGGACGAGCCCGACGCGCCGACGGTGGCCGCCCTGGGCCAGGAGCTGGAGGCCCTGATGGCCGCCGGCCGGGTCGACCACACCTCGTTCTTCCGCGCCCTGGGCGACGCCGCCCGCGGAGACCGGGAACCTGCCCGCTCGCGGGTCCTCGACCTGGCGGCGTTCGACTCCTGGCTGGAGCAGTGGCTGGCACTCGGACCCGATCCGGTGCTGATGGACCGGATCAACCCGGTCCACGTGCCGCGCAACCACCTGGTCGAGGAGGCGCTCGACGCCGCGACCGGCGGAGACCTGGAGCCCTTCGAGCGACTCGTGGAGGCGGTCACCGACCCGTTCGAGCCGCGCCCGGACAGGCAGCGCTACGCCGACCCCGGACCCGAGGAGTTCGACGCCACTTTCCAGACCTTCTGCGGGACCTGAGGCCCTACGCTCCTCCCCATGCCCTCACGTCGGCCCGCCCGGGCCCTCGCCGCCCTCGCGGGCGCCGTCGTCCTGGCAGGGACCGTGCTCGTGGCGCCCGGGGCGGGAGCACACGTCTCGGTCACCCCCGGCACGGTGACCGCCGGGGAGGAGGCCGTCGTCACCCTGGAGGTGGACCACGGCTGCGGGGAGTCGGCCACCACGCGGCTCGAGGTCCGCCTCCCCGACGGGCTGGAGAGCGTCACCGTGGCGCCCACCCGCTCCTGGCGGGTGGGCCGGGAGGGTCGGGTCCTGGTGCTGGACGCGGCCACCCCGTTGCCCAGCGACCTGCCCGCCAGCTTCGCCCTCGCGTTCCGCGCTCCGCAGGCCGCCGGCGAGGTGCTCGCCTTCCCGACGGTGCAGAGCTGCGAGGAGGGCGAGGAGGCCTGGACGCAGGTCGCCACCGACGGCGCCGCGGCCGAGCTCGACCTTCCCGCGCCGACGGTCCGGGTGGTCGGCGAGATCCCGGCGACGACGCCGGGGCCCAGCGCCCGGTGGCCGGCGCTCCCCCTGGTCGCCGTGGTCGCCGTGGGCGCTGTGGTCGGCCTGGCCTCGCTGCTGCTCGTGCTGCGGGGACGGCGGCGCCCGGGCGGGCGCGTCCCGGAGACGCGCCCGCGGTGAGGCGGCTGCTCGCGGCCCTGGTCCTCCTCGTGGCCGGGACGACCCTCGCCTCGGCCGCGCCCGCCTGGGCCCACGCGCAGCTGACCGGCACCGACCCGTCCGAGGGCGCGGTGCTCAGCGAGGCCCCCTCGGCGGTGGCGCTCTCCTTCAGCGAACCGGTGCGGCTGACCGGCCGACGGATCACCACCTACGACGCGGCCGGGAACACGGTGGCCTCCACCGCCCGGGCCGACGGGTCCCGGGTCGAGGTCGAGATGGGCGAGCAGCTCGGCCGCGGCACCTACCTGGTCTCCTGGCTGGTCGTCTCGGACGACGGCCACCCGCTGCGCGGCACCCTCACCTTCTCCGTGGGCGCGCGCAGCCCGGTGGTCACCCCGCCCCCGGCGCTCCCGTCGGGGAGCGACATGACCGCGGACCGGGGCCTGCTGGCGGGGCTCGCCCTCGCGGGGCTGCTGCTGATGTCCGGCCTCGCCGGCTTCCTCGCCCTGCTGCACCCGCACGTGGGGCAGGCCGCCCGCCGCCTCCTGCGCGCGGCGGCGGCCGCGGCGGTGGTCGCCGCCTGGGTGCAGGTGCCGGTCGCCTCCGCCTACGCCCAGGGCCTCGGCTGGTCCGGGCTGACCGAGGGGTTCGAGCCGGAGCTGGTCGCCTGGGAGATCGGTGGCGCCGCCCTGGTCACGACCGGTGCGCTCCTGGTGCTGCTGGGCAGCGGCGGGCGGGTCCTGGGCCGCGGCGACCGGGCGCTGCTGCTGGTCGGGGCGCTGACGGCCCTCTGGGCGCCCCCGCTGGTCGGCCACTCCCGCTCCTACGGGCCCGCGCTCCTCGTCCAGGGCGCCGACGCCCTCCACGTGCTGGTCGCCGCCGTCTGGACCGGCGGGGTGGTGGGGCTCTGGCTGGTGCTCCGGGAGGACGACCGCGCTGTGACGGCCAGGGCGCTCGGCCGCTTCTCGACCGTGGCCGCCGGGTCGCTGGTGCTGCTGGCGGCCAGCGGGTCCTACCTGGGCTGGCGCATCCTGGGCTCCTGGTCGGGCCTCGTCACGACGACGTACGGCGTGCTGCTGCTGACCAAGGTCGCGCTGGTGCTGCTGGTGGCGGGCCTGGCCGCCTGGAACAGGTTCGTCCTGGTCCCCCGCCTCTCCCGTGACCAGGGGGCGCAGGAGCGGCTGGGCCGGACGCTGCTCGCCGAGACGGCGCTCCTGGTGGTCGTGGCCGGGGTCGCGGGCTTCCTCTCCAACCAGCCGCCCGTCGACCAGCCCGAGCCGCCGGAGCCACCGCGCCCGGTCGCGGAGACCGTGGAGCTCGGCGACCTGCGCGTCGCGGTGGAGCTGACGCCTGGCGCCCCGGGCGCCAACACGCTGACGCTCCGGGTCCAGGATCCGGCCGACCGGCCGGTGGCACCGGCCTCGGCGCCCACGGTGGAGCTGCGGTCAGCGGAGTTCGACCTCGGCACGCTGGCGCTGCGCGGGGTGGGCGAGGGGGTCTACGAGGCTCTCGTGCCGCTGCCGCGCGGCGGCGACTGGCGGCTCTCGGTGGGTCTGAGGACGAGCCGCTTCGACCATCCGGTCGCCACCGTGAAGATGCCGATCCCGGACACCCCTGAGCGGGCGGCTCAGTAGCCCAGGCCGAGCACCGCCAGCAGGAAGCCGATGCCCGGGACCGCCCACAGCATCAGCAGGCCCCCCAGCTCGGCGAGACGGTCGTGGTCACGTCCTCGGGGTCCCACGTGCGGGGTGGTCACGGAGGCCTCCTGGATCGGGTACGGAACTCAGGGAAGGTGCCCGGTCGCCGCGATCGGGAAACCCTCCCGCACGCGTCGCGCACCTCACACCGCTCACGCTGGACCGGTGAGGTCCCGACGTGCCTTCCCCGGCGAGGTGCGCTCTGCTTGACTGCTGCGATGAGTCTGGCGACGTGGAAGGACCTCTGCCTCGACGCCGTGGACGTCGACGCACAGGCGCGCTTCTGGGCCGCCGTCAGCGGCCTCGAGGTCGCGACCGCCGAGGCGCCGGCCCGACTGAGCGGGCCCACCCCAGGGCACACCGTCTGGGTCAACCAGGTCGACCGGCCCCACGTGGTGAAGAACCGGCTCCACCTCGACGTCGACTGCGCCTCGGTCGACGACCTGCTGGCACTGGGGGCCAGGGTGCTTGCTCCCGCGTCGGAGACCGGCTTCGGCTGGACGGTGATGGCCGACCCGGAGGGCAACGAGTTCTGTGCGTTCGTCCGGGGTGCCGACCACGTGCCGGACTACCGCCTGCACGGCGTCGCGATCGACTGCGCGGATCCCGAGACCCTGGCGAGGTGGTGGGGGTCGCTCTTCGGGGCCGAGGCGACCAACGAGCCCGGGGACGACTGGTGGACCCTCACCGGGATCGCCGCGGACGACCGGATGACGCTCGACTTCTGTCCGGTGCCGGAGCCGCGCTCCGCGCCCAACCGGGTGCACTGGGACGTCACCGGCGACGTCGACGAGCTGCTGGCCCGCGGCGCGACCCGGCTGTGGGAGATGCCCGGCTGGACGACGCTCGCCGACCCGGAGGGCAACGAGTTCTGCGTCTTCCCGCGCTCCTGACGGTCAAGGCCTACGGACAGCTCACCTCAGGCACGAGGGCCGGGCGAACCTCACCGCGTGCACCGTCTTGAGCCCCTGGTCGCGGAGCACCACCTGCGCCTTGACCACGCCGCGCGCCGGCACCTGGCCACGCTTCAGGACCGCCTTGAAGGGGGTCGCCCGCGAGACCGCGACCTTCTTCCCCCCGACGGAGAAGCGGGTCCGTGCCACGTTCTTCGTGACGCCCCGCACCTCCAGGCGAGCCGCCCCGTCGCGGCAGGAGACGCGGCCGCGCAGCGTCTTCGCCTGGCGCCGCAGCTCGGCGCGGCGCGTCGCCCGGTCCTTCGCCGGGTTCTTCTCGACGACCGGGGGCAGGGTGACGGTCGGCGTGGGAGCAGGCACCGGCGGGGTCGGCTGGGCGGGAACGGTGGGCTCGGGCGTCTCGGTCGGCGCCGGGCTCGGCGTCGGCGCCGGGCTCGGGGCCGAGCCGCCGGCGCTCACGCAGGAGTCGTCGAACGGGGTCTGCGCCTGGCCGCGCAGTGCCTGGACGGTGCGCACCAGGTGCTGCGCCATCGCGTCCATGCCGCAGGCCGACGGGTGCAGGGTGGCCCCGTCGTCGTAGGTGGACAGGGCCCGGATCCACTGACGCTCGGGCGGCGCGCAGGCGGTGCGGTCGACCGAGCCGGGGATCTCGCGCATGTCGACGAACTCCACGTCCTGCTCGTCCGCGACGCTGGCGAGCAGGTCGGACATGCGGTCGATCTGGCCCTGCACGTAGGCGAACTCCCCGGTGGTCAGGGCGCCACCGAACGTGCTCGGGCACCCACCGGGCGGCAGGTAGGTGCCGTACCCGACCACCAGGATCTCGGCGTTCGGCGCCTTCGCCTTGGCCTCGGAGAGGCCCCGGGTGAGCGAGGCCTCCAGGGTGGAGAACTTCGTCGCCAGCGGGTCGGTGCCGGCCGGGGGGACGCAGTCGGTGGTGAAGCAGCCCACCGCGAGCTGCACCAGGCCGATGTCGTTGCCGCCCAGCGTCCCGAAAGTGACCAGGGTGGTGTCGGCGTCCAGGGCGTCGAGCTGCGGGTCGTTGACGGGGGTCCCGCCGCCCTGGGGGGCGAAGAGGTCCTTGGTCTGCGCGCCGCCGCAGCTGGCGTCGGTGAACGCCGCGAGCCCGCCGGGGAGCTGGTCGTCCCAGGCCTGGGCGGCGAGGCTGGGGAAGTTCAGCTCGCTGCGGCTGCAGCCCTCGGGCCGCTGCGGGGCGATGCCCGGCCCCGAGGCGAAGGAGTCGCCCAGGGCCACGTAGCGCTCACCGCCGGGGCCTCGGTCCCAGACCCGGCTGAAGGAGTCGGAGGCGGCATGGCCGGTGGGGACCAGGGCCGCCGAGGCGAGCAGGGGCACGAGAGCTGCGAGGGGAAGAGTGAGTCGGCGCACCAGATGAAATTACCCGATGTGTGACAGCCGTCATACCTCTTGGGGGTCCTTTAGGGTCTGGGCATGCTGATCCGCCGCACCCTCGCCCGCACCCTCCTCCGAGCCGCTCGATGGCGGGTGGTGGGTGAGGTGCCGCCCACCGGGATCATGGTGGGGGCGCCGCACACCTCCAACTGGGACTGGGTGGCGACCCTCTTGATGATGTGGTCACGCGAGGTCACCCCGCGGATCCTGATCAAGCGGGAGCTCTTCAAGGGCCCGCTGGGCTGGCTGCTGCGCGCCACCGGCGGGGTGCCGGTGGATCGGGACAACGCCTCCGAGGTGGTCTCGGAGCTGGCCGAGAACCTCTCCCGGGACGAGACGCTCGTGGTGGCCATCGCCGCGGAGGGCACCAGGACGAGGTCCGAGCACTGGAAGAGCGGCTTCTACCGGCTGGCCCAGCAGACCCACCTGCCGGTGGCCCTGGGGTTCATCGACGGCCCGACCAGGACGGTCGGGTTCGGCCCCACGGTGGAGATCACCGGGGACGTCCGTGCCGACATGGACGTCATCCGGGCGTTCTACGCCGACAAGCAGGGCCTGCGACCCGAGCACCGCACCGAGCCGCGACTGCGTGAGGAGCTCGCCGACGGGCAGGCCTGAGACCTCCGGACGCACGACGACCGCGCACCCACTCGGGTGCGCGGTCGTCGTGGCCGGTACGGACGAGCTCCGCCCGCAGAGCCCGACTGGGTCAGACGTGCGACTTCTTGCTCGACATCCCCTCGGCGACGCCGACCAGGATGAAGGCGGCGATCACCGCGAAGATGAAGCCGAGGAAGTTGAGCTCGAACGGGTTGGTGTTGTCGTTGAGCAGGCCTCCCAGGAGACCACCGATGATGGCGCCCACGACGCCGAGGAGCATGGTCGCGACCAGGCTCATGGACTGCTTACCGGGACGGAGCAGACGCGCGAGAGCGCCGATGACGATGCCGACGAGGAGAAGTCCGAGGATTTGAATGATCATGAGCCCGCCGTACCCCCTCTCCTGACGCGACAAACGCCGCGCCTCCGGAGGGGCCTCAGGGACGCTCGTGGTCCTCGGGATCCCGCGGGGCGACCCGGTCGCCGTAGACGCCCGCGTCGCGGGCGGCGGTGGTCTTGCGCAGCTGCCGGATCAGGCTCCAGCCGAGCAGTGCGACCGCGACGGCCATACCGAGCCAGAGCAGCAGGGCCGTCCAGCCGGCCTTGACGTCCTCGGGCTCGGGAGACTTGCGGGGGGCTCCGTCTGCCAGCGACAGCAGGGGGTGGAGGAGCGACGGGTCCAGGAGGTCGAGCATGCTCCCAGTGTCTCAGGCGCCCCCAACGGCCGCCGGGTCAGGGCCGCTCAGCCCGCGTCGCTGCTCGAGCCGTCGATGCCGGCGAAGAGGTCGTCCTCCGGCAGCTCGGTCTCGACGTGGCTCACCACCAGCTCGAAGTCCTCCGTCGGCCAGACCTCCTCCTGGATCTCGCGCGGGATGGCGAACCAGAAGCCGTCCGGGTCGATCTGGGTGGCGTGCGCCAGCAGCGCCTGGTCGCGCACCCCGAAGTAGTCGCTGCACGGGACCCGGGTGGTGATCCGGGCGTCCCACTCCGGGTTCGGCTCCCACTTCTCCAGCCGCTCGGCGAATGGCGACTCCAGCCCGTGGGCGAGCATCGCCTCGTGCAGCGCCACGCTCCGGGGGCGGTTGAAGCCGTGCTGGTAGTAGAGCTTGAGCGGCTGCCACGGCTCGCCGGCCTCGGGGTAGCGCTCCGGGTCGCCGGCCGCGTGGAACGCCTCGACCGAGACCTCGTGGCACTTGATGTGATCCGGGTGCGGGTAGCCGCCGTTCTCGTCGTAGGTCGTCATCACGTGGGGCCGGAACTCGCGGATCAGCCGCACCAGCGGCGCCGCCCCCTCCTCCGGCGTCACCAGGCCGAAGCAGCCCTCGGGCAGCGGCGGCTTGGGATCGCCCTCCGGCCAGCCGGAGTCGACGAAGCCGAGCCAGTCCTGGGTGATCCCCAGGATGTCGCGGGCGCACTCCATCTCCCGGCGCCGCACCTCGGTGATCTTGGCCGCGATGTCGGGGCGGTCCATCTTGGGGTTGAGGATCGAGCCGCGCTCCCCGCCGGTGCAGGTGACGACGTGGACGTCGACCCCCTCCGCGACGTACTTCGCGGTCGTGGCAGCACCCTTGCTCGACTCGTCGTCGGGGTGGGCGTGCACGTGCATGAGGCGCAGGCCGGCGCGCGCGCCGGCTCGGGGGCGGTCGGGCATGGCTGGAGTCTAGGTGGCACGCTAGAAGCGTGACTTCTCAGGCAGAGCTGGCGGAACGGTACGGCGCCCCCACGGAGCGTCGCCGCCTCGTGGTGAAGGTCGTGGTCGGCGTCCTCGCCGTCGTCCTCCTGGGGTGGTTGGCGTGGGCCGCGTGGTTCCACGGCAACCCCACCGCCGAGTCGGGCCAGGTGGGCTACGACGTGGTCGACGACCACACCGTGACCGTGGTGGTCGACATCCGTCTCGACGGCACGGACGAGGCGGAGTGCCTGGTCCGCGCCTACGCGGAGGACAAGACGGTCGTCGGCGAGCAGACCTTCACCGGGGTCGCCGGCCGCCAGGAGGTCACCGTGCGCACCGAGCGCCGCGCCACCAGCGCCGAGAATGTCGGCTGCCGCGCCGACGGCCAGTCCCGACGGCGCTGACCGTCGGTCGTTCTGCCGGTTGGCTGCCGGTTGATCTGTCGGCGGGCGCTTTCACCCGTCCGTTGCTAGACTGATCCGTCAACCAGTCACCCGCAGGGCTCACAGGCCTAGATCGCCCCACACGGCGGCGATGAGCCCGGCGGGTGTTGCTATTCCCGTACAGGAGTGAAGCGATGACGCAGTCGACCGATCAGGCCACCATCTGGCTGACCCAGGACGCTTACGACAAGCTCACGGCGGAGCTCGAGGACCTCAAGGGTCCCATGCGCCAGGAGATCATCGACAAGATCAGTGCCGCCCGCGACGAGGGCGACCTGAAGGAGAACGGCGGCTACCACGCCGCCAAGGACGAGCAGGGCAAGCAGGAGGCCCGCATCCGTCAGCTCGAGGACATGCTCCGCCGTGCCGAGGTCGGCGAGACCCCCGCGGACGACGGGGTCGTGGAGCCGGGGATGAAGGTCACGGTCCGCTTCGTCGACTTCGGCGACGAGGAGGTCTTCCTCTTCGGTGCCCGCGAGATGGAGGAGGAGGGGCTCACGGTCTACTCCCCCCAGTCCGCCCTCGGCGCCGCGATCAACGGGCGCAAGAAGGGCGACACGGTGACCTACGAGGCGCCCAACGGCAAGGACCTCAAGGTCGAGATCGTCGACGCCGTCCCGTTCACCGGCTGAGGCCGGCTCACTCGTAGACGCGGTGGCCGCGCTCCCGCAGCCGAGCCAGCACCTTCTCGGCGTGCGGGGCGCCCCGCGTCTCCAGCTGCAGCCTCACCTCGACCTCGTCGAGCGCGAGGCTCGGTGAGGTGCGCTCGTGGGCGACCTCGAGCACGTTGGCGCCCGTCTCGCTGACCTCGGCGAGCAGTCGTGCCAGTCCTCCGGGCCGGTCGGCGATGCAGACCCTCAGGTAGAGGAAGCGACCCGCCGAGGCGAGACCGTGCCGGATCACCCGCCCGAGCAGCAGGGGGTCGACGTTGCCGCCGGAGAGGACCGCCACCGCGGGGGTCTCGAAGGCGGTCGGGTCGTCGAGCAGGGCGGCCACGGCGGCGGCCCCGGCGGGCTCGACGACCATCTTGGCCCGCTCCAGCAGGGCCAGCAGCGCCCGGGAGAGCGACTCCTCCGAGACCGTGCGGATCTCGTCCACGTGCTCGCGGACCGCGGCGAAGGGGATCTCCCCGGGGCGGCCCACCGCGATCCCGTCGGCCATCGTGCCCATGGAGACGAGGGCCACCGGCCCCCCGGCGACCAGCGAGCCGGGGAACGCCGCGGCGCGTTCGGCCTGCACGCCGATCACCCGGACGTCGGGGCGGGTCGCCTTCACCGCGATCGCGATGCCGGCGAGCAGCCCGCCGCCGCCGGTGGGCACCAGCACGGTGCGCACCTCGGGCGACTGCTCGAGGATCTCCAGCCCGCAGGTGCCCTGGCCGGCGACCACGTCGGCGTGGTCGAAGGGATGGATCAGCACGGCCCCGGTCTCGGCCGCGAACGCCTGCGCGGCGTCGAGGGCGTCCTCGAGGTAGGCACCGGCGAAGACCACCTCCGCGCCGTATCCGCGGGTGGCCCGCTCCTTGGGGATGGGAGCGCCCTCCGGCATGAAGACGGTGGCCCGGATGCCGAGCATCTGGGCGGCCAGCGCCACGCCCTGCGCGTGGTTGCCGGCCGAGGCCGCCACCACGCCGCGCGCCCGCTCCGCCTCGCTCAGCCCGGCGATCCGCACGTAGGCGCCCCGGGCCTTGAAGGAGCCGGTGCGCTGCAGGTTCTCGCACTTGAGCTGGACCGGGCCGCCGACCAGCCCCGACAGCCAGCGGGACTCCTCCATCGGGGTGCGGACCGCCACCCCCGCCAGCGTCACCGCCGCTGCCTCGATGTCGGCCCGGGTGACCGACTCAGGCGTCGTCACGACGTCCCTCGTCGTCGTCGACCACCGGGCTCGCGGGTTCGGGCACCGGCTCGGCCTGGTTGCCCGCGGCGCGTTCGCCGGCTATCTCCTCCTCCAGCACCTCCTCGGGCTCGGCCTCCCCCACGTCGGTCTGCTCGGCCAGGTGCTGGATCACCGCGTTGGCGGCGGCGACCAGCGGGACGGCGACCAGCGCGCCACCGATGCCGGCCACGAGCAGGCCGCAGGCGATGGCCACGATCACCCCGAGGGGGTGGAGGGAGACGAACCGGCCCATCAGGAACGGCTGCAGGATGTGCCCCTCGAGCTGCTGGACCACGATCACGCCGCCGAGCATCAGCAGCGCGGTGAAGGGCCCTTGGTCGACCAGGGCCACCAGGACCGCCACCGAGCCGGCGACGGTGGCGCCGATCATCGGCACGAAGGCCCCGAGGAAGACCAGCACCCCGATCGCCAGCACGAAGGGCACGCCGAGGATCTGGGCCACGATCATCACCCCGAGGGCGTCGACCAGGGCCACGATCACGGTGGCCCGCACGAACTGGGTCAGCGAGATCCAGGCGACCCGTCCCGAGTTGTCCACGTGCTCGCGCGCCGCCCGGGGGGCGAGGCGGACCATCCAGGCCCAGATCCGCTCCCCGTCGGCGAGGAAGAAGTAGGTGGCGAAGAGGACGATGAAGAAGCCGGCGGTGACGTGACCCAGGGCGGTGCCGATGCCGGTGACCTGGCTGACCACGGCACCGTTCTGGGAGCCCTCGGTGATGGCGTCCTGCGCCACCTTGATGTAGTCGTTGATCTGGCTCTCGCTGGCCTTGAGCGGACCGTCGGTCAGCCACAGCCGGATCTCCTGGAGACCCTGCACCACCTGGTCGGCCAGGTCGGAGGCGCCGTTGGCGACCTGCTGGCCGGCGAAGGTGAGGAGCAGGCCCACCACGCCCAGGGTGAGCACCACCGAGGTGATGCTGGCGAGCCCCCGTGGGATGCCGATCCGGGCCAGGCCCCGCACCAGCGGGCTGACCAGCGCGCTGACGAGCAGGGCGATGGCGAGCGGCAGGGTGACGACCGCGAAGTCCGCGACCGTCCGCGCGATCAGGTAGCCGGCCACGGCGATGACGATGAACCGCCACGACCAGGCCGCCGCGAGGTCGAGGCCCCACGGCACCTGGGCCCGGCTGAAGTTGGAGGCGCCGCCGGTGATCACCGGGGGTTGCGCCGCCCGACGTTCGGCGCGGATCAGCGCCCACTGGTGGGCGAGCTGCTGGGTGATCCGCTCCCCCAGGCTCTCGCGGCCCTGCCCGTCGGCCGGCCCGGCCGCCTCGCCAGCCGCCTGCCCGTCGACCTGCCTGTCGACCCGAGTGCCACCACCGTCAGCGGCGCGCCGCTTGTCCCCGTCATCCATCACCTCGTCAGGCTACCCAGGCACGCCGTCCGGCCACCGCTCCCGCCACCGCTCCAGCAGCCGGTGCGCCGCCGCGGGGTGGTCGGCGGCCAGCAGGCCGGCCCACGCCAGGGCGTGGCCGTCGTCGACGACCAGGCGCGGGGAGCGGGGCAGCTGCCACCCCTCGTCGGGCTCCCCGGGGCCCCCAGGCTCCAGCGCACGCCTCAGCACCCGCTCGGCCACGCCGAGGCGGCCGTGCCGCAGCACCCCGCCGGAGCCGACCAGGAGGCGCACCTCGCGCAGGTCCTTCCCGCTCCGCTCGACCACCCGGCCGTCCGGGCCGGCGACGATCCGGGCTCGGCCGGCGTGGCGGCGCAGGGCGAGCCCGACCGCGGCACCGGCGATCGCCTCGTCGACCGTCGCCTCCGCCTCGTCCTGCGGGACCATCCCCGGATCCGCCCGCCTGGCGGCAGCGGCAGCCGCCAGCTCGTCCTGCCCGGCCGCCTCGACGGTGCCGGGAGCCGACCAGCGCATCCCGAGGTCACCCTCGACCGTCCGGGTCAGCGGCGCGGTGGCGACCACCTCGCGGGAGAGCCCGCCGGCGCCGGAGCGCGTGGTGTCGGGGTCCGGCTCCACGGCGCTGTGCACGTCGGTGGTGGCGCCCCCGACGTCGACCACCACGACGTCGCCCACCAGCCCGGCCAGCAGCGCGACCCCGGTGAGCACCACGTCGGGAGTGGCACCGCGCACCATCTCCAGGAACGCGGGACGGGCCGAGAGCCCCTTGCCGCCGATGACGTGGGAGCAGAAGACCTCCCGGATCGCGTGCCGGGCCGACTCCGGTGACAACACCCCGATCCGCGGGACGACGTTGTCCGCGGGCACCGTCGGGACACCCCCGTCCCGCAGGGTGGCCACGACCCGGTCCCTCGCCTCGACGTCGCCGGCGACCACCACGGGCAGCCGCCACCCGCGAGCGGCCAGCAGCGCAGCATCCGCCTCGAGGCCCGCCGAGTTGCCGCCGTCGGTGCCGCCCACCAGGAGGAGCACGTCGGCGGCGGCGGCGACCAGCTCGGCGTAGCGCTCCTCGGTCAGGCCACCGGCCAGGACCGCGACGACCCGACCACCGCTGGAGAGCGCCACCCGTCGGCCGGCCTCGGCGGTGACCAGCTCCTCGTTGCCGACCACTGCGATCCGCAGCCCGCCCGCCGCCGAGGAGCAGGCCAGCACCGGTGCGTCGTACGCCGTCGGCTCGACCTCGGCCAGCCTCGCCAGGCAGGTGTCGAGCCCGTCGAGCAGGTCGTCCCCGGGGCCGGGCGCGCCCGTGGGCAGGGTGGTGGGGTGGCTGGCCACCGCGACGAGCGCGCCGGTGCGGGTCTCGACCAGGACGGCCTTGGTGAACGTCGAGCCGAAGTCGGCGCAGACGACGAACGGGCTCTCAGCCGAGGGCACGGTCGAGGTCGGCCAGCAGGTCGTCGATCGTCTCGATGCCGACGCTGAGCCGGACCAGGTCCGCCGGGACCTCCAGGTCGGTGCCCGCCACGCTGGCGTGGGTCATCCGGCCCGGGTGCTCGATCAGCGACTCCACACCGCCCAGCGACTCCCCGAGGGTGAACACCTCGGCGCGCGCGCAGACGTCCAGGGCGGCCTGCTCGCCGGCGGCCACCCGGAAGCTCACCATGCCGCCGAAGCGCTTCATCTGCTTCGCGGCGACCGCGTGGCCCGGGTGCTCGGCGAGGCCGGGGTAGATGACCTCCGCGACGGCCGGGTGGCCGGTCAGGAAGTCGACGACCCGCTCGGCGTTGTCGCAGTGCCGGTCCATCCGCACGGCCAGCGTCTTCAGGCCGCGGTGGGTGAGGAAGCTGTCGAACGGCCCGGGGACGGCGCCGATCGAGTTCTGGTGGAACGCGACCTGCTCGGCCACCTCGAGGTCGCGCACCACCAGGGCGCCGCCGACCACGTCGGAGTGGCCGCCGACGTACTTGGTGGTCGAGTGGACCACCACGTCGGCACCGAGCACCAGCGGCTGCTGCAGGTAGGGCGAGGCGAAGGTGTTGTCGACCACCAGCAGCGCGCCCGCCTCGTGGGCGACGGCGGCGAGCGCCTCGATGTCGCCGATGTTGAGCAACGGGTTGGTGGGGGTCTCCACCCAGACCAGCCTGGTCCGGCCGGGCTGGATCGCCGCGCGCACCGCGTCGACGTCGGAGACCGCCGCCGGGCTGTGGGCCAGGCCCCAGTTCTGCTCGACCTTGTCGAAGAGCCGGTAGGTGCCGCCGTAGGCGTCGTCGGGGAGCACCACGTGGTCGCCGGGACGGCACAGCGCCCGGACCAGCGTGTCCTCCGCCGCCAGGCCGGAGGCGAAGGCGAAGGCGCGCTCCCCCTCCTCCACCGCGGCCAGCGCGCCCTCGAGCGCGGTGCGGGTCGGGTTGGCGGAGCGGCTGTACTCGTAGCCGCCACGCATCCCGCCGACACCGTCCTGCTTGTAGGTGCTCGTCGCGTAGATCGGCGGGATCACCGCGCCGGTGGTGGGGTCGGGCTCGTACCCGGCGTGGATCGCACGCGTCTCGAAGCCGGACTTGTGGGCGTGCTCATGGCTGTTGGACTGGCTCACCCGTCCGAGACTAGCCGCGGCGCGGATCGGGTATCCGGTCCGGGCTGACGGGAAGCAGCGGGGCCTTGCCGCGGTTGGAACACTTGACCCGTCCACCCACCCCGAGGAGCTCACGATGTTCGGCCGCGCCAAGTCCCACCTGCCCTCGCCCGACGAGGCCCTGCCCGGCCGGGACCACCAGCCGTGGCGCCTCGACCACCACCTGGTGCTGAAGACGCCCGTACAGACCGACGAGGTCCCCGACGGCATGGAGGTCGCGATCTTCGGCCTCGGCTGCTTCTGGGGCGCCGAGGAGATCTACTGGCAGATCGACGGCGTCTGGTCCACCTCGGTCGGCTACGCCGGCGGCATCACCCCGCACCCGACGTACGAGGAGGTCTGCTCGGGCCGGACCGGTCACACCGAGGCGGTGCGGATCGTCTTCGACCCGACTCAGGTCTCCTTCGCCACCCTGGTCAAGCGCTTCTTCGAGATCCACGACCCCACCCAGGGGATGCGCCAGGGCAACGACGTCGGCACCCAGTACCGCTCGGCGATCTACGTCACCTCCCCCGAGCAGGAGCAGGTAGCGCGCGAGCTGACGAAGGTCTACGGCGACGAGCTGGCCCGGCGGCAGCTCGGCGAGATCACCACCGAGATCCGCCCGGCCGAGGAGGCGGGGTACTACTACGCCGAGGACGCCCACCAGCAGTACCTGGCCAAGAACCCCTTCGGCTACCGCTGCCACGCCAACACCGGGGTGAAGTTCCCGGCCTCGGCCTGAGATGCGCTTCGAGCACGACCTCGGTGACGGGCTGGCGCTGACCCTGCGCGACCCGTCCACCGCCGAGCGCATGCACGAGCTCACCCTGGCCAACCTCGAGCGGCTCCGCGTCTGGGAGGACTGGGCGCAGGGGCCGCAGTCGCTGGAGGGGATGCGGCTCTTCACCCGCCAGCAGCTCGAGGGCTGGGTGCTCGGCCGCACCCTGCCGACGGTGATGTCGGTCGACGGGACGCTGGTCGGGGCGGTCGGGGCACGCATCGACCCGTGGACCCGGATCGCCGAGCTCGGCTACTGGGTGGACGCCGCCCACGAGGGCCGGGGAGTCGTCGGCAGGTGCGTGGCCGCGATGGTCGACCACCTGGCCTCCCGGCCCGACGTGGTCCGTCTGGAGATCCGCACCTCCGCCCACAACACGCGCAGCCGTGCCCTGGCCGAGCGGGTCGGCTTCACCCACGAGGGCACGCTGGCCGGGGCCAAGCCGGTGGGCGAGGAACGCCACGACGCGGCCGTCTACGGCTTGCTCGCGACCGACTGACCATAGATCGGCCACACTGGAAACATGGTGGATCTCCCCCGGAAGGCCGTCGCCCGCACCGCCCGGCTCGCCGCGCTGCCGCTGGGCTACGCCGGCCGGTCGGCTCTGGGGATGGGCAAGCGCCTCGGCGGCAAGCCGGCGGAGGCCGTGCTGAGCGAGGTGCAGCAGCGCACCGCCGAGCAGCTCTTCCGCACCCTCGGCGAGCTCAAGGGCGGGGCGATGAAGTTCGGCCAGGCCCTCTCCGTCCTCGAGGCGGCCCTGCCCGAGAGTGCCTCGGCGCCCTACCGCGAGCACCTCACCGCCCTGCAGGACAACGCCCCCACGATGAGCACCCAGCAGGTGCGCGACGCGATCGCGGAGTCCCTCGGGCCCGACTGGCGCGAGCAGATCACCTGGCTCGACGGCGCCGCGGCCGCGGCCGCCTCGATCGGGCAGGTGCACCGAGGCACCTGGCACGACGGCCGGCAGGTCGCGATCAAGGTGCAGTTCCCCGGCGCCGACGAGGCGCTGCTGGGCGACCTGCGCCAGCTGGCCCGCGTGGCGCGCGGGGTCGCGCCGGTCTTCCCGGGCCTGGACATCGCGGCCCTGGTGCGCGAGCTGCAGGAGCGCGCGGCCGAGGAGCTCGACTACGGGATGGAGGCCGAGGCCCAGCAGGTCTTCGCCGAGGCCTTCGACGCCGACCCCGAGATCCTCGTCCCCCACGTCGTCCACGCCACCGAGAAGGTCCTGGTGACCGAGTGGCTCGACAGCGAGGGCTCGCTGGCCCGGATCATCGCCGAGGGCACCCAGGAGGAGCGCGACCACTACGGCGAGCTCCTGGTCCGTTTCAACTTCGCCGGTCCGAACCGGACCGGGATGCTGCACGCCGATCCGCACCCGGGGAACTTCCGCACCATCCCCGCCGACGACGGTTCCCCCGGCCGGCTCGGCGTGCTCGACTTCGGCGCCGTGGCGCGGCTGCCCGGTGGCGCCTTCCCCGAGCCGGTGGGACGGCTGCTGCGGGCCGCCGCCGCCGGCGAGGCCGAGGTGCTGCTCGACGGGCTCCGTGCGGAGGGGTTCGTGCGTCCCGGCGTCCGGGTGGACGCCGGCGCGCTGCTGGAGTACCTCTCCCCCCTGCTCGAGCCGCTGACCGTCGAGCGGTTCCGGTTCAGCCGGGACTGGATGCGCAGTCAGTACGAGCGGCTCAACGACCCCCGCGCGCCGCACTTCACGATGGCGACCAGGATCAACCTGCCCCCCTCCTACCTGCTCATCCACCGGACCTGGCTGGGCGGCATCGCCCTGCTCTGCCAGCTGGAGGCCGAGGTGCCCTTCCGGGGCGTGCTGGAGGGGTCCCTGCCCGGCTTCGCCGAGTAGCGGCTCCCCCGGCCGACGCCCGGCCCGCGAGACTCCCTGGACCCTGAGGGACGCGGAGCCCCTTCATCCGCTTTAATTGCAGTAAGTCGCTGTACTTACCGCTTTTGAAGACAGGATCACCGATGAGCCTCCTCGCTCCGCCCACGCAGTCGCTGTCCAGCGCCGCCACCGCCCAGGCGCTCGAGGTGCACCTGCACGGCGTCGGCCGCGCCTTCGGCACCGGCCCAGCGCGCCGCGAGGTGCTGCGCGGGGTCGACCTGCGGATCGCGGCCGGCGAGGTCGTCGCCCTGCTGGGGCCCAGCGGCTGCGGCAAGTCGACCCTGCTCCGGGTCACCGCCGGGCTGGACCAGCCCACCGCCGGGCGGGTGCTGGTCGGGGACCGCGCCGTCCAGGGCATCGAGAGCCGCTGCGCGGTGGCGTTCCAGGAGCCCCGCCTGCTCCCGTGGCGCACGCTGCGGGCCAACGTCGCCCTGGGGCTGCCCGCCGGCACCCCCCGTCGTGCCGGCGAGGAGCTGGTCGATGAGCTCCTCGACCTGGTCGGGCTGGCCGAGCACGCCGACCACCGGCCCCGCGAGGTCTCCGGCGGGATGGCCCAGCGCACCTCGCTGGCCCGCGCGCTGGCCCGACGCCCCGGCGTCCTCCTGCTCGACGAGCCCTTCGGCGCCCTGGACGCCCTGACCCGGATGAAGATGCAGGACCTGCTGCTCGACGTGCGCCGGGCCAACCCCACCACCGTCCTGCTTGTCACCCACGACGTGGACGAGGCGCTCCAGCTGGCCGACCGCGTCGTCGTCCTCGGCCGCCACGAGGGCGAGCAGGCCGCGGGCGTCGCCGAGGTGGTCACCGTCCCGGGCGAGCGCCCTCGCGACCGCGGCTCCGTCGAGCTCGCCCAGCTCCGCGGCCGGCTCCTGGAGAGCCTCGGCGTCGACGCCCACCGCCACTGAGTCCCCCGCCCAGCCCCACTCCGCGCAGCCCCACCCCGCCCAGTCCCACCCCGCACAGCCCCACCCGCACAGCCCCACCCCGGCACATCCACGGCGCACCCGCGCCACCCCCACCAGAAGAGGAACCATCGTGACCAAGCACGACCCGACGGCCCTGCGCCGCGCGCTCGCCGGCCTGCTGAGCGCCGGCCTGCTCCTGACCACCGCCGCCTGCGCCGAGGGCGAGGCCGAGGCCGGCAGCGACGGGCGCTCGCTCGAGATCGACTTCGCCACCTACAACCCGCTCAGCCTGGTCATCAAGGACCAGGGGTGGCTGGAGGCCGCCCTGGCCGACGAGGACGTCAAGGTCACCTGGGTGAAGTCCGACGGCTCCAACAAGGCCAACGAGGCGCTGCGCGCCAACGCCATCGACGTCGGCTCGACCGCCGGCTCGGCGGCCCTGCTGGCCAGGGCCAACGGCTCCCCCATCCACACGATCGACATCTACTCCCAGCCGGAGTGGGCCGCGATCGTGGTCGGCAAGGAGTCGAAGATCAAGAGCGTCGAGGAGCTGGCCGGCAAGCAGGTGGCCGCCACCAAGGGCACCGACCCCTACTTCTTCCTGCTCCAGTCGCTCGCCGCCGAGGGGGTCGACCCCGACGAGGTGACCGTGGAGAACCTGCAGCACGCCGACGGCTGGTCGGCCCTGGCCAACGGCTCGGTCGACGCGTGGGCGGGCCTCGACCCGATCATGGCCGCCGCCGAGCAGGAGGGCGCGAAGCTGATCTACCGCGACATCGACTTCAACACCTACGGCTTCCTCAACGCCACCGAGGAGTTCCTCTCCGAGGAGCCCGAGCTGGCCCAGCTCGTGGTCGACGCCTACGCCAAGGCGCGCGACTGGATCGAGGAGAACCCGGACGAGGCGGTCTCCATCCTCGCCGAGGCGGCCGCGATCGACGAGGCGGTCGCTCGCACCGTGCTCACCGAGCGGACCAACCTCGACTTCGACCACGTCCCGGGGCAGGCCCAGCTCGACGTGCTGACCACGGTCGGCCCGCTCTTCGTGGAGTCCGGCGACGTGGAGGAGCAGTCGCAGATCGACGAGGCCCTCGACAGCCTCCTCGAGGACGAGTACGCCGCCGGCGCCGACGCCAGCCGGGTGGCCGACTGATGCCGGGCGCGAGCCGGGCGCGTGTCGACGGGGGCGCCGACGAGGGTGTCCGCGCCCCCGTGGGCCACGGTCGCCAGCAGGCGGCCTGGCTCGCGCACCCCGTCGTCCGCGTGCTGGGCGGGCTGGTGCTGCCGGCACTGCTGCTGCTGGGCTGGCACCTGCTCACCCGGACCGGCGTCTTCAGTCCCGTCCAGCTGCCGGCTCCCGGCGCCGTCCTCGAGGCGGGCCGGGGTCTGCTGGAGCGCGACGAGCTGCTCGGGCACGTCCACATCTCCACCCAGCGGGTGCTGGTCGGCTTCGCCGTGGGCGCCTCGATCGGCATCCTCCTGGGCTCCCTGCTCGGGCTCTCCCGGGTCGCCGACCTGCTGCTCGCCCCGACCATCGGCGCGGTGCGCGCGGTGCCGTCCCTGGCCTGGGTGCCCTTGCTCATCCTGTGGATGAAGCTCGGCGAGGACTCCAAGATCACCCTGATCGCCATCGGCGCGATGTTCCCCGTCTTCACCACCGTCCACCTGGCGCTGCGGCACGTCGACCGCCAGCTGGTGGAGGCGGCGCGCGCTTTCGGGCTTCGCGGCGTGCGGCTGCTCACCGCGGTGCAGCTGCCTGCCGTGGTCCCGGCGGTCTTCTCCGGGCTGCGGCTGGCGCTGGCCCAGTCGTGGCTCTTCCTGGTGGCGGCCGAGCTGATCGCCTCCTCCCAGGGCCTGGGGTTCCTGCTGGTGGACTCCCAGAACAACGGGCGCACCGACCGGCTGCTGCTGGCGATCGTGCTGCTCGCGCTGCTGGGCAAGACCACCGACGCGGTGCTGGGCGTGGTGGAGCGCTGGGCCGTGCGCCGCTGGGCGTGAGCCCTGGCGGCCGGGGAGCTAGGAGGCGCCCGCCATCCGGCGGACCGCCTCGGTGAGCACCTCGGGGGAGGTGGCGAAGTTGAGCCGCGTCCACTGGGTGGCCCGCGGGTCGAACTTGGCCCCCGGGACCAGCGCGACACCGCGCTCCAGGAAGGTGGCGGTCGGATCCTCCAGCCCCAGGCCGGAGCAGTCGAGCCAGGCCAGGTAGGTCGCCTCGGAGGGCGTCACCGCGACCTCGGGCAGGTGCTCGGCGAGCAGGTCGACCAGGAGCCGGCGCCGCTCCACGAGCTCACCGAGCAGCTGGTCGAGCCACTCCTCGCCGTCCTGGTACGCCACGGTCTGGGCCAGCACCGCGAGGTGCTGGGCGCCGTGGGTGACCACCTCGTGCAGCCCGTGGCCGGTCTCGTGGCCGGCGACCAGCAGGGCGGTCTTGAGCCCGGGCAGGTTCCAGGTCTTCGAGCCGCTCACCAGGGCCAGGCCGCGTCCGGCCCCGGGCACCGACAGGTACGGCGTGAAGGTGGCACCGGGGTGGACCAGCGGCGCGTGGATCTCGTCGGAGACCACGAGCACCCCGTGCTCGGCGGCGAGCCGGGCGACGGCGGCCAGCTCGTCGGCGGTGTGCACGGTCCCGGTCGGGTTCTGCGGGTTGCACAGCAGGTAGGCCGAGCCCATGCCGGCCTCCGCGAAGGCCTGGTCGAGGGCCTCCAGGTCGAGGCGGTGGTCGGCGCCCAGGGGCGCCTCCACGAGACGCCGGCGGGTGGCGGCGACGAAGCCGAAGAACGAGTCGTAGACCGGGGGGCTCACCACGACCGCCCCGCCCACCGGGACCCGGGCCTGGACGATCTCCTCGATGCCGATCATCACGTCGGGCACCTGCATCACCCGCTCGGGGTCGACCTCCCAGCCCCAGCGGCGCGCCGCGAAGCCGAGGAACGCCTCGACCAGCGGCGGGCTCCAGGCATAGCCGGTGTCCCCGCGCCGTACGGCGTCAGCGACCGCCGCGACCACCTCGGGGCACGGGACGGCGTCCATCTCGGCCACCCACAGCGGCAGCACGTCGGGCGGGTAGGCCCGCCACTTGATGCTGCTGCGGGTCGCGCGCAGCTCGTCCAGACCGGTCCCGAGGATCTCCATGCCTCCCGAGGCTAGCGACTACTCCTCGCCCACCCAGAACCCTCGGCCGCCGCCCCAGTCGCCCCAGCCGCCGAACTGGCCGCCGTAGGAGGGGTCCGGGCCCCGGGAGCCCAGGTAGCTGCCCACCACCGCGGCGCCCAGGTCGTCGAGCTCCGGGGAGACCATCCGCCCGTCGACCCGGCGGGCCATCGAGTCGATGAAGCGGGCCAGGCCGGGGTCCTCCCCCAGCCGGAAGAAGGTGGTCTGGGCGCCCAGCCGGCGGGCCGCGTCGAGCTCGCGGACCGTGTGGGCGATGGTCAGCGGGTGCGGGGGATAGCTGAACCACACCTCGCCGTCCGACTCCAGGTGGGCGGTCGGCTCACCGTCGGTGACGACCAGCAGCACCGGCTGGGCGTGGGGGTGCTTGCGGAAGTGCCGGTTGGCCAGCAGCAGCCCGTGGTGCAGGTTGGTGCCCTTGGCCCACTTGGCGTCCAGGGCGGTCAGCTCCTCGATCTCCATCACCTGGGCGTGCCGGCCGAAGGCGATCACCTGGAGCGCGTCGCCGCGGAAGCGGGAGGCGATCAGCTGGTGCAGGGCCAGCGCGGTGCGCTTCATCGGCACCCAGCGCCCGTCCATGGCCATGGAGAAGCTGGTGTCGACCAGCAGCGCCACGCACGCCTGGGTGCGGGCCTCGGTCTCGGCCACCTCGAGGTCGCCGAGCTCCAGGCGGACCCCGGCACCCGGCGAGCCGCCTCCCGAGGCGGTGCGGAGCACGGCGTTGGTCACCGTCCGGGTGACGTCCCAGGGCTCGGTGTCGCCGAACTCCCAGGCCCGCGACGAGCCGGTCAGCTCGCCGGCGGCGCCGGTCCGGCGTACGTCGCGCTGCCCCTGCCGCCCCGAGAGGCGGGTGGCCACGTCGCGCAGCAGCGAGCGGCCGAGCTGCCGCATCGCCTTGGGGCTGAGCCGCAGGTCCCCCTCGGAGCTGCGCCGCAGGTAGCCGGAGTCGCGCAGGGCACGCTCGAGCTCGGCGAGCTTGCGTGCGTCGACGGCCGCCTCGTCCCCGAGCTGGCGGGCCAGCTTGTCGAGGTCGACGTCGTCGAGCCGGGCCCCGCCGTAGGACTGCGCCAGCTGCTCGGCCAGCGCGTCGAGGTCGGCCAGGTCCTGCAGCACCCCGGTCCCGTCGCCGAGCCCGAGGCCCTCCTCGCCGTCGAAGCGCTCGGAGCCGCCCCAGTCCTCGCCGGGACGCAGCGCCTGCAGGTTGGCGTCCATCCGGGCCAGCTGCTCCATCAGCTCGGGGCTGCCGAAGGCCTGCGCGGAGAGCTCCATGAGCTCCTGACGCTGCTCGGGGGTCATCGAGTTGAGCATCCGCTGCGCGGCGGCGCTGCGGGCGGCCAGGGCGTCGAGGAGCTCGGCGATGTCCTGGGGGTTCTCGGGGAAGAAGTCGCCGTGCTTCCCCATGAACTGCTCGAAGTCCTCAGCGGTGTCCTCGCCTCGGCCGTGCTTCTCCAGCAGCTCGTTGAGGTCGGAGAGCATCTCGCTGATCGCCGCCCGGTCCTCCTCGCCGGCGCCCTCGAGGGCCTCCTTCATCCCGGCGAACCGCTGGTCGAGGAGCTCGCGACCGAGCAGGTCCTTGATCTCCTCGTAGGTCTGCCGCGCCTCGGTGCTGGCCCAGTCGTAGGACGAGAGCTCGCTGACCGCGGCCGACGGCGAGGGCGGCAGACTGTCCAGGCGCAGCTCGCGGAAGGCGCGGTCGCCGTCGTCCATCTCGGTGTCGCGCGCCAGCTGCTTGCGCTCCTCCAGCACCGCCTTCTCCAGCAGCTCCTGGACCTGGCGCAGCGTGCCGTCGAGGTCGTGGCGCTGGAGCAGCTCGCGGCGCTTCTGGGCGACCTTGGCGCCCAGCTCGTCGAGGCCTCGCTGGTCGCTGCCGCCGCGCCGCAGGAACTCGTGCATCGAGCGCTCCGGCGAGTAGCCGGCCATGACGTCCTGGCCGATGGCGTCCAACGCCTCGGCGAGGTCCACCGGCGGGGCGAGCGGGTCGCCGCCGGAGTAGCGCTGGTAGCGGCTCACGGCGTGGCCGCTCTGCGGGAGTGCTCAGCCATAGACCGTCTCCCGACCGTCGGAGTCCTTGCCGATCTTGCGGGCCAGGTAGAGACCCTCGAGCGCCAGCTCGATGGCGCAGGCGGTCTCGCCGTCGTTGCCGGCGTCGATGCGCGCGGCGATGTCGTCGTAGAGCTCGGACTCCCCCAGCACCGGCAGACCGGAGAGGAACTCCCGGGCGGTGACCCGGCCTCCGGTGGAGACGGTGGCGCCGCCCTCCAGGGCGTCGACCAGCAGGGAGAGGTCCAGGCCCCGGAAGCGCTCGCGCACGGTGCCGGCGAGGGCGGTGCGCAGCAGGTGGGTGAGGATCTCGGTCTCCCGGCCCTCCTCGCCGGTCTCGAACTCGATCTTGCCGTGCAGCACCTCGACGGCCGTCTCCAGGTCGACCACCCGGGCCACGGCCTGGTCCTCGCCCTGCACGGTGGCGCGGCGCAGCGCGGAGGCGGCGATCGTCTCGGCGCCGGCGATGGCGAACCGGGCGCTGACCCCCGAGCGCTGGTCGACGGCGGAGGACTCCCGCAGCGCCCGGGTGAAACGCGCGAGCACCTCCAGCAGCGCGTCGGGCACCTCGGCGGTCAGATGCGCCTCCTGCCGGATGACGGCCAGCTCGGCGTCGAGCTCGGTCGGGTAGTGGGTGCGGATCTCCGCGCCGAACCGGTCCTTGAGCGGGGTGATGATCCGCCCGCGGTTGGTGTAGTCCTCGGGGTTGGCGCTGGCGACCACCAGCACGTCGAGCGGGAGGCGCAGCACGTAGCCGCGGACCTGGATGTCGCGCTCCTCCATCACGTTGAGCATCGCGACCTGGATCCGCTCGGCGAGGTCGGGGAGCTCGTTGATCGCCACGATCCCCCGGTGGCTGCGCGGGATCAGCCCGAAGTGGATGGTCTCGGGGTCGCCGAGGTGGCGCCCCTCCGCGACCTTCATCGGGTCGACGTCGCCGATCAGGTCGGCGACCGAGGTGTCCGGGGTGGCCAGCTTCTCGGCGTACCGCTCGCTGCGGTGGACCCACTCGACCGGCAGCTCGTCGCCCTGCTCGGCCGCGACCCGCCGCCACTGCGGGGTGATCGGCTCGTAGGGGTGCTCGCCGAGCTCCGAGCCCGCGATCACCGGGGTCCACTCGTCGAGGAGGCCGACCAGGGTGCGCAGCAGCCGCGTCTTGCCCTGGCCGCGCTCGCCGAGCAGCACGATGTCGTGGCCGGCGATCAGCGCCCGCTCCAGCTGCGGGATCACCGTCTCCTGGAAGCCGTGCAGCCCTGGCCACGGGTCCTCGCCGGCGGCGAGCCGGGCCAGCAGGTTGCCGCGCACCTCCTCGCGCAGCGTCCTGAGCTGGTGCCCGGACTCGCGGAGCTGGCCCAGCGTCCGGGCGGCGGGTGCTTCTGTGTGGCCCTCAGGGGCGAACGTCGTCACCGTGCAAACGCTAGACCCGGGGTGCAAGCCCCCGCTGCCCCTCCGCGCTGAGGCGGCCGCTGCTGGGATCCCCGCTCAGGCGGGGATGCACGGGGTTAGTGGCCCGTGCATGCCCCACGAACCCCACGCAAGCGCCACGAACCCCAGGCCCGCCCGGCCGCCCCACTCCCACTCCCCGGCGCCGGCCGGGCGTCTGTCATTCCAGGGGCAGGTGCATGACGTGCAGGCCGACGAAGCCGTGCGCGGTTGAGCGGAAGGCGCCGGGGACGGTCCCGACCACCCGGAAGCCGAGCGAGCGCCACAGCGCGACCGCGGACGTGTTCGTCTCCACCACGGCGTTGAACTGGATGGCCCGGAAGCCAGCGTCGCGGTGCCACTGCACGACGTGCTCCCCGAGCCGCCGCCCCACGCCACGTCCCCGGGCAGCGGAGGCGACCATGAAGGAGGCGGTGCCGACGTGGTCGCCGCGTCCGGGGCGGTTGGGGCCCATCTTGGCGGTCCCGAGGATCGCCCCCTCCTCCTCCAGGACCACGCAGGCACCGGGCGGGGGGTCCAGCCACTGGGCCTTCGCCTCGTCGGCGGTCAGGTCCTCCGAGTAGGCGTAGGTCTCCCCCGCCGCGACCACCTCGGAGAAGATCGGCCAGATCGCCGGCCAGTCGGCGTCGGTCGCGGGCCGGATCCCGCCGCTCACAGCCCGGCCGCTCACAATCCGGTGGTCCCGTCCACGTTCTCACGGAGCAGGTCGCCGTGGCCCGCGTGCCGGGCGTACTCCTCGATCAGGTGCACCAGGATCCAGCGCAGGCTGACCTGCCTGCCCGACCAGCGCAGGCCGTCCTGCTCGCCGGGCCGCCCCCGCCGCGCGAGCTGCTCGAGGCCGCCCTCGGCCAGCGCGCGGTCGAGTGCCTGCTGCGAGCCGGCCACCTCGGCGTCGAAGAGGGCCAGCAGCTCCTCGGGGGTGTCCTGGCTCGCGGAGTGCCAGTCCCAGTCCGCGTCGGCGTCCCAGTCGACGTCGGCCCAGATCCCGGCCGGCTCCTCACCGTGGAAGACGACGGAGAACCACCACTGCTCGACGTACGCCAGGTGCTTGAGCAGCCCGCCGAGGGTCATCGTGGTGGGCGGCAGGGCGGTGTCGAGCTGGGCGGCGTCCAGCCCCTCGCACTGGCTGCGCACCACGGCGCGGAAGTGGTCGAGGAACCCACGCAGGGTGGTGATCTCGTCGGCGGCGGCGGGCTTGGTCGGCTTCGCGGTCTTCGCAGGCGTGGTCATGGCACGACCGTAGGCGGTGGCGACCGCGGTCGCAGCGGGTTATCCGCCCGCCACCCCGGCACGGCTCGCCTGCGGCAGCCGCTCGAGCGCCAGGTTCCGGACGCTCTCGACCACCTCGGGCGGGTGGTCGGTGATGCAGTACGCCGACCCGGCCGGGTCGCGCATCTGCGTCCACTCCTCGTAGACGCCCGCGACCTCGGCGCCGAGCGCCACGTGCCGGCGTACCTCCGCCTCGCGTTCGTCACAGCCCAGGTCGAGATGGGCACGCGCCGGACCTTCTGGCTCCTCCAGCCGTTGGACCAGCACCCGCAGCGCGCCGATCCGGGGAAACCAACGGAACTCCTCCTCCGGCGTCTCCGTCTGCTGCCAGGCGACGCCCAGGACCTTGCTCCAGAAGTCGCACTCGGCGTCGTACGCCGAGGCCGGGACGTCGAGGCAGACCTGGTCGACCATGCTGCGCCAGACGCCTCCCGAGCCGCCACGCCAGGTCGCCGGCTCGGTCGGCGTGGTCGCCGGGTGGGAGACGAAGCAGAAGGTGAGCCCGCCGGGCGAGCGCATCACCACGTAGCCGAGGTCGGCGACCGGCTCGGCGCCGTGGGCCTGGGCGTCGAGCGCAGCCTGCTGCGGGTCGGCGACGTGCAGGTCCAGGTGGAGGCGGGGCTCTCCCTCCCGCAGCCGCTGCACCCGCAGGTGGTCGTCGCCGGTCGGCGGGACCAGCGTGGCGAACTCGTCGTCCTCGCCCCGCGTCGGCGAGAGGCCGTAGCCGGTGACGCCGCGCCAGAAGGTGACAGCGCGCTCGAACTCCGGCGCGGGCAGGTCGACGAAGACGCTGAGCCAGGTAGGGGCCGCGCCGAGCAAGGTCTGGGGCATCACGGGACGGTAGCCTCGCCGGGTGCTGGTGCGGAAGTGTCCTTGCGGGTCCGGTACGGCGTACGACGCCTGCTGCGGCCGCTTCCACCGCGGCGCCGAGCGGCCCGAGACGGCGGAGCAGCTGATGCGCTCGCGCTACAGCGCCTTCGTCGTCGGCGAGCCCGACTACCTCTTCACCACCTGGCACCCGCGGACGCGGCCCGACCACGTCACCCTCGACGACCCGACGGAGTGGACGGGTCTGGAGATCCTCGACGTCGTCGCCGGCGGACCCGAGGACGACGAGGGGGTCGTGGAGTTCGTGGCGCGGTTCGAGGGTGGTCAGCTGCACGAGCGGAGCCGCTTCGCCCGGCGAGCGGGCCGGTGGGTGTACGTCGACGGGGACGTCGGTCACATTGACGGGACCTAGATTGCCGTCGTCGCCGAGCCCATACTGCCCTCATGCCGAAATTCGCGTCGGTCGACCAGTACCTCGCATCGCTGCCCGCTGAGCAGAGGGAAGTGGTGGAGGAGATCGAACGGCGGGTCCCCGTGCCACCGGCAGGCGACTCTGGTCTGGACGCCGACCTCGCGCCTTATGCCGGAGCGAAAGGCACGCTCAAGCTGCCGTACCCCGAGGTCGACTACGCCTTGATCGAGCGACTCGTGCGCCGGCTGCTTGAGACTCGCCCTTCGAAATAGCGTTGAACGATCCGCACGGGTTGTTCCACGGACCTGCCATGCTGCGGCATGACGTACGACCGGCTGTGGGAGCGCCTGGTGGAGTTCCTGAACGACTGGGGCACGGCCACCGTGACCGCGCCAGGACGCATCGCCGTCTCGTTCGCGCACCCGGACGGCTCCACCAGAACCGTGGAGATCCTGATGACCCGCGCGGAGTGGGACGACATGGTCACCATCCCGTTCGGGGAGTTCGGTGCTGCGGCCCGGGCGGTGCGCGCAACGGCGCTGGGCATGGAGGAGGACGAGCACTTCCTCGTCTACGAGGACTACACCCTGGTCGCGTCGCCCACCCCTGACCTGCCCGTCGATCCTGACGAGGCGCGCCTGGCCGAGCTGGCTCGGCAGCACCCGGAGGGCTTCGGCCGCTGGGTGGTGCTGGACGACGAGGGGAACGTCATCGACGAGTTCCCGCCGAGGTAGAGCACACCTGGGGGCCCGGGGCACAGCCAAGCCGAGTCGCCCCCCTTGGCATCACGACGATGCCGGGGAGCGCTCGATTCGCGGCAGGAGCTTGATCAACGGCCGGTTCTCCTTGTCCAGCTCGGCGACACGTTCGGCTGCATTCTGCGGCGTCCATCCGCCGTAGACGTCGCTGCCGTAGATGACGTCGTCGACGAGCGCGAACTGGTAGAGCACCCCCCACGGCGCGTCGGAAGAGGTGTAGGCAAAGGTGAACGTCGTTGTCTTCGGCCCGGCGTTCGCCTCGTCGATCGACTCGTACACCTCGGCGGAGTATGCGGTCTTCCCTCCGTACGGATCCATGAAGACGGGCCAGTCGGCCACCGCGTCGACCAGTGCCCGGAAGGCGGAGCGCGCGGCTCGCGCGTTCGGGTAACCCAGGAGTCCGCGTGTGAGGCCTGACGTACGACCGGCTTTGGGAACGCCAAGTGGGAAGGCGCCGGAGGCGGAGGCGGCCAGCGTGTCCTGGTAGCCGGACCTGTACAGCACCCCGCCCCGGGGGTGCCACTCCGGCATCTGGACCCCAGCAATGCTGCGGCTCGGCCCATCGACCTCGGTGCCGTAGGCGTCCCAACCCAGGGCCAGGGGGAACTCGTGGAACCGGACGGCGCCTCGGCCGGGCGACGCCTCGTCGCCGGGCGGTGAGCTGCTCGGCGCTGGCAGGTCGGCGGGGCGGGTGGGCTGCGCGGTGGGGCGCGAGTCGTCGTCCTCATTCGCCCCGAACATCGCCCACGAGATCACGAGCGCCAGCAGAGCGGTCGCGGCCACTCCCGCCACCCACACGAACGACGTGCTGCCCCGCCGCGGCCGCCTCACCGTGTCGGCGCGTCCGGCATCGTGCCGTTCCGGCGCTGCTCCTCGAACCGCTCCGACTGTTCCCGCTCCCTGCGATCGTCGTCGGCGTCGAGGATGCCGTGCGTCACGGCGGCGCGGACGACGAAGTAGAGGACGAGGAAGCCCAGAGCGCCGAGACCGATGAGGACCATGACCGCAGGCTAGCGGGATGTGGACCCGGCGGTCAGGGACTGCGCACTCGATCCCGCACGACTGGGTCGCGTTCGCGTCGTCCGCGACTCGGCAGGTCGGGGGCGACTATCCCGCTCGTTCAGCCCGCTCCCGACCCGCTCGAGCCAACCACGTCAACGCCTGCTCGAGCGGTGAACGCTCCTCGGGGCACGCTCCGGCCGAGGTAGAGCACACGTTGTCGACGGGGCGATCACTCCCCGACGATCCCTCGCACCTGCCCACCCTCCCAGAGAACGGTACAGCGCGCTCCGGGCTACTGCGCGCCCGGGAACCCGTGCTGACGCCAGGCCTCGTAGGTCACCACGGCCGCCGAGTTGGACAGGTTCAGCGACCGGCGGCCCGCCAGCATCGGGATCCGGACCTGCTCGGTGACCCGGGGGTGATCCAGCACCTGGGGCGACAGCCCGGTCGGCTCGGGGCCGAAGAGGAGCACGTCGTCGGGGCGGAACTCGACGTCGGTGTACCAGCGGGTCGCGTGGGCGGTGAAGGCGAAGACCCGCGAGGAGACGAGCGCCGGGGTGGCCAGGGCGGCGTCGAGGTCGGGATGGACCACCACCGAGGCCAGGTCGTGGTAGTCCAACCCCGCCCGCTTGAGCTTGGGTTCGGAGAGGTCGAAGCCGAGCGGCTCCACCAGGTGCAGGGTGGCGCCGGTCCCGGACACCATGCGGATGGCGTTTCCGGTGTTGGGCGGGATCCGGGGCTCGAGGAACATCACGTGGAACACGCCTCTCATTATCGAGGCACACTGTTCAGAGGCCCCCGCTCACGCTGTCGCCGCGGCGGCTGCCCCGACTCGAGGAGCTCCCGATGACCCTTCGCCTCGCCGCGTTGGAGTTCGACGCACTGCGCCCCCGCGAGCTGGCGGCCTTCTGGGGGCCGCTCCTCGGGCGGGAACCCGCCGCCGAGCCGGCGACGCTGGCGGGTCAGGGGGAGGCCGACTTCGACCTCCGTTTCGTCTCCACTGAGGCCGCGAAGTCCGGGCGGCACCGGATGCACTTCGACCTGACCAGCTCCTCCGCCGAGGACCAGGCACGCACCGTGGAGCTGGCGCTCGGCCGCGGCGCGCGTCACCTCGACGTGGGCCAGCGCGAGGAGGAGGGACACGTGGTGCTCGCCGACCCCGAGGGCAACGAGTTCTGCGTGATCGCGCCGGGCAACCGGTTCCTCGCCGGCACGGCCCGGATCGGCGCGCTGGCCGGTGATGGGCTCCGCGACGTCGGCCTCTTCTGGAGCGACCTGCTGGGCTGGCCCCTGGTCTGGGACCAGGACGAGCAGACAGCCGTCCAGTCCCCGCGGGGCGGCACCAAGATCAGCTGGGGCGGTCCGCCGGTCAGGCCCAAGCAGGGTCGCAACCGCTTGCGCTGGGTCCTGGAGGCCGACTCCGTGCCGCAGGAGTCCGCCCGGGCCGAGCAGCTCGGGGCGGTCGTGCTCGACGCCACCCCGGCGCGCGTCGAGCTCGCCGACCCCGAGGGCAACGAGTTCCTCCTCGTCGGCCCCGCCACGCCTCAGAACGCCCTCCACGGCGCCGCCCTGGCCCCCTAGGCTCGGGGGCATGTCGACGAGGGAGCCGGCGCGAGCCGACGGACGACGCAACAAGCAGCTGATCTCCGAGGCCGCGGCCCGGGTGCTGCTCGACGACCCGCAGGCCAGCATCGCGGAGATCGCCGAGGCGGCGGGACTGACCCGGGCGACCGTCTACCGGCACTTCCCGGACCGGGACTCGGTGACCCGGGCGGCGGTCCAGGAGACGGCCGCCCAGGTCATCCCCGCCGTGCTGGAGGAGATGCGCCCGCTGCCGTGGCCCGACGCGCTCACGCTGCTGGCCGAGCGGGTCGTCGGGCTCGGGGCCCGCTACCGCGACGTCGTGCTCGCGGTGGTGCCCCACCTGGAGGAGTCGGTGCGGCTCGCGGTCCAGGACGAGCCGATCGAGGCCGAGATCGCCGCGCGCCGCACCGTCGGAGAGGTGACCAGCCCGCTGCCCGACGACTGGCTGGCGCTCTGCGCCCGGATGGTCTGCCTCGCGGCGATCCGCCGTCTCGGGGATCCGGGAGTGGACCCTGACGAGCTCAGCCGGTGGCTGGCCCGGACGCTGCACGACGTCGTCGGCTGACCTGACAGGTCCGGCGGCGCTACCGCAGGTCGACCCAGCGCTCGCCGGTGCGCTCGGGGCACGCGCGTCCCGCGGTCAGCTCGGCGACCGCGACGTCGAGGCGCGCCGGGTCCGCGACGCCGAGCAGGAGCCGCACCCGGTCGCCGTACGCCGTGTCGAGCACCTGGAAGCCGCGGCTGCGCAGCTCCCCCTCGACCCGCCCGGCGTCGGCGTGGTCCAGCTCCACGGCGTACTCACCCAGGAGCCTGCGCTCCACGGTGCCGGCCTCGTCCAGGGCGGCGGTGACCGCGTCGCCGTACGCGCGGACCAGCCCCCCGGCGCCGAGCAGCACCCCGCCGAACCACCGGGTGACCACCGCGACGGTGTCGCTGACCCCGTGCCCGCGGAGCACCTGGAGCATCGGGGCGCCGGCGGTGCCCGACGGCTCCCCGTCGTCGGAGGAGCGCTGCACCGCTCCGGTGGGCCCCAGCCGGAACGCCGAGCAGTGGTGCCGGGCGTCCCAGTGGGCCCGGCGGGCCTCCTCGACGACCGCGCGGGCGGCCTCCTCGGTCTCCACCCGGCGCACGACGCACAGGAACCTCGACCGCTTGACCTCGAGGGTGGCCTCCGCGTCCGCGGCCAGGGTGCGGTAGGAGGTCACCGGCCCCTCACCACCATCCCAGCACCCCGCCACCGATGCGGACGATGAACCCGCCGACCACGAGCACGAAGAAGACCCGGACGAAGGCGGCGCCCCGCCCCAGGGCGGTGCGGGCCCCCAGATAGCCCCCGGCCATGTTGGCCACGCCCATCAGCAGGCCGATCCCCCACATCACCGCACCCTGAGGGACGAAGACGACCAGTGCGGCCAGGTTGGTGGCCCAGTTGGCGAGCTTGGCCTTGGCGGAGGCCTCCAGGAAGCTGTAGCCCAGGAGCCCGACGAGGGTGAAGACGAAGAACGACCCCGTCCCGGGCCCGAGCGCCCCGTCGTAGAAGCCGATCACCAGTCCGGTGCCGAGCGCCGCCGAGGTGTGGTGCCGCCCGGCGAACCGCAGCTCGGTGATCCCCCCCAGCGACGGCTTGAGCAGGACGTAGGCGCCGACCACCATGAGCGCCACCAGCACCAGGGGGTCGAAGGCCTCCCGCGGGATCAGGCCGGCCACCAGCGCACCGCCGACGGAGCCGAGGAAGGCGGCGCCCATCAGCGGCACGAAGGTGCGGGGATCGGGACGGATCCGGCGGGCGTACGTCGCGGAGCTGACGGTGGTGCCGCAGATGGAGGCCAGCTTGTTGGTGGCCAGCAGCTGGACCGGGGAGGCGCCCGGGAGCCCCACGAGGAGCGCCGGCAGCTGGATCAGACCACCCCCACCGACGACGGCGTCCACGAACCCCGCCGCCAGTGCGGCGAGCGCGAGGAGGACGACCACGTCGGTGGACAGGTCCAGAGCGCGTCCTTCCACAAGTTGCCGGTAGTTCGGGTACAAGGCGGCGCGGATCCGGCAGACTGACCGCTATGCCGCCGCCTACCGCACCCCAGGGATCCCGCCGGGCCCCGCTGGTGCTGGCAGCGATCCTACCCGTCGTGACGCTGGTGCTCTGGCTCCGCGCCGACACCCCGCTGGCCCCCAACACGGGCTTCATGCCGGCCTTCCTGACCCTGGTCCTCGCCTGTCACCTGCTGACCTCGACGATGCTCGTCGAGCACTACCGGGCCGGTGGCGGGGCGCGACTGCTGCTGCTCTCCGCGGCCTACGTGTGGTCGGCGATCTGCGTGGTCGCGCACGCCCTCACCTTCCCCGGCTTCCTGGGCCCCGAGGGCGTGCTGGGCACCGCCGAGGCCAGCGCCCCCTGGCTGTGGCTGGGCTGGAACATCGGCTTCCCGCTGCTGGTGGCGGCGGCGCTGGCCCCGTGGCCGACCGGGGTGCGCCGCTGGTTCTCCCGCCCCCAGGGCCGCAGCCTGCGCACCGCGATGGTGCACGGCGCGACGGCCCTGGCGGCGCTGGCCTTCGTGGTCGTGGCCACCCGCTTCGTGGACCTGCTCCCCGACGTGATGAAGGACCAGGACTACGGGGACTTCGCCGACAGCCACGGCTACCGCCTCTTCGCGCTCAACATGGCCGCCCTCGTCGTCGCCCTCGTCGGGGTGGTGCGCCGCGGACGGAGCGGCGAGCTGGAGACGTGGGCCCTGGTCGCGGTCGTGGCCTCGTGCTGCGACTCGTGGCTGGTGCTGACCGCGGACGCCCGGTGGACCGTCGGCTGGTACAGCGCCCGGGCGCTCGCCCTCACCGCCGCGATCATCGTGCTGCTCGCGATGCTCCGGGAGGTGACCTTCCTCTACGGCGAGGCCAAGCGCCACGCCGAGCTGATGCGCGAGCACAACGACACCCTGGTCGAGGCCCAGACGCTCCGCGAGCACATGGTCGCGGTGGTCAGCCACGACATGCGCACCCCGCTCACCGGTCTCGAGGGCTACCTGGAGGTCCTGGCCGAGGGCGACCTGCTCCCCGAGCAGGCGGACCGGGTGATCGCCCGCTCCCGCATGCTCGCCACCCGGCTGTCGCTGATGACCGAGGACCTGCTCGGCGTCGCCACCGCCGGCCGCGGCGGCCTCTCCCTCCAGCTCACCGAGGTCGACGTGGCGCGAGCGCTGACCGAGAGCGCCGCGGCCTTCCCCGACCTGGACCTCCGCGTCAGCACCGCCCGCCACCTGTGGGTGAAGGGCGACCCGCTGCGCCTCCAGCAGGTGCTGGCCAACCTGGTGCGCAACGCACAGAACTACGGCGCCGAGCCGGTGCACCTCGACGCCCGCCCGGTCGGCGACCGGTTCGTGCAGTTCAGCGTCACCGACGCCGGCGCGGGTGTCCCGGAGGAGTTCGTGCCGCAGCTCTTCGACGCCTACACCCGCGTCGAGGGCACCGGGCGGCACGGGTCCGGGCTCGGGCTCTCGGTGGTGCGCGACCTCATCACCGCCATGTCCGGCAGCGTCCACTACGACGCCCTCGACAACACCTTCCGGGTGGTGCTGCCCGGCGGCGTGCGGGCCGAGGCCGACTCCCTCCCGCCGCACGACGAGCGGGTGCTGGTCGCCGACTGACGGCGCCGGCCCCTCCTCCACCTGCTCGGGTCCGGCGCGTCAGGTCCGCCTCAGCTGCGGGCCAGCACGGCGAGCAGGTCGTGCCGGGTGACCACCCCGACCGGCTTCCCGTCCTCGTGGACGAGCACCGCGTCGGCCTTCTCGACCAGGTGGACCGCCTGGCGAGCAGCCTCGGTGGAACCGATCGTGGGCAGCGCCGGTGACATGTGCTGCTCGACGGCATCGGTCAGCTTGGCCTGGCCGGTGAAGAGGGCGTCGAGCAGGGCACGCTCCGAGACGGAGCCGGCGACCTCGGCGGCCACGATCGGAGGCTCCGCCCGGACCACCGGCATCTGCGAGACGCCGTACTCCTGGAGGATGTGGACCGCCTCGGCGATGGTCTCGCCCGGGTGGGTGTGGACCAGGGCGGGGAGGTGGCCCGACTTGCCGCGCAGCACCTCGCCCACGGTCAGGGCGTCGCTGTCGGCGACCTCGGTGGCGAAGCCGTACTGCCCGAGCCAGGCGTCGTTGAAGACCTTCGTGAGGTAGCCGCGCCCGGAGTCGGGCAGCAGCACCACGATGACGGCGTCCTCGCGGCCCTCGGCGGCCAGCTCGGCGGCGAGCTGCTTGGCGGCGAAGGCGGCCATCCCGGACGAGCCGCCGACCAGCAGCGCCTCCTCGCGGGCCAGCCGGCGGGTGAAGGCGAAGGAGTCGGCGTCGGAGACCTCGATGATCCGGTCGGCCACCGACTTGTCATAGGTCTCGGGCCAGAAGTCCTCCCCCACACCCTCGACGAGGTAGGGGCGCCCGGTGCCGCCGGAGTAGACCGAGCCGGCCGGATCGGCGCCGATGATCTGGATGTCGGGGTTGCGCTCCTTGAGGTAGCGGCCGATCCCCGAGATGGTGCCGCCGGTGCCGACCCCGGTGACGAAGTGGGTGATCGCACCCTCTGTCTGCGCCCAGATCTCCGGGCCGGTCGTCTCGTAGTGGGAGCGCGGGTTGTGCGGGTTGGAGTACTGGTCAGGCTTCCAGGCGCCGGGCTGGGAGGCGAGCCGGTCACTCACGTTGTAGTAGGAGTCCGGGTGCTCCGGGGCCACGGCGGTGGGGCAGACGACCACCTCGGCGCCGTACGCCTTGAGCACGTTGCGCTTGTCCTCGCTGACCTTGTCGGGGCAGACGAAGACGCACTTGTAGCCGCGCTCCTGGGCGACCATGGCCAGGCCGACCCCGGTGTTGCCCGAGGTGGGCTCCACGATGGTGCCGCCCGGCTGGAGCTCCCCGGAGGCCTCGGCGGCCTCGATCATCCGGGTCGCGATCCGGTCCTTCACCGAGCCGCCCGGGTTGAGGTACTCCACCTTGGCCAGCACCAGCGGACCGGGGCTGTCCTGTCCACGCTCCACCGTGAGCTCCGGCCCCAGCGAGGTGGAGAGCCTCAGCAAGGGGGTGTTGCCGATCAGGTCGAGGAGCGAGTTCACATACTGCATCCCGACAATCTAGTCCGAGTGCTGGGACAACCGTGAACTGATTAGGGTGGGGCCGTGGGGAAAGCCGCAGCCGCTCGCAAGCTCGCCGCCGCAGCCGCCTTCGGCGGGGGTGGTCTGTCCGTGCTGGGCGCGGGACTCTACGGCGTGCTCAACGTCGAGGCCCGGATCGCCCGGCGGGCCATCGGCAACACGACGGGCGCTCCGCCCGACGCCTCCGGCTGGTACGGCCGCGGCCGCCCGGGACCGGCGCTGCGGATCGCCCTGCTCGGCGACTCCAGCGCCGCCGGCTACGGCGTGCACAGCGTCGAGGACACCCCCGGCGCCGCGCTCGCCTCGGGGGTGGCCGCGGAGGCCCACCGCCGGGTGCACCTGCGCTCGGTGGCGGTGGTCGGGGCGAAGTCCTCCGACCTCGGCGGCCAGGTCGACCGGATCCTGCCCAGCACCCCGGACCTCGCGGTCATCCTGGTCGGCGCCAACGACGTCACCCACACCGTGCTGCCCTCCGCCTCGGTCCGTCACCTGGCCGAGGCCGTGCGCCGGCTCCGCGACGCCGGCACCGAGGTGCTGGTCGGCACCTGCCCCGACCTCGGCACCGTGCGGCCCATCCCACCCCCGCTCAAGCAGGTCGCGCGGGTCTGGTCGCGGCGCATCGCGGCGGCGCAGGCGATCGTGGCGGTCGACGAGGGCGGCCGGAGCGTCTCCCTGGCCACCAGCCTGGGGGCCGAGTTCGAGGCCGCCCCCGCGCTCTTCTTCGGCCCCGACCAGTTCCACCCCTCCGTGGAGGGCTACCGGTCCCTCGCGGCGGTGCTCCTGCCCTCGGCCCTCGCGGCCCTGGGTGTGGTCCCCGACGACGAGGCGACGCCCCAGGCGGGCCGTGGCGAACGGGTCATGCCGGTGGCCTCGGCCGCGGTGGAGGCCGCGCACCACACCGGCACCGAGCTCGACGGCACGGAGGTCGCCGGCTCGCAGCGGGGCCTGCGCGGCCGCTGGGTGGAGCTGCGCCACCGCGGACGCCGTCCCTCACCCGAGGCCGAGACCCCGCAGCAGGACGACGAGGAGCCCGGGGTCGACCAGCCCTCCCCCGGGGCCACCCCGGTCTGAGCGCACGTCCCCGGAGAAGCAGACAGGGCCCCGGATCTCTCCGGGGCCCTGCCTGGGGTGACGTCGTGCGGCTGGTCAGTCCTGGCTGAAGATCGCCAGGATGCGCAGCAGGTTGGTGTAGATCCAGACCAGGCTGACGGTCAGGCCGAAGGCGGCGCGCCACGACTCGCGGTCGTCCAGCCCGGCGGCGATGCCCTGCTCGACGAAGTCGAAGTCGAGGATCAGCATGAAGACACCGAGCACCAGGCCGACGACCGACATGAGCAGGCCGAGGGCACCGAAGCCGAAGAGGCCGATGTTGATGCCGGCGAAGCTGAGGACCAGCGAGAGCAGACCGAGGCCGACCATGCCGAAGACGGCGGCCATGACGCCCTTGCGGAACTTGTCACCGACCTTGATGCCGAGGAACTTGTAGGCCGCCAGGGTGCCGGCGAACGCGGCGAAGGTGCCGAAGACGGCGTTGGTGACGATGCCGTCGGCGAACTGCGCGTCGAAGAGCTTGCTGAGGCCGCCGAGGGCGACACCCTCGAGGGCGGCGAAGGCGAGCACCAGCGCCGGGCTGATGACCTTCTTGAACGAGTTGACCATCGACAGCGCGAAGGCACCGAGGGAGCCGATCATCGTGGCGGTGTAGATGCGGCTGAGCTGCTCGGTGGAGACCGCGCCGTCGAGGTCGCCGGTCCACCACCAGGTGAGGAACGCGGTGACCATGACGACACCCAGGGTGGCGGCGGTCTTCTGCACGACGGAGTCGATGCTCATCCGGCGGGCCGGAGCCTGGGTACCGGGGACGCCGGTGCCCCAGGTGCTGGGGTCGCCGTAGTCCTGGTCCTGGCCGTGGCCGGGGTAGGTCTGGTTGGCGTAGCCGTTCGCTCGCCCGTTGAACTCGGCGGACCGGGCGAACACCGGGTTGCTGCTCTTCATGGTTGGTCTCTCCTCGAGGCCTGATGCACGATCTCCCTGACCGCGCCTGACGTCCGACGCCCACTGTACGCAGCCGTCAGGACTTCCAACGTGCGGGTGACCGCTCGTGTTCCCGCGTCCTGGCTGGAATCAGCCGTGGAAACGGCGCCGCAGCCGGCCGATCAGGCCGGCGTGGTGCCGTCGTCGTGCCCCCGCTGGGACTCGAACCCAGACTGAGCCGCTTTTAAGGCGGTTTCCTCTGCCGATTGGGATACGGGGGCGTGGGCCTCGGGCCCGGTCAGAGATACGTCCGGCGAGCGTAGACGGCGTGCGCGCCGGCCACGCGGTCGAGGAAGAGCAGGCCGTCGCAGTGGTCGATCTCGTGCTGCAGGCAGCGCGCCTCGAAGGCGTCGGTGCGGAGCTCGACCTGCTCCCCGCTGCCGGGCAGCTGCCCGCGGACGAGCACGCGGGAGGCACGCTTGACGTCGCCGGTGAGGTCGGGGACGGACATGCACCCCTCGCGCGCCTTCTCGTTGCGCGAGGACTCCACCACCTCGGCGTTGCAGAGCACGAACGTGCCGTGGTGGGTGCGGGCCTTGGGGTGCTCGGAGACGTCGACGCAGAAGACCTTGGAGCCGACACCGACCTGCGGTGCCGCCAGGCCGACGCACCCCGGGGAGACCCGCATGGTGGCCACCAGGTCGGCGGCGAGCTGCACGACCTCGGGTGCGGTGGGGTCGACCCGACCGCCGTCGGCCGACAGCACCGGGGCGGGGGCGCGGACGACCTCCAGGACGCGCCCGGTCACCCCCAGCTCGCCCTCGGTCCACGCGGCGAGCCGGTCGTTGGTGGCGCTCACAGCTCGTCGGCCTCCGCGGGCCGCAGGGTGGCGCCGACGCCCAGCTCCTCGGCGGCCTGCTTGACCGCGGACTCCAGCGCGGCGGCGTCCGCGTCGGCCGGCAGGGCTACCTCGGCGACGAGCAGGTAGAGGTCGCCGGCCAGCCGGGTGGTCAGGTCGGTGATGTTGCCGCCGACCCGGGCGACCTCGGCGGCGATCCCCGAGACGATTCCCGGGCGGTCCCCGCCGTGGACGCTCAGCACCCACGAGGTGCCGGAGGCGTGCGCGGGCTCCTCGTGCGGGACCTCGCGGACCGTCACGGTGAGGGTGCCGTCGGCCGCCAGCGGGGCGAGCGCGGCCGTGACCTCGGTGTCGGCCACCTGGCCGGCGCAGATCAGCGTCATCGCGAAGTGCCCGCGCAGCAGGGTCATCGAGGTGTCCTCGATGTTGAGCCCCAGCGCGGCCAGCTTGTCGGTGGTCTCGGCGATGATCCCCGGGCGGTCGTGGCCCAGCACGGTGATCGCGTGGAGCGTCCCTGCGTCAGTCATGCGACGCATTCTCCCCCAGCCCGCCACCGCCCAGTCCGCCCCGGCCCAGGCCGCCCCCGCCCGTCCCGCCACCGCCCGTCCCGGCGCCGCCCAGGCCGGCCAGGTCGCGGGCCCGGCCCAGCACGTCGTCGAGCATCGCCGGCGTCAGGCGGCCGGTGAAGGTGTTGTGCTGCGAGGGGTGGTAGCAGCCCAGCAGGGTGAGGCCGTCGAGCGCGACCTCGGCCCCGTGGCCGAAGCGCGGCTTCGGGCGGGGCACCTCGACCCCCGCGCCCCGCAGCGCGCGCAGCGCCCCGTCCCAGCCGTAGGCCCCCAGCGCGACCACGGTCCGCAGGTGGGGTCGCAGCAGCGCGACCTCGCGGTGGATCCAGGGCGCACAGGTGTCCCGCTCCTCGGGGGTCGGCTTGTTGGCCGGGGGCGCGCAGCGGACGGTGGCGACCATCCGGGCCCCCAGCAGCCGCTGCCCGTCGCCGGCGTGCACCGAGGTGGCCCGGGTGGCGAGCCCGACCCGGTGCAGGCTGGCGAAGAGCCAGTCACCGCTGCTGTCGCCGGTGAAGACCCGGCCGGTGCGGTTGCCGCCGTTGGCGGCCGGCGCCAGCCCGACGATGAGCACCCTCGGCTCGGGCTCGCCCCAGCCCGCGATGGGCCGCCCCCAGTAGGGCTGGTCGGCGAACGAGGCGCGCTTCTCACGCGCGACGTCCTCGCGCCACCGGACCAGGCGGGGGCACGCCGAGCAGACGCTCACGCGGGCGTCGAGCTCGGTCAGGTCGTCGGTCCCGGCGAGCCGTCGTACGTCGTCCGGGGTGCGGGCGACAGGGGTGGTGGGCGCCGCCGGGTCCTCCGGCCAGCCGGTGCCGGGCGGTACCGGGGAGTCGAACTGCTGGCCGGTGAGCGGGTGCCTCACCCCCGGGCGCGCACGGGGTCCTCGTGCTCCTCCACGCCCCCAACGTACCCAGCCGCCGGCGGGGTCGGTCCCCGACGACGCCGACGTGGCAGGCCGAGGGCCGCGGTCGCGACGCCGAGCAGCAGTACGACGCCCCCGACGGTCTCGGGGACGTTGGGGGTCTCCCCCAGCACCAGCCACGCGGCGCTCATCCCGACCACCGGGACCAGGAGCGTGAACGGCACCACTGCGGAGGTGCGGTGGCGGGCCAGCAGCGAGTTCCAGATGCCGTAGCCCACCCACGACGCGAGGACGGCGGTGTAGGCCGTGGAGAGCAGGGCCGCCGTCGAGAGATGCGTGAGCGCGTGCCCGACCCGGTCGGGGCCGTCGAGCACGAGGCTGAGCAGGAGCAGCGGGACGGGCACGACGGTGGCCGACCAGACGGTGAGCTGCAGCCCGGAGGCGGCGCCGGCGCGCCGTGCCACCACGTTGCCGCACGCCCACGAGGCGGCCGCCGCCACGGTGACCAGCAGCGCCAGCAGCGGCGTCGCCGCGCTCCGCCCCAGGGCCACCACTCCCAGCCCGGCGGCACCGAGCAGCACGCCCGCGACCTGGCCGGCGGTCGGCATCTCGGCCAGGCGGACGGCGGCGAAGACGATGGTGAGCACCACCTGTGCCTGCAGGACCAGCGAGGCCAGCCCCGCCGGCATCCCCACCGCCATCGCGGAGTAGAGCAGGCCGAACTGGCCGACGCTCATGAAGAGCCCCACCAGGGCGACCTGGCGGAACGGCACCTGCGGCCGGGCGACGAAGAGGACCGCCAGCGCCACCACCACGAAGCGCAGCGCGACGAAGAGGAGCGGCGGCATGTCGTCCCCGAGGCCGAGGTCGATCGCCACGAAGTTGAGGCCCCACAGGGCGGCGACGAGGGAGGCGAGCAGGCTGTCCTTCAGGGGCATGGCGTCATCGTCCGGCACGGGCACCATGCACGTCCATCACACATTGATGGCTCTGAATCGGTAGCATCACTTCATGATCGACCTGGTCGCCCTGCAGTCCCTCCTCGCCCTCGACGCCCAGGGCACCGTCGGAGCGGCGGCCGCCACGCTCGGCTACACGCCGTCGGCCGTCTCCCAGCAGATCAAGAGGCTCGAGGGGCAGGCGGGCGTGCCGCTCACCGAGCGGGTCGGCCGCCGGGTGGTGCTCACCGAGCAGGCCAGGCTCCTCGTCGTCGAGGGCCGCGAGGTGCTGGCCCGCGTGGAGTCGTTGGAGTCCGCGCTGCTGGCACACGGCGGGGAGCTCTCCGGCTCGCTGCGCCTGGCGGCGTTCTCCACCGGAGTCCGCGGGCTGGTCGCCCCCCTCGCCGGGGAGCTGCGCCGCAGCGCACCCGACCTCGCCCTCACCGTCACCGAGCACGACCCGCCCGAGGCCGTCGAGCTCGTCGCCTCCGGGCAGGTCGACGTCGCTCTCGTCCACAGCTGGGTCGGGGTGGGGCTGCCCGTCCCGGGACGGGTGCGAGCCGAGCACCTCGGCGAGGACGTCGCGGAGCTGCTGGTCCACCGCGAGCACCCGCTGGCCGGGCGGGACCGGGTCACCCCCGAGGACCTGCTGGACGACACGTGGGCCTCGACCCACCCGGGGACCATCTGCCACGACTGGTTCACCTTCATGTTCGCCGGTCTGCGACCGCCGCGGGTCAGCTACTGGGCGTGGGAGTTCGCCTCGCAGGTCCGGCTGGTCGAGGAGGGCGTGGCGGTGGCCCTGGTGCCGCGGCTGGGCCGCGGCCCGCTCCCCGGCGACGTGGTGGCGGTGCCGGTGGAGGACCCGGTCCCGACCCGCACGATCAGGGTGCTGTGGCGCGAGACGATGGACGCGAGCCCGGCGATCCGGCACGTGCGGGAGAGCCTGGCGCTGCTGGTGGCGCAGGGTCAGACCCTGCGGCCCACCGACCAGGCGCTGCCGTCGAGGTCGACGGACGCCACGGGCGGCTGAGCGCCGGGAGAGGGATGGCTGAGGATCACTCCATGACGAGCGAGACCACAGGAGCAGGCGCCGAGCGCGTCGCCGTACTGACGTCCAGCGTCGCCGGTGCGCTGCTGGCGTCGCTGGTGCCCGCGACGGCCGGCGCGTGGCACGACGTCGCCTGGTGGGTGCTGGGCGGCGCCTTGCTCGGTGGGGCCGCCGGGCTCGTCACCACTGTCGTGGCGCGCCATGCGCCGAGCGTGGTCGCGCTCCTGTCGGGCGTGGCGGCTGCCGGGATGACCGGCGTCGCACTCGCCGCGTGGAGCGTCGGCGGGCCGCAGGACAGCCAGGATGCCGTGCTCGGACGTGGGCTGCTCGGCGCGGCGGTCGGGGTGGTCTGCGGCTTCGTCGCCCTGGTGACGGCACGTCGTCGTGGCGGCCGGGGTTAGTCCGTGCGGTGCGCCACCGACCAGGCGATGCCGTCGAGGATGTCGGACTCCGAGACGGTCCAGGTGTAGACCGACGTGCGGCGCAGCACCCGGTCGAGGATGACGGCACCGGCCCCGATCACGTCGGCGCGACCGGGGTGCATGAAGGGCATCGCCAGCCGCTCGGCCACGGTGGCGGCCACCAGCCGGTCGAGGAAGGCGTGGGTGTCGGAAGCGGACAGGACCGACTGGTCGATCGCCTCCCGGTCGTAGCCGGGGAGGTCGAGGCAGCCGGCGGCCACGGTCGTACAGGTGCCGGCCACCCCCACGACGGTGGCGGCCGAGCCGAGGTCGACCCCCGCCGCCTCAGCGCGGTCGAGCGCGGCGTCCACATCTGCCGCGCACGCCGCGACCTGCTCGGGCGTCGGAGGGTCGGCGCGGAGGTGGCGCTCGTGCAGCCGGACCGAGCCCACGTCCAGCGAGATCGAGGCCTCCGGGGAGTCCGCCCCCAGCACCAGCTCGGTGGAGCCGCCGCCGATGTCGACCACCAGCACGGGCGGCTCGGCCGGGGTCCGCAGGTTGCGGACGGCGCCGTCGAAGGCGAGCGCCGCCTCCTCCTCGCCGGCGATGACCTCGGGCAGCACCCCGAGGCGCTGCTGGACACCGCGGGCGAAGACGTCGGCGTTGCGGGCGTCCCGGGTGGCGGAGGTGGCGCAGAAGCGGATGCGCTCGGCCGGGACACCGTGCTCGGCGATCAGGACGGCGTACTCGTCGATGGCCGCGAAGCAGCGCGCCAGGGCCTCGGGGGCCAGCACGCCGGTGGTGTCGACGCCCTCTCCGAGGCGGACCATCCGCATCTCCCGGACCGCGACCTCCGGCAACGCCCCGATCAGCAGCTTGACGGTGTTGGTGCCGCAGTCGATCGCCGCGACGGGTTCGGTCACGGGGTCGGGTCCTGGTCGGGGACCACGCACGGGCCCTCGCTCCACCACTCCCCCAGCAGGTCGAGCACCTCGTCGCCCAGCGGGTTGACGCCGCGACCCTGGGCGAGCGACTGCCCCGCCAGCACGTGGAGGCACTTGACCCGGTCGGGCATCCCCCCGGCGGAGATCCCGGCGATCTCCGGGACGTCGAGCCCGGCCTCCCGGCCGATCTCGTCGCGGGCCGCCAGGTAGCGCTCGTGCGCGCCCCGGTAGGCGGCCGCGAGGTCGGGGTCGTCGGCCAACCGGGCCTGCATCTCCTTCATCAGGCCCCCGCCCTCCAGCGTCCCGATGCGGGAGGCGGCGCGGGGGCAGGTGAGGTAGTACGTCGTCGGAAACGGGGTGCCGTTGGGCAGCCGCGGCTCGGTGGTCACCACGTCGGGGTTGCCGCACGGGCAGCGGTGGCCGACCTCATGGATGCCTCTCGGCTCGCGCCCCAGCTGGGCGGCGATCGCCCGCTCGTCGCCGGCGTCGATGCGGCCCTGGCTCACTGTGCCTCTTCCTTCTTGCTCTGCTTCACACCGTCGATCCTGTCGGTCGGCTCCGGAGCCGGGGGCGGCGGGTTCCCGGCCAGCTCGACGGAGTCCCACGCCTCGCTCCACCAGGGGGTGGGGGTCTGGTCCCCCACGGTCTCCGGGTCGGGGAGACCGTCGCGGCCGTCCAGCGGGTTGCCCTCCTCGTCGACCACCTGGAAGCCGGTCTCACCCGGCAGCAGGTAGCCGAACCGGGCCCGCGCCTGGGCGCGCACGAAGGCCGGGTCCTCCCACCGGCTCTTCTCCCGCTCGAGCTCGGCGATGTTGGCCCGCCGCTCCTCGATGCTGGACCGGGTCTCGTCGATGTGCGCGCGCTGGTCGAGGTAGGCACGCAGCGACGAGGCGTAGGAGACCGCCAGCACGGCGAGGACGAGGAGCAGCACCCCGGCCCGGCCGGTGAGCCGGGGCCGGCGCCGCCCAGTGGGTGCCCCGGGACCTCCGGGCACCTGCGGCTGCTCGCCGGTCCGGGGACCGGCGCTCCGGGAGGGGCCGCCGACAGCCCGGCCGCGCGGTGCGGGACCGCGCTGACCGGGCCGTCGGGTGCCTCCGGGGGTTGACCGGGGGGTACGTCGCGTCGCCATCAGGCGACCAGTCTCCCTCGCTCAGGCAGTGAAACGCGGGAACGCGGCCGCACCGGCGTAGCGTGCCGCGTCGCCGAGCTGGTCCTCGATGCGGAGCAGCTGGTTGTACTTCGCTACCCGCTCGGACCGGGCGGGCGCACCGGTCTTGATCTGGCCGCAGTTGGTGGCCACCGCCAGGTCGGCGATCGTGGTGTCCTCGGTCTCGCCGGAGCGGTGGCTCATCATGTTGCGGTAGCCGGCGCGGTGGGCGAGGTCGACGGCGTCGAGCGTCTCGGTGAGCGAGCCGATCTGGTTGACCTTGACCAGCATCGCGTTGGCCTGGCCGCCGGTGATGCCGCGCTGCAGCCGCTGGACGTTGGTGACGAAGAGGTCGTCGCCGACCAGCTGCGTGCGGGCGCCGAGCGAGTCGGTGATGGCCTTCCAGCCGTCCCAGTCCTCCTCGTCGAGCGGGTCCTCGATCGAGACGATCGGGTAGGAGGAGACCAGGTCGGTGTAGTAGGCGATCATCTGGTCGGCCGACTTGCTGCCGCCCTCGAAGGTGTAGGCGCCGTTCTCGCAGAACTCGGTGGCGGCCACGTCGAGGGCGAGCACCACGTCGCTGCCGAGGCTCAGACCGGTCTGGCCGACGGCCTCGGCGATCAGGTCGAGGGCGTCGCGGTTGGAGGGCAGCTCGGGGGCGAAGCCGCCCTCGTCGCCGACGCCGGTCGAGAGGCCCCTCTTCTTCAGCACGGCCTTGAGGGCGTGGTAGACCTCGGCACCCTGCTGCAGCGCCTCACCGAAGGTGGGGGCGCCGATCGGGGCGACCATGAACTCCTGGATGTCGACGTTGGTGTCGGCGTGCGCGCCACCGTTGAGGATGTTCATCATCGGGACGGGGAGCAGGTGGGCGTTGGGGCCGCCGACGTAGCGGAAGAGCGGCAGGCCGGCCGACTCGGCACCGGCCCGCGCGACGGCGAGCGAGACGCCGAGGATGGCGTTGGCGCCGAGCTTGGACTTGTTGTCGGTCCCGTCGAGGTCGATCATCACCTGGTCGACGAGGCGCTGGTCGTCGGCCTCCAGGCCGATCAGGGCCGGGCCGATCTGCTCGATGACGGCCTGCACCGCCTTGGCGACGCCCTTGCCGCCGTACCGCTTGGTGCCGTCGCGCAGCTCGACCGCCTCGAAGGCGCCGGTGGAGGCGCCGGAGGGGACGCCGGCGCGGCCGAACGAGCCGTCGTCGAGGAGGACCTCGACCTCGACGGTGGGGTTGCCGCGCGAGTCGAGGATCTCGCGGGCGCCGACAAGTTCGATGGATGCCACGGTGCTGCTCCTGAGGGGTAGGCGAGGGGTGTCCAGGTTCGCCGCTCACCTTAGTGCGCCCCCTCGCCGGCGCCCGGGCCCCGCCCAGGAAGCAGCCCCCGCCCCCGCCCTCCGGCGCCGCGTCCCGCAGGCCGGACCCCGTCGGGACGTCATCGTCATGGGTCGTTCCGACGACCCCTCGTGATGACGTCCGGCGGGAGGGAGGTGCTCACGCCAAGCGGCGTACGGCGTCGCGGAGCGCCTGCTCCGAGTCGATGCCGTCGGCGCGGGCCCGGGCGACGAGGGCCAGCAGTTCCTGCCCGACCTCGTCGGACGTCATCGCCTCCGGCGGCTCCGACGACCCCTCGTGATGACGGCCCGCGGGAGGGAGGGAGGAGCGGCCCGCGCGCTCAAGTCGGTCGAGCACCTTGTCGGCCAGCAGCAGGGCGGGAAGACCGGGCGGGAGCCCGTCGAAGACGGAGTCGCGCTGCTTCTCGCCGGCCTTCGCCTGCTCCCAGAGCTCGTTGACGGCCGCAGCGTCCAGCGGGGCGCCCGCGGAGGCGGCGTCGCCGAAGACGTGCGGGTTGCGCCGCCGCATCTTCTCCACGATGCCGCGCGCCACCTCGTCGAGGGTGAAGGTCCCGGCCTCCTCGGCGACGGCGGCGTGGAAGTAGACCTGGAGCAGCAGGTCGCCGAGCTCCTCGCGGAGGTGCTCCCACTCCCCCGTGGCGTCACCGACGTCGATCGCCTCGAGCGTCTCCCACGTCTCCTCCAGCAGGTGACGCTGGAGCGACCGGTGGGTCTGAGCGGCCTTCCAGGGGCACTCGGCACGGAGCCGCCGCATCACCGAGGCGAGCTCCAGCAGGGGCTGCTCCTCCGGGGCCACGGCGCGTGGGTCAGCCGCAGCGCAGGTTGGCGGGCAGCCCGGCCGCCCAGCTCGGGTCGGGCTCTTCGGCGTTCGCCGCCACGGCACCCTCGGAGACGGGGACGCTGGTGTCACCGGCACCGTTGGCGGGCTCCAGCTGGCCGTCGACGACCTGCACGTCGAAGACCGGGTTGACCTCGAGCTCGAGGATCTCGGGCCAGCCCCAGAAGAGCTCGGCGCCGCGCGCGACGGCCTGCCCCTCCTGGAGCTCCTCGACGCCCTCCTCGGCCAGCAGGACCTCGCCGGTCGCCTCCCAGACACCCTGCAGCAGGGCGTCGACGGACGCCGCGGTGACGAAGTCGTCGCGCTGGTCCTCCGGCAGCTCCTCGGCCGCCACCGCCGACTGTGCCCGCACCCGCTCGTAGGCGGCGCCCGGCTCCACGTCGTACTCGTCGGCGATCTGCTGGGCCACCTCGCTGAGGGTCAGCAGGTTGAGCGACGCCTGGCGCGCCATCTTCATCGGCAGCGTCTGGCCGGCCTCCTCCAGCTGGGCCTCCGAGCTGGTGCAGAGCGCGCGGGCGACTCCGTCGACCTCGGCGACCGTGATCTCCGCGTCGCCGACCCGGGCCGCCGTCTGGGCGTCGTCGACACCGCAGCTCGAGAGCAGCACGGCGGCGGCCGCGACGGTGACGGTACGACGGAAGCGGAACGGGCTCACTTGTTCTCCTCGGTGAAGCGTGGCATCAGCTGGTCGGGGCGGGTGCGGCGGGCGACGGGTCGATGATCTGGTCGATGACTCCGTGGGCCCATTGAAGCAGGGCGATGCCGGACCCGTTCGCCGACCCGAGCGGACGCGGCACCATCAGGGCGTCCACCTGGCTGTGCAGCTTGCCCTTCGGGTAGAGCCGCTGCAGCCGCACCTGCCGTGAGTCGGGCAGGGTGACCGGGGCGAACCGGACGTTCTTGCCGGAGAGGCCGATCTCGGTGAGACCCGCCCGGCGGGCCCGCGCGCGGAAGCGGGCCACCACCAGCAGGGTCTCGACCACCTCGGGCGGCGGGCCGTAGCGGTCGACCAGCTCCTCGCGGATCTCGTCGACGTCGGCGTCACCGCGCACCTCCGAGAGCCGCTTGTACATCTCCAGCCGGAGCCGTTCGGACGGCACGTAGTCGTGCGGCAGGTGGGCATCGACCGGGAGCTCGATGCGGACCTCGTCCACCTCGTCGCTCTCCTCCCCGCGGAACTCGCTGACCGCCTCGCCCACCAGCCGGACGTAGAGGTCGAAGCCGACGTCGGCGATGTGCCCGGACTGCTCACCGCCCAGCAGGTTGCCGGCGCCGCGGATCTCGAGGTCCTTCATCGCGATCGCCATGCCGCCGCCCAGGTCGGAGTGCTGGGCCAGGGTGGCGAGCCGCTCGTGGGCCGTCTCGGTCAGCGGCTTCTCCGACGGGTAGAGGAAGTAGGCGTAGGCGCGCTCGCGCGAACGGCCCACCCGCCCGCGCAGCTGGTGCAGCTGGGAGAGCCCGAGGGTGTCGGAGCGCTCGATGATCATCGTGTTGGCGTTGGAGACGTCGAGGCCCGACTCGACCAGCGTGGTGCAGACCAGGACGTCGAACTTCTTCTCCCAGAAGTCGAGCATCACCTGCTCGAGCTGCTTCTCCCCCATCTGGCCGTGGGCGGTGGCCACCCGGGCCTCCGGGACGAGCTCGCGCAGCTTGGCGGCGGCCTTCTCGATCGACTGCACCCGGTTGTGGATGTAGAAGACCTGGCCGTCGCGGAGCAGCTCGCGCCGCACCGCGGCGACGACCGTCCGGTCCTCGTAGGCACCGACGTAGGTCAGCACCGGGTGCCGCTCCTCCGGCGGGGTGGTGATGGTGGACATCTCCCGGATCCCGGTGACCGCCATCTCCAGGGTCCGCGGGATCGGCGTGGCGCTCATGGCGAGCACGTCCACCGAGGTGCGCAGCTGCTTCATCCGCTCCTTGTGCTCGACGCCGAAGCGCTGCTCCTCGTCGACGATGATCAGGCCGAGGTCCTTGAAGCGGACGTCCTTGCCGAGCAGCCGGTGGGTGCCGACGACGATGTCGATGCTGCCGTCGGCCATCCCCGCCATCACCTCCTTGGCCTCCTTGTCGCTCTGGAAGCGGCTCAGCGCCCTGAGCACCACCGGGAACCCGCTCATCCGCTCGGTGAAGGTGCTCAGGTGCTGGGTGACCAGCAGGGTCGTGGGCACCAGCACCGCGACCTGCTTGCCCTCCTGGACGGCCTTGAAGGCGGCGCGGACGGCGATCTCGGTCTTGCCGTAGCCCACGTCACCGCAGATCAGGCGGTCCATCGGGACGGTGCGGCGCATGTCGGCCTTGACCTCGTCGACCGTGGTCAGCTGGTCGGGGGTCTCGGCGAACGGGAAGGCGTCCTCCAGCTCGCGCTGCCACGGGGTGTCCGGCCCGTAGGCGTAGCCCTGGGTCGCCTGGCGGGCGGCGTAGAGCTTGATCAGCTCGGCGGCGATCTCGCGCACGGCCTTGCGGGCCTTGTTCTTCCGCTTCGTCCAGTCGGCGCCGCCGAGCCGGTCCAGGCTCGGCTGCTCGCCGCCGACGTAGCGGGTGACCTGGTCGAGGGTGTCGGCCGGCACGTAGAGCCGGTCCGGCGGGGCCCCCCGCTTGGAGGCGCCGTACTCGAGCACGAGGTACTCCCGGACGGCTCCCTGCACGGTGCGCTGCTTCATCTCGATGAAGCGCCCCACGCCGTGCTTCTCGTGGACCACGTAGTCGCCGGTCTTGAGCTCGAGGGGGTCGATCTGCTTCTTGCGCCGCGCCGGCATCCGGCGCATGTCGCGGGTCGAGGACTTCTGGCCCGAGAGGTCCTCGGAGGTCAGCAGCACGAGCCTGCGGTCGGGGTCGGTGAAGCCGTGGTCCAGCGGACCGCAGGTCACGGTGACCACCCCCGGGCCCGCGGGCGGGTCGTCGGGACCGACCAGCCGGGCCGGCACGTCGTGCTCGCCGAGCACCTCGACCAGCCGCTGCGCCGGGCCGTGGCCCGGATACATGACCACGACCTGGTGGTCCTGGGCCAGCCACCCCTGGATGTCGCGGAGCGCCCGCTCCAGGTCGCCGCGGTAGCTCTCGACGGGCTGGGCGGAGAGGGTGCGCGACTCGACCGCCCCGATCCGCACGTCGAGGTCGAGCTCCGCCAGCTCGGCGGAGTCCCCCAGCCCGAAGGGGCTCATCGACCACCAGGGCATCCCGCGCCCGAGGGTGTGCTCGCGCACCTCGGCGACCTCGTGGTAGGAGGCGATGGAGAGGTCGATGGGGGCCGACCCGCCCCCCGCCGCGGCCGCCCAGCTCGCCCCGAGGAACTCCTCGCTGGTGGCCACGAGGTCGTGCGCGCGGGTGCGCACCCGCTCGGGGTCCAGCACCAGCACGTGGCTCTCGGCCGGCAGCAGGTCGACCAGGAGCTCCATCTCGTCGACGAGCACCGGGGCCAGCGACTCCATGCCCTCCACTGCCATCCCGGCGGCCATCTTGTCGGTCATCTCCAGCAGCTGGGGATGCGCGCGACCCAGCTCGGCGGCCCGGGCGCGGACCTCGTCGGTCAGCAGCAGCTCGCGGCACGGCGGCGCCCACAGCCGCGGGACCTCGGCCATGGTGCGCTGGTCGGCGACGGAGAAGCTGCGGATCTCCTCGACGTCGTCGCCCCAGAACTCGACCCGCAGCGGGTGCTCCTCGGTCGGGGGGAAGACGTCGACGATGCCGCCGCGGACCGCGAACTCACCACGTCGCTCGACCAGGTCGACCCGGGAGTACGCCGCGTCGGCGAGGCCGCGCACCACCTCCTCCAGCGACGCCTGTTCCCCCTTGACGAGCTCGACCGGCACCAGGTCGGCCAACCCCTTGACCTGCGGCTGCAGGACCGAGCGGATGGGCGCGACGACCACCGAGAGGGGACCGTTGCTGGCGTCCTGGCCGGGGTGCGCCAGGCGTCGCAGCACCGCCAGGCGACGTCCCACGGTGTCGCTGCGAGGACTGAGCCGCTCGTGGGGCAGCGTCTCCCACGACGGGTAGTGGGCCACCCGGGAGGGGTCGACCACCGCGCCCAGGGCGGCGGACAGGTCCTCGGCCTCCCGGGTCGTGGCGGTGACGACCAGCACGAACCGGCCGGCGTCGACCAGCCCACGCACCACGAAGGGGCGCAGCGCGGCCGGACCGGTCAGGTCCAGGGTGCGCAGCGCGCCGTCCTTGGCATCGGCCATGGACTCCGCGAGGACCGGATCCGCCAGGACGGCGTGGGCGAGCGAGGTGAGCGTGGAGCCAGAGCTCACGAAGGGGCCTTCCGACGACGGACAACACGTGAAACCCCCGGGACGCGTCGCGGCCGGGTGGTGTCTCGAGTCTACGTCGCCGTGCCGGAGCCGGCTCGGGTGCTCAGGCGGTGACCGGCGTACGCCGGGTGCGCGCGCCGGCCGGCTCGCACTCGCAGCTGTCGGAGCACGGCAGGTAGACGTGCAGCGCGTGCCCGCAGGCGGTGCACGGCCGGTCGTGCGAGAGGTGGCTGGTGCCCGAGGTGTCGACGGTGTCCCACATTCCTCCACGGTGACCCGGGACGGGGCGCAGCGTGGCCGTTCGGCCGAGACCAGCCCGGAAATGGCCCGTTCGGACTACGCCGACCACCCCACCTGGTTTGGCGATACCCAGCATCGGGTAGGACTGGCGCGGCAGCTCTCGGGGGCGGCCACACGACTTCGTGGGATCCAGACCCACGTCCATCAGAAGGGAACATCGGGGAATGAAGACCACCCGCCTCATCGCAGGCATCACCACCGCCGGCCTCCTCGGCCTCAGCCCGCTCGCGCTGAGCGCACCGGCGAACGCCACCGAGAACCTGACCACCGCCATCGTCCTCGAGAGCTCCGACCCCGCCGTGGTCAAGGGCGAGGAGGCCTGGATCACCGGTTCGGTCACGGACTCGCAGGGCTCCTCGGTCTACAAGGGGACCGTCACCCTCTACGCCATGAGCTCGAAGGACGCCGACTTCGTGCCGGTGGAGACCGTCACCTCAGGTGGCTACCTCTCCTTCCGCCACAAGCCGCAGAGCAACACCGTCTACCGGGCGGTCTACTCGGGCTACACGGCCGCGAGCACCTACGAGGACACCTACGCGCTCAGCCAGTCCGGCGACCTGGGCATGGCGGTCCAGCGCAAGGTCACCATCAAGACCAACAAGCTGATGCTGACCGGCAAGATCACGCCGGACTACAAGAAGAAGAAGGTCGTCCTCAAGCGGCTCAAGGGCAAGAACAAGTCCGTGAAGTGGCGCACCGTGAAGACCAACAAGAAGGGCGTCTTCAAGGTGAAGGCCCCCAACAAGCGCGGCTTCCGGTTCAGCGTGACCGTGCCGAGCGACAAGCACTACACCGGCTGGACGAACCCGTACATCGTCCGCTGACGCACAGCTGAGAACCACCGCGACAGCCGCGGTCCCGCATCACGGGGCCGCGGCTGTCGGCGTTCGGTGCCTCAGTCCGTCCCGTGGCGGCGGACGAAGTCGACGATCGACTCGGCCAGCTCGGGGCGGCAGACGATGAGGTCGGGGAGCGAGACGTCGTCCTTGTTGTAGACCAGCTCGGAGCCGTCGACCCGGGAGCAGAAGAGCCCGGCGGCCCTGGCCACCGCGACCGGGGCGGCGTTGTCCCACTCGTACTGACCACCGGCGTGCACGTAGGCGTCCGCGACGTCGCGGACCACGCTCATCACCTTCACGCCGGCCGAGCCCATCGGCACCAGGACGGCGTCCAGCTCCGCGGCCAGCGCCTCGACGAAGGCCGGGGGGCGCGACCGCGAGACCGCGATCCGCGGCTTCTCGGACGTGCGCGGCGGCACCACCGAGGGGATCCCGGTGTTGAAGGTCTCTCCCAGCGCGGGCTGGGCCACCGCGCCCGCGACCAGCTTGCCCGACTGCCACAGCGCCACGTGCACCGCCCAGTCGTCGCGGGGCGGCTCGGAGAACTCCCGGGTGCCGTCCAGGGGGTCGATGATCCAGACCCGCTCGGCCTCGAGGCGCGCCTTGTCGTCGGCGGCCTCCTCGGAGAGGACGGCGTCGTCGGGCCGGTACGCGGCCAGCAGCTCGGCGAGGATCGCCTGCGCGGCGGCGTCGCCCGCGTCCTTGAGGGCCTTGCCCTCCAGGCCCTGGGCCCGGACCGCCAGGAGGCGCTCGCCCGCCTGCTCGGCGGCCCACGTGGCGAAGGCATGGTCGTCGGAGAGGGCTGCGGCTGGGATCGGGGTCTCGTGGGTGGTCACGCCTCGCAGCCTCTCATGGCGCGGAACGGCATCGGCACTCCCGCGAGGCGCGTGCGCCCTCCACCAGCCCAGGGCAACCGACGAGTAAGTTGACCACCGATCATCATTTACCCAATTTTGGTGATACCCACGCTGTGTGAGGTGACACACGATGGATCCAGATGTCGGGGGGTCTGATGGTGGGGAAAAGCGTGCGGTCGGGGCACCCTGCACCGCGGACGGAGCAGGTCGGGCCTGAGGCCGCCGAGGCGGTCCGAGGGCTCCTGGAGATGGCTCCTCGGGGGTTGGCTCGCGGGTTCGACGCTCCGCGCGGAGAGTTCGCGCAGACGCTGCGGCTCGTCCGGGGACGCGAGGGGCTCCGGGTGCGCGCCGAGGGCCACAACCTGCGCTACTCGGCGATGGCCCTGCTGGGTCTGGGACGGCTGGGTGCGGCGCCGGCGCGCGACGTGCTGGGCGGCACGATGCTCGAGCAGCTGCTGGTCCGCACCGCGCACCTCGCGCTGGACCACCCCGACCCGGGCGCGGTGGCGCTGGTGGCCTGGGCGGAGGCGGAGGTCGGCCACACCTTCTCCGACAAGCTGTTCCGTCGGCTCGAAGAGGTCCTGGACACTGCCGACCCGCTGCCTACCGTGGACGTCGCGTGGATGCTCACCGCCGCGACCGCCGCGAGCCGGCTCGGCCACACCGGTGCCGTGAGCGAGCTCGCGGCCAAGAGGCTCCTGACCCACCGGGGCAGGACCGGGATCTACCCCCACCTGCTCCCCGCGGCCGCGCAGCCGCGGTGGCGGTCCCATGTCGGCAGCTTCGCCGACCAGGTGTACCCGTTGCAGGCCCTGGCGCGTGCCTCGGTGGCCGGGCGGCCGGAGTGGCTCGAGGCGGCGAACGGTACGGCGGCCACCCTCTGCGAGCTCCAGGGCGCCGAAGGCCAGTGGTGGTGGCACTACGACGCGCGCCACGGCACCGTCGTGGAGCGCTTCCCCGTCTACAGCGTGCACCAGCACGCGATGGCACCGATGGTCCTCTTCGACCTGCTCGAGGCCGGGGGCGCCGACCACCGTGCCTCCCTCGCGCGCGGCGTCGGATGGCTCGACCACCATCCCGAGGTGCTCGACGAGCTCGTCTCGCAGCGGTGGGGCCTGGTGTGGCGCAAGGTGGGGCGGCACGAGCCCCCCAAGGCGGCCAGAGCCCTGCACGCCGCCCTGTCGGCGGTCGTGCCCGCCGCGCGGGTCCCCGGCCTCGACCTCGTCCTGCCACCCCGGCGCATCGACCACGAGTGCCGGCCCTACGAGCTGGGCTGGCTGCTCTACGCCTGGCTCCCCTCCGGCGGCGACGATGAGTGAGCCCAGGACCCTCGGGCACCAGCAGCTCTTCGGCCTCGACGTCGACTCCCTGACCCTGGCCGAGACGGTCGCCCTGGCCGAGGACGCGGTGCGCACGCGCGAGCGACTCCTGATCGGCGTCGTCAACGCGGCGAAGGTCGTCAAGCTCACGGCCGACGAGCTGCTCCGCGACTCCCTCCTCACCTGCGACGTCCTGCTGGCCGACGGCCAGTCGGTCGTCTGGGCGAGCAGGGTCCTGGGCCGGCCGCTGCCCGAGCGCGTCGCCGGGATCGACCTGTTCGAGGCACTCCTCGGCCTGGCCGACCGGGAGCACCGGCGGGTCTACTTCCTGGGCGCCAGGCCGGAGGTGCTGGCGACCCTGGAGGAGGTGGTGGCGCGACGGTGGCCGGGGCTGGTGGTCGCGGGCAGCCGCGACGGCTACTTCGACGCCTCCCGGGCCCGTGAGGTGGCCGACGGGATCCGGCACTCGCAGGCCGACATGCTCTTCCTCGGGATGACGACCCCGCACAAGGAGATCTTCCTCGGGACCTACGGCCACGAGCTGGACGTCCCGGTGCTGCACGGGGTCGGGGGCTCCTTCGACGTGCTCGCGGGGCTCACCCGACGGGCTCCCGAACGCTGGCAGCGGGCGGGACTCGAGTGGGCCTACCGGGTCCGCCAGGAGCCACGCCGACTCTGGCGGCGCTACCTGGTCACCAACGCGGCGTTCGTCGGCCTGCTCGTGGCGGAGCGGATCCACCCGCGGTCGGCCTACCGCCGGCTCCACGTGCCGCGTCCTCGCGGCCCGAACTCCCACACACCCACACCGACACCGCACTGAGTGCGCAGAAGACGGGGGCAAGACGATGGATGAGGTCTTCAAGGGGCAGGTCGCGATCATCGGGCTGGGCTACATCGGGCTGCCGACGGCCGTCTCGCTCGCCGTGGGCGGGGTCGAGGTGATCGGAGTCGACGTCAACGAGAGCATCGTCGCCGCCGTGTCGAGGGGCGAGCTGCCGTTCATCGAGCCAGACCTGGCCATCGGGGTCAGCGGGGCGGTGTCGATGGGCCGGCTCACCGCCACCACCAAGACCCCCGACGCCGACGCCTACATCATCGCGGTGCCCACGCCGTTCAGGGACGACCACCTGGCCGACCTGAGCCACGTCCGTGCGGCGGTGGAGGAGATCGCTCCCCGGCTCAGGGGCGGAGAGGTCGTGGTGCTGGAGTCCACCTCTCCCCCCGGCACCACCGAGGGTGTCAGCAGGTGGCTCCAGGAGCTCCGCCCCGACCTGGTGGCACCTCACACCTCGGAAGGGGTGCCGGACTTCCACGTCGCCCACTGCCCCGAGCGGGTGCTCCCGGGCCGGATCATGGTGGAGATGATCACCAACGACCGCGTGGTGGGCGGCGTCACCCGACGCTGCGCCGCCAAGGCCGCCGCGATCTACCGGGTCTTCAGCAAGGGCGAGATCCACCTGACCGACGCCGCCAGCGCGGAGATGGCCAAGCTGGTGGAGAACGCCTACCGGGACGTCAACATCGCCTTCGCCAACGAGCTCTCCCTGATCAGCGAGGAGCTCAAGCTCGACGTGTGGGAGATCATCAAGATGGCCAACCACCACCCGCGGGTCGACATCCTGACTCCGGGGCCGGGGGTCGGCGGCCACTGCATCGCGGTGGACCCCTGGTTCATCGTGGGCGCCTCGCCCGGGCTCTCCCGGCTGATCCGGACCGCGCGCGAGGTCAACGACGGCAAGCCCCACCACGTGGCGTCCCAGGTCATCGCCAAGACCGAGCGGTTCCGCAACCCGACGGTCGCCTGCCTCGGGCTCGGCTACAAGGCCAACGTCGACGACCTGCGCGAGAGCCCCGCGATGGACATCGTCACCGACATCGCGGACGCACTGCCCGACCTGGACCTCAGGGTGGCGGAGCCGTTCATCGACCACCTGCCCGCCGCGCTGGACGGCCGGAGGCGGGTGCGGCTCCAACGGGTCCACGAGGCGATCGACGACGCCGACATCGTCGTGGTCCTGGTCGACCACGACCACTTCCGGTCGCTGAGCCGCTCCCGCCTCGAGGGCAAGGTGCTCTACGACACCCGCGGCATCTGGCGCTGAGGCAGGGCTCGCGCCCCGAGCAGACCGACACAGAGGAAGAGCAGCCCGGGCACCATGGGGAAGCCCAGCGCGTCGAAGGTCGCCATGCTCACGGCCGCCGCGGCGACCGCGGCGACGAGTGCGCGCGTCCGCGACCCGTCCTGCGGCTCCTGACGGCGGAGCGCCCGGAGGCCCGAGAGGACCGCGCCGCCCAGCAGGGCGAGGAAGGCCAGCGTCCCGAGGATGCCGATCTCGATCAGCATCCCGAGGTACTGGTTGTCGAGGATGCGGTACTGCGGGAGGAACGTGAAGAACCCGCGTCCCAGGACCGGGGAGCGGACGATGAACTCGCCGGCCAGGCTGTAGCTGTCGGTCCGTGACAGCACGCTGCCGTCGTCGGAGATCCCGGTGAAGAGCTTGAGCAGGGCGCCGAGCATGCCGGGGATGAGGACGTAGATCGACATCAGCAGGACGACGATCCAGGCGAGGCCGACGCGTCGCTGGTGGCCCGACCACCCCGTCGCCACGATGACCAGGGCCACCACGACGCAGACGATCGCGCTCCTGGAGATGCTGAGCGGGACCGCGACCGCGATGGCTGCCACCGGCCACCAGCGTCGAAGGCGCCCCGCCTGGCCGGAGCCCGCCATCGCCACGTGCAACGCCAGGGGCAGCGCCATGCTCAGGACCACACCGAACTCGAGCGGGTGCACCGCCGTCGCGGCGATCCGCGTGAAGCCCACCCGCTCCCCCACTCCGCCGATGTCTCCGTTGACGGAGAGCCCGGGGATCCTGATCCTGTCGACGAGCACGTCGCCGGTGAGGAACTGGAGGATCCCCAGCAGGGCGATCAGGCCGGACAGCACGGAGACCCGCCTCAGGACGGACTCCTCGGAGCTCGCCGACGCACCTACGGCGAGCCCGGTGACGACGACGCCCACCCAGGAGACGACCGAGAGCAGGCTCCGGTCGGCCGCGCTGAGCTCCGCGGAGCCCACCGCACCCGCCGCGGCGACGGAGTAGCTGACCAGGACGCAGGCGACGAAGACGGCCATCAGGACCATGACCGGCGCCCTGGTGACCTGCTGCACCTCCTGGGCGGGGCGGGGCAGAGCCAGTGCGCTCCAGACGAGTGCCAGGACGGCCAGACCCATGCCGAAGAGCTGGGCCGGCGTTCCCGCGGCTCCGAGGGGGGCGACCACGAGCGCGGAGGGCACGAGCAGGAGCAGCGTCACGTAGACGCGCAGGAGCAGGGCGCTGTCCCCCACCGCACGATCCGTCGTGGGGCGAAGGCGCGCCAAAGGCATCGCTAGCCCCGGTCGCCCGGTGCCGGAGGGCGCTGCTGCCGCCGCCGCCTCAGGTATGCGTCGAGCAGGGCCACCAGGCCGGCCGTGGCGACAAGCCCCCCGGACACCACCACCAGCAGCGTCCGCAGCTGGGACTTCCGGATCGTCTGCACGACCGGGTCCGCGGAGACCACCGAGGTCGTGATCAGCGCTGACGTCTCGACGTCGCTGGCCAGCTGGAGGTCCCGAAGGCTGGACTCCGCGATCGTCACCAGGGCGTCACGTGCCGCCAGCGCTCCTTGCTCGGTCACGTCCTCCACGACGACCAGCAGCAGCGGTCCGCTCGCGGTGGGGTCCTCCGTGACCGTGTACTCGGCGTCCCCGGCGATCTCCGCGACCTGCTTGGCCACGGGGTCGGCCTGCATGGTGCGCGCCAGCACGCTGTTGACCGAGTCCAGGCCGCTGAGGCTGAGGAAGGGGTTCTTCACCTCGGCCTCGGTGGAGACGGGAGGCAGCAGCACCAGGAGCGCCCGCGCCTCGTAGCGCACGGGAACGAGGTTGACCACGCCGGCGACGGCGACCGCGGTGATCACGAGCCCCAGCAGCGTCGCGTACCAACGTCGCGCCAGCGCCCGGAGCAGAGCCCCTACGGTCATCGCCGCCCCATCCCCCTGGAGACGCGTAGCCCGTCTCACGGTCTCACCAGCTGCCGATCGCATATCCTAACGGCTTCGCCGGGGGGCAGGATGGGACTCGATGGGCCGGACCGAGTGGGTGACCGACGTCAGGCGCCACCTCCACCGAGCGGGTCGCGGCGGAGCGGTGCCGCTCGTCGGCGCCCTCCTGCTCAGCCTGCTGGTCGGCTGGGCGGTGATGAGCCCGCCCGGGGTCTACTTCGGTCAGTCCACGGTGCTCCTCGTCCCGCCCGGCCGTCCGCCCGGACCCACGCTCCTGCCCCCACGGATGAACAGCGCCATCGAGGTCGCCGGGATGGTCGCTCGCTCGGTCGGCGGGTCGGAGGGCTTCGTCGACATCTCGCCCGAGGTGACGCTCCTGGACCAGGGCGTCCGCCAGGGGTGGTCCGTCCAGCAGCCCTCCGAGGGGAGCCAGTGGCAGCGTCTCTACGACCAGCCCACCCTCGAGGTGCAGGCGGTGGCCGGCACCCCGGAGGAGGTCCGGCTCCTGATCGAGGAGGCCGAGACCCGGGTCCGGACCACTCTCGCGTCGTGGGAGACCGAGGCGGGCGTCCCGCCGGGTGACCGGATCGAGGTGGTGAGCGACCCCGGACCCACCGGCGTGACCTTCCACGACGGCGATCCCGTGCGCACCCTGGCCGGCTGGCTCGGAGCCTCGGCCCTGTTCGTGCTGCTCGCCCTCCATCTCAGCCGGCGCCCGGGCCCGGGTCGCCGGGCCCCTTCACCGCCTTCGCCCGCAACCGTCGCTTGAGCTGCTGCGCCGCGTCCCCTCGAGCCCATCGGGACCTGGCCGCCCGCGACCTGAGCGCGTCGAGCCCGACGACCAGGCGCATCAGTCGCCCTCGGGGTCGCCGGCTGAAGATGGTCACGTCGGTGGCCAGCACCTGACGCGTGGCGAAGCGCTCCTTGTAGGCGGCGTCCCCGAAGCCCAGGTCGATCTCGTCGATCCCCGGGTCGCCGCAGCAGTCCTGGATCATCTGACCGAAGGCGTAGCTGCCCAGGCGATCCTTCGCGAAGGCGGAGTCGTATGCGGTGGCCTGGGCGAAGAACGTCCGTCCCACCACAAAACCCCACCAGTAGGAGACGGGTGTCCCGTCGACCAGCACGAGCCACGAGCGCAGGGCGCCGCGCTCCGCCCCCCAGGCCAGCACCGCGTCGCGGGTGACGGCGGGCATCTCCTCGATGCCCAGCCCGGCCTGGTAGGAGCCGGCGTCCACGCACGCCAGGGCGGCCCTCAGCTCAGCCAGGTCGTCGGGTCCCAGGAGACGACGCAGCGAGAGCCTCTCCCCGAACCTGCGCTCCGGCCTGGACCGGTGGTAGCGGAAGTCCTTCCGGGTCTTCGAGGGCAGGCGCCCGAGCCACTCCTCCCAGTCGCCCCGCACCTCGATGAGCCACTTGCCGGTGGGGGCCGAGACGCTCAGCCTCCCCGGACCGAGGAGGCGCTCGGCGGCGGGAACGAACGGCGAGTGCTCCGGCATCTTGGGCGCCACCACCGCGTCCAGGCCTCGGTCGTCGAGGACCGCCAGCAGAGCCGCGACGACGTGCTGCCAGTCGTGCTGGCTGCGCGCACCCAGCACCCCGTCGAAGGAGAGGACCAGGGCACGGCCGGTCGTCCTCGCAACCCGGCGATAGCCGAGTCGCACGGAGACGGTGGTGCTGGCGATCCGGCCGACGACGAGCAGCGTGCCCCCCTCCTGACGCGGGAGGGACAGGACACACGGGGACTCGGTGCCCGGGAGGCTCCGGACCAGGGTGGCGAAGTAGCCGGGATCCGTCTCCGGGCCGGTGGGGCCCGCGGCGAGCCACTCGGTCTCGAGGCCGGCGAGCTCGGCGAGATCGGTGACCGCACGACCCCGCGCGAGCGCCCCGGGGAGCGCACCGTCTGGTTCGACCGGGAAAGCCATGGCACCTCCGGCCAGTGCGCTGCTCCGACGACCGAAGTCTAGGGGTGTCACGCCCTCACGCGCGCCGTTCAGTGAGGCGAACCCCCGAGCGGTCGCCCAGCCGCGCGCTAGATTCGGAGGTCCAGGGAAGGGCGTACTCAGTGGTGGGGGGCGCCGACGGGTTCGGAGTGCTCCCCGACCAGAGTCGCGTCACTCGTCGGCACCGGCGCCCCAACCCCGAAAGCAGGGCCTCATGCCCACCTCCCTCTCTTCGTCCGGCACGAATCGGCCCCGGCAGCTCACGATCACCTCCCTCGCCGTCGCGGTGCTGGCCGCCGCGGCGACCCTCGTCCCCGCCGGGCCGAGCACGTCCGCCCCCGACTCCGAGACGGTCGGCCTCTTCTCCGAGGGCACCCCCTCCGCCGTGGTGGCGGACGACGACCGCAACGCGGTCGAGCTGGGGACGAGGTTCACCTCCTCCCGCGACGCGGAGGTCGTCGGCGCCCAGGTGTACAAGGGGGCCCGCGCCTCCTCGGTCACGCCGACGTCGGCCTCGCTGTGGAACAGCAACGGGCGTCGCCTGGCCCGGGTCGACCTGCCTGCCACGACGGGCTCGAGATGGGTCACGGCCGTGTTCTCCGAGCCGGTCGCGATCGCGGCCGACAAGACCTACACCGTCTCCGTCTACGCGCCGCGCGGCCGCTACGCCGCCACCCGGCAGGGCTTCGCGAACACCGTGAGGCGCGCCGGGCTGACCGCGCCCGGCGGGGGCGCGAACGGCGTCTACCGCTACGGCTCCACCTCCCGCTTCCCGGAGCAGACCTTCGACTCGACCAACTACTGGGTCGACGTGCTGGTGGACGTCACGGTGGACGACGAGAGCACGGACAAGCCGTCGGCACCGCCGAGCCAGGCGGGGGCCTTCCCGTCCGCGGCCGACACCGGCGCCAGCGGTCCCCTCGAGGTGCGCAACGGCGGCCTGACCGTCACCAACGACGGTGCGGTGATCGAGAACCGCGAGATCCGCGGCCCGCTCCTCATCCGGGCGAACAACGTCACCGTGCGCAACGTCAAGGTGGTCTCGGACGGCTTCTGGGTCCTCTACAACTACGGCAGGAGACTGACGGTCGAGGACTCCACGCTCCGCGGCGGCCCCGACACGCAGGCCTCGATCGCGGGCGCGAGCTGGGTCGGCCGGCGCCTCGACCTGAGCGGCGCCGGGGACGGCGCCAAGATGGACGCCAATACCGAGATCTACGACAGCTACGTCCACGACCTCTCCGACCTGCCCTCGGCGCACAACGACGGGCTCGAGGTCACCGACGCGGTGAACGCCCGGGTCGTGCACAACACGGTGCTCAACGACCACGACCAGACCAGCGCCATCCTGCTCAGCGAGTTCGGCAGCAACCCCGACACCAACGTCCTGGTGAAGGACAACTACTTCGCCGGCGGCGGCTTCACCCTGTACGGCGGCGCACCCGACACCGCGCGCGGCCACCGGGTGGTCGACAACCAGTTCAGCACCCGGTACTTCCCGCGCTCCGGCTTCTACGGCCCCGTCGCCTACTGGAGGTCGGCCGGGAACACCTGGTCGGGCAACGTGTGGGCCGACGGGCCCAGGGCGGGCGACCCGGTCAACCCGTGACCTGACCGGACGCCGCCCTCGGCAGCGGACGCGCGCGCTCAGGAGTCACCCTCCTGCTGGCGTGCGCGGACGGCGTCCTGGTAGCACCGCAGCAGGACTCGACCCGACTCCGTCCAGGTGAGCCCGCGGGCCGCCTCCTGCGTCTGCCGTCGTAGCCGCGCCCGGCACTCGCCGTCCAGCCGGAGGCGGGTCAGCTGGTGCGTCAGCACGTCGACGTCGCGAGGGGCGTGCAGGAGCCCGCTGAACCCGTCCCGGACGGGCGCACCCACCGCGGTGGAGACCAGCGGAACGACCCCGCAGGCCATCGCCTCGTAGACCACCAGCGCACTCCCCTCCTCCACCGACGGCAGGAGCAGCACGTCGGCCTGCGCCATCAGGCGGCCGACGTCGGGGACGAAGCCGGTCACGGTCACGTCCGGTGCCGCGAGCTCCTCGGCGAGCCGCTCCGCGTAGGCGGGGTCGACCTCCCCGCAGACCACGAGGCGTCCGCTCCCTACGGCGGCCGAGGCGCGCCAGGCGCGCAGGGCGTAGTGGAGCCCCTTCCTGGGCTCCGCGCGTCCGACGAAGACGGCGGTGAAGGTGTCCGGCGGCGACGAGGCGGTGAACCGGCCGGGTTCGTAGCCGTACCGGTGCCGGAGCAGCCGGCCCTCGTCCACGCCGTGGGCCACGAACGTCGCGGCGGCGTGGTCGGACGGCACGAGGAGTCCGTCGGCGGCGGCGTACTCGGCCTCCTCCAGGGCCTGGCGGCGCGGGGAGGGCGTGTGGGAGTGGCCGCGCGGCAGCGCCATCCCGAGCAGGTCGTACTCGCGCGCCACCTCGGCGTACCCGTGGACGATGTGGGTGTTCGGGACCTCACGGAGCCCGGTGATGCCGAGGCTGCGCGCCGCCCGCAGCGTCGCCAGGGAGCCGCGGGGCCAGGCGTGGACGACGTCGTACGCCGGGACTCCCCGCGCGAGCGCACGGGCCACCCGCCGGTCGTGGTAGCGGTAGGCACGGTCGACCCCGACGACCCGGTGCGGCACCCGGCCGCCGGCGACCCGCAGGGTCTCCACCACCGGGAGATCCCGCGGGACGCATGCGGCGCGTGAGGTGCACCAGACCACGACGTCGCAGCCGAGGCGCCGCAGCGCCAGCACCTGCTGCAGGGCGGTGGTGCCGATCCCCGGCGCCCCGAGGGTGTGCGGGAAGCTGTAGAGCACCCGCAGGCCTCCGTCGTGGCGCGCTCGACCGCCCGGCGACGTCACGGGGTCGCCTCCCCGCCCGAGGACCGGGAGAGCAGGGCGCGAAGGGCCGCCCGGTGAACGGGCCGGTGGACCCGGAGCGCCTCGTTCGCCAGCACCGCGCCACGGAAGGCGAGGGCGGGCACCGGCCCGTGGTGACGTGCGAAGAACCGGATCCGGTTGCGGGCGAGCAGGCTGTAGAGCACCGGGGAGACGTGCGACTCGCCCCCGCGGTGCTGCACCACCGCCCTCGGCTCGTAGCGGATGCCGAACCCCAGCTCCCGCGCCCGCCGTGCGAAGTCCGTCTCCTCCGAGTACAGGAAGAAGCCCTCGTCCCACGGGCCGACCGCGCGGGCGCACTCCCCCGCGACCAGCAGCGCCGAGCCCGAGGCCCAGTCGACCCACCGGGGGGAGTCGTAGGCACCCTCGTCCACCACCATCTCACCGAGGGGGGCGAACCTGCCGGCGCGTGTTCCGCCCAGCAACGCCTCCCCCCAGGCCCGCGCCACCGTGGGCTCGCGGCGCAGGGAGGGGTTGAGCCGTCCCCCGGAGTCCAGCTGCCGGGGCACCACCATCCCCGCACCACTGCTCTCGAGCGACGCCAGGAGGGTGGCCACGCACCCCGGTGACAGGGTGACGTCCGGGTTGAGCACGAGGAACGCCCCGCTGTCGGGCGCGGTGCGCACCCCGACGTTCACGCCCGCGGCGTAGCCGTCGTTGCGTCCCGTCTCGACGACCGTCGCGGCCGGGCACAACCGACGGGCGAGTACGGCCGAGCCGTCCTGCGAGCCGTTGTCGACGACCACCAGTCGCCAGCGAGGCACCCCCGCGAAGGCTGCGTCCAGGGCGCCGATCGCCGCGGCGAGGTCCGAGGAGCTGTTCCACGTCACCATGACCGCGGTGACGTCCCGGGGCGACGGCGCCGCCGTCACGGTCTCCGGCCTTCCCACGCCAGGCTCTTCCCGACCAGTGCGTCGTAGGCGCTCAGCAGCTCGGCGCGCTGACGCTCCGCGCCGTACTGGGAGAGGATGAAGGACCGGGCGAGCGCGCCGCGTCCTGCGCACCAGCCGGGATCGGACCGCTCGTCCGCCACGACGCGCTCCACCTCCCGCGCCAGGGCGAGCACGTCCCCCGCGGGGACCGGCGCGGAGAAGGCGCGCTGCATCAGCTCGATCCCCGCGAAGCCGTGGTAGCCCACGACGAACGCCTCGCAGGCCATCGCCTCGGCGAGGGGAAGCCCGAACCCCTCCTGCCGCGAGCACGTGAGGTAGATCGTCGCCCTGCCGAGCGCCGCCGCGAACTCCTGCTGGGAGCGGGTGGCCACCCGCTCGACGTCCCAGCCCTCCAGGACCCCTCGGGCGCGGAGGATCCCGAGGACCTGCTCGCAGTCGTCGGCCCCGCGCCGCGGGACGTAGACCAGGCGTGGCCGGTCCTTGGGGCCCGCCCGGAACACCTCGGACTCGACGTGGTTGCGGACCCGCAGGACCCGTTGCTCCGGGAAGGCGTGCTGGAGGTAGGCCCGGTTGTGCTCGGAGACCGCCAGGATCCCGAGCAGGCCGTCCGGGTCGCGGTAGTAGGCCGTCGCCAGGTCAGGGCCGTTCGACCAGGTCAGGTGGGCGTTCTGGTTGAGGACGAGGTGCCGGGGCCGCCGCTGGGCGCTCACGAGCAGGTCCACGTCCTGCTCGGGGACGACCAGGACGTCCTGCGGCCCGACCCCCTGGTCCCGCGAGCTCACGATCGCGGTGGCGTTCTCGAACCAGCTGCACCGGAAGCCCCGGCGCCGGTGCATCACCCGGGCCCGGCGGCCCGAGCCGTCGAGGAGGTCGACGTGCTGGTAGATGACGCGCACGCCCCCGGACGGACGGTCGTAGTCCGGGCACAGGAAGTAGAGGGTGGGAGGCGTCGACTGGCGCTCCGAGACGACGAGGCGCGGCCGGGGGCTGCGCCACGGGGTGCCGCGCGTCTCGAGGAGTCCCCGGAGCCGGCCGTTCATCGGCGGGGTCATCGGCGGGGTCACCCCCAGGTCCCGGTCCGCGCCCAGCGCCGCTGCAGCCGCCACCAGGTCCACCTGGCGCGGAGCGACTGCACGACCGCGTGGGCGGCCCGGTCGCCCCGGCCGCTGCCCTGGAGCGCCACCCACGCCGGGATGTCGGTGACCGCCGGATCCGCCTCGACCGCCAGCCCGGCGAGGCGCCTCACGACCTCCGGCCGACTGCGCCGACCCCGGCGACGTTCGTAGGACGCCTCCCGCACCGCCTCCCGCGCGATCGCCCGCTCGGCGTGGCGGACTCCTACTGCCACACCGGGGACGCGCGCCGCCACACCGCCGCCGAGCTCCCGGAACGCCTCGAGCCGTCCGGCCATGTCCCTGACGGCGTCGACCTCCCGCGCCGAAAGGCTCGCGTCGTGCTCGCGGTGCCACGCCTGGTCGGCGCCGACGACGTAGGCGACGTCGCAGAACGCCGCCAGTCGCAACCACATCTCCATGTCGTGGGTGTGCGGGAGGGGCCGCTGCCCACCGACCTGCCGGACCACGGCCATCCTCATCAGGACCTCCGGCGCGGTGATCACGTTGTGCCCGTCCTCGCACCGGTCGGTCAGCCAGTCCACGCCCCGCCAGACCCGCCACTCCCGGACCTTCGCCCTGATGGGCGGCAGGTCGCCGCGGAAGTGCACGGGGTGGCCGTAGACGAGTCCGACGGAAGGCAGGGCTCGCGCCGCGTCCGTCGAACGGCGCAGCGACCCCGGCGTGAGCAGGTCGTCGGCGTCCAGCCGGACCAGGAACTCCCCGGTGCAGGCGGCCAGCCCGTCGTTGAACGTCTCCACCGGCCCACGCGTGGTCTCGTGCGTGAGCAGCCTGACCCTCGGGTCGGCCTCGGCCAGCGCCGAGGCCACGTCGACGGAGTCGTCGGTCGAGGCGTCGTCGACGACCACCACCTCGAGCCGGACCCCCTCCTGGCCGAGCGCGCTGGTCACCGCCTCGCGCAGGAACCGCCCGTAGTTGAAGCACGGGACGACGACGGAGACCACCGGGGGCGGTCCCAGCCAGGTGGTGGGGCGCACGCGCTGCGGCCTGCTCATCCCGGGCCTCCCGCTCGCAGGGGCACCGGCGACGCACCCGACTCCACCGCGCCGATCTCGCGGGCGGTGCGCAGGGCCCTGGCGATCCACCGGTGCATGAGCACGGCGTAGACCACCGTCCCCGCCGAACCCGCCGCCACGATCGTCAGCAGCGACGAGTCCACCAGACGGGCGATCAGGACGGCGGCGGCGAAGGCCGGGACGGACGCAAGCATCGGAAGTGCCACCGCGGGAACGACCTCACGCACGTGGGCCCCCGATCGCTGGCACCGCCACAGGTAGCCCGGCAGCACGACCAGCAGGGCGATGCCCGCCTGGGCCCAGGCGGCACCCTCGAGGCCGCCCCACCTGGTGCCGACGACCGCCGCGGGGACGAGGGAGACCAACCAGAGCACCTGCAGCTGGAGCACGGCCCGAGCCTGACCCAGCGCCATCAGGTAGGTGGCGAACAGGTCGAAGAGCACCCGGAGTCCACCGACCAGGGCCAGCGCCGGCAGCGCCGTGGCAGCGGGCAGCCACCTCTCGCCGTAGAGGAAGGAGACCAGCGGGACGCTCGTGGCGGCGAGGAGGCACGCGGCCGGCGCCACCAGCCCGTAGGTGAGCTGTACCGCGACGACGAGGCTCCGGCCCGCGTCGTGCGTCTCGCGGCGCAGCTGCGAGAAGGCGGCCAGCGCCACGGGGCGGACCGTCTGCCCGAGTGCGGTCATCGGCCAGCTCGCGATGTTGAACGCCAGCACGTAGTAGCCGAGGGAGACCTCGCCGGCGAGACGACCGACGACCGCCTTGTCCGCGCTGAGCACCGCGATCGAGACCATGTTGGCCAGGGCCAGCGGCACCCCGAAGGCGAGCGCGGAGCCGGCCAGCTCCGTGGACCACCCCAGCGTGGGGCGGCAGCGGGTGAAGAGGAACTGCAGGAAGGTGGTGCAGACCTGCGAGGCGACGCGGGCGACCGCCAGGGCCATGGGACCCCAGCCGAGGAGGACCAGGGAGACGGTGACCAGGGCGTCCACCAGGAAGCCGGCCACGCTGGTGGCGAACATCTGCTTCTGCATGAACTGGCGCTGCATCCGCGCGTACGGCACGACGCCGAGCGCCCCCAGGGGGATGGTGAGGGCCAGGACCTGGATGACCCGCGTGGCGTCCCCGCTGCCGAGGAACGACGCCAGCGGGCCGGCCGCCACCACCATGGCCAGGGCGAGGACGCCGCTGGCGCCCAGGCTCAGCGTCGCGACCGTGGGCTCGCGGAGGGCGGGTCTCCGCGTCCGCACCAGGTCGGCGCTCAGGCCCAGGTCCATCACCGCCATCAGGATCCCCTGGACGGTGAGCGCGATGGCATAGACACCGAAGTCCTCGGGGGCCAGCAACCGGGCGAGGACGATGCCGAGCCCCAGGCTGCTGAACCTGAGCACCAGGGCGCTGAGCCCACCCCAGGCCAGTCCTCGACCGACGGCTCTGCCGAGGACCTCCTCGCTCACGACACCAGACCCTGTCGTTGGCGACGGCTGCGGAGGCGGTGCCGCTCGGTCAGCCAGCGCTCGCGCGGCATGAAGAGGGGGTTCCTGCGGCTGCGGCTCCCCCAGGCCTGGCGCCGGCGCAGCGTCCGCCAGGCGCGACTCCCGACGACCGACGGGTCGACCCGCGTCGCGAAGGCCACCAGCTCCTGGACGAACCAGGGCTCCGACCATCCGTCCACCAGGGCGCTCGAGGCGGTCTCGACCGCTTCCCGGGCGAGGGCCGCCCGCGCGGAGACCAGCAGGGCGTCCCCGTGCGCGTAGGCGGAGGCCGCCGTCTCGAAGGCACGGAGGCGGGCCTCGAGCCCCGTGATCACCCCGTGGGTCTGACCGACCGAGAAGACCGAGGAGTGCATGTTGGCCCCGTGGACCCGGTAGCAGGCCTGGACCGTGTCGACCAGGATGCCGACCTCCCCCGCGGCCCCGGCCAGCAGCCACATCAGCATGTCGCCGGCCTGCGGGTGGTCCGGGTCGTAGCCGCCGATCCGCTGCTGCACCGAGCTGCGCAGCACCACCTCGGGCGAGTACGCCACGTTCGTGCCCTTCGTGAAGACCTTGCGAGCCCACTCGTCCCCGTCCCAGTGGACCCACGGTGCCGCGCGGCGCTCCGTCACGGCGGGGGGCGGTCCGTCGAAGGTCCTGATCGAGCCGTACACCATGCCGACGGTCGGGACCGCCTCCATCACGGCGAGGGCGCGGGTCAGCGCCGCCGGGGCCAGGAGGTCGTCCGCGGAGACCAGCGCCACGTAGTCGGTCGTCGCCGCAGCGAGACCGTCGTTGTAGGTGGCGATGTGACCGCGGTTCTCCTCGTGGGCGATCAACCGGACCCGGTCGTCGTCGCGCGCCAGCTGCTCCGCGATCGCGGTGCTGCCGTCGGTGGACGCGTCGTCGACGATGACGACCTCGACGGAGACGGAGGGCTGCGCGAGCGCCGAGGCGACCGCCTGGCCGAGGTAGCGACCGTAGTTGTAGCAGGGGATCACCACCGTCGCGGTGGGGTTGCGGACCGGGGACGGCGCCGCGTGGCGGTGCCTCGGACCGCCCGGGCAGAGCTCCCGTGGGCGCACGTCCTGGCTCGTCATCGCCCGCCTCCCACGAGCCCGGCCAGCACCTCGGCCACCCGCTGCTGCTGCTCGGGGCCCAGGTGCTGGTGCATGGGCAGGGAGAGGATCGTCCTCGCGGCCGCCTCCGCGACCGGGAAGGAGCCGGGCCCCCGGCCGAGCCCGGCGTACGCCCCGGTGAGGTGCACCGGGGTCGGGTAGTGGATCCCGCAGCCGATCCTCGCCTCCACCAGCCCGGCCAGGAGGGCGTCACGCTCCGGCACCCGGATCACGTAGAGGTGCCAGACGTGCTCGTTGCCCGCGGCCGTCCCGGGGAGCCGGACGCCTGGGAGCCCGGAGAGCAGGGACGCGTAGCGGTCGGCGGCCTCGCGGCGCTGCTGGTTCCACTTCTCCAACCGGCTGAGCTTGGCCCTCAGGTAGACCGCCTGCACCGTGTCGAGCCTGGAGTTCATCCCGACGACGTCGTGGACGTACTTCGTCCCGGACCCGTGGGCGCCCAGGATCCGCACCCGCTCCGCGACCTCGGCGTCGTCCGTCGTCACCCCGCCCGCGTCCCCGGCGGCACCGAGGTTCTTCCCGGGATAGAAGCTCGTGCCCGCGACGCTGCCCAGCGAGCCGGCCGCCCGACCGTACCGGCGAGCGCCCTGCGACTGCGCGGCGTCCTCCACGATCGGGACCCCCGCTGCCTGGCACATCCCCTCCAGCAGCTCCACCGGGGCCGCCTGCCCGAAGAGGTGCACCGGCACCACCGCCCGGGTCCGCGGGGTGATCGCCCGCTCCACCGCGCCGACGTCGATCAGCAGGTGCTCCTCGTCGACGTCCACCAGGACCGGTGTGGCACCGATCCGGGAGACCGCCTCCGCCGTGGCGACGAAGGTGTTGGCCGGGAGCACCACCTCGGCCCCCGGCCCGACGCCCACGGCCCGCAGCGCCAGCTCGAGGGCGTCGGTGCCGTTGGCGACACCGACGCAGTGCCGGGCGCCGACGTACTCCGCGTACTCCTCCTCGAACCGGGTGACCTCCTCACCTCCGACGAAGGCGGTCCGGGCGAAGACGTCGGCGAGACCGACCTGCACCTCGTCGGCGATCTCGGCGTGCTGGGACACCAGGTCCACGAAGGGGACGCTCACCGCCCCTCCCCCGCTCTGCGCAGCACCTCGAGGACGCGCCCCTGGTCGGAGTCGGAGAGGTGGTGGTGGAGCGGGAGGATCAGCGTGCCGTCGGTGAGCCGGTCGGTGGCCGGCAGCGGCATGCCCCCGCCGTACCGGTACCGGTGCGCAGGTTGGCGGTGGGCGGCCATGATCCCTCGTCGTGCCGAGATGTCGGCCCTCGCGAGCTGACCGAGCAGGGCGTCGCGGGAGACCGGGAAGCCCTCCTCCACCTCCACCCAGCAGGACTGGAAGTTGGTCGTCCCGTACGGCGGGTCGGCGACCAGACGGAGGCCGTCGATCTCGCTGACGGCCTTGGCGTAGCCGTCGGCGAGGGCCCGCCGCCGAGCGACCATCTCGTCGAGCTTGGCCAGCTGCACCAGTCCGACGGCCGCCTGCATGTCGGTCATCCGGTAGTTGAAGCCGACCTCGGCGTACTCCTCGACCGGGGCCAGCACGCTGGCGTGCCGCTCGGCGGCGGAGACGCTCATCGCGTGCTCGCGCAGCCGGGCGACCCGCTCGGCCCACTCCGGCCGGGAGGTGGTGACCATCCCGCCCTCGCCGGTGGTGAGCAGCTTGCGCGGGTGGAAGGACCACGCGGCGATCTCGGCCCCGACGCCCACGGGCCGGCCGCGGTAGGTCGACCCCGCGGCGCAGGCCGCGTCCTCGACGACCACGATGCCGAGCGGGTCGCAGAGGGCGCGGAGGGGGCCGAGGTCGACCGGCACACCGCCCTGGTCGACCACCACCACGGCCACCGTGGCTTCGGTCAGCACCTCGGCGACGGTGTCGGCGGTGAGGTTCCCCGTCGCCGGGTCGACGTCGGCGAAGACCGGCCGTGCGCCCAGGTAGGCCGCCGCGTTGGCGGTGGCGATGAACGAGAAGGAGGGGACCACCACGTCGTCCCCGGCGCCCACCCCCGCGACCAGCAGGGCCAGGTGGAGCCCCGTGGTGCAGCTGGAGACCGCCACCGCGTGCTCCGCCTGCTGGTGGGCGGCGAAGGCGGCCTCGAACTCGGCCACCCTGGGTCCCTGGGCGACCCAGCCCGACGCGATGACCTCGGCGACGGCCGCCGCCTCCTCCTCGCCGAGCCACGGCCGCATCACGTCGATCCGGTTCATCGGGCACCTGCCGGGCGGCGCCCCGCCGCGATCTCCTCACGGAGCGGGCGCCACCACTCGACCAGGCGCTCGAGCCCCTCCTCGAGCCCGATCCGGGTGGTGAAGCCGAGGTCGCGCCGTGCGGCGGAGACGTCCGCCAGCCGGCGGACCACTCCGTTGACCGGCCGCTCCGGACCGAGCTCGACCGAGAGGTCGGGCCGGCCCATGACGCGGAGCAGGGCCTCGGCCAGCTCCAGCAGGCTGGTCTCGGTGCCGCTGGCGACGTTGTAGACCCCCTCCCGCACGTCGCTGGCGGCGGCCAGCACGTTGGCCCGGGCGATGTCCGGGACGCAGGCGAAGTCCATGGTCTGGCGGCCGTCGCCGAAGATCAGCGGAGGCAGGCCGTCCTCGATCCGCTCCATCCAGCGCACCAGCACCTCGGTGTAGAGGCCGTGCACGTCCATCCGCGGCCCGTAGACGTTGAAGTAGCGCAGCAGCACGTGGTCGAGGCCGTGCATCGCGCGGAAGCTGCGGATCATGCCCTCGTTGAACGACTTCGCCGCCCCGTAGAAGGTGTCGTTGTTGTGGTGGTGGTGCCGCTCCCCGGTGGGGAACTCCTCCGCCATCCCGTAGACCGACGCCGAGGAGGCGGCCACCAGCTTGCCGACCCGCGCCTGCGCGGCGGCCTCCACGACGTTGAACGTGCCGTCCACCATCACCTCCAGGGCGAGGCGAGGCTGCTCGGCGCACTGGGTGATCCGGATCGCGGCCTGGTGGAAGACCAGGTCCTTGCCCCAGGTCAGGTCGTGGACGAGGTCCCGGTCGCTGAGGTCACCCTCGACCAGCGCGACCCGACCCGAGGCGAGCGCGTGGTCGAGGTTGGCACGCCGGCCGCGGACCAGGTTGTCGAGCACGTCGACGTGGGCCACCCCGTCCGTCACCAGCTGGTCGACCAAGGTGGAGCCGATCGTCCCCGCGCCCCCGGTGACCAGGGCCTGCGCCCCTGCCAGGCTCGTCATCCCGCCACCTCCAGCTGCGAGGCGCTGATGTCGGTGTCGACCAGGACCCCGCCGGCACCGAGGCTGCGCGACGCCGCGTCGAGCACCTTCAGCACCCTCAGCCCGGCGGCCCCGTCGGTCCGGGCCGCCCGTCGCCCCCGGATGCTGGCGGCGAACTCCGTCACCATCGCCCCCAGCGCCTCGCGCTCCGGCAGGGCCGGGGCCCACGTGTCGCCGAGCCGGTAGGAGATCGTCGCGTCGGTCCGGTCGGTCGTGCCGGCGGTCTGCTGTGCCAGGTCGACCCCCCGGTCGTAGACGCTCACCCGTTGCTGCGGGTTCAGGTCGTCCCACACCAGGGTCCGGCGGGTGCCGGCGATCACCATCTGCCGGATCTTGGTCGGACTGAGCCAGTTGACGTGGACGTGGGCCATCGCCCCGCCCGGCAGAGGCAGGCTGAGGTAGCCCACGCACGCCTTCCCCGCGCCCAACGGGTCGGCCCCCTGGGCAGCCACGCCGCTGGGGCGCAGCCCCCCGGGCAGGACGAAGTCGAGGATCGACAGGTCGTGGGGGGCCAGGTCCCAGAAGACGTCGATGTCCGGCTGGACGAGGCCGAGGTTGATCCGCACCGAGTCGACGAAGAGGATCTCGCCCAGCTCCCCCGCCTCGACGAGCTCACGGATCTTCAGCACCGCCGGCGTGTAGCAGTAGGTGTGGTCGGCCATCAGGACCAGCGCCCGCTCCGCCGCCAGCTCCACCATCGCGGACCCGTGGGAGACGCTGTCGGCCAGCGGCTTCTCCACGAGCACGTGCTTGCCGGCCCGGAGCGCCGCCAGCGCGATCCCCTGGTGCGTCCGGGCGGGGGTGGCGATGGCGATCGCGTCCACGTCGTCGCAGCGCAGCACCGCCTCCAGCGACGAGGTCACGTGGGCCACGCTGCCGCTCCCCAGCACCGCCCTGGCCCGTTGCTCGTCCAGGTCGCAGACCCCGACCAGAGCCCAGTCCGGGCTCGACCCGAAGTTCCTGATCAGGTTCGGCCCCCAGTAGCCGGCGCCGACGACGGCGACACCGATCGGCTGTCGTTCCTGTGCGCTGCTGCTCATCCGCGTCCCCCCGTGGTGCTGCGCGATGTGTGCGTCCTCATCGGCGTGAGCTCTCGTCCCGCTGCCAGGTGCTGAAGTCACCGGCGCGCAGGGCCCTGCGCGCGCCCAGCCGAGCGATCACCGTGACGCCCAGGAAGACCGGCATCCGCAGGACCAGGGCAGGACGGCAGCGCACCATCCGGACCAGGGTCAGCGGACCCGTGGCGGAGCCGGCCCGGCGCACGCCGGCCTCACCTGCCTGGACGTTGCCCGTCACCACGCGGATCCGCCGCCGGACCAGGTCGGCGAGCGTCCGGGGCGGGTGGACCACCACCGTCGCGTGCTCGACGACCCGACGCTCGGCGTGGTCGAAGGCCTCGGAGATCGCCAGGTCGTCGCTCATCAGCGGCGGCAGCGCGGCGAGCCGGTGCTGGGCCTCCTCGGCGACCGCGACCACGCCGCGGCCGAAGAGGCCGGACCCTACCTGCGGCAGCGCCTCCCAGACGTCGTAGTACCAGTCGACCCACAGCGAGCAGCCGTCCCTGGGCATCGCACGCCGAGGCGCGGTGGCCAGCGCCTCGCCCCTGGTGAGTGGCTCGAGCAGCGCGATCAGGTCGGTCCCGGTCAGCTCGACGTCGGCGTCGAGGTGCACCCGGGGGAAGACCGTGGTGGCCGCGTTGCCCACCCGCACGGCCGCTGCCTTGGACGGCTCCGGGATCTCGATCACCCGGGCCCGGGGGTCCGCGGCGCGGGCCACCTCGGCGGTCCCGTCGGTGCACCCGTTGCACACCACGACCACGTCGAGGTCCAGCCCGCCTGCTCCGGAGCGGAGGGCGGCGAGGTTGCGCCCGATCGTGCGGGCCTCGTTGTGGGCGGGGATGACCACGCTCGCCCTGGTCCTGGTCGTGGTCGTGGTCCTGGTCGTCGTCGTGGTGCTCGTCGTGCTCACCAGGCACCTCGGGGCCGGGCCACGGCGTCGACGGTGCGCATCGCGATCAGCACGTCGTAGGTCAGCCGGTAGTTGTCGGCGTAGTCCAGGTCGAGGAGCATCGACTCGTCGCGTCCCAGCGTGGACCGGCCGCTGACCTGCCAGGCGCCCGTCATCCCGGGGCGGACCGCGAGACGCCGCCGCTCCATCGAGGTGTAGCGCGCCACCTCGTCCGGCAGGGCGGGCCGTGGTCCGATCAGGGACATCTCGCCGTGGAGCACGTTGACCAGCTGAGGCAGCTCGTCGAGCGAGTACCTGCGCAGGAACCGGCCGAACCGGGTGACCCGGGGGTCGTGCTCCTTCTTGAAGAGCAGCCCGTTGCCCTCGTCGACGTCGCGGAGCAGCTCCTTGACCTGCTCGGCGTCCGCGCGCATGGTGCGCAGCTTGTACATGGTGAACGGGCGTCCGTGGCGACCGATCCGCTGCTGGGCGAAGAGCCCCGGCCCGGGCGAGGTGCCTCGCAGCGCCAGCAGGAGGACGGCGAGGAGGGGTGAGAGGAGCGCGAGGAGCAGCAGCGCGCAGAGCCGGTCGGCCACGGTCTTCACACCGCGCACCAGCCAGGACGGGCGGCTCGACCGGACCTGCATCACACTCATCCCCGCCATCTGCGTGGGCTGGACGCGGTGCGCGGCGACGCCCTCCAGCCCCGAGCAGACCGCCAGCCCGGCGCCGGAGCCCTCCAGCGCCCAGCCGATCCGGCGGATCACCTCCGAGTCGACCCCGGCCCCGGGCAGCACCAGCACCATGTCCGGCCGGAACCCGAGGATGAGCTGGCGCGGGTCCTGGGACTCGAAGCGCTCCCCCGGCACCGAGCCGGGTTGGTCCTCCTCGACGACCAGGGTGCCGACGAGCCGGATGCGCCGGTCCCGGTCCCAGCAGGCGAAGGTCGCCGCCACCTCGGCGGCCGGTCCGACGACCACCACCCGGACGCCGGTCATCCACGTGTGGCGCACCGCGGCGGCCACCAGGGTCACCGACCCGCCGGCCACCAGCACCGCGAGCGCGGTGTCGAGGGCGGTCCGCTCCAGCCACCCCACGGTGCAGGCGAGGGCGGCGGCCGCGAACGGGAGGGCCAGGTCCCGGGCCACCCGGCCCGGCGTGGGCAGCCCGGGCCGGACGGCGTCCCGACCCGGCTGGTAGGTCAGCACCAGCGCGCCGAGACCGACCGCGAGGGCGACCCAGGGGTCCGAGCCCACCAGCGCCGCCGCCACGGCCATCGCGGCGAGGACCGCGGCCATCTCGACGGCCAGGACCATCCGCAGGACAGGACGATGGACGCCCTTCCCGGCCCCGTCGGGCACCGGACCGGTCCGCAGCAGCGGCAGGGCACGCTCGTCGGTGCTGGCCGGCGCGGGAGTGGGGTGGCCGCTCGTGAACCCTCGGCTCATCGCGTGGCCCCCAGGACCGCCACGCCGCCCCGGCCCGAAGCATGGGGCGACGGTGGAACGACGTGACGGCTGGAGCCACGGAAGGCGTGGGGGGGAGCACTCCCGTGGATCAATGTGCCGACGCGCGTCGTCTCGCGCCCCGGCGTGGATGAAGGTCCGCTGAATACGCTCTCCACCATGCCCCCCGGCATCCCCGCGCCCCCGCGGATTCCCCCGGATCCGATCGACCCGTCCCTGCAGGCTACGGCTGACATGGCCGATTGTTAATGCCTCAGACCGAGAAATGATGACGCATCATCAACGCAACTGCCTCAAATTGGGCATGCCCTTGGCACCTCGCCACTGCTATGGGAGGGGCCGAGATCAGCGGTTGAACTGCTGCTGCGCCTTCTCCAGGCCCTCGGTGACCAGGCACTCGACTGCGTCCGCGGCCTCGACGAGCTGGATGGGCAGCTCCTTGCGCTCGGTCTTGGAGTAGTCGGAGAGCACGAAGTCCGCCACGTCCTGGCGGCCGGGCGGGCGTCCGATCCCCGCCCGGACCCGGTAGAAGTCGCCGGTGCCCAGGGAGGACCGCATGGAGCGGAGGCCGTTGTGCCCGTTGTCGCCACCGCCCTTCTTGAGGCGCAGGGTGCCGAAGGCGATGTCGAGCTCGTCGTGCACCGCGACGATCCGGTCCGGCGGGACGTCGTAGAACTTGGCGACCGCCGAGACCGGGCCGCCCGTCTCGTTCATGTAGCAGCGCGGGCGCACCAGCACGAGCCGGGGACCAGGGCTGCCAGGGGCGCCGAGCCGTCCCTCGGCCACATCCGCGCGGCCGGTCTTGTGCGACTTGAAGGGCGATCCCAGGCGCTCGGCCAGCAGGTCGTTGACCAGGTAGCCGACGTTGTGCCGGTGGCCGGCGTACTTGGGTCCGGGGTTCCCCAGCCCGACGACGAGCCACACCTGCGAGTCCATGGGCGCAAGTATCCCGTACCCCCTCCGGACGCAGCACGGCGCCGCGACCCGGAGGTCGCGGCGCCGTGCTGAGGCGGTCCGGCGGCTGCAGCAGCCGACGGGCCAGGGGTCACTCGGAGGCGGGCTCGTCGGCCTCGTCGCGCTCGATGCCGGCCTCGGCCTCGGCCTCCTCCATCTGGGCCTCGTGGGCCTCGGCGGAGATCTGCTGGGTGATGTTGACGATCAGCAGGTCGGCGTCGGAGAGGAGCGTGGAGCCCTTCGGGAGCACCAGGTCGGAGGCGAGCACCTGGAGGCCGGCCTCGGCGCCCTCGATGGAGACCTCGATCTGCTCGGGGATGTGGGTGGCCTCGGCCTCGAGCTGGACGGTGGTGTTCTCGGTGACGACCAGCGCGTCGCGCACCGCGTCGCCGACGACGTGGATCGGGACGTCGACGGTGACCTTCTCGCCGCGGACGACGGTGACGAGGTCGACGTGCTCGATGACCCGGCGGATCGGGTCGATCTGGACGTCCCGGACCAGGCCGAGGTGGCTCTCGCCGTCGATGTCGAGGTCGAGCAGGGCGTTGGCGCCGCCGTTGCGGATCGCCAGCATGGTCTCGTGGCCGGGAAGGGTCACGTGGATGGGCTCGGCGCCGTGTCCGTAGATGACGCCGGGGATCTTGTTCTCCCGGCGGATGCGGCGGGCCGCGCCCTTGCCGAACTCGTTGCGGACCTGTGCGGTGATCTTCTCGGTGGACATGCTCGACTCCGTTGGTGTGCGCTGTGCTGACGGGTGGTCTGGTTCGGTGGTTGCCCAGGACGACGAAAACGCCGCGCTCCCGGCAGGGGGGCGCGGCGCGGTGGCTGGCCTGCCCTGTCGATCACGGAGCTCCCTGTGTGGGACTCCCTCGCCGAGGCAACTGCAGCAGACTACCCGGCGCCGGGCCGGAGCAGAAATCGCGGTGCCGGGTGGGCCCCGCGCTCCGGGTCAGGCCTGGCCGTCGAACATCGAGGTGACGGAGCCGTCCTCGAAGACCTCCCGGATCGCCCGCGAGAGCAGCGGTGCGATCGAGAGCGTGGTCAGCTTGTCGAACTGCTTGTCCTCGGGGATCGGCAGCGTGTTGGTGACGACGACCTCGGTGGCCACGCAGTTCTTCAGGCGGTCGACGGCCGGGTCGGAGAGGATCGCGTGGGTGGCGGCGATGACCACGCCGCTCGCCCCGGCCTCCATGCAGGCCTCCGCGGCCTTCACGATGGTGCCACCGGTGTCGATCATGTCGTCGGTCAGCACGGCGACCCGGCCGGCGACGTCACCGACCACGCGGTTGGCGACGGTCTCGTTGGGCCGGTCGGTGCGACGGGTCTTGTGGATGAAGGCCAGCGGCACTCCCCCGAGGCGGGCCGACCAGCGCTCGGCCACCTTGATCCGGCCGGCGTCCGGGGAGACCACGGCAAGCTGCTGGGTGCCGTACTTCTCCTTGACGTAGTCGGTGAGGATCGTGATGGCCATCAGGTGGTCGACCGGGCCGTCGAAGAAGCCCTGGATCTGGTCGGAGTGCAGGTCGACGGTGATCAGCCGGTCCGCCCCGGCGGTCTTGAAGAGGTCGGCGATCAGCCGGGCCGAGATCGGCTCGCGACCACGGTGCTTCTTGTCCTGGCGGGCGTAGCCGTAGAAGGGCATGACGACCGTGATCCGCTTGGCCGAGGCGCGCTTGAGCGCGTCGACCATGATCAGGTGCTCCATCATCCACTCGTTGATCGGCGAGGTGTGGCTCTGGATGACGAAGGCGTCGCACCCCCGCACCGACTCCTCGTAGCGGACGTAGATCTCGCCGTTGGCGAAGCCGTACGCCGACTGGGGCACCAACCCGCTGCCGAGGAGGTCGGCGACCTCGTTGGCCAGCTCCGGGTGGGCGCGGCCGCTGAAGACCATCAGGTTCTTCTCCGTGGTGCGCTTCATTCCGCTCACGGTGAGACTCCTCGGGGGGGATGAGGTGAGACCCGGTGGGACAGGCCCGTACTTCTGGATTGTGTCCCACCGACGGGCATCCCCCCAACCCCGGGGTCCTGCGTGGGACGCGACAGGTTGCCTACGACACATCCTCCCCCGCGTCGCCGTCCAGGACCCCGCCCTGGGCGGCCTCGGCCTGCTTGGTCCCCGAGCGGCGGGAGACGACCCAGCCCTCGATGGTGCGCTGGGTGCCCGCGGAGACCGCGAGCGCGCCGGGCGGCACGTCCTGGCGGACCACGGTCCCGCCACCGGTCGCCGCCCCGTCGCCGATGCTCACCGGCGCCACGAAGGTGTTGTTGGAGCCGGTGCGCGCGTGACGCCCCACGACGGTGCGGTGCTTGGCCACCCCGTCGTAGTTGGCGAAGATCGTGCCGGCTCCGATGTTGGCGCCCTCCCCGATCTCCGCGTCGCCCACGTAGGAGAGGTGCGGCACCTTGGCCCCGTCGCCGATCTCAGCGTTCTTGGTCTCCACGAAGCCGCCGATCTTGCCGTCGGCACCGAGCCGCGTCCCGGGCCGCAGGTGGGAGAAGGGCCCCACGGTCGCGCGGTCCCCGACCACCGCGAGCTCGCCGTGCGTGCGCACCACCCGCGCGCCGATCCCGATCTCGCAGTCCTTGAGGGTGCAGTCGGGACCCACGACCGCGTCCTCGTGCACGATGGTGGCGCCCAGCAGCTGGGTGCCGGGCAGCAGCGTGACGTCGGGCTCGAGCACCACGTCGGCGTCGATCCACGTGGTCGCCGGGTCCATCACGGTGACCCCCTCGCGCATCCAGCGGGTGACGATGCGGCGGTTGAGCTCGCGACCGAGCTCGGCGAGCTGGGCGCGGTCGTTGGCCCCCTCGGTCTGGCGCACGTCGTCGACGGCGAAGGCGCCCACCCGCAGGCCGGCGTCGCGGGCGATGCCGACGGCGTCAGTGAGGTAGTACTCCCCCTTGGCGTTGTCGTTGCTGATCCGGCCCAGCGCCTCGGTGAGGAACGCCGCGTCGAAGGCCAGGATCCCGGAGTTGATCTCCCGGATCGCCCGCTGCTCGGCGTCGGCCTCTTTCTCCTCCACGATGGCGGCGACGTCGCCGGTCTCGTCGCGCACGATCCGGCCGTAGCCGAACGGGTCCTCGACGACGCCGGTGAGGATGCTCACCGCGCGTCCGGAGGCCGCGTGGTCGGCCACGAAGGCGCGCAGGCTCTCGCCGTCGAGCAGCGGGGTGTCGCCCGCCGCCACCACCACGGTGCCGTCGTGGACGTCCGCGGCCTCGCAGGCCACCCGGACCGCGTGCCCGGTCCCGTCCTGCGTCTCCTGGACCGCCAGCACGGCGTCCGGAACCAGCTGCTGGATGTGCGGCCCCACCTGCTCGCGCTGGTGGCCCACCACCGCCACGATCCGCGACGGCTCCATCGCTTGGACGGCGCTGAGCACGTGGCCGATCATCGAGCGTCCGCCGACCGGGTGCAGCACCTTCATGGTCTTGGACTTCATGCGGGTGCCCCCGCCGGCGGCGAGGACGATGACTGTGAGGTTGTCCATGCTCCCCGGGTAGGAGTCGAACCTACGTCGCTAGTCCTGATTCAAAGTCAGGCGGGCCCTGCCGGCAGACCAACCGGGGATAGGCGGCCCAGCCTATCGGCGGGCGCCGGCGACCCGGTCGCGCACCTCGTCGGCGAGCACCACCGTCTCGACGTCGCGCAGCCACAGCTCGCTGCCGGGGTCCGCGGCGAGGGCGCGCGGACGTCGGTCCGGCGCTCTACGCTCGTCGGATGGACCTTCCCGTGATGCCGCCGGTGCGGCCGATGCTCGCCAAGTCCGTGTCGTCCGTGCCCACCACGGGCGGGTTCAGCTTCGAGCCGAAGTGGGACGGCTTCCGCTGCCTGGTCTTCCGCGACGGCGACGAGGTCGAGCTGACCAGCCGCAACACCAAGCCGCTGACCCGCTACTTCCCCGAGCTGGTCGCCGCGGTCCGCGAGCAGCTCCCCGAGCGGGTCGTCCTGGACGGCGAGCTCTTCGTGGCCCGTCCCACCGCCGAGGGCGGCGAGCGGCTGGAGTTCGAGGTGCTGCAGGAGCGGATCCACCCGGCCGCCTCCCGGGTGAAGACGCTCGCCGAGAGCACGCCGGCGGGGTTCGTCGCCTTCGACCTGCTCGCCCTGGGCGACGACTCCTGGCTGGAGCGGCCCTTCGCCGAGCGGCGGGCCGAGCTGGAGCGGGTGCTGGCGGGGCTGGACGGCCCGTGCTTCCTGACCCGGACCACCACCGACGTGTCGGTCGCCCAGGAGTGGTTCACCACGTTCGAGGGGGCGGGCCTGGACGGGGTGATCGCCAAGCCGTTGGACGCGCCGTACGCCCCCAACGCCCGGACCATGCTCAAGATCAAGCACGAGCGGACCGCCGACGTGGTGGTCGCGGGGATGCGCGAGCACAAGACCTCCACCCCCGAGCGCCGCCTGCTGGGCAGCCTGCTGCTCGGCCTCTACGACGACGGTCCCGACGGGGAGCCGCGGCTGCAGCACGTCGGGGTGAGCGCCAGCTTCACCGAGAAGCGGCGCGCCGAGCTCTGGGACGAGATGCAGCCGCTGGTCTGCGACCCCGAGGAGCACCCGTGGGGCGAGTGGAGCCAGTGGGCGGTCGCCAACCCCGACCGGATCCCCGGCACCAAGAGCCGCTGGAGCGCCGACAAGGACCTGGGCTTCGTCGCGCTGCGGCCGGAGCGGGTGCTCGAGGTGAAGTACGACCACATGGAGGGCCGCCGGTTCCGCCACACCGCCCACTTCAAGCGGTGGCGGCCCGACCGGGAGCCGGAGTCGTGCGACTACCGCCAACTGGAGGAGCCGGTGCGCTACGACCTCGGTAGGATCCTCGGCACAGACTCCGAAGGGTGAGGGTGGCATGAGCCAGACCGGCGACAGCACGCGCAACGAGCGGATCGACGACGGGATCGGCACCTACGACGTGGTGATCCTCGCCGAGCACGAGGTGAGCGCCAGCGATGCACGGCAGATCCACAGCCTCCACGACGAGATCGCCGACGAGGTCGTCTACCACGTGCTGATCCCCATCGAGGACGCCGCCGCCAGGGTCGAGGCGGCCATGGGCACCCTCGGCACCGGCGAGCTCCTGGCCGCCCCCGCGGTGATGAACGACTTCGACTACGAGGCCGTGCGCCACGAGTGCGAGGACCGGGCCGCCGAGGAGCTGAGCACCAGCATCGCCGCGCTCTCCGCGACCGGCGCCCGCACCGTCGGCAAGGCGATCACCGACCCCCCGGTCGAGGCGCTCGAGGCGCTGGTGCGCCAGGTGGACGGCCGCGAGGCGATCATCCTCACCCGGCCGCACGTGGTCGCGGAGTTCTTCCACGTCGACTGGACCTCGCGGGCCCGCCGCAAGATCGGCGTCCCGGTGCTCCACCTGATGGAGCAGGAGACCTTCGACGAGCAGGCCGGCGGCGGCGAGGGCGTCACCGGGCTCTGATGCGTCGGCTCCTGCGGCGACGTGACGGCGACCGGCTGCGCATCGCCTTCCTCGTCCTCAACCTGGACGGCATGGGCGGCACCTCCCGCTCGGCGATCACCCAGGCGGGCGCGCTCGCGGCGCGTCACGACGTCACCCTGGTCAGCGTCACCCGGACGGCCGACGCCCCGCACTACCCGATCGACCCCCGCGTCGAGGTCCGGCACCTGGCCGACCTGCGCACCCCGCACCCCGACGGCCTCGACCGGCGGCCCTCGGTGCTGGTCCCGGCCCGCTGGGACGGGCAGTTCTCCGCACTCACCGACGCCGCCCTGACCGCAGCCCTGCCCGACCTCGACGTCGACGTGCTGGTCACCGTGACGCCGGCGCTGCTCGCCGCCGCCGTCCAGCTCGCCCCCGAGCGGGTGGCCGTGGTCCACCAGGAGCACCGTTCCTCGGCCGACCGGGTGGGGGGCATGGAGCCGCTCCTCTCCTTCGCCCCGCGGGCCGACGCGGTGGCGCTGCTCACCGAGTCGTCCGCGGCGTGGCTGGCCCACGAGCTCGGGCCGGTCGCACCCGAGCTGCTCGTGATGCCCAACCCCCTCCCCCCGACCCTCCAGCCGCGGTCGGCGCTCGACCAGCGCCTCGTGCTGGCGGCCGGGAGGATCGTCGCGGAGAAGCAGTTCATCCACCTGGTCCGCGCCTTCGGCCAGCTCGACGCCCCCGGGTGGCGGCTGCGGATCCTCGGGGACGGTCCGTTGCGCGGCGAGCTGCGGGCCCAGGTGGTCAAGCTCGGTCTCGAGGACCGGGTCGAGCTGCCGGGCGCGGTCGACGACATGACCAGCGAGTGGGCGTCCGCCTCGGTCTGCGCCCTCAGCTCGCGCACCGAGGGCTTCCCGCTGGTCGCGCAGGAGGCGATGTCGGCGGGCGTCCCGGTGGTCAGCTACGACTGTCCGTCGGGTCCGCGCGAGCTCGTCGAGCACGAGGTGAGCGGCCTGCTCGTCAGCGCCGGCGCCAAGGCGGGGCTCGCCTCCGCCCTGGGGCGGCTCACCCACGACGAGGCGCTGCTGCGCCGCCTGGGCGAGGGCGCCCACGCCGCAGCCCGGGCCTACCTCCCCGAGGTGATCGCCGCCCGCTGGGAGGAGGTCTTCGCCCGGGTCGCCGGCCGCCGCGAGGGACGCAGCCGGGTGGAGGCCGCGGCCGCCGCCGGGCCGCTCGGCTCCCGGGTCCAGGTCGGCCGGCACACCCAGGAGCGCGCCCCCGGAGTCGACGTCCCCCTGGTGACCCCCGAGCAGTCCCGCCGCGAGGCCCTGGACCTGCTGCTGGCGGCCGTCGCCGGGCTCGACGGGTGGTTCGTGGTGCCCCCGCACGGGGCGGACCCGGCCACCGTGGTGGTCCCCGCCGAGCACCGGCAGAGCGTCCTCTCCCGCCTGGTCGAGGCGCCGGCCCACCTCTCGCTGCTCGACCCCGGCGACCGCGGCTGGCCCGAGCGACGGCTGCCGGTCGCCGAGATGGTGGCCCTGCAGTGCCGGGCGATGACCGCGCGGCTCGCCCTGGAGCCGTGGCCGCGGGGCGACGACGGCCGTCCGAGCCACCTGCGGGGGGCCGGCGCATGGGTGGAGTTCTGGGACCGGGACGGCGACGTGCTGGTGGCGCCCCGGCTCCCGGCGTACGCCGCCGAGGTGCCCACCGGGGCGGCGACCGCGACGGTCGCGGTCCACGAGCGCGGGGTGCCGACGCTGCCGCTGATGGCTCTGCCGAGGGTCGACGAGTGCCGTTTCCCGGTCGACGTCGTCTACACCTGGGTCGACGGCGAGGACCCGGCGTGGAACGCCGCCCGGCTGGCCCGGCTGGGGCAGGCCGCGGACGCCGAGCGGCGCCGGGAGGCCAGCGGCCAGGCGCGCTTCCGGAGCCGGGACGAGCTGCGCTACTCGATGCGCAGCGTCCACCTCTTCGCGCCGTGGGTGCGCACCATCCACCTCGTCACCGCCGGGCAGCGGCCCGACTGGCTGGCCGACGAGGCGCTGGAGTCGGGGCGGGTGCGGCTGGTCGACCACCGCGAGATCCTGCCCGCCGGCGCCCTGCCCACCTTCAACTCCCAGGCGATCGAGACCGGGCTGCACCGGGTGCCCGGCCTGGCCGAGCACTTCGTCTACCTCAACGACGACGTCTTCCTCGGACGCCCGCTGCGCCCGGAGACGTTCTTCTCCCCGGGCGGCGACTTCGCGGCCTTCGTCGGGGAGGGCCTGATCGGCCTGCCGACCGGCGACCCCGGGCAGCAGCGACCGTTCCTCCAGGCGGCCCTCAACAACCGGCGACTGCTGGAGGCGGAGCTGGGGGTGACCATCACCCGGGTGATGGCGCACTCCCCGCACCCGCACCGCGTCTCGGTGCTCACCGAGGTCGCCGAGCGGTACGCCGCCGCGGTGGACGCCACCGCCCACGCCCCCTTCCGCTCGCCGACCGACGTCTCGATGCTCAGCTCCCTGGCCCAGCACCACGGCCTGGCCACCGGCACCGCGTTCGCGGCGCACGCCGAGCACGCCTTCATCGACCTCAGCAACGCCCGGGTGGAGCGCCAGCTGCGCCAGCTGCGGGCGCGCGACAAGGACTTCTTCTGCGTCGGCGACCACCACGACTTCGCACTCGACGCCGACGAGGTCGACCAGGCGCTCGGGGAGTTCCTGGAGCGCTACTTCCCGGTCGCCGCCCCGTGGGAGCGCTCCTGACCCAGGCGCCCAGGTGGCTCAGTGGCCGCGCAGCCGGGAGAGGAGCCGGTTGGGCAGCGAGCGGCGCAGCCGGGCGTTCTCGTGCCGCAGCCCTTCGAGCTCGCGGCGCACCTCGTCGAGCTCGGCGTCCTTCTTGCGCCGCACCTCACGGCGTCCGGAGGTGACCCGGGCCGTGGTCGCGTCCATCGAGATCGCCTCGGCGTGGTCGAACATCTCCACGTAGGCCTCGCGCAGCCGGCCCAGCTCGGCGATCGCCTCCTCGTCGTGCGGAGCGTCGACCAGGACGTTCATGGCCTGCCAGGTCCGTTCGGCCAGCTCCTGGAGCCCCGCGGGGACGGCGAGGTCGTCCCAGGTGATGGCCGAGCGGTTGAGCCGCGCGTCGACGAAGTCGTCCACCTCGTGGTGGGCGCGGTCGGCGAGGTCGGCGGAGTAGGTGAGGTCGAGCTGCTCGCCGGCCCGCGCCATGGCCGTGCGCCAGTCCTCCACCAGGTCGGCGTAGCGGACGAAGGCCCGCGACTGCTCCCGGGTGGCCAGCTCGGTGAGGTGGGCGGCGTTGACCCAGGCCGCCACGTTGGCGGTCTCCCGCTGCCGGCGGAACTTCGGCGTCTGCTCGGTCAGGTAGGCGGTGTCGCGGGAGCGGACCACCTCGGTGGGGTGGCGCAGCATCGTCAGCGTCACCACCTCCGCCTCCACCTGGGCGGCCACTTTGGTCCAGACCGGCAGGATCCAGAAGGCACGGGGGTCCTTGATCAGCACCTGGCCGTCGTGCAGGGCCGGGTCGAGCTGGCTGGAGAGCCAGGCGCGGAGCCGCGCCTCGACCTCGGGGGCGGAGCCCGCCTCGAGGGCGATGTCGGCGGCGTCGGGGCGGGTGTCGATGGTGCGCACCGGGACGGGGTTGAGCACCTCCTTGTGGAACTCGGTCACCCACAGGGGCTCGTAGTACCCCCGGGGGTTGGCCTCGTCGGCGGGCACCTCCGGCTGCGGGACGTGGAGCCCCAGCCGCTTGAGGGTGCCGGCGACGCTGCTGGTCCCGCTGCGGCCCGAGCCGGTGACCAGGACGAGCTTGGGACGGTTGGGAGGAGTCACGGGGTGCAGGCTAGTCGGTGCCCGGGGTCGCCCCGGCGCCGCGGCCGAGCTCGGCGACGACGTCGAGGTGACCGGCGTGCCGGGCGTACTCGGCCAGCACGTGGAAGCAGATCCACTCCAGCGTCGGCGGGTGGTCGTCGAACCGGCCGCCGACCGCCGACCGGGCGGTCAGGGGGTGCTCGCGGAGGATCTTCCGGGTCCGCTCCGCCACGGCCTCGAGACGCTCCGCGAGCCGCTCGGCGGTGACGGCGTCGGGGACCTCCCAGCGCGCGTCGCCGCGCACCTCGTGGGGGTCGTCGGGCCGCTGGGGGTCCTCGGTGTTCCAGTCGCCCCACGCGTCGCGGACGGGCTCGCCGAGGAAGCCCCAGACGAACCACCGCTGCTCCATGTGCATCACGTGGGAGAGCAGCTCGAGGGGCGACCAGCCGGAGGGCACGAGGACCCGGCGCCGCTCGCCGGCGTGCATGCTCAGGACCGTCGCCACGATGTCGGCACGCACCCAGTCGAGGTAGTCGCTCCACCGCTCCGCACCGGGCGCCCCGAACCTGCCCGGCTCCCGCCCCTCCCCGCTCATGGCTCGATCCGGTTGCCGTCGTCGTCCCAGTGCTCGGCGACCTTCTTGCTCGGCTGCACCCGAGGCGGCTCGCCCGGCATCTTCGGGTGGTCGGGCGGGTAGTTGAGCTCGCGCGGGTCGGCCTCCCACAGCGCGAGCAGCGGAGTCAGGTCGTGGGCGACGTCGTCGATCTCCTGCCACGGGTCGCCACTGGAGGCGAGCCGCTCCGGAACGGTGAGGAGGTTGAAGGCCCGCGGGTCCTTGACGTCGTCCAGCTCATCCCAGGCCACCGGGGTGGAGACCGGGGCCCCGGGCAGCGGCCGCAGGGAGTATGCCGAGGCGATGGTGCGGTCGCGGGTGTTCTGGTTGTAGTCGACGAAGATCCGCTCGCCCCGCTCCTCCTTCCACCAGGCGGTGGTCACGCCGTCGTCGTGCTTCTCCAGCTCACGCCCGAGGGCGATGGCGGCGTGCCGGACGTCGACGAACTCCCACTCGGGACGGATGCGGGCGAAGACGTGGACTCCCCGGTTGCCGCTGGTCTTGACGAACGGCCGGATGCCGAGGCCGGTCAGCAGCTCGCGGGCGACCTGCGCGACCCGCACCACGTCGGCGAACGAGGTGCCGGGCTGCGGGTCGAGGTCGATGCGCAGCTCGTCGGGGCGGTCCACGTCGGTGCGCCGCACCGGCCAGGGGTGGAAGGTGAGGGTGCCCATGTGGGCGCACCACACCGCCACCGCGGCCTCGGTCGGGCAGATCTCCCGCGCCGTGCGCCCCGAGGGGAAGGTGATCTCCACGGAGTCGATCCAGTCGGGCGCCCCCTTGGCGATCCGCTTCTGGTAGAACGCCTCGGCGTCCTTGTCCTGCGGCCCGGTCGCCAGCTGGAAGCCCTCACGCACGCCCGAGGGCCACCGCTCCAGCGCGGTCGGCCGGTCGCGCAGGGCCCGCAGCAGGTCCTCCCCGACGTCCGCGAAGTACTGCGCGACCTCGAGCTTGGTGATCTCGGGGGTCTCCTCGGTCGCCTGGTAGATCACCCGTTCCGGGGAGGAGACGCGGACCTCCCGCTCCCCCGCCTGCACCCACGCCTCCGACGCCTTCGCCATGGGGCCCATCATGGCCTCCGGCGCCGACATGGGCCACCACGCGGTGGATACGCTCTGTGCCATGGGCTACCAGGTGGAGAAGACCGACGAGCAGTGGCGGGCCGAGCTGACCCCCGAGGAGTACGCCGTGCTCCGCCAGGCGGGCACCGAGCGCGCCTTCACCGGTGAGTACAACGACACCGACACCCCCGGCACCTACTCCTGCCGCGCCTGCGGGCACGAGCTCTTCGAGGCCCAGACCAAGTTCCACTCCGGCTGCGGGTGGCCCAGCTTCTACCAGCCGTTGACCGACACCATCGAGTACATCGAGGACACCTCGCACGGCATGAAGCGGGTGGAGGTGCGCTGCGCCAGCTGCGGCTCCCACCTGGGCCACGTCTTCCCCGACGGCTACGGCACGCCCACCGGCGACCGCTACTGCATCAACTCGCTCAGCCTCACCCTGCACGCGAAGCAGGACGCCTCTTCATCGGACTGAGCAAGCGCCTGGCCGATATGGAGTGAAGGCGGGCACGCAAGAGCCGCTGCAGCAGCGCCGGGTACAGATGCAAAGGCAGTCCGAGGGCCACCAGCCACACCGCGCCTCCCCATGCCCCGGTCGACAGCACGCCGAGAGCCACGGCCGCAGCCACGACAAGGCAGATGCTGTGGCCGACCTCGGAGCGACGTGTGTGCTGATCGAGTTCCTTCAGGCCCTCCCGCGTGCCGTCGAACCCACGCTCCCTCGCGATGACCCGGTTCCATCCGATGACGTCGAGCAGCTTCCCGAAGAGTCGGACCCCCAGTGCCGGGTAGAGCCGCGCCTCCCAGGGCCTGACCCGGAGCCACCCGTGATCCGGGATCCGTACCCGCGGACCGACGATCGAGGACACCCACGCCATCAGGATGAAATGAGTGACCCAGGCGAAGGCGAACCCGGTCCGGCCGAGGAAGACCCACGCCGCTGCGATGCCTCCGGCGGCGAGTGCCGTGGTGAGCGACGCGACCAGCATGACGCGTGCTGACTTGAGAGAGTGGGGCACACGCCCACGCTATCGAGGCTGCTTGCTGCACGGCCGCTGACGGCCCACACGACCCGACACGGAGCGAAGGCCCGGTGTCTCAGTCGACCGGAACCACCAGGGCGGAGCGGACCTCGACCCGCCCCTCACCGTGGGCCTGGTCGACCCACTCCTGGAGCGAGCCGTCGTCGTAGACCACGGTCAGCAGCACCTGGTCGCCCCAGGCGGAGCTGTCCAGCACGCCCGGGAGCTCCTGGAGCCGGGTGGTGAGGGCGACGAGCTCCTCCTCGTCGTACCGGGCCTGCTGGACGCAGAGCGCGCCGCCCCAGCTCTTGCGCAGCGTCGCCTCCGCGCCGGCGGGGTCCTTGGTGACCCGCACGTTGACGATCTGCTCCTCGGGCCTGGTGAGGTCGCCGTCCAGCCAGGCCTCCGCGTAGCCCGGCAGCTGGCCGGCCCGCCTCAGCGTCTCGTCGAGCGCGGCGGCGGAGGTCTTCGCCCGGTTCTCGATCTTCCAGCCGCCGGACGGCTCGGGGCACGCGGTGCCCGGCGTCTCCTCGACCGGAGCCGCTCCGTCGTACAGCGCCGCGGGGACCGCCTCGTCCACCTTCAGCCTCTCGCCGTCCCAGGTGCCGGTGAGCGCGAACTGCCCGTATCGCACGCTGCCGCTGGCCTCGTGCTCGGGATGGTCGTCCCAGCTCCAGCCGGAGAGTCGCTGCCCGTCGCACTGCGGCGGCGCCGACTCCGCGACCGCGCCGAGGCAGACGACCGGCAGGTCGCCCTGGTCGAGCACCAGGACCGGACCCCGGGTGGTCACCTGTCCCTCGGCCTGCGGCACCGCGGTGGGCGAGGAGGCGACCTCCTCGTCCGCGCTCTCCGGCTCCTCGGCCTCCGTCCCGCATCCGGTCAGCCCGGCCAGGGCCAGGGCGAGGGCGGGCAGCAGGAGGCGGGCGCGACGGGGCATGCCCCTGATCATGGCATCCCCGGTCACCGAGGGGGGCCGCCTCGACGACGTGACCGGAAGAGGCGTCAGGGCAGCCGGGTGAGGAGCTCGGCCACCGAGGCCCGGGCGCCGGTGTAGAACGGCACCTCCTCGCGGACGTGACGCCGGGCGTCGGACGCGCGCAGGTGCCGCATCAGGTCGACGATGCGGTGCAGCTCGTCGGCCTCGAAGGCGAGCATCCACTCGTAGTCGCCGAGGGCGAAGCTGGCCACGGTGTTGGCGCGGACGTCGGCGAAGCCGCGGGCCATCTGGCCGTGCTCGGAGAGCATCCGGCGACGCTCGGAGTCCTCGAGCAGGTACCACTCGTAGGAGCGGACGAACGGGTAGACGCAGATGTGGGCGCGCGGCTCCTCGTCGGCGAGGAACGCCGGGATGTGGCTGCGGTTGAACTCCGCCGGCCGGTGCAGCGCCATCTGCGACCAGACGGGCTCGAGGCGCCGCCCGAAGGCGGTGCGGCGCAGCGCGTTGTACGCCGCCTGGAGCGGCTGGCTGTCGGTCGCGTGCCACCACACCATCACGTCGGCGTCGGCGCGCAGGCCGCTCACGTCGTAGGTGCCGCGGACGACCACGTCCTCGGCGGCCAGCTTGGCGAAGAGCTCCTCGACCTCGGCCGCCTCGGCGGCGCGGTCGGCGTCGCCGAGCAGGTCCCGCAGCTTGAAGACCGACCACATGGTGTAGCGGATCGAGTCGTTCAGCTCGTTGATGCGCGCGGCGTTGCTCTGGCCGGCGGTGGTCTGCTCGGGGGTCGTGTCGGTCATGCCCCCATTGTGCTCCCGTGACCGAGGCCACAGGAGGCAGACCCGTCCGCCCCGGATGAGACCACCTGACAGATGGCCCGTCGCCTGCCATTCTTGCCAGCGGCCCGTCGGGAGCGGGCCCGACCTGGGAGGGTTACTGATGAAGGCTCTGGTGCGACCCCTGACCGTGTGCGCGCTGCTCACCGCCCTGACGTTGAGCGGCTGCGGCGAGGACGACGAGCCGGCCGGCGACGCGGGGACCAGCGCGGGGGGCGAGAGCACCCCCGGCGAGGCGAGCGGCGAGCCGAAGGGCGACGACACCGGCACGGGCCAGAAGAACCAGAAGCTGAAGAGCGTGAAGGTCCCGAAGGACTTCCCGGGCGAGGTGCCCCTGATCGACGGCGTGGTCACCGACGCCGTGGAGGAGGGCGGCACCTGGCTGGTCCTGGTGGAGGTGGCCGGACCGCACGAGGAGATCGTGGAGACCGCCCTCTCGAAGGTCCTCGCCGGCGGCTTCACCGAGGAGAGCCGCACCGAGGCCGACGGCGGCAACGTCCTGGTGACGGCCACCGGCGCGGGCTACGCCCTGACCCTGTCGGTCAACAAGCACGCCGACAGCAGCACCGTGAGCTACGCGGTCACCGAGGCCTGACGCCGCTGGGCACGCCCGCGCGGACCTGCACAGGATCTTCACGGCTTCGTCACCACCCCCTGGTGGGGCGGCTCCTACCGTGGCGGCATGTCATCGAAGACCGCCTACCGGCTCGGGCTCGCCCTGGCGGTGGCCACCCCCCTCTCGCTGCTGCTCGCCGCCGGCGCCCTCGGGATCATCGGGGCCGGGGGCCGGCAGGACCGCGTCTACGTCGTCGTCCTGGCCGTCGTCCTGCTGGGCTCGGCGCTGGCCAGGCTCCGTGCGCCCGCCATGGTGCTGGTCATGTCGGCCGGCGCTCTGACCCAGGCCGTGGTGACCGCGACCGTGCTCCTCGCCGGGGTGCACGAGGAGAACGGCGGGCAGGTCGGTGACCTCCTCGCCGTCACCGCGCTGTACGTCGCGCTCTTCGCGGCCGCCGCCTGGCTCTTCCACCGGGCCGCGGTGCCGCAGCGCGCCCTGGCCACCTGACGGAGCCGGCGGGCGCGTGGCGCGTGGCGCTCAGGCGGACCCGAGGAGCCGGTCCACCGCGACCCTCGCGGAGGCGATCACCGCCGGGATCCCGACGCCGTCGTAGGCCGCCCCGGCCACCGCCACCCCGTCGGGCAGCGCCGCACGGGCCCGGGCGACCAGGTCCAGGTGGCCCACGGCGTACTGCGGCAGCCCTCCGCCCCAGCGCTGGACGTGGGTGTCGACCGGTACCGCCCGGAGGCCGGTGGCCTCCTCGAGGTCACCGAGCGACCAGTCGACCAGCTCGGCGTCGCTGGCCTGGAGCGCGGTCTCCTCCCCGTGCCGCCCCAGGGAGGTGCGCAGGTGCACGACCCCCTGCTCGGCGCCGGCGGACCGGACCCAGCCCCACTTGGCGAAGGAGAAGGTGGAGGCCTTGATCCGGTGCCCGTCGACGGGCGGCACCAGGAAGCCCGACGAGCCCGACGCCTCCAGCTGTGCGACGTCCTCGGTCCGGAAGGCGAAGGTGACGACCGCCATCGAGGCGTACTCGATCCCGGCCAACTCCGCGGCGGTCGTGGGGGCCACCTCACGGAGCAGGCGGGCGGTCGGGGCCGCGGGCGTGGCCAGCAGCACCGCCGCCGCCTCGATCCGCTCCGGGGCCGTGGTCGGCCCGACGGTGAGGGCGAAGCCCTCCGGCGTGCGGACCAGCTCACGGACGGTGCGGCCGGTCCGGACGTCGAGCCCCGTGGCGAGCGCCTCGGGGAGCCTGCCCATCCCGCCGGGGATGCCGGCGAAGACGGGGCGGTCGTAGGTGGTGGGGATGGCCGCGCCCTGCTCCAGCAGGGAGCCCCGCTCGGCGAAGGCGACCAGCTGGGGCACCGACGCGCGGGCCGAGAGCCGGCGCGCGTGGCCGGCGTAGACCCCGCCGAGCAACGGCTCGACGAGCCGGTCGACCACCTCGTCGCCGAAGCGGGCGGCCACCAGGTCGCCCACCGAGATGTCGCCGTGCACCGGCGTCGGGGGCAGGGAGGGCTCGCGCCGCACCCGGGCGACCCCCTCGTCGGAGAGGACGCCCGAGGCGAGCAGCGCGTCGAGGTCGAGGGGCACGCCCATCAGCGAGCGCGGCAGTGGCCGGAGCCGTCCTCGGGTCCAGATACGGGAGGAGGCGACGGTCGGGTGCTCGACCGGCAGGCCCAGGTCGGCCGCGAGCTCGACGCCCTCGGGGCGTCGGTTGAGCATCGCCTCCGCGCCGACGTCGACCTGGATCCCGGCGACCGTGTCGCGTCGCAGCTTGCCGCCGACCTCGGGCGAGCCCTCCAGGACCACCACCTCGCGCCCGGCTGCGACCAGGAGCCGCGCCGCCGCCAGTCCGGCGACGCCGGCACCCACGACCACGACGGTTCCACGCGGCACAGCCTGTTGCATGCCCCCAATCTCTCAGACCTCCACGGGCTCCCGCTCGCCGGGCGTCCTCGGCCGGGACAGGTCGGCGTGGGGCTCGTCGCCCGCCCCGCCGACCAGGGTGTCCAGGTCGCGGCCCAGCGTCTCGGGGAGGAAGCGCGCGCAGGTCAGCGAGATCACCGCGACCGCCACGTTGTAGGTGGCCACCCACCACAGCGTCCCGTCGCCTCGCGTCACCAGCCACGCGGCGATCAGCGGCGTCAGCCCGGAGGCCACGATCCCGGAGACCTGGTAGAGCGTGCTCAGCGCGGTGTAGCGGTAGCGGGTCTCGAAGAGCTCGGACCAGAAGGCGGCCAGCGGCCCGTAGACGACGCCGTAGACCAGGCCGAGTCCGCCGACGAAGGTGAGGAAGATCAGCCCCCGGTGGCCGGACTGGATCATGGCCGCCGCCGGGAAGGCGAAGATCAGCCCGATCCAGGCGCCGATCCGGTAGACCGGCTTGCGGCCGAACCGGTCGGACCAGGCACCGGCGAGCGGCACCAGCAGCACGCCGAGACCGGCGCCGACCACGATCCCCTGGAGCGCCCAGTCGCGGGGCAGGCCCATGTTGGTCACGACGTAGGCGAGCAGGTAGACCGAGAAGAGGTTGAAGGTGAACCCCTCGATGAAGCGGGTCCCCATGCCGAGCAGGAGCGGTCGCGGCTGGCTGAGCACCAGGTCCTTGAGGGGGAGCCGGGAGACCTCCTTGGCCTCCTGGACCTTGGCGAAGGCGGGCGTCTCCATCACCGACAGGCGGATCCAGGTGCCGACGCCGAGCAGCAGGATGCTGACCACGAAGCAGGCGCGCCAGCCCCAGGCGAGGAACTGGTCCTCGGGGAGCAGCCCGGCGATGGAGAAGGCGATGGCGGCGAGGAACATCCCGCCCGGCACCCCGATGTGGGCGAAGCTGCCGAAGAAGCCGCGCCTGCCGCGGGGCGCGTACTCCACCGCCATCAGCACGGCACCGCCGTACTCCCCGCCCACGCCGATCCCCTGCAGCACCCGCAGCACCACCAGGGCGACCGGCGCCCAGATCCCGATCTGGTCGTAGGTGGGCAGCAGGCCGATGGCGGCGGTGCCGACCCCCATGATCAGCAGGGTCAGCAGCAGCATCCGCTTGCGGCCGAGGCGGTCACCGAAGTGCCCGAAGATGATCCCGCCGACCGGACGGGCCAGGAAGCCGACGGCGAAGGTGCCGAAGGCGGCGAACTGGGCCGCCGGCCCGCTGAGCCCGTTGAAGTAGAGCTTGTCGAAGACCACGGCCGCCGCGGTGCCGTAGAGGAAGAAGTCGTACCACTCGATCGTCGCTCCGACCGCCGAGGCCACCGCGACCTTGCGGGGGCTGGCGGACGCCGAGTCGACCGCCGCCTTCACGCGGCGTCCTCGGCGCCGGCGCGCGCGGCGTCCGGGGAGCCCTCCGGGACCGGCTCCCCGTTGATCCGCCCGTGCAGGGCGGCGGGGTCGAGGTCGTCGCGGTGCAGCCGCTTGAAGCCGCTCTCGTGGAAGACCAGCGGCGAGCGGTCGCCCTCCGCGCGGACGCCGTGCACCCGCAGCAGCACGATCGTGTGGTCCCCGGCGTCCACCTCCTGGTGGACCGAGCAGGTGAAGGTGGCGACGGCCTCGTCGAGCAGCACCGCCCCGCCGGCGGTGGTGCGCAGCGCCAGGTCGTCGAAGCGGCGCTCGGCGGGGCCGGCGAGCTGGCGGCAGAGCTGGTCGTGGTGGTCGGCCAGCACGCTGACCCCCAGCTGACCGGCCTCGCGGAGCGCCGGCCAGGTGTTGCTGGTCCGGGCGATCGAGAAGGAGACCAGCGGCGGGTCGATGCTGACGGAGGTGAAGGAGCTGGCGGCGAGGCCGATCAGCTGGCCCCCCACCCGGCCGGCGACGGCCACCACCCCGCTGGGGAAGGTGCCGAAGACGTCACGCAGCACCCGGGGGTCGAGGTCCTGCTCGGCGGTCTCGGGGACGACGGTCATGAGGTGGCTCCTGTCAGGTGGGGCGAGTCCGGCCGGGGCTGCGTCCCGGCCAGCAGGGCGGCCACCACCGGACGGGCGGCGGCGAGCCAGGGCGCGTACGCCGCGGGGTCGTCGTGCTGGGTGTCGAGCAGGTAGAGGCCCCGCACGGGGGTCTGGGCGCCGATCTCCGCCAGCACCGGGCGGAGCGTGAGCTCCGGTGCCAGCGCGTGGGCCGGGCCGGCGCCGAGCATCAGCGGGACGGCGATCCCGCGCAGCGTGCCGGAGCCGAAGCGGTCGAGGAAGACCTTGAGCAGCCCCGAGACCGACGCCTTGTAGGTGGGGCTGGCGAAGACCACCAGGTCCGCCTCCCCCACCTGCGCGACCAGCGCCGCGACGTGCTCGTCGGCCCAGTCGAGGATCGAGGCACCGAGGGTGGCCAGGTCGACCACCAGGTCGGGCTCGGCGCCGGTGAGCTCGCGGGCGAGGTGGGTGGCGGCGGCCAGCGTGCGGCTGGCCGGCTTGGGGTTGCCGACGACGACGGCCACCCGGGGCCCGGTCACGAGGCGGCCCGCCCGACCGTGGCGAACGGGACGGAGGCCGTGCTCGTCCGGGCGGCGGGGCGGGGGTCGTCCCACAGGCCGCGCTCGGCGAGGATCGGCAGCACGCCCTCGCCGAAGGTGTAGGCGCCCTCGAGGTGCGGGTAGGCGGAGAGGACGAACTCGTCGATGCCGAGCGCGGCGTACTCCGCGATCCGGTCGGCCACCTCCTCGTGGCTGCCGACCAGGGCGGTGCCGGCACCGCCGCGGACCAGGCCCACCCCGGCCCACAGGTTGGGGTAGACCTCGAGGTTGTCGCGCGAGCCGCCGTGCAGGGCGAGCATCCGCCGCTGCCCCTCGGACTCGCTCTTGGCGAGCCCGGACTGGACGTTGGCCAGGGTCTCCTCGTCGATCCCGGCGAGCAGCCGGTCGGCCTCGGCCCACGCCTCCTCGGAGGTGTCGCGGGTGATGGTGTGCAGCCGGATGCCGAAGCGCATCGGGCGTCCGTTGCGCGAGGGCTCCGCGTCGGCGACCGAGCGGATCCACTCGATCTTCTCCTTGACCGCGGCCGGCGGCTCGCCCCAGGTGAGGTAGACGTCGGCGTGCTTCGCGGCCACGGTGGCCGCGGCGGGCGAGGAGCCGCCGAAGTAGATCTCCGGGATCGGGTCGGGCAGCTGGTTGAGCCTGGCCGCCTCCACCGAGAGGTGCTCGCCGGAGAAGTCGACGGTCTCGCCCTCCCACAGGCGGCGGACGATGGTGAGGAACTCGTCGGCGCGGGCGTACCGCGCGTCCTTGTCGAGGAAGTCGCCGAACATCCGCTGCTCGTGGGGCTCGCCGCCGGTGACCACGTTGAGCAGCAGCCGGCCGCCGGTCATGTTCTGGAAGGTCCCGGCCATCTGGGCCGCCAGGAACGGCGCGACCAGGCCCGGCCGGAAGGCGACCAGGAACCGGAGCCGGTCCGAGACCTGGCTGAGCATCGCGGTGGAGAGCCACGCGTCGTCGCACCAGGCGCCGGTCGGGGTCAGGGCGGCGTCGAAGCCGGACTGCTCGGCCGCCCGGGCGACCTGGCCCAGGTAGGGCACGTCGGAGGGACGGCCCGCGGCTCCGGGGTTGACCCCGTGGCCGCCGCCGACGACGTGGCGGCCGTCACCGCCGTTGGTGGGCAGGAACCAGTGGAACTTCAGGGACATGACTTCCTCTCGGGCTTCGGGTGGCGGGGGTGGCGGGTACGCCGTCAGAGCTGGCCGTGGTTGGGGGGCAGGACGCCCTCAAGCACCCAGCGACCCAGGTGCTGGACCTTCCAGGCCGCGGGGTCGTGGAGGGTGTGGGTGCGGGCGTTGCGCCAGTGGCGGTGCAGGTTGAGGGAGTCCAGCGCCGCGCGGGTGCCGGCGACCTCGAAGAGCCTCGAGGAGACCGAGACCGACGCCTCGGTGGTGGCGGCGCGGGCCGCGGCCACGGCGAGGCTGGCGGCACCGGCGGACTCCTCGGTGAGGTCGGCGTTCGCCTCGTCCACGGCCCGGGCCGCGGCCGCGAGGAGCAGCTCGCACCCCCGCACGGCGACCTCCATCTGGCCGAAGGCCTGCACCACCAGCGGGTCCTCCACGGCTCGGGCGACCCCGGCGTCGGGGTAGGGCCGGCTCTTGGTGCCGACGAACTCCGCCGCCTCGGTGAGGGCGGCCCGCGCGATGCCGGCGTCCAGCGCCGCGTGCAGCACCTGGGCGAAGGCCCCGTAGGTCTGCGGGCCGGTGAACGTCTCGGCGTACCCGGTGACCAGGTCGTCGGGGACGGCCACGTCGCGCAGCGAGACCGTGCCGCTGGCGGTGGTGCGCTGGCCCATGCCGTTCCAGTCGTCGACCACCTCCACACCCTCGGCGTCGCGCCGCACCCAGGCGACGGCCATCGGGCCGAGGGGGCCGCGGTGGGCCAGGACCGGGATCCAGTCGGCGAAGAGGGCACCGGTGCAGTAGCCCTTCTCGCCGCTCAGCACCCAGCCGCCGCTCCCGTCCTCCAGGAGGGTGGTCCGGTGGTCGCGCACGTGCTTGGAGCCGATCTCGGACTGCGCGTTGCCGAAGGAGGCTCCGGCCAGCACGTCGGCGAAGAGCCGGGCCTGCTGGGCCGGGGTGCCCTGGTGCTTGAGGAGGTTGACGTAGACGAAGTGGCTGTGCGGGATCTGGGCGAGGCTCGGGTCCGCGGTCGCGAGGAGCCGGAAGACCTCGGTGAGGGTGGCCACCGAGACGTCCCGTCCGCCGTGCTCGGCGGGCACCGTCACCGCGAGCAGCCCCGAGGCCTTCAGCGTGGCCATCTCCTCGTGCGGCGTGGTCCGCTCGGCGTCGCGCTGGGCGGCACCCTTGGCGAAGAGGGAGGAGAGCTGCGCCGCGACCTCGAGCGCGGCGGCGTCGTCCAGGACCGGGACGCGGCTCACGCCACTCCCCTCTCGCTCGTGCGCTTCATCCGGCACCTCTTCCCGGTCGTCGACCGCTCGGCCACAATCTCATTAATCTGTACTGACTTGGTTGACTTTAGACCCGGTCCACATCTGCAGCCAAGGACGAACACCCCACTTCGCGGCACGTTTTGCCGTGGGGGTGGACGGTAAAACCTATTAAGTCGCGTAATTGAGTAGCATTACGCCATGCGTGTCGAACAGCTCGAGTGCCTGCTGGCCGTGACCCGTCACGGATCCCTGCGGCGCGCCAGCGAGCACCTCCACCTCTCCCAGCCCGCCCTGAGCGAGTCGATCACCCGGCTCGAGCGCGAGCTGGGGGTGGTGCTGCTCGACCGCCGGCGCTCGGGAGCGCGGATCTCGCGCGACGGGCTCGAGCTGCTCCCGCACGTGGAGGCCGTCCTGGAGTCGGTGGCCCGGCTCCGCACCGCCGCCGGTGACCGGTCGGTCGGCGAGCGCCTGCTCCGGGTGGGCACCGTCAGCGCCGCGACCTCCACCCTGCTCACCCCGGCGCTGCGCGCCTTCACCACCGACCAGCCCCACGCCCGGGTCGAGGTGGTCAACGCCCGTCAGGTCAGCATCGACTCCGGCCTCCTCGACGGCAGCCTCGACCTGGGCCTGGTCAACGTCCTGGAGGGCGACGACCCGCCGGCCGGACTGCTCGACACCCCGCTGCTCACCGGACCGGTGGTCGCGGTGCTTCCCGGCGACCACCGGCTCGCCTCCCAGCACTCCGTCGACGTGGACGACCTGCGCCGCGAGCCGTTCGTGGCGATGCGCGAGGGATACCTGATGCACCGGCTCAGCGTCCGGCTCTTCGGCGACACCTGGCCCCGCGCCCTCACCAGCACCGACGGCGCGGAGCTGGGGAAGGCGCTGGTCGCCGACGGCGCGGGCCTCACCCTGCTCCCCCGGTTCAGCGTGGAGGGCGACCCCCTGCACCGGGTCGGTGCGCTGGCGCACCGCCCGGTGGAGGGCCTGGACACCTCCGTCGCCCTGGTCCTGCGCCTGCGCCGCAGCACCCGGGTCGCCCCGCCGGAGCGCCACCTGCGCGACGCCCTGCTCGCCCAGGCGGGGCGGGCCAGCGCCCTGCGGGTCGTCGACGAGGCCCCGGCCGGCTGAACGGGGCCTGACGGAACCGGCAGCGACGCGGCCGCGTCCCACTGCCATGACGAGACGACCTGCGAGACGAGCCCCCGCGTACGCCGCCCTGCTGACGACGGCACTGCTCCTCGCCGGCTGCGGCACCGGGTCGGAGTCCTCCGACAGCGACACCTCATCCGGTGGCGCGGTCTCCGACGAGGCGCAGACCTCGGACGACGCCGGGGCGGTCGCGCCCGAGGCCGATTCCGCGGCCGACTCCGGCCGGTCCCTGGTCCCGGCGAGCGGCGCCGGGGTCGCCCCCGCCGCGGCCCGCCGCGCGGTGATCGCCACCGCCACGGTCGCCCTTGACTCCCCCGACGTCGCCAAGGCCCGCCAGGAGGTCAAGCGGGTCGCCGACGTGCTCCGCGGCGAGGTCAGCGACGAGGAGGCGAGCACCGACGACGGCGAGGTGTCCTGGACCCGGATGGTGCTACGGGTGCCGACCGAGAGCTACGAGGAGGCGATCGAGCGGATCGAGGGGGCCGGGCGCCTGCTCGAGACCGAGCGCAGCACCGAGGACGTCACCACCCAGGTGATCGACAACGAGGTCCGGATCCGCGCCCAGGAGCGGAGCCTGCGGCGGGTGGAGGTGCTGCTGGACCGGGCCGAGCGCATCGCCGACGTGGTCAGCGTCGAGGCGGAGCTGACCCGACGGCAGGCCGAGCTGGACTCCCTCAAGCAGCAGCAGGCCTACCTGGCGGACCAGACGTCGATGGCCACCGTGACCGTCCACATCTCGCAGCGCGCCGCCGACGAAGAGCCGGTCGTCGAGGACGAGGAGACCGGCTTCCTGCACGGGCTCGCGACCGGGTGGAGCGGCCTCAGCGGCGCGGCGGTCGCGCTGGCCACGGTGGCCGGGGTGCTGCTGCCCTGGCTGCTCGTCGTCGCCCTGCTGGGCGTGCCCGCCTGGTGGGCGGCCCGCCGGCTGCCGCGGCGCGGCCGACGCCCCGCTACGCCGGGTCAGGTCAGCGGGTAGGACTGCACGAAGTCGGTGAGCCGGGCCAGCTGGTCGGGGTCGGTGGAGGGGATGACCCCGTGGCCGAGGTTGAAGACGTGGCCCCGCGCCGCGCGGCCCGCCTCGATCACCTGGGCCGCGCGCGCGGTCATCACCTCGGTGGGGGCGAAGACCAGGGTCGGGTCGAGGTTGCCCTGGACCGCACGGTCGCCGACCAGCTCGATCCCGCGCTCCAGCGGGGTGCGCCAGTCGATGCCCACCACGTCGGCCCCGGCCTCGCCCATCAGGCCCAGCAGGTTGGTGGTGCCGACGCCGAAGTGGATGCGGGGCACGCCCAGCTCGCCCGCGGCCTCCAGCACCCTGGCCGAGTGGGGCATCACGTGCTCGCGGTAGTCCTGCGGGGTGAGCGCCCCGGCCCAGGAGTCGAAGAGCTGCACGGCCGAGGCACCCGCCTCCACCTGCACCCGCAGGTAGTCGGCGGCGATGCCGGCGATCTTGCGCATCAGGGCGTCCCACACCTCGGGGGCGCCGAACATCATCGCCTTGGTCTTCGCGTGCTCCTTCGAGGGACCGCCCTCGACCAGGTAGGAGGCGACCGTGAACGGGGCGCCCGCGAAGCCGATCAGCGGGGTCGCGCCGAGCTCGGAGACCAGGCCGCGCACGGCCTGGGTGATGAAGGGGACGTGGTCGGGGGTGAGGTCGGGGATCGCCTCGACGTCGGCCAGGGTCCGCACCGGGTTCGCCACCACCGGCCCGATCCCTGGCTTGATGTCGAGATCGACCCCGACGGCCTTGAGGGGCAGCACGATGTCGGAGAAGAAGATGGCCGCGTCCACGCCGTACCGCCGGACCGGCTGCATGGTGATCTCGACGACCAGGTCGGGGTCCATGCAGGACTCCAGCATCCCGATCCCCTCGCGGACCCGCAGGTACTCGGGCAGCGAGCGGCCGGCCTGCCGCATGAACCAGACCGGGGTGTGCGGCACCGGCTCGCCTCGGACGGCCTTGAGGAACGCACTGTCGCGGACTGTGGGGGTGGAGGTCACGCCCGCGATCATCGCAGGTCAGGCGGCGTGTTGGCACATCGCTGGCTGGCCGCCCGACGTAGATTGGCGCTCATGGTCGTCCACTCCGAGCCACACCCCGGCACGGGGCCGGCTGAGGCACCCGCTCCGTTCCTGACCGCGGTCGCGCAGCTGCGCGCCGCCGCGCTGCGCCCGGAGGTCTTCTGCGAGGAGATGCCGGCGCCGCAGCGCATCGCCCCCTGGTCGTCGGCGCTCAGCGCCGACGTCAGCGTCGGCGACCACGAGGCGGGCACCGGACGGCTCATCCTGCTCCACGACCCCGACGGCAACGACGCCTGGAACGGCACCTTCCGGTTCGTGGCCTACGCCCGCGCCGAGATCGACCCCGAGCTGGTCACCGACCCGATGCTCGGCGCCGTCGGCTGGAGCTGGCTCGTCGAGGCCCTCTCCGCCCACGGGGCGCGCTGGGGCTCGGAGTCCGGCACCGTCACCCGGGTCGCCTCCGAGAGCTTCGGCGGGATGGCCCACGAGGACGGCACCGCCCAGCTCGAGGTCCGCGCCTCCTGGACCCCGCTGGAGGGGGACGACGGCCTCGACCTGGCGCCCCACGTGGAGGCGTGGGGTGAGCTGCTCTGCACCGCCGCCGGGCTGCCGCCGCTCCCGGAGGGCGTCACGGCCATGCCGAGCCGCCGCGGGCAGCGAGGCCCGGACCCCCGATGAGCCGCAACCAGGAGACGGGCTCCGCACCCGACCCCTCCCCAGACCCCGACCTGCCCGGCACCGACGAGGCGCCCGAGGCCCCGCCGGCCCCGCTGCTCACGCTGCGCGACGGAGTGCCCGACGTGGTCGACACCCCCGAGGCCCTCGCCCGGGCCTGCGAGGCGCTCGCCGCCGCGACGGGTCCGGTCGCCCTCGACGCCGAGCGCGCCTCCGGCTACCGCTACTCCAACCGCGCCTACCTGATCCAGCTGCGTCGCGGCGACTCCGGCACCTGGCTGATCGACCCGATCCCATTCGGCTCCCGTCTCCCCCAGCTGGCCGACGCGCTGGGCGACGAGGAGTGGATCCTGCACGCCGCCACCCAGGACATCCCCTGCCTGCGCGAGGTCGGCCTGGAGCCGGTCAACCTCTTCGACACCGAGCTGGCGGGCCGCCTCCTCGGCTACCCCCGCGTCGGGCTCGCCACCCTGGTGGAGCAGATCCTCGGCCTGAGGATGCGCAAGGAGCACTCGTCGGCGGACTGGTCGACCCGTCCGCTGCCGCGCTCCTGGCTCGAGTACGCCGCCCTCGACGTGGAGGTCCTCGTCGAGCTGCGCGACCACATGGCCGCCGAGCTCGTGGCGCAGGGGAAGGACGAGTGGGCGCGGCAGGAGTTCGCCCACCTCACCGGCTTCCAGCCGACCGTCCGGGTCGAGGCATGGCGGCGTACGTCGGGGCTCAACAAGCTGCGCGGGCGTCGCGCCCTCGGCGCGGCGCGTGCCCTGTGGGAGGCCCGGGACGAGATCGCCCGCCAACGCGACGTCACGCCCAGCCGGATCATCCCGGACTCCGCCCTGGTGGCCGCGGCCGCCGCGCTCCCCACCGACCGGCAGGCCCTGCTGAGGACGCCCGGGTTCCACGGCCGCGGCGCCGAGCGCTACGCCAACCGGTGGGTCACGGTGCTCGACGAGGTCCGGGCACTGCCCGAGTCGGAGCTGCCCAGCCGGACGGCCCGCAGCGACGGTCCCCCGCACCCGCGTGCCTGGGCGGACCGGGACCCGGCCGCCGACCGGCGGTTCAAGGCGGCCCGGGAGGCGACCAAGAAGCTCGCCGACGAGCACGGGCTGCCGGTGGAGAACCTGATCAGCCCCGACCCGGTGCGCCGCGCCATGTGGGCACCGCCCGCCACCCGCGACCCCGGCCCCCTGGCCGACGCGCTCGCCGAGCAGCTCGCGACGCTCGGCGTGCGGCCGTGGCAGGTCGAGCTGGTGCTCGACGCCCTGGTCGACGCCGTGCTCACCGGTGACGTCGAGCCGCCGGCGGAGCCGGACGACTCCGGCGAGCCCGGGACGGGCGACCCCGAGGGCCGCTGAGCGGCGCGCCTCGGAGGGAGCCTCGGCCGACTCCCCGGAGGGAGCCTCGGCGCCGGGCTCCTGCCGGTCAGTCCTCGGCGCCGTCCGGGGACTCCGTCTCGCTCGACTCCTCGGTCTCCTCCGACTCGGCGGCCAGGACGTCGCGCGAGGTCTCGTCGATCTCCTCGGTGATCGCCTCCAGGTCGAGGTCTCCAGGCTCGGTCAGCAGTGCCAGCAGCAGCGGGGCCACCGCCTGCTCCAGGTCCTGCCAGGACTCCAGGAGGGGCTCCAGCACCATCCCGCGGACCGCGGTGTTGAAGACCCGGCTGCGCGAGGGCTGGCGGCCGGGCTGCAGGAAGTCGTCGGAGGCGGCGACGGCCAGGTTGGCGGGAACCATCGCCCCGGCACGCGTCACCCGGGCCGTCGCACTCTCGCCCACGGCGTAGGAGATCAGGTCGGCGGCCGCGGCGGGATCCTCGGTCCGCGCCGAGATGCACAGGCCCGTGACCTCACCGACGGTGCTCGCGCTCTCGAGCGTGGGCATCGCCATCACGTTGAAGTTGAGGCCCTCCACCTGCCGCAGCTCGGGGACCAGGTCGCGGTAGCCGGCGATCATCCCCAGCTTGCCGCGGCGGAACCACTCCAGCGCGGAGCGCCGCTCCAGCTGCTCGTCGGTCAGGGTCAGGCTCGCGTCGCGGAGCACGGCGAGCGACTGCTCCAGCGCCGCCCGGCTGCCGTCGTCGGAGAAGCTCAGCGAGGTGGGCGCCTGGTCGTCGTCGAAGACCGAGCCGCCTCCCGACCGGATGAAGGGGGTGAGCCCGCGGATGGAGGCGTCGATGTGGAAGCCGCTGGTGCCGCGGCCCGGCCGGGCCGCGAAGTCGGCGGCCGCCTCGAACTCGGCCAGCGTCCACCTGTCCCAGCGGTACGGGACGTCGAGCCCGCGCCGTTCCATCTTGTCGAAGTCGATCAGGTCGGTGTTGAGGTACATCACCATCGGCGAGATCGAGTAGGCCATGCACTGCAGCTCGCCGTCGAGGCTGAAGGACTCGACCGCGTCGCGGGAGAAGTCGTCGCCGAAGTCCACTCCCCGCTCGTCGAGCAGCTCGCTGACGGGCCGGGTGAGCCCCTCGCCCATCAGCTGGTCCAGGTCCTGCCGGTCGACCATGAAGACGTCGGGCACCTCGCCGCCGGCGAGCGCCTCCACCGCGGAGTCGTGGTCCTTCCACTCCACCAGGGTCGTCTCGCCGCTGTCGTAGGAGGCGTTGAACTGGTCGGCGACCGCGGACCACGCCGCCAGCTCCTCCTCGGTGCCGTAGACGCCCAGGGAGAGTGGCGTGGCCTCGCGGGTCGGGGAGGGCTCCGCGGGGGTGGCGGAGCTGGAGGGACGCGCCTCCGGGGTCGCCTCGTCGTCGGAGCAGCCGGCCGCGACCAGCGCCAGGGACAGCAGTGCGGCAGTCACCAGGGCGGGACGACGGAACGGCATGGACGGGACTCCTCGGGGGGTACGGGACGGGGCGCGCGCGGCCACCCGCGGGCGGACGGCGCGCCGTAACCCTAGCGAGCGACCGGTCGACGGGTCATGGCCGCGTCATCCCAAGTCGTGGAACCTGCGGGCCTCGGCCACCACCCGGTCGAAGACCGCCCGGTCCAGGGCGGCTCCCTCGCGGCGGATCGCCGCGTCCTGGAGCCGGAGCAGCCGGTCCAGCCGCACCTCGCTGGGCCGGCGCTGCCGGTCCCAGTCCCCCGTCCCCACGTCCATCCAGTGGCGGCCCCACCGGGCCTCGTCCTGGGCGTCCCGGTCATGGTCCTTGCTGCTCAGCATCAGCCCCAGCCAGGCGTCCTGGTGGTGGGCGAGCAGCAGCACGGGCCGGTCCTTGCCCTGCGACGGGTCGTCCTCGTAGGGCACCCAGCCCCACACGATCTCGCCCGGGTCGGGCTCGCCGTCGATCTCGGCGGCGTACCTCACGACCGGGCCTGCGACGGGCTCACCGGTCGCTGGGGCGGCTCCGGACGGCCAGCCGGGCGCGGTGCCACGGGGGCCTCCGGCACGGGCGGCGGACCTCTGGGCGAGCACGCCGAGCGCGCGACGGAAAAGTCCCATGCCGCTCATGCTAGAGGGGTACGCCGGACCGGGAGCGCCTCACGGCGCGTGGCCGCTCGTAGCGGCTTATTTTGGGACCCGGGGCTGCCGCGGTCCGGCGTACCACCACGCCCCATTGTAGTCGCAGGGCAAGGACGGCCCTCGCCATCCGGTCGCCATCAGGTCGCCATCGGGTCACCGTCAGGCCAGTTCGCCGCGCATCTCCAGGTGGGCCGCCGCCTCGAGCTGCTCGGCCAGGGTCAGCATCCGCGCCGCCGCGTCGTGCCGGGCGTCGGGCTCGGCCAGCGTCGCCCGGCCCACCGCGACCACGTGGGCGAAGGCGGCCGCCCGGTGGAGGACGTCGGCGAAGTCACCGCCGGAGATCCCGCGCAGGACCTGGTCGACCATCGCCTTGAGCTGCTCCACCCCCGGCGGGTCGGCCACCCCGGCGACGACCCGGGCGAACGGCGCGGCGGCCCGCCCCGCCTCGAACTGCGCCGCCACCTCACGAGGCGACGCGTGCACCCACGAGCGCAGCAGGTAGAGGCGCCACAGCGCTCCGGCCAGGGAGTCGACCGGCGAGCCCGACCACAGCTCGGCCAGCACCTCCAGCCCCTCGGTGTCGGCCAGGTGGACCACCCGCTCGGCGATCGAGTCGTCGCCGGCGGCCCGGGCGCCCCGGACCAGCAGCGCCGCGGCCCGGTCCGCGGCCTCCTGCATGAGCAGCGGATCCGCCCCCGCCTCGATCTCGGCGAAGAGCTTGTCCCCCGGCATCATCGGACGGTGGTGGGGTCGCTCGGCCATGCCCGCCAGCGTACGTCCGTTGGGGTGGGCGGCTGGATCCCCGCTCAGGCGGGGTTGTGCAGGGTTCGTGGGTGTTGCAGCACCCACGAACCCTGCACAACCCCGGCCAAGCGGGTACTCATGTGGCGGCGAGCGCCTTGCGGAGGCGCTGGTCGGAGACCGGCTGGGCGGTGCCGAGCTGTTGGGCCCACAGGGAGACCCGGTACTCCTCGAGGAGCCAGCGCACCTTCCGCAGCGCCTCGCCGGGCGGCCGACCGGGCGGCAGTGCCTGCACCTGGTGGAGGTAGGAGGCCTGCACGTCGGCGACCTGCTCCATCAGCTGCCGGTCCCGGGCGAGCTGGCCGGCGAGCTTCTCGCGGCGGTGCTCGAGCGCGGCGAGGTAGCGGGGGTAGTGACGCAGCTGACGCATCCCGGCCTCGCCGAGGAAGCCGCGGTGAACGAGCCGCTCCAGCTGGGCCCGCATGTCGGTCAGCGCCGGGAGCGTGTGCAGGTCGGCGCGGCCGGAGAGCGCCTTGTCGCAGGCACGCCAGGCCGCCAGCACCTTGATCACGTCGTGGATCCCCGCCCGGACCGCCGCCTCCAGGTCACGCCCGGCCTCGGCGAGCAACGCGTCGAAGGCGGCGCGGTCGCGCACCGGCGGGTGGGCGTCGACGACGTCGCTCAGCACGGCGGCGCGCAGGTCCTCCAGCAGCTCCGCGACGCTCGGGTACGGCGAGGCGGCCAGGCCGAGCTTCTCGGTGTTGGAGAGCCCCGCGAGCGCCGCCGCGGAGCCCGGCAGCGCCAGCAGCAGGAGCCGGCGTACGCCGAGACGGTGGCGCGCCGCTGCCTCGTCGGCCGACCCGTAGACCCCGAGGCCGACACTGGCCCCCTCGTCGTCGAGCGCCGGGAAGCCCCGCACCTCGTGGCCGGCCCGGCGCTGGCTGAACGACTCCTCCAGGGTGCCGAAGGTCCACGTCGTCTGCCCGGTCGCCGTCACCCCGGTGTCCTGGGCGACCTCGGCCACCGCCGCGGCGAACGCCGGCCGCAGCGGGGCCTTGAGCGCCTCGAGGTCCTTGCCGCGCGCGGCCTCGGCGCCGTCCTCGGTGACGACCCGGAACGTGGGCCGCAGGTGCGCCGGCACCTTCTCCCAGTCCCACGCGTCGCGCGGCACGTGCACCCCGGTGGCCGAGCGCAGGTAGCGCTCCAGGGCGTCGAGCAGCGGCTCCTCCCCCGGCGGCACCGCGGCCAGGAAGTCCCGCGCGGTGTTGGGCGCCGGCACGAAGGAGACCCGCAGGTTCTTGGGCAGGCTGCGGATCAGGTGGGTGACGAGCTCCTCGCGCAGGCCGGGCACCAGCCAGGAGAAGTCGTCGACGTCGACCTGGTTCAGGGTCGCCACCGGTACGTCGATGGTGAGGCCGTCGTCGGCCGCGCCCGGCTCGAAGTGGTAGCTGATCGGGAAGGTCAGGTGGTCCCCGTGCCACTGGGTCGGGAAGTCGGCGGCCTCGACCTCGGCCACGGTGTCGTGGGTGAGCATGTCGAGGTCGAAGGTGAGCAGGTCCGGCCGCTCGCGCCGCTCCTTCTTCCACCACTGGGCGAAGTGCGCGCCGCTGACCACGTCGGGCGGCACGCGGGCGTCGTAGAAGTCGAAGAGGGTGTGCTCGTCGACCACCAGGTCGCGGCGGCGGGCGCGGTGCTCGAGCTCCTCGGCCTCCGCGAGCAGCTCCATGTTCTGGCTGTAGAAGCGGTACCGGCCCGAGGTCAGCTCCGCCCACTCCCCCTGGACCAGGGCGTGGCGGATGAAGAGCTCGCGGGCGACGGCCGGGTCGATGCGGCCGTAGTTGACGGGCCGGTCGGCGACCAGCGGGACCCCGTAGAGGGTCACCTTCTCCAGCGCCATCACGGCCGCGCGCTTCTTGGACCAGTGCGGCTCGCTGTAGGAGCGCTTGACCAGGTGGGCGCCGAGCCGCTCGGCCCACTCCGGCTTGATCGCGGCGTTCTGCCGCGCCCACAGCCGGCTGGTCTCGACCAGCTCCCCGGCCATCAGGAACGCCGGGTTGCTCCCCTTGAGCACCGAGCCGGGGAAGATCGCGAACCGGGCGCCGCGGGCGCCGACGTACTCGCGCATGGGACGACGGCCCGACGCGCCGGGGCGTGGCTTCTCCCGCTCCTCCAGGGCACCGATGTGGGAGAGCAGGCCGGAGAGGAGCGCCTGGTGGATGCCGTCGGCGTCGGGGGTGTCGGCCGGCCGGCCGACGTCGATCTTCATCTCCTTGCAGACCTGGCGCAGCTGCGACTCGAAGTCCTGCCACTCCCGCACCCGCAGGTAGTTGAGGAACTCGCGCCGGCACATCCGGCGGAAGGCGCTGGAGGAGAGCTCGCGCTGCTGCTCCTTGAGGTGGCGCCACAGGTTGAGCCAGGTCAGGAAGTCCGACGACTTGTCCTTGAAGCGGGCGTGCAGCTGGTCGGCCTGGGCCTGCTTGTCCGCCGGCCGCTCGCGCGGGTCCTGCAGGGAGAGCGCGGCGGCGATCACGATGACCTCCCGCACGCACCCGAGCCGCTCGGCCTCCAGCACCATGCGCCCCAGGCGCGGGTCGATGGGCAGCCGGGCCAGGCGCTGACCGAGCTTCGTCAGCCGCGGCCCGTCCTGCTGCCGGCCCCGCCCCTTCCGGGACGTCATGGCGGTCGGCTGCCCCGGCGACCGCTCGCCATGACGTTGCGCGTCGCGGGACGACGGCTGCGCGCCGTCGGACGACGCCATGGCGCCGAGCTCCTCCAGCAGCTGGATCCCGGCGGTGATGTTGCGCCGGTCCGGGGGGTCCACGAAGGGGAACCGCGCCAGGTCGCCCAGCCCGAGCGAGGTCATCTGCAGGATCACCGAGGCGAGGTTGGTGCGCAGGATCTCGGCGTCGGTGAACTCCGGGCGGGACTCGAAGTCCTCCTCGGAGTAGAGGCGGATCGCGATCCCCTCCGCGACCCGCCCGCAGCGGCCGGAGCGCTGGTTGGCCGACGCCTGGCTGATCGGCTCGATGGGCAGGCGCTGCACCTTGGTCCGCGCCGAGTAGCGGGAGATCCGGGCGACCCCGGTGTCCACGACGTACCGGATGCCGGGGACGGTCAGCGAGGTCTCGGCGACGTTGGTGGCCAGGACGACGCGGCGCACGGTCGAGGGGTGGCTGGAGAAGACCCGGTGCTGCTCGGCGGCGGAGAGCCGCGAGTAGAGCGGGACCACCTCGAGCCGGTCGGAGCCCAGCGACTCCAGGGCGTCGGCGGTGTCGCGGATCTCCCGCTCGCCGGGGAGGAAGATCAGCACGTCACCGGGGCCCTCCCGGGAGAGCTCCCGGACGGCGTCGAGGATCGCCTCGGTCTGGTCGCGCGTGACCGGCTCCCCCTCCTCGTCCGACTCGGGCAGCTCGCGCAGCGCGCGGTAGCGGACCTCGACCGGCCAGGTGCGGCCCGAGACCTCGATCACCGGCGCCGGCCGGCCCTGGGGGTCGGAGAAGTGCTCGGCGAACCGGTCCACGTCGATGGTGGCGGAGGTGACGATCACCTTGAGGTCGGGACGGCGGGGCAGCAGCCGCTTGAGGTAGCCGAGCAGGAAGTCGATGTTGAGGCTGCGCTCGTGGGCCTCGTCGATGATGATCGTGTCGTAGCGGCGCAGCATCCGGTCGCGCTGGAGCTCGGCGAGCAGGATCCCGTCGGTCATCAGCTTGACCCGCGAGGACGCCGAGGTCCGCGCGGTGAACCGGACCTGGTAGCCGACCAGGTCACCGAGCTCGGTGCCCAGCTCCTCGGCGATCCGCTCCGCCACCGAGCGGGCCGCGATCCGCCTCGGCTGGGTGTGGCCGATCAGGCCGCCGCGGCCGTCCTCGCCGCGCCGGCCCCGGCCCAGCTCGAGACAGATCTTGGGCAGCTGGGTGGTCTTGCCCGACCCGGTCTCGCCGGCCACGATCACCACCTGGTGGTCCCGGATCGCCTCGGCGATGTCATCACGGCGCTGCGAGACCGGGAGCTCGGCGGGGTAGGTGATCGTCAGGTCACCGGAGCCGGGCTCCGCGTCGGGCCGGTCCCCGGGTCCGCTGACGGGATCGCTGCTGGGCATGGTGGGCACCATTGTGCCCGGCGCGGGGCAGTCGGCCGAGGGCCGGTCAGGCCCCGGGCGGGTCCGCGACAACGGGGTGTGGCCACTCCGCGACCCCGACCCGCCGGCCCGTCACGTCCTGCGCGGTGATGCGCAGCATCATCGGGCGGTTGCCTCCGGCCCAGGGCTGGGGAAGGTCGACGGGCGGGTCGAAGACGGCGGCCGACGGGTCCAGCACCCGCTCGCAGAGCCCCAGCACGACGACGCTCCACCCGCTCTTCAGCTCGCGGTCGAGGTGGTCGATCTCGAACGCCACGGTGGCGCCGGGCCCGTGGGTGGCCAGCTCGGAGTAGGAGGTGGTGCGGATCTCCAGCACCCCGTCGTTGACGGTGTAGTTGACCGGCACGATCCGCGGCCCGTGCGGCGTGGTGAACGCGACCCGCCCGACCACGTCGCCGCGCAGCAGCGCACGGCTCTCGTCGAGCGAGAGCTCGGCCACCTCTTCCATGCCCCCATGGTGGCATGCCGCGGTCCCCGGTGCGAGAGGCCGCGGACCGCTAGGGTCGCCCGCATGAGGACACTGGACGCCAAGGTCGTCGCCATCACCGGAGCCGCGTCGGGTATCGGGCGGGCACTGGCCCTGGAGACGGCGGGGCGCGGCGCCCTGCTGGCCCTCTCCGACGTGGACGAGACCGGCCTGGCCGAGACCGCCGAGCTGGCCCGTGCCGCGGGGGCCAGGGAGGTGCGCGCCGACCGGCTCGACGTCTCCGACCGCGCCGCGTTCACGGCGTACGCCGACGAGGTGGCCGCCCACTTCGGCCGGGTCAACGTGATCGTCAACAACGCCGGCGTCGCGCTGGCCGGGGACTTCACCGACCTGGAGCCCGGCGACATGGAGTGGATCATGGGGATCAACTTCTGGGGCGTGGTCCACGGGACCAAGGCCTTCCTGCCCCACCTGATCGCCTCGGGCGACGGCCACGTGGTCAACCTCTCCTCGCTCTTCGGCCTGGTCTCGATGCCGGGCCAGAGCATGTACTGCGCCTCGAAGTTCGCGGTGCGCGGCATGTCCGAGGCGCTGCGCGAGGAGATGATCGTCGCCGGACACCCGGTCGGCGTGACCGTCGTCCACCCCGGCGGGATCAGGACGGCGATCGCCCGCAACGCCCGGGTCTCCGACCCCGACGACAAGCAGCGCACCGCCGACTTCTTCGACCAGCGGCTGGCCCGCACCGAGCCCGAGGAGGCGGCGCGGGTCATCGTCAAGGGCGTGCTGGCCGGCAAGCCCCGGGTGCTGGTGGGCGCCGACGCGCACGCGCTGCACCACCTGGCCAAGACCACCGGGGCGCGCTACCAGGACCTGGTGGCCCGGGTCGCGCGGCGGGCGCTGCCGGCCCGTACCAAGGTGATCTGAGGCGACCCCGAGGTGACCGACGGCGCCCGCCGGCCGGGTCAGCCGGTGCGCTGCGAGATGGCCAAGTGGGGCGACCTGCCCCACTGGTCCTACGACGGCCTCTGGCTGGGCGAGGACGAGCTCGGCGACTGGCTCGGCTTCCCCGCCGGCACTCTCTTCACCCGTCCCGGGCACCGGTTCGTCGCCACCAACGACCAGGTGGGTCTGGTGCCCGCTCCGGTGGCCGGCGGGCGGCCGTGGTGGCTGGCCACGTTCCACGGTGAGGGCGGCGGCTCCCTCCCACCGCTGGCCGGCGAGCCGGTCGCGCTCTACGTCGACGTCACCACCCCGGCGGTGTGGGACGGCGCCACGCTGCGTGCCGTCGACCTGGACCTCGACGTCGTCGGGGACGTCCACGGCCGGGTGGTGGTCGACGACGAGGACGAGTTCGACGAGCACCGGGTGCGGTTCGGCTACCCCGCTGACGTGGTCGCCGCGGCACGGGCGAGCTGCGCGCGGGTGGCGGCCGCGGCGAGCGCCGGGGAGACGCCGTTCGACGGCGCCCACCTGCGCTGGCTCGACGTGCTCCGGGCGCTCAGCGCTTCGAGCGAGCCCTGAAGACCCCGACCAGGCGCGGACCGGAGAGCCGTTGCTCAAGCTTGCGCGCCTCCCGCTTCACCGGCTGCGCGACGTACTCGCCGAGGATCACCCCGGAGGCCAGCGCGATCGCCACCGAGGCCGCGGTGACCATCGCGAGCAGGCCCTGGGAGATCGCCTCGCCGCCCTCGGCCAGCAGCGAGAGGCCGCGATAGATCGAGAGCCCGGGCAGCAGCGGCACGATCGCGGAGACCACCACCACCAGCGGCGGCACCCGGACCCGGCCGGCGACCGCGTAGGCGACCAGACCGATCGCGAACGCCGCGGTGGCGGCCGCCCAGGTGCGCCCGAGCCCGGCCTCGTCGATCACCCGGAAGATCGCCGCGGCACCGCCGGCGACCACCGCGATCGGCAGCAGGATCCGCTTCGGCGAGTACGCCGAGTAGGCGAAGGCGGCCGCGCAGAGCGCCGCCCCCACGGCCAGCACCCCGATGTCCTGCCAGCCCGACCGGCCGGGCTCCAGCTGGCCCACGTCGACCCCGACCATCTCACCGAGGCTCAGGCCGCCGCTGACCCCGGCGATGATCCCGGCGGTGGCCAGGAGCGCCTCGATGATCCGCGCCCCCGCGGTCACGTAGAAGCCGGAGAGCGCGTCCTGGAGGGCGCCCATGAAGCCGATCCCGGCCAGCAGCATGATGATGTTGGCGGTGACGACCAGCGACGGGTCGACGTCGAGGCCGGAGGCCGCAGCCCCCACGGCGAAGAGGGTGGCCACCACCCCGCCGGCCACCTGGAGGTAGAAGGTCGGCAGCCGCCGGCGGCTCAGGAAGAGCTGCACCCGGTCGATGCAGGAGGCCGCCACGAAGGCGATCGCGACCACCAGCGCACCGCCGCCGAGGAAGAGGGCCACGGAGGCACACATCACCCCGGTGGCGACGGTGACCGCCCAGCGCGGGCGGTTGTGCCCGACCGAGACAATGGTGGCCATCCGGTTGCGCGCCATGTAGAGGTCGAGGCGTCCGGCCAGCAGGTCCCGGACCAGGTGGTCGACCTGGGTGAGGTCCTCGTAGTCGATGTCGCGCTGCTTGACCTGCCGGAGCATCACCAGCGACGGCATCGCCGCGTCGTACTGGTGGCCCATCGAGACCTGGGTGAAGGTCACGTCGATGTCGGTGTGCCGCAGTCCGAGGTGGTGGGCGACCGCGCCCATCGTGGCGGTCACGTCCGCCGCGCCGGCCCCGTTGGCGAGCAGCATCTCGCCGATGCGCAGGCAGAGGTCGATGGTCAGGTTGAGCTCCTTGACGTCAACCTCGCTGTTCTGATCAGGCACAGTCGTCATGCTGTCACGCGCCGCCGGCGACCTCCCGTGCACCTGCCCCTAGGCTGACCGCGTGCGCATCGACTTCCACGCGTCCCCCACGCCCACGTTGGGAGTGGAGTGGGAGCTGGCCCTGGTCGACTCGGAGAGCCGAGACCTGGTCAGCGCCGCGGCCGACCTCTTCGAGCTGGCGGTCCCCCGCCTCGCGCAGCCGGAGCGGCTGCACAAGGAGCTGCTCCGCAACACCGTGGAGGCGGTCACCGGGATCTGCCACGACGTCCCGGAGGCGATGGGGCAGCTGCGCGAGACCCTCGAGGTGGTCAGCAAGGCGGGCGACGAGCTGGGCGTCGACCTCTTCGGGGCCGGGGCACACCCCTTCGCCAGCTGGTCGGCCCAGCAGATCACCGAGGGCCACCGCTACGAGGAGCTGATCAACCGCACCCAGTGGTGGGGCCGGCAGATGCTGATCTGGGGGGTCCACGTGCACGTCGGCCTCCCCGAACGGGACCGGGTGATGCCGGTGCTCACCGGGCTCCTCAACTCCTACCCGCACCTGCTGGCCCTCTCGGCCTCCTCCCCGGTCTGGGCGGGCCAGGACACCGGCTACGCCTCCAACCGGGCGCTGATGTTCCAGCAGCTGCCCACCGCCGGGCTGCCCTTCCAGTTCCAGCGCTGGGATGAGTTCGAGGCGTTCGCCCACGACCAGCTCACCACCGGAGTGATCTCGGAGCTCAACGAGGTGCGCTGGGACATCCGCCCCGCACCCGGACTCGGCACCCTGGAGAACCGGGTCTGCGACGGGGTCTCCACCCTCGACGAGCTCGGGGCGCTCACCGCCCTCATGCACTGCCTGGTCGTCGACCTCGACACCCGGATCGCCGCGGGCGAGCAGGTCAGCACGATGCCTCCGTGGCACGTGCAGGAGAACAAGTGGCGCGCCGCCCGCTACGGCCTCGACGCGATCATCATCCTCGACGGCGACTCACGCGAGCGGCTGGTCACCGACGACCTGGCCGACCTGCTGGAGCGGCTCGAGCCGGTCGCCCGGCGGCTCGGCTGCTCCGACGAGCTGCGCCGGGTCGCGGACATCCCCACCCGCGGCGCCTCCTACCAGCGCCAGCGGGCGGTGGCCCACGAGTCGGGCGGCGACCTGGTGGCGGTCGTCGACTCGGTGGTCAGCGAGCTGCGCAGCTCGCTCGCCTGAGGCGGGCTCAGCGCTCCTCGAGTCCCCCGCCCAGCTGCTCGGCCACGGCGCGCAGCCGCGCGCGGGTGATCTCGGCGACGGTGCCCAGGCCGGCGCGGGCGGCGTTCGAGCCCTGCCGGGTGGCCTCGGCGGAGTTGATCGAGAGGCAGTGCCGGGTGCCGCCGTCCTCGAGGTTGGCGAGCGCGACCGCGTGGCCGGTGGTCCCGCTGCCCGCGAAGGGGTCCACCACCCGGGCGTCCGCCGGCATGGTCCGCAGGATCCGGCGCAGCAGACCGGTCGGCTTCGGGGACTCGAAGACGTGCCCCACCAGCTGCTTGAGCTCGGCGACCGCGGTGTCGGTGGAGCCGACCTCCTCGGCGTGCCAGATGGTGCGCAGCTTCTTGCGGCGCCCCCCGGGCTTCTCCAGCCAGTCGCGCTGGAAGACGTCGACCCGGGGGCCCCGCAGTCCCCGGATCTCCCGGCAGACCAGGTCGTCGGGGCGGGACCCGATCAGCGGCCGCGACCAGCGCCAGACCGCCGCGGCGCCGTCGCCGAAGACGGGGTGCACCTCGACGGCACCGGGGAACGGCGCCAGGGCGACACGCCCGTCGCCGGGGTCGCCGTAGACCGGGAAGTGCAGCGTCGGCGCGGTCAGCGGGTTGAACTTCTTGTTGGTGTTGCGCAGGGGCAGGTGCCGGAAGCGCCGGCCGTCGTCGGCGACCTCGGGGAAGTCGGCGGCGTCCACGCTGTCGGCCGTGGAGGCGTCGAGCCGGCACTCGCGCGCGTCGCGGGCGAAGACGAGCAGGTACTCGTGGTCGGTCGCGAAGCCGCGGCCCAGCTGACGCCCCTTGGGGTTGAGGTTGACGACCACCTGGGCCAGGAAGTTCTGCTCACCGAAGACGTCGTCCATCAGCAGCCGCAGCCTCGCCGCCTCGTTGTCGTCGATGCTGACGAAGACGGCGCCGCCGGGCGCGAGGATGCGGTGCACCTCCTCCAGGCGCGGCCGCATCATCTCCAGCCACGCCTGGTGCCGTCCGGCACGGCCACCGCCGGCGGTCCGGAAGCGGTCGGCGTAGGCGAAGTCGTTGCCGGTGTTGTAGGGCGGGTCCGCGTAGACGAGGTCGACCGAACCCGTCTCGAGACCCGACAGCACGTGGAGGTTGTCCCCCTCGACGAACGTGTTCCAGGCCGTCACGTCCGCCACATTAGTGCTCATCCGTCCTACTCTGGAGCGCATGCCCTCCTTCACAAGACCGCATGCCCCAGCCCACCGCGCCGTCTGGGGGGCCGTCGCCGGCCTCGCCGCCGGCTCCTGCGCGCTGGCTCTGACCGCACCGACCGCCACCGCGCAGACCGGCTCCGCCGGACCGGGCGCCGCCGCGGTCGCCGACCTGAAGGCCGCAGACTCCGCCCACCCAGCCGGGGAGCGGGCCCCCGGGACCGGCACCGCCGAGCGCCCGCGCCACGCCAGCGACGGCAAGACCGGCTGGGTGGCCGAGCCGCTGCCGGCCGGCCGCCGGGCCCCCGCCACCGTGATCTCCGAGACCGGATGGAACATGGCCCCCGGCATCGACTACCGCACCTGGGACCAGATCGAGCCACGCGGGGCGGGCATCCCCCAGACGGTCCGCTTCCAGCTCCTCACCGTCGACATCGTCAACCCGGCCAACAGCTTCGACCTGGTCGCCACCCAGAAGGTCGCCGACGGCACCTCCGTGGAGTGGATGGCCAAGCAGTCCGGTGCCGTGGCCGCCATCAACGGCGACTTCTTCGACATCGGCGACACCGGCGCTCCCCTCGGCGTGGGCAAGGCCCGCAAGGGCGGGCTGCGCCACGCCCCCGCCTCGGGGTGGAACAGCGCCTTCTGGGTGAACAAGGCCGGTCGGCCGCACGTCGGGGAGATGCCGTTCGTCGGCAAGTTCCGCCACGGCAAGCGGCCCAACATCACGTTCTCGGGCTTCAACTCCCCCGTCGTCCCCAAGGGCGGCATCGGGGTCTACAGCCCCAAGTGGGGCAAGACCAGCGGCTACTCGGTGACCGACGGCCAGAAGCGCGCCCGTCAGGTGATCATCAAGAAGGGCCGGGTCGTCTCCAACCGTTACGGCCTCACCCAGGGCAAGAAGATCCAGGGCAAGCTCCTGGTCGGCCGGGGCAAGGGCGCTGCCCTGCTCAAGAAGCTCAAGCGCGGCGAGAAGCTCGGCCTCCAGTGGCGGGTCAAGGGCGCGCCGCGGATCGCCATCTCCGGGGACCGTCCGCTGCTGCTCGACGGGCAGCGCGTGGTCATCAACGACCAGCTGATGCACCCGCGCACCGCGGTCGGGATCGACGAGGACGCCAACAAGGTCCTCTTCCTCACCGTCGACGGACGGCAGGCGCACAGCCGCGGCTACACGATGGTCGAGCTGGCCAACATGATGCAGGCCCTGGGCGCCGAGAACGCCCTCAACCTCGACGGCGGCGGCTCCACCACCATGGTCGGCCACACCGACCTGGGACAGCTCGCGGTGCTCAACACCCCCTCCGACGGCACCCAGCGCAAGGTCCCCAACGGGCTGGCGGTCTTCTCCAACCCGATCAGCTGAGGTGGGGGCCGGCCCCTCAGCTCGGGCCGGCCACCCCCTCCGCCTCCTCCGCGTCGACGGCGAGCACCGCGACCGTGGTCACCGGGACCAGGCACTGCACGGTCTGCTTGGGCATCCGGACCCGGACCCGGAGCTCGCCGTCCTCGCGTCGGAGGAACCACTCCTCCGATGAGTCGCAGCCGACCGAGAGCACGGCACCCAGCAGCGCCTCGTCGTCCTCGAGCTGCTGCCGGGCCACCACGAGGGCCTCGCGGAGATCGTCGCGGAACCGCGACGAGGTGAACTCCACCAGCCAGGCCTCGTCCGAGCCGGTGTCGGCGAGGAGCACCACGTCGCCGCCGCTCCCGCCCGCGTCCGGGCCGGTGACCTCCGCCAGGTCGCGGTGCGCGACCCGCCCCGAGGGCGCACCCGCGCCGGCCGTGGGCTGCTCCGGCGACCCGACGCCCCCAGGAGCCGAGGTCGACGGGGCAGCCGGCTGGGCGGGGGACGGCTCCGCCGGGTCGACGCTGCTCCCGGCACAGGCGGTCACGAGCAGCAGGGCGCACGCCGCGACGAGACCGCCGGCCCTGAGGCGGGCGCCCGGAGAGGTTCGTCGTCGCACGGGTGGCACCTCCGCTGTCGGGCCGGCAGGGCGGGGCTGGAGCAGGCCGGCCGGGGCCTCGACGTACCCCCTGGCCCGCCGCGACTACCCTCCGGGCATGGCGAGATTCACCCGCGCGGAGCTGGAGGCGGTCCGCGACACCGAGGTGCCCGACCTGCTCGGCCCCGACGTGCGGCTGCTCTTCGTCGGCATCAACCCGGGCCTGTGGACCGCGGCGACCCAGACCCACTTCGCCCACCCGGCCAACAGGTTCTACCCCGCCCTGCACCTGGCCGGGATCCTCGAGCGGCGCATCGACCCGGCCGCCGGCATGACCGACGACGACCGGGACCACCTGCGCGCCCGTGGGCTCGGCATCACCAACCTGGTGCCCCGGGCCACGGCGCGAGCCGACGAGCTGACCCCCGACGAGCTGGCCGCCGGCGGGGCCCGCCTGCAGGAGCTGGTGGCCCGGGTGCGGCCGCGGGTCGTGGCGGTGCTCGGCATCACCGCCTACCGACAGGCCTTCGGGGACCGCAAGGCCGTCACCGGCCGTCAGCCGGACTCCTTCGCGGGCGCCGATCTCTGGGTGCTCCCCAACCCCTCGGGGCTCAACGCGCACCAGACCGTCAGCACCCTGGCCGAGGCGTACGCCGAACCCGCGCGCGCCACCGGTCTGCTCTGACCGGACCCCGCGCCGCTCCCCCACGGGGCGCTGTGGAGAGGGCGCCGCCGGTGGAGGGCTGTGCAGAGCCGCCGGGGAGGTCGGACGGGGCGCCGCCACCCTTCCAGGCATGACCACCCCCCTCCCCCACGCCGCCGCCTCGGCCGAGCGGTCCTGGCGCCTCCTCGTCCGTCGGCTCGGCTTCCCGCACCCGCCGGGCTCCGACTTCCCGGGCCACTCGGTGTGGCTGAGCCTCACCCCCCGGGACGACCGCCACGCCTCCCTGGTCGAGATCACCGACACGGTCGTCCCCCCGACCGACGGCGAGCTGGTCGCGCTGGCCGAGCTCCTGGGCGAGCTGGTACGCCGGCAGGAGCCTGCCGAGCCCGCGCGTCGTCCCGAGCACGACGCCACGGGCGTCGGCGTGCAGGTCAGCGTGCTGCGCACCCGGCCCGGAGGCGGCCCGCCGGGCGCCGCCGACCGCTCCTGGGCCGACGCGCTCGGCAGAGCCGCCGAGCTGGCCGGACTCGACTGCGTGCTGGCCTGCTTCGCCAGCCGCGACGAGTTCAGGACGCTGCGCAGGGCGCAGCCGACCACCACGCAGCGCGGCGCCGCCCGCTCCGCATGAGTCCGGTCACCCCGTGGCGCCGGGGTCCTCGATCGTGGTCACCAGGTCGGTGAGCACGGGACGCCGCGGCGCCGAGCTGAACCCGAAGCGGCACGGCGGGTCCAGCGCGGTCAGCGACCCGAGACGAGCGCCGTCGAAGCGACCGGCGACCGAGTCGAGCGCATGCACGTCGGTAGGCCCGTAGAACTCGCGGCGGCCGTGGCCCGCGGTCCCCCGGGTGCGAACGCCGCGCAGCAGGACCCTGGCGACCGGATCGGTCACCCGGGACCAGACGGGCGCCGTGGCGACCGGCCGCGGCACCAGACGCAGCGCGTAGCCGAGCGGGGTGCGACGGCCTATCCCGAAGGTGAGCTCGAGCGACGGGGTCTGCACCCGCCACCGCTCCCGTCCGGCGGGCATCCCGAAGCCGCTCGCCACCCGCCCGGTGACGACCTCGACGGGCTCCACGCGGACCTCGTCGAACCGGTAGGCCCCAGCCACCAGGTCGGCGACCTCGGGGCTGGGGGCCAGCAGCACCCGGTGCCCCTCGACCGTCTCGACCATCACGTCCGCGAAGGGCCCCAGCGGGGAGTGGTCCCACCGTCCGACCACCGCCCGGAGACCGCTGGTGGTCCCCACCCCGGCGATCTGTCCGACGAAACGTGCGCGCGCCATGCCCCGACGGTAGTCGGGCGGAGGTCACCGGGGGCGCGGGCGAGGGTCAGTAGGGCCAGCCCGCGGGCGGGACCTCGACGACGGTGACCGACTCGCAGTCCTTGCCGTCGTACTTGTTGACCAGGCCGATCTTGTCGCGAGGATCGATGGACCCGATGTAGATCACCTGGTCGTAGCCCTCCTGGCAGTAGATCTGGTCGTACTCCCCGTCGTTGAGGACGTAGAAGATGTCGTCCCCCTCCTCGGAGTAGAACTCGTCCGACCCGCTGCCGAGGAAGATGATGTCGTTGCCCTCGTCGCCGGTGCCGTTGTCGTCGCCGGGACCGTCGATGAGCACGTCGTTCCCGTCACCGCCGTCCAGCTCGTCGTCGCCGGCGCCGCCGTCGAGGTGGTCGTTGCCGTCAGCACCCGAGACGTGGTCGTTGCCGTCGCCCCCGTAGACCTGGTCGTCGCCCTGGGCTCCCATCAGGCCGCCGACCCGGGTGCCGCGCCGGAGGTTGTCGTCGCCGGCTCCGCCGTAGATGACGTCGTTGCCGGGCCCGCCGGAGATGCTGTCCCGGCCGTCGCCTCCGTCGAGCGTGTCGTTGCCGACCATGCCGTCGATGACGTCGTCCCCGGCCTCGCCCCAGACGGAGTCGTCGCCGTTGTGCATCATGATCGTGTCGTTCCCGGGGCCGCCCCACGCCTGGTCGTTGCCGGCGTGCCCGTGGAGCAGGTCGGCGCCGCCCTCCCCGTGCAGCAGGTCGTCACCGGCGTTGCCGTCGAGCTGGTCCTTGCCGGGGCCGCCGTAGAGGGTGTCGTTGCCCGGGTGCCCGTAGAGGCGGTCGGCGCCGCCGCGGCCCTTGATCAGGTCGTCCCCCGCGAGGGCCCTGATGACGTTGCCCTTGCCGTTGCCGATGAGCACGTCATCGCCCTTGGTGGCCTTCTTGGCCGCGAAGGCGGGAGCGGCGAGGCTCAGCAGCAGGAGGAGGAAGAGCGGGGCGAGGGCGAATGAGCGGCGGATGGAGGGCCTCCCGGGTCTCGGCGCGGGCCGCGCGGGCACGGAGCCGGCGACGTGGGCCTCAATTATCCCCAGATCGCCTGAGGGAGACTGAGGATTGCCTGGATTTCCGAAGACTCTCCCACCCTGTTCCGGCCCCCGACTGGCAGGCTGCTCCCATGCCCGACTCGCCCCCACCCGCCACCGAGCCCCCCGCCCCTCCCTCGGCACCCGCCCCTCCTTCGGCGCCGGTCCGTGAGGCGGTCCGCCGCTATGCCGCGATGCAGCCCGGTCTGCTGGGTCCGACGCAGCGGTTCGTCGAGCTGGTGACCTCGCTGCTGGACGAGGCGGGCATCAACTACCTCTCGGTGGACGGCCGGACGAAGAGCGTGGCCTCCTTCGCCGCCAAGGCCGCGCGGCTGGTCGACGGGGAGCCGGAGTACAGCGACCCCCTCAGCGAGATCACCGACCAGGTCGGTGTCCGGGTCATCACCTACGTGCACAGCGACGTCGCCGCGGTCGCGGAGGTCTTCGACGACCAGCTGGTCGTGGTGGACGATCGGGACCTGGGCCTCGAGACGGCGCGCGAAGGCCGGTTCGGCTACTCCAGCCGCCACCTCCTGGTCGCGGTCGGCGAGCCCGGCCCGGAGGGCTTCACCGACCTGGCGGGGCGGCGGGCCAGCATCCAGGTCCGCACGGTGCTGCAGCACGCCTGGGCGGAGTTCGAGCACGACATCCGCTACAAGGGCACCGTTCCGGAGGAGCACGCCCCCGACCTCGACCGCCGCTTCACCCTGGCTGCGGGACTGCTCGAGCTGGCCGACCAGGAGTTCTCCGCCATCCGGGCGAGGCTCCAGGGGTCCGGCGCGGCCCGGCTCGAGGACGCGGACCCGAGCGATCCCCGGATCAGCGGGCAGGAGCTGGCCGCCTTCCTGGCGGGCCAGTACGCCGACGCCGGGTGGTCGCACACCGACCACTACGGGTGGATCGCGGGGCTGCTCCTGGAGCTAGGGGTGACCTCGCTCGACGAGCTGGCCGCGCTGCTGACGTCGGTGGACCCCGAGGCGGTGATCCGCCGGATGGGATACCGCTACCCGGCGGGGGCGGTCCGTCGCCTCGACGACGCCCTGCTCGCCATCTTCGGGGAGCAGTACGTCGCTCTCCCCGGCAACGCGCACCGGGTCCCGCTGCTCAGGGCCCGCCTGGCGAAGCTGGTGGACCAGGGAGAGCCCAGGAGCTGAGTGCCCGGCGCGGAGCCTCGCGGCTCCGCGCCGGGCAGCCGTCGGGCTAGGCGTCAGCGGAGGGCGACTGGTCGGCCGGAGCCGGCTTCGCGCTCTCCGCCGGCGCCTTCTCCGCCGGAGCCTTCGTGGCGGGCGCCTTCTTCTCGGGGGCCTTCGCGGCGGGGGCCTTCTTCGCGGGGGCCTTCTTGGCGGGGGCCTTCTTCGTGGCCGGAGCGGTCCCGGTGGCCGCGGCGGTGCGCGTCTCCTCGGGGGCGACCGGGACGCTGGTGTCGACGTCCGAGGCGGCAGCCACCTGGGCGATCGCCGCCGGCGTCGGCGTGCCCTCGGCGACCTTGCGGGGCGCAGCCTTCCGGGTGGGCAGCTTCCCCCCGGGACCGCTCGGGGCGGCCTTCGTGGCGGGCGCCTTCTTCGCCGCCGGGACCGCCGGGGCCGGGGCGGCCTTGGTCGCCGGCGCCTTCTTCGCCGCCGGCGCCTTCTTGGCCGCCGGCGCCTTCTTCGCGGCCGGCGCCTTCTTGGCGGCGGGCGCCTTCTTGGCCGGCACTGCCTTCACGGGTGCGGACGACGTCCGGGGCGCGAGCGGGTCACCGTGCGGCGAGGCCGTCTCGGCCTGCTCGACAGGCGCCTCGCTCGGGCTGACCGGCGTCTGGGGCCGTGGGGAGTCCACCGGCCAGGTCACGTCGCCGCGCGCGTCCCCACGTTCCAGGAGCTGGCCGGCGCGGGCGACCGCTCCGCCGACCACCTGCCCGGCCAGGCCTACGCCGGTCCCGACGACGTCCTTGACGTCGTCGACGATCTCCTGGACGGTCTCCTGCGGGCGGGTGACGAGGCCGGTCGTGCGCCGTGCCACCTGGGCGAGTGCTTTGCGTGGGTCCATGTTCTCTCCTATACCCCGTTGTGCTCCTCGGCATGGGTGAGGAACGCGCCCCATGATCCCCTACCCCGCCGCACGCCGCGTTCGGCGTCACGGCTCGTGGACGGCACACTCAGCGGGCGGACTCCTCCGCCTCGCGAGGCGTGTAGGTGAGCTCCTCGTAGGGACCGACCAGGAAACGGCCGTCGGTGCGCACCCGCACCCACTGGAGCCCCGCGGGGACGCCCTCGTCGTCGTAGGTGATCAGGGTCATCTCGGCGTCACGGCGGGGCTTGCTGCCGATCGCGATGGCGTACGCCGCGCCGCCGGTGGTCCCGTTGGTCCAGGCGTAGCCCACCTCGCCGTCCGGGGCGACCACCTCGGTCGGTCCGTTCTGCACGTGGAGGTGGCCCCCGACCGCGAGGTCGGCGCACCCCCGCTCGAGTGCCTCCTGGGCCAGCTTGACGTCGTGGACGAGGAGGGTGTTGATCCGCTCCTCGGAGTCGCAGGCGGTGTCGGCGAGCCGCTCGGCCACCTCGCTGAAGGTCAGGCCGCTCTCGTCGCGCCAGCTGCCCAGGCCGCTGCTGCGGGGGTCGTCGACACCCAGGATGATTCCGCCGCCGGGCCCCTCCTCCACCTCGTCGACCGGCCGGTTCCAGCCGAGCTGGTCGAGGTAGTCGCCGACGAAGTCGCCGTGGTCGTGGTTGCCGGTCACCGCCCACCGGTCGAGGTCCTCGAAGGACTCCTGCAGGGAGTCGAGGGAGAACGCCTCCCACGGCTTCCCGGTCGAGGTGTCGTCACCCGCCCCGAGGACGGCGGTGGCGCCGGCCCGGTCGGCGACGGCCCGGGCGACCCGGTCCATCCCGACGTTGTCGTGCCGGTCGGAGACCAGGAGCGCCACGGTCTCGTCCTCCTCGGGCTCGCGCACCTCGATCTCGGCGGCCGCCTCGGCGGCTGCGTCGTACCACTCACGGCTCTTGGCGTAGGTCTCCACCGCGCTGGCGATCAGCCGCTTGGTCTGGGTGCCGGTGATGTCGGCGCGGACCTCGAGGCCGGCCGCCTCCTCGGGGATCGGCACCTGCTCGCCCAGGAACTCCGACAACGGGATCCAGCTGCGGGTGCGGTCCACCGCCGGCTCCTCGCCGTACCAGGGCTGCCAGAGCGCCACCACGAGGGCGAGCACCAGCGAGGCCCCCAGCAGCGGCCGGGGCCGGAAGGTGCGCAGCCCGTCGAACAGGTCGCGTCGCCGGGCATGGCCGAGCAGCAGGAAGGCGACCACCGGGATCGCGCCGACTGCCGCGCCCCGCAGACCCGAGGCGATCGCCATCTCGACGACCAGCTCCTGGACCTTCGCGATCTGAGCCTCGGAGTTCGACGCGATCAGCGCGTACCGCTCGAAGAGCTCCTCGGTGGAGCCCGCGTCGGTCTTGCCCAGCGCGATCCGGACCCCCAGGCCGCCCGCGACGTCCATCCGGACGTCGGGCAGCACCGGACCGGTCGCCAGGACCGCGTGGCCGTCGAGGGTGGGGGTGACGACCGCGTCGTGACCGGCCAGCACGGTCGTGCGGCTGCTGTTGAGGAAGAGGGCGGAGCCCACCGCCACCGCGGTGACCACCCAGACCCCGACCAGCAGGGTCCAGCGCAGGACAGAAGTGGGGTCGGGACGGGAGAGCATCTGCCTCACCGTAGCCAAGCGCCGGCGGCCCCCGGCGGGCGGCTCCGGGTCAGGCGCGGGCCTGCGAGATGGCGTAGAGCGCCACGGAGGCCGCCACCCCCGCGTTGAGCGACTCCAGGCTGTTGGCCATCGGGATCGCCACCAGCTGGTCGCAGGTCTCGGCGACCAGGCGGGACAGGCCCTTGCCCTCGGAGCCCACCACCAGGACCAGCGGACCCTCGGCCAGCCCGCCCTCCGCCACGAGCTCGGGCAGCGACATGGTGCCCTCGGCGTCGAGGCCGACGACCATGCAGCCGGCGTCCTGGTAGGCCTTCAGCTGACGGACCAGGTTGACCGCCTGGGCCACCGGGGTCCGGGCCGCGGCGCCGGCGGAGGTCTTCCACGCGGACGCGGTCATGCCGGCCGCCCGGCGCTCGGGGATCAGTACGCCGTGCGCGCCGAAGCCGGAGGCGGAGCGGACGACGGCTCCGAGGTTGCGCGGGTCGGTCACCGAGTCGAGGGCCACGACGAGCGGCGGCTCCTTGGCCTCGGCAGCCCGGTCGAGCAGGTCGTCGCCGTGGGCGTACTCGTAGGACGGGATGCGGGCGGCCAGGCCCTGGTGGACCGCGCCCGCGGTCATCCGGTCCATCTCGTTGCGGGTGACCTCCATCATCGACAGGCCCTGCTCGGCGGCGAGCTTGAAGGCCTCCCGCAGCCGGCCGTCCCGCTCGGCGCCCTCGGCCACGTAGACACCGGTGATCGGCACGCCGGCGCGCAGCACCTCGACGACGCTGTTGCGGCCGGCCACCCACTCGGCGTCGCTGCTCTTCGCGGTCCGGTGTCGCGGCCTGGCCGACGCCTCGCGCTCCGAGCGCGTCTTGGCCTTGTGCGCCTTGTGGTAGGGCCGGTCCTCCGCCTTCGGCGTCGGTCCCCTGCCCTCCAGCCCGCGCTTGACGCGTCCGCCGGAGCCGATGGTCGCGCCCTTCTTCGACTTGCGGATGGATCCCTTGCGCTGGGAGTTGCCTGCCATGTCAGTCCTTCCCGTGCGCCTGGGCCAGCGACCAGCGCGGCCCCGACGGGGTGTCCTCGATCTCGATGCCGGCCGCCTTGAGGCGGTCGCGGAGGGCGTCCGCGGTGGCGAACTCCCGTGCTGCGCGTGCGGCGGCCCGCTCCTCGAGGAGCGCACCGACCAGGACGTCGACCGCGTCGGTGAGCAGCGCGGTCTCCGTGTCGTCGCCGCCGGCCCACGCCGGGTCGGCGGGGTGGAGCCCGAGGACGTCGAGCATCGCCAGCACCTGCGCGGCGGTCTGCGCGGCGTCCCCACCCTCGGCGAGCAGCCGGTTGCCCTCACGGACCGTCTCGTGCACCACCGCCACCGCGGCGGGGGTGCCCAGGTCGTCGTCCATCGCCTCCACGAAGGCCGGCGGCAGCTGCTCGAGGAGCACCTGGCCCGGCTCGCCGGACACACCGGCGCGCTCGAGGAAGGCCTCGACGCGGCGGAAGCCGGTGACGGCCTCGTCGAGCGCCTCGAAGGAGAACTCGACGTGGCTGCGGTAGTGCGCGGCGACGAGGTAGTAGCGCAGCTCGATCCCGCGGTAGCGCTGGAGCACCGCCGGGATAGTCAGGCTGTTGCCGAGCGACTTGCTCATCTTCTCGCCGGCGGTGGTGATCCACGCGTTGTGCATCCAGTACGCCGCGAAGGGGTGGCCGGCGGCCCGGGACTGCGCCTGCTCGTTCTCGTGGTGGGGGAAGCGCAGGTCCATCCCGCCGCCGTGGATGTCGAAGGCGGTGCCGAGGTACTTGCCGGCCATCGCCGAGCACTCGATGTGCCACCCCGGGCGACCGCGACCCCAGGGCGAGGGCCACGAGGCGGTGGCCGGCTCGCTGCCGGACTTCCAGCCCTTCCACAGGGCGAAGTCGCGCGGGTCGCGCTTGCCGCGCGGGTCGGCGTCCTCGGCGGCCTCCATGTCGTCGATCCGCTGCCGGGTGAGCTCGCCGTACGTCGGCCACGAGCGGACGTCGAAGTAGACGTCGCCGGACCCGTCGTCGGCGGCGTAGGCGTGCCCGCGCTCGATCAGGGCGGTGATCATCTCGACCATCTCGGGCACGTGCCCGGTGGCCGCCGGCTCGTAGGTCGGGGGCGCCACGTTGAGGGCGTCGTAGGCGCGGTCCAGCTCGCGCTTCATGGCGTAGGCCAGGTTGTACCAGGGACGGCCCTGCTCGGCGGCCTTGGCGAGGATCTTGTCGTCGATGTCGGTGGTGTTGCGGATGAACGTGACCTCGAAGCCGCGGACCCGCAGCCAGCGCTGGAGGACGTCGAAGTTGACCCCCGAGCGGACGTGCCCGACGTGCGGCTCCGACTGCACGGTGAGCCCACAGACGTAGAGACCGACCTTCCCCTCCTCGAGGGGGACGAAGTCGCGGACTTCGCGCGAAGCGGTGTCATGGAGCCTGAGAGTCACCCGCTCAGTCTAGGGGCGGGCGAGGCCGGGATTCGCATCCCCGAACTCGGTGACGGGTGGGGCTGGTGTGACGTATCGTCCCGAAGATGAACCGCCTGCCCCACGCGCCCTCCCACCGCCCCCTCCCCCGGCTGGTGGCCGGAGCGTCCGCCCTTGCCCTGCCGGCGGCCCTCCTCGGCGTGCTCACCGGCCCCGCCGCGGCCGAGCGGGAGCCCGCGCCGCGTCGCTCGGCCACGCAGGTCTCGGAGACCTCCTTCGACGCCGGCCACGAGCTCCGCCCGGGCAAGCGGGTCGGCACCCGGATCGCCAAGGGGTCGGTGCGGCTCAAGAAGCCCACCCGCACGCGCACCCACGACGGACGCCGCTACGACGTGGGGCTCTGGACCTCGCCGTGGGCCACCGAGCCCTTCGGCTTCACCGAGCTCATCCCGTCCTGGCAGGCGACCACCCCCGGGGACAGCTGGATCGAGGTCAAGGCCCGGCTGCGCGCACCCGACGGCTCCGTCGGCTCCTGGGACACGATGGCGCGCTGGACGTCCGGCAGCCGCTGGGTCCGGCGAGGCACCCTGGGCAGTCAGGACGACGATCTGGCACGCGTCGCCGCCGACACGCTCAAGGTCCACGACGCCGCCGGGGCGGTCGGCTGGCAGCTCAAGGTCCAGCTGATGCGCCGCCAGGGCACCAAGGCCGCACCGTCGCTGGAGCGGGTCGGCGCGATGGCCAGCAGGGTGGCCCCCCGGGGCGCCACCTCCACCCCGGGCCCGGGCGTGGGCACCGTCCTCGACGTGCCGACGTACTCGCAGATGACCCACCGCGGCCACTACCCCCAGTGGGGCGGCGGCGGTGAGGCCTGGTGCTCGCCGACCTCCCTGGCCATGGTGCTCGACCACTACGGCGTGCTGCCCGCCGAGGCGCGCGCCTTCGGCGGCGGCGCCCACACCGACCCGGTGGTCGACCACACCGCCCGGCAGGTCTACGACCACGGCTACCGCGGCACCGGCAACTGGGCCTTCAACACCGCCTACGCCGGCACCCTGCTCCCCCGCACCCGCGTCACCCGGCTGGCCGACCTGCGGGCCGCCGAGGAGCACATCAACGCCGGCACGCCGCTGATCGTCTCGGTCGCCTTCTCCGCCGGCCAGCTCCGCGGCGCCCCGATCACCTCCACCGCGGGACACCTGATGGTGCTGGCGGGCTTCACCCCCACGGGCGACGTGGTGGTCAACGACCCGGCCGCGCCGACCAACTCCACCGTCCGGCGGACCTACGACCGGGCGCAGTTCGAGCAGGTCTGGCTCGACGGGTCGGGCGGCCTCACCTACGTGCTCGAGGACTAGCCGCGCGGGCTACTCCTCGGCGCTGGCGGTGAAGGAGATCTCGTGCCAGCCGGTGGCGCCGTCGGGCACCACGTCGCGTCGCACCCCGGTCTGCACCTCGCCGTGCTTGTCGCGCGCCCTGACCCTGAGCACGTGCTCCCCGGGCTCGACGTCGAGGGTCGCCGCCCACTGCACCCAGGTGTCGTTGGTGCGGGGCAGCGCCACCTCGGCCGGCTGCCAGTCGCCCCCGTCCAGCGCGACCTCGACCGCCGAGATGCCCACGTGCTGGTGCCAGGCCATGCCGCCGACCCTCAGCTCACCGGCGGGCACGTCGTCGCCCGAGGAGGGGACGTCGATCCGCGACGAGAGGCGGACCGGTCCCTGCTCCGACCAGCCCCGCTGGGTCCAGAAGGCGTCCACGTCGACGAAGCGGGTGACCTCCCAGTCGACCACCCACTTGCACGCCGAGACGTAGCCGTAGAGCCCGGGCACGATGGTGCGGGCCGGGAAGCCGTGCTCGAGCGGGAGCGGCTCGCCGTTCATCGCCACCGCGACCATCGAGTCACGCACGTCGGTGAGTGCGCTGAGCGGCGTGCTGCAGTTCCAGCCGTCGTCCGAGGTCTGGAGGACTGCGTCGGCGCCGCGGCGCACACCCGCCAGCTCCAGCAGGGTCGCGGTCCGGACCCCGCTCCACCAGGCGTTGCCGATCAGCGGGCCGGCGACCGGGTTGGAGACGCAGCTGAGGGTGATCCAGGCCTCGCTGAGCTCCATGTCGATGAGGTCCTGGTAGGTCAGCACCACCTCCCGCTCGACCATGCCGTGGATGCGCAGCCGCCAGTCGGAGGGGTTGATGGTCGGCACCGCCAGGGTGGTGTCGATCCGGTAGAAGTCGTCGTTGGGCGTCTGCCAGCTCGACACGCCCTCCAGGTCGATCCTGGCCCGCGGAGGTGTCTCCCGGTCGGTGACGCCGGGGATGCGGAGCAGCCGGCGGCGCTCCTGCACGGCCCGCTTCCGGTTGCCCACGATCCGCCCGAGGGTGGTCGAGGAGACGGCCACCAGGCCCGCGACGGCCAGCCCGGCCAGCAGTCCCCGGCGCCCCGAGGTCGCTCCCTCCGGCGGGGTCTGCCCTCCCCGTGCCGCGAGGAGGGCCAGGAGAGCCTGGCAGAGCAGCGAGGTCGCCAGGCCGACGCCGATCGGGACCGCGTCGACCATCCCGGCGCCTCGCTGCAGCTGGACGGCCAGGAGCCCGGCCGCGGCCAGGACCAGCCACACCAGCACCGAGCGCCACCAGCCCCGCCCCCAGGCCCAGCCGGCGAGGGCGAAGCCTCCCAGGAGCACGAGCGCCACCAGCAGCATCAGCACCGGCTTGTCCGCCGGGCCGAGGGTGTCGATCGCCCACTCGACCACCGGCCCGGGGGTGAACCGGACCACCAGCTCGGCCGCGGCGATCACCGGAGGGTCCCGGATGGTCAGCGCCTTCGCCGCGAGATAGCTCGTCGCCAGCCCGGTCACACCGGCGACGACACCGATGAGGGCCCACGGGCGAGTCGACTGCATGACAGAGATTGTGACTCAGGCATCATCGGTCGTGTGAGCCCCCGTCCCGACCAGTCCCCGACCCCCCTGCCCCGCGTCGGGATGGGCACCGACGTGCACCGCCTCGTCGAGGGGGTCCCCCTCCACCTCGCCGGACTGGCGTGGCCCGAGGAGAGCCACGGTCTCGAGGGACACTCCGACGCCGACGTGGCCGCCCACGCCGCCTGCGACGCCCTCCTCTCCGCCGCCGGCCTCGGCGACCTGGGCAGCAACTTCGGCACCGCCGAGCCGCAGTGGTCCGGCGCCTCGGGTGCGGTGCTGCTCGGCGAGACCGCCGCCCGGGTCCGGGCCGCCGGCTTCGAGATCGGCAACGTCGCGGTGCAGGTGATCGGCAACCGGCCCCGGCTCGGGCCGCGGCGCGCCGAGGCCGAGGCCGCGCTGAGCGCCGCGGTCGGGGCACCGGTCTCGGTCTCGGCCACCACCACCGACGGACTCGGCCTCACCGGGCGGGGCGAGGGCGTGGCCGCGATCGCGACCGCCCTGGTGGTGGGATGAGGACCTTCGACGGGCTCCAGCTCCACGTCCGGGTCCACGGCCCGAGCGCAGCCGCGGTGGCCGCGGCAGGCCTGCCGGAGCCGGTCACCGTCGTCCTGGCCCACTGCTGGACCGCCGACACCGACGACTGGCACTACCAGGTGCTCGAGCTGCTCTCCCGCTTCGGCCACGACATCCGCATCCTCACCTGGGACCACCGGGGCCACGGCCGCTCCGACGCCGCTCCCGAGGCGAGCTGCACGGTGGCCAACCTGGCGCGCGACATGGCCGACCTGATCGACCTGCACGCCCCTCGCGGGCCGTTGGTGCTGGCCGGTCACTCCATCGGCGGCATGACGATCATGGCGCTCGCCGAGCAGCGCCCCGACCTGGCCGCGCGCACCGCCGGTGCCGCCTTCGTCGCCACGTCGTCCGGCCACCTGGACACCGTCACCCTGGGGATGCCCGAGCTCGGACCGCGCGCCCGGGCCCGGCTCCCGCAGCTGCTGGCGCTGCGCGCGCGCACCCTCAGCCGCCGCGCCCGCCGTCGTACGCCGACGATCGAGCGCGCCGTGGTCAACCGGTTCCTCTTCGGGGAGCCGCTGCGTCCCCGCGACGCCGGCCTGGTGGTCGACCAGATCATCAACTGCGCGCCCGCCACGATGCGCGGGTTCTACAACGACATGCAGAGCCACGACCGGGCGGCGGCGCTGGCGGCGTTCGACCACGCCCCCACCCGGGTGCTGGTCGGCAGCAGGGACCTGCTCACGCCGGTCCCGCACGCCCGGCGGATCGCGCACCACCTGCGTCGCTCCCGCCTGGTCATCGCCCCCGACGCGGGCCACATGCTGACCCTGGAGCGCCGCGAGCTGGTGACCGAGCACCTGGTCGACCTGGTCCTGGCCGCCCAGGCCGGACCGTCCGCGCCGGGAGGGCCCGGGCACGACGGCCACGAGGGGCACGACGGGGCGGCTCAGCCCAGCGCCAGCCGGTAGCCGCGCTTCACCACCGTCTGGACGGCGGCGCTGCCGATCGAGTGACGCAGCCGCGCGACCGCCATCTCGACCGCGTGCTCGGAGCCCGCGGTGCCCGACGGCAGGGCGCCGAGCAGCTCGGCGCGGCCGACCACGTGGCCGGGGCGCTCCAGCAGGGCCCGCAGCACCGCCATCGGAGCGGGGGTCAGCCGCACCTCGCCGCCGTCGAGGAGCACCTTGTCCCCGTGCACCCGGAGCACGCGCCCGCCCGCGATGTCGAAGCTCAGCCCGCTGCGCCGGGTCGGCAGCTCGCGCTCGAGCATCGCGACCATCGCGGCCAGCCGCGAGCGGGTGGGCCAGATGGTCGGCACGCCGAGCGGCTGGAGCGCGGCCGCGGTGACCGGGCCGACGCTGGCGGCGACCACGTCGCCGCGGAACGCCTCCAGCGCCTCCTCGTGCCGGCCGGTCGCCTCGGCGGCGTCGAGGAAGGCACGCACGGCGGGGGCGGCGGTGAAGGTGACGGCGTCCAGGCAGCGCTCCGCGACCAGGTCGACCAGGTGGAAGGTGGCGGCGGGGTCGGGGGCGGGCTCCACCCGGTAGACGGTGACCACCTGCACCTGGGCGCCCTGACGGCGCAGGGCGTGCGCCACCATCGAGAGCGACTGGCCGTGCTCCTGCACCACGATCCGCAGCCCCGCCAGGTCACGGCCGCGCAGGTGGGCGAGGACGTCCTCGAAGCACTCCGAGTCCGGCGACCAGAGCTCGCGCAGGCCCCCGGCGCGCAGGGCCCCCACCGTCTTGGGGCCCCGGGCGATGATCTCGGCGCGGTCGAGGTGGGCGAGGAGGTCGGCACGCATCCCCCACATCTCCGCGGCGGAGAGCCAGGCCTTCATGCCCACCCCGGTGGTGGCCACCAGGAGGTCGACCGGTCCGGCGAGCACCCCGGCGGTGGCGGCGCGCAGCGCCTCGTCCTCGGCGTTGGCCACCCCGGTGCGCAGCACCGGCGCCCACGTGACCTCCGCACCCCGTCGCGCCAGCAGGGCGATCTGCTCCTCGGCCTTGCGCGAGGCGGTGACGCCGATCCGGAAGCCGGCCAGGGAGCCGCTCGGGAGCGCCTCAGGCGCTGGCACGTCTGTCCTGGCGGGGGCCCACCTCGACCATGCCCCCCTCGATGCGCACCTCATAGCTGGCGACCGAGACGTGCTCGTCGTCCAGGCACCGACCGGTGCGCAGGTCGAAGGCGTGCTTGTGCATCGGGGAGGCCACGAAGTCGACGTCGCCGCGGGTGCCGACGATGCCGCGGGCCAGGACCGACGCGCGGCTGAACGGGTCGTGGTTGGACAGGGCGTAGACGTGGCCGTCGTGGGTCCGGAAGAGGGCGACCGCCTGACCGTGGACGAGGGCGGCGGCACCGCGCTCGACCTCGAGGTCCTCCAGCCGGCAGACGGGCTCCCACTCGTTCCCGACCGGCGGGGTCATCGGGACTCCTGCCGCATGCCGATGGTCGCGGCCAGCAGCACCGGCTCGACCTCCCTCCCGTCGGGGACCAGCGGCTGGATCTGGCCACGCTCGGTGGTGAAGGAGATCGCCGGGTCCGGCGTCCCGGGGGCGTTGACGAAGGAGACGAAGCGCGACAGCTTCTCCGGGTCCTCCAGGGTGGCCTGCCACTCGTCCTGGTAGGAGCCGATGTGCCGCACCATCGCGGCCTCGAGCTCCGCGCCCAGGCCGAGCTGGTCCTCGACCACCACGGCCCTGACCCGCTCCAGCCCGCCGTCGAGGGAGTCCACCCAGGTCGAGGTCCGCTGCAGCCGGTCGGCGGTGCGGATGTAGTACATGAGGTAGCGGTCGAGGTACCTGACCAGCGTCTGGGTGTCGAGGTCGCCGGCGAGCAGCTGGGCGTGCGCGGGGTTGGCGCCGCCGTTGCCGGCGACGTAGAGGTTCCACCCCTTCTCCGTCGCGATCACCCCGAAGTCCTTGCCGCGCGCCTCCGCGCACTCGCGGGCACAGCCGCTGACCCCGCCCTTGAGCTTGTGCGGCGACCGGAGCCCCCGGTAGCGCAGCTCCAGCGCGATGGCCAGGCCGACGGAGTCCTGCACGCCGTACCGGCACCAGGTCGACCCCACGCAGGACTTCACCGTGCGCAGCGACTTGCCGTAGGCGTGGCCCGACTCGAAGCCGGCGTCGACCAGCCGCCGCCAGATCTGCGGCAGCTGCTCCATCCGGGCCCCGAAGAGGTCGATGCGCTGGCCGCCGGTGATCTTGGTGTAGAGGTTGAAGTCGCGCGCCACCTCGCCGATCACGATGAGCCGCTCGGGGGTGATCTCCCCGCCGGGGATCCGCGGCACGACCGAGTAGGTGCCGTTGCGCTGGATGTTGGCCAGGTAGGCGTCGTTGGTGTCCTGCAGCGCCTTGGTCTCGGCCCCCAGCACGTGCCCGTTGAACTGGCTGGCCAGGATGCTGGCCACCACCGGCTTGCAGACGTCGCAGCCCCGGCCCCGGCCGTGCCCCTCGACCAGGTCGTCGAAGCGCCGGTAGCCGTGGACCGCCACCAGGTCGAAGAGCTCCTGCCGGGTGAGCGCGAAGTGCTCGCAGAGCCCCTTGTCGACCACCTTGCCCATCGCGGCGAAGTGCTCCTCGATGATGTTCTTCACCACCGGCACGCAGGAGCCGCAGGTGCTTCCGGCCCTGGTGCAGGCCTTGACGCACGAGAGGTCGGTGCAGGCCTCGGACTCCGCGGTGACCGCCGCGCCGATCTCGCCCTTGGTCACGTTGTTGCAGGAGCAGACCACGGCCTCGTCGGGCAGCCCGAGCTGGGCCGCCGCGCCGGAGCGGGCCGGCAGGATCAGCTCCTCGGGGTTCTCCGGCAGCGCCATCCCGGAGGAGACCATCGGCCGCAGGACGCCGTACGCCGAGGCGTCGCCGACGAGCACCCCACCCAGCAGCCGGTAGGAGCCGTCCTCGGCCTCCGCGACCACGAGCTTCTTGTAGACCCCCGCGACCGCGTCGGCGAAGACCAGCTCCAGCGCGCCGTCGGTGGTGGCGAAGGCGTCCCCGAAGCTGGCGACGTCGACGCCGAGGAGCTTGAGCTTGGTGGACATGTCGGCGCCGGTGAAGGTGCCCGCCCCGTCGAGCAGCGCGTCGACGACGACCTCGGCCATCGAGTAGCCGGGCGCGACCAGGCCGTACATCCGACCGCCCGGGGCCGCGCACTCCCCGATCGCGAAGACGTGCGGGTCGCTGGTGCGGCACTGCTCGTCGACGAGCACCCCGCCCCGCTCGGCCACCGCGAGGCCGGCCTGCCGGGCGAGCCCGTCGCGGGGCCGGATCCCCGCGGAGAAGACCACCACCTGCGCGTCGACCTGGCCGCCGCCGGCCAGGGTCAGCCCCTCGACCGCGCTCTCGCCGCGGACCGCCTCGGTGGCGGCCCCGGTGTGCACGGTCACCCCGAGCCTCTCCACGTGCCGGACCAGCGTCTGTCCGCCCGCCTCGTCGAGCTGGACCGGCATCAGCCGCGGCGCCATCTCCACCACGTGCGTCTCCAGGCCGAGCTGCACGAGCGCGTTGGCCGCCTCGAGCCCCAGCAGCCCGCCGCCGATGACGACGCCGGTGGTCGCGGAGCCGGCCGCCTCCCGGATGGCGTCGAGGTCCTCGATCGTGCGGTAGACGAAACATCCCGGCAGGTCGCGGCCGGGCACCGGCGGCACGAACGGGGCCGCGCCGGTGGCCAGCACGAGCGCGTCGTAGCGGACCTGCCCGCCGTCGGAGAGGGTGACGGTCCGGGTGGCCGGGTCGACCCCGGTGACCTCGGTGCCGAGACGCAGTCGGACCCGCGGGTCGTCGTACTCCCCCGCCGGGAGCAGTGACAGCTCGTCGGCGCTGGAGGCGGAGAAGTAGGAGGTCAGGGCCACCCGGTCGTAGGCCGGACGCGGCTCCTCGCCGATGACCAGGATGTCGTGGGTCTCGGTGAGACCACGTTCGACGGCGGCCTGCACGAAGCGGTGGCCGACCATGCCGTTGCCGGCGACCACGAGGGTCCTGCGCTGGTGGTTCCTGGGCGCTCGATCCGTCATACCCGGAAACGTAGGTCGGCGATGTTGTCGCCGACGTTTCCCCATGTTTCGGCCAGGAAAACCCTGGCTCACGACCTCCCGCCACAGGTCGGCGGGGCCGCAGGTCAGCCGGGGCCGCAGCAGCCTCAAGCCTTGCGCCGACTCGCGGCCCACCGCTAGGAAGGAGCGCATGGGACACCACGTGACCTACTCGATGGGCATGTCGCTCGACGGCTACATCGTCGGCCCGGACGGTGGCTTCGACTGGCCGGGGCTCGACGAGGAGCTCTTCCGCCTCACCACCGACGAGGTGCGGGGCTCCGACGCGCACCTGCTGGGCCGGCGTCTCCACGAGACGATGCTCGTCTGGGAGACCATCGACCGGAACCCCGGCCTCGACTTCAGCTCCCGGGACTTCGGCGCCCTCTGGCGCGCCCTCCCCAAGGTGGTCTTCTCCCGCTCGCTGACCGCGGTGGAGGGCAGCAACACCCGCCTGGCCACCGGGAGCGTCGCCGACGAGATCGCCCGCCTGCGGGCGGAGCCCGGCGACGGCGACATCGCCATCGGCGGGGCCGAGCTCGCCTCCGAGGTCGCCGCGCTGGGCCTGATCGACGAGTACCGGATCCGGGTCTTCCCGGTGCTGGTGGGCGGCGGCACGCCGTTCTTCGACCACAGGGAACGCCGGGTCGACCTCGAGCTGGTGGAGAACCGCACGATCGGCTCGGTCGCCTACCTGCGCTACCGCGTGCTCCGTTGAGCGCTCTGAAGCACAGGCAAGGTCGAGCACCGCCCGTGGAGTGACCGCGGTGCACGCCCCATTCGCACGGGGAGACAGGTTAAGTGGACGCGTGCGAGGGCGGCGACCGTCGACACCATCCCGCTCACGGAACAGAGCTTCTGGATAGAGTCTGGTGCGCTGTAACGGCTTGAACCCGCCCCCGCTCGCGCGGGGAGGACGCGCACTCTTCGCCGCCGTATACCTCAGGGGTGGACTCACCCCCACTCACGCGGGGAGCACCCGAGGTGCGATGGGACGCCCCGATCCTGCACGGACTCGCCCCCGCTCGCGCGGGGAGCACGTGTCCAGGTGGGTGGAGCTGCTCACCGTCCTGGACTCACCCCCGCTCGCGCGGGGAGCACCGACGTCGCAAGGGCCAGACCGGGGAGGGCGAGGACTCACCCCCGCTCGCGGGGGGAGCACGCGAGGTAGGTGAGCGCGCGGGCGTCCTGGTCGGACTTACCCCCGCTCGCGCGGGGAGCACACCCCACTGTGCGCGACGGGGAGCCGGGCTACGGACTCACCCCCGCTCGCGCGGGGAGCACTGGACCGCCGCGGCCCGGATGACGTACTCGCCGGACTCACCCCCGCTCGCGCGGGGAGCACCGGGGAGCCAGGCAGGCCCAACTCGCGCTCCAGGACTCACCCCGCTCGCGCGGGGAGCACGACTTGCAGAACGCGATCAACAGCCTGCCATCGGACTCACCCCGCTCGCGCGGGGAGCACCGAGACAGTGCGCTGATGCCCTTGATCGGGTCGGACTCACCCCCGCTCGCGCGGGGAGCACGAGAGACCGGGGTCGGCGCGGCCAACCCAGTCGGACTCACCCCCGCTCGCGCGGGGAGCACATGACGACCCGGGAGACCCAGAGCCCGGCTGAGGACTCACCCCCGCTCGCGCGGGGAGCACACCGCGACCAGCTGGTACTTGCCAGCCTTCACGGACTCACCCCCGCTCGCGCGGGGAGCACAGCGCCACCGCGGCCACCACCAGGCCGATGGGGGACTCACCCCCGCTCGCGCGGGGAGCACTCGTAGTCGGACTGGAAACCCTCGTCCCACGCGGACTCACCCCCGCTCGCGCGGGGAGCACCTCTGGGCGAAAGCCACGACCTGCTCGCCGCCGGACTCACCCCCGCTCGCGCGGGGAGCACCCCTCGGTCTGCCCCTTGATCGCCCGAGTGGCGGACTCACCCCCGCTCGCGCGGGGAGCACATGGCGACGAGGTGCCCGTAGGTGGACTTGACGGACTCACCCCCGCTCGCGCGGGGAGCACATCAGGGGCCTGCGTGAGCTGCTCTCCGATCTGGACTCACCCCCGCTCGCGCGGGGAGCACTACGACCGGCTGATCGGGGCCACCAGAGCCGCGGACTCACCCCCGCTCGCGCGGGGAGCACTGCGCAGCCTTGATGCGGAGGAGGTCGCGCTCGGACTCACCCCCGCTCGCGCGGGGAGCACCGGCCCGCCACTCACTGCCCTGGAGGCATCATGGACTCACCCCCGCTCGCGCGGGGAGCACTGGAGGCGTCCGCGCTCCTCGAGACCGGCGATGGACTCACCCCCGCTCGCGCGGGGAGCACCGGCCAGTGGCCTCGAGACGGTCTGGCGCAGACTCACCCCCGCTCGCGCGGGGAGCACGTATTACGTCGTCGACGTGGGTCAGATGGTGGGGACTCACCCCCGCTCGCGCGGGGAGCACGCGTGCGCGGTCTCGCGCTCCTGGTCATGGTCGGACTCACCCCCGCTCGCGCGGGGAGCACGGCAGGTGTAAAGGTCGCCTTGACACTGTTCTGGACTCACCCCCGCTCGCGCGGGGAGCACTGCTGCTCGCTGGCGAACTCACGGGCGTGCCGGGACTCACCCCCGCTCGCGCGGGGAGCACGCCTTCTTCGTGTTGGTCGTGCCGGCCTCGGCGGACTCACCCCCGCTCGCGCGGGGAGCACGAAGTCAGGTCGATGCCCGACAGCGCCCGCAGGGACTCACCCCCGCTCGCGCGGGGAGCACATGACGTGGACGACCGCGGCACCGACCCGGCGTGACTCACCCCCGCTCGCGCGGGGAGCACCGTGGGACGGCACCACCCGCTCCCCCCGTGAGGGACTCACCCCCGCTCGCGCGGGGAGCACGGAGACAGGCATCAGGGGGACTCGCTTTCAAGGGACTCACCCCCGCTCGCGCGGGGAGCACTCGGTGACGCCATCCTCGCCGATGTAGCCGAGGGACTCACCCCCGCTCGCGCGGGGAGCACTCGAAATGGACGGTCGTCTGCCAGGACGCCGGGGACTCACCCCCGCTCGCGCGGGGAGCACAACTTCGGGGCGATGATCGAGGCGTACACGAGGGACTCACCCCCGCTCGCGCGGGGAGCACGCCTCCTTGCCGACCTGGTAGGCCGCGTGCCAGGACTCACCCCCGCTCGCGCGGGGAGCACATCACTTGTCGCGCGTGCGGCGGAACCTACGTGGACTCACCCCCGCTCGCGCGGGGAGCACGGGAGGGTGGTCACCATCTGCGTGTCAATCGTGGACTCACCCCCGCTCGCGCGGGGAGCACAACTACCCCGACCACCCCAAGGTCGAGGCACTGGACTCACCCCCGCTCGCGCGGGGAGCACTTGATGTTCATCGGCGCGGGCCTGGACCGCTCGGACTCACCCCCGCTCGCGCGGGGAGCACTGCTGCGCCGTCCACGGGGACACCGCATCGATGGACTCACCCCCGCTCGCGCGGGGAGCACGACGCAACCCGCCGCACAGCCGCACACATCGAGGACTCACCCCCGCTCGCGCGGGGAGCACCAGACGACGCACTCAGCCACTTTCACACAGAAGGACTCACCCCCGCTCGCGCGGGGAGCACGAGACGGGCGTGGGTCCGCGACTCGTGCGGGAGGACTCACCCCCGCTCGCGCGGGGAGCACGGGACGCTCATCTTCACGGGCCGCAGCGACGTGGACTCCCCCCCGCTCGCGCGGGGAGCACCCCAGAACATCGGCCCGCACGCCGCCACCCACGGACTCACCCCCGCTCGCGCGGGGAGCACAGCGCCTCCGCCTCCGCGACCTTCGCGCCCATGGACTCACCCCCGCTCGCGCGGGGAGCACCGCGTCCTGGGCGCCTTCGACCCCTCGTGGATGGACTCACCCCCGCTCGCGCGGGGAGCACCACCGGGTCTCGGTGATGGTTCCGGTCCAGCCGGACTCACCCCCGCTCGCGCGGGGAGCACGCACGGACACGCTGGGCCGCTGCCGACCCCCCGGACTCACCCCCGCTCGCGCGGGGAGCACTCGTCATCGACTCGGGGAGGTGGGCGGCATGAGGACTCACCCCCGCTCGCGCGGGGAGCACTAAATGAACGCTCCCACCAGAAGACTGATGACGGACTCACCCCCGCTCGCGCGGGGAGCACGCGGCCCCGGCCGCGGCGTGTGTAGCGTCCAGGGACTCACCCCCGCTCGCGCGGGGAGCACCAGCAGTCGACGAGCCATCGCGAACCGTGACCGGACTCACCCCCGCTCGCGCGGGGAGCACGGATCAAACGCGAGCAGGTCGAGAACCCACTGGGACTCACCCCCGCTCGCGCGGGGAGCACGTGGGGACCGAATGCGGCTCGTAGGCGCGGACGGACTCACCCCCGCTCGCGCGGGGAGCACTCCTCGTCCTCGGCCACAACGATGGCCTCAATGGACTCACCCCCGCTCGCGCGGGGAGCACATCAACAACCACACCCGCAAGGCCGAGAGGAAGGACTCACCCCCGCTCGCGCGGGGAGCACTCCCGCTCCTCGGCAGCGACGGCGTCGGCCACGGACTCACCCCCGCTCGCGCGGGGAGCACCCCCGGCCGATCGGCGTAGGGCAGGGCGAGGAGGACTCACCCCCGCTCGCGCGGGGAGCACGACGACACCAGCGTCAAGGTCTTCGGCACCCAGGACTCACCCCCGCTCGCGCGGGGAGCACCAGATCGTCGGCGAGCAGACGCTGAGGTACGCGGACTCACCCCCGCTCGCGCGGGGAGCACTCCGGCACCTTGCCCGGCTCGTAGGCGCGCACAGACTCACCCCCGCTCGCGCGGGGAGCACGCGGGCACGGGGTTGTTGATCCGGCGCCTCACGGACTCACCCCCGCTCGCGCGGGGAGCACTGGAAGCTGGTCGCGGTCCTACTCTCCGGGCCGGACTCACCCCCGCTCGCGCGGGGAGCACCCGCGAGCTTCGCCACCCACAGCGCCGGGCGCGGACTCACCCCCGCTCGCGCGGGGAGCACGGGTCGACATCGACCAGCGGCGGCCAGTCCCAGGACTCACCCCCGCTCGCGCGGGGAGCACCGGGGGTAACCGTGTCGTCTTTCTGGCTGCGCAGACTCACCCCCGCTCGCGCGGGGAGCACAGCTCGAACGCGCGGGCGGCGTGCTCCCACACGGACTCACCCCCGCTCGCGCGGGGAGCACCGGTGTGGAGCGGCATCCTCAGCCAGCCGGGCAGACTCACCCCCGCTCGCGCGGGGAGCACCGGTCGATGGTGGGGTTTGCCCCGAACAGGGTGGACTCACCCCCGCTCGCGCGGGGAGCACCCAGCGGCGACAGCGGTCGAGACAAAGCCCGAGGACTCACCCCCGCTCGCGCGGGGAGCACCCTTCGTGACCTGCTACTTTACGGATAACCCGACTTGGAGACCGGCCGTCTATCCCCGTTCTGTGCCTCTCGGGCCGCGTGAGCCTGTCACCACGTCGGGTCGGGTAGGGCGAGAAGTTCATCCTCCGGCTCGCCATCATCGACTTTGCTGTGTCGAACTGTGATCAACTGCATGCCGTCGAGGTCAACCACCTGGTACCGGTGGTCGCCGACGTGCTGGATGCGAAAACCCTGATCGTCGTCGCTTTGGTGAATCAGTGCCGCGTACGCCTCTCGCACTGGGATTGCGTCGCTGAGCTCCCGCCACAGATAGTCGCGGACTCGCGCCGGCGGCCGACCTACGAAAACGCCGGGCAGCACCTCCAGCATCCACTGATTGAGCGAACCCCGGATGCCTTCAGGGACCCGCGATGTCGCGAGGACACACAGGAAGCTCACCGCAAGGGCTCGTCTCGACCGAATCTGTTGTGCTCAGCGGGGACAAGTTGACCGCCAGTGCCCCACAGCGAGAGCTGGTTGATGTCCCAGTCGTCGTCCGGTGCGGGGTCGATCTCGAGGATTCGATAGATATCATCGACGACGCGGGGAAGCAGTCGGAGCAACTGAAATTCGTCCCGCAGAGCACGCATTGCATCTCGTCCGGGGTCCGTCGACGCATGCTGTTTGAACGCGAGCGGAATGGTCACCTCGGTCTTGTACAGGTCGGCGATGTCTAGCACGAACGCCTTGGGGTTGCCTTCGTGGATGATCCCCAGGCCAGGAGACATCCCCAGGGCACACACTGCGGCTAAACAGACGCCGTAGAGGGCCGTGTTCGCGTGGTTGAGGGCCTCATTGACGGGATCCAGGGCGCCCCTCCCGTCCCGTTCGTCCTTGCGACGGCGCCAGCCGGAGAGGCGACGACGGCGGGCCTCCTGCTGGTAGGTCATCTTGACCCGTGCACCTTCGAGACCCCGAAGCTGCTCAAGCGTCACGGGCGAACCGTCCCTGTTGACGTCTGGCAGCACGATGTCGGGGAAGCGCATCCGCATCATGCGGGCCGCCGCCGCGGAGCGGAGCTCTGGGACGACCGAAGCCCTGGCCTGCGCGTTCAGCAGTGCAGTCGACTTGGACAGCGGGGAGAACGTCGAATAGAGCCGCACCCCGCCGGCCCCGGTCATCAGGACTGCGCAGCCGTTACGGGCCAAAGCGGCTGCTGCCGGCGAGGTGATGGAGGTGCCGGGCCCGAGCATGAGGCAGGCCAGATCCGCGGACGGCAGATAGGTGGTGAAAAGCGTGCCGTCTTCCGTTTCGACGCGGGTATGCGTCCCGTTGTCGTCCTGCTCGACGCGACACTTGTCGAGGTAAAGGAACGTCGTGCGGTCCGAGATCCGCGTGAGGCCGATGGCGCCCGCACGTCCGCTGTTGGGACGCGACAGCGAACCGGGCGTGTTCAACGACTCCTCCGCTCGCGCGGAGAGAAACGGTGTCCGTCTGTCCGAACCGAATCACCCCGCCGGCCGAGCCTCATGCTGGGTCTCGCGATGGCAGGAAGACACACCCGGTTCGCTCTCTCCATTGGATCACGGTCTCCTCATCCCAGGCCGAACGGATCGACGGCCTTGGTCGCGGTCAGCAGTCCGCACCCGTAGGCCCGCGACCGCCCGATACCGGAGAGGCGGAGCGCGTCGAACTCTGTCGAGTCGCCCACCGTGGCCGTCGCATCAACCGTGTCCACCACGACGACATGCGCCCCGGACCGGGTCTTGTCGCGGTAGTGGTTGACGATGGAGAGGTCCGAGAGGGCTCCGCCCAGTTTCGCATTCAACCACTCGACCACTTCGTCGACCGGGACGACGCGAGCAGTCCTCTTGATGGCTCCGCGGATGCGTCTCCCGTCGGGGTCACGAGGAACCACAGACTGTTGGTCGGGCCGGTTGGACCAGGCGGCCACCTGTTCCCTCACCGCGTCTTCGTAGTGGCGCGTGGTACGAGTCACGGGGTTGATCGCGAGCCGGAGGACGACCTGGTCTCCGGGCCGGAAGTCCCATCCTCGCCTAGACACCTCGGTGCACCTGTGGTCACGCGGGAACAGCTCCGGGGCGACCAAGGACTGGATGATGATGGTTGGTTCACCATCGGGCCCGAGGGCGTCGACCCGGTAAAGGATTCCTGACTCGCCGCGACGCTGGTCCGCCGGACCGTCGAGGCGTGGGGCGAAGAGCCGACTCACCGCCCGGTGGGCGGTCTTGTGGTCGCCCCAGTCGACGGAGTTGCCATCACGGTCGGTCAGGGCGGCGGCCGGGAACTGCGTCCAGAAGACGCCGCTCTTGCTGGCGGCCGAGGGGTTCGGCTTCATTGCAGATTCTCCTTGGCCCATTCCAACTGTTCAGCCCTACTCACAGTGGCGGGGCGGTAACGACCCGGGTGCTCGGTGACTAGGTGCGCGTCATAGTCGCCAGCGACCTCGTAGCCGATCAGCGGGTCCTGAGCCGAGTGCCCAGGGTTCTTGGCGACGTGTGGAAGTTCCTGGAAGAGGCCGCCGGCGGGGCCGTCGTGGACACCCAGGACGAAAGGAAAGGCCGGCGCACAGGAGCGCCGTCCCAGGTAGGGCATGAATTTAGGGCGGCGCAGGGCGTCGTGCCAGACGAGCACGGTCTCCTCGTCTGCCTCCAGCGCCACCATGAACTCGGTATGGGCCAAGAAGTCCCGGCGCGAGACCGTGGTCGGGAAGTTCCCGAGGCCACGTACATCGTTGCGGAACCCGCCAGTGCCTGCCTCGCCGAGCCGGTGCCAACGGTCCGCTACGCCGGCTGCCTTGCCGGGCAGCGGACCCAGGACCTGGAAGTCTTCGGTGGCCGGGTTTCGCGTCTCGACGCGTACGTGCAGGTGGTAGCGCGACGCGACGGCACCGAGGTCTCGCGCCGAACCGAACCCGTGGTCGACAGGGCCGATCGCGGCCCCGATCAGGCCGGTCACACCGGACTTGCGCGGCACCTGCTCTGTCGGCACCACCGACTGCATGCTCACGAGGTGGCGGTATCCGCTCCACGACTGGAGAGAGCCCGAAAGGCGCAGGAGGAGGCAGCTCACTGGCTCCCCCCCTCCGAGGCTCCGTTGAGGCCAGCGAAGACGAGCGCCGCGGTCTGGCTGGTGAGCTCGTCGATGGAGCCGACGACCTTGGCCCCGTCGAGGCCATCGACTCCCGGCGCATACGCAACGGTGGCGAGGTAGTTGTCGGCGTCGTAGGAACGGGCGAGTTCGTACTGCTTGATGAGAGAGTCGACGGTCGGCTGGACATATCCGCCGGCCTGGGCCTTCTGGACCGGGGTCTCGAACTCGTAGACGGTGCGGCTGTGCTGGTTCTCGACCAGGACCAGGAACGGCTTCGTGTGCGCGTTGGTGTTGGTGAGCTTTCCCGTCGGAAGCGCCTCGATGAGGGCCTTGACGAGCGCCTCGACCTGCTGCTGAGCACTAGGCGCAGTGATTCCGCTCCAGGAGCGACGGAGTTGGTCAGGGTCGATGGTGAAGGTCGAGTAGTAGACCCCCGAGGTGTAATAGGCCAGCCCCAGGTGCCCAGCACCGGAATCGACCCGTTCTTCGTCGGCATACTCGTCGACTGCCGTGAAGTAGTCGATCGTCAGCGACATCTCGTGCGTCATCACGGCGTGCGAGACGGCGACGGCGGCCTGGGTGGCTTTGTCCGCGCGTGAGGCGAACATTCGGCCGAACGCGGCCACGTCGAGAGAGGCCGACTTGAAGTCCTGGATGAAGGTGTCGACCGTGGCCTCCTCGCCACCGCTCTGCTCGTCGACGATGGCCTGGGCCAACGTCTCCAACTCGGCATCGGAGAAGAGCAGGATGTTGTCCTTCTTGTCCACGGACTCCGCGGCCGTTGCCTCCGCGTCGGGCTTCGCCTCCGACTCATCCTTGGCCTTCTTGGCGAGCGACTTGATGACCGAGTTGGCCGTCTTCCTCGCGGCTGCCACGTCGAGCTGCTTGTCCTGCTCTGCGGCGAACTTCTCGGCGAGCCCCGTGACTATCTTCGCGGCGTTCGAGTCCATCGTCCGGATGGAGGCAGGAGCGTCGGACAAGCCGGACACAGCTTCACGGAACGCGACACGGGCAGGCCTCTTGATGGCCTGGCTGGCCAGCCTGCCGCGCTGCACGCCGCCATCGAACTGCGACTTGGGGAGCCCGTTCTGGTCGCGGTTGAGATTGTGCATCGGAAGCGAGCGGAGGATGTGGACGGTAATGAACGACATGGGCACGTGCTTTCTCTCGAGGGGTCAGGACTGCGTGGTCGCTCCGGGATGGTCGGGCGAGCGCTGGAGGTAGAAGTCGAGGACGATTCGGTTACGGCGGCTCGTGGCATGCGTCCCGGCCCCGCTGCCCCAGTAGACGAGGGAGTCGTTGAGGTCGTGGAAGTTCACCGGGATGCCGTGTTGGGCGCAACGACCGATGAGCCCGTCGATGACCAGAGCGGCGGCGTCTCGGTTCATGAGCGGCAGTGCCGCGACCTGCCCCTCGATGTTGGACCCGGACGTGGCGGCGAGCCGCCCCAAGGCGTGACCGAGCCGCTTGCCGCTGTCGTCGTGGAGGACGTCCTTGTTGAGGGCGCGGATCGCGGCGGCGCGCAGCACACTGGAGCGCTTCCACACGTCCAGCTCGGCGACGAACGGAGCGGCTTGGCCGATCGCACGGAGCTCGCCCGACGGGGTGATCGCCAGACGAATCGCGGCGAGCCAGCCGGCGTACTCGTTGGACCCCGCTCGGTTGTTGGCTTTCACGCGCGAGTTCGTCACCGCCATCAGCCGATGATCAGGGCTCGACTTCTTCTCGTGCACCGCGGTGGCTGCTGCAGTCTCGGTCATGAGGTCTCCTGCCTGTTGGGATCGTCCTGAATGACGGGGACCGGGAAGAACTTGGCGAGATCGCCGCCGATCGACCGGGCAAAGTCGGAGCGTGCCCTGGCCACTGCGGCTACCGCGGCGGGAACCATCAGCGGGTCCGTGGCGCGGTCGAACTCCCGCAGGGCGCGTTGCCGGATCTCGGCAGCGTGTGCGCGCGGCTCGGGTCCGCGCCCTTCGCGTACCTCTTCGGCGATCTCGCCGATCAGCGGGGCGAGCGATGAATAGAAGGCGGCCTGTCCTGTTGCTGCTGCCACCGCATCACCGGGTGTTGCGGTCTTCATGTGGCGGGCGAACTGATATCGACACCTCGACGCGAACTCGAGAAGAGTGCCGATGCTGGCGCGGACCTCTCCGTCGGCGCCGGCGAATGCGGCCGGCATCTCGTCCCAGGCGGCCCAGGTGCGCGTGCCTTTGCCGTCGGTGGTCTCGCTGAACAGGGACATGGTCCATCGCGATCTCTCGGCGTCGTGTATCTGGAGACACCGTTCGACTCGACGCCACCGATCGAGCGCCGCGGGGATGCCGTTGTCCTTGCGGAACCAGCGCTCAAACCCTTCAGTGGTCGTGAGCCGGCCACCGAAGGATCCGCGGGCCCGGCGCTCGATCGTCGCCGGCTGGCCTCCGCGGGCCTTCTTGAGCGTCTCGAGGTAGAGCCGGGTGTGGTCGTCGGCGTGAACGACGCCGAGGCTCTCCTTCTCGGTGGCGGCGAGTACCGGCACCGGTATTGACTCGTCAGCACCGATCACGAATCCCACGGCTGCGCCGTCCTGCACCTGGACGAGCGGGAGCGTCTTGGCGTAGGTGAACCGAGTGACGGAGTCGGTGGCGGCGGTTGCGAAGTCATCGGGAAGCGTGCTGTGGTCGAGGTAGAGAGGGAGGTCTCTCCGGTCCTCCACCCAGGCGACAGGCGTGTTGGCCAGGATCGTGCGCGCAAGGCTCCGCGGATCGGTGTAGTAGACCGCCAACGGGTTGACGTGCCAGGTACCCGCACTGCCCTTCAGGGTCTTGCCCTTCCACGGATCCTGACCGTTGCCGTTCTTCGTCTGGAACCACGCGGTCAGGAGGAGGAGGACGAGGTCGGGCGGGTTGCGTGGGTCGCGATTGTCGCGACGGATCGCCCACTTGGACGAGCTCGCGCCAGGCTCGTGGGCGTGGAGCTGGTCCAGGGGTTTCAGGACCTTGGACAGTCCGACCTTCGGGTCCGCAAGTGCTGCGACGTCGCGAGTGGTCTTGTCCCATCGCTGCAGGAAGGGACGGTCACCGAAGAGGTCGAACCTGTCCACGAACTCTGCCTCGAACTGCTCCACGGCCTGCAGGCTGAATCGTCCTTCGATGTCGGCGGAGTCACGGCGCAGGATCATCGCCGCGACCGAAGGTAGGAAGCGGTAGAGCGAGTCAAGGTCGAGCGGGGTGAGCCCGCTGCCGAGCCCCGTCAGCTCGTGCGCGTCGAGGAAGGCATCGCGCAGTGATACGCGCTCCTCGAAGCCGTCGCCACGACGGCGGACGGGAAGCCATGGGTCTTTCCACGCGTTGAACGCCGTCACGAGTCCCTGCCTCTCTTCATCAATCCGGCGATCGGGTGGTAGTAGGCGTCGTCGAGGTGCTTCAGATCGAGGGGTGGCACACCGGACAGGATCTTGGCCTGAGGCGCCCACTCCATCCCCTCCAGAGTGGTGCCCACAGCAGCTCTTGCCGTCTGTTGGAGCACGAAAGGTACTACGCAGCGCAGACGTTCGAACAGAGGTAGCGCCGAACTAGTTTTCATCTTGCCAAGACGAGCCGCCGTCAGCGCCGGGAACGGAACCCGGTCCCCGGTGATCGGGTCGAGGTAGTAGGACTGCTCGGTCGAATCGAAGAGCAGCACTGTGAACGACTCATGCTCGATGTAGCGCGTCCGCATGAGGTCCTCGTCGTCGGGCCGGCGCGTCATCTCAACCAGCCCGGACCAGTTCGCTCCGGACCGCTGACCTGGAGGCAGCAGAGGGCGGTTCGCGCGCCCTCGTCGCGCCAGGGCGGCACGGGAGTCCTGAGCGGCCTTCCGCCTCTGGACCTCGTCGAGCATCTCTCCGACAGCGTTTCGCTGCTCGTCTGCGTCCTGCGACATCAGGGCCTCCGGCGAGCGGTCGTAGGCCGCATCGACCCAGGTCTGGGAGAACCCCAGAACGTCCACCACCTCCCCCTGAACCTCCTGGTGAGAGGCGAGAGTCCCGTGGGTTCGCCCGAGGACCGGCTGCAGGTAGGGGCGAGCGCCCTTGGCATCGACCCGCCCTTGGCCATCGATCGTCGAGACGACACGGAAGGTTCTGGCTGCGCCGTCCGGCAGACGGCCGCCACGGAACGGAACACCTTCCAAGGAGCCCTCGAATCGCCAGGCACGCCCCAGCCGCTGGAGGAGATCCGGGGCTGGGGCGAGGTCGGACGCCATGAAGTCGACGTCGTAGTCCAGCGACGCCTGGATGACCTGGGTGCCCACGACGACGACCGGCCTGGTGGCGCCTGCTTCGAAGCCGGTCAGGTGGGCGTCCTTGCCGAGCCGGTCGAGTAGGTGCCGTTCCGTGACTTCCCGGTGTCCCGCGACAAGAGAAGAGTGCAGGCAGATGACGTCGTGGGTGGCTGCGACGCCTGGATCCTCACGCAACTCCGAAGCGATCCGCGTGCAGTCGGCGACCACGTTGGAGACGATCGCCAGGGGGCTCGCGGGATGACTGTTCACCGTCGACCTGGCCCAGCTGAGATGCGCCGTCACCCGGTCGTCCCGGGTAGCGACGTCCGTCATCTCGAACTGCGTGTCCGGTGGCCGACGGACGGCCCCGTTCGGTGTTTGGATGGAGGGTGGGTCGCCCTTCAAGGAGACCGAGACCGTGGACGGGAACGGCGGGGTCAGGTCGGCGACGTCCGCAGCAGTAACGTCGAATCCGACACACCGGGTTCCTGCCAGGTAGGCCTGGACCATGAGGCGCATGTGGGTGCTCGGCAGGGTCGCGGAGAGCAGCGTGACCCGGGTGCCCGAGAGTCCCCACCAGTAGAGGAGCTCGATGAGCAACTCGGTCTGGAAGGCGTCGTAGGTGTGTACCTCGTCGAGGACGAGGTGATGGTTGGCAACACCGAAGAGCCTCATGGTGATGTGACGGTTCGCGAGTGCGGCCACGAGTACCTGGTCAACAGTGCCCACGACGTTCGAGGCGACGAGCTTGCGCGTCGAGGTCGTGTACCACGTCGGGTTCGCCTGGTCGCAGCACTCGTCGTCGGAGTTGTCCGCGCGCTTCGGCTCATGTCCGAACTGCGTTAGGTCGGCAAACTGATGGGACTTGATGATCTGCCACTTCTGCCCGGCGGGGAGTCTGGCGGAGACCTCCGTGATCCGCTTCTCCATCGCGTCGGTGGTAGCGAGGGTCGGCAACCCGAAGAAGATGCCTTCTTCCGGTGCGATTGCGCCGCGGAGCAAGGCGGCCTCGGTCTTCCCGTCGCCGGTGGGGTACATGCAGATCCACAATCCGGTGTCGTCTCCATCCGGCATGCCCGCAGCCTCGGCCTGGAGCGGGCGCGGCTGGTAGCCACCCATCACGGCGGTGGAGACGGATTCTCGGGTAGCGGAAGGGATGCTTCCCAGGCTGCTCAGGACGTGAGCCCCGAACTCCTCGCGACGGCCCTCCATCCACGCGGCAGCGGCCTCCGGCGATTCGTGCGGACTCTGTTCCTCTTCCTCCAGTCGCTGCCACAGGGCCTTTCCGTCACGGACCCTGGCGTCGTCCGATGCGATCCAGTCCGCTGTGGTCAGGAGGCCGGAGAAACAGAGGAACGGCACAGCAGCGGCTGGACCCTCGAGAGGGGGCGCGTCGCGGATGCACAGGCCGATGGCAGCCTCGATCCTGGCCACCAGGGCGGCCTGCTGCTCCGACCACCCTTCCAACATCTTGTCGCCGTGCCCGCCGAAGTCGCCCACCCACGAGTCGTGGACTGTCGCCCCTCGCCAGTAGCCGTGGTGGCCGCCGGCGAGAATCCCGAGCCACTGCTCCCCCCGCAACTTGTGCCCGTCTTGGGCCCATTCGCCCGCGACCAGGCGGTGCGAGATGAACTCGTGACGGCGCAACGGATGGAGTGGGGTGCCATTCAGGACGTCCCGCACGCGTGGTTCGGTACGGGGTAGCCCGAGGGACTGCTGCAACTGGTCCGCGAACGCGGCAGAGGCGCGACGGCGTTCCTGGTACTGGAAGAACGGGTTGACCTTGCCTACATCGTGGAGGCCCGCGACCAGACCGAGCGTCAGACCTGCCCGCTCGACCGAGACGCCCAGGACGTCGGCAACCCTGGCACGAAGGGATGGTCTCACCCGGGTGCGCCACAGCTCGCTGGCAACGACCGCAGTGTCGAGCAAGTGGCACAGGACCGGATAGGACCCAAGCTCTCCGGGCGCCGATGCGGGATCCTTTCCATGGATCCTCGGGTCAGGGCGGACCGACGTCCCAGTCAGGTCGATCATGCTGACTCCTGTGCCGCTGGCTCGCCGGCCCCCCACCGGTCGTCGCGACAGGACCGTATCGCTGGTTCGCCCAGTCCGTCCGGCGTTTCGTCACGATGCCCAGCCGCCCGTTCTCGGCGCCGGGATTCGCGGTCTCCGTGCGGACGTAGGGCACATGGGCACTCGCGCACTACCGGGCCGGAAGGTCCACATGGCTCACATGCTCGGCCAGCAGCGTCCGGACGACCCCCTCGCAGCCACCGCAGCCGCTGGTGGCGCGGGTGCTGGCGCGGACCTCCTCGAGGGCGGCGCAGGCCCGGATCGCGCCGGCGCTCACGCCCGCGCAGGCGCAGACCTCGACGTCGTCCGGCAGGGTCACCGGCACGGCAGGCGCCTGCGGCATGAGCAGGGCACCCGGCTCCGCGGGCCCGAGCACGGTACGCCGGTCGAAGAGCTGGGTGACCAGCCCGACGCTCGACAGGTCCCCGACCAGCGTGGCCGCCTCGATGACCCCGCCGCGGACCACCAGCTTGCGGTAGGTCCCCTGGACCGGGTTGCTCATCTCCACCACGTCGCCCTCGGCGGTCTCGGGCTCCCCGAGGACGGCGACCTCGAGCCCGGTGGCGCGCAGCCGGGCGACGGTGCGGTGGCCGTCGTACCCGGGAGGCCCCGCCCTTCCCGGAGACGCGGGACCGGCGCAGAGCTGGGCCGCGAGGACGGACGCCTGCTCCCACGCCGGCGCGACGAAGCCGGTGGTCCGGCCCCGGTGCTCGGCGCAGTCGCCGAGCGCGTGGATCCGCTCGTCGGTCACCGACTCCAGGCGGCTGCCGACCACCACCCCGCGGCGGACCATCAGGCCGGCGCGGCGGGCCAGGGCGGTCGAGGGCCGGCCCCCGGCGGTGAGCACCACCAGGTCGGTGGGCAGGTCGACCCCGTTGTCGAGCCGCAGCCCGGCCTCGGTGAGCCGGACCGCCCGCACCCCGACGTAGACCTCCGTCCCGAGCCGCTCCAGGTCGCGGCGCAGCACCCGTCCCGCGACCTCACCCACCTGCCCCGAGAGCAGGTGGGTGCTTCCCTCGACCACCTCGGTGGCCACCCCGCGGACCGCCAGGGCACGGGCCACCTGGAGGCCGAGCAGCCCCCCGCCCACCACCACCGCACGGCCCGGCACCCCGTCGGCCAGCGCATCGAGCAGCCGGTGGCAGTCGACCAGGCTGCGGAAGGCGTGGACGGACTCGTGCAGCCGCCCGTCCATCCCGACCAGCCCGCGGATCGGCGGCAGCGTGGGGATGGCGCCGGTGGCCAGCACCAACCTGTCCCAGGGCACCCGGTGACCGTCGACGAGCACCACGTCACCGGCGTCACGGTCGATCTCGGCGACCCGGGCGCCGAGGCGCAGCGCGACCCCGTGCTCGGCGAACCACGAGCGGTCCCGCAGGGTCAGTGCGTCGGGGCGGTGGCTCCCCTCGAGGACCGCGGAGAGCAGGATCCGGTTGTAGGGCGCGTCCTCCTCGTCGCCGAGGACGGTGACGTCGCCGCGGTAGTCGCCGGCGACCAGCCCCTCGACGAGCCTCGTCGCCGCCATCCCGGCGCCCACCACGACGAGCCGCTCAGCACCGGACTGCTCAGCACCGGGCCGCTCAGCCATGCCACGCCCCCGCGGGGAGGGTCGCCGGCAGCTCCGCGGGCATCCGGGCCGGGATCGAGAGACGGGCCGCGCACGCCTTGAACTCCGGCATCCGCGACGCCGGGTCCAGGGCGTCGTTGGTGAGCCGGTTGGCGCCCGCCCAGTGGAAGGGCACGAAGACGGTGTCCGGCCGGATCGACTCGGTGACCCGGGCGGGCGCGACCATCCGGCCGCGCCGGGTCTCCACCTCGACCGGCTCCCCGTCGGCGGTGCCCAGCCGCATCGCCAGCAGCGGGTGGAGCTCGACGAACGGACCGGTGTCGGGGAGGTCGCGGACCCGGCGGGTCTGTGCCCCGGACTGGTACTGCGCCAGCACCCGCCCGGTGGTCAGGTGCACGGGGTACTCCGCGCACGGCACCTCCGCGGCGCCACGGTGGTCGACGACGTGGAAGCGGGCGCGCCCGTCGGGGTGGGCGAAGGAGTCGGTGAACATCCGCGGGGTGCCCGGGTGCGACGGGTCTGGGCAGGGCCAGAAGACGCCCTGCTCGTCCCGGATCCGCTGCCAGGTGATGCCGGCGTAGTCGGCCGGCCCACCCGCCGAGGCCGCCCGCAGCTCGGTGAAGACCTCCTCGGGGTCGGTGGCCAGCACCACCGGGCTGCCGAGCCGCTCGGCCAGCCCGGCCAGGACCTCCAGGTCGGAGCGGACCCCGGCAGGCGGGGCGAGGGCCTGCTGGCGCAGGATCACCCTCCCCTCCAGGTTGGTCATCGTCCCCGACTCTTCGGCCCACTGGGTCACCGGCAGCACCACGTCGGCCTGGGCCGCGGTCTCGGAGAGCACCAGGTCGCAGACGACCAGCAGGTCCAGCGACGCCAACCGCTCGGCGACCCGGTGCGCGTTGGGCGCGGAGATCACGATGTTGGAGCCGTGCACCAGCAGCGCGCGCGGGCCGCCGTCGGTGCCCAGCGCCATCAGCAGCTCGTAGGCCGACCGCCCCTTGCCCGGCAGCGACTCGGGGGCGACCCCCCAGACCCCGGCCACGTGCTCCCGCGCAGCCGGGTCCTCGATGGAGCGGTAGCCGGGCAGCTGGTCGGCCTTCTGGCCGTGCTCGCGCCCACCCTGCCCGTTGCCCTGGCCGGTGAGGCAGCCGTAGCCGCCGTACGGACGGCCGCACTGCCCGAGCGCGAGGGCGACGTTGATCCAGGCCAGCACCGTCTCCGAGCCGGTGCTGTGCTGCTCGGCGCCACGGGCGGTCAGCACCATCACCGTCGCCGAGGCCGCCAGCAGCCCGGCCAGGTCGCGCAGCTGGCTCGCCGGCACCCCGGTGACCCGCTCGACCCGCTCGGGCCACCACGCCGAGACCGAGTCACGCACCCCCCCGAAGCCGGTGGTCCGCGCGGCGACGTACTCCTCGTCCACCGCTCCCGCCGCCACCAGCAGGTGGAGCACGCCCAGGGCCAGCGCCAGGTCGGTGCCGGGGACCGGCTGCACGAAGAGGTCGGCCCGGTCGGCGGTGGCCGTGCGACGCGGGTCGACGACCACCACCCGGCCGCCGCGCTCCCGGAGGCGGTCGAGGTGCCGCGCGGCCGGCGGCATCGTCTCGGCCAGGTTGGAGCCCACCAGCACCACGAGGTCGGTCTGCTCGAGGTCGGCCAGCGGGAAGGGCAGCCCCCGGTCGAGACCGAACGCCCGCGACCCGGCGGAGGCGGCCGACGACATGCACCAGCGGCCGTTGTAGTCGATCTGGCTGGTGCCCAGCACCACCCGGGCGAACTTGCCGAGCTGGTAGGCCTTCTCGTTGGTCAGACCGCCGCCGCCGAAGACCCCCACCGCGTCGGGGCCGTGCTCCTCCCGGACCCGGCGGAGACCGTCGGCGACCACGTCGAGGGCCTCGTCCCAGGAGACCGGCGTGAACTCGCCGCTCTCCCGGTCCCGCAGCAACGGGGTGGTGAGCCGCTCGCGTGAGCCCAGCAGGCCGGCCGCGCTCCACCCCTTGCGGCACAGCGCACCCGCGTTGACCTCGAACTCCGGCCACGCCTCCACCTCGGGGGCGCGGCGCCCGACCAGGCGCATGCCGCACTGCAGGGAGCAGTAGGGGCAGTGGGTCTGGGTCATCAGATGCCGGCCCGCGCCATGCTGGTGGCTCCCGCCCGGCGGCGCAGGTAGACGCCCCAGGTCACCCCGGCGCAGACCACGTAGAAGGCGGTGAAGACCACGAACGCGCCCTTCGTAGCCTGCATCGGGTCGGCCACCCAGGGGGCGGAGAAGGCGAGCGGGATCAGGAACCCGCCGACCGCGCCGACCGCGCCGATCACGCCGATCGCGGCCGAGGACTGCTTGGTCGCCGCGTGCAGGGCCCGGGTGCGCTCGGGGGTCTGCGGGGTGGTGGCGCGCTCGGCCTCCACCCGGAAGATCGCGGGGATCATCTTGTACGTCGACCCGTTGCCGATGCCGGTGCACGCGAAGATGCAGAGGAAGAAGGCGAGGAACCAGCCGAACCACGACTGGTTGTCCAGCGCGATCGCCGGGTCGGCCGTGGGGTTGGGCGTGAGCCGGGTCAGGGTCCACAGCACGGCCAGGGTGAAGACCACCAGCCCGAGGAAGGCGCCCAGCGTGACCTTCGCGCCCCCCAGCCGGTCGGCCAGCCAGCCGCCGAAGGGCCGGGTGACCGAGCCGACGCCCGCGCCGAGGAAGGCGTAGTAGGCGAAGAAGATGCCGGTGCCCAGCGGCGCCGGGTCGGGCACCCAGAAGTTGAGCTTGATCAGCAGGGGCATCGCCGCGGAGTAGCCGATGAACGAGCCGAAGGTGCCGATGTAGAGGAACGACATCACCCAGGTCTGCCGGTTGCGGACGACCGCCAGCTGCTCGCGGGGGTGGGAGACCGCCGAGCTCAGGTTGTCCATCCAGCGCCACGCGGCGAAGGCGGCGACCAGCGCCATGCCGGCATAGACGTAGGCCGCCACCTCGAGCCGGATCCCCGACTCGCTGGCCTTGACCAGGCCGAAGATGCCGGCGCCTCCCACCATCACCGGCAGCAGCAGCTGGATCAGGGAGACGCCCAGGTTGCCGCCCGCGGCGTTGAGCCCGAGCGCCGCGCCCTTCTTGGCCGAGGGGTAGAAGAAGTTGATGTTGGCCATCGAGGAGGCGAAGTTGCCGCCCCCGAAGCCGGCGGTGGCGGCGACCAGGCAGAAGACCCAGTACGGCGTCTCCGGGCGCTGGACGAAGAAGGCGAAGAGCAGCGTCGGGATCAGCAGGAGCAGCGCGCTGACCATCGTCCAGTTGCGGCCGCCGAACTTCGGCACCGCGAACGTGTAGGGCAGCCGGAGCACCGAGCCGACGAGGTTGGGCAGCGCCACCAGGAGGAAGAGCTGCTGGGGGGTGAAGCTGAACCCCTGGGCCAGCAGGAAGGCAGAGGAGACGCTCCAGATGAGCCAGACCGAGAAGCCCAGGTGCTCGGCGAAGATCGACCACACCAGGTTGCGGCGGGCGACCTGCCTGCCGCCGCCCTCCCAGAAAGCGGGATCCTCGGGGTGCCACTCGTCGATCCAGCGTCCGGTGCGACGCTCGGTCGGCGGGGCGTCGTCGCGGGCGGTGGGGTTGTCGGTGACGGTGGCCATCGTGTCCTCCAGGGGCGGTGCAGGGTCGTGGTCGACCCCTGAACCCTGCGTCGGGCATGTTTCGGGTGCCCCCCGGAGTGTTTCTCCCGGGTGTCAACTTGTTCTCACGACCTCACGCGTCCGGTGCCGGGCCGGGGCGGCGCCCGGGCCCCGTATCCTGCGGGCGTGCCTCCCTCCGCCTTCGTCGTCCTGGCCGCCGGCGCGGGCTCCCGGGTCGGCGCCGTCGTCGACGGGGTGCCCACCAACAAGGTGCTGCTCTCCCTGGCGGGTCTCCCGGTGCTGGCGCACTCGGTGCTGGCCGCCTTCGCCGTCCCCGAGGTACGTCGGGTCGTCGTGGTGGTGAGACCCGGCGAGGAGACCGTGGTCGGCGAGGCGCTCTCCCCGCACCTGGGCGAGCGCGAGGTGCTGCTGGTGACCGGTGGAGCCACCCGCCACGACTCCGAGCACGCGGCACTGCGGGTGCTCCGCGCGGAGGTGGAGTCGGGCGAGGTCGAGGTGGTGGCGATCCACGACGGGGCGCGCCCGCTCGTCGACCCCGCCCTGGTCGAGCGTCTGCTGACTGCGGCCGCCGAGGACGGGGGCGCCGTCCCGGTCGTCCCCGCGCCGCCGATGCTGCACCTCGACGGATCGGTGGCCCCACGGGGCCTCGGCACGGTGCAGACCCCCCAGGCGTTCCGCGCCGCGGCGCTGCTCGCCGCCTACGACGCCGCCGACCGGGAGGGCTTCCAGGGCGCCGACACCGCGAGCTGCGTCGAGCGGTACGCCGGTGTCGGAGGGGGCCGGCCGGTGCGGATCCGGGCCGTCCCGTCGTCGGGCCGCAACCTCAAGGTCACCTTCCCCGAGGACGTGCCGCTGGCCGAGGCCCTGCTCAGGACAGAGGAGAGCGGGCCGACGACCCGGCGGTGAGCTGCTCCAGGGCCCTCACGTCGTCCGCGTCCTGCACCCGTCGGGCCTCCGGCGGGGCGTCCACCAGCTCCAGCCAGGTGGCACGGTCCTGGCCCAACGGCAGGACCAGCGCCTCCAGGAGCTCCGCCAGGTCGGTGGCGGGCAGGTCGGGCAGGCGGCGGACCACCTCGGCCGGCAGGACCACCGGCGAGCAGAGCACGCGAAGCCCCTCCCGGTCGACGGTGCGGCCCACCGTCGAGCCGGCCACCTCCTTGACCGTGTCGGTCACCGGCCGGACGCCGACGACCACCCGGCCGGTCTCACGGGCCCGCTCCACGCAGTCGGCGAGGAACGCCGAGGGGGTCATCGGACACAGCGAGTCGTGGAGCACCAAAGGGCCGCCGCCCTCCTGCACCTCCTCCCACGCGGTGCCGTGGTCGAGCAGCCGGATCCCGGCCTCACCCGCCGCCCACGCGGCGCAGGCGACCAGCGCCTCCGCGTGGATGAGGCTGTAGGGCAGGGGACCGCGGTCCTCGTCGAGCACGCGACCGAGGGGGCGCGGCACTTCGTCGTCGTAGACGTCGTAGGGGTCTGCAGTCATGGCAGGACCAGCCTAGGGCCAGACGGTACGGGCGGGGCAGAGACGACGAGGCCCCGACGACCGTGTGGTCGTCGGGGCCTCGTCACGAGTCAGGGGCTGCGCCTCAGGAGGCGAGCACCTCGTCGAGGATGGCCTCGGCCTTGTCCTCGTTGGTGCGCTCGGCGAGAGCCAGCTCGGAGACCAGGATCTGCCGGGCCTTGGCGAGCATCCGCTTCTCCCCGGCGGAGAGGCCGCGGTCGCGCTCGCGGCGCCACAGGTCGCGGACGACCTCCGACACCTTCATCACGTCGCCGGAGTGGAGCTTCTCCAGGTTGGCCTTGTAGCGGCGCGACCAGTTGGTCGGCTCCTCGACGTGAGCCGCACGCAGGACGTCGAAGACCCGGTCGAGACCGGCCTTGTCGACGACGTCGCGGACCCCGACCAGGTCGAGGTTGCACGCCGGCACCCTGACGACCAGGTCCTGCTGGGCCACGATGCGGAGGACCAGATACTCGCGGTCCTCCCCCTTGATCTTCCGCATCTCGATGTCCTCGATGATCGCGGCCCCGTGATTCGGGTAGACAACCGTTTCGCCCACGGTGAAAGTCATATGGTGAGTTCCCCTTTCAAGGAGCCCTAGTCTAGCACGTCACATAGACAGTTCAGACTGTCGTTTCCGCAGGTCAGAGGCGTGTAGCGCCTTGACAGAACCCGCGAGCATGTGTTCGCGGGTGACCGGCGCCACGTCCGGGACGGCCGGCTCCGCCGTCCTCGCCGTCCCTCCGCGCGAAGCCCGCGGACCCCCCACGCCGTGGCCCCGCGGTCGCCTCGCGCGCGGTCGGCGCTACGCTCTGCACCATGCACACGCCCCACCGTCGTACGACCGCGCTGGCCTCCCTCGCGCTCGTCCTCGCCCCCGTGCTGAGCTCCTGCGGCTTCGACTACGCCACCGACCGGGACTACACCCCCGCCGTCGGCACCAACCACCGTGAGGGCCAGGTCAACGTGCTGGGCGCCACCGTGGTGGCCGCGGAGTCCGGCGAAGCCGTCTTCGTCGCCTCGATGACCAACCTCGGCGACGCGGAGTCCAGCCTCGAGGGCATCAGCAGCCTCGACGGGCTGACCTTCTCCGGCGTCGAGGACATCACGGTGCCCCCCGGCGGCCTCGTCAACCTCGCCGCCGCCGACGTCCCCGTCACCGTCGAGGGCGACATCGAGCCGGGCTCCTTCGTCAACATCTCCCTGGAGTTCTCCCACGGCGACACCGTGACCCTCGATGTCCCGGTGCGGCCCGCCTGCGGCGACTACGCCGACATCCCCGGCGTCCCCGCGGGCGACGAGGTGTGCGAGGTCTCCACCGGCGACGAGCACTGAGGGGTCGACGATGACGTACACGCTGGTCCTGCTCCGCCACGGCGAGAGCGAGTGGAACGCCAAGAACCTCTTCACCGGCTGGGTCGACGTGGCCCTGACCGAGAAGGGCCGGGCCGAGGCGGTCCGCGGCGGTGAGCTCATGCGTGACGAGGGCGTGCTGCCCGACGTCGTCCACACCTCCCTCCAGCGGCGCGCGATCAACACCGCCGCCCTGGCGCTCGACGCCGCCGACCGGCACTGGATCCCGGTCAAGAGGTCCTGGCGGCTCAACGAGCGCCACTACGGCGCCCTGCAGGGCAAGGACAAGAAGCAGACCCTCGCGGAGTACGGCGAGGAGCAGTTCATGCTCTGGCGCCGCAGCTTCGACACCCCGCCGCCGCCGCTCGACGACGCGGACGAGTACTCCCAGTCGGGCGACCCGCGCTACGCCGACCTCGGCGACGAGATGCCCCGCACCGAGTGCCTCAAGGACGTGATCGCCCGCTTCCTGCCCTACTGGGAGTCCGCGATCGTGCCGGACCTCCGGGCCGGCAGGACCGTGCTGGTCGCGGCCCACGGCAACAGCCTCCGCGCCCTGGTCAAGCACCTCGACCAGATCAGCGACGCCGACATCGCCGGGCTCAACATCCCGACCGGGATGCCGCTGGTCTTCGAGCTCGACGAGGAGCTCCGCCCGATCACCGCCGGCGGTCGCTACCTCGACCCGGAGGCCGCCGCGGCCGCCGCGGCCGCGGTCGCCAACCAGGGCCGCTGAGCCCAGGCCAGCGCGGAGCGGGTCACTCCGAGAGGACCGGCCGGCCGGTGACCACGAAGACCACCCGGGTGGCCACCGAGACCGCGTGGTCGGCGATCCGCTCGTAGTAGCGCCCGAGCAGGGCCACGTCCACCGCCGCCTCCACGCCGTGCTCCCAGTCGTCGGAGAGCAGCGTGACGAAGCTGGAGCTGCGCAGCAGGTCCATCTCCTCGTCGTCGCGAGCCAGCGAGTGCGCCGCCTCGACGTCGCGGTCCGCCACGATCCGGATCACCTGCGCGACCATGTCCTCGGCCACCTCGGCCATCCTGGTCACCGTCGGACGCATCGCCTCCGGCACCGCCACCGCGGGCGCCCGCAGCCGCGCCACCTTGGCGACGTGCACCGAGAGGTCGCCCATCCGCTCCAGCTCGGTGACCATCCGCAGGGCCGCGACGACCAGGCGCAGGTCCCCGGCGACGGGGGCCTGGAGGCTCAGCAGCGCGAACGCCTTGTCCTCCACCCGCTCCCGGGCCAGGTCGATCTCGGCGTCGGCCGAGATCACCTGCTCGGCCAGGGCCGCGTCACCGGTCAGCAGCGACCGGGTGGCCCGGTGCACCGCCGTCCTGACCAGGCGGCAGATGTCGACCAGGTCGTCGAAGACGGAGTCGAGCTGTTCATGGAAGACCTCGCGCATGCCGGTCACCGTAGGCCGGCGAGGTGTCCGGACGGCGACGTGAGTTGAACGCCGGGTGAACAGTCCCCGACGCCCCGTCGGAGCGGCGGGGGCGGCGCGGCCCCTGGCCTACGATCGCCTTGTGGATCCGACGACCCAGGCCGCACTGGCCGCCCTCCTCGGGCTCGTCGTCGGAGCGGTCGGCGTCCTCGCCTGGCACATCAGCGACAGCCAGCAGCGCACCCACCACCCGGTGGAGGAGCCGGCGGTCCCTCCCGGGGTCGACACGGTGCTCTCGGTGCTGCGCAGCAGCGCCGTGGTCGTCGACGAGCACGACCGGGTGCTGAAGGCCTCCGCACCGGCCTATGCCTTCGGCCTGGTGCGCGAGCAGCGGCTGGTGCCCGGCGAGCTGGCCGAGCTGGTCGCGCAGGTGCGCCGGGACGGCCAGATCCGCGAGACCGAGCTGAGCCTGCGGCGCGACCGGTCGGCCCCCCTGTCGGTGAGTGCCCGGGTGGCGCCGCTGGGGACCCGCCTCGTCCTGGTGCTGGCCGAGGACCGCACCCGGGAGCGTCGGGTGGAGGCCGTGCGCCGCGACTTCGTCGCCAACGTGAGCCACGAGCTGAAGACCCCCGTGGGTGCCGTCCAGCTGCTGGCGGAGGCGGTCGCCGAGGCGTCGGACGACCCGGAGGCCGTGCAGCGCTTCGCGGGCCGGATGCTGGTCGAGAGCGACCGGCTCACCCAGCTCGTCCACCAGGTCATCGAGCTCTCCCGGCTGCAGTCCCTCGATCCGGTCGACGACGAGTCGACCGTCTCCGTCGACGAGGCGATCACCCGGGCGGTCGACACCTCGGCCACCGACGCCCAGGCGAAGCGCATCGTGCTGGTCACCGACGCCGAGCCCGGCCTCGAGGTGCGCGGGAACGCCCGCCAGGTGACCGCGGCGGTCTCCAACCTGATCGCCAACGCGGTCGCGTACTCCGGCGAGGGCACCTCCGTGGTGGTCAGCGCGAAGGGCACCGCGGAGGCCGTCGACATCTCGGTCATCGACCACGGGATCGGGATCCCCCCCGACGAGATCGACCGCATCTTCGAGCGCTTCTACCGCGTCGACCCCGCCCGCCACCGCTCCACCGGCGGCACCGGGCTGGGGCTCTCCATCGTCAAGCACGTGGCCGCCACCCACGGCGGTGAGGTCTCCGTCTGGTCCGTGGAGGGGCAGGGCTCCACGTTCACGCTCTCCCTGCCACGGCAGGCACCGCCCCAGGAAGGAATCCGATGACCCGGGTACTAGTCGTCGAGGACGAGGACAGCTACAGCGACGCGCTGGCCTACATGCTCCGCAAGGAGGGGTTCGAGGTCGCGATCGCGGCCGACGGCACGACCGCCCTCCACGAGTTCACCCGCCAGGGCGCCGACATCGTGCTCCTGGACCTCATGCTGCCGGGGGTGCCCGGCACGGAGGTCTGCCGGCAGATCCGGGCGACCTCCAACGTCCCGGTGATCATGGTCTCGGCCAAGGACGACGAGGTCGACAAGGTGGTCGGCCTCGAGCTCGGCGCCGACGACTACGTCACCAAGCCCTACTCGCCCCGCGAGCTGGTCGCCCGGATCCGGGCGGTGCTGCGCCGCGGCACGGAGCCCGAGCTGCTCCCCGACACCCTCGAGGCGGGTCCGGTGCGCATGGACGTCGAGCGCCACGTGGTGACCGTGGACGGCGATGAGCAGCGGCTCCCGCTCAAGGAGTTCGAGCTGTTGGAGATGTTCCTGCGCAACCCGGGCCGGGTGCTCACCCGGGGCCAGCTCATCGACCGGGTCTGGGGCTCGGACTACGTCGGCGACACCAAGACCCTCGACGTGCACGTCAAGCGCCTGCGCGCCAAGCTCGAGCCCGAGCCGTCGCACCCGCGCCGCCTGGTGACGGTCCGAGGGCTGGGCTACAAGCTGGACCTCTGAGCCGCCCCGACGCCGCGTCCGAAACCCGCGCGACGGACGGCGCCGGCGCCGCTTAGGGTCCTTCTGTGACGACCCCGACGAAGCCGCCCGCGGCGACGCCCCGCGCCACCGCCGGGTGGCTGCCGCTCCTCGCGGTCGCCTTCACGCTGGTCACCTGGGCCTCGGCGTTCGTGGCGATCCGCCACCTCGGCGAGACCGTGCCGCCCGGGTCGCTCAGCCTCGGCCGTCTGGTGGTGGCGGTGCTGGCCCTGGGCGTCATGGTGTGGCTCCAGGCCCGTGGGCCACGACGCCGCGGCGGGCGGGCGACCCGGCTCCGGGTCCCGCGCCGTGCCGAGTGGCCCCTGGTGCTGGTGGGCGGGCTGAGCTGGATCACGGTCTACAACGTCGCCCTCAACGAGGCGGAGCGACGGGTCGACGCCGGCACGGCGGCCCTGCTGGTCCAGCTGGGCCCCATCCTGGTCGCCCTGCTGGCGACCTTCTTCCTCGGCGACCGCCTCACCGGATGGCTCGTCGCCGGGCTCGTCGTGGGCTTCGGCGGGGTGATCCTGATCGCCCGCGCCTCCTCCGCGAGCGCCGAGGGCGACGTGCTGGGCGTGGTGCTCGGCGTCGTCGCCGCGGTCGGCTTCGCCCTCGGGGTCCTGACGCAGAAGCGGCTGCTGGGCAGCGGCATGACCGCGCTCGACATGACCTTCTGGTACTACGTGGTCGGCATGGTCGGGTGCCTGCCGTGGACGCTCGAGCTCGTCGGGGTGGTCCGGGACGCCAGCGCCGCCGACCTGTGGTGGATCGCCTACCTGGGGGTCTTCCCCAGCGCGATCGCCTTCACCACGTGGGCCTACGCGCTCTCGCACGCCGACGCGGGCCGCTTCGCGATGTCGACCTTCCTGGTCCCCTTCATCACGACGCTGCTCGCCTGGGCCCTGCTCGACGAGGTGCCGCCGGCCCTCGCCTTCGCCGGCGGGGTGCTCTGCATCGGCGGCGTGCTGCTCAGCCGGGTGAGCCGTCCGTGGCGGGGTCGGCCCCGGACTCCAGCCAGCCCTTGAACGCCTCGAGGTTGGCGGTCGACTCCCCCCGCGAGGTCCGCCACTCCCACTCCTTGCGGATCGAGCTGGCGAAGCCGAGCTCGAGGATGGAGTTGAAGGACTCGTCGGCGTAGGTGAGCACCGAGCCGAGGAGCCGGTCGAGCGTCTCGCCGTCCACGCCGGTCAGGGGCAGCCGGGCATCGAGGTAGATGTCGCCGGTCGCGTCCACCGCGAAGGCCACCGCGAAGAGCCTCAGGTTCTTCTCCAGGAGCCACCGGTAGACGCGCTCGTGATTCTCGTCCGGGTTGCGGCACACGAAGGCGTGCACGCCGAGGGCGTGCGGGCCGACGTCGAGGCGCACCGGCGTCTGGAGCTTCTTCTCCCCCGGCAGGGTGAAGGAGAAGACCCCCGGCGAGATCTCGTCGTACGCGATCTCGTTCTCGCTCAGGTGCTCACGGACCAGCTCCACGACTGCGTCGCTCACACCGGCACCTCCATCCTCATCAGGGACGCGGCACGCCCGTAGGTCTCCAGAGTCTCGCGGGCGGTCCGCTCCCACGCGAACCGGCCGGCCTGGGCGACCGCCCCGGCGCTGAGCCGGTCGTGCAGGCCGGGTTCGGCCAGCACCCTGCGCAGCGCGTGCGCCCAGTCGGCCGGGCGGTGTCCCTCGACCAGCAGGCCGCTCACCTCGTCGGCGACCGCCGTGGTCAGCCCTCCCACCGCGGCCGCGACGACCGGGGTGCCGCACGCCTGCGCCTCGACGGCGACCAGCCCGAAGGACTCGTTGTAGGACGGCACCGCCACCAGGGAGGCGGCGGCGTACCAGGTCGAGAGGGTGGCCTGGTCGACCGGCGGCACGAACCGGACCACGTCGGTCAGGCCCAGGTGGTGGGCGAGCTGGACCAGCGACTCGGGATGCTCCAGGCCACTGCCGGAAGGACCCCCGACCACCGGGACCACCAGCCGGGGCCTCAGCGACGGATCGAGCTCGAGGAGGGTCGCCACCGCGCGGAGCAAGACGTCGGGCGCCTTCAGCGGCTGGATCCGCCCGGCGAAGAGCAGGACGTGCGCCTCCAGCGGCAGGCCCAGCTCGCGCCGCGCGGAGTCACGGTCGCGCCCCCGGAAGACGCCGAGGTCCACGCCGGGGTGGATCACCTGGACCCGGCGCGGCTCGGCGTCGTAGAGCTCCACCAGCTGGCGGGCCTCCTCGTCGGTGTTGGCCACCAGCACGTCGGCGGCGGCGACCACCTGCTCCTCGCCGATCAGCCGGGCCGTCGGCTCCGGCCTGTCCCCGTCGGCGAGGGCGGCGTTCTTGACCTTCGCCATCGTGTGCATGGAGTGGACCAGCGGCACCTGCCACCGGTCGCGGGCCAGCGCCCCGACCTGCCCGGAGAGCCAGTAGTGGGAGTGGACCACGTCGTAGCGGCCCCTCGGGTGCACCGCCTCGGTCCGCAGCACCTCGCGCGCGAAGGCGCAGAGCTGGGCCGGCAGCTCCCCCTTGGAGAGCCCCTCGAAGGGTCCGGCCTCGACGTGCCGGACCAGGACGCCGTCGGCCGCCTCCACGACGGCGGGCAGCGAGGAGGCGGTCGCGCGGGTGAAGATGTCGACCTCGACGCCTTGGCGGGCAAGCCTGCGGGCCAGCTCGAGGACGTAGACGTTCATGCCCCCCGCGTCACCCACCCCCGGCTGGTCGAGAGGTGAGGTGTGCACGCTGATCATCGCCACCCGGTCCACGCGTGAGGCCTTCCGTCGTCCACTCAGTGAGGCGGACGCGTCATCCGGCCCCGACCTGTGCGGGGCGGCGCGACCGCGCCGAGCACAACGCACACCCCACCCCGGTTGATTCCCCGCCCTCCGCGGGACGGGGGACCAAGGGGCGTCGCTCGGTGGCTCGGCCTCAGACGTGGGCCTCCGCAGGCTCCTGCACGCGGGGCTTCCCCTTCACGATCAGGCCGATGCCCACCAGCACCCACAGCACGCCCACGATCCCGTGGAAGAGGAGCGCCGGCTCCTCGAGCTCGGCGCGGACCAGCTCGTAGACCGCCCAGAAGAGCGCGGGCGCCGCGAACCCGACGACCACGTCGAGCCACAGGGCCTGCCCCTTCACCAGGGTCAGCCCGACGCAGACGAGTCCGAGGAGCACGAGAGCGAGGCCTGCATAGCGCATGACGTCCGCGGGACCTTCCGCCGGCGCCAACAGCCAGCGAGCGATCCACACGAGTCCGCCGAGGAGGCCGAGCCCGCCACCCAGTTGACGTACTGTCATTGATTTCCACTTCCTGTGAGGCAACGCAGCGAGAGTGCGAGGAGCAGTCCAGCCGCGCGCGTGCGCGACACGGCTGCGTCCTGTGTCACATTTTACCTACGTTCGGCCGTCGCGTGGTGAAACCGTTGAACCCAATTTCCTTGTGCACGCAGCCACCACGCGCTGTGCAGTGCCGGCCCGTCGGGGCCGAGGGTACGGCAGATCAGGAGCACCTGGTCTGGGACGACCTGCTCGACCGAGACGACGTCGAGGGTCGTCTCCTCCTCCTCCGCCGGCAGCGGCGCGATCTCGGCGAGCCGCTCGTCGCGCGTCCGAGGCCGGCCGGAGGGTTCGATCTCCTGCCACCGGGGGTGCAGCAGCGCCGCCACCGCGGCGCGGTCGCCGCGCGCCCCGGCGAGGAGCAGGCCGCGCTCCAGCTCGACCACCTCCTCCTCGGGCGAGGGGACGTGGTCCGGCACCTCGCCCAGGCCCGAGAACAGGTCGGGCTCCTCCTCGACCTGACCCGGCGCGGCCGCCGGGTGCCGGGTGCTCGACCCCGAGAACCCCGGCCCGGGATCGGGGGCCGCGCCCTCCTTGAACGCCTGGGCGGCCCCGGTGGCGAGCCGGTCGGCGTGCTCGTTGAGGACGTGCCCGGTGTGGCCCTTGACCCACTCGAAGGTGACGTTCCGCCCCGCCATCGCCGCGTCGATCGCCTTCATCAGCTCGACGTTGAGGACGGGCTTGCCGTCGCCCTTCTTCCAGCCGCGGCGCTTCCAGCCGGCCATCCACTTGGTCACGGAGTTGATCACGTAGGTGCTGTCGCAGATGACGTGCAGGTCCTCGTCGAGGTGCGCGCTCTGCTGGAGCAGGTCGAGGACGGCCATCAGCTCGCCCATGTTGTTGGTGCCGTTCGGCCACCCGCCGCAGGCCCAGCGCTCCTCGTCGACGTACCACCCCCAACCGGCCGGGCCGGGGTTGCCGAGGGCCGATCCGTCTGCCGCTGCGATGATCGTCACGAGCGGCGATCCTGCCATCATGGGACCCGTGAGCTCACCTGCCCCCGCCCCGCACCGCACCGCCGTCGTCACCGGGGCCAGCAGCGGCATCGGTGCGGCCACCGCCCGCGCGCTGGCCGCCGCCGGCTTCCACGTGATCTGCGCCGCCCGGCGCCTCGACCGCCTCGCGGCCCTGGCGGAGGAGATCGGCGGCACCCCGGTCGCCTGCGACGTCACCTCCGCCGACTCGGTGGCCGAGCTGGCCGCCACCGTCGCCTCGCTGACCGGAGGCGGCGACGACGGGGGCCCGGGGAGCCTCGCCGTCCTGGTCAACAACGCCGGCGGAGCCATCGGGATGGAGCCGGTGGAGAGCGCGGACCCCGAAGCCTGGCGGAGCATGTACGACGTCAACGTCCTGGGCGTGCTGCGGGTCTCCCAGGCGCTGCTGCCCGCCCTGCGGGCCAGCGGCGACGCGGTCCTGGTCAACGTGGGCTCGACCGCCGGGCGGATCGCCTACGAGGGCGGTGCCGGCTACACCGCGGCCAAGCACGGGCTGCAGGTGATGACCGAGACCCTGCGACTCGAGCTCGTCGGCGAGCCGATCCGGATCAGCGAGGTCGCCCCCGGCATGGTCGCGACCGAGGAGTTCTCCCTCAAGCGGTTCGGCGGGGACGCCGAACGCGCCGCCGGCGTCTACCAGGGCGTCCCGGACCCCCTGGTCGCCGAGGACGTCGCGGACGCGATCGCCTGGATCGTCACCCGCCCCGCCCACGTCAACATCGACGAGATCGTGATCAAGCCGCGGGCGCAGGCGGCCCAGCACAAGGTGCACCGGGTCTGACTGCGGCGTCCCGCAGGCCGGGCACCCTCTCGGTCACGGGAGGCTGATGGGCTCCCCGACGCGGGACGACGTCCCGGTCCTCGGCAGCAGGCGGGAGCAGCCGTAGAGCGACCCCACCTGCGCGAGCCCCGCCAGGTCGCCGGTCCCGAAGTACGTCGGCGACGCGGTGGAGTACGACGGCGACATGATCTGGTCCGCTCCCCTGGCATGCTCGAGCCCGACCGCGTGGCCGATCTCGTGGTGGAGCATGACCATCGTGAAGTGCGGGGTCCACCGGCTCGCCTCGGGGGCGAGGGAGTCGATGAAGACCTCGGCGGTGTCGATCTGCACGTGGCGCCCACCGGCGTCCATGGCCCACCACCCCGGGTTGGGCCCGCCGCGGCCGGCGGCGATGCCGGTCATGGGCTGCACGGTGTGCTGCTGGCCGCCGAAGCTGATCAGCAGGTCGGTGGTGCTCGGGTCGATCCCGGGCAGCCCGGCCACCGGCCAGGAGTAGGCGTCGGTGTCGCCCGCGTCGACGAAGGTGAGACCGGTCGCGAAACGGACGTGCCGCAGCGCCTCCTGGACCGCCTCACGCGCGCCGGCGGGCGCGTGCGTGTAGTTGACCCGGTAGCGCACCGGCTGGCAGGAGTCGAAGCGGTGGCGCATCCCCGTCAGCAGCGTGTAGTTCGTCGGGTCCGAGCCCTGAGGGGTGTAGTGCGGCGTGACCGCGGTGACGACAGGCTCCGAGAACGCCGGCTGGGCGCCGGCGGTCTCCTCCACCACCACCCGGGTGTGCGTGCTGCGCAGCCAGTCGTTGGGCAGCGAGACCGCGTAGCTGCCGTCGGCGGCACTCACCGTGCCGGCGAGCGGCAGCCAGTCGTTGCCGAACTGCCCCTGGACGACGACGCTGCGACCCTCCGGCACGCCGGTGACCAGGCCGGAGGCCGTCGTCGCCGTCGTGTAGGCGACCGCGCTCGGCACCGTCACGGTGGCGGTGATCCCGGTCGGCGCCTTGGGCGGCGGGGCCGGCGTGGTGCTGCGAACCACCCGCACCTTCAGCGTCCGCCGGTAGGGCTTGAGTCCTCGGGCCCGCGGGGCCGTCGTCACGAAGGTGCGGACCCGGGGCTTGCTACCGGCGCGGACGGCGAAGCTGAACCGTCCCTTCTTGCTGGCCCGGGTGCGGTCGAGCCTGCGCAGCTTGCGCCCCGACTTCTCGTGGAGGGTCACCGTGCGCTTCACGCCGCGGCGCGTCGGCACCTTGCCGCGGAGCTTGAAGCGCGATCCGGCCTGCACCTTGGTCACCCGGGCGCGGCGCGCGGCTGGTGCCTCTGCCGACGTCGACTCCGCCAGCTCGAGCGTGACCCCGGTGGGGGCGGCCGCCCCCACCGCGGTGGGCGCGGTCCCGAGCAGCGGGAGGCTCACGGCGGCGGCGGCCAGGACGGCGACGACCGGTCGGTGCAGGTGCAAGACGGACCCCTTGATGTCGGTGGAGGCTTCCTCGGCGGAGGACACCTTGACCCACGGGCCGGGCCCGGGTGCTCGGTGTCCGCCAGCCGGTCAGTCGGAGAGGGCCAGCTCCAGCGCGGCCTTCACGTGCAGCGTGGTGCAGCCCAGGACCGGAAGCTCCACGTCGGCCTGCCGGACCAGGAGCTCGAGCTCGGTGCAGCCGAGGATGACACCACCGGCACCGGCGTCCCACAGCTCCTCGACGATCTGGACGACCTCCCTGCGGGAGTCGTCCTCGACCCTGCCGTGCACGAGCTCGTCGTAGACGATCCGGTTGAGGGTCTCGTGGTGCCGCTCGTCGGGGACGACGACCTCCAGACCGTGCGAGGCGATCCGGTCGGTGAAGAAGCTCCGCGACATCGAGAACCTGGTCCCGATCAGGCCGACCGACTCCAGACGGTGCTCGGCGCAGGCGTCGGCGACCACGTCGGCGAGGTGGAGCAGCGGGATGTCCACCGCGGCCTCGACCTGCTCGGCCACCCGGTGGAACGCGGTGGTGCACAGCACGAGGAAGTCGGCGCCGGCCCGCTCCGCGCCCCGGGCGGCCTCGGACAGGATGGTGGCCACGTCGTCCCAGCGCTCCTGCTGCTGCAGGGCGGTGACCTCGGCGAAGTCGACCGAGACCAGCACACTCCTGGCCGAGGCGAGCCCTCCGAGCCGCTCCTCCACCCCCTCGTTGAGGAGCTTGTAGTACACCGCGCTGGATTCCCAGCTCATGCCGCCGACGAGTCCGATGGTCTTCACGCGGAGCAGTCTGCCAGTTTGCCCGGCCGGGGTCAGCGGACCCCGGCCTCACGCCCCGTCGTGCCGCCCCACGGCGCCGCCACCTCCGCCAGCGTCGCGGCGAGGAGACGGGGGTTGCTGGCCATCGGCCAGTGCCCGGTCGCGAGGTCCACCAGCCGCAGGTCGGCGGCCTGGGGCAGCTCGGGCACCTCACCGGCCTCGATCCAGGCACGCGCCTCCTCGGGGGAGTACTCGGGACAGAGCATGACGGTCGGCACCTCGTACCTCCTCGGGTCGTGCAGCCGGACCACGCCCCGGGCGACCGCCTCCGGGAACGCCACGGCTCGCCTGGCGAGGTCGTCGCGCAGCGGCTCGTCGAGATCGGCGATGTCCGGCCCCTCGAAGCGCTGCCACCCGGGGAAGGGGATCATCGCGTCGGAGGCCTCGAACCAGTTCGCGTACTCGCCGCCGTCCGCCACCGGCATCCCGCCGATCATCACGACTCCGGCCACCCGGTCGGTGCGCGCGTCCGCGGCCACCCAGGCCAGGGCACTGGCGGCCGAGTGCCCGACCACCACGACCGGGTCGCCCGAGGCCGCGGCGGTGTCGACGGCGTCGAGCACCGCGCGCACCTGGTCCTCGTAGGTCGCGGTCGGGTCCCCGTCCCCCTGACCCGGGAGGGTCAGTGGCACCCCCTCGATCCCGAGCTCCGCCAGCGCCGGCACCACCTCCCGCCACACCGTGGCCTCGAGCCAGAGCCCCGGGATCAGCAGCATCCTCATGTCGATTCCTCCCACGCTGTGCTTCCGGCCGGACGCCCCGGCTCGTCTCCGCCACCGTAGGCGCGATTCCGGACGTTCTGCTTCCGGATTGGTCGGCGAGGAACCTAGGGTTCGGAGGGTGACCGACCGTCCCAGCCCGACCGCCCGCGCCCTCCGCGCCCTCGAGGTCCTCCAGCACCGGCCGGGGACGACCGCCGCCGAGCTGGCCGACCGGCTCGGGGTCACCGAGCGCGCGGCCCGTCGCTACGTGGCCATCCTCCGCGAGGCCGGGGTGCCGGTCACGGGCTCCCGCGGTCCCTACGGCGGGTACCGCCTGGGGCGGGGCACCCGCCTGCCGCCGGTGAGCTTCAGCCAGGCCGAGGCCCTCGGCCTGGTGATGGCCGTCCTGGACGGGCAGCCCGCCGCCACGGACCCCGACGACCTGGTGGGCGCCGCCCTCGGCAAGGTGATCCGGGCCCTCCCGGAGGCGCTCGGGGCCGAGGCGGCGGCACTGCGCCGGCACGCCGCCGCCACCCCGGACGGCCGAGAGAGCCGGCCCGACCCGAGGATCACCTCCGACCTGGTGTCGGCGGTCGTCGCGCAGCGGCGGGTCCGACTGGTCCACGGCGGCGCGGGAGCCGGGCCGGGGGACGCGCTGGTGGACCCGTGGGCGGTCGTGGTGCGCCACGGCCGGTGGTACCTGCTGTGCCACTCCCACCGGGCCGAGGCGGTCCGCACCTACCGGGTCGACCGGATCCGCGCCGTCACCACCACCGAGGAGCCGTTCACCCCGCCGCAGGGGCTCGATCCCGTCGCCTCGCTGGCCGAGCACCTGGCGTCCGGGTGGGCGCTGCCGACCCGGGTCGTCTTCGGGGCCCCGGCCGAGGAGGTCGCACGCCACGTCGGCCCCCACATGGGCCGCCTCGAGCCGCACCCGGAGGGCTGCGTGCTCGTCGGCTCCACCCAGAACCCGACCATGTATGCCGCGGAGTGGCTGGCGGCGGTGCCCCTGGGGTTCCGGGTGGAGGAGGGCCCCGAGCTGCGGGCCGCGGTCGCCGAGCTCGCCGACCGGCTCACCGCGGCGGTGGCGCCCCCGACCTCCGCCGGCGAGTAGCCGGCGAGTCGTCAACGAGTCGCCGGTGAGCCGTCAGCCCTCGCCCCCCAGCTCGACCACGAGGTCGGCGAGTCGGCGCAGCTCCCCCGTCAGCTGCTGCTCCGGCACCCGCAGCGGCTCCCGACCGGGCACCTCGAAGGTGTAGACGAAGGCATCGGGGACGTCCCGTCCTCCCTCGACCCTGGCCCCCCGCACCGAGGCGAGAAGCTCGGCGAGCTCTCCGGCGCGCAGCTCGTCGGACACCTGCGCCAGGTCGAGCTGGAACGAGGTGGCACGCCCGGTGAAGCCGCCGGAGCGGCGGACGCAGACGTGACCGCTCGCCGGGACGGGCGGCACCGCGTCCGGCGCGGACCCCACCTCGTCCTTCGCCGGGGCGGCTGGCTCCGGGGGCGCCGGGGCGGCCGCCTCCGGAGACGCCGGGGCCACGACGACGCCCACCTCCGCCCAGGCCTGCGCCACCACCTCGGCGGCCCGGGTGTCCAGCACCCCGGGGGCGGCCGCGACGGTGGCCGCGGCGAAGCCCTCGAAGTCGCTGCGCGGGCCGACCAGGTCACCGGTCAGCGCGGCATACCAGACCAGGCCGGCTCGCTCCCAGATCCGGCCGCCCAGCCGGGTCGCCGCCAGGTGGAAGGCACGGTTGGGGATCCCCGAGTTGAGGTGGACCCCCCCGTTGTCGTCGTCGGTCACCACGAAGTCGTCCATGTGGCCTACCTGCGGGTCCCGCCCGAGCACCGGGTCGTCGTACGCCGTGCCGGGCGCGGCCATGTCCCGCAGCGCGCGGGCCGAGACGCCGGGGAGGAAGAGACCCTGGCCGATCAGCCACGTGCCGTCGCCGGCCTCCTGCCCGGCCAGCCACTGCAGCAGGCACGTGGCGAGCACGTCGGCGACCGACTCGTTGAGGGCTCCGCTCTCGTCGGCGTAGACCAGGCGGGAGGAGCCGTCGATGACCGCGTGCCCGAACTCGTGGGCCAACACGTCGACCGGCTTGGTGAAGCGGTCGAAGACCTCGCCGTCCCCGTCGCCGAAGACCAGCTGGCGACCGTCCCAGAAGGCGTTCTCGTACTCCTCGCGGTAGTGCACGGTGAGCGAGACCCCGGCACCCTGGTCGTCGTAGGAGTCACGGCCGAACGCCTCGGAGAAGAGGCGCAGCGTCGCCGCGATGCCCTCGGCCGCCTCGTCCACCGCCGGGTCCCCGGTGGGACCCTGCCCGGGCTGACGAGCCGCCCGGCCCGGCAGCCGGGTCCCGTTCTCCGCGTCGTGCACGGTCCACGCCACCACGGGAGCGGCGGCGCGGGTGCCCAGCTCGGTGGTGTGGACCGAGAACCCCGTCCGCGCGCCCTCGGTACGCCGCGCGTCACGGAACCACTCGTCGACGCGGAGCGTGTCCTGGCTCAGCCCCGCCGCCCGCTGCGCCGAGGAGCGGGCGATCCCCCGCAGCAGGTAGGGCGGCACGAATCCGCACCTGTTCATCGCACTCCTCCCCCGACCTGCCCACCCGTCCGTCCGCCCGCGTGCCGGCGACGTCGCCACCGGCCCACCGTGACCAGTGCCCCGACCATCGTCGCGGCCAGCAGCGCGAGGAGGAAGAGGGCCAGCACCGGCCAGAAGACGGCACTGAGGGCGAGGCCCGCCGAGAAGGAGTCCTCGACCGTGGAGACGACCGGGGTCGCGGTGCCGAGCGAGCCGGCGTCGATCACCGGCCTGGCCACGCTCTTGCCGCCGTGCACCACCGCGGAGACCACCCCGCCGAGGAGCACCGCGACCCAGGGGTTCTCCTGCAGCCACCCGGTGGACCGCTCCAGGTCGTCGGCGGCCTGGGTGGCTGCGAAGACCAGGCCGCCGGTGGCGGGGCGGACGACGGTCTGGATCGCGTCGTTGACCGAGTCGACCACCGGGATCTTGTCCAGCACCACCTCGACCAGCAGCAGGACGGCGCAGACGCCGATCGCCCAGCCGGACTCGATCCACGCGTAGGCCGCGGGCAGGGTCAGGACGTCGGTGAAGCGGGCGACCACCGCCACCACCAGGAACGGGATGTAGGCGTTGAGGCCCGCGGCGGCCGACAGACCGGCGCCGGTCAGGGCAGCGAGCATGCGGTCCTCCTCGAGCGGTGCGCGTCGCGTGGAGACCCAACGTGGCACGAGCCGCCGACAGCCGCCAGCCCACCGCCGGCGCGGCGGACGCTCCTCAGCCGGGGAGGCGCCAGGGGTCGCTGCTCGCCCACAGGTCGGGCAGCCGGAGCCGGACCCCGTCCCGATCGGCGAGGTGCCGCAGCCTGGCCACGGAGACGTGGAGGTCGTCGCCGGCGTACGGCAGCGCGCGCAGGGGGGCGGTCAGCGGACGGAAGAAGTCGTCCCAGTGGACCAGCACGACCACGTGCCCGCCGACCCGTCCGACGGTCTCGTCCCAGTACCGGTCGATGTAGGCGTGGTCCATCAGCCCCAGCTGGCCCACCCCGAGGTAGACCACCTCGGCGCGGTGGCCGGCCAGGTTGCCCGGCACGCAGCCGGCGGAGCCCTGGATCATCAGGCGACGACCACTGGGCAGGTGGTGCACCAGCGTCGACCAGGTCTCGCCGCACCGGTACGCCGTGGTCCGGGCGCGCCGCGCCACCGGCTCCTCGATCCTCCCCGGGAAACGGTCCGGGGGGCAGTGCGCCCCCTCCACGAGGGTGACCTCGTAGGTGCCGAGGCGCGTCGGCTCACCGGCACCCACCACCCGGATCCGCTCCTCGGGGAGGCCGTGGCCGCGAGCCACGTGGGCGGCCGACTCGCCGCCGACCAGCACCGCGCCGGTCCGCGACGCGACGGTCGCGGAGTCGAGCACGTGGTCGTAGTGGGTGTGCACCGGCAGCACCGCGTCGAGCCGACCGATGCCGGCGCGGGCGAGCGCATGGTCGATCCGCACCGCGTCCGGCTCGAGCCGGCGGAAGCCGGCGCGCAGCAGGCCGGGGCGGGAGAAGAACCCGTCGGTGAGCAGGGCCGACTCGCCGTCGTCGATCAGCACGGTGCTCACCCCGAGCCAGGTGACCGCCGGGCCGGCGACCGCCGGGCCGGCGGCCGCCGGACCGGCGGGGTCGGCCGGCGGCAGGCCGCGCAGATCGTCGTGGACTCCGACGTCCGGTCGGCCCGGCCGCAGCCGCATCCCGGGCTACCGGGCCTCGGTGGTGCTGACCTGGCGCGAGCCGAGCTCCTCGTCGAGGCGGAGCAGGCCGGGGCCGTCCTCGTTGATCAGCTGGACGCGGCCGACGATCTCGCTGACGGTGGCCTCCTCCTCGATCTGCTCCTCCAGGAACCAGTTGAGGAGCGGGCGGGAGTCGAGGTCGCCCTCGGCCTCGGCGAGCCGGTAGAGCTGGCGGATCGACTCCGAGACCTTCTGCTCGTGGGCGTAGGCGGCCTGGAAGACCTCCAGGACCGTGCCGGAGGTCACGGTCGGCGCGGGGAGCGCCCCGATCCGCGGGTGGTTGTCGCGGTCGGCGACGTGGTCGATGAACTTGTTGGCGTGGACGATCTCCTCGTCCGCCTGGTGGCGCAGCCAGGCCGCCATCCCGGGGAGGTCCTGCAGCTCGAGCGCGATGGCGAGCTGACGGTAGACCAGGGAGGCGTGGAACTCGAGGGTGATCTGGTCGTTGAAGGCGTCTTCGAGGGTCTGGGTCAGCTTCATGTCGGCAAGACTAGGCCGCGGGGGCGTGCGCCGCACCGAAGGCAAGTCTTGCCTCACCACCCAGGAGACGGACGACGCGACGGCTGAATCCCTCCCGTCCACCGATTCGCCGAGTCGGGAGATGCGCTCACCAGCCCTTAGACTGGCGGACGGCCCGAACGGGTCCACGACCCGATCCGAAAGTGACACCGTACCTCCATGTCTTCCACCCGCAGGGACGACCTGCGCAACGTTGCCATCGTCGCCCACGTCGACCACGGCAAGACCACCCTCGTCGACGCGATGCTCCGTCAGGGTGGCGCGTTCACCGAGCACCAGGCCGAAGGCGTGGCGGAGCGCGTCATGGACTCCGGTGACCTCGAGCGCGAGAAGGGCATCACCATCCTCGCGAAGAACACCGCCATCCACTACGCCGGCCCCGCCGCCGAGGGCAAGCCGATGACGATCAACATCATCGACACCCCCGGCCACGCCGACTTCGGTGGCGAGGTCGAGCGCGGTCTCTCGATGGTCGACGGCATCGTGCTGCTGGTCGACGCCTCCGAGGGCCCGCTGCCGCAGACCCGCTTCGTGCTCCGCAAGGCGCTCAACGCGGAGATGCCGGTGATCCTGGTGGTCAACAAGACCGACCGTGGCGACGCCCGCATCGCCGAGGTGGTCGACGAGACCTACGAGCTCTTCATGGACCTGCTCGACGACTCCCACGGCCAGGACGCCCTGGACTTCCCGGTCGTCTACGCCTCGGGCAAGGCCGGCATCGCCGCCCTGACCGCCCCGGAGAACGGCACCCTCCCCGAGGGCGACAGCCTCGAGCCGCTCTTCAAGACGATCCTGGAGACCATCCCGGCGCCGGTCTACACCGAGGGCGCCCCGCTGCAGGCCCACGTCACCAACCTCGACGCCTCGCCGTTCCTCGGTCGCCTGGCGCTGCTGCGCATCCGCCAGGGCAACCTGAAGAAGGGCCAGACCGTGGCCTGGATGCGCCGCGACGGCTCGGTCAAGAACGTCAAGATCACCGAGCTGCTGGTCACCGAGGGCCTCGAGCGCCAGCCCGGCGAGTCCGCCGGCCCCGGCGACATCGTGGCCGTCGCCGGCATCCCGGAGATCACCATCGGCGAGACCCTCGCCGACCCGGAGAACCCGGTCGCGCTGCCGCTGATCCACGTCGACGAGCCGGCGATCTCGATGACCATCGGGACCAACACCTCGCCGCTGGTCGGCCGGGTCAAGGGCTCCAAGGTCACCGCCCGCCTGGTCAAGGACCGCCTCGACTCCGAGCTGGTCGGCAACGTCTCGCTGCGCGTGCTCCCCACCGAGCGTCCCGACGCCTGGGAGGTGCAGGGCCGCGGCGAGCTGGCGCTGGCCATCCTGGTGGAGCAGATGCGGCGCGAGGGCTACGAGCTGACCGTCGGCAAGCCGCAGGTGGTCACCAAGGAGATCGACGGCAAGGTCCACGAGCCGGTCGAGCGCCTCACCATCGACGCGCCCGAGGAGTACCTCGGCACCATCACCGAGCTGCTCGCCAGCCGCAAGGGCCGGATGGAGCAGATGACCAACCACGGCACCGGCTGGGTGCGGATGGAGTTCCTCGTCCCGGCGCGTGGCCTGATCGGCTTCCGGACCGAGTTCCTCACCGAGACCCGTGGCACCGGCATCGCCCACCACATCTCCGAGGGCTACGAGCCGTGGGCCGGCGAGATCCGGTCGCGCAACAACGGCTCGCTCGTCGCCGACCGCAAGGGCGCTGCGACGGCGTACGCCATGACCTCGCTCCAGGAGCGCGGCGTGATGTTCGTCGAGCCGACGACCGAGGTCTACGAGGGCATGATCGTCGGCGAGAACTCCCGCGCCGACGACATGGACGTCAACATCACCAAGGAGAAGCAGCAGACCAACATCCGGTCCGCCACCTCCGACAACTTCGAGAAGCTGATCCCCCCGCGGAAGCTCTCGCTGGAGCAGTGCCTGGAGTTCTGCCGCGAGGACGAGTGCGTCGAGGTCACCCCCGACGCCGTCCGCATCCGCAAGGTCGAGCTGGACGCCAACGTCCGCGCCAAGACCGCCTCGCGGGCGCGCAAGGCCAACAAGAGCTGATCTGCTTCGTCACGAGGGCCCGTCACGCTGTCGCGTGGCGGGCCCTCGGCACACCGGGGCGGGGGTGCTCCGGTGCGGCCGGCGATCACCCCCGGGGATACTGAGGTCATGACTGCCACGCGTCACCTCCCGACCGAGGAGGCCGCCGAGCTCCTCACCCTGGTCCGCGACCTCGCCACCCGTGAGCTGGCACCCCGCAGCGCCGAGGCCGAGGCGACCGAGACCTTCCCCCGCGACATCTTCCGGCTCCTGGGCGGCGTCGGCATCCTGGGCCTGCCCTACGCCGAGGAGCACGGCGGCGGCGGACAGCCCTACGAGGTCTACCTGCAGGTGCTCGAGGAGATCGCCGCGGTCTGGTCCTCGGTGGGGGTCGGCGTCTCCGTGCACGCCCTCTCCTGCTTCGGGCTGGTCGAGTTCGGCACCGAGGAGCAGAAGCAGAAGTGGCTGCCCGAGATGCTCGGCGGCGACCTCCTCGGCGCCTACTGCCTCTCCGAGGCCCACGCCGGCTCCGACCCGGCCGCGATGCGCACCTCCGCCCGCCGCGAGGGCGACGAGTACGTGCTCAACGGCGCCAAGGCGTGGACGACCCACGGCGGGCAGGCCGACTTCTACAAGGTGATGGCGCGCACCAGCGACGACCGGAATGGGATCTCCTGCTTCCTGATCCCCGCCGACACCCCCGGCCTGAGCGCGGACGCCCCGGAGCGGAAGATGGGCCTGACCGGCTCCCACACCGCCACCATGCGCCTCGACGACGTCCGGGTGCCCGTCGAGCGGCGCCTCGGCGCCGAGGGCGAGGGCCTGCGCATCGCGCTGGCGGGCCTCGACTCCGGTCGTCTCGGCATCGCCGCGGTCGCCACCGGGCTCGCCCAGGGCGCACTCGACCAGGCGGTCGCCTACGCCCGGGAGCGGGAGACCTTCGGCAAGCCGATCATCGACCACCAGGGGCTCGCCTTCGTGCTGGCCGACATGGAGGCCGCGGTCCAGTCGGCGCGTGCCACGGTGCTCCACGCCGCGCGCCGCAAGGACGCCGGACTGCCGTTCTCCCGCGAGGCGTCGATCGCCAAGATGGTCGCCACCGACAACGCCATGAAGGTGACCACCGACGCCGTGCAGGTCCTCGGCGGCTACGGCTACACCCGCGACTTCCCGGTCGAGCGCTACATGCGCGAGGCCAAGGTGATGCAGATCTTCGAGGGCACCAACCAGATCCAGCGGATGGTCATCTCGCGCTCGCTCGCCAAGGACGACGCGGGCCGGATCACCCACGCCTGACCGGGCCCCGCCCGCCCCTCCCCCACAGTGCCCTGGGCACCGCCTGCCCTGAGCACCCCACTCCCACCCACCCACACCCACACAGCAGGAGAGTCACCGACCGTGCAGCTCAACGACACCGCCGCGATCGTCACCGGAGGGGCCTCCGGGCTCGGGGCGGCCACCGCGACCGCCCTGGCCGGCAAGGGCGCCAGGGTCTTCGCCTTCGACCTGCCCTCGGCGATCGACGACGCGACCGCCCCCGACGGCGTGCAGTACGTCGCGGTCGACGTCACCGACCCCGACCAGGTCGCCGCCGGCGTCGCGACCGCGGCCGGCGCCGGCGTCCCGCTGCGCACCGTGGTCAACTGCGCGGGCATCGGGCCCTCCATGCGGATCCTGGGCAGGAAGGGCCCCCACGACCTGGGCTTCTTCGCCAAGGTCGTCCAGGTCAACCTGGTCGGCACCTTCCACGTGATGACGCTGGCCGCGGAGCAGATCGCGGCCACCGAGCCGCTCGCGGACGGCCAGCGCGGCGTGGTCATCAACACCGCCTCGATCGCGGCGTACGACGGCCAGGTCGGCCAGGCCGCCTACGCCGCCTCCAAGGGCGGGGTCGTCGGCCTGACGCTGCCCGCGGCGCGCGACCTCGCGCAGCACGGCATCCGGGTGCTCACCATCGCGCCGGGCATCATCGAGACCCCGATGCTGGCGACGGTCGCCGACGAGTTCCGGGCCGGGCTCGCTGCCGGCGTGCCGTTCCCGCAGCGGCTGGGGCGCCCCGACGAGTACGCCCAGCTCGCGCTGACCATGGTCGAGCACGACTACCTCAACGGCGAGGTCGTCCGGATGGACGGCGCGCTGCGGATGGCCCCGCGCTGACCTCCTGGGAGGACGGGGTGCCGCCCTCGGGGCTCTCGGGCAGGACGACGTTGAACCGCCGCCGCTGGACGCTCACCACGACGTCCTGGGACTCCGCCCACCCGGTCTCGGGGTCCAGGGCGGTCAGCACGTAGCGCCCGATGGGCGGCAGGTCGAGCTGGTAGTGGCCCTCGTCGTCGGTCCGGGTGACCCCCACCGACTCGCCGGTGCTGTCGGTCAGCACCACGAGCGCGCTGTCGATCGGCCACCCGCCCCGGGAGACCACACCCGCGACGGTGAGCCGCTCGTCGAGCCTCAGCGCGGACTCCACGTCCGGCGAGAGCTGACGCAGCTGCGACCTCGCGGCCCAGCCCTCGGCGGAGCAGACGACCAGGTACTCCCCCGCGCCCGGCAGCACCACCGACCAGCGTCCCGCGTTGTCGGCGCGCGCCCAGTCGGCCTGGCGGCCGGTCGGCTCGAGCACCGAGACCACCGCCAGCCGCGCCGGCGAGCCGTCGGGCCTGCGCACCTGACCCCGCACCACGACCTCCGCCGCGGCGTCCACCCGGCGTACGGCGTCGGCCCGGGCGGGCTCCCCGGCCGGTCGGGCGGTGGGGAGCACGGGCGTGAGGCGAACCGGGATGAACCAGCCGACGCCCGCCCCGAGGAAGGCGGCGCAGGCGGCCAGCCAGCTGGTCGCGTGCACGGCGGCCTCGGAGGGGAAGCCGCTGGCGAGCGTGCCCGCGGCGAGCACGGCCGCGACGCACGCCGAGGAGGTCGAGGTGCCGATCGAGCGGACCACCGTGTTGAGCCCGTTGGCTGCGGCCGTCTCGGTGATCGGGACGGCCTGCATGATCAGCACCGGCATCGCCGCGAAGCAGACCGCGATGCCGACGGAGACGATCGTGACGCCGAGCAGCAGCTGGATCACGGTGGCGTCGAAGAGCACCCGGGAGACGTAGCCCAGGCCGGTCACCACGAGTCCGGCGATCAGCGTGGTGCGGGCGCCGAAGGTGCGGGTGATGGCGGCCGAGACCGGGGACATCAGGATCATCAGGACACCGCCGGGCAGCATCGCCAGCCCCGCCTCGGTCACCCCCAGGCCGAAGCCGACCCCGCTCGAGACGGGCAGCTGCAGCTGCTGGACGGCGACCAGCAGGTTGGCGAACATCGCGAACCCCGCGAGCAGGGAGGCGATGTTGGTCAGCAGCACCGGACGACGCGCCGAGGTGCGCAGGTCGACGAGGGGCTGGCCGGTGCGCAGCTCCCACGGCGTCCACAGCCCGAAGACGAGCACCGCGAGCAGGAAGCAGAACAGCGTCCACTGCGACGTCCAGCCCCACTGCCCGCCCTTGGAGATGCCCAGGAGCAGCGAGGTCAGCGCCACCGACATCAAGATTGCGCCGAGCCAGTCGAAGCTGCCGCGTGCCTGCACCGACGACTCAGGCACCACCGCGAAGACCAGCGCGAGCATCACCACCGACATCACGACGCTGCCGTAGAAGACCGACTGCCAGCCGAAGGTCTCGTACATCACCCCGGACAGCGGCAGGCCCACCGCGCCCCCGATGCCCAGGGTGGCGCTCATCAGCGCGACCGCTCCGCCGATCTTCTCCGGCGGCAGCTCGTCGCGCATGGTGGAGATGCCGATGGGGATCAGCGCGGGCGCGAAGCCCTGCAGGGCCCGGGCCACGATCAGCACGGTCAGAGAGTCGCTCGCCGCTCCCAGCAGCGACCCGGCCAGCAGCACCAGCAGCGAGACCATCATCATCCGGCGTTTGCCGTACATGTCGGCCAGGCGGGAGAGGATCGGCGTCGCCACCGCCGAGGTGAGCAGGGTGACGGTGACCAGCCAGGAGGCGTTGTCGGCAGTGGTGCCGAGCAGCCGGGGGAAGTCGGGCAGCAACGGCACGACCAGGGTCTGCATCAGCGAGACCGCGGTGCCGCAGAGCGCCAGCACGAGCACGATCGTGCCGGAGCGCCGCGGTCGCTGCGAGGTCTGGGGAGCGGAGGTGGCGGTCGCGGTCAACGCAGCACCGCCCTCGTCAGGACAGCCATGGCTGGCACCTTACGGCGTGGCCGGCTCGCGCCGGTCGCGCTCCCACCCGGACCGCTAGCAGCAGCGGGCCCCCGGCGCGTGCTCGCGCTGGTCGTCGCGGTGGCGTTCGAACTGCCGCCGTGACATCGGCGTCGCGCCGGCCGCGGAACACTCGGCGAGGTAGTCGTCCCACTTCGCCTCCCCGGTGAGCTGGCGGACGTACCAGCGCAACCGGGACAGCACCCTCATGGCCGCTCCCCCGTCCCGGCGGTCTGGCGCTGCTCCTCCCAGCGGCGCACCGCCTCCTTCTCCTCGGCCGTGGCGAAGAAGTCGGAGGGGGCCACGAGGTGCGACGGCTGCTTCGGCACCTCGGTGGTGGGCAGGCCGCCGGCCCGGACGCCCTTGACGCAGATCACCAGGGCGTTGGCGACCACCACCAGGACCAGCACCGCGAAGAGCGCCTGCAGGGTGCCGTTGAGGGTGGAGTTGAAGACCACCTGGTCCATCTGCGCCTGGTCGGCCGCCGGTGCCAGCACCTCCCCGGCGTCCCGGGCCTCGGCATAGCGGGAGCGCTGGCTGAAGTAGCCGAGGGTGGGGTCGTCGGAGAAGACCTTCTGCCAGCTGGCGGTCATCGTGACCACCAGGTCCCAGACCAGGCCGATGCCCGGCACCCAGCACCACTTCGCCTTGCCGTGCTTGATCAGCAGGGTCACGCAGAGGGTCAGGGCGATCGCCGCCAGCAGCTGGTTGGCGATGCCGAAGAGCGGGAAGAGCTGGTTGATGCCGCCCAGCGGGTCGGTCACCCCGACGTAGAGCATGTAGCCCCAGAGCCCGACCACCACCGCGCTCGCCGACCAGCTGGCCGGCTTCCAGCCGAGGTCGGCGTACCGGGGCCAGAAGTTGCCGACCGTGTCCTGCAGCATGAAGCGGCCCACCCGGGTGCCGGCGTCGACGGCGGTGAGGATGAAGAGCGCCTCGAACATGATCGCGAAGTGGTACCAGAAGGCCGCGAGGCCGCCGCCGAAGGCCTCGCTGAAGACCGAGGACATCCCGAACGCCAGCGTCGGGGCGCCGCCGGTGCGGGAGATGAGGCTCCCCTCCTCCACGGAGTCGGCGGCGGCCTGCAGGTCGGCCGGGCTGATGGTGAAGCCGAGGTTGGCCACGAACTCCGCCGCCGTGGCCGGGTCTCCCCCGGTGGCGCCGGCGGGCGAGTTGATCGCGAAGTAGAGGCCCGGGTCGATGACGCTGGCCGCGATCAGCGCGCTGATCGCGACGAACGACTCCATCAGCATGCCGCCGTAGCCGATCATCCGGACCTGGCTCTCCTTGGCCACCATCTTGGGCGTGGTGCCCGACGCGATGAGCGCGTGGAAGCCCGAGAGCGCCCCGCACGCGATGGTGATGAAGACGAACGGGAAGAGCTTGCCGGCGAAGACCGGTCCGGTGCCCTCGATCGCGAAGTCGGTGACCGCCTCCTGCTGCAGCGTCGGGGCGGCGAGGACCAGGCCGACGGCCAGCAGCACGATCACTCCGACCTTCATGAAGGTGGAGAGGTAGTCGCGCGGGGTCAGCAGCATCCAGACCGGGAGGATCGAGGCGACGAACCCGTAGACCACCAGCGCCAGCGTCAGCTGCTCCTTCGACAGCGTCAGCACCGACTCCAGGCCCATCTGCTCGACGTAGCCCCCGCCGATGATCGCGAGGAGCAGCAGCGCCACGCCGATCGCGGTGACCTCGGAGACCCGTCCGGGGCGCAGGACACGGAGGTAGAACCCCATGAAGAGGGCGATCGGGATGGTCAGGCCGATGGAGAAGACCCCCCACGGCGACTCGGCGAGCGCGTTGACCACGACCAGGGCGAGGACGGCCAGGATGATGATCATGATCGCGAAGACCGCGATCAGCGCGGCGATCCCGCCGACCAGGCCGATCTCCTCGCGGACCATCTGCCCCAGGCTCTTGCCGTCGCGCCGCATCGAGAAGAAGAGGACCACCATGTCCTGCACGGCACCGGCGAAGATGACCCCGACGATGATCCAGATCGTGCCCGGCAGGTAGCCCATCTGCGCCGCGAGCACCGGGCCGACCAGCGGACCGGCGCCGGCGATGGCGGCGAAGTGGTGGCCGAAGAGGACGTGCCGGTCGGTGACGTCGAAGTCCCGGCCGTTCTCCAGCCGTTCGGCGGGGGTGGCCCGGGTGTCGTCGACCTCGAGCACCTTGTCGGCGATGAAGCGGGCGTAGAAGCGGTAGGCGATCGCGTAGGAGGCGAGCGCGGCGAAGAGGATCCACAGGGCCGAGACCTCCTCCCCGCGGGAGAGCGCCAGGACCGTCCAGCAGGTCGCGCCGACGAGGGCGACGACGACCCAGACCGCGGTCGAGACGGCGCTGCGCCTGGTCGGGCCCGGCGAGGGCTGCGGCGTGGCCGTCTGGGTCGTCCCTGCTGACATGGGCGTCCTCCTCCGAGAAGGGGCACGCCCCGATCCGCGAGCCCACTGCCTGATTCGTACTCCACCGTGACCTGGATCACAAGCATCAGGCCGCAGGGCGGTCGTGGGCGGGGGTGGCGGGCGTTGTCGCGGCGTTCGTGGGGTTCGTGGGGGGCGGCGCTCAGGCCCGGTGGGCGCGTGAGGCCGGGGGCTCGCGGAAGACCGGCTCGTCCCCGGCAGGAACGGCCGGCGGGCGCATGGCGCGCGCCGGTGCGGTCACCGGCAGCCGGCACGTGAAGGTGCTGCCCACCCCGAGCCCTCCGGAGACTGTCATGGTCCCGCCCATCAGCTCGGTCAGCTGCTTGCAGATCGCCAGCCCCAGGCCGGTCCCGGCGTAGTGTCGGGTGGCGGAGCCGTCCACCTGGCGGAAGGCCTCAAAGATCGAGGCGTGGTCCTTCGCGTCGATCCCGATGCCGGTGTCGGAGACCTCGATCTGCACGGCGCGGTCGCCGTCGGCGACCACGGCGCTGACCTGCACGTGCACTCGTCCGTCCGTGGTGAACTTCAGCGCGTTGTCCACGAGGTTGTTGAGCACTTGGACGACTCGGGTCCGGTCGCCCGTGACGGTGCGGGGGACCTGCGGGTCCACGTCCCAGTCGAGCGCGATGCCGCGGTGACGGGCGCGCGGCAGGTTGGCGTCGACGATGTCCTTGACCATGGTGGGCAGGTCGAACTCCGTCTCCTGCAGCGACGCGTGCCCGGCCTCGATCCGGGAGAAGTCGAGGAGGTTCTCCACCAGGGAGAGCAGCAGTCCCCCGGAGAGACGCATCCGGTCGAGCAGCTTGCCCTGGACCGGGTCCAGCGGGGTGTCCTCCAACAGCTCGCCGGCGGCGAGGACGGTGGTGAGCGGTGTGCGGATCTCGTGGCTCATGTTGGCCAGGAACATCGACTTCGCGTTCGAGGCCGACAGGGCCGCGTCGCGAGCCGTCTTCAGCTCCTCGGCGAGGGTCTCGAGGTCGCTGACGCTGCGGGCGCGTTCGACGGCGACCCCGGCGTGGGCGGCGAGCGCCTCGAAGACCTGGACGTCCTCGGTCCCGAAGGTCTCCTTCTCGAAGGACCTGTCGCACACGACGAGCACGTAGCGGGTGGGCTCCCCGGTCCGCAGCCGGGCGGCGAGACCGTCACGGGGAGCGGAGAACAGCCCCGGCGTGCCCGCGGGCTCCGGCTCCTCGCGGTGCCCGTGGCCACGGGGCGCCTCGTAGCGGACGATCCCCGAGGCGAGCGCGCCCCACCACCACGGCCTGGTGTCCTGGACCTCCAGGGACTCGTTGCGCAGCGAGCCGTCACCGTAGGAGGAGTAGCTCATCTGATGGTCGTTGACGATCTCCACCAGGTAGGCACGCTCGGCGTGCATCAGGTCGGCCGCCTCCCGGACCACGAGGTCGATGATCTCCTCGGGCGACATCGCCGAGGAGGTGCGGTCGACGAAGCGGTAGAGCAGGTGCGTGCGGGCGTGGCCGCGGGCGAGCGAGATGTAGACCCGGTAGCCCAGGACGAGCAGGACGACGACGACGCCCAGGAGGGGAAGGGCCGAGGGCTGGACCAGCACGAGGGTGGCGACCAGGAGGGCGACGCAGGTGTTGATGAACGCCGCGACGGAGCCCGACCGCAGTGCCTCCCGGAGGACCTCTCCGTCGAAGACGTTCTCGGTGAGGCTGATGGCAGCGGTCACCGCGCCGGCGGACATGAGGTCGGTGACGAGCACCGCCACCAGGACGGCGAGCCATCCGGTCATCGACAAAGGATCCCCGCCCTGCAGGATCAGGTGGTAGACCAGCGCCCCGAGGGCCGCCTCGAGCGCGAACATGGCCGCGTTGAACGCCAGCTTCACGCCCCGCATGCGCGCGGCGACCACGAGCGCCAGGACTGCGCCGACGACGTACACCGTGACGTACTGCGGCGGCACCAGGAACGTCAGGCCGAGCACGGCCGGGATCTCCCGCAGCGTGTGGCCGTGAGCGTTGCGCTGGGTGGGCAGGTGGATGACCACGACCTCGGCGAGCGCGAACAGCGGGAGCAGGACGAGCCACTCGAGGCCCGGCACCGCGGCCGAGGGTTCCGCCAGCACCCCCGGTGCCGCGATCAGGACGGCCAGCCCTGCCATCGCCGTGGCGAGCAGCGAGACCAGCAGCGCCTGGCGCCGCCCCGGTGGCGCCCCGGCGGTCACCGCCTCGCCGTCGGTGGTCATCGCGCCGGCCCCCGCGCCGTGGGCAGCGCGGTGGGCAGCGTGAGCCAGCTGGACTTCACGTTCCCATCCCTTCGAGACGACCGCGCCGCGGCAAGTGTCGTGAAGGCAGGGTAAGTCGCACGGGGGGTCGCCCACCGGAGAATGGTGGAATCCGTCCGACGATCATGTCGGCGTGAAGGACCCGGCCCGGGGGTACCCCGGGCCGGGACGAGGATGGGGCAGGCGCGCGCCGGGCTCTACCCGGCGCCGGGGCCTACCAGGCCGCTCCGGAACCCGACAGGGCACCGCGCCACGAGCGGGCACCCCAACCGTTCTGGGACCAGCTGCGGTCCTCGATGCTCATCGTCGACCAGCCGGCGGAGGTCCACAGGTCCCCGCGCCAGCTGCGTGCCAGCCAGTCGCCGCCGGCCCACGAGTCGCCCGACCAGGTGGCCTCGCGCCAGGACCGGGCGGCCCAGGAAGTGCCGGACCAGTCCGAGCCCGTCCAGGTCCTGCCGTTCCAGGTGCCGGCCGACCACGCCGTGCCGGCTGCGGTCGCCTCGCGCCACGAGCGGGCGTCCCAGGGGTTGCCCATGGCGTCGACCTCACCGGTGAGGACGGTGCCGTCGAGGGGGTCCACGACGTGGCTGCCGCCTCGGGCACCCTCGAGGGTGCCCGTCCCGGTGGCGGCGGGCCAGTGCTGGGCGGCGGCCGCGGCGGACGGCGTCGACGCCTTGAGCGCGGCGTGCACGTCGAGGACGCCGGCCCCCTGAGCGGGGTCGGTGCCGGCGAGCGGATTCGCGGTCGAGCGCAGCAGGTACTTGACCTGGTCGGGGGTCAGCTCCGGCCGCGCCTGGAGCAGGAGCGCCGCGGCACCGCTGACCATGGCGGCGGCCTGCGAGGTGCCACTGCCGCGGAAGAACCGCTGGGCACTGTCGCCGGTGACCCGGCCCTCGGGGTGGAGCCGGTCGGAGTAGGAGCCGGGCGTGCGCAGGGAGACCACCGACTTGCCGGGCGCGAGCAGGTCCGGGCGCCGGTCAGGGGTGCCGGAGTTCGTGAAGGCCCCGGTGATGTCGTCCTTGAGGGACTTGGTGCCGACGTGGTCCACCGCCCCGACGGCGAGCACGCGGGGGTTGGCCGCAGGCATGTTGAGCTGGTTGTCCGCGCCGTCGTTGCCGGCGGAGACGACCACCACGATGCCCTTGCGCCAGGCGTTCTCCACGGCGTAGGCCAGCGGGTCCACCGTGTACGGCTGGGTCGAGCGCGTGCCGTAGGACAGGTTGATCACCCGGATGTTCAGGCCGGCGTCGTTGCGGTGCTGCACGACCCAGTCGATGGCCGCGATGATCTGGCTGACGTCGGCGCCGCCGTCCGCGGTGGCCACCTTGACGTTCACGATCCGCGAGTCGGGGGCGATGCCGACGAAGTGCTCGTCCTTGTCCTCCTTGCCGGCCACGACCTGGGCGTCCCGCCCGGCGATGATGCCCGCCATGTGGGTGCCGTGGCCGTAGCCGTCCAGGTGCCGGGTGGAGGCGTCCTGGCTCTCGAAGGAGAGGTCTGGACCGTTGACCACCTTCGCGGGGTCGCTCAGCCCGGCGACCGGGGCCACGCCGGTGTCGATCAGGGCGACGTCGACGCCGCGACCCGTCACGTTGACCTTCGCGGCGTCCTTCGACTTCCACACCTTGTGGGCGCCGTACTCCTTGGCCGCGGTGTACATCGACCCGAGGTCGTGCTTGGCCTGCCAGAGCCCCATGCCCTTCGAGGCCTTCTCGTCCTCGCGGGTGGTGTCGTCGCCCCAGCTCCTGTCCTGGAACGAGGTGCCGCCGGTCAGGGAGAGCGCGGCGGCGGGCCGGGCGTCCTGGGGCGCGGCCACGGCTGACCCGTGCAGCGACCCCGCCGTGGCGGTCGCGACGGCCAGCGGTGCCAGGAGCAGCCCGACGGCCAGGCGCCGACCCCGACTCTTGCCGCAGAAGTCGTTGTTCCTCATGACGTTCCCCCCATTGTGCTTCCGCACGTAGCTCACCCGTTAGCTGCAGACTCAAGATCAAGGAGCAGTCAGCAGAGGCTATGGCCTCCGGAGGTGCGCGGGCTGCAGTGTGACGTAGGCCACAGCCCCGCCGCCGAGGGCCCGGATGTGGACAGGGCCTGGGGCCCAGAGGTGCATCGCTAGGCGGAGAGGCGCTCGCCCGACGCCGGGTCGAAGACGTGGACCGCGGCCGGGTCGATCGCGAGCCCGATCCGGTCGCCCTTGGCCGCCTGGTGGTGGCCCTCGATCCGTACGACGACCGGGGTCGGCGCCACGGCCGCGTGCGCGGCGTCGCCGTCCCGCAGCGCGTAGACGAAGGCGTCGGCGCCCAGCTCCTCCACGACCGTGACGGTCGCCGGGACCGAGGGCTCGTCGGCGCTGACGACCCGCCACGCGTGGGGGCGCACCCCGAGGATGACCTCCCGGCCCGCCCGCGCGACCACCTCCCGGGGCAGCGCCACCGGGCACCCGTCGACGGTGGCCACACCGTCGCCCACCTCAGCCGGCAGCAGGTTCATCGCGGGCGAGCCGATGAAGCCGGCCACGAAGAGGTTGGCCGGGCGGTCGTAGAGGGCCAGCGGGGTGTCGACCTGCTGGAGCGTGCCGGCCATGAGGACGGCCACCCGGTCGCCCAGCGTCATCGCCTCCACCTGGTCGTGGGTGACGTAGACGGTGGTGGTGCCGAGCCGGTGCTGCAGCGCCGCGATCTGGGTGCGGGTCGAGACCCGCAGCTTGGCGTCGAGGTTGGAGAGCGGCTCGTCCATGCAGAAGACCTGGGGCTGGCGGACGATCGCCCGGCCCATCGCCACCCGCTGCCGCTGCCCGCCGGAGAGCGCCTTGGGCTTGCGGTCGAGGACGTCGGCGAGGTCGAGCATGGCGGCAGCCTCGGAGACCCGGCGCACCCGCTCGTCCTTCGGCATCCGGGCGACCTTGAGGGCGAAGCCCATGTTGTCGGCCACGCTCATGTGCGGGTAGAGCGCGTAGTTCTGGAAGACCATGGCGATGTCGCGGTCGCGCGGCAGGTCGTGGGTGACGTCGCGGTCGCCGATGGAGATGTGGCCCGAGGTGCACTCCTCGAGGCCGGCGAGCATCCGCAGCGAGGTCGACTTGCCGCAGCCCGACGGCCCCACCAGGACCATGAGCTCGCCGTCGGCGATCTCGAGGTCGAGGGCGTGCACCGCGGGATGCTCCGCGCCCGGGTAGCGGCGTTCCGCCTGGTCGAACCGGACCTGGGCCATCGGGTCTCCCCTCGTGTCGGGCACGCCACCGGCGAGCTCTCCCGGCCTCGGACGCCCGGGTGCTTCTCACCGTACGACGCCGACTCTCCGCCGTCTAGTGGAAGCGCTCTCACAGATCAAAGATCTCAGTCAAGGCGTGTATTGACACCTGATGTGACCCCTGTCATGGTGAATCGAAGATCGATGTGGAAGCGCTTCCACACCCTCCGTCCGGAGGTCCACCTCGATCGAGCCACGTCGGACCAAGGCGGTCCGCGAGTCAGCAGGAGTGTCAGGAGACCACGGTGCACGGAGACAAGAGGCGTAGGACACGGGTCGCCGCGGGAGCCCTGGTGGCGCTCGCGCTGGCCGCGACGACGGCCGCCTGCGGAGGCGACGACGACGGGGGCGAGTCGGATGACGGGAAGGTGCGGCTCACGGTGGCCACCTTCAACGAGTTCGGCTACGAGGGCCTGATCGAGGAGTACAACGAGATGCAGGACGAGGTGGTGGTCGAGCAGAAGAAGGCCGGCACCGCCAACGAGCACCAGGACAACCTCTACACCAAGCTCGCCGCCGGCTCCGGCCTCTCCGACATCGAGGCGATCGAGGTCGACTGGCTGGCCGCCCTGATGCAGGAACCCGACGCCTTCGTCGACCTCTCCGACCCCGAGGTCGAGGGCCGCTGGCTGGACTGGAAGGCCGAGGCGGCCACCACCGACGACGGCCAGCTCATCGGCTACGGCACCGACATCGGCCCGCAGGCGGTCTGCTACCGCGCCGACCTCTTCAAGAAGGCCGGGCTGCCCACCGAGCGCGAGCAGGTGGCCACGCTCTTCACCACCTGGGACGACTACTTCGAGACCGGCCGCGACTTCGTCGAGAAGGTCCCGGGCGTCGCCTGGTACGACGCCTCCGGCGCCACCGCCCAGGCGATGGTCAACCAGACCCAGTACACGTTCGAGGACGAGGACGACAACGTCATCGCCGCGGACAACCCGGAGGTGAAGCAGATCTTCGACACCGTCACCTCGATGTCGCAGGACGGCCTCTCCACCAAGCTCGTCCAGTGGGGCGAGGACTGGGTCGCCTCCTTCCAGAAGGACGCGTTCGCCACGATGGCCTGCCCCGGCTGGATGCTCGGCGTGATCGAGGGCAACGCCGAGGGCGTCGAGGGCTGGGACGTGGCCGGGGTCTTTCCCGGCGGCCCCGGGGTCTGGGGCGGCTCCTACCTGACCGTGCCCGCCCAGGGCGAGCACCAGGTGGAGGCCATCGCGCTGGCCAAGTGGCTCACCGCCCCCGAGCAGCAGGCCAAGGCCTACACCGCGAAGGCGACCTTCCCCAGCCAGGTGGAGGCGCTCGAGGACCCGGTGGTGGCCGAGAGCACCCGTGAGTTCTTCAACGACGCACCCGTCGGCGAGATCCTGGTGGAGCGGGCCAAGGCGATCGAGTTCATCCCGTACAAGGGCCCGAAGTTCGCCGACATCAACACCGCCTTCCAGCAGGCCATCCAGCGTGTCGACGAGGGCAAGGAGTCCCCGGACGAGGCGTGGGAGTCGTTCCTGGCCGACGTCGAGCGGCTCGGCTGAGCGGGACCGGCCACCCTCCATGTCCCTCGACCCCGGGCGCGTGCAGGCGCCAGGCAGTCCCGCCGGGGAGGCCGGACCACCGGCCTCCCCGGCGGGCTCCACCCCTGAGTCCGCACGCCCGGACGGCGTACCCGCCCCCGGCACGCCCCGCCGGCGGTCCGGCCCCTGGCGCTCCAGGCTCGGCCGCTGGGAGGCCAAGTCCTCCCCCTACCTCTACATCTCGCCCTTCTTCCTCCTCTTCGCCCTCGTCGGGCTCTTCCCGCTCCTCTACACCGCCTACGTCTCGCTCCACCACTGGAGCCTGCTCGGCGGGCAGGGCGAGTTCAGCGGGCTGGAGAACTACGAACGGGTGCTCGCCGACCGCTACTTCTGGAACGCGCTGCGCAACACCCTGAGCATCTTCCTGCTCTCCTCGGTCCCGCAGGTGCTCCTCGCCCTCGGGCTGGCGGGACTCCTCGACACCCAGCTGCGGGGGCGGACCCTGTGGCGGATGAGCGTGCTGCTCCCCTTCGTGGTCGCCCCCGCCGCGGTGGCCCTCATCTTCGGCAACGTCTTCGGCGACCGCTTCGGGCTGGTCAACGGCGCGCTCGACCTGATCGGGGTGGAGCCCGTCGCCTGGCACGTCAACACCCTGGCCAGCCACGTGGCGATCGCGTCGATGGTCAACTGGCGCTGGACCGGCTACAACGCGCTGATCTTCCTGGCCGCCATGCAGGCGGTGCCGCGCGACCTCTACGAGTCCGCCTCGCTGGACGGCGCCGGCCGGGTGCGGCAGTTCGTCTCCATCACCGTGCCGATGATCCGGCCGACCCTGCTCTTCGTCATCATCACCTCGACCATCGGCGGCCTGCAGATCTTCGCCGAGCCCCGGCTCTTCGACACCCAGGGACTCGGCGGCTCCGACCGGCAGTACCAGACGCTCACCATGTACCTGTGGGAGCTCGGCTGGCGGGTCCGCGACCTCGGCATGGCCTCCGCGGTGGCCTGGCTGCTCTTCCTGATCATCGTGGTCTTCGCCGTCCTCAACCTCTGGCTCAGCCAGCGCGCCGGCTCGCTCGCGGGCCGCCCCGGTGGCCGGGCCGGCCGACGCGGCCGGGCGGCCCTCCTCCGTGCGGAGGCACGCCGATGACCCGGCGTCCCGGCTTCCTCGTCTACGGGCTGCTCACCGCCTTCGTGCTCGGCTCGTGCGCGCCGCTCTACTGGTCGTTCCTGGTCGGCTCCCACAACCGGGAGGACCTGGCCGGCCGGGTGCCCCCGCTGCTGCCGGGCGGCCACTTCCTCGACAACGCGCAGCGCGCGATCGAGGCGGTGCCCTTCTGGAAGGCCCTGGGCAACAGCCTGCTGGTCTCCTCGACCGTGGCCACGTCGGTGGTGGTCTTCTCCACGCTGGCGGGCTTCGCCTTCGCCAAGCTCGCCTTCCGCGGCCGCACCCCGTTGATGGTCTTCGTGGTGGCCACGCTGGCCGTGCCGACCCAGCTCGGGGTGATCCCGCTCTTCATCGTGATGGCCGAGCTGGGCTGGGTGGGCTCCATGTGGGCGCTGATCGTGCCGGGCATGGTCACCGCCTTCGGCGTCTTCTTCATGCGCCAGTACCTGGTCGACGCCGTCCCCGACGAGCTGATCGAGGCGGCCCGGATGGACGGGTGCTCGATGGCCCGCACCTTCTGGAACGTCGCGGTCCCGGCCGCGCGCCCCGCCGCGGCGATCCTCTGGCTCTTCTCGTTCATGGCCACCTGGACCGACTTCTTCTGGCCGTTGATCGTGCTGCCCGCCAGCAACCCCACCGTCCAGATCGCCCTCCAGCAGCTGCAGAGCGGCTACTACGTCGACTACAGCCTGGTGCTGGCCGGTGCGACGCTCTCGGTCGTGCCCCTGCTGGCCCTCTTCGTCCTCACCGGCCGCCAGCTGGTGTCCGGCATCATGCAAGGAGCAGTCAAGGGATGACCGTCGAGCGCACCCGCCCCGTCCCGCAGGACCACCCCCACCGGACGGCGGACCACCCCCGGTTCCCGGCGACCTTCACCTGGGGCGCCGCCACCGCGTCGTACCAGGTCGAGGGGGCGGTGGCCGAGGACGGCCGGACGCCGTCCATCTGGGACACCTTCTCCCGAGTGCCGGGCGCCGTGCTGGGCGGGGACACCGGCGACGAGGCCTGCGACCACTACCACCGGATGCCGGACGACGTGGCGCTGATGGCCGACCTGGGGCTCTCCTCCTACCGGTTCTCGGTCGCCTGGCCGCGGGTCCGTCCCGACGGCGGCGCGGTCAACCCCGCCGGCCTGGCCTTCTACGACCGGCTGGTCGACCGGCTGCTGGCCCACGGCATCGCCCCGTGGTTGACCCTCTACCACTGGGACCTGCCGCAGGCTCTGGAGGACGCGGGCGGCTGGACCGACCGCGACACCGCGTACCGCTTCCTCGACTACGCGGGGTCGGTCCACGACGTGCTGGGCGACCGGGTGCCGACCTGGACGACGCTCAACGAGCCGTTCTGCTCCGCCCTGCTCGGGTACGCCGCGGGGCACCACGCGCCCGGCCGCCAGGAGGGGGCCGCCGGGCTGGTCGCCGCCCACCACCTGCTGCTCGGCCACGGCCTGGTCGTCGACGAGCTCCGCCGCCGCGGCGTGCACGGGGAGCGCGGCCAGGTGGGGGTCAGCCTCAACTTCACCGTCGCCGACCCCCACGACCCCGACGACCCGGTCGACGTGGACGCCGCCCGCCGGGTCGACTCCCTGCACAACCGGCTCTTCCTCGACGCCGTGCTCCGCGGCTCCTACCCCGCCGACCTGCTCGACGACACCGCCCACCTCGCCTGGCAGGACCGGGCCTGGACCGACGTCGTCCGCGACGGCGACCTGGCGCTGATCGCGACCCCGATCGACGTGCTGGGCGTGAACTTCTACCACGGCAACGCCGTCTCGGGGCACCCGCACACCGACGTGATGGCCCGCGACGCCGACAAGCCCGACCGGGTCTCCCTCTCCCCCTTCGTGGGCTCCGAGCACGTCACCTTCCCGCGCCGCGACCTGCCGGTGACCGACATGGGGTGGGAGGTCCACCCCGACGGGCTGCACCGGCTGCTGGTGCGCCTCCACGAGGAGTACGCCGTGCCGCCGATCTACCTGACCGAGACCGGGGCTGCCTACGCCGACTCCCCGGACGAGCACGGCCGGGTCCACGACCCCGACCGGATCGCCTTCCTCGACGCCTACCTGCGCGCCACCCACCGGGCGATCAGCGAGGGGGTGGACGTGCGCGGCTTCTTCCACTGGTCGCTGATGGACAACTTCGAGTGGGCCTTCGGCTACGCCAAGCGGTTCGGCCTGATCCACGTCGACTACACCGACCAGCGGCGTACCCCCAAGTCGAGCGCCCACTGGTACGCCGAGCTCGCACGCACCTCGACCCTGCCACCACCGGAGGAGCACGGGTGACTACGGTGAGGCGGGTGAACGGGAACGGGTCGCCGACCCTCGACGAGGTGGCACGCGTCGCCGGCGTCTCCAGGGCCACCGCCTCCCGGGCGATCAACGGCGGTATGCGCGTCAGCCCCGCCGCCCGGGCGTCGGTCGACGCGGCCGTCCGCAGCCTCGGCTACGTGCCCAACCCGGCTGCCCGCAGCCTGGTCACCCGCCGCACCGACTCGGTGGCCGTGGTCGTGCCGGAGCCGGACGAGCGGATCTTCTCCGACCCCTTCTTCGCCGGCACCCTGCGCGGGGTCACCCGGGTGCTGACCGAGCGCGACCTGCAGCTGGTGCTGCTGCTCGCCCGGCCGGGGGCCTCCAGCGCCCGCACCCTGCGCTACCTCAACAACCGGCACGTCGACGGCGCCCTGGTCGTCTCCCACCACCGCGACGACGGTCTGGCCGAGCAACTCGCGGGCACCGACCTGCCCTGCGTCTTCGGGGGCCGCCCCTGGACGGCCGGCGACCGCGTCGCCTACGTCGACGTGGACAACGTGGCCGGGGCGCGGCAGGCCACCGAGGCGCTGGTGGAGCGCGGGTGCCGGCGCATCGCCACGATCGCCGGCCCCGCCGACATGACGGCGGGGGCCGACCGGCTGGAGGGCTGGCGTCAGGCGATGGGGGCGGCCGGGCTGCCGCTCGACGCCGTCCAGTACGGCGACTTCACCCAGGAGAGCGGGGAGGTCGCCGCCACGACGCTGCTGGAGACCCACCCGGACCTCGACGGCCTGGTGGTCGCCTCCGACCTGATGGCCGCCGGCGCCCTGCGGGTGCTGGCCCAGGCCGGCCGGCGGGTGCCCGACGACGTGGCCGTGGTCGGCTACGACGACCTGGGGGTCGCGGAGCGGACGACTCCCCCGCTGACCACCATGCGCCAGCCGGTCGAGGAGATGGCGGAGCGGGCCACCCGCCTGCTGCTGGAGCAGATCGAGGGCCGCGGCGGCGGGCGGCCGATGCGCGTCATCATCCCCCCGCAGCTGGTGCGCCGGCAGAGCGCCTGACCCACCCCGCGCGGCGGTCGATTCGCCTGCGCCCCCGGCCGGAGCCGACATACGATCGGCGCGCGGCAGCAGGCCGCTCGGAGAGCGGAGACTGAGCACACATGACCGACCTGATCGACCAGACCCCCGTCACCGCTGCCGTGGTCGTCGCCCGGCTCCCGGTCGTGGACACCGCACGGGCGATCGTGGGCTTCGAGCTGGTCAACCGCTCCGCCCCCGGGCCCGGCGCGGGCCACCAGGACGACGCCGGCCGGGCCGTGGTGACCGTCTCGAGCCTGCTCGGCTCGGTCGACGTCGACCTCTCCGCCATCGTCGGCGACAAGCTCCTCTTCTGCTCCGTCGACCGGGACGCCCTCGTCGGCGAGGTGCGCCTCACCCTCCCGCCGCGACGGACCGTGCTGGAGGTCCCGAGCCGCGACGTCGACGAGGAGCTGCTGGACGCGGTCCGCGCCCACAAGCGGGCCGGCTTCATCATCCTGGTGGCGCACACCGAGTGGACCCCGGAGACCGAGGTTCTGCTGGCCCTCGCCGACCTCGTCAAGATCGATCTCGGCAGCGGCACGCCCGGCGAGGTGATGGACGTCGCCGCGACCTACGCCGACGCCTCCCTGGAGCGCGTGGCGGCCGGCTGCGACACCGAGGCCGAGCTGGCGTGGGCGCTGGCCGTCGGCTTCGACCTCTTCCTCGGTCGCGCCGTCCAGGTGCCGTCGACCACGAGTGACTCCGCCAGCGCGCCGCTGCCGTTCACCCAGGTGCAGCTCGGTGTCGAGCTGCTCAGCCGCGACCTCGACCTCGACTACATCGAGGACGTGCTGCGCGGCGACCCCGCCCTGGTGATGCAGCTGCTCAACATGGCCTCGGCCGGCGCTGGCGGCGGCGTTCGCCGGCAGGTGCGCAGCCTGCGCGAGGCCCTGGTGGTCCTCGGGACGACCAGGCTCCGGCAGTGGGCCGCCCTGGTGATCCTGAGCCGCCACAGCCGCCGGCAGGGCGACGCCCTCGTCACCGCACTGGTCCGGGCCCGGATGTGCGAGCTCCTCGCTCCCGGTCGCGGCCTCGACGGCCCCTTCGCGTTCACCGCCGGGCTCCTCTCCGCTCTCGACCTCGTGCTGGGCGTGCCGCTGCCGGAGGTGGAGCAGCAGGTCACGGTGGCCGAGGAGCTCAGCGACGCCGCCTTCGGGCGCCGGGGCGCGATGGGCGAGCTGATCACCAGGGTGGTGGACCACGAGCAGTGGATCGACACCGGCAGCCGCCTCCGCGACGACCACGACGAGGTCACCCTGCTCGGGGCCCAGGCCTTCGGCTGGGCAGCCCAGTACGCCGGGGCGATCGACGCCGCCGCCGAGGCGTAGTCGCTAGGAGCCGTCGACCCGGAGCAGGCCGAGCCGGTAGGCGGCTGACACGGCCGCGGCCCGGTCGCTGACCTCGAGCTTGGCGTAGAGCCGGGCCAGGTGGGTCTTGACCGTGGTCTCGGAGATGTGGAGCTCCCGGCCGATCTCCTTGCTGGCCAGGCCGTCGGCGACCAGGCGCACGATCTCTCGCTCGCGAGGAGTGAGGGTCGCGGTCGCGGACGGCTCGTCGCCCCGGTAGCGGCGGACCAGCAGCCCCGCGACGGACGGGGCCAGCACGGTCTCCCCCCGGCTGGTCGCCCGGATCGCCGCGAACAGCTCCTGCCGGGTCGCGTCCTTGAGCAGGACCCCGGTGGCACCCGCCTCGAGGGCCGGGCGGAGATCGCCCTCCCCGCCGTACGTCGTCAGCACCAGGACCGGGACCGGCGGCGTCCGGCGCCGCAGGGCGGCGATCAGCGCGACGCCGTCCCCGGAGGCCATCCGCAGGTCGGTCACCACGACGTCGGGGTCGAGGCGCTCCACCAGCGCCAGCGCCTCGTCACCGCCTGCGGCCTCCCCCACCACGACCAGGTCGTCCTGGGTGCCGATCTGGCCCACCAGCCCGTCGCGGACGATCGGGTGGTCGTCGGCCAGGACGACCCTGATCATGCGTCCGCTCCCGCGCGGCGGGAGGCAGGCACGGTCGCGGTCACCGTGGTGCCCGCACCGGGGGCCGACTCGAGGCTCAGGCTTCCCCCGACCAGCCCCAGCCGCTCGCGCGCGGCCGTCAGGCCGTACCCGCCGCCCCTGTGCTCGTGCCCGTGCCCGTGCCCGACGGTGGCGGCGTCGAAGCCGACGCCGTCGTCGAAGACGTCGACCAGCACCACGTCGCCGACGCCGGAGACCGTCACGGTGGCCTGGGAGGCCTCAGCGTGCCGGCCGATGTTGGCCAGTGCCTCCTGGACGAACCGGAGCAGCGCGACCTGCACCTCCTCGTCCTCGGGCTCCACCGCTCCGGTCACCTCCACATGCACCGGGACGGCTTGCCGCTCGCTCCACGAGTCGACCGTCCCGCGGAGGGCCGCCATCAGCCCGTGCTGCGCCAGTGGCCCCGGCCGGAGCGCCTGCACGGAACGCCGGGCCTCGACCAGGCTGGAGCGGGAGAGGTCCAGGGCGGTGCGCACCCGTCGGCTGGCCGGGTGCTCCTCGGGCAGCAGCGCATCGGCGTTCTCCAGCTGGGAGGTGATGCCGGCCAGGCCCTGGGCCAGGGTGTCGTGGAACTCGCGGCCCAGCCGGGCGCGCTCGTCCGCCGTGCCGGCCTCGCGCGCAGCCAGGGTCAGCCGCACCTGGAGGGCGTCCTTCTCCTCCTGCGCCCGCCGCAGCGCCTCCGTCAGCGCCGCCAGCTCCGCGTGGGCTCGGCGGCGCTGCCCCGCCTCGGCCTCGATCTCCCGGATGGCCCACCCGACGGCTCCGGCCAGTGCCGAGGCCCCCACGACCTGCGCGGTGACCAGGACGTCGAGACCCGGTCCGCTGAACCCGACCAGCAGACAGGCTCCGGTGAGCGCGACGCCGAGGTAGGCCCAGCGGCCCGGGAGGGCGACGAACGCCATCGGGTAGCAGCCCAGCACGAGGAGGCCGAAGGGAGCGGCCTCGCCGGCCAGCACCACCGCGCCGCCGAGCAGGCCGAGGAAGTAGGCGGCCATCGGGACGAGCCGACGCTCCGGCCAGCCGGGGTGCAGCGTGAGGAACCAGAAGGTCCAGGCGACCAGGACGAGCGAGCCGGTGGTGATCAGCACGCGCTGCTCGCTGCTCAGGTCGGTGACCGACGAGGTCACGAACGCGAAGCCGGTCATCACGTAGGGCAAGAGCCCCCAGCCACGGTCCCACCAGCCGTCGAAGGCCAGGAAGCGGGCCGCCGGACCGGGGTCGCCCGGCACCTCTCCCGGCTCCTGCCTCGACGTCGCTCCCCTCACGCGACCTACCCTCCCACGGGGACGGCGTCATCGAGCGGTCTCGCGGCGACCAGCCGCCGCTGCGCCCACTCCGCCGGGCCCCGGCGACCGCGCCGCTCCAGGGACGCCGCCCCCACCACCGAGAGCGCCCACACCGCGAGGGCCAGCCCCGCCGCCGACGCCGTCCCGAGGGTGGCGCCGAGTCCCCCGAAAGGAGCGGTCAGCAGGAGCACGAAGACCACCGACTGCGCCAGGTAGGCGCTCAGGGAGCGGCGTCCCGTGGCCGCGACCGCGGCGACGAGCCGCGGCGCGCGGGCGCCCCAGCGCTGCGCCGCCAGGGCGAAGGCGGCTGCCAGCCCGAGGCCTCCGGCGACGCCGGTGCCCGAGTGCACCACGGCGAGCAGCACCGCGAGGCCGGGGTCCGGGGCCGGCAGCACGCCGCCGGCGACCAGTCCGCTGGGAGCTCCTCCGGCGACACCGAGCGCGATCCCGGTCCGAGCCACGGTGCGCAGCAGCCTCCGGTGGCGGCTCGGCTCCTCCATGATCCGCTGCCGGGCGGCCACCATGCCGACCAGCGCGGCGGTGACGACGGGCAGGAGGCCGAACGGCGCCATCACCCACTCCACGGGTCGCGAGGCCAGGGCCGCGAGGGGGTCGGCCATCTCGAACGACCAGAAGAAGTCCCGGTCCGGGCCGTTCGCGAGCCCGTAGACCAGGCCGGTCACCAGGCAGGCGGGGAGCAGCCAGAGACCGGAGATCCGCAGCAGGCTCCGGTCCGTGCGCCCGGAGACGGCCACCAGGAGCAGCCCGACGACGCCGTACCAACCGAGGATGTCGCCGGGGAAGAGCAGGATCCCGTGCACGGCGCCGAAGGCGATCAGCACCAGGCTGCGCCGCCGCAGCAGCGTCCGCACCGCCCCGGCGCTCAGGCCGGCCCGTCGCCGGCTCGCGGAGAGCTGGACCATGCCGTAGCCGAAGAGCAGCGCGAAGAGCGGGAAGGCCCGCCCGTCGACCGTGGTCACCACCAGGAAGGAGACGACGTGGTCGGCCGTCCCCTCCTCGACGATGTGCTGGCGGAAGCCGTAGGGCCGGTCGACCAGGTAGATCATCACGTTGGCCACGGCGATCAGCGCCAGCATCAGGCCACGGGCCAGGTCCGGCGCCAGCACGCGGGCCGACGAGGAAGGCGGGAGCGGGGTGCCCGGTGCGGGCGCACGACCTGTCATCCCGCCACGCTAGGTCTGGCGCACCCCCGCCCGGATCCGTCCGTCGGGCACAGCGTCGGTCTCGTCCGGCGGACGACGGGGTCCTCCGGACGGAGGACCCCGACCGAGGGCTCAGCGATGGCCGGAGATGGCGTGCGGCTGGTAGCCGCCCTCCAGCTCGGCGACCTCGTCCTGGGTCAGCTCGACATCCAGGGAGGCCAGCGCGTCGGTGAGGTGCTGCGGCTTGGTGACGCCGACGATCGGGGAGGTGACGGCCGGCCTCGAGGAGAGCCAGGCGAGTGCGACCTGCGCCCGCGGGATCCCCCGCCGCTCCGCGACGGCGGCGACCGCGTCGACGACGGTCCGGTCGCCGTCGAGGTAGAGGGAGGCGCCGAACTCGTCGGTCTGGGCGCGGGCGGTCGCGGCGTCCCAGTCGCGGGTCAGGCGGCCGCGGGCGAGCGGGCTCCACGGGATCACGCCGACGCCCATCTCCTCGCAGAGCGGGAGCATCTCCCGCTCCTCCTCGCGGTAGAGCAGGTTGTAGTGGTTCTGCATCGAGACGAACCGGGTCCAGCCGCCGAGGTCGGCGGCGTGCTGGGCCTTCGCGAACTGCCAGGCGAACATCGACGAGGCGCCGAGGTAGCGGGCCTTGCCGGCCTTCACCACGTCGTGGAGCGCCTCCATGGTCTCCTCGATCGGCGTCGTCGGGTCCCACCGGTGGATCTGGTAGAGGTCGACGTGGTCCACCCCGAGCCGGCGCAGGCTCGCGTCGATCTGGGCCATGATCGCGGCCCGGGACAGCCCCGAGCCGGTCGGGCCGGGACCCATCCGACCGTGCACCTTGGTGGCGATCACGACCTCGTCACGCGGCGCCATCTCCTGGAGCAGCCGACCGGTGATCTCCTCGCTGCTGCCGCCGGAGTAGACGTTGGCGGTGTCGAAGACGGTGATCCCGCCCTCGAGCGCGGCACGGACGACCGGCCGCGCGGCGTCCTCGTCCATCACCCACGGGTGCCCGCCGCGGCTGGGGTCGCCCCAGCTCATGCACCCCAGCGTCAGCGCCGAGACCTCCAGGCCGGTGCTGCCCAGCTTCGTGTACCGCATCTGGTCACCTTCCGCCGTTCCGGCTCCGCACGATAGCCGGGTCGGCGCGGGGAGCGCCGGGCTCTCGCTACTCTCGCCACCGGACGAGGGGCGCATCGCGAGGGGGGACCGGATGACCGAGGGGGACGGCGACAAGGTGGTCTACCGCGGGCGCGCGGTGGCGGGGTGGCTCTGGTGGGGCACCTGGGCGGCGCTGCTGGCGATGGCGGTCGTGCCGCCCGTGCTGGACGACGACTTCGTCTCGACCGGCGACTTCCTCATCCAGGTGTTCGCCTACGGGGCCGCCTGGGGGGTGCCGATCTGGGTCATGCTGATCACGCTGTGGTCGATGGAGCTCTACGGCAAGGTCACGCTGACCCGTTCGACCCTACGGGTCGGGCGGGACCGGATGCCGCTCTCCGAGCTCGATCCCGAGGGGGCACGCGCGGTCGACCGGGTGCAGCCGTCGATGGGCAGGCGGGTCCGTGCCTCGGCGGGCGACGTGCACGTGCCGACCTCGCGCCCGGCGCGCCCGCGCAGGTCGGGCTTCCGCTACCTGGGTGGCTCCTACGGGACCCCCTTGGGGATGGACGCCGTCAGCCTGCCGACCCGCGACGGCGGCGAGGTGCGCTTCTACGTCCGCAACCGCGGGGCGTTCCTCGCGGCGCTCGACCAGGTGCTCCCCTCGTCCTGACCACCACGGCCCTGCGACCACTAGCCTGCCGGGCATGGACATCAACGGAGCATCCGCCCTCATCACCGGAGGTGCGTCGGGCATCGGCGCCGCCGCCTGCCGCCGGCTGGCCGCCCAGGGCGCCCACGTCGTCGTCGCCGACCTCAACGACTCCGCCGGTGAGACCCTGGCCGCCGAGATCGGCGGCGTCTTCGTGCACGTCGACGTCACCGAGACCGACCAGATCAAGGCCGCCGTCGCCCGCGCGGGGGAGCTCGGCCCGCTGCGCGTCCTGGTCAACTCCGCCGGGATCGGCTGGGCGCAGCGCACCGTCGGACGCGACGGGGAGCTCGACTCCGCGCACGACCTCGACGCCTACAAGAAGGTGATCGCGATCAACCTGGTCGGCACCTTCGACGCGATCCGGATCGCCGCCACCGCGATGGGCCGCACCGAGCCGCTGGCCGGCGGCGAGAGGGGCGCCATCGTCAACATGGCCTCGGCCGCCGCCTTCGACGGCCAGATCGGCCAGGCGGCGTACTCCTCGTCCAAGGGTGGCGTGGTCGGCATGACCCTGCCGGTGGCACGCGACCTCGCCGCGATCGGCGTCCGCGTCAACACCATCGCGCCGGGCCTGATCGACACCCCGATCTACGGCGAGGGCGAGGCGGCCGAGGCGTTCAAGGCCAAGCTGGGCGAGTCGGTGCTCTTCCCCAAGCGTCTCGGCGTGCCCGACGAGCTGGCCAGCATGGTGGTGGAGTGCGTGACCAACTCCTACATGAACGGCGAGACCGTCCGGGTGGACGGCGGCATCCGGATGCCCCCGAAGTAGGGGCACCCGGAGCGCGTTCCACCCCGAGCGGGTCGGCGTCAGCGACCGAGGAAGCGCCCGATCAGCGCCTGCGCCTCCGCGCCGGGGACCATCGAGCTGATGGTCCGCGCCTCCTCGGTGCCGGTGGCCGCCCGGTCGAGCTCCCAGCCGGCCCGCAGCAGCCGGCGCACCTGCCCGTAGGCCGCCGCCGGTCCGGTCGCGAGGCCGGCGACCAGCTCGGTGGCGCGTGCCGCGGAGTCCTCGGCCACCTCGGTGACCAGGCCCCACTCGAGCGCGGTCTCGGCTGCGATCGGCTTGCCGCTGAGGGCGAAGCCGAGCGCGCGGTGCGACCCGATCGCCCGCGGCAGCAGCCAGGAGACGCCGCAGTCGGGGGTGAGGCCGATGCCGGGGTAGGCGAAGACGAACTTCGTGCCCGGGGCGGCGACGACCAGGTCGGCGCTGAGCATCACGCCCAGCCCGGCGCCGGCGACCGCGCCCTGGACCGCGCAGACCACCGGCTTGGGCATCGCGGCGAGCCGTTGCAGCACCCCGTCGAGGTGGAGCGCCAGCTCGTGGAGGTATGCCTCGGGGTCGGCGGCGGCCACGAAGGAGGCCACGTCTCCCCCGGCGCAGAACCGGGGGCCCGCTCCCGTCAGCAGCACCGCGCGCACCTCGTCGTCACCGGCGGCCCTGTCCACCGCGTCACCGAACGCCTGGGAGGTGGGCAGGTCGAAGGTGTTGGCCACCTCGGGCCGGGAGAGCTCGAGGTGGGCGACACCGTCCCGGACGTCGTACCGGACCAGCTCGGTCATCCTCAGGCCCGCCGGAAGAGCGCGGCCAGGGCCTGACCGCCGCCGATGCACATCGTGACGATGCCCAGCTCGAGGTCCCGGCGGACCATGTCCTTGGCGACCCGCAGGGTGAGGATCGCGCCGGTCGCCCCGACGGGGTGGCCGAGGGCGATCGCCCCGCCGTAGGGGTTGACCTGCTCGGGGCGGAGACCGGCGTCGCGGATCACCGCGACCGCCTGGGAGGCGAACGCCTCGTTGAGCTCGATGACGCCGATGTCCGACGGCGACGTGCCGGTCTTCTCGAAGAGGCTCTGCAGCGCCAGCACGGGCGCGTAGCCCATCAGCTCGGGCTCCATCGCGGCGGTGGCGACCGCCTCGATGGTGACCAGGCCGGTCATCCCGCGCTCGATCACCGCGGACTCCCGGGCCAGGACCAGGGCGGCGCCGCCGTCGTTGATCCCCGAGGCGTTGCCGGCGGTGACGGTGCCGTCCTTCTTGAACGCCGGACGCAGGCTCGCCAGGGTGCCGAGGGTGGTCTCCGGCTTGGGGTGCTCGTCGACCGAGACGGTGAACGGCTTGCGGCCGCCCACCTCGAACTCGACGATCTCCTCCGCGAAGGCCGCACGGGCCGCATCGGTCGCGGCCCGACGCTGCGACTCGGCGGCGAACTCGTCCTGGCGCTGCCGGGAGACGTCGTACCTCTCCGCGACGTTCTCGGCGGTGACGCCCATGTGGATGCCGTGGAAGGGGTCGGTCAGCATCATCACGGTGCCGTCGGCGAGCTCGCGGTTGCCGAGCCGGTAGCCGTTGCGGGCACCGAAGTCGTAGAAGGGCATCCGGGTCATCGACTCGTCGCCACCCGCGAGGGTGAAGTCGAGGTCGTTCCAGCGCATCTCCATCGCCGCCGACCAGACGGCCTGCAGGCCGGAGCCGCAGAGCCGGTTGACGGTGTAGGCCGGCACGTTCGTGGGCAGGCCGGCCGCCACCGCGACGCGGCGGGCGTTGTAGGCGTCGGGCCCCACCTGGCCGATGCACCCCATGACGACTTCCTCGATCTCGTCGGCGCCGACACCGGAGCGCTTCAGCGCCTCCTTGGCCGCGGCCGCACCGAGCTCGTGGCCCGGCACGTCCTTGTAGACCCCGCCGAAGCTGCCGATCGGGGTCCGGGCACCGTCGAGGACGACGATCCTGTCGTTGTTCATGGGTGGGGGTCCTCCAGCTGTCGGCGGGACGGGCCGCCGCTGTGGTCGACGCCCGTTCAGTAGGTGTAGAAGCCGCGCCCGGTCTTGCGTCCGAGGAGGCCGGCGTCGACCATTCTCGCCAAGAGGGGCGGCGCGGCGTACAGCGGCTCCTTGAACTCCTCGTAGAGCGACTCGGCGACCGCCTTGGTGGTGTCCAGGCCGATCAGGTCGGCGAGCGCCAGCGGGCCCTGCGGGTGGGCCGCCCCGAGCACCAGGCCGCGGTCGATGTCCTCGGCGGTGGCGAAGCCGGACTCCAGCATCCGGATGGCGGAGAGCACGAACGGGATCAGCAGCGCGTTGACCACGAAGCCGGCCCGGTCCTGGCAGTCGATCGCCTGCTTGCCCAGCACGCCCTCGACGAAGTCGCGGCTGCGGGCGGTCGTCTCCTCGGAGGTCAGCAGGCTGGGCACCAGCTCGACCAGCTGGAGCATCGGGACGGGGTTGAAGAAGTGGATGCCGATGACGTTCTGGGGGCGGGCGGTGACCACGCCCAGCTTCATGATCGGGATCGAGGAGGTGTTGGAGGCCAGGATCGCCTCGGGGTCCACGACCACCTTGTCGAGGGTGCGGAAGAGCTCGGTCTTGGCGTCCTCGTCCTCCACGATCGCCTCGACCACGAGCTGGCGGTCGGCCAGGTCGGCGAGATCGGTGACGACCCGGATGCGCTCCAGCACCGCGGCGGCGGAGTCGATCTTGCCCTTGGCCTCGGCGCGCGACAGCGACTTCTCCAGGCGGGCCCGGCCGGCCTCGGCGGCGGCCGTGCTCGACTCCGCGACGACCACGTCGAGTCCCGCACGGGCGCTGACCTCCGCGATGCCGGCTCCCATCAGCCCGCAGCCGACAACTCCGACCTTCTCCATCTTGCTCATCCGCGCATGCCCTTCGTCGTCGTGGGACCGAGTACGCCCACGACGGTATTCAGTACCGGCGAGTAGGCGAAACCCGGCGGTCGTCGTACCGCATCCCCCAGGCGGCGCAGACACCGCCGAGGGCCCCGAACAGGTGCCCCTGCCAGGAGACGCCCGCTTGGCCGGGCAGCACCCCCCACAGCGCCCCGCCGTAGAGGAGGAAGACGAGCACCCCGAGCGCGATCTGCCCGGGGCGACGGGTGAAGAACCCGCGGACGATGAGGTAGAGCAGCCAGCCGAAGACCAGGATCGACGCGCCCAGGTGGACGGTGCCGGCCCCGCCGAAGAGCCAGGTGCCGAGGCCCCCGACGATCCACACCACCGCGGTGACCACCAGCCACCTGCCCACCCCGGAGAGCAGGATCAGGAAGCCGAGGACCAGCAGCGGGACGGTGTTGGCGATGAGGTGGTCCCAGCCGTGGTGCAGCAGCGGCGCCAGCAGCACGCCCATCAGCCCGTCGGTGCTGCCGGGCCGGATCCCGTCGTCGTCGAGCTGGTTGCCGGTGGCCGCGTCGAAGCCCTCGACGGCCCAGAGCAGGGCCACGAAGCCGAGGCTCCACACCGCCGCGGTCCGCCAGGCGGCCCACCGCGACGGGCCGCGCTCCACGTAGGGACCTGGGGAGGAGGGCGGCCAGCCGGACATGCCCCCACGCTAGGCGGCACCCACAAGAGCACGGACGCGACGTGGTGGTCACCCAACTCCTAGGACGTCCGAGCAGCGCTAGCGTGGAGTCATGACCTCCCACTCCCCCGAGGCGCGCGACCCGATCCGGGAGGCGCACGCCCAGTGGCGACGCCACGGCTGGGACGACGCCGCCGACGGGATGGCGATGGTCACCTCGGTGGTCCGGGTGCACCAGCTCCTGATGGAGCGGATCGACGCCGCCCTGCGCCCGCTCGGTCTCACGTTCGCCCGCTACGAGGTGCTGCGCCTGCTCTCGTTCGTGAAGTCGGGCTCGCTCCCGATGACTCGCCTCGGGTCGCTGCTCCAGGTGCACCCGACCAGCGTCACCAGCGCCGTCGACCGCCTGGTCAAGCAGGGGTACGCCGAGCGGCGCCGGCACGCCGACGACGGCCGGGTGGTGCTCGCCTCGCTCACCGAGGAGGGCCGCGAGGTCGTGGAGCAGGCGACGGTGGCGCTCAACTCCTCGGTCTTCGAGAAGCCCGGCGTCGCACCCGACGAGGTCGCGGCGCTGACCCGGCTGCTGGGTCAGGTGCGCGCCGGGGCCGGTGACCTCGTCGTGCCGCTGCACGAGTGAGGCGGGCTGCGGACCCCGGCGACGGCCCTCAGATGAAGGTGACCGGAGCCTGTCGCCACGGGGCGAGCACGCCGTCGGCGTCGGCGTACTCCTCGGGCAGGTCGTCGGTCAACGCCAGGCTGGAGTCCATCCGGCCGTAGCCGACGAACGACCCGACCAGCAGGCAGAGCTCCATCACCTCGGGCCAGGTGAAGTGCTCGTGCAGGCGGGCGAAGGTCGAGTCGTCCACCCGCAGGTGGTCGGTCGCCATCAGGTCGGCGTAGGCCAGCGCAGCGCGCTCGGCCTCGGTGAGGTCCTCGGCCTCCTCGGGCTTCTCCAGCGAGCAGACCAGGCCCTCGTCGAGGCCGCCGGTGGAGTAGCGGATCGCCATGCAGCTGCGGCACTGGTTGTGGAAGGCGATCCGCAGGCGCACCAGCTCCACCAGGCGACCGGGGAGGATCCCCTTGGTCTTGATGGCCGTCATCCAGGCGATGTAGTCCTCCAGCAGGTGGGAGGCATGGGCGTGCACCTGCCGCCGCAGCGGGGCGTCGGCCCCGACGATCGGCTCGTAGATCTCGGGGGACGCGGGAGGGATGCGGGACACGCTGGGCTCCTGGGGCTCGGTGGGGGCGGCGCGCACGGGTGCCGGAGAGCACCGCCGGGCACACAGCGCCGCACCCCAGGGGAAGCGACCGACCGACTGGTTGTCAAGGGCCTCGGCGGCTGCCACCGCGACCGTCGCCCCTACTTGCGGGTAAGCCACCCCGTGACTTCCCACAGGTACTTGGGCGTCCTACCATCTAGGTACTAGGAAGTCCTACCAACTCCCGCGAGGTCTCGATGTCCGCCACGCACGACCTGCACGTCCCCCAGCACCCGGTCCGCCTCGTCACCGCCTCCAGCCTCTTCGACGGTCACGACGCGTCGATCAACATCATGCGGCGGATCTTCCAGAGCCAGGGCTGCGAGGTCATCCACCTCGGGCACAACCGGTCCGTCCAGGAGGTGGTCGACGCGGCGCTGGAGGAGGACGTGCAGGGGGTCGCCGTCTCCTCCTACCAGGGCGGCCACGTGGAGTACTTCGAGTTCCTGGTGGAGTCGCTGCGCGCCGCGGGTGCCGGCCACGTCAAGGTCGTCGGCGGGGGCGGCGGGGTGATCGTTCCCGCCGAGATCCAGCGGCTGCGGGAGTCCGGGGTCACCATCTTCTCCCCCGAGGACGGGCAGCGGATGGGGCTCGTCGGGATGGTCGGCTCCGTCGTCCGCGACTGCGACTTCGACCCCTGGGCCGTGCGCCCGGTCGGCGCCGACGAGGTCCTCACCGGCGACCGCACCGCGGTCGCCCGCGCGCTCACCGGCGCCGAGACCGGCCAGCTGCCGGCCGACGTGCTGGCGCGGCTCAGGGAGGCGGCCGCCGCCCACACCACCCCGGTCCTCGGCATCACCGGCACCGGCGGCTCCGGCAAGTCCAGCCTCACCGACGAGCTCGTCCGCCGCTTCCGGGTCGACCAGCAGGACAAGCTCCGGATCGCGGTCATCGCCGTCGACCCCACCCGGCGCAAGGGCGGCGGGGCGCTGCTCGGCGACCGGATCCGCGCCAACTCCCTCGACGGCGACCGCGTCTTCTTCCGCAGCCTCGCCACCCGTGGCGCCCACGAGGTGCCCGAGCACCTCGCCGACGTGATCGACGTGATGAAGGCCGCCGGCTTCGACCTGGTGATCGTGGAGACGCCCGGCATCGGGCAGGGCGACGCCGCCATCGTGCCGTTCGTCGACACCTCGCTCTACGTGATGACACCCGAGTTCGGCGCCGCCTCGCAGCTGGAGAAGATCGACATGCTCGACTTCGCCGACACGGTGGCGATCAACAAGTTCGAGCGCCGTGGCGCCAAGGACGCGCTGCGCGACGTCGGCCGCCAGCTGGTGCGCAACCGCGAGGCGTTCGGGAAGCAACCGCACGAGATGCCGGTCTTCGGCACCAGCGCCGCCACCTTCCACGACGACGGCGTCACCGCGCTCTACCAGCACCTGCGCGACCTGCTCGCCGACCGGGGCCTCCCGGTGGCCGAGGGCACGCTCCCGCACGTCGACGTGCGCCACTCCTCCGGCATCCGCCAGGTGGTGCCCCCCGAGCGGGTCCGCTACCTCGCCGAGATCACCGAGACGCTCCGCGGCTACCACGCGCGGACCGACATGCTGGCCCACGCCGCCCAGCGGCTCCAGCGGATCCAGTGGACCGCCGACGAGCTGGCGGCCGCCGGGGCCCCGGACGAGGCCGCGCGGTTGGGCGGCGTCCCGGCGTTGCTCGAGACGGCTCGCAAGCAGGTCCCGCACGAGATCCAGGAGCAGATCGCGGCCTGGCCGACGGTGGTGGAGTCCTACTCCGGCGACGAGCAGGTGGTGAAGGTCCGCGACCGGGAGCTCCACACCCCCCTGACCCGGGAGTCGCTGAGCGGCAGCAGGATCCCCCGCGTCGCGCTGCCGAGGTACACCGACCACGGCGAGCTGGTCCGCTTCTGGCGCAGGGAGAACCTGCCCGGGTTCTTCCCCTTCACCGCAGGCGTCTTCCCGTTCAAGCGCGACGGGGAGGACCCGGCCCGGATGTTCGCCGGCGAGGGCGACCCGGCGCGCACCAACCGGCGGTTCAAGATCCTCTCGGCCGACGGGGAGGCCACCCGCCTCTCCACCGCGTTCGACTCCGTGACCCTCTACGGCCGCGACCCCGACCCGCGGCCCGACGTCTACGGCAAGGTCGGCACCTCCGGCGTCTCGGTCGCGACACTGGACGACATGAAGGTGCTCTACGGCGGCTTCGACCTGGTCTCCCCCTCGACCAGCGTCTCGATGACCATCAACGGCCCGGCGCCGACCGTGCTCGCGTTCTTCCTCAACACCGTGATCGACCAGCAGGTCGACGCCTTCCGCGACCGGGAGGGGCGCGAGCCCGACGAGGCCGAGCGCGCCGAGCTGACGGCGTACGCACTGGCGAACGTGCGCGGCACCGTGCAGGCCGACATCCTCAAGGAGGACCAGGGGCAGAACACCTGCCTGTTCTCCACCGAGTTCAGCTTGAGGATGATGGCCGACATCCAGGAGTGGTTCATCGCCCAGCAGGTCCGCAACTTCTACTCGGTCTCCATCTCCGGCTACCACATCGCCGAGGCCGGGGCGAACCCGATCAGCCAGCTCGCCTTCACCCTGGCCAACGGGTTCACCTACGTCGAGGCCTACCTGGCCCGCGGCATGGACGTCGACGACTTCGCGCCCAACCTGTCGTTCTTCTTCTCCAACGGCATGGACCCGGAGTACAGCGTGCTGGGCCGGGTCGCGCGCCGGATCTGGGCGGTCGCCATGAAGGAGAGGTACGGCGCGAACGAGCGGTCGCAGAAGCTGAAGTACCACGTGCAGACCTCCGGCCGCTCCCTGCACGCGCAGGAGATGGACTTCAACGACATCCGCACCACGCTCCAGGCGCTGATCGCGATCTACGACAACGCCAACTCGCTGCACACCAACGCCTACGACGAGGCGGTGACCACCCCCACCGAGGAGTCGGTCCGGCGCGCGCTCGCGATCCAGCTGATCATCAACCGCGAGTGGGGGCTGGCGATGAACGAGAACCCCCTCCAGGGCTCCTTCATCATCGACGAGCTCACCGACCTGGTGGAGGCCGCGGTGCTGCGCGAGTTCGACTCCCTCAACGAGCGCGGCGGCGTGCTGGGCGCGATGGAGACCGGCTACCAGCGCGGCCGGATCCAGGACGAGTCGATGCTCTACGAGCACCGCAAGCACGACGGCTCGCTGCCGATCGTCGGGGTCAACACCTTCGTCCGGCCGGACTCCGACGTCTCCCCCGCCGAGGTCGAGCTGGCCCGCGCCACCGAGGCGGAGAAGGAGTCGCAGCTGAGCCGGGTCCGCGACTTCCGGGCCACGCACGCCTCGGAGGCCCAGACCGCCCTGGCCCGCCTCAAGGAGGCGGCGGTCTCCGGCGACAACGTCTTCGCGGTGCTGATGGACGCCGCCCGGGTCTGCACGCTGCAGCAGGTCACCGAGGCGTTCTTCGAGGTGGGTGGTCAGTACCGCCGCAACGTCTGAGCGCTCAGACCTCAGGACTCAGGGCACCGGGGAGAACCCGCCGTCGACGTTGACGGCCGCCCCGGTGACGTACGACGCGCGCGGCGAGAGCAGGAAGGACGCCACGTCGGCGAACTCCTCGGCGCGCCCCAGCCGGCCCATCGGGATGCCGAGCCGCTCGGCGAGCGCGGCGGTGAACTCGCCGTACTCCTGACCGGCCCGGCCGGCGGCGCGCACCCACTGGTCGCTGTCGACGTAGCCGATGAGCACCGCGTTGACCCGGACCCCCGACGGCGCCAGCTCCTGGGCCATCGCCTTGGTCCAGGCGAGCCCGGCCGCGCGCGAGGCCGAGGTCGGCAGGGTGCCGGCCGCGGGCGCCTTCGCCGAGACCGCCAGGCTGTTGAGGACCGCTCCCCCGTGCTCGCGCAGGTGGGGCAGGGCGAGGCGGGTGAGCCGGACCATCGCCATCACCTTGAGCTCGTGGTCGGCGAGGATCTCCTCGTCGCCGAGACCCTCGAAGGCGCCGGCGGCAGCCTGCCCGGCGTTGTTCATCACCCCGTCGAGGCGGCCGAACCGCTCCAGGGTCCGCTCCACCAGCGCGGCGAGGTCGGCGGTCTCGCGGACGTCGGCGCGCACCCCGAGGGCTTCCCCGGGGAGGCCCTCCAGGGTGGCCAGCGCACGCTCCAGTCGCGCCTCGTCCCGTCCGCAGATCGCCACGCCGGCACCCTCGGCGGCAAGCCGGCGCGCGGTCGCCAGCCCCAGCCCGTCGGAACCACCCGTGAGGACGAACGCCCGGCCAGTCAGCTCCAGGTCCATGGATCTCCCCTCTCGTCCGGACCCATACTGCCGCGCCTGAACACCTTGTGGGTGGCACCATGGATGTTAGTATTCATATGCATTGATTGCGGTTGAGAGGAAGCCACATGAGCAAGTCCGGGTCCCAGGCACCCCTGTCCGGCGTGCGCGTCATCGAGCTCGGCTCGATGTATGCCGCCCCCACCGCCGGGCGCATGCTGCGCGACTTCGGCGCCGACGTGGTGAAGATCGAGGACCCCGCGCAGGGTGACTTTGCGCGGCAGTGGCAGCCCGCCCACGAGGGGCTGGCCATCGGCTACTCGCGCCTCAACTCCGGCAAGCGCTCCGTCGGCCTCGACATGCGCAGCGAAGAGGCCCGCGACGTCGCCAAGAAGCTGATCGCCGGCGCCGACGTGGTGATCGAGAACTTCCGCCCCGGCCGGATGGAGAAGTGGGGCCTCGGCTACGCCGAGCTCTCCGCGGAGCACCCCGGACTCGTGATGACCCGGGTCAGCGGCTTCGGCCAGACCGGCCCCTACTCGGCCCGGCCAGGCTTCGGCACCGTCGCGGAGACGGCGTCCGGCTACGCCTTCCTCAACGGGTGGCCCGACACTCCCCCCACCGCCCCGCCGTTCGGCTTCGCCGACTCGATCGCCGGCATCTCGGCCGCCTTCGGCACCGCGATGGCGCTCTTCAAGCGTGAGATGACCGGCCAGGGCTCCGAGGTCGACGTCGCGCTCTACGAGCCGCTGATGTTCATCCTCGGCGACGCCGTCCTCAACTACACCGCCACCGGCACGATCATGCAGCGGCACGGCAACGCCTCCGGCGCCGCCTCGCCGCGCGGCATCTACGAGGCGGGCGACGGCCGCTGGCTCTCCATCGCGGCCTCCAACCAGTCGATCGCGTTGCGGCTCTTCGAGGCGATGGGCCGCCCCGACCTCAAGGACGACGAGCGGTTCGGCACCAACACCGCCCGGATGGCCAACAACGAGGCCATGCAGCAGATCGTCATCGACTGGGTGAAGTCCTACCCCCGCGACGAGGCACTGGCGATCCTCGACAAGCACGAGGTGGTCGCCGCGGCGGTCAACGACGCCAGGGACGTCACCCTGGACGCCCACTTCCAGGAGCGGACCCTGGTCGACCTGGCCAACACCGTGCTCGGCCCGGCCCTGATGCCGGGTCCGATCCTTCACCTCGCCGACTATCCTGGACCGAAGTACGACGGTGTCGCCGCCGTCGGCGAGCACACCCGCGAGGTGCTGGTCGACGAGCTGGGGATGTCACCCCACGACGTCGCTCGCCTGGCTCAGGAGGGCGTGGTCAGCCGCTGAGACGCCGACCAACCCAGGGCGAATGAGCGACATACAGGCCTTAATGCTGATTATGATCACGCCACCGCACGGACGCGTCTGCTCCGGCTCCGAGAGGACTCACCGATGACTGCCACCACCCTGCGTCCGATGAAGACCGCGATGCTGGTCGCTCAACGCATCGTCGCGGACATCAACGCCCGCGGCAACATCATCGGCGACCGGCTTCCGCCGGAGCGAGCCATGCTGGAGAAGTACGACGTCGGGCGCGGCACGCTGCGCGAGTCGCTCCGCTTCCTCGAGCTCCAGGGCGTCATCACGCTCAAGCCCGGCCCCGGCGGCGGCCCCGTGGTGGTCCAGCCCGACGCCAGCAGCCTGGCCACCTCGCTGACGCTGCTGCTGCAGTTCTCCGACGCGCCCTTCCGGACCATCGCCGAGGCCCGGCTGGGCCTGGAGCCGATGATGTCCCAGCTCGCCGCCGAGCGGATGAGCGAGGAGGCGCTGACCTCCCTGCGCGAGAGCGTGGAGAACATGTACGACAACCTCGGGAACCAGTCGATCTTCCTCGAGGAGAACAAGCGGTTCCACGACGTCATCTCGCACGGCTCGGGCAACGCGATGTTCGGTCTCCTGGTCGACGCGCTCCTCGGCATCCTGGACGGCTCGGCGATCGGCATCGACTACCCCGAGCCGCGCCGCGCCGCCGTGCACAAGGCGCACCTGCAGATCTACAAGACGATCGAGGCCCGCGACCCCTCCGCGGCGGCCGCGGCGATGCGGGACCACATCCAGGAGTACGTCCGCTATGCGGAGAAGAAGTTCCCCGAGGTGCTGGACGCGCCCATCGTGTGGGGCCGGGTCTGAGCTGACCGCCTCCCGGCCCGCGCGCGTCAGGACGGCAGGCGGTCACCCAGGACGCTTGCCAGGGTGCCGCCGAGCACCATCTTGGTCTCGTCGTCGGTGAGCCCGAGCGCCTCGATCGCGCGGATCTCCTCCGCGGGGCTGGTCATCGGCCAGTCGGAGCCGAAGACGATGCGCTCGGCGCCGTGCTTGCGGATCAGGTCGCGGACCCGCTCGGGGCGCAGGGTGGCCAGGCTGGGCGGCCAGGAGGTCTCCAGCACCACGTCGGCACCGGCCAGCATCTCCTCGGCGTCGTCGAGGATCTTGTAGCCGCCGAAGTGGCAGGCCATCAGCCGCAGGTCGGGGAACTGCCGGGTGATGTCGCGGATCATCCTCGGGTTGGAGAGGCTGTTGGTGAACTCGTCCCCGCCTTCCCCCACGTGGGTGATGACCGCGTAGTCGCTGCCGAACGCCTCGAAGATCTCCCACAGCCGCGGGTCGTCGAGGGCGTACTTCTGGAAGAGGGGGTGGATCTTGACCGCCCGGACCCCGTGCCGCTGCAGGCTGGCGAGGTTCTCCTCCACCGACAGCTCGACGTGGACGGTGCCGAAGGGCACGTGCGTCTCGTCGGCCAGGCCGGCGACGAAGCGGTTGACCGAGTCGACGTGACGGGCCTCGTTGGCGATGGCCAGGCAGCAGCTGACCTGCACGCCGCTGTCGGCCATGTCGTCGGTCAGGCCGCCGACGGTGCCGTCGCCGCGGGCCTCCAGGCCCTGGACGCGGTTGCCGCCCAGCGCGATGGCGGCGATCTTGTCGGGCCAGACGTGGGTGTGGGCGTCGATGATCACGTGGGGGTCCTCTCGGGGGTCACAGCTTGCCGGACTCGCCACCGTCGACGACGAAGATCGCGCCGGTGGTGAAGGACGACAACGGGGAGACGAGCAGGCAGGTCAGCGGCACGATCTCGGACGGGTCGGCCATCCGGCCGGCGGGGATCTTCGCGATCCGCTTGGCGTGGAGCTCGGGCGACTCGGTGACCGCCTTCTGCGCCTCGGTCACGAACGCACCGGGGGCGATGCAGTTGACCTGCACGTTCTTCGACGCCCACTCGGCGGCCAGCGCCTCGGTGAAGCGGACGACCGCGCCCTTGGAGGTCGAGTAGGGCACCAGGAACGGCTTGCCGCGCACCCCGGTGGTGGAGGCGATGTTGACGATGCGCCCCGCGCCCTGCTCGATCATCCGGACGCCGGCGGCCTGGGCCAGCAGCATCGGGGCGATCACGTTGACCGCCATCGCGTCCTTCCAGACGCCGGGGTCCTGGGTGGCGAACTTGCCGGCCGGCGCGATGCCGGCGTTGTTGACCAGCCCGTCGATCCGGCCGTGGCGCTCGATGACCTCGGGGACCAGCGCCGCCACCGACTCCTCGTCGCGCATGTCGACCCGGGCGGCGGTGATGCGCCCCTCGCCCCGGGCCGCGACCTCGTCGAGGCTGTCGACCGAGCGGGCGGCGGCCACCACGGTGGCTCCCTCGCGGGCGAGGGCGAGCGCCATGGCGGCGCCGAGGCCGCGGCTGGCGCCGGTCACCAGGACGACGGTCCCGTCGAGTCGCAGGTCCATCAGCGGGCTCCCTTGGCGAGCCGCCGGGCCAGCGAGTCGAGCAGCACCTCGGTGGCGCCCTCGTAGACCCGCAGCGGGCGCGCGTTGCGGTAGAGCCGCTCGATCTTGGAGCCGCGGACGAGGCCGAAGCGGCCCATCGTCTGCACCGACCGGTCGACCACGGCCGCGGCGGCCTCGGTGGCGTGCACCTTGGCCATCGAGGAGTAGTCGAGGTGGGCGAGCGGGTCGCTCTTGGCCAGGGCGGCCGCGCGGTAGACGAACGCCCGCGCCGCCTCGACGTCGGTCCACGACTGGGCCAGCTTCTGCGAGACCGCGCCGAGCTCGATGAGCGGCTTGCCGAACTGCTCGCGCGCCATGGCGTGCGCCTTGGCCTCGTCGAGGGCGGCCTGGCCGAGACCCACGGCGGAGGCCGCCACGGTGACCCGGAAGACGGCCAGCGTCTGGAGCATCAGCGAGAACGCCTTGCCCGGCACGCCGAGACGGTGGTCGGCCGGCACCCGGACGCCCTCGAAGGTGAGCTCGCCGAGGATGTGCGGGGCCATCAGGTCGGCGCCCTTCTCGACGCTCAGGCCCGGGGTGTCGGCGGGGATCAGCACCATCGACCAGCCCTCGTCCTCGCGGACCAGGGTGCAGTAGAAGTCGGCCGCCCCACCGTTGGTGATGAACGACTTGCGCCCGTCGATGACCAGCTCGTCGCCGTCGACGACCATCCTGGTGGTGATGGCGCGCAGGTCCGAGCCCACGTCGGGCTCGGTGAGCGCGAGCCCGGCGATCGCCTCGAGGGTGGCCACCTTGGGCAGCCACCGCTGCTTGAGCTCCTCGGAGCCGCCCACCGACAGCGAGTAGCTGCCGACCCCCTGCATCCCGAACATGGAGTCCAGGTGCGCGGAGGAGTACATGAGCTGCTCGCGGACCACCGCGATCGTCAACGGGTCGAGCACCTCGTCGTGGCCGCCGTACGCCGCCTGGACGACGTAGCGGGCCAGGCCGCTCTCCCTGAGCGCGTCGAGACACCCCTGGTGCACGACGACGGCCTCGTCGGCCTCGGCGGCGAAGGGCTCGACCTTGGCGGCCACCTCCCGGGCGATCTCCCTGACCTCGCGATGACGCGGGCTGAGGTCGAACAACTGGCCGTCTTCCACGGTGAGTCCTCTCAAAGAATTGTCGACGTGCCGGAGGGCGCGAGCCCGGTCAGCGACGCTGGTCGAACTTGCGGCCGAGCACCTCGGAGACGATGCGGATCCGCTGCATCGTCGGGGTGCCGCCGGCGATCGCCCAGCCGTGCGAGTCGCGGTGCAGGCGCTCGAGACCGTACTCCTCGGTGTAGCCGTTGCCGCCGTGGATCTGCATGGCCAGGTCGGTGACCCGCTTGGCCATCTCGTTGGCGGTGCACTTGGCGAGCGAGACCGCGAGCGGGTCCGGGATGCCGGTCTCGGTGGCGGAGGCGGCGGCGCGGTCGCGCAGCAGCCGAGCGGCCTCGACCTGCAGGATCATGTCGGCCAGCATCACCTGGATGCTCTGGAACTCCACGAGCTCCTTGCCGAACTGCTCGCGCTCCTCGACGTACTTCAGCGTCTTGTCCAGGGCGGCCTGCCCGATCGCGAGGCTCATGGTGGTGTTGCCCATGCGCTCGATCGAGAAGATGCCGAAGAGCTTGCCGAAGGAGCCGGCGGGGACGACGACGTTCTCCAGCGGCACCTCGACGTTGTCGAAGTAGAGGTCGGCCGAGGGGATGCCGCGGAAGCCCATCAGGCGCTCGCTGGCCCCGAAGCTGAAGCCGGGGGTGCCCTTGTCGACCACGACGGCGCCGATGCCCTTGGCACCCGGCGCGTCGGAGAGACGGCAGTAGAGGAGGTACTGGTCGGCCTCGCCGCCGTTGGAGATCCAGCGCTTGGAGCCGTTGACCACCAGGTGGCCGTCGACCTCCTTGGCGGTGGTGCGCATGTCGGTGGCGGCCGAGCCGGCGTCGGGCTCGGAGATGCCGACGGCCATGGTCCGCTCGCCGCTGATGATGTCGGGGAGCCAGCGCTCGCGCTGCTCCTCGGTGCCGAGGTGGGTGATCACCTGGGCCGGGCCGGTGTTGGCCTCGAACACCTGGAAGGCAGCGGGGCGGCAGACCTTGCCCAGCTCCTCGATGACCACGAGCGCCTCCTCGAGCGGGGCGCCGGAGCCGCCGTACTTCTCCGGGTGCGCGATGCCGAGGAAGCCGAGGTCGCCGAGACGGCGCCGCTCCTCCTTGGGGATGGGCGTGCGGTTGACGTCGAGCGCTTCGGCCATGGGTTCGTAGACCTCACGAGCCACCTGTGCCGCGAGCTGCCTGATCTCCGCGTACTGATCCGTCACGGACTCACCTCCTTGGTTGTAATCATTATCCTAGATTCATCCTGGATTTTGTGTCAAGCAATGTCGGTATCCGGGCATGCCCCGGAGGCCGAGGACCCCATGGACATACGCATGACAATCATGATAAGCAATAGGCATGGTCCAGACGCAAGGAAACAGCCCTCGTGACGTGGTGATCGTCGACGCCGTCCGCTCCCCCGTCGGCCGAGGCAAGGCCGGCGGCGCGCTCGCCGACGTGCACCCCGTCGACCTCCTCGCCCAGACGCTCCAGGCGCTCCTCGCCCGCTCGCCCCAGGTCGACCCGGGCACCGTGGACGACGTCATCATCGGCTGCGTCTCGCAGGTCGGCGAGCAGTCGGCGACCCCGGGCCGGATGGCCTGGCTGGCTGCGGGCTTCCCCGCCCACGTGCCCGCCGTGACCATCGACCGCAAGTGCGGCTCGAGCCAGCAGTCGGTCCACTTCGCCGCCCAGGGCATCCTCTCCGGCGAGTCGGAGATCGTGATCGCGGGCGGCGTGGAGTCGATGAGCCGGGTGGTCATGGGGTCCGCCCGGATGGACGCCGACCCGTACGGCGCCGGCGTCGCCGCGGCGTACGCCCCCGGCCTGGTCTCGCAGGGCGTCGCCTCCGAGCTGGTCACCGCCGAGTGGGGGTTCACCCGCGAGGAGCTCGACGAGTACGCCGCCCTCTCCCACCAGCGGGCCGCCGCGGCGCAGGACGCCGGAGCCTTCGCGCGCGAGATCGTGCCGATCACCACCCCGCACGGCGTGGTGAGCGAGGACGAGACGATCCGCCGCGGCACCACCGCGGAGAAACTGGGCGGCCTCCGGGCGGTCTTCGAGACCCCCGAGCTCTCCGAGCGGTTCCCGCAGGTGACGTGGTCGACCACCGCCGGCAACTCCTCCCAGATCACCGACGGCGCGGCCGTGCTGCTGCTGATGTCGCGGGCCAAGGCCGACGAGCTCGGGCTGCGCGCCCGCGCCCGGGTGCACACCATGTCGGTGGTCGGCAGCGACCCGCTGCTGATGCTCACCGGCCCCATCCCCGCCACCGACAAGGTGATGAGCCGCTCCGGCCTGACGCTGGACGAGATCGACCACGTCGAGGTCAACGAGGCCTTCGCCCCGGTGCCGCTGGCGTGGCTCAAGGAGCTCAAGGGCGACCCCGCCAAGCTCAACCCCCGTGGCGGCGCCATCGCGCTGGGTCACCCGCTGGGCGCCTCCGGGGCCCGGCTGATGACCACCATGCTCCACGCCCTCGAGGACGAGGGCCAGCGCTACGGCCTCCAGCTCATGTGCGAGGCCGGCGGGATGGCCAACGCCACCATCCTCGAGCGGCTCTGACCCGCTCCTCCCCTCCCCCCACACACACGCAAGGAGTCCGAGTGGACGTCAACGGAGCATCAGCCCTGGTCACCGGCGGGGCCTCCGGCCTCGGCGCGGCGACCGCCCGCCGTCTCGCCAAGGCCGGGGCCCACGTCGTGGTCCTCGACCTCAACGAGGAGCTGGGCAAGGAGTTCGCCGCCGAGATCGGGGGCACCTTTGCCCAGGGCGACGTGACCGACGCGACGTCGGTCGACGCCGCCCTGGACGCCGCCGAGGAGCACGGTCCGCTGCGGGCGCTGGTGCACTGCGCCGGCAAGGGCGGCACGGTCCGCCTGGTCAACCGTGACGGCACCCCGGGCGACCTCGAGCTCTACCAGCAGCTGATCAACATCAACCTGGTCGGCACCTTCAACGTGCTGCGGCTGGCTGCCACCCGGATGGCGAAGAACGAGGTCGTCGAGGGCGAGCGCGGCGTCTGCGTGCTCACCGCCTCGGTGGCCGCCTGGGAGGGCCAGATCGGCCAGATCCCCTACGCCTCGGCCAAGGCCGGCGTGGTCGGCATGACCCTGGTCGCCGCCCGCGACCTGGCGACGAAGAACATCCGGGTCAACACCATCGCCCCGGGCGTCTTCGACACCCCGATCCTGGCCCGCTTCTCCCAGGAGATCCGCGACGGCCTCGGCGCCCAGGTGCCCAACCCGGCACGGCTGGGCCAGCCCGACGAGTTCGCGATGATGGCCCAGCAGGTCGTGGAGAACCCCTACCTCAACGGCGAGACGATCCGTCTCGACGGCGCGATCCGGATGTCGCCGCGATGAGCGCCGAGACGGACGCCCAGTCGGACGCCCAGTCGACCGCCGAGTCCACCGGCCCGGAGCTCAAGGTCGAGGAGCGCGGCCGGGTGCTGGTCATGACGATGGACCGACCCCAGGCGCGCAACGCGATGTCGCTGCAGATGTCCCAGGAGATCGCCGCCGCGCTCGACCTGCTCGACAGCCGTCCCGACCTCAGCGTCGGCGTCATCACCGGCGCCAACCAGACGTTCTGCGCCGGGATGGACCTCAAGGGCTTCGCCCGCGGGGAGCGCCCGGTCATCGAGGGCCGCGGCTTCGCGGGCCTGGTGCAGAAGCCGCCGACCAAGCCGCTGATCGCCGCCGTCGAGGGCTACGCCCTGGCCGGCGGGTTCGAGATCGTCCTGGCCTGCGACCTGGTGGTCGCCTCCCACGCCGCCAAGTTCGGCCTCCCGGAGGTCAAGCGCGGCCTCACCGCCGCGGCCGGCGGCCTGCTCCGCCTCCAGCGGCGCATCCCCTACCACCTGGCCATGGAGCTGGTGCTGACCGGCGCGATGTGGCCGGCGACCGCCGCCGCCGAGGTGCACCTGGTCAACCGGCTCGCCGAGCCCGGCTCCGCCCTCGACGTCGCGCTGGAGCTCGCCGACGAGATCGCGGCCAACGCTCCCCTGGCGCTGGCCGCCTCCAAGCAGGTGCTGGTCCGCTCCCAGGACTGGGAGCTGGAGGAGATGTTCGACCGCCAGCACGAGTTCGTGCAGCCGATCCGCGAGTCCGCGGACGCCAAGGAGGGCGCGCTCGCCTTCGTCGAGAAGCGGGACCCCGTCTGGGCCGGTCGCTGAGACCAGCTCCCCCAGGAGGCCGCGCACCGTCAGGTGCGCGGCCTCCTGTGCGTCTGGCGAAAACTCTGGACGGTCACCCCCTGTGCAGCGGGGCGATGGAGGCTTAGTGTCCAAGATCACAGGGGAGTCGGCTCGCTCGGGTCCGGACCCTGTCTCTCGGAAGGAACGATCCTCGTGCGAACCACGACTGCCGGGCTGAGCCTGGCTCTGATGGCGGGGGTGGGCCTGATGGCCCTCCCGACGGCCGCGGCCCCACCGGCCGCTTCCTCAGGCACCACGGGCGAACCCCAGGTGGCCAACCCCGATCACGTCCTGCCCAACCCCAAGGCGGAGAAGCAGATCGGCCTGCGTGAGCAGGCCTGGGCCGAGGTGCTGAGCGGGGAGGCGACTCCCCGCACGCTCAACGGCAGCTCGGTGCTCAAGGTCGGGCAGGAGCCCGCGGCGGTCGCCGAGGTCGGGGCGCGGCAGCAGGCCGCGGCCGAGACCCAGGACCAGTTCGTGGAGCTCTCCAACGAACGCACCGACAAGGTCTTCGTCTTCCTGGTCGAGTTCGGGAACGAGCGGCACCCGCAGTTCCCCGACCGCGACACCTCCCCCAACACCCCCGGACCGGCCCGCTTCGACGGCCCCCTCTTCAACGAGATCCCGAAGCCCGGCCCCGACGACAACCGGACCCAGTGGCGCAAGAACTTCAACAAGCGCTACTACAAGGACCTGTACTTCGGTGAGGGCGAGGGCGTGGAGTCGCTCAAGACCTACTACGAGCGGCAGTCCTCGGGCCGCTACAGCGTCGAGGGCATGGTCACCGACTTCACCACGGTCCGCTACAACCAGGCCCGCTACGGCCGCAGCGACGGCTACCCGTGCGGCGGCAACGTGTGCTCCAACACCTGGAACCTCGTCTCCGACGGCCTCACCCAGTGGGTGGCGGACCAGAAGGCGGCCGGCAAGACCGACGCACAGATCCGCCGGCAGGTCGCGCAGTACGACATCCGGGACCGCTACGACTACGACGGCGACGGCAACTTCGACGAGGCCGACGGCTACATCGACCGGTTCCAGATCATCCACGCCGGCGGCGACCAGGCCGACAGCGACCCGATCTACGGTGAGGACGCCATCTGGAGCCACCGCTGGAAGGCCTTCCAGAACGGCGACGGGGTCTTCGGCCCCGAGGGCAACCTCGACGGCGGCGCGCAGATCGGCAACACCGGGATCTGGGTGGCCGACTACACGATCCAGCCGGAGAACGGCGGCCTCTCGGTCGTCGCCCACGAGTACGGCCACGACCTCGGCCTCCCCGACCACTACGACACCGCTGCCTCGGGCGACAACCCGGTCAACTGGTGGACGCTGATGGCCCAGAGCCGGGTCTCCGCCCCGGGCGACCAGGGCATCGGCACCCGTGCCGCCGACCTCGGCGTGTGGGACAAGCTGCAGCTCGGCTGGCTCGACTACGAGACCGTGGTGGCCGGACAGGACCGCACCATCGACCTCGGCCTCCACGAGTACAACTCCGACAAGGCCCAGGGCGTCGCGGTCGTGCTGCCCGACAAGCAGAAGGTCACCACCCTGCCGACCCCGCCTCAGGGGACCAGGCAGTGGTGGAGCGGCCAGGGCGACGACTACGAGTCGTCCATGTCGCGTGCCGACGTGGCGGTGCCCGCGGGTGGCGCGACACTGAGCCTGCGGACGCAGTTCAACATCGAGGAGGACTACGACTACGCGTGGTTCGAGGCCGAGGTGCCCGCGGGCAGCGGCAGCTGGACCCAGCTGCCGACCACGGTCGACCCGGATGCCGGTCAGGACGCCGACGAGATCGGCATCGACGGGGTCAGCGCCGGCTACGTACCGGTGACCTTCGACCTCACGCCGTACGCCGGTCAGACCATCGGCTTCCGTGCCCGCTACCTGACCGACGGGGCGGCGCAGGGCCAGGACCCGGCGCTGGGCTGGTCGGGCATCTTCGTCGACGACATCCAGGTCACCGCGGGTGGCCAGGTGGTCTTCGCCGACGGCGCGGAGACCTCGCCCAACGGGTGGACCCTCGACGGCTTCTCGTCGGTGGGCGCCACCCGCACCACCACGACCGACCAGTTCTACCTGGCGAGCAACCGTGCCTACGTCTCCTACGACAAGTACCTGCAGACCGGTCCGTACAACTTCAGCTTCCCGGACCGGCCCAACTTCGTGGAGAAGTTCCCGTACCAGAACGGGCTGCTCGTCAACTACTGGGACGCGTCCTTCACCAACAACAACACCAGCCAGCACCCCGGCCAGGGGCTGGTGCTTCCGGTGGACGCCAACCCGCAGGTGCTCTACAACCTGCAGGGCCAGGCGTGGCGTGGTCGGATCCAGACCTACGACGCCCCGTTCGGGCTGGAGCGGTCGGACTCGTTCTACCTCTACGCAGGTGGACGCCGGAGCTACGTGCGCGGGGCGGCACCCAACCCGGTCTTCGACGACTCCGACCCGGACCGGTACTTCCGGCCGTTCGCGGAGGCAGGTCAGCCGCGCACCGGCGTGAAGGTGGCCGGTGTCGGGGTGCAGATCCGGGTGCTCGAGCAGAACGGCACCTCCATGCGGATCCGGGTGCAGTGACCGGACCGGGGTAGCAGCACGGCGAGGGCCGGGGGCAGCACGCCCCCGGCCCTCGTCGCGTCCGGCCTCAGTCGAGGACCGTGACGGTCGTCGCCCGCACCAGGGGTCCCCCGCAGCCGGTGGCCCCCAGGTCGGGGGCGCCGGTGACCCGGACCCGGTCCCCCACCTCGAGCCCGTCGGTGACCTCGCCCGTCAGCGTCCAGGTGATCGCGTGGTCGTCGCGCACCACGACGCAGTCGCCGGTGCCGCTGACCTCTCCGGTCACCCGGATCTTCTGCAGGCCGTCGGTGGGTGGGGTGGTGGCCCGGGTGGGCGACGGGGTGCTGGTCGGCGCCTCGCTGGTCGCGGAGGTCGCGGGCGTCTCCGGGGGCTCAGTCGCAGGGGCGTCCTGGGACGCCGTGGGGTCGCCGCACGAGGTCAGCGCCAGCGCACCGGTGAGCAGCAGGGCGGAGAGGTGGAGTCGCGGCGTCATACCGGTGGGACGCGCCGCTCCCCGCGACGGCTCCCTGGACCACCAGCCCACTCACGACCGGCTCAGCTCCCGGCGGCTCCGGGACGCGCCTCGGATCGGGATCGCCACCAGCAGGGCGCCGACCAGCAGCATGATCGCGGCCGTGATCAGCAGGACCGCGACCAGCGTCGCCAGGACGGGGAACTCGGCCCCGACGGCGACGTCGGCATCGACCCCGGCCGTGCCGTCGGCGCGCATCAGGACGACCGTCCAGTCGCCCTCGTCCGGCGACCAGGTGACCTGGACGCCGTCCACCCCGGAGTCGCTGTCGGTCCAGAACTCCTCGTCGGTGGGCGCGGCCGCAGGTGCTCCACCCTCGACGGAGCGGTAGACCGGCTTCTCGTCGTCGTTCAGCTTCTCGAGGACGTCGAGCCGGACGCCGTCGAGGTAGCGGTCCACGTCGCGGGTGGGTGCCACGCCGAGGAACACCGCGTCTCCGGCGCGGCTGTCCGCAGTGAACCGCACGTCGCCGACCAGGGTCTTCGGCAGGAGCGGCTCGGGAATGCCGGTCGGGATGTCCAGGTCGTCGAAGGTGATGGCGAACGAGGTGGTGGTGAGTGTCTCGTCGGGGCTCATCACGTATCCGTCGGGGTCCTTCGCGGCCACGTCGGCCGCCGCCAGCAGGACCCCGGCCAGGGCGAGAAAGAGCGAGAACGCCACCAGCATCGATCCGATGACCAGGGAGACGACCCGCCCGGCGGACCACCCCGTGGGGGCGGACTCCGTGGGGTCCGGTGTCGTCGCCGCCGGCGTCTGCTCGACGCCCGTGGCCGTCGGCGAGACGGTCGACCACGGGGCCTCGTGCCCGCCCTGCTCGAGGCTGAACGGGGGGTAGCGGTCGGTCATCAGGGAGACGTAGGCCGCCACCCTCAGGACCCAGCGGTTCAGGCCCAGCAGAAAGTCGAAGACCCCGCTCGGGTAGCGGCCGGTGAAGAGGAGGACCACTCCGGCGATCAGGACGAGGATGCCGATCAGTCCGAAGCTGAGCGCCGGGTCGTCTGGGATGCCGCGGATGCCGTAGGTCACCCCGCCGACGAAGAGGCCCACCACCAGGTAGTGCGGGATGGCCAGCAGCCACCACTTGACCAGCACCAGGCCACGGGAGAGGCGCGCGGGGTAGTCGACCGTGAGGTGGGCCGGATAGCCCGGCACGTCCGCGAGCGTGAACGGCGGATAGCGGTCGGTGCCCAGGGCGGCGTACGCGTAGAACATGACCCGCCAGTTCCACCGCAGGACGCCGACGTTGAAGTCGAACAGGACGCGCGGGTAGCGACCGGTGAACAGGATGCTCCAGAAGGCGAGGAAGCTGGTGAGCCCGAAGGCGGTCCACAGGAAGGTCAGCACCACGTAGTGGGGCACCGCGAGGAGCCACTTGATGAGCCAGAGGCCACGGCTGAGGCTGGGATCGAACTCCGCCTCGACGCGGACGGGATAGGGGTCGGGACCGGTCGGGGTGTTCATCTGCCACTCCTCACGAGGACCCAGCTCGTCCGTCGAGCCGTGGTCTGGGGTGCACACTCCTTCCCCATACTCCGCCGATGGCCGGGATCGGCAAGGGCCGGAGGCCTCTGCCGAAAGCCCCTGGCGCTTGACGCGCCTGGCACGGTGGGGCACGTGGATGTGCGCGTGGGGCTGTGCGGGTGGACGATCTCCCAGGCGTCCTACGTACGTCGTTTCCCGCTCGTCGAGGTCCAGCACACCTTCTACGAGCCACCGGCCGACGCCGTGCTGGCGCGCTGGCGGGCGCAGGTGCCGCCCGACTTCGAGTTCACGATCAAGGCCTGGCAGCTCGTCACCCACGAGTCCAACAGCCCCACCTACCGACGCATGAAGAAGCCCCTCCCGGACAGCGCCCGCGGGCAGGTCGGCGCGTTCCGGACGACCCCGGAGGTCCTGGCCGCCTGGCAGCGGACCCTGGAGTGCGCCCGTCTGCTGCGGGCCACCGCGGTGCTGCTGCAGTGCCCCAAGAGCTTCCGCCCGACGGCCGACAACGTGCGGCGGCTGCGCAGCTTCGTGGCGCAGGTGGAGCGCCCGGCCGGGCGGCTGCTGTGGGAGCCCCGCGGCGAGTGGCCCACCCAGCTGCTCACGGAGCTCTGCTCCGAGCTCGACCTCGTCCACGTGGTCGACCCGATGCAGACCGAGACGGTGACACCGGAGCAGACCTACTACCGGCTGCACGGCACCACGGGCTCCCGGCACGTCCACACCGACGACGAGCTGCGCCGGCTGCGGGACCTCGTCGACGGCCGGCCGTCGCCGTACGTCATGTTCAACAACCTGCCGCGCACCGGCGACGCGGAGCGGTTCCGCGCCCTGCTCTGATCCGTGCCGGGACGCTGGCTACGTGTCGAGCAGCACCAGCCAGGAGCCCAAGCCGTCCTCATTCCAGCTCGGGGTTCCTCCATGACAGGAGATCCTCCCGCTGCACGTGCAGAGGGGGCAGCAGCTGGTCCCTGGCATCGGCCGGGAGCCAGTTCGGATCGGCGAACGTCCGGAGCTCGTAGTCGAGGCTGCGGAGAGCGAGCTCACGGTCCTGCTCGGCCAGGTGACCGGTGAACCGCAGCAGGGCGAACGCCGCCGCGCGAACGATCGCCGCCTGGTCCAGGTGGTCGATGCCCGACATGTGCCCCACCAGGGTGTCGAGCTGCGCTTGGTCGATCTTCATCACGTCGGCGATGGTCGAGTGCGGACCCAGCTCGTCAGGTCGACGTCCCCATTCCCACAAGACGTCTGACCCCTCGTCACTGCCGAACGGTGCGGTCTCCGAGGCGTCGTCGTCATAGGTGGGGTCGGTGAAGTGGGTGGCGAAGGCCGGGTGCGGCGCGAGCATGCTCACGGCGGGAGCCTCCCGCATCTACGGAGCCGAGTCCAGGACCTGCGAGTCCCTTGGGGCCGGCTCGTGGATGATCGGTCCGTGGCGAACCGCGACAGCTGGGAGATCCGCCCCGTGGGCGAGGACTGCGACGACCTCCTGGGACTGAGAAGGCGCTGGTTCCCGCCGGCCGAGGACGACGGTGACGAAGGCTTCGACGAGGAGTTCCGCGCCTGGTGGGCCGCCGAGCGTCACCACCGACGCGCCTGGGTGGCCTACGACGACACCAGGTGCCCGATCGGCATGGCCAACGCCCAGGTCTTCTCGCGCATGCCCGCGCCGGGGCGGCCGCGCACCCAGTGGCTCTACGGCGCCAACGTCTACGTCGTACCGGAACAGCGACGCCGGGGCGTCGGCCGGGCACTGATGACGGCCCTCCTCGGGTTCGCCCGGAGCAACGGCATGGTGCGGGTGGTGCTTGCGCCGTCGGAGGTGTCGATCCCCCTCTACGAGTCCCTCGGCTTCCGCCCCGCCCACGACCTGATGCGCCTCGACCTGTCCTCGTAGCGCGATGACCGACAACAGCTGCTCCGGCAGCTCATCGTCGAGGGACACGCTCGGCGGCGCTGAGGAGTCGCGGCAGGATCGTCGCCAGCTCCGCCAGCGCCGCATCCAGCGGTGCGCTCGCCAGCTTTTCGGCTGTCGCCGCCTCCTCGTGGAGCGCGAGCGCGCGCAGGGTGTCAGCCAGGTCCTGACCCTCGAGGTCGACCTCGACTCCTGGGTCGACCTGGTGGAGGACGAGATCGATGCAGGCACCGACACCTCGCGACTGGTCGTCGGCCTGGGGAAAGGCCGGAAAGCGGTCGCTGAGCTCGTCGTGGCCCGCGCAGTAGATGCCCTGGGTGCCGCCGCACTGCCCGGGGGCGAAGCCCGCCGGTACCAGGACGGGGTCGAGGGCTGCCTTGACCGCCTGGGCGAAGTCCATCTCCACATCCTGACAGGGCTGGCACCGCGCGACCTGGTCATCCCCGGCGCCAGGGTCCCCGGGTAGTGCAGACTCGCCCCTTGTGACCGACGAGCAGCCCGCCCCGCCTTCGCGCCTCGAGGCCATCCTCGGGCTCCCGCTCCTCCCCTTCGTGCTGCTCTGGGACCTCGTTCGCGCGCTCGGACGCCGGGTGCGCGCCGTGCTCTCCGCGGTCGCGTCCGGGGTGGCGCGGCTCCTGGCCGCGATGAAGCGGGGGGTGCTCCGGGTGCTGCGCACTCCCCTGCGCTGGCTCTCCGCGGCGCTGCGCGCCGTGGGCCGGGTGCTGCGCCGACCGTGGCGTTGGCTCGCGACGGCCCTGGGCGCCCTCCTCGGCTGGGTCGAGGCGGCTCTGCGTGCGCTCGGCCGGCTGCTGTCGGCTCCGGTGCGTTGGCTCTGGACGGCCCTGAGCACGCTCGGCGGCTGGGTCGCGTCCGCCCTGCGTGCGCTCGGGCGGCTGCTGGCGGCGCCGGTGCGTTGGCTCTCCGCGGCGGTACGCACGGTGGGCGGCTGGGTCACCCGGGCCCGTCTCCTCGTGGCACGTGTCTTCGGCTCGCCGATCCGCTGGGCCAGGGCCGCCGCCCGCGCCGTGTGGCGTGTGCTCGCCGCACCCTTCGTGTGGGTCGGTGACCGCGTCGGCCGCGCCGTCCGGCGCCTGCGCGACGGCGTGCGGCGGCAGCGCCAGCGCCTGGCGAGCGCCGGCCGCCGTCTCGTGGGTCGGGTGCGCGCAGCGCTGCCTCGCCCGCGCTTCCGCCGACGCTAGGCCGCGGCCTGGGGGCTCCCACCCGAGGTCGTCAGCTCCGCGGCAGTGAACCCAACCAGGGCCGCATGTTGGCGACGGCGTCCGGCATGAAGTCCAGCTCGTCGAGCATCTCCAGCAGCCGCGCCGGGGTCACCCACTGGCCCCAGGCGACCTCCTCGGGTTGCCAGCGGATCGGGCCGTCCCAGAGGCACTCGTAGCAGTAGGCGTGGAACCTGGTCCGGTCGTCCGCGTAGTCGCACTCGAAGAGCGGCACCAGCTGCGCGCCGGAGACCCCCAGCTCCTCCTCGACCTCGCGGGTCGCGGAGACGAGCGGGTCCTCGTCCGCCTGCAGCACTCCCCCAGCGGTGAAGTCGTAGAGGCCCGGGTAGAGGTCCTTGGTCGCGGTGCGGCGATGGACGTAGATCAGTCCCTCGGAGCTGCGCACCACCACATGGGTGGCGGCGTGGCGCAGGTTCTCGCGTCGCACTCGGACTCGGTCGGCCACCTCGCCGGTCGGCTGCCCGTCGGGCCCGTACAGGGCGACCCGCTCGCTCATGCCCGCCGGCCCGCGAGGTCGCCGTCCGCGGTCATCGAGGTGGGCGGGAGCCAGTCGGCACCGAGCAGCTCCGCGAGGTCGGCCAGGCCGCTGGTGTCGCTTCCCACCGAGTCCGACGCCGCGGCGATGCGCTCCACCATCACCTTGCCGACCTGCTCCTCGACCGTGCCCTCGGCGTAGGCGATGTGCCACGGCGAGACCTGGTGGTCGCGGTGGGTGCGGCCGGTGACCTGCCGGGCGGCGATGCCCGAGAAGCGGGCCTGGTGGAAGAGGCCGACCCGCGGCTCGGTGCTCGCCTGGCGGCCGTCGGGGAGGGTCTCGCCGGCGTGCAGGCTGATCGAGGCGACCGTGGTGAAGACGCAGACCTTCGCCTCCCCGGTCTGGAACCTGAGCCGCTCGGCCTCCACGTCGAACCGGTCGCGGCCATAGATCGTGGCCACCTCGATCCCGGCGTCACGCAGCCGGTCGGCGATGGGGTCGGCGGCGGTGGTGACGAACTCGACCGAGCAGGCCACCTGCCGCTCGGCCTGCACCTGCTGGGCGATCCAGGCGACCGTCGAGTCGACCCGGATCAGGCCGGCCTTCTGCCGGAAGCGCAGCAGCGCGGCCCGGCCCTTCACCACGTTGCGGCCGCGTCGCGCGAGGTCCATCTCACGGCAGAACTCGCCCCACTCGGCCTCGTACGCCGTCCGCTCCGTCGGCGTGAGCGTCACCGGCATGCCGGAGATCGGCACCGGCCCCCACGGCGCCGCGCGGTGCAGCATCGCCGGCGGCCGGTCGTCGGCGAGCCACCCCCGCACCAGCTTGAGGTCCGCCGCGCGTCGCGCGGGATCGGCGGTCCAGGTCGCGCCGTAGCGGCCGTGCTCGACTGCGACGCCGTGGCGCTCGAGCGCGGTGGCGAACGCCGTCCCGGGCTGCGTCGCCGAGGTCCACTGCCGCATCGGCTCGCGCAGCACCTGCGCATAGGCGGGTGCCAGGTACGGCAGCTCGAGCGGCGTGTGTCCGGGCGTCGCGGTCGTCGCGATGACGAACGGCGCCTGGTCGTGCGGCTTGCCGTGCCCCGAGACCTTCGCCCAGAGCTTCCACCGCTTCGTCGTCGTCCGTCGCAGCGCATGGGCCTCGTCGGCGATGATCACGTCCCAGGGGTGGTCCTTGACCTTCTCCAGCCGGTCCCAGGTGATCACCACCCACTCCAGGCCCCCGTCGCCCAGCGCGGTGATCGTGCGGCACCAGTGGCCGATGGTGATCGCGGCAGGCCGGTCGGCCACGACGAGCACCCGGCGCGCGCCGCGCAGGTCGCCCACCGCCGTCGCGCCGAGGACGGCCGAGATCGTCTTGCCCACCCCCGGCTCGTCGGCCAGCAGGAACAGCCGACCGCCGCTGGCGGCCCGCTCGGCGATCGCGTCGGCCGCCTCGAACTGGATCCTCCGGGGCTCGAGAGCGTCCGTCGGTGGGGGGTTGGGTGTCGGGTCGTCGGGGTTCAAGGTGTTCTCGAGGAACCGGCCGAGCGTGTGTGGTCCAGGAGCGTAGGGAGCCAGATGCGCGGGCAGCGCGCGCCCGACGAAGAGGTGGGTCTTCACCGCCGGGTGCCAGGCGGCGCCGTCGACCTGGGTGCCGTACGGAACGTCGAGCACCCAGACCCGCTCGCCGGGCCCGGCGGCCGGCAACGGCCGCGGCGGCTGTCGCGTCCGGCCCCGTCGCGCCGACGCGCTGCGCCCGCGAGCACTGGTTCGACGAGAAGTGGCCACCCGCGGACGCTACCCGGCTCGCCCCCTCACCCCGTGGCGCCTCACCCGGTGGCGCTCGCCCAGCGCGGACCCGACCGACCGGGGCAGCGGTACCGAAGCCCGATCCCGGGTACGCACCCCGGGGCCTCGGTGACCCCACGGCCAGCACATTCCTTCGACGAACGGAGCTCCGGATGCCTCCCACTCCCCTGACCGACTCGGCCCGGCAGATGCTCGAGAAGGCCAACCCGGCCGTGATCGCGACCGTCCGCTCCGACGGTCGACCGGTCTCGGCGGCCACCTGGTACCTCCTGCGCGAGGACCGCGTCCTCGTCAACATGGACGAGGGCCGCAAGCGGCTCGCCCACCTCCGGAAGGACCCCCGTGTCTCGCTCACGGTCCTCGACGAGGCGTCGTGGTACACCCACGTCACGCTCATCGGACGTGTCGTGGAGATCTACGACGACGAGGGGCTGGCGGACATCGACGCGCTGTCCACGCACTACAGCGGTCGGCCTTACCCCACGCGCGACCGCGCGCGGGTGAGCGCCCTGATCGAGATCGAGCGCGTCCACGGCTGGGGAGCGCAGAAGAACAACGACCAGCCGGACGGCAGCGAGTAGGGACCCGCTGGGGTTGCTGAGACTCGACAACCCTGCCGTGAGGTGAGGTCAAGCAGAGCCGGTCTGTTCGGAGCGCAGGATTCCCATGAGCACGATGTCCTCGTACTCGCCTCGGACCCACGCATGCTCGCGCTGTCGGCCCTCGACCACGAAACCTGCCTTCTCGTACGCGCGAATGGCGCCGGCGTTCGAGGCGATCGCCTGAAGATGGATTCGGCGGAGGTTGCGACGCACGAACCCGAAATCCACGAGCTGGGCGATCGCTGCCGTTCCGATGCCGCGACCGCGGGCCTGGGGCACCAAGCTGAGCCCGGCCTCGGCGTGACGGGCGAACGAGTCGAACCCGAACAGCGACGCAACGCCGACCGCTGTCCCGTCGACGTCGACGACGAAGTTCACGGCCTCGTCCCGTGCAGCACTGTCGGCGGCGAGCGCGCGTCGCGCATTGAATCGTTCCCTGGTCAGCGGGACTGGTGCCCAAGGATTCCGCTCTTCCCAGGTGTCCAGATCCGCCGCGATGCTGAACAACACATCAAGGTCGTCGTCGGTCTGCGTCCGCAGCAACACTTTGGGCATGTCGGGCATGGGGAGCACCGTAGTTCAGCCCGGGTATCTAGGCTCCGAGAAACGCTCGTTCTGGCGCTCGACCCTTCCCGCACGACTCAGCAGCATGACCGTGGCACCTGCTTCACTGAGAGACCGTGAGCTCACGGTCGAACGGCCGGATGAGATGGCTGTCCGTCGGCGGGTGCTGGCGATACGTTGAAGGCCGCACGGCCATGGGTTTCGGCGACGGGGAGGTGCTCATGCTCGGGGTGTTGTTGGTGGCGATCGCCATCCCGGTCTGCCTGCTCGCCACGCAGCTCTTCTGGGGAGCGGAGCCCACGCGTGCTCGGATCCTGGCCACGATCTGGGGCGGCATCGTCGCCGCCCTGGTGATCTGGATGCTGGTCGCGAAGTTCGTCGGGCTGCCCGAGGAGTCGTCTGGACTGGCAGGTCTGACGATCGAGCTCATCGTGCTGGCCGCGGTGCTCGGCACGACGGGGAAGCGCCGAGTCGCGGCCTGAGCGCGCGGCGACTCCCTCAATGAGGGCCCTGGACAGCGTCGGCGAATGCCTCCACCACTGCGGGACCGTCTGCTGCCATGACCACGTCGACGACGAACCCAGCCTGCGAGTGCCCCACCGGAATCAGCCGTCGTCCCACGACCGCCATGCGAGATCTCGTGACTTCGAAGAGCTCAGGGTGGGTCAGGAACACCAGTGCGCCGACGTCACCGAGCATGTGGTCGCGCCGGACGCTGAGCAGGTCACCGGCGAGCTGAGCCGCCGGTGCTGGCGCGTGCTGCAGCCGCGCGACGAGTCCCGGCGACACGGTGACCGTCTCGAACAGATCGATCGGGTACACCGTGGTCGGAACGCCGGCTTCGAGCACGGCGACTGCGGCAGCTGGATCCTGGCCCACGTTGAACTCCGGCTCGTCCTCGACGACCAGCTCGCCGCCGACCAACACGATCCCTGCAACGCCCCGGCGCGATGCGTAGTGGGCGACGTTCGTCAGCGGAGCGCAGGCGGCCACCGTGATCGGACGATCGGACGTCAGCGCGTCGAAGAGTCCCAGCACATCCATATGCGGCTCTCGCACCTGGCTGGCCGGTCTCGGGTTCACGCCTCCCAATCCGTCGGGCCCGTGATTGGTCGGCCCGATGCGGGGCCCGCTTCCCTGGGTCGAAGCGGACGCACCGGCCGCTACCGGGATCGAGGCCTTGCCGACCGCCGCCAAGACAGTCGCAGCGTTGCGAGCACCTACGTGGACGGGCACGTTCCCGACTACGGCTGACACCCCAGCAACATCGAGGCGTGACGTCGCCGTCGCGTACAGAATCGCCAAGGCGTCGTCGATCCCGGTGTCGACATCAAGAAGAACCCTGGTCGGCTGTGCCATCCAGCCAGCCTCGCAGCCCGGACCGACGACCGCCGCACGGAGTCACCGTGCGGACGGACGCTCTGCTTCGGGGTCTTGGGTGCGTCGGTCATGAAGTGATTCTCGCCCCGTGGGTCAGCTCGTCGACTCGGCCCCGCGCCTCCCCTAGCCTTCGTCCATGCGGACACGGGGGACGACGGGACTGGTGATGGCGTCGTGCGCGGCGCTGCTGACGACGCTGCTCGGGGGCCAGGTCGCCTCGGCGACCTCCCACGGGGCGGCACCGCGCGAGGACGCGCCGAAGATCCTGACGCCGTACCCGAAGTTCTCGCCCAACGGGGACGGCGTCCACGACCGCCTCTCGGTCGGCTACCAGCTCCGTGTCGCCGCGCCGGTGCGGATCCGCGTCGAGCCGGACACGGACACGAAGGTCGCGCCGTTCACCGTCGAGCTCGGGCGGCAGCGGGCCGGCCGCCACACCTGGACGTGGGACGGTCGGACGCCGCGCGGCCGACTCGTGCCGCACTCCTATTACCGGATCCACGTCATCACGCCGCAAGGTAGCGGCGACGCCTTCGCAGAGGCGGACCTGGAGTTCGGGGGCGGCCTCTACGTCGAGGATCGGTACGGCGCCAAGAAGGGCGTGGTGCCCAAGGTCTACCCGCGCTCGGTCGACGTGCGCGACGGCGTGCGGTTGGCGGCCTACGGGGAGGACGGCATGCGACGTGCTGTCGTCTCCTTTCGCAACGCCGACGGACGGGTCGTGCTGCGGCGGACGGTCCGCCTCCGGAAGAAGTGGGGCGCCGAGGTGGTCTGGGAGGGGCGCGACGGCCGCGGTCGCCCCCTGGCTCCCGGGCGCTACACCGGCACGGTCTCGGGCGAGGACGTGCTGGGCAACCGGGGCTCGAGCAAGCCGGTCCCGCTCTACGTCTCCCGCGACCGCCTCGTGTGGCGGGAGGAGACGAGGACGATGACCGCGGAGGAGGCGATGACCCCGCCGTGCGTCGGGAGCTCGTGGCCGGAGTGCTGGGCCTACCTCCCGCAGGGTGAGGTGACGCCCAGCGCCCAGTTCCCTGGCGGCCTGACCCACCGGGCCGACCCGAACCCCGACGTCTGGGGCCGGGCGGAGTCCAACTACTTCGTCCGCGTTCCCGAGGCGGTGCGCGGGCTCGACGCCATCCGGGTCGCCTTCGTGGGGGCGCCGACCAACGCCGGCGAGATCGACGAGGGACACCTCAGCACCGAAGCGTTCCGCGAGGAAGGCGTCGTGGTCTCCTCGAACAGCACCGCGCAGACCCCGTGGGACGAGAACCCGGTCTACGGCGACGGCCAGGGGTGGGGCAGCCGCTCCGAGCGGTTGCCTCCCGGCGCGTACTGGGAGTTCTGGACCGACGGGGACGCCGGGGACGACGCCTTCGACGTCGCGAGCTTCACCCTCGACATGCGCTTCCTAGTCGTCGCGGAGTAGCACGGCTCCGGGTCGCATACGGTCTGGTTGTGGTCATGGACGTGCAGCGAGGAGTCCCCTTGGGCGTTCGGGAGGACCGCGCGCTCGTCGCTGTGCCGACACCGAAGCCTCCGCCGGGGACGGCATTCCCGCCGCGGCGCCTGACCCTTCGCGGGGCACCGGTGTTCGAGCTGGGTCTGTGGTGCGGGACCTGTCCTGCTCTCTTCGAGAAGTTGAGCGAGCCGGTGGCGGCGGATCTGGGGGTTGCGAACGAGCGCCTCAACGCTGGCCTCGGGGCGATCGAGGCTGACGTCTTGCGGGCATACGGGAAGGCGCTGCCCAAGTCGCACTACACGGCACTCCTGATCGATGTGACCCCTCAGCTCGTGACGCCAGGGAGCACGTCCGACTACTTCACTCATGAGCAGGTCGCTACATGGGGCGTGGACCCTGTGGCCGGTTCACCCCAGAACCCGGCCACGCCCTATTACCGAACCTTCGAGACGCCGGTCGGGCCAGACCAGCACCTGTACGAATTCGTGGTGCCCATGGTTCCGCCTGCCTGGAACGACCAAGAGCGTGTGGCCGAGTACAGCGGGAGTTCTGGAGGGGCGCCGCCCACTGCTGTGGCGTACTCGCTCCTCGACGTGATCCAGCCGGCAATGGAAGCAGGGGACGACTACTACGAGCACTGGGTGCTCAGCCACTTCCTGCTGGATGGACACCACAAGGTCCAGGCAGCCGCGGCCGCCGGCAACCCTGTGCGCTTGCTCAGTCTCGTGGACGAGCGCATCAGCATCGCGTCACAGGATGAGATCGCGACCCTCGTCGAGGCGCGCTCCAAGCCGCCTCAGACCAGAACCTGAGCGCAGAGGTCAACGAGAACCTGCGGCGGCCGATCGGCAGCGTCCCCGGATGGCCACAGGCGGGGAAAAGACGCTCTCCGATCCGCAATTGTGCCGAGGCAGATCTAAGGTCGTGACGTGAGAGAACTCCCCGTCCTCGATGCGACTGACCAGCGCATCCTCGGCAGCCTGCTGGAGAAGCAGACGACCGTGCCCGCCACCTATCCCCTCTCCGCCAAGGCACTGGTGTCGGCGTGCAACCAGACGAGCAGCCGCGACCCCGTCACCGACCTCGACCAGCAGACCGTCGAGCGGACCGCGAAGTCGCTCAAGGAGCGCGGGCTGCTGCGGATCGTGTGGTCCGACACCGGACGCCGGACACTGAAGTACCACCAGATCCTCGACGAGCATCTCGCCCTCGAGCCCGACGAGCGAGCGCTGCTCACGGTCCTGCTGCTCCGCGGCGCGCAGGCGCCGGGTGAGCTGCGCACCCGCACCGAGCGATTGCACGGGTTCGCCGACCGGGGCCAGGTCGAGGAGTGCCTGAGCCGAATGGCGAGCCGCCCGCAACCGCTGGTGCGCGAACTCGAGCGCTCGTCCGGCCAGCAGGATCCGCGCTGGATCCACCTCCTGGGCGCCGCGCCGGAGCGGACCTCAGGCGAAACCGATCCGGCTGGGAGTGCCGACCCGTCGCGCATCCACGTCACGCAGATCATCGCCGACCTCCACGTACCCGACCTCCCCGCCTCCAGGAGCTTCTACAGCGACTACCTCGGGTTAGCCGAAGAGGAGTTCAACCTGGGCTGGGTGGCCCGCCACACGTCGCCGGCATCCAGGGCGACGCTCCAGGTGATGACCAGCGATGCCACCGCGCCCGTGGACCCCGTCGTCTCGGTCATGGTCGACGATGTCGAAGCCGCCTACCGCCAAGCACAGGAGCGTGGGTACGAGATCGTGCATCCCCTGACAACCGAGGCATGGGGCGTGACTCGCTTCTTCGTCCGCGCTCCCGATGGCAACGTGCTCAACGTCGTTCAGCAGCACGCAAGCTGAGGGTCTTGGTCATCCGCGGCGGAAAGACGCAGCCCAACGGAGGGAGGGACATGCAGTCCTGAGCGGCGGCCTAGAGGCCACGGATCTCTGCGCCTATGGCGGTGGGTTGCCCCCTCCATTGGTCCCGGCCCCAAGGTGGGTCCTGCTGCGCCTGCTCCTCCGTGATCGGGATGAGACTGAATCCGGAGGGACTTCTTGGGGTCGCGACGTATAGGTCACCCGCTAGCTCTAGCAACATGAGGTCCCCCTGAGTCACGCGAACCCGGGCCGTGAAGACGCTTGATCCCTTCTCGTCCACGAACGACCATGGATCACTGACGACTACAGACACCTTGCGCACCCGTCAACGCTAACCCTTGGCTCGGGGCCGCGAGCAGATCACGCCAGATCCATGCGCCCGGATCGCGGCGGAATGGGTCAGGTCAACCTGGCGCGATCCGTGCAGCCCAACGGTCGTGGCAACTCTCCACGGGCGCGACTACATCCAGGGAGCGAGGTAGCCGGTGCACTCGGCCGGCTTGGTGGTGGTGTAGAGCGAGGACGCGTCGACCAGCACACGACCCGACGCGGGTATGAGCTCTGGATACTCGCCGGAACCGCCGATGATCTCACCGGACTTGTTCGTGCAGACCACCTGGAACGCCGACCCAGCAAGCGGCTCATCGGTCGGATTCGTGACTTCGAACTGGGCGCCGTAGGAGTCGGAGTACTCCGGCTGGTAGATCGTGCCTGGGAAGGTGCCCCAGTCATCGGAGGTCTGGTCGTCGAAGGTTCCCTCGTCCTCGACGAGCACCGTGGCCTCGATGGTTGCGGGCTTCTTCCCCTTCGGCACCTCGACCTGGGTTGCGACCGGGAGCACTTGTCCTGGCCAACTGAAGTGAGATACCTGGGAGCCGCTTGCAAGTAGTCCGCCGGAATCGTCTAGCAGGTTGAAGTTGACGGTGACGGTCTGGCCGGCTGCGCCGAGCTCTGAGCGGTGGGGTCGCTCGAATCGGAGGAGTCGTCAGAACCGCCACCGCAACCGGCAAAGCAGGACCAAGGCCGCGCAAACCGCGAACATTTTCGCATGGAGTGGACCGTAGTGCAGTCGATCGCCGGCGCGGTGCCGATCAGAGAACGTCTAGCTCACGGGCCACTTCATGGGAGGACTCGTTCGCTCGCGCTCGGGTGGTAATTGAGCGCGCGCCATCACATGACCGCTGACGCGGGGGAATGACTCAGCTACCACGGCAGGGGAGATGGCTCCCGCGGTGCGCGAACGTCGTGGATGATGCGCAGGTGACTTCTCTGGGAAACCCCTCGGCGATCGCACGGGCCGTCGAGGAGTTCTTCGCACAGCACGAGGTCGCCACGCTCCGACTTCCCGCAGGATGGTTCGGTCGGCCGTATGACAACTGGCATGAGCTGACGGGAACGCAGGCGGACGGCGAGAACGTGCAGGTACGGCTGGATGACAAACAGGAACTCACCCTCGACGCGCGGAAAGTGTCTCTTCAGAGGAGCGCATCCTTCGGGTCGTGATCCGACGCGGCAATTGGCGCTGGACCGAGTACGGGGCCGACGTCGAGCACACCGAGGTGCTCGGTCCAGGCGTCGTGGAGTTTCACGCGCCGTTCCGTCGCTGACCTAGCGCCCGCACTTCAGCCAGTCCTTGACACAGGGGGGGTGCCAGATCCGTGCGGCGTTCTCGAGACGAAGGCTGATCGCTTCGTGTTGACTGCTCTCGACACTCGACACGAGCAGTCCGAGGACCGACATAACGTCAGTTCATAAACAATCCGTAGGCAAGTTTCACTGCATCGCGGAGGTCCGCGCGGGCTACATCGACGAAACCGGGCTCTTGGGCGTCAGGTCAAAGGACGCACACCATGGGGGCATGCGAACGCATTCCTCGCATGCGTGCGTAGAACCATGGCCGTCGGGTGCCCGGAGTGCAGTGCTCAGCGTGCTTCGGAAATCGGGAGGGCGTCGATGCGGAACGTGCGGCTCCGCCCCGTCTGGGTTGGGTGTGTGATCACCGCCAGCAGCCGCCCGTGGGCCGTGTAGAGACTGTCACCGTCGGGGCTTCTGTAATGCTCGACGTCCTCGTCGGGCTCGATGTCTCGCAGCCGAGGCACCGAAGCGAAAGGCGCCAAGATCCACGCCGGGTCGGTCACGTGCATCACTAGGGTCTTCTGTGCCGGCGTCGCCCGCGTCCAATGCGCCGTGGACAGGCCCCCGGTGCTCGTGGTCTGCACCTCGCCCGAGCGGATGCGGAACCGGTAGTAGCCGCTCTGCTCATCGGCCTTCATCGTCTGGACGTCACCGTTCAGGATGCCGTTGCGGCGAACCACCGTGACGTTGTGCGTGCGGGCTCCCTGAAACTGGGCCACCATTCGGTGGTCGTGCGTGGCAAGCCAGCGCTGGGCGGTGGCCGCGGGGGCCGCCGAATCCGAGGCGGGTGGACGGACCGGCGCGTTGCCGGTGATCCAGGCGACGCTGAGGGCTGCTCCGAGGATGATCAGCAAGCCCGCGGTGACCCCACCTCGACGGCGTCGTCGACGAGAACTCGTGGCAGCACCAGCGCCGGGTGAGCCGTTCGCGATCGCCATGCTCATGCCCGCAGACTAGGGCAAGGCCGCCACGGCTACGCAGGATATGCGAACTGGTGGCCGCGCCGCGCGTCCTGGGCTGAACGCGACCCCCGATGGGACGAAGCATGTCGACTCGACCAAGGCGCGGGCTGTCGAAGACTTCGAGCCCGACATTGGCAACATCCGTGAGAGAGCTGGGCGGCTGCTGAAAGCGGCCAGAGCGAAGGACTGACCTCCGAGTATCCATATGACGGAAATACGTCATTCTGGGTGGTAAGCCGCACCCCTCACCCGCGGCCCGCTCGCTCCTCCCCAAGCCAACCCCGGTTCATCCGCAGCGCGTCGTTGACGCCGTACCGGACCGCCAACCGGATGATCCAGAACAGTGCAAAGAGGACCAGCACGGCGAGCAGGACGAAGAACAGCGAGGCTTCCATCCCCGGAGGCTAGGGCAGACTCCTCCCCCGCCGCGGCAAGAGATGCAGAACGGCCGCCCCGGATCCCCGGAGACGGCCGTCGTGCAAGAGGCGTTCAGCTCTCGCGCCGCACCTTCCGGGCGTGCGCCAGCCAGTCCTTCGCTTTCTCCATGTGCGCGAGGTCGACGTGGGTGCCGCGGAAGCGGACTGCGCCGTGGCCCTCGGCGCTGGCCTTCTCCACGGTCTCCACCAGCTCCTCGTGGTAGGCGACCTCCTCGTCGGAGGGGGTGTAGACCTCGTGCACCACCGGGACGTGGGAGGGGTGGATCAGGATCTGGCCGCGGAAGCCGAGCTGCAGGCCGTAGTCGGCGAACGTGCGCAGGCCCTCGAGGTCGGCGAGGTCCTCCCAGAGACCGGTGAGCGGGTGCAGCCCGAACTGGCGGCAGGCCAGCAGGATGCGGCTGCGCAGGTAGAGCGTCTCGCTGCCCTCGCGCGACTGGCGGTAGCCCACCGCGCGGGCGATGTCGGCGTGCTCGGAGGTCGGCCCGATCATCGCGCCCACCCGCGGGGAGGCGCCGGCGATCTCGGTGGCGTTGGTGATCGCGTCGACCATCTCCACCGGCACGATCATCTCCAGGCCCTCGGCGCCGTTGCGCGCCTCGAACCAGTCGATCAGCGTCTCCCACCGGATCACGTCGGTGGCGTTGCGGATCTTGGGGGTGAACAGACCCGTCAGCTCGGGACAGACGACGGCCTCGAGGTCCGCTCCCGACATCTTGGTGTCCAGCGCGTTGGGCCGCACGAAGAGGCCCACGTCGGGCGACTCGGCACGCAGCTCGGCGAGCGTCTTGCGCGCGGTGTCGCGGGCCGACTCCTTGAGACCGGCCGGGACCGAGTCCTCCAGGTCGATGACCAGGCAGTCGGCCCCGGAGGCCAGCGCCTTGCGGGCCCACTCGGGCTTGTGCGCAGGGACGAAGAGGATCGAGCGGTAGGGATGCACGTCACAGGCTCCTGGAAGAGAGGTGGCTCAGCGGGTCTCGGGGGTCCGGTCGAAGGTGTCCTCGGTGACCCCGAGCTCACGGAGCTTGGCCTTCTGCACCCGCTGCGACGGGGTCTTGGGCAGCTCCTCGACGAAGCGCAGGAAGCGCGGCACCGCGAACGACGGGATCCGCCCGTCGCAGTGCGCCCACAGCTCCTCGGCGGTGACCTTCTCCTTGGTGATGACGTAGGCCATCACCTCGTCCTCGCCCGCCTCGGTGGAGGCCGGCACCGCGATCACCGCGCACTCCACGACGGCCGGGTGACTCAGCACGGAGGTCTCGATCTCGTAGGAGGAGATGTTCTCCCCGCGGCGGCGCAGCGCGTCCTTGAAGCGGTCGACGAAGTAGTACCAGCCCTCCTCGTCCTGCCGCAGCGCGTCGCCGGTGTGGTACCAGAGGTTGCGCCACGCCTCGACGGTCTTCTCAGGGGCGTTGAAGTAGCCCATCGAGCAGATGAAGGGCACCTTGGGCCGGATGACCAGCTCGCCGATCTCACCCACCGCGACCGGCTCGTCGGTCGCCGGGTCGACCAGCGCGACGTCGAACCACTCGTCGGCGGCCAGGCCGGCCGCGCCCGCCGGGCGGTCCTCGCCGTACGGCGAGATGATCGGCGCCGAGGTCTCGGTGAGGCCGAAGACCTCCACGAACGCCTCGATGCCGTAGCGCTCCTTCATCGGCTGCACCAGCGTGGCGGCGGTCGGGGCGGCGAAGACGACCCGCAGCGGGTTGTCGGCGTCGTCCTCGCGGCGATCCTGCTTCCAGATGAAGTCCATCATCACGCCGATGAAGTTGGTGACCGTCACCCGGCTCTCACGGATGTGGTCGATCCACCGGCTCGCGGAGAACTTGCTGCGGATCACGCAGCGGGCCCCGGCGACCAGCGTCGGGTAGGCGGCCATGAACTGGGCGTTGCCGTGGAAGAGGGGGGTGAGCGTCATCCAGGCGTCGTCCGGGGTGAGCCGGACCAGCGAGACGCACTCGTCGGCGAAGAAGTACATCTGGGCGTGCGGCATCGCCACGCCCTTCGAGGGGCCGGTGGTCCCGGAGGTGAAGAGGACCGAGGCGAGGTCCTGCGGCTGCACCTCGGGCAGCTCGACGCTCGTCCCGGCGGGCAGCTCGACCTCGAGCTCGTCCCACGGGGCGGCCTCCCAGCCGTTCTCGCGGAGCAGCGCGATCGCCTTGTCCTGCTGGCCGTTGTCGATCACCCAGAACTTGGTGATCGTCGAGGCCGCCTCCTTGACCGCGACGAACCGCTCGGCGAAGACGTCGTCGATGACCGCCAGCTTCGCCTCCACGGTGCGCACCTGGTGGGCCAGGAAGTCGTGCTCGTAGGCGGTGTTGATCGGCACCTCGACCAGGCCCGCCACCGCGGTGCCGATCCAGGTGCGGACGAAGCGCGAGGAGTTCTGGGCGACCAGCACCACGCGGTCACCCTGGCCGGCGCCGTGGGTGAGGAAGGTGCGGCCCACCCGCTCGGCGGAGGCCAGCATCTCGGCGAAGGTCCACGTGGCGCTCTCCTCCGGCACGTCGAGCCAGACCGAGTCGGGTCGCTCGGCCACGTGGTGGCGCAGCACCGTCGGCAGCGCCCACTTCGAGCGGTCCTCGAAGGTGGGCTTCAGGTCGCGGTAGTAGCGGAACGTCACTGGTTCGAACCCCTCGTCAGGACTTCTTGGCGCGGGCGCCACGGAAGTCGGGTTTGCGCTTGGCCAGGAAGGCCCTGGCTCCTTCGAGCATGTCCTCGCTGCCGATCGCCTGGATCAGCGCGCCGAGGTTGGCGGCCATGTTGTCCTTCGACAGGTTCCACCACTGGTTGGAGCTGGTCTTGGCGATCTCCAGGTAGCGCGGGCTGAGCGCGTCGATCTCGTCGAGCCACCGCTCCACTGCGGCGTCGAGGCCGTCGTCGGGGACGACCTCGTTGACCAGGCCCCACTCGTGGGCCTGGGCGGCGGAGTAGCGACGGCACATCATCGCCATCTCCTTGGCCCGGCGCTCGCCGATCTGCACCGCCATCAGGTTGGTCGCCCCGAGCACCGGCGCGGAGCCGACCTTGGGACCGGTCTGGCCGAACGTCGAGCGCTCGGTGGCGATGGCGAAGTCACAGGCCACGACCATCTCGTTGCCACCCCCGGCGGCGGCGCCGTCGACCGCGGCGATCACCGGGCGCGGGCAGGCGCGGATCGCGTCGAGCAGCTTCAGCGACGTGGTGAAAAGACGCCGCAGCTGGGCCGGGTCGGGCTCGCCGAGCTGGGTCAGCGCGCCACCGGCGCAGAAGCTGCCGGCCGCCCCGGTGATGACCACCGCGCGGGCCTCGGCGGCGTCCTCGACCGCGGTGATCATGGCGCGGGCCATGTCCAGGTCGTAGGCGTTGCGCCGCTCGGGTGCGTTGATGGTGATCCACACGACGTCGCGGCGCTCGGCCACCTCGATGCTGCCCACGGGCGCTCCTCTCCTACCACCTATTGATGGTGTTGATGATCAACATTACCCTCAGACGCTTCCGCTTGGCAACGGCCCCCGCCACCCTCTCCCAGTCGGCCCCCGACCGCGAGGACCCCCGGGACGTCATCGGAGTGGGTCGTCCGGGCAACCAGGGCCGATGACGTCCCGCGGAGGAGTTGCCGGGCCCGATTGGACTCAGGGACCCACGGCTTTACAGATAACCTCCGGAAGAGGCACTATTCTGTTATGGCGACGGGGAAAGACTTCCTGACGACCCAAGAGGTATCCGACCTCCTGGGTATCGAGTCGCGCCAGGTCCGCGGCCTCGCGGAGTCGGGATCCATCACGCGCATCGCCCGCGGCATCTTCGACCGCACCTCGGTGGAGCGGTACCGCGTCGAGCGCGGCTCGGGCCGAACCCGGACATGGGCAGAGCACACCGCCTGGGGTGCGATCGCGCTGCTCTCCAACGTGGCCCCGCTGAACGTCGGCGACACCCAGCGGTCCCGGCTCCGCGCCACCCTGCGGGAGATCACGGACCCGACCGAGCTGGCCATCAGGCTGCGCGACCGCGCGATCGTCTACACCTGCACTGGCCATCGCTCCGTCGCAGAGCGCATCCGCAACGACCTCGTCGTCCCCGGCCGCCAGCGACTCGGGCTCGTGGAGGCCGACACGGCCATCGACGGCTACGTCCACGCAGACCAGATCGCGGACCTCGTGCACCGTTACCGGCTGATCGAGGACGCCACCGGGTCCATCATCCTGCGCAGCACCCGCATGGACGTCGACTTCGTCAGGTACCTCGCGGCCTTCAACAGGACGCTGTCCGCCGTCGACGCCGCCACCTCCCTCGACCCGCGCGAGCGCGGCGTGGGGGAGCGCCACCTACTCAGCAGGCTGGAGCTGTTCCGCCAGAATGACCGACTCTGACCAGCCGGGCGCCAGACGCCCGACAATCGACGTCGCGAGCCCGCTCGGTGGCTGGCCCGCCCCGTGGCCGAACGTCGCCGAGATCGCCGCCGTGCTGCCGACCGACAAGTGGTCCCTCGTCGGCGGCCTGATGGCCCAGCTGCACTCGATTCACCGGAACTTGGGGATCGTGCGGCCGACTAACGACGTCGACATCGTGCTGCACATCGAGACCTCTCGCGGCATCGCTGCCGAGACCGCGGACGCGCTTCGCTCCCTCAGCTACACCCTGCGTCCGGCCGTCGACCCGCGCGACAACACCGCGCACCGCTTCTTCCGCGGCACTAGCAAGATCGACCTGGTCGCGGGACGTCCGGACGAGGACTCCGAGAGGCAGCAGCACGAGCAGGAGGAGGAGGTCGTGGACGTCCTGGTCGCCGACCACCACGCACCAAAGGTCACCCAACGACTCGCCGGCCGCGACATGGTCCGCATCGAGGGCGGAACGCAAGCGCTCCGGCGCACCATCAACGCGCGCCTGGAGATCGAGCCCGGAGCCCTCACCACGGTCTCGGTCCCCGGCCCGTTCGGGGCGCTCATCTTGAAGGCGGCCGCCTACAAGACCGACACCCGTGACCGCGACCGCCACCTGCGCGACGCCGTGGCCCTGCTCGCCTGCATCGACGACCCGTTCGCCGAGCGCGCCGGCCTCACCGGCTCAGACCGATCCCGTCTCCAGACGCTCCGCACCAGGCTCACACCCGACGAGGTGTCGTGGGCCACGCTGACCGGCCAGGAGCTCGTCGACGCGAAGACGGCGTGGGAGATCCTCACCGACGAGGACTGACCCCAGACCGGTACGTACTAGGCATGACGGTCAGCCAGTCCCACGCCTGCGTGGGCAACCGATCATCCAGATCCCGAAACTTGGGTCGCTCATAGGGACACGTCCGGTCAGGGCGGCCCACCGCTCTAGGGCGTCATGGGCACTGGTCGTCCCAGCCACCCAGGTCGATGACGTCCAGCGGGGGTGGGGCCTACGGCCCCGGGACGTCATCGGAGTGGGTCGTCCGGGCGACCAGGGCCGATGACGTCCCGCGGAGGGGGCGGGTCAGGTACGGCGAGCCCGGAAGGCCGCGACCGCGTCGCGGTGCTCCGGGGTGCCGAAGAGGAGCGCGATCGCCTCGACGGACTCCGGGTAGCCGACCTCGGTGCCCCGGTTGAGGAACGCCTTGCCGACCTGCACGGCGAGCGCGGAGTTGCCGGCCATCTCGGCAGCCAGCTCGACCGCCGCGTCGACCAGCCGGTCGTCGGCGTGCACCTCCTGCACCAGCCCCATCTCCAGGGCCTTCGCGGCGTCCACCGTGCGGCCGCTCAAGGCCAGGTAGCGCGTCCAGTGCCGCCCGATCACGTCCGGGCCGCGGACGATGCCGTAGCCGGGCATCAGCCCCACCGAGGCCTCCTTGAAGGAGAACCGGGCCGACTCCGCGGCGTACGCCACGTCGCAGGCCAGGGTCAGCTCGCTGCCCCCGCCGAAGGCGATCCCGTTGACCGCGCCGACCACCGGGACGGCGCACTTCTCCACCGCGTGGAACGCCTCGTAGACCCGCAGCAGGTGGGGCCGGACCAGGTGCACGTCACCGTCCAGGCCATGGAACATGTCGATGTCGCCGCCGGCGGAGAACGCACGCCCCTCCCCCGTCAGCACCACCGCGCGGTGCGGGTCGCCGTCCTTGCCGGCCCGGCGCATCAGGCTGGTCAGCTCGGCGAACCACTGCTGGTCCATCGCGTTGAGCTTCTCGGGCCGGCACATGGTCACCAGCAGCACGCCGGAGTCGAGCGACTCCAGCCGGAACCGCTCGTAGCCCTGCAGGTGCTCGGGCAGCGCGGTGCTCATCAGGCCTCCCGGTCGTAGGTGTCGGGGGTGACCCCGTCCTGGCGCAGCTTGTACTTCTCCACCCGCTGGCTCGGGGTGAGCGGCAGGGCGTCGACCAGGCGCACGAAGCGCGGGACGGCGAAGGCGGTCAGCCGGCCCTCGCAGTGGGCCAGCAGCTCCTTCGGCTCGAGGCGGACGCCGGGAGCCGGGACCACCGCGACCATCACCTCCTCCTCGGAGAGCTCGGAGTCCACCCCGAAGGCGGCGACCTGGGCGACGTCGGGGTGCTCGGCGAGCACCCGCTCCACCTCCCAGGTGGAGATGTTCTCGCCCCGGCGGCGCACGGTGTCCTTCATCCGGTCGAGGAAGGTGAGGTAGCCGTCCTCGTCGAGGACGCCGCGGTCACCGGTGTGGAACCACAGGTTGCGCCACGCCTGCACGGTGGCGGCCGCGTCCTCCTCGTAGCCGTCGAACATCCAGCCCGGGTTCTTGGGCCGGGCCACGATCTCGCCGGGGCTGCCCGGGGGCAGCGCCTCGTCGTTCTCGTCGACCACGGCGACCCGGTAGAGCGGCGACTCCTGGCCGGCGGTGCCGACCCGGCGCCGCTCCGGCGGCATCTCGCAGATCAGCGAGAACTCGGTGCTGCCGTAGATCTCGGTGAGCCGCAGGTCGAACCGCTCCTCGAACGCCTCGAAGATCTCGGCCGGGCACGGGGCGCCGAAGGCCACCCGGACCGGGTTGTCCCGGTCGTCGGGCAGCGCGGGCTGCTTGTGCAGGATGCTCATCATCGCGCCCTGGTAGTTGAAGGCGGTGATGCCCTCGCGACGGCAGATGTCCCAGAAGCCCGAGGCGGTGAAGCGGCGGTGCATCAGCAGCCGCGCGCCGGCCTCGAGGGCGGTCATCACCGAGCAGTAGCGCGCGTTGGAGTGGTAGAGCGGGAAGACGCTGTAGAGCCGGTCGGCCGCGGTGTAGCCCATCAGCCCGACGGTGTGACGGGCCAGGTTGACGTTGGCCCGGTGCGAGAGCCGGACGCCCTTGGGCGGCCCCGTCGTCCCCGAGGTGTAGAGGATCACCGCGATCGAGCCGGGGTCGACCACCGGGGCGTCCGTCGCCGGGTGGGCCAGCAGGTCGGCGAAGGTGCTGGTCCTGAGCCCCGGCAGCTCCACCGGAGCCGCGTGCGCCGCAGCCGGCTCCTCGGGGTCGAGCAGCACCAGGTGCTCCACCGACGAGCCCTCGACCGCGCCCTGCAGCAGCTCGAGCAGCTCGGGTGCGCAGACGACCACCCGGGCCCGCGACTTGGTCAGGCAGTGCTGGAGCAGCACCGTGCCCGACGCCGGGTTGAGCGGGACCTCGACCAGCCCGGCCCGGGCGATGCCGAACCAGGCCTGGAGGGCGGCGATCCGGGCGCTGGTCAGGACGGCGACCCGGTCGCCCGGGCCGAGCCCGAGGGCGAGCAGGCCGGCCGCCACCGAGCTCGCGGCCCGGTCGAGCTCGACGGCGCTGGCCGCCTCGTCCTCGACGACGATCTCGGCGTCGCGGCGCGCGGGGTCGGCGGCCAGGGCGGCCAGCCACCCCCCGATGCTCAGGTCCGGCACGTCAGGCGTCTTCGGCAACGGGCTTCTCCTCCTGGGTCTTCCGGCCTCGACCGTCACCGGCCAGCCGGGTGGAGTCGTGGGAGGCGGTGACCCGGGTGGGCACCACCTCGATCACGACACGCTGGGGGCTGTCGAGCAGCCGCACGAAGGCGTCGGGGTCCTCGGGGGCGAGCCGGGGGGCCAGCTTGCGCACCCTGTCCCGGATCACCTCGCGGTCCCGGTGCACCCGGGCCTCCCCGCGCAGCGCCACCATCCGGCGGCCCGGCAGGTCGGTCCCGGTGTTGGAGACGACCACGGCGACCCGCGGGTCGGAGTCGACCCCGCGGACCTGGCGGCGTCCCTCGACCGTGGCGAACCAGAAGTGCCCGTCCTCGTCGACCTGGAAGCTCATCACCACCGCGGTGGGGAACCCGTCCTGGAGGAACGAGAGCACGCACTCGGTCTGGGCCTCCCAGAGCCGCTGCTGCTCGGCGACGCCGAGGCGCGCCTGGGCGAGGTCCTCGATGTCCTTGTCGCCCGGGCGCCCCGCGGCAGCGACCGGCTGCTCCGGCTGCTCCGGCTGCTCAGGCATCGTCGACGAGCGCTGCCTCGCCCAGCATCGCGTGCACGATCGCCTTGTTGCCGCGCGCCTCCGAGGCGGGGCCGCTCCAGACGGTCTCGCCGCGGTTGACCACGACCACCGAGTCGGCGATCCGCAGCCCGGCGTCGGCGTTCTGCTCGACCATCAGGATCCCGATGCCCGCGTCGGCCATCGTCCGGACGCTGCTGAGCACCTTCTCGACCATCGTCGGCGCCAGGCCCATCGAGGGCTCGTCCATCAGCATCAGCTTGGGCTTCGACATCAGCGCCCGCCCGAAGGCCAGCATCTGCTGCTCGCCGCCGGAGAGCAGGCCGGCCTGGGAGTGGCGCCGGTCGCCGAGGATCGGGAACTTCTCGTAGACCTCCTCCATGCCGGCGTCCAGGCCGCCGCGGGGCGCGGCGTACCCGCCGATGCGCAGGTTCTCCTCCACCGTGAGGGGGAAGAAGATCTTGCGACCCTCCGGGACCAGCACCATCCCCCGGCGCACCACCTTGTGGGCGGGGATGCCGGTGGTCGCCTTGCCGTCGAAGGTGACCGTGCCGGAGGCGGGCTTGTGGAAGCCGGCGACCGCGCGGAGGCTGGTCGTCTTGCCGGCGCCGTTGGCGCCCAGCACCAGCGTGATGCTGCCGGCCTCGGCGGAGAACGAGACGCCGTGCACCGCCCTCACCGGGCCGTAGTTGACGTGCAGGTCGGTGACCTCAAGCATCGTCGGCCGCCCCCTTCCCCAAGTAGGCCTCCTGGACGTCGGGGTGGCGCACCACCTCCGCGGGCGTGCCCTGGGCGATCAGCTTGCCGAAGTTCATCGCGAAGAGGTAGTCGCAGGTGTCGACCATCATCTGCACGTCGTGCTCGACGATGAACTGGGTGATCCCCTCCTCGAGCAGCTGCTTCATCAGCGCGCCGATCTCCTCGCGCTCGGAGGTGTTCATGCCGGCGGTCGGCTCGTCGAGGAGCAGCAGCCGGGGACGGCCGATGATGGCGCGGGCGAACTCCACCCGGCGCTGCATGCCGTAGGAGAGCTCGTCGGGGCGCATCCGCGCCACCTCGCGCAGTCCGATCCGCTCCATCACCTCCTCCACCCGGGTCGAGGCCTCCTTGCGCGTCTCCTTCGGCAGGGTGTCCTGGCCGAGCAGGATGTTGTCGCGCACCGAGCGGTCGTCGAGCAGCCGCACCGTCTGGAAGGTGCGGGCGATCCCCATGTGGTGGACCTTGCGCGCCGGCCGGCGGGTGTAGTCCTCCCCGTCGAGCACGAAGCGCCCGCGGGTCAGCGGCGTCAGCCGGGTCATCGCGCCGAGCAGCGTCGACTTGCCCGACCCGTTGGGGCCGAGAACCCCGTAGATCTGGCCCGGCCGCATCTCGAGGGTGATGCCGTCGACGGCCTTGACGCCACCGAAGTGGACCGCGACGTCCTGGACCTCCAGCAGCGCCGTCCTGGCGCGCACTGCGGTGTCAGTCATCTGCCTCAGCTCTTCTCTTGCAGGAGGGCGGCCACGCGGGCGCGCTCCTCTCGGGTGCGGAAGCGGTGCCAGGCGTCCTTGATCACGCCGAGCACGCCGTTGGGCAGGTAGATCGCGGCGGCGGCGACGATGAAGCCGTAGGCGACCTTCTCCCACTCCTGGACGAACGCGAGCCAGGTGGGCAGCCACACGAAGATGACCGCCCCGATCAGCGCGCCGATCCACGACCGGGCGCCGCCCACCACGATCGCGGTCAGCGCCACGATCACCAGGTGGAAGTTGACCTCGGCCGGGGTGATGGTCGAGCGCAGCAGGGTGGTGATGGCACCGGCCAGGCCGCCGATCAGGCCCGAGAGGGCGAACGACATCAGCCGGTAGCTGTTGACGTCGATGCCCAGGGCGTTGGCGAGCTCGGGGTCCTCACGGACGGTGTCGATCCGCCGGCCGAGGCCGCGGGCCTCGGTCCAGACCAGGACCGCGACGACCGCCAGGGCCACCAGCACGATCTGCAGCATGCTGATCTCGCCCAGCGCCCCGTAGAGGCCGCCGGCCCCGCCGGTCAGGTCGCCGCCGTTGACCGCGACGACCGAGACGATGAGGGTGAAGGCGATGGTCGCCATGCCCATGTAGAGGCCGGTGAGGCGTCGCACCACCAGGCCCAGGACGAAGACCACCAGGGCGGCGGCCAGCGCACCGACGGCCACCGACGGCCAGGTCGACCACTCCAGGTGGACCATCGTCATCGCGGCGCCGTAGCCGCCGACGCCGAAGGCGCCGACCCCGGCGAAGGAGAAGACCCCGAAGCGCAGCGGCACCTGGATGCTCAGCGCCAGCAGCAGCGTGGTCAGCGTCGTCTGGATCAGGACGACGTTCATGTAGTACCAGTCGCTCATGTGCGTCGCACCTCCTTGCGGCCGAGGAGCCCCTGGGGGCGAGCGAGCAGGATCAGGAAGATGAGACCGAAGGAGACCGCGTCCACCCAGGTCCCCCAGTTCATGTAGAGGACGAAGGTCTCCGCGCCGGCCAGCACGTAGGCGCCGATGACGGTGCCCGCCATCGACCCCAGGCCGCCGAGCACGATGACCGCGAACGCCTTGATGATCAGCTGGTCACCGGTCTCCGGCGCGATCGCGCCGAGCTGGAAGGTGAGCAGCGCCCCGGCCAGGCCGGCCAGCGCCCCGGCGACGGCCATGGTGCCGAAGGCCAGGACGGTGCGGTTGACCCCCATGCCGGCGGCGGTCTCGGCGTCGACGCCGATCGCGCGCAGCGCCAGGCCCTGTCGGGACCTGCGCAGCCAGAGGGTGAGGCCGATCCCCATGGCGAGGCCGGCGACGATGATGATGGCCGACGTGGTGGTCAGCCGGAGACCGAAGACCTCGAAGACCTCGGCCTTGTAGCTGCTGTTGAAGCCGAAGGGGCTCGAGCGCGTCTCGCGCTGTGCCAGGGCCAGCGGGATGGCGGCGACGCCGATGCCGCCGATCAGGATCCGCATCTCGGCGGCGTGCTGGTTCTTGGACCGCTTCAGGATCGGTTGGAAGGCGAGCAGCATGGTCAGGGAGGAGATGATCGCGCCGGTCAGCACGGCGATCGCGATCACGCCCAGGAAGGGCAGCTCGGTCTCCCGGCTGACCAGGTGGCCGACGAAGGCCGAGAACATGAAGGTGGCGCCGTGGGCGAAGTTGAGGATGCCGATGGTCCCCCAGACCAAGGCCATGCCCAGCGCGAACAGCAGATAGATCGAGCCCAGCGTCGCTGCGTTCAGCAGATCTTGCACGGGGGTTCCTCTCGGTGTTGACGGGACGGGATCACCGGGGTGCGGTCCCTGCGGACCGCACCCCGGTCGCACTCACTTGACGAGCGTCTCCTTGCCGTCCTGCCAGCGCACGAGGACGCCGTCGATCCGGGCGTCGTTGCCGTCGAAGGTCACCTCGCCCATCGCGCCGGTCAGGCCCTCGGCGGCGATCTCGGCGAGACCCTCGCGGATCCCCTCACGGGAGGAGTCGCCCGAGGCCTTGATGGCCCGCGCGATCCACCACATGGCGTCGTAGCCGTCGGCGGCGTAGGGCGTGGGCTCCTTGTCGAACTTCTCCTGGAACGCCGTGGTGAAGGCGTCCGAGGTCTTGTCCTCCATGGCGACCGAGAAGGGCACCGGGTAGACCAGACCGTTGGCGTTGTCGCCGGCGGCCTCGATGTTGCCGGCGGCCTGGACCGAGGTGGCCACGATCTGGCCGTCGTAGCCCGCGTCGTTGAGCTGGCCGAGCGCGGTCACCGACTGCGGGGCGATGAGCAGCATGACGAGCGCGTCCGCGCCCTCCTTGGCGACCTGCTGGGCCTGGCCGGAGAAGTCCTGCGTGGTCATCTGGACCGGCAGCGACTGCACGATCTCGATGCCGCGCTCCTCGGCCATCGCCGGGACGTCGTCCTCACCGAGCACGGCGAAGGTCGGGAAGGTGGCGTTGTAGAGGACCGAGATGGTCTCGACGCCCTCCTCCTCCAGGAAGTCCATCACCGAGGCGTAGTAGGACTCCATCGGCGGGGTGACGCGGAAGGTGTAGTCGTTGGTCACGACGCCCTCGCCACCGGCCTGGGTGAAGATCGTCGGCACCTTCTGCCGGCCCACCAGCGGCGAGACCGTGGCGGCCTGCTGGGTGGAGACCGGGCCGATGATCGCGGAGACGTCGCGGTCGCCCATCGCCTTGCTCATCTCGCTCGACGCCCGCTCGATCTCACCGGCGGTGTCGAGCTTGTCCAGGTCGATCGTCACGCCGTCGCCGAGGAAGCCCTGCTCCTCGATCTCGTCGATCGCGAGCTCGGCACCCTCCGAGGCACCCAGGCCGGCGTAGGCCACGGTGCCGGTCTGGTCCTGGACCTGGGCGATCTTGATGGTGTCGGCGATGCCGCCGTCGCCACCGCCCGCGCTGCCGCCGCCGCTGTCGCCGCACGCGGCGGTGCCGAACACCGTCGCCATCGCCAGGCCTGCCAGCAGCGCCTTGCGCATCTGCGCTCCTCTACCCATCGTTCCTCCACTGTTCGTTAGGTTGCAGGTCCGGCCGCGGGAGCGGCGGACTCTTGGGTGTCACGCGACCGGGTCGCCCGACAGTTCATGACCGACCAGGTAGGCCAGCGTGAGTCCGCGCCCGAGCGCGATTCCCGAGTTGTAGGCGGTGCCGGTGGTGGTCAGTGCCGCCACCGACCCGGCGGCGTAGAGCCCGGGAACCGGCTCCCCGCCCTCGGCGAGGACGTGTCCGTCGCCGTCGATGCGCACGCCCGAGGTGCCGATCCCGGTGCCGACGAAACGCAGCCGGATGCCGTGGAAGGGAGCCTGGACGACGGGGCCGAGCACGGGGCTCGGCTTGTTCTCCGGGTCACCGGCGAACTTGTTGACGTAGTCCACGGTGCCGCGGCCCCAGTCGGGGTCCTCACCCTTCTCGGCGTACTGGCTGAACCGCTCGGCGGTCCGGGTGAGCTGGTCGCCGTCGATGCCGAGCTTCTCCCCCAGCTCCTCCAGGGTGCCGGCCGAGGTGACCCACCCCTCGGGGTAGTCGCCACCGGGCGGGGTCGCGGCCAGGCCGTACTTGATCCGGTGCTGGTCGTCCCAGACCAGGAAGAACGGCAGGTGGCTGTCGTCGGGGTCGAGGGTGCGGCGGCAGATGTCGACCCAGTAGGAGTCGTTGCAGTAACGGTTGCCGTGCCGGTCGACGATCATCGAGTGCGGCATCGCGTACTCCGGGCCGTAGCCGAAGCCGGTGCCGACCTGCGAGCGCCACCCGGGCAGGATCGGCGTCGCGTTGGCGGGGATCCGGGCGATCTCGCCGCCGACCTGACGGGCCAGCTTGATGCCGTCGCCGCGCAGCGTCTCGGGGGCGACCGAGCCCCAGTCCTCCTCGGTGAGCCCGAGGATCTCGTGGACCAGCTCGGGTTCCCAGTCGTAGGTGCTGGTGGCCAGCACCACCGGGCCGCGGAGCTCCACGGTGCCGTCGGGGGTCTCGGCGCGGAGGCCGACGACGGCGCCCTCCTCGGTGATCAGCTCGACGACCCGGTGCTCGGTGCGGATCTCCACCAGCTCGTGGGCGACCACGCGGGCCAGGAAGCCGGCGACCACGCCGGTGCCGTAGGTGAGCGGGTCGGCGTCGGTCGCCCGCTCGAACTCGGTGCCGTCGGAGAGCCCGAAGGCCGGGAGCCCGGCGTGCGACTGCTTGGTCGCGCTCTGCTCCTCGCCGGCGTCGTCGACGTACGTCGCCCGGCGGCCCTTCTCCAGCAGGTCGCGGTAGGTGGTGCCGACCGGGAAGTAGGGGCTGTAGCGCAGCTTCTCGCGCCACGGGCCGAGCACCGAGCCGTCGATGACCTCGTTGGTCAGGTAGCGCCCCTGCGGGAGGGCGCCGGCGGCCTCGTTGTGGTAGTCGGCGAGACCGGGGATCACGGTCCAGCGGATGGCGCCGTTCTCCTCGAAGTACTCCATGGCGGCGGGCGACACGTCGATCCAGCGCAGCAGCGCCTGCTCGTCGAGCACCTCGGGCGCCAGGTGGGAGGCGACGTCGCGGATGTAGGTCTCGGTCAGCGCCTTGGAGTCGCCCTCGATGCCCTCGCGGCGGGCCACGTGGTTGTCGCCGCACCAGACCTGGCCGCCGGAGTAGGCGGCCGCGCCGCCGACCAGGTCGGCGGCCTCGAGGACCAGCGCCGGGCGGCCGTTGAGCGCACAGGTCAGCGCGGTGGAGAGCCCCGAGAGGCCGGCGCCGACCACGAGGACGGGCCTCTGCTCCTCGCCGGAGGAGGGGGCGGTCGAGGGGCTGTCGGTCATCGGGGAACGCTCCTTGGCCGGGTGACAGTGGTCTGCGTCACAGGTACTAAGGATGAGTGAATATCATGATCACCGTTGTGTCAATATCCCTGCGCATCATTTGACTCGTTATGTGGCGGGGCTCGGACGCCCCTCCCCCACCGGGGTGATCGCGCTGCTGCGTGCCGGCTCACCCGGGAACCGGATCCGGTCCACCTCCGGCAGGGTCGCGGCGTACTCCAGCGCCGAGGTGGCGTAGAGGAACCGGACCTCGCGGCGGGTGAAGACCCAGCGGCCCTCGTGGCGGGCGTACCGGTCGGCGTAGCGGTAGGCGGCCAGCACCACGCCCCGACCGGTGATCAGCTCGCCGTGGCCGCTGGAGCTCCCCACCGCCTCGTCGGGGCCGGTGGTCTCGACCACCACGGCGTGCGGGGTGTGCAGCATCCGCCGGAAGCCGCGCATCGACGCGCCCAGCATCTCCGCGATCTCCGGCCAGCCGGTGGCGAGGTGTCCGTCGCGGTCGAAGACCGCCTCGGGGTGGAACATCGCCTGGAGGGCGCCGAGGTCGTGGTCGTCGACGCGCAGCGCGTAGCGGGCCACCAGGTCGCGCACCTCCTCGCGGTCCAGGAGGCCCTGGACCCGGGGGTCGGCCCCGGCGGCCCCGCTCACACCTGGACCTCGAACCGGGGCGCCGGCAGCTCCCCGAGGACCTTGCGCAGCCGCTCGGGGATGGCCGCCTTGGAGAAGTCGCCGGGGTTGCGCGAGGCGAAGACCATCTGGCCCTTGGTCACCAGCGTGTCCCCCCGGGTGAACTCGAAGCCCACCGCGTAGGAGCTGGCGCCGATCCGCTCGGCGACGGCCTGGCAGACGATCTCGTCGAAGACCTCGACGGTGTCGACGTAGCGGCAGCCCGAGCTGATGCCGACGGTGACCACACCGAGGTCGTCGGCCATCTGGCCGCTGCGGATCCCGTGGGAGTAGAGCCACGTGGAGTAGCAGCGCTCCATCCAGCGGTAGTAGATGTCGAAGTAGGCGATGCCCACCGTGTCGGTGTCGCCGTAGGCCAGCTGGAAGGCGAGGCGGCCCTTCTCGGGCTCGTGGGTCAGCGTCGTCATCGGTTCTCCTCCAGGAGCACGTCGGCGGTCCCGGAGAGCACGACGGCGCCACCGACGACCTCCAGGCTGATGTCACAGGTGGCCACCCGGCCACGCTCGGTCTCCTCGACCGCGGCGACCGTGCCGGTGGCCCGCACCCGGTCGCCGGCCAGGACGTTGCCCTGGAAGCGCACCCGGAAGGCGAGCAAGCGGTCACGTCCGCCGGCCCAGCGGGCCAGCATGGTCTGCAGGTACCCCATGTTGAGCGGGCCCTGGTTGACCGGCCGCTCGTCCATGCCGAGCGCGGCCAGCGCGCGGGTGTCGAAGTGGATCGGGTTGGGGTCGGCCAGCAGCGCGGCCATCACCTTCATCTTCTCCGGGTCGACGGTGAGCTCGAGCTCGGGGATCGTGGTGCCGATCCGGACGTCGCTGGGGGCGCTCATGCCGACCTCCGCGGGAAGACGATCGAGTTGTAGCAGCGGGCCACGTGGTCGCCGCCGTGGTGCAGGTCGAGCTCGTAGCCGACCACGTCCATGGCGCCGGCACGCCGGCCGACCTTGCGGTCGACCGAGACCACCCGTCCGGAGACCTGGTAGGTCGCGCCGGTCTCCAGGGGGCGGTGCAGCGTGGTGTGGTGCTCGCCGAACATCGGGCCGTCCGCGGCGGTGGCGTCGAACCACGCGAAGAGCTCGTCCCAGGTCAGCCCGCTCCCGGCGACGCCGGCCATCCAGGCCAGCACCGGGTGGGGAACCTCGTCCCACGGGTCGTCGAGCAGGGTGTCGGCCACCAGCCAGGCCCGCCAGGGGGCGAGCGTGTACTCGCCCCCCGGGAACTCGCGACCGACCCTGTCCTCGTAGCCTCCCGGCTCAGACATTGCGATCCTGGTCCTCCCAGAACGGCTTGCGCAGCTCGCGCTTGAGGATCTTGCCGGTGGGCGCCTTGGGCAGCTCGACGACGAAGTCGACCGACCGCGGCTTCTGGTAGCTCGCCAGGTGCTTCTTGGCCTGGTCGATGATCTCCTGCTCGGTGACCTCCGCACCCGGCTTGAGCACCACGAAGCCCTTGACCGTCTCGCCCCACTCCTCGTCGGGCACGCCGATCACGGCACACTCGAGGACGGCCGGGTGCGAGGCGATGGCCTCCTCGACCTGGACGGAGTAGATGTTCTCCCCGCCCGAGATGATCATGTCCTTGGCGCGGTCGACGATGAAGACGTAGCGGTCCTCGTCCCAGGTGGCCACGTCGCCGGTCCACATCCAGCCGTCCCGCAAGGTCTGCGCGGTCAGGTCGGGGCGGTTGAGGTAGCCCACCATGTTGGCCGGGCTCTTGACGATGATCTGGCCGGGGGTCTTCCCGTCCTGGGGCACGTCGTTGCCGTCGAGGTCGACGACCCGCACGGTGGTCACGAAGCCCTCGCGGCCGCACGACTTGAGCCGCTCGGGGTGGATCCCGTTGATCGCGTCGAGGTGGTCCTCCTGGGAGAGGAACGTCATCGTGGTGCCCTCGGTCTGCCCGTAGCCCTGGATCAGGGTGCACGGGAAGGAGTCGAGCGCCTGCCGGACAATGTTGGACGGCATCGGCCCGCCGCCGTACTGGATGTTGCGCAGGCTGGAGAGGTCGTACTGCGCGAAGTTGGGCTCCGCCATCATCCAGTTGAGCATCGTGGTGACGCCGAGGAACGCCGAGACCTTCTCGTTCTCGATCAGGTCGAGGGCGAGCTTGGGCGCGAAGTTCATCAGCACCAGCGGGCAGCCGTGCTTGAGGTAGTTCATCGCCAGCACGATCGGGATGTGGTACATCTGCCCGGTCAGCATGTAGACGTCGGTCGGCACGATCCGCTCCGCGACCGTCTGGTTGAGCATGCCGGCCGCGGCGCTGCGGTGGGTGTGCAGGGCGCCCTTGGAGTCGCCCGTGGTGCCGCCGGTGTAGAGCAGGAAGAACGGGTCGTCCTCCCCGACCTCGGCGCTCTGCGCGGGCTCCTCGTCGGAGGACCGGGCGATCAGCTCGTCGAGGCTGCCGTCGGAGCCGGGGCCGAAGGAGAGCGAGGCGATCAGGTCGACCTCACGCTCGACGGCGGTCGCGACCTCGGCGAACTCGCCCTGGGTGATCAGCACCCGGGGCCCGGCGTCGCGGACCACGCCGACGAGCGCCGGGGTGGCCAGCCGCCAGTTGAGGGGCTGGGTGACCAGCCCGACCCGGCCGGCGGCGAAGTAGAGCGCCTGGAACTCGACGCAGTTGCGCGACAGCATCGCGACCTTGTCGCCCTTGGTGAGGCCGAGCGCCAGCAGGCCGTTGGCCAGCCGCCGGACGAGCTCGTCGAAGTCGCGCCAGGTGACGCGCCGGTCGTCGGCGGCGTCGTAGATGGCCTGCTTGTGGGGGGTCATGCGCGCCCACTTGGCAGGGATGAGTCCTTGGTTCATGCAGGTCCTCCGGGAAGTCTCCGAGATCGTCGGGCGGCAGGTGGCGCTCAGTAGGCCTTGTCGAGGTCCAGGTGGAGCGAGCGGAAGCGCAGGCTGCCGCCCTCCTCGACGATCTCGGAGGAGTAGAGGCCCGCGGAGAGCAGGTTGGTCTGGTCGTTCTCCGTGGCGATCAGGGTGAGGTAGTGCTTGGTCCTCGTCACGCCGTCCTCGGTGCCCTCGACGATCAGGTTGGTGTTGACGTGGCGGCGCTGGTCGGTCTGGGACGACATCGAGTCGCGCATCAGCTTCATGATCGCCTCACGGGGTCCGAAGGAGATCTTGTCACCGCCCGCGATCACCATCGAGAAGGTGGCGTCCTCGGTGAAGACCGACTCCATCGTCTCGAGATCGGCGGTGTCGTAGGCCAGGGAGTAGCGGTTGGCGAGATCCTCGAGAGCGGCACGGTCAGTCATGGTGACTCCTTGGTGAGAGCGGGCGCGGCGGTGCGCCCGCACGGAGAGAAGCGATTCGTGCATATTGTGCGCATGGTTTGAACGTGATGTCCACCACGCGCCGCCACGACTTGGGAAATTCCGCCGAGCCCGGCCTTACTGCACCGACGCGCCCCCGTCGACGGGGATCTGCCCGCCCGACACGTAGTAGGACTCCGGCCCGGCCAGCCAGGCCACCGCGTGGGAGACGTGCTCGGGCTCGATCCACGCCTTGCCCATCGGGTTGAGCCCGGCGAACGCCGCCTCGGCGTCCTCGGCCCTCGGCTCGTCCAGGTCGGGGCGGAAGAGCCGGTAGGTCCGGCTGTTCTTCACCATGTCGGTGTCGATGGAGTTGGGGTGGATGGTGTTGACCCGGATGCCGTGCGGGCCGAGCTCGTTGGCCAGCACCTTCATCAAGCCGACGATCGCGTGCTTGGTGGTCGTGTACGCCGCCACGTTGGCCAGGCCCTTGAAGCCCGCCAGCGACGCGATGATGATGACCGAGCCGCCGGGACCCGCGGCGAGGAGGTGCGGCGCCGCCGCCTTGTAGGTGTGCCAGACGCCGGTCACGTTGACGTCCATCAGCTCGCGCCACGCGTCGGCGCTCACCTCGTGGGTCGCCTCGCCGAAGGTGAAGATGCCGGCGTTGGCCACGACGACGTCGAGGCTGCCCAGCGCGGCCACCCCGGCGTCCACCGCAGCGGTCAGCGCGTCGATGTCGCGCACGTCGGCCTGGGCGGCGTGGATGCGCCCGCCCGCCGCCTCCACCTGGCGCACCGTCTCGGCGAGGTCCTCAGGCGTGGCCAGGTCGTAGAACCCGTCGAGGCTGCCGATGTGGTCGCAGAGGTCGACGGCGATGATCGCCGCCCCGTCGCGCACCAGGCGCAGGGCGTGGCTGCGGCCCTGGCCGCGAGCGGCGCCGGTGATGAGGGCGACCTTGCCCGCGAGAGGCCCCTCCCCCTGGCGGGGGGTGGAGGTCGTGGTGGTGGTGTCGGTCATGCGGTCCTGCCTTCCGAGAGAGTGCGGGGCTCGAGGAGCCCCTCGTGGTCTGCCTTGATCTGCAGTGCGAGGAACTTGCCGTAGAAGCGGGCCATCGCCAGGTTGCCGCCCATGAACCAGAGACCCTCCTGGCCGGAGCGGCGCCACACGCCCTGGAGCTCGCCCTCCGCGTCGAGCCCCCAGACGGGGCCGCAGCGGTCGGCGACCTCGTCGCCGAGCAGCCGCCGGGCGGTCGCGAGCATCCCCTTGTAGCCGGTGGCGAAGACGACGACGTCGGCCTCCAGCACGGTGCCGTCCTCGAGCTCCAGGCCGCCGGGGGTGAAGCGGCGTACGCCGACCCCGGAGCGGACCTTGACCTTGCCCTCGGCGATCAGCTCCGAGCAGCCGACGTTGATGTAGTAGCCGCCGCCGCGCTGCAGGAAGAGCTGGAGCGCGCCGGTGCCGTCGATGCCGGAGGAGGTGAGGAAGCCCGCCTGCTCCAGGCCCGCCAGCATCTCCCGGTCGTGCTCCGCCATCGCGGCGGTGGTGGCCTGGTGCATCTCCGGCGCGCAGTTGAAGGGGAAGGAGGCGCTCAGCAGGTCGGCCACCTCCGTCGGCGGCCCGCTCTCGTCGTACATCCCGGTCATCGCGAGACCGGAGCCGGCGACGCTCACCACGTAGGTGGGCGAGCGCTGCACCATGGTCACCTCGGCGCCCTTCTCGAAGAGCTCCTGGGCGATGTCGTGGCCGCTGTTGCAGCTGCCGACGACCACGGCCCGGCGCCCGGCGAAGTCGGCGCCCCGCGGGAACGCCTTGGAGTGGCAGGCCAGGCCGGTGAACTCCTCGGCGCCCGGCAGGTCGGGCAGGTGGGGCTCGGTGCCGCTGACCCCGGTGGCGAGCACCAGGTGGCGGGGCCGGACCGTGCGCACCGTGCCGTCGCCGCGCCGCAGGGTGACCTCCCAGCCGTCGGCCCCTCGGTGCGTGCTCTCCACGAGCTCGGTGCCGGTCCAGACGTTGAGCTCCATGGTCCGGGCATAGGACTCGAGCCAGTCGGCGAGCTTGTCCTTGGGCGTGTAGACCGGCCAGCTGGGCGGGAAGGGGAGGTACGGCAGGTGGTCGTACCAGACCGGGTCGTGCAGCACGAGCGAGTCGTAGCGGTGGCGCCACCCGTCGCCGACCCGCTCGTTGCGGTCGACGACCAGGGTGGGCACCCCGAGGCAGCCCAGGCGGGCGGCCAGTCCCAGGCCGCCGTGCCCGGCCCCGACCACGAGCACGGCCGGCTCCCCGTCGGCGAACTCCTCCTGGCGCCGGCGCGTCTCCGACCAGCTGCGCGCCATCCGGTCGGCGCCCTGCGCGCCGCCGAGCGGTCGCCTGGTGCCGGTGAGCTCCTCGTGGCCCACCAGTTCGTCGGCGGCGGTGAGCAGCGTCCACGCCCGCCAGGCGCCGTCGCGCTGCACCAGGCGCAGCACCCCTCGACCGCGGACGAGGGGGGTCTCCAGGTCGAAGGTGGCCTGCACCCAGGGCTCGGCTCCCGCCTCGACCAGGGCGGGGGCGTCGGTGAGGGTCAGCGTCACCGGTCCGGCGGGCAGCTCCTCGATCCTGGCCGCCAGGGCGTCGTGGCCGTGGGCGGTGCGCAGGTCCCAGGTGAGGGCGAGCAGGTCGCGCCACCACCCGTCGGCGTGGAAGAGCTGCGGCACGGCGGTGGTGGTGCCGTCGCGCAGCACCGCCCTGAACTGCTCCAGCCAGGCTCCGGTGAGGGCACCCAGGTCGGGTGCCACCCTCTCGTCGGTCGTCGTCATGGGCCCGAGACTCCAATCCTGATATCCGTAATCATGAATTGGTAAAAGTGTCTCAGATCACATCAGGACCGACAAGAGGGTGGGACGCTCACTCCCCCGCGACCGCGCGCCCGCAGCGGTACCCGAAGACCATCGCCGGCCCGAGGGTGCCGCCCGCGCCGCCGTAGACCATCCCGGTCGGCGCGGCCATCGCGTTGCCCACCGCGTAGAGGCCGGGGATCGGGTCGCCGTCGACGTCGACGACCTCGCAGTCGGGCGTCGTCAACGGGCCGCCCTTGGTGCCGAGCGAGCTCGAGTGCACGGGCGCGGCATAGAAGGGGCCGCGGTCGATCGGACCCAGCGTGGCGGCGGTCCCCGGGTAGTGGCTGCGGTCGCCGCACCACCCGTCGTACGCCGAGTCCCCGCGACCGTGGTCGGTGTCGCGACCCTGGGCGCAGAGCTCGTTCCACCGGGCGACCGTGGCGTCCAGCTCCTCGCCGGGGACGCCGATCTTGTCGGCCAGCTCCACCAGGGTGTCGGCCCGGGTCATCCACTCCGGCATCTCACCGCCGGCGGGGATGCCGTAGCCGCCGTACATCTCGACGTAGCCCTGGTCGAAGACCGCCCAGGCGGGCTGGTTCTCGTACTCGAAGCGGGTCGGGTGAAAGACGTGGAACGCCGCGCCCAGCGCGTTGTAGTTGGCGGCCTCGTTGGTGAACCGCCGACCGTCCGCGTTGACCATGATCGTGCGGGGCAGGGTGCGCTCGCGCTGCAGCAGCTGGATGCCGTGGTTGGCGTACTGCTCCCCCTCGAACCCGGGGATCGTGACGACCGGGACCCACCACGCCTCGCGCATCACGCCGAGCTGGGCGCCGACGCGCATGGCCATCCGCAGCCCGTCGCCGGTGTTGGTCGGGGCGCCGGGCGCGTGGCTGAGCGGGCCGCGCAGGAACGCGGTGGCCAGCTGCTCATCCCGCTCGAAGCCCCCGGTGGCCAGCACCACCCCGCGACGCGCGCCGATCCGGCGGCCGTCGGCCAGCTCCACGCCGGTGACCCGACCGGAGTCGGTGACCAGCCGGACGGCGTCGGCCGAGGTCCGCACCGCGACGTCGCGGTCGAGCAGACCCTTCAGCAGCGCCCCGAGCAGGCCTCGGCCCAGGCCCTCGAGCGCCTGCTCGGTGCGGCGGGACGCCTCCTCGGGCTCGAGGAAGCCGGTGCCGCCGCCGACCGGCGTCTCACCGACGTACATCGAGCGCGGGAAGCCCAGGAAACGGTCCGCCCACTCCCCCAGCTCGTGGAAGGAGAAGAGCTCGGGCTCGGTCGAGCGGCCACCGCCCGGCATCCCGCCGGGGTGCTCGGGGTGGTAGTCCGGATAGCCCGGGACGAGGCGCATCCGCAGCGGGGTGCGGTCCTCGACCCAGTCGAGCATCTCCTTGACGGTCGAGACGAAGGCCTCAGCCATCTCGGGGCGGATGAGTCCGTGGGAGAGCGCCGAGAGGTAGTCCAGGCCGTCGGCCTCGGAGTCGACCACGCCGTGCTCGGCCTGGTACGTGTTGGCCGGCAGCCAGGCGACCCCGCTGGAGAGCGCGCTGGTGCCGCCGAGCACGTCGGCCTTCTCCAGCAGCGCGACGCGGGCGCCCCGGTCGGCGGCGCTGAGCGCCGACATCATCCCGGCGCACCCGCTGCCGAGCACCACGACGTCGAAGGTCTCCTCGAACCCCTCCCGCTCGCCGCCGCGCTCGATGTCCTGGTCCGTGCTCGTGACGCTCATGCACCCACCTCGTTCGGGTAGAAGGAACGCAACCAACCGAGATCGCCACCGTGCAGCACCGAGGGCCAGTCGGCGGGCCGTGGATCGCCGTAGACCAGGGTGCGCCGGTCGCTCTTCATCGTCTCGACGTACTCCGAGGCGGGCAGGTAGTACATGTAGCCGAGCTGCCGCTCGGCGATCCGCCAGCCGCGCTCGGTGCGGCGGTAGACGTCGTGGTAGCGCAGCGCGACCCACATCGTCTCCCCCTCGCGCACCAGCTCGGCGTGCCCGCTGACCAGGCCGGCAGCCCGGTCGGGGTCCGACTCGTCGAAGCGGGTGAGCACCGAGTGCATGAAGTGGTGGGTGGCACCCAACGAGTCGTAGCGCCCCTGGTAGGTCTGGGCGATCGTCTCGAGGCCGCGGGCGTCGAAGACCCCGTCCGCCGAGGTCAGGTGGGCGTCGGCGGTGAAGAGACTCTCCAGCCCCGGCAGGTCGCGCTCGTCCATCACGAACCCGTAGAGGTGCACGAGGTCCTGGATCGCCTGCCTGTCCTCGAGCCGGCGCAGCCTCTCCTCGGTGGTCGTCATGTCTCTCTCCTTCTCCTCAGGGTCGGTCGGGGCGGGGGCCGAACGACTCCATCGACGCCGGCGCCAGCGCCGAGGGGTCGAGGAACGCCGTGCCCTTCACGTGGAGGCGCTTGGCGCTGATCAGCCACCGCCCGCCGTCGCGCACCATGTCGTCGCGGTAGCGCCCCCAGACCATCCGGGCCTCGCCGGAGGCGTGCGTGGTGACCACCCAGAAGGTGGCGTCGAACCGGACCGGGTCGTAGGGGCCGGTGCCGAGCGGGGAGACCTCCACGTTGGTGGCCATGTGCTGGGCCACCTCGACGTCCGAGGCCGCGAACCGGCGGTAGAGGTCGAGGAACGCCTCGCGCCCGCGGGTCTCCTCGCCCTTGCGGGCGAGGAGCACGTCGCGGGTCACCAGCTCGCCCAGCCCGTCGACGTCCTTGGCGTCGACCAGCCGCTGGTAGGCGTGGAGCAGCCGCTCGGCCTCCCGCTGCGGCAGCAGGCCCTCGAGACCGTCGGCGCTCCCGACCCCGGCCATCAGTACGACCTGGGCAGTCCGAGCACGTGCTCGGCGACGTAGTTGAGGACCATCTCCTGGCTGATCGGGGCGATCCGGTTGAGGCGCGACTCCCGGAAGTACCGCTCCACGTGGTACTCCTTCGCGTAGCCGTAGCCGCCGTGCACGTTGATCGCGACGTCGGCGGCGTTGAAGCCGGCCTCGCTGGCCAGGAACTTGGCCATGTTGGCCTCCCGGCCGCAGGGGATGTCGTTGTCCACCATCCAGGCCGCCTTGTCGCAGATCGCGGTGGCGGCGTCGAGGCGGATCCGGGCCTCGGCGAGCTGACCGGCGATCAGCTGGTTCTGCCCGATCGGCCGGCCGAAGACGATCCGCTCGTTGGCGTAGGCGACGGCGCGGCGCAGCGCGGCCTCACCGAGGCCCAGCGCCGCGTTGGCGGAGATCACCCGCTCGGCGTTGAGGCCGCTCAGGATCACCTTGAAGCCCTCGCCGACCTCGCCGATGACGTCCTCGTCGGCGACGAAGAGGTCGTCGATGAAGAGCTCGTTGGTGTCGACCGCGTGCCGTCCCAGCTTGGGGATCTCGCGGATGGTCACGGCCTCGGGGTCGAGGGTCGCGAACATCAGGGTCAGGCCGCGGTGCGCCTTGCCCTCGCGCGGGGAGGTGCGGACCAGGAGGAACATCCGCTCCGCCTCCTGGGCCTTGGTGATCCAGACCTTCTTGCCCGAGACGAGCCAGCCGCCGTCGACCTTGCGGGCGGCGGTCTGCAGGTTGAGGGTGTCGGTGCCGGCGTCCGGCTCGGTGACGGCGAAGGAGACGTGCAGGTCGCCGGAGACCGCGCGGGGCAGGAAGCGCTTCTTGAGGCTCTCGCTGCCGTGGCGGATCAGGGGCTCGAAGCCGAAGATGCCGATGTGGACCGCCGAGCAGCCGGCCATGCCGGCACCCGAGGCGGAGATCTCGCGCTCCACGACGGCCGCCTCCTGGACGCCGAGGCCGCCACCGCCGTACTCCTCCGGGATGCTCAGCCCGAGCCAGCCGGCCTCGGCCACCGCGTGGTAGAAGTCCCAGGGGAACTCGTGCTTGTCGTCCTGCTTCATCCAGTAGTCGTCGTCGAACCGGGCGCACATGGCTCGCACCGCCTGCCTGATGGACTCGTGCGTCTCGTCCACGGCGAAGTCCATGGTTCCTCCTGCTCTCGGGGCGGCCCGGCTCGCGTGTCCTGGCTCACAAGATTTCCTTATCACTATTATCACTAGAGGAGCCGCGCTGTCACCCCCCGGGGCGGCCCCTCCCCACCGGGGGCGCCCTTCGTGACGGGCGCGCCGCGACCCGGACCAGGAGCATCGCGACCGCCGTGGTGACTGCCATCAGCGCCCAGGCCCAGCCACGACCGCCCGCCGCGGAGAGCAGGCCGAAGCCGATTGGGCCGACGGCCGACCCCACCCCGCTGCCGAGCTGGAGCAGGCCGCTGGCCGCGCCAGCCCCGGCCGAGCGACGGACCAGAGCGACCAGCAGGAGCGCGGGCCAGGTCCACGCCGCGACCAGGCTGAGGAGCACCCCGGCGACCACCAGGGCGCGCCACCCGGCAGCGCCCGCGGCGCTGGGGTCGGTGGCGGGGTCGGGGACGGCGTCCAGGCCCAGGGTGCCGGCCGCGACCAGGGCCAGCGCGAGGACCGCGACGGCCATCACGCCCAGCAGCGGCGCCAGGTCGTCGGCCGGACGGCGGTCCAGCCACCAGCCGGCCGCGACCCGCGCCAGCACGGCCACCAGGCTCCCCGCGGAGACGACGCCCGCCGCCTGTACCGGGCGCAGCCCGGCCGAGACCAGGCTCAGCACCGCGAAGCCGGTCAGGGTGGCGACGGCGAAGGTCCCGAGACCGGCGGCGACCACCACCGGGACCGCCCGCAGCGGGGCCGCCGGTGCTGCCGGCCCAGCCTGGCCGCGGTCGCCCGGGGCCTCCCGCCCGGTGCCCGGGGCGGCCAGCAGCAGGCCGCCCACCACCGCGAGCGGCAGCACCAGGCCGACGGCCATCGCCGGACGCCAGCCGTGCAGGTGGGCGAGGGCGGGGAGGGTGGCGCCGGCCACCGTCATCAGCAGCGGGGGCGCGGTCTGCTTGAGGCCCAGCACGGAGGCCTGCCGCCCGGGCGCCACCGTCGCCATCACCAGGATGTTGCTGGTCGGGGAGGCGAAGGCGTAGCCGAGCCCACTGAGCGCGACCACCGCCAGCAGCGCGGGCAGGGAGTCGACCAGGAGCACGCAGGCGACCAGGCAGGCGGCGGTGAGCAGGGCGCCCCACCACGCCCCGGCCGGCCACCCGCGGCCGTCCACCCAGCGCCCGGCGAGCGGGGCGGCGACCGCGGTCACCGCCCAGAAGGCGGAGACCACCAGGCCGAGCCGGGCATCGTCGAGGCCCAGGTCGGCGGTGAGCTCGACCGAGAGCAGCCCGAGCAGCGTCGGCACCGCCACCGCGGTGCCGAGCAGCAGGAACGCGAGGAGGCCCGCCGACCGTCCTCGCGGACGGCGGCGGGCCGCAAGACCCACGCGGGGACTCAGTCCCGGGAGCCCCGGTCCTCGGCGCTCAGTCCTCGATGGTCAGCGCGATCTCCGGGCACGAGTCGACGCCGAGCGCGGCGGCGTCCTCGAGCTCCTCGGGGATCTCCCCGTCGAACTTCACGATGACCTGGCCCTCGTCGACCGTCACGTCGTAGACGTCCGGGGCGGACATGCGGCAAAGGCCGTGGCCCTGACACTTGTCGAGATCAGCGACAACTCTCATGCTGGCTCCTCCTGACTGGGTGCACCGTCGGTGCCGGCTCCGGGAATCGGTCGAGGCCCGGCGTGTTCGCGCCAGTCTCCCTTGACTCCATGCTGGGTATAACTATTATCATGATCCTGCTCACCCAAGGAACCCCTTGGCCACCAAGGAGGATTGATCTGATGTCCGACCAGCCGCGCTGCCCCGTGACCAACTTCGACCACCACTCGGCGGAACACGCCGCGGACCACGTGGGCGCCTACCGCAAGCTGCGTCAGGAGTCCCCGGTGGCCTGGACGGAGGCACACGGAGGGTACTGGGTCATCTCCAACTACAAGGGGGTCTTCGATGCCTCGCGCGACGACGACCTCTTCTCCTCCGGCCGGCACGACGAGTTCGGCGGCCCCGGCCTCTCGGTGACCATCCCCAAGGCCCCGACCGCCTTCCACATCCCGATCGAGCTCGACCCGCCGCACTTCCGGCCCTACCGCAAGGCCGTCAACAAGGTCACCGCCCCCGCCGCGGTGGAGAACCTGGACGACGTGATCAAGCACTACGTCACCGGCTTCATCGACACCATCATCGAGAAGGGCGAGGCCGACCTCGCGATCGTGGCGGGCGTCCCGGCCGCGGTCACCATCGACTGGCTGGGCCTCGACCCCTCGGAGTACAGCAACTACGTCGACGCGATGCACACCCTGGTCGCGGCCGCGCCCGGCTCCCCGGAGTACGTGCACGCCGCGGAGGTCGCCGTCCCGTGGGTCAGCAAGACGGTCCGCGAGCACATCGCGCACCGCCGGGAGAACCCCAGCGACGACGCCACCACGCACTTCATCAACTCCGAGGTCGACGGCCGGCGGATGGACGACGATGAGGTCTACTCGATCCTCGAGCTGGTCATCTCCGGCGGGGTGGGCACCACCGCCTCCCTGGTCACCCAGTCGCTGGTCTGGCTCTACGAGAACCCCGACCAGCGGCAGCGGCTGATCGACGACCCCTCGATGGTCGACATCGCGGTCGAGGAGTTCCTCCGGGTCTTCTCCCCCACCCAGGCGCTGGCCCGGACGATCATGGAGGACACCGAGTTCCAGGGCTGCCCGGTGCGCAAGGGCGACCGCGCCCTGCTCTCGTGGGGCTCGGCCAACCGCGACGAGGAGCAGTTCGAGAACCCCGACGAGGTCGACATCACCCGCTGGCCCAACCGGCACGTCGCCTTCGGCCTCGGCATCCACCGCTGCGCCGGCTCCCACATGGGCAAGGCGATGGCGCGCGAGATGATCCGCCAGGTGCTCGCCCGGATGGGCGACTACGCGGTCGACATGGAGAACGTGGTGGCCTACCCCGACCAGGGCACCAACGCCGGCTTCCACACCATCCCGGTCACCTTCACCCCCGGGGAGCGCCTGCTCGGCGACACGCCGCTCTTCCGCGACCACTACACCAAGACCGGGAAGTGAGCGCCGCACCCGGCGGCACGTTCCCAGGGCTGGACCCCGAGGACGGACGGGTCGTCGTCGTCGGTGCAGGACTGGCCGCCGCCCGGCTCTGCGCGGTCCTGCGTCGCAAGAAGTTCCGCGGCACGATCACGGTGCTCGGCGCCGAGGACGTGCCGCCCTACGACCGGCCGCCGCTCTCCAAGGCGGTGCTGGCCGGCGAGCGCGACGACTCACCGCTGCCCTTCGACACCGAGAAGCTCGGCGTCGACCTGCGCCTGGGCACGACCGCGACGGGGCTGGACACGGCCTCCCGGACGGTGCTGACAGACGCCGGCACCGACCGTGCCGACGCGGTCGCCTACGACGCGCTGGCGATCGCCACCGGCGCCGCGCCGCTGCGCCTGCCCGGGGACGGCCCCCAGCTGACGCTGCGGACCCTCGACGACGCCCTGGCGCTGCGCGCCCACCTCGTCCCGGGGGCCCGGATCGTGGTGGTCGGCGCGAGCTGGATCGGCGCCGAGGTCGCGACCACGGCCCGGGCGGCGGGCTGCGAGGTCACCTGCGTGGAGTTCGGGCCCGAGCCGCTGGCCGGCGCCCTGGGCGAGAAGGTCGGTGGAGCCTCCCGCGCCTGGTGGGAGGGGATCGACCTGCGCACCTCCACCGGGGTCACCTCGGTGGAGGCCGACGGCGTCCACCTCGAGGACGGCACGGTGCTGCCGGCCGAGGCCGTGGTCACCGGGATCGGGGTGCGCCCCGACCTGGCGTGGCTGACCGGATCAAGCGTGGAGACCGACCGGGGCATCCTCACCGACACCCGCTGCCGGACCAACGTGCCCGGCGTCGTCGCCCTGGGTGACGTGGCCCAGCGCTGGTCGAGGCACACCGGCACCCACCGGCTCACCGAGCACTGGGACGAGGCGAGCATGGTGGCCACCGCCGCGGCCTCCACCCTGCTCGACTGGGAGCAGGGCCCCGAGCACGACCCGGTCCCCTACTTCTGGTCCGACCAGTTCGGCCGCAAGCTGCAGTACGTCGGGGCCCACGGCCTCGAGGACGAGCTCGCGCTGGACCGGGACGCCGACGGCGCCCTGCTCCGCGCCTCCTGGAGCCGCGAGGGCACCCTGACCGCCTGGCTCGGCGTCGACCTGAGCAAGGAGCTGGTGAGGGCCCGGACGGCGGTGGGCGGCCCCCTCTCCGCCCTGGGATGAGCGCGGACCCCGCCCTCGCGGCAGGCACGGAGCCGGGCATCGCGGACCAGGGCGGCCGGCTCCGGACCTGGGTGGCGCTCCTGCTGGTCGTGGGGATCGGGGTCAACATCCGCGCCGTCTTCGGCGTCACCCCGCCCCTGGTCCCGGTGATCAGCGACGACCTGTCACTGAGCGCCACCGCGGCGAGCCTGCTCACCTCGGTGCCGATCCTGGCCATGGCGGTCTGCGCCCCGCTGGGGCACGCACTCTCGACCCGGCTCGGCCCGGACCGGGCGATGATCGCCCTGCTGGCCTTCCTCGGCGTCGCGGAGCTCTCCCGGCTGGCGATCGGCACCGCGGTGTCGCTGGTGGTCTCCGCCGGGCTCATCGGAGGCGCCCTGGGGGCGGTCTCCACGCTGACCCCGGCCTTCATCTCCCACCACCTCCCCCGGCTGCGCGGGCTGGCCACCGGGGTCTACTCGACGTCCATGGCGCTGGGCGTGGCCCTGGCCGCCGGCACCGCGCAGCCGATCACCGAGCTGCTCGGCGGGTGGCGGGTCGCCCTGGGCCTGTGGGGGGTCGCGGCGCTGCTGCTGGTGGCCGCCCTGCTCGCCGCCCGGGCCTCCGGGGCGGGCCTGCCGCGCGAGACCGGGCCGGCGCAGCGGATCTCGCTGCCGCTGCGCGAGAAGCGGGCGTGGTTCGTCACCGCGGTCTACAGCGTCCCGATGTTCCTGGGCTTCGGCGTGATCGCCTGGCTGCCCAGCCTCTTCATCGAGCACGGGCTCTCGGCGGGCACCGCGGCGCTCTACCTGGTCCTCTTCCAGTCCGTCCAGCTCTTCTCCATCCTGTCCCTCACCCCCCTGACCGACCGGATCCCCGGCCGGCGCGGGGTCTTCGCCACCGTGATGGTCACCGCGACGGCAGGGCTGCTCCTGCTCACCCTGGAGCCGCGGGACCTGGCGCTGCCCGGGCTGCTGCTGGCGGGCTTCGGGATCGGGGGCGCCAGCAGCCTGGCCCTGGTCAAGGTGCAGGACGAGGCGACGTCGCCCCAGGACGCCACCCGGCTGAGCTCGATGGCGATGCTCTTCTCCTTCACCGGCGGGGCGGCGGCGCCGTTCCTGATGGGCGCCCTGACCGACCTCACCGGCAGCCTGGTGCCGGGTTTCGGTCTCTGCTTCGGCGTCAGCGCGCTGAGCATGCTGCTGCTGATCGGGATGCACCCGGCGCCCGGCCACCCGCGCGCGCACGCCATACCGGTCTAGAATCCATGCTCATCATTGCCCTAGACTGGGCCAAATTTCCAGAGCTGTACGGAAGGAGTGCCCATGCCCGGCATGTGGTTCGAAGAGTTCGAGGAGGGCCAGGAGTTCAAGCACCCCTGGAGCCGCACCGTCACCGAGATGGACAACATCCTGTTCACCTCCATCACGATGAACCCGGCACCGATCCACCTGGACGCCGAGTACATGGCGACCCAGCCGCACGGCCAGCGCCTGATGAACAGCCTCTACACCGCCGGCCTGATCGGCGGGATGATCGTCTACGACCTCACCATGGGCACCACCCTGGGCAACCTGGGCTACACCAAGTTCGACTTCCCCAACCCGGTCTTCCACGGCGACACCCTGCGGGCCGAGACCACGATCCTGGACAAGCGCGAGTCCAAGAGCCGCACCGACTCCGGCATCGTCAGGTTCGAGCACCGCGGCTACAACCAGCGCGACGAGCTCGTCCACATCGCGCACCGGGCCGGGCTGATGCTCAAGCGCCCGGCCGACGCCTGAGGCCTGGCCGCACCCCTCCGCAAAGCAAAGGGGCCGCTCACCGTGACGGTGAGCGGCCCTTCGCGCGTCCCGGTGAGGGAGGGGCACCGGAGACGCGAGTCAGACGGGCTGCTTGGCTGCCAGCTCGTCGAAGCCGATGCTCTGCAGCTCCTTGAGCGGCTCGACGACCTCGCGGCCGACCTGCTCGAGGTAGGCGGCGGTCTGGTCGGCGTCCATGCCCGGCCAGTGCGGACGCACCAGCAGCGGGCCGACCGGGAGCCGGGAGGCGATGTCGCGGATCTGGTCGCGGACCTGCTCCCCGTTCCCGAGGAGCACGTGGTCCTTGACGTTCTCCAGGAAGTCCGCTTCGACCCGCTCGCGGTCCAGCAGCGCCATCCCCTGGTCGGCGTAGGAGACGTACTTGACCCGGGCGACCTCGGCGAACTTGTGCAGCGCGTCCTCGGGGTCGGTGCCGAGCTGCAGCTCGCGGCGCAGCGGGAACTTGGTCAGCGGCAGGTCGAACTTGGCCCGCTCGTCGAGGTAGGCGCCGACGAGCTGCTCGACCTGCTCGATGGTCTGCTGGGGGGTGATGGTCCAGACGTCACCGTGCCGGGCGGCGCGGCGCACGCCCATCTCCTTCATCGCGCCGAGCCAGATCGGCGGGCGCGGCTTCTGCACGGGGTGCAGGTGGGTGGGCCGGTCCTCGATGTCGAAGAACTTGCCGTGGTGGGTGACCCGGTCCTGGGTCCAGACCTTGGTCATCACCTCGATCAGCTCCTCGAGCAGCGAGTAGCGCTGCTTGTAGGGCTTGCCGAAGACCTCGTACTCGTGCGGCAGGTAGCCGGTGCCGATCCCGACCACCAGCTTGCCGCGCGTGATGATGTCGAGGGTGGCCAGGTCCTCGGCCAGCTGCACGGGGTGGTGGAGCGGCCCGACCAGCACGGTGGTGCCGATCTTGACGTGGTCGTCGAGCTCGGCGGCCAGGCGCGCCAGCATGGGCACCGGCTGGAGCCAGCGGAACCCGTCGTAGAGGTAGTGCTGCCCGATGGTGAGGTAGGTGAACCCCGCCTTCTGGGCCGCCTCGACCTTCCGCAGCATCAGGTCGAGGTGCTCCTCGGGCGGCGTCGAGACCGGCTGGTCCCCCATCAGGATGCCGAATTCCATGCTCTCTCCTCTACTCGTTGCCGCCGTCCGGACCCCTCGGCCGCGGGACGGTCACTGCTCGACTGTGGGACCGGTGCCGACCCGGTGGGGCTCAGGTGCCCGGGGGGCGGGTGATGCCGGCCAGCGCGTACTGGATGTGCTTGACCTCGAAGAACTCCGCGTAGCCGTCCTCGCCGAGCTCGCGCCCGACGCCGCTGCGGCCGGGGCCGCCCCACGGGGCGTCGGGACGCATCCCGGAGCCGCCGTTGACGGTGACCGTGCCGGCGCGCACCCGGCGGGCCACGGCGATGGCCTCGTCGAGCTGACCGAAGACGTTGCTCGCCAGCCCGTAGCGGCTGTGGTTGGCCAGCTCGACGGCGTGGTCGACGTCGCGGTAGCCGAAGATCATCCCGATCGGGGCGAAGAACTCGGTGTCGGCCAGCGGGTCGTCGGGGTCGACGTCGCGCAGCAGGCCGGGACGCAGGTAGTGGCCGGCCTCCAGCCCCTCGGGGCGGCCGCCTCCGGCGCCCCAGCTGGCGCCGCGCTCGAGCAGCTCGGCGACCCAGCCCTCGACCTTCTCGCGCTGGACGGCGGAGATGACGGGGCCGACGACGCTGTCCTCCTCGAGCGGGTCGCCCACCTTGACCCCGGCGATGAACTCGTCGGCGAGCCGGCAGAACTCGTCCACCTTCTCCTCCGGCACCAGGACCCGGCTCCACGCCGCGCAGCCCTGACCCGCGTTGCGGGCGAACCGCAGGATCGAGGCGCCGACGGTGGCCGGGAGGTCGGCGCTGGGCAGGATGATGTTGGGGCTCTTGCCGCCGAGCTCGAGCACCGCCTTGCTCAGCGAGCCGAGCGCGCCCTGCGACATCACCCGGGCGCCGACGGCGTCGGAGCCGGTGAACGACACCATGTCGACGTCCTGGTGGCTGGTCAGGTGGATGCCGATCTCGGGACCACCGGTGACCAGGTTGACCACGCCGGGCGGCAGGCCGACCTCGTCGAGCAGCTCGAAGATGCGCAGGGTGCTCAGGATCCCCTGCGGGGAGGGCAGGACCACGCTGGTGCAGCCCGCCGCGAGCGCGCCGCCGAGCTTCCAGACCAGCAGGTTGAGCGGGTAGTTGAAGGCCGGCAGGCAGGCGATCACGCCGACCGGCTCGTAGTGCAGCAGGCTGCCCGACGGCACCGGGTTGTCGTAGTGCGGGAGCGCCTGCTCGTAGCCGCCGCGGGGGCCCTTGACCGCCATCTGGGCATACCAGCGCAGCACGTCGATGGGCCCGCCGACCTGCATCGTCCGGCAGGCGGCGACGGGGGTGCCGATCTCGGTGGCGATGAGCCGGGAGAGCGGCTCGAGCTCGCGCTCGAGGATGTCGGCGAAGCGGTTGATGGCGTCGGCCCGCATCTGCGGGGTCCAGTCACGCCACTCGGAGCGGTCGAAGGCGCGGCGGGCCGAGGCGATCGCCTCGTCGACCTGCCCGGTCGAGCTGGTGACGGTCTCACCCAGGGGCTGCTCGGTCGAGGGACTCACCGAGACGAAGGACTCGCCCGAGGCGCCATCGACCCACGCCGAGTCGATGTAGGTGCTGGCGGTGCGCTTCTCCACTGTCATCAGTCTCCTCACCATCGGCGGGCACGTCGGAGGGCGACGGCCGGTGCTGACGGGATCATAGCAATCATATGCATGATTGGAAAGGGTGCTGCCGCCTGAGCGGGAGCCGGGGCTCCTGTCACAGCACTTGACGTACGGCCGCTATTCCGTAGGATTGATTATCACTATTAGGGCACGTTTCGTCGCCCGACCCCACGAGCATGGGAGCACCATGACAGTCGCACCCGAGAAGCCGGTCGAGCAGGTCGAACGCGTGGTCATCCGCTTCGCCGGAGACTCCGGCGACGGCATGCAGCTCACCGGTGACCGGTTCACCCAGGAGACCGCGGCGTTCGGCAACGACCTGTCGACCCTGCCCAGCTTCCCCGCCGAGATCCGCGCCCCCCAGGGCACGATCCCCGGCGTCTCGTCGTTCCAGCTGCACTTCGCCAGCCGCGACATCCTCACCCCGGGAGACCGACCCGACGTGCTCGTGGCGATGAACCCGGCGGCGTTGAAGGCCAACATCGCCGACGTGCGCCCCGGCGCGGTGATCATCGTCGACACCCACGACTTCACCGCCCGCAACCTCACCAAGGCCGGCTACACCCAGAGCCCCCTCGACGACGGCTCCCTGGACGACTTCCAGCTCCACGCCCTGGACCTGACCGGGATGACGGTCGAGGCGGTCAAGGAGTTCGGCCTCTCCCGCAAGGACGCCGCCCGGTCGAAGAACATGTACTCCCTCGGGCTCCTTTCGTGGATGTACGGCAGGCCCGTGCAGGGCACGCTCGACTACGTCTCGACCAAGTTCGCCTCCAAGCCGGCCGTCCGGGACGCCAACATCGCCGCCTTCAAGGCCGGCTACCACTTCGGTGAGACCACCGAGTCGTTCGCCGTCTCCTACGAGGTGAAGCCGGCGAAGACCGCCGCCGGGCGCTACCGCAACATCACCGGCAACACCGCACTCTCCTACGGGCTGGTGACCGCCGGACGCCTCAGCGACCTCCCGGTCTTCCTGGGCGCCTACCCGATCACCCCGGCCTCCGACATCCTCCACGAGCTGAGCCGGCACAAGGCGTTCGGCGTCACCACGTTCCAGGCCGAGGACGAGATCGCCGGCATCGGCGCCGCCATCGGGGCGTCGTACGCCGGCCACCTGGGCGTCACCACCACCTCGGGTCCGGGCGTCTCGCTGAAGTCCGAGGCGATGGGCCTGGCCGTGATGCTGGAGCTCCCGCTCGTCGTCGTCGACGTGCAGCGCGGCGGCCCCTCCACGGGTCTGCCCACCAAGACCGAGCAGGCCGACCTGCTGCAGGCGATGTTCGGCCGCAACGGCGAGTCGCCGCTGCCGATCGTGGCGGCCCAGTCGCCGGCCGACTGTTTCGACGCCGCGATCGAGGCGTGCCGGATCGCGATCACCTACCGCACCCCGGTGATCCTGCTCTCCGACGGCTACCTGGCCAACGGCTCGGAGCCGTGGCGGCTCCCGGACGTGGCCTCCCTGGCGAAGATCGACCCCGGCTTCGCCACCGGGCCCAACCACACCTCGGTCGGCAAGGACGCCAAGACCGGCGAGCAGAGCGAGGTGGCCGACTTCTGGCCCTACCTGCGCGACGAGGAGACCTTGGCCCGCCCGTGGGCGCCGCCGGGCACCGCGGGTCTCGAGCACCGCATCGGCGGGCTGGAGAAGGCCGACGGCCACGGCAACATCTCCTACGACCCGGCCAACCACGACCACATGGTCCGCACCCGCCAGGCCAAGATCGACGGCATCGCCCGGTCGATCCCCGACCTCGAGGTCGACGACCCGTCGGGCCGGGCCCGGCTGCTGGTGATCGGCTGGGGCTCGACCTACGGCCCGATCGGCGCCGGCGTCCGCCGGGTGCGCGAGCGCGGCCTCGACGTCGCCCAGGCGCACCTGCGCCACGTGAACCCGTTCCCGCGCAACCTCGGCGAGATCCTGGCCCGCTACGACAAGGTCGTGGTCCCGGAGATGAACCTGGGTCAGCTGTCGCTGCTGCTGCGCGGCGAGTTCCTGGTGGACGCCGAGTCGCGCACCAACGTGCGCGGCATGCCGTTCGGCGCCGAGGAGATGGAGGGCATCCTGCTGGAGTCCCTCGCCCAGCTCGGCGTCGTGCCGCCCGCCCCCACCGACGACCACCAGGCCGAGGAGGCACTGCGATGACCGCCACCCCCACCACGACCGACCTGCCGTTCCCCCGCTCCGGCACCGCCGGGGTCCCGGTGATCGCCGAGGGCGAGAAGCAGACCGGCAAGGAGTTCACCTCCGACCAGGAGGTCCGCTGGTGCCCCGGCTGCGGCGACTACGCCGTCCTCAAGGCCGTCCAGTCCTTCCTCCCCGACCTCGGACTGCGCCGCGAGAACATCGTCTTCGTCTCCGGCATCGGCTGCTCCAGCCGCTTCCCCTACTACCTCGACACCTACGGGATGCACTCCATCCACGGCCGCGCCCCCTCCATCGCCACCGGCATCGCCACCGCCCGCGAAGACCTCTCCGTCTGGGTCGTCACCGGCGACGGCGACGCCCTCTCCATCGGCGGCAACCACCTCATCCACGCCCTCCGCCGCAACGTCAACATGACGATCCTGCTCTTCAACAACCGCATCTACGGCCTCACCAAGGGCCAGTACTCCCCCACCAGCGAGACCGGCAAGGTCACCAAGTCCACCCCCATGGGCTCCGTCGACCACCCCTTCAACCCCGTCTCCCTCGCCCTGGGCGCCGAAGCCACCTTCGTGGCCCGCACCATCGACTCCGACCGCAAGCACCTCACCTCCGTGCTCGCCGCCGCCGCCGCCCACCGCGGCACCTCCCTGGTCGAGATCTACCAGAACTGCCCCATCTTCAACGACGGCGCCTTCGACGCCATCAAGAACCCCGACACCAAGCAAGACGCCATCATCCCCCTCGTCCACGGCGAACAGATCCGCTTCGGCCCCCACGACGACAACGGCCACGGCACCAAGGTCCTCATCCGCGACGAGGTCACCGGCGGCGTCCGCGCCGCCCTCGCCACCGACGTCCCCGACGACGCCGTCCTGGTCCACGACGCCCACAACCCCGACCCGACGCTGGCCTTCGCCATCAGCCGCCTCACCGACTCCGGCTACCTCAACCAGTCCCCCATCGGCATCTTCCGCGCCGTCGACCGCCCCACCTACGACGACCAGGCCCGCGAGCAGCTCGCGGTCGTCGGCGGCTCCGGCGGCGAGGCGGACCTGCAGGCGCTGATCGACGGACAAGACACCTGGACCGTGGAAGGAGAAGCCCGATGACCTACGTGATCGCGCAGCCCTGCGTGGACGTCAAGGACCGTTCCTGCGTCGACGAGTGCCCGGTCGACTGCATCTACGAGGGCAAGCGGATGCTCTACATCCAGCCCGACGAGTGCGTCGACTGCGGCGCCTGCGAGCCGGTCTGCCCGGCCGAGGCGATCTTCTACGAGGACGACACCCCGGAGGAGTGGAAGGAGTACTACGACGTCAACGTCGGGTTCTTCGCCGAGATCGGCTCCCCCGGCGGCGCGACCAAGACCGACGTGAGCGACCGCGACCACCCGACCATCGCTGCCCTGCCGCCCCAGAACCAGGAGTGACGCAGTTCCAGCGGAATCGACAGCAGGCCTGCTCCGGGAGATCCCCGAGCAGGCCTGCTGTCTCTTTCGGTCGCGAGGGTCAGACGTCGGTGACGCGCACCCCGGCGTGCGCCTTGTAGCGCCGGTTGATGCTGATCAGGTTGGCGGTCAGCGCCTCGACCTGGTGGGCGTTGCGGCGGCGGCCGGCATAGACGCCGCGCATCCCGGGGACCGCGTCGGCGAGCGCCTGCACCAGGTCGGTCGCGTCGCGGTCGTCGCCGAGCACCAGCACGTCGGTCTCGATCGTCCGGACCTCCGGGTCCTCCAGCAGCACCGCGCTGACGTTGTGGAACGCCCCGACCACGGTCGACTCGGTGAGGATCGCCGCGGCCTGCTCGGTCGCGGAGCCCTCCTCGACGGGGAGCGCGTAGGCGCCCTGCTTGTCGAAGCCGAGCGGGTTGACGCAGTCCACCACGATCTTGCCGGCCAGCTGCGGCTTGAGCTCCTGGAGCAGCTCGGCGTGGCCGTCCCACGGGACGACGACCAGCACCAGGTCGCCGGCCGCGGCGGCGTCGGCGTTGGCGGCTCCGGTGACGTTGCCACCCGTCGCCTCCGCGAGGTCGGCGGCGGCCTGCTCGGCCTTCTCCGCCGCGCGGCTCCCGACCACGACGGTCAGGCCGGCGGTCGCGAAGCGCCGGGCGAGCCCGCGCCCCTGCGGTCCGGTGCCGCCGAGGATGGCGATCGTGCGGGTGGTCAGTTCGGTGTTCAAGGCACTCTCCTGGTCTGAGGGATCTATGAACATAGTATCCGTGATGACCGGGGTGCCCGTCCGTGTCCGCCTCCGCCGGAACCTGCCGCTCAGGCGCGGGTGGCGCGCGCGTCGGGCACCAGCCGGGACGCCGCCACCAGCGGCAGCACGGCCAGCAGGAGAAGGGCGCCGGCGAAGCCCAGGGGGCCGCTGAGCCCGCCGACCATGGCCGAGCCCACGCTGCCCCCGGTGAGGAAGAGCAGCATCGCGATCCCGAGGGCCACGCCGCGCACCTCGTCGTCCACAGAGTCGCCCACGGCGCGGAGCAGCGCCGGCTGCCCGACGGCGAAGCAGGCCGTGATGGTGACCAGCGACACCGCCAGCAGGAGGGGGGAGGGCATGGCGGCGCCGCCGGCGGCCAGCACGAGACTGGCCGAGGCTCCCACGCTCGCGATGACCAGGCACCCGGCCGCACCGCGTCGCTCCAGCAGGTAGCCGGAGAGGCGCGGGGTGAACAGGCCGGTCAAGGCGCCGGGCACGAGCAGGAGGCCGACCTGCCACGGCTCCCACCCCTCCGCGGCCAGCACGGTGGGGGCACTGACGAGCAGGGCGAACCAGCCCGCGGGTAGGGCGGCCGCCGCCACGGCGCTGCGGATCACGGTCCCGTTGCGCACCACGGCGAGCGGCAGGAAGCCCAGGGGCGCTCGCCGCACCCACAGCGCCAGCGCGGGCACCCCGACGAGCAGCAGCGAGCCGCCGACCACCGCGAGGACCGGGTCGGTGGAGGGCGACTGGACCAGCAGCACCAGCCCCGCCGCGGCGAGGGTGACCAGCAACGCGCCCATCAGGTCGACCGGCTGCCACCGCCCCTCGGCGTGCAGAGCGTGCCAGATGAGTGGCAGCACCAGCACTGCCAGGACCGGGACGGCCATCACGGCACGCCAGCCGAGGGTCGCCTCCACGGCGCCGCCGATCAGGGGGCCGAGGCCGCCCACCACCGCGGCCGCACCGGCCATCCGCCCGAGCGCCCGGCTGCGCACCGCGCCGGCGTAGCGGGCGGTCAGGGCCGCCACCCCGACGGTCGGGACCGCGGCCGCCCCGGTGCCCTGCAGCACCCTGCCGATGAGGTGGAGCTCGTACGTCGGGGCGAGGGCGGCCACCAGGGCACCGACCGTCATCAGCCCGACCCCGGTGGCCAAGGGCCCCCTGACTCCGACGAGGTCCGAGACACGGCCGTAGACGGCCGTCGCGACCCCGAGCGCCAGCACGTAGAGGCTGATCGTCCACACAGTGGTCGTGACCTCGATGCCGAGGTCCCGCGCCATCGGCGCGAGCGCCACGGCGGCCGACGAGGACCCCATGCTGCCGATGCCGAAGAGGGCCCCGACGGCGACGGCCACGCGCTTGGAGTCGTCCATCGGCTCAGTGCGCCTCGGGCTTCGGGAACGCGACGAACAGGCCGGTCGCCGTCACGCACCGGTCGCCGTCGAGGGTGATCTCGCCGGTGGTGACGATCTTGCGCCCCTCGCGGCGTTCCTGCCGCGCCGTCACGGTCAGCTCGGCGAAGAGGGGGCTGGGGCGCAGGTAGCGCAGCTCGAGACGCCCGGTCATCCCGATCTCGCCGGACCACGAGTTCGCCAGCGCCAGCACGTGGTCCAGCACCATCGCCAGCACCCCGCCGTGGACGAGTCCCGGCGGGCCCTGGTGCGCGAGCCCGAACCGCACGGTGCCGCGCACCGAGCCGTCGCTGAGCCCGGTGACCTCGACCGGGGGTGCGTACGGGTTGTGGGCACCCGAGACCGGGTCGTGGAGGCTGTACCTCTCCTGGCGCTCCAGCCCGTCGACGACCTCGTCCGCCGTGAGGGAGCGGGGCTCCAGCCGGTCGGCCAGGCGCTCCAGCTCCTCGGCCACGGAGACCAGCTGCGGTTCCGCGGAGAACGTGTGGCGGATCAGCACGTCGGCAAACCGCCGCGCCGCGGTGATCGCTCGCTCGGCCGCCGGGTCGCTCGGGCTGGGCGCGATGAGCCGGGGCTCCTCCCATGTCATCGCAACACCGTATCCCACCAATCGGTCGGTAGGCTGCGTCTCCATTCCATCGACAAACAGGAGAGGTGCGCCATGGAGCCCATCCCGAGCATCGAGCAGGTCGAGCAGCTCCAGGAGGCGATGGCCCGCGAGGTCGGGGCCGACTGGATCGACGAGAACGGGCACATGAACATCCTGTTCTTCCTTGACCTGAACTCGCGTGGCGCCGACTTCCTGCAGCGTCGCGCCGGGATCGACGACGACTACCGCACCGTGCGTCGCCTGGGGACGTTCACCGTGGAGCACCACATCCGCTATTACTCCGAGCTCAGGCTCGGCGAGGAGCTGGCCGTGCACCCTCGGCTGGTGGCGCTGAGCGACAAGGCGATGCACCTGCTCGTCTTCTGCGTCGACCGCACCAATCGGCGCCTGGCGAACACCTTGGAGGTCACCTTCGTCCACGTCGACCTGGAGAGCCGTCGGGCGACCGCGTTCCCCGACGACGTCCACTCCGGCCTCCACGCGATCCTGGCCGAGCACACGGCCCTGGAGTGGCCGGCGCCGGTGTGCGGAGCGATGGGCATCCGCCGCTGACGGCCCGCCCGTCCCCTGCGGCATCGTCGGTCCCTGCCGGCGGCGGCCAGCCCTGATCGGGCTGACCGCCGACGGCCTCAAGCGGGCCTGCGCTCGTTCAGGACGTCGACGAACAGCCGCTCGATGAACGGCTCGAACGCGTCCCGCCCCTCCTCCTCGTACCAGTCGACGAAGTCGGTCGGGCTCATCGACTCGTCGAAGCCCAGGTCCTCGGTGAGGACCTGGTGCCACTTCGCGGAGGCAGACTCCACGTCGTCCACGAAGGCCTCGGCGTCATCGATCCCCTCGACCCCGTCCCTCGTCTCCTGCAAGATGGTCGCGTTGGTCTCCTGCAGGGCCTCGCGGGCGTCCTCGGCCATCGGCTGGATGCCGCCGCCGCCCTTCTCGGTCGCCTTGACCATCTCGACGTAGCTCTCCAGTGTGGCGCCCATCTGGTGCTTGAAGAAGACGTCCAGCCGGTCGTGCAGCAGCTGGCGGGCGACCAGCGGCAGGGACTCCCACACGTCCTGGTTGATGACCAGGCTGCCCGTCCCCGCGGCGAAGCCTGCCTCCGGGTCGATGGTGACGTGCGGCGTCAGCTCGAAGATGCCGCTGAGGACACCGACGAGCGGGCTGGCGATGGTGCAGTCGATCACTCCGCGCTGCAGGCCCTCGAACATCTCGGTGAAGTCCAGGCTCACCGACTCCATGCCGAGGCCGGCGAACTGCTTGGTCTGCATCCGGGCGCCGGCACGGGCGGCGGCTCCGTCGAAGTCCTCCATCGAGGTGCGGGGCTGGGTGCAGAGCAGCCCCTCGCCGCCTCCCGGGTAGAGCGGGATCAGCGGGTGCGCCCCCTTGCCGTTCAGCTCTTCGGAGATCTCGTCGGTGGCGAAGCCGACCTCGACGAGCATCCCGAGCAGCTGGAGCGTCCCGACCATCGGTGTCTGGCTGGCATGGAACGACAGGTCGATCAGTGCGTTCGTCGCCGGGTAGTTGTCGGGGTCGTACGTCGGAGCCGAGGCCGCCATGTCGAGGCGCCCGTCCTCGATGGCGTCGCCGATCTCGGGCGGCGGTGCCACCACGTTGGCGTAGTTGACGTCGAACTGGATCTTGCCGTCGGACCACTCGGTCACCGACTCGAAGTACTCCTCGAAGAACGAGCTGACGAGGGAGCCCTGGGCGCCACTCGTCTGCCCGGAGATCACCACCTCGTCGACATCGGCGAAGGCCTCCTGGTACTCGTCCATCGAGGCGCCGAACTCAACGCCGCTGCCCGCGTCCGAGGCGCCGCCATCCTCTCCCCCGCAGGCTCCGAGGGCCAGCAAGGCCACGGCCGTCCCCACGGCGGCCGCCCTCGTCCTGCCCGACCGCACGGAAATCACTCTGATCGACATCACTCGTCCTCCTCGTTGCACTACTTGGTCGGGGGTGGTGCCTACTGGAGCTCGACGTTCTTCGCCGCGTCGCTGGTGAACCAGTCCTGGACCAGCTCCATCCCGTCGGCGTCCTTGACCGCGCCACAGATCCGCCCCTCCCGATAGGGGGTGCGCTCGTTGAGGGTCGCGCCGTAGGCGATCGGCGGTGTGACGCCGCCGGTGCCGACAGTGGTGCGGCCGGCACTGGCCACGATGCCCTCCCGGGAGAGGTCGCCGTCCTCGGCAGCCTGCCGCAGGATGGCCTCGAGGATCATCCCGGAGAGCCAGCCGTTGATGTACGAGCCATGGGGCGGGACCTCCCCGAGGGCCGTCTTGAACTCCTCGATCCCCTCCCCCTCGTCGTCCCAGAGCGGGTAGGAGCACGAGGTGAGCAGCTTCTCCTCCAGCGTCGGGCCGACGGGAAGGTCGAGCAGCGAGCCGGTGTAGCCGGAGCCCGGGTTGAGCAGCTGCACGTCGTAGTCGAGGGAGGCGACCGCGCCGGCCGCTGCGATGAGGGCACCGGGCGAGACTCCGAGGAGCACGTGGTCCGCTCCGGCCCGGCGCATGGCCGTCACCTGGGCGGTCAGGTCCTGGGCGGTGGCATCGACCGTGGTCTCGGCCACCAGCTTCGCGCCCGTCGCCTGCGCGACGGCCTGGACCCCGCGCTCGATGCCCTCCCCCATGGCGTCCGCCTGGTAGATGGCGCCGATCTTGGCCTCCGGGTCCTTCTCCAGCACGTGACTCAGGAGCAGGGCCGTGTCGACCTCGTAGGCGTTCATCACCGAGAACGAGTTGGGCTCGGGGTACGGCCCCTTGATGCCGAGGAGGAGGACGCTCTCGTCCGAGGTGAACGAGCGGACGGCGTCCGTGGTGGGGGTGCCGTGGCTCCACACCGCCGCGACGTCTCCGCCGTCACTCTGGTAGGCCTGCACGGCCTTCTGGGGGTCGTACTGGGTGTCCGCGACGATGAGCTCGACCGCCCGCCCGTCGATCCCTCCCCCGGCGTTCAGCTTCTCGATGTAGGCGTCGAGCCCGGCCTGGATCGGCTTGCCGCCGGAGGCGGCTGGTCCGGAGAGGTCATTGAGGGCCAGGACGTTGATCGCGTCGTCGCTTACGCCCGGCCCCGTCCTCACGCCCGCACCGTCGTCCCCACCCCCCGACTCGGGGGCGGCCGTGCAGGCACTCGTGGTCAGCGCCAGGGAGGCGAGGGCCGCCCCCAGCATGCATCGCGTGGGGGTCATGTCTCTCCTCGTGGCTCTAGATGTCTAGATGAAGGTGACGGGGGCTTGACGCCAGGGGGCGAGCGTCGCGTCGGGATCGCCGTACTCCGCGGGCAGGTCCTCGGTCATGGCCAGGGCGGAGTCCATCCGGCCGTAGCCGACGAACGACCCGACCAGCAGGCACAGCTCCATCACCTCGGGGGAGGTGAAGTGCTCGTGCAGGCGGGCGAAGGTCGAGTCGTCCACCCGCAGGTGGTCGGTCGCCATCAGGTCGGCGTAGGCCAGGGCGGCGCGCTCGGCCTCGGTGAGGTCCTCGGCCTCCTCGGGCTTCTCCAGCGAGCAGACGAGGTCCTCGTCGATGCCGCCGGTGGAGTAGCGGATCGCCATGCAGCTGCGGCACTGGTTGTGGAAGGCGACCCGCAGCCGCACCAGCTCCACCAGGCGACCGGGGAGGATCCCCTTCGTGCGGATGGCGGTCATCCAGGCGATGTAGTCGGCGGTCAGGTGAGAGGCCTGGGCATAGATCTGTCGTCGCAGGGAGGCGTCCGCGCCGAAGAGGGGCTCGTAGACGTCGGCCGCGGCCGGGGGTACTCGAGACATGGGGCTCTCCTTCGATCGATCAGTTCTGGGGGCTGGGCGGCTTCATCGCTTGTCGTGACCTGCGCGCTCGAGGACGTGGTACGCGAGAACCCCGCCGGGCGCGAAGCCCGTCTCGACGAAGAGCCGACGCACCTCGTCGCCACCGAAGAACTCCTCGCCCCACTCCTGGTGGTCGAAGTAGAGCTCGAGGTAGGCCAGGCGCGGCGACTCCGTGGTCCGAGAGGTGATGCCCTGGCGCGGCTCGCGCGCATCGTCGTACTCGGACTCCGAGAGGACCCGGTTGCTGACCATGAGCCGCGCTCCGTAGGCGTCTGCCAAGAGCCCTTGGAGCGCCGTCTCGACCTTCTCCACCTCGGCCGTCGCCGCCGTGCGGTCGCTGCCGTCCGGCACGTCGAGGACCACCACGTACTTGTCGCTCGAGAGCTGGCCGGACCGTCGGTCGAGCCACACCGACTCCCTGACCTGGAAGCCGCGCAGGTCGCGGCAGAAGTTCTGGTGGTCGGCGCTGAGGAAGTCGATCACCTCGGCGGGGAAGCCCTTGCTCCCTCCGGGTCGGGTCCGCATCGTGGCGAAGCGCCACAGGTCTGGCGCCTGCCGGAAACCGCCGGTGAGGTCCCACTGCCCGAGCGCGAGGTTGGTGTGGTACGCCACCATGTCGTCCATCCGGCGCACCTCTCTCAGCGCCCAGGGACTGTGGACCTCGAGGTAGTGGCGCTCGCTCTGCTCGCGCGGGATCAGGCCACTGGGCTGGAACTGGATCAGGCTCTTCCGCCACGGCTCAGCTTGGGGCACGACCCTGCTCCTCTGCTGACGTGTGACCTGGACCACAGAGTCAATCGACCAATCGGATGGTTGTCAACGGGCGTCCGGCGCCCCCGAGACGCTCCTTGACAGCCCTCACGGCCCCCTACACAGTGACCAAACAGTTGGTTGATACCAGGAGGCTCCCCATGGTTGCTGCACGGCCGTTCCGCACCCCCCATCCGCTGCGAGGAGCCGGTGCCCTGGCGCTCGCCGCCGTCCTCGCCCTCTCCGGCTGCGGGGGAGGCTCCAACGACACCGACGGGGGCGACGACTCGTCCGGCGTCGCCTTCGGCGCCTCGCAGGCCGACTACGAGGCCGCCTTCGCCGAGATGGACCCCGTCACCCTCTCCACCCAGACCAGCGGAGCCCCCGGGTCCGCGGTGGCCTCGTACTTCGAGGAGTACGGCGCAGTCCTGGACGAGTGGTCGGGGGGCAAGCTGACCCTGGACATCAACTACGCGGACGCGGTCGCACCGGCCACCGAGGTGGACGACGCCGTCGCCGACGGCCGGTTGGACCTCGGCGCGTCGGCTCCCACCTACGGGCCGGACAGGTACCCCGCGACGAACGCGCTCATCGACCTGACGTTCGGCGTCAGCCAGACCCCCGTGGTCGGCACCCTGCAGATGCTCGGCATGATCGCGGAGACGTCCTCCACCCCCGAGGTCCGCTCCGAGCTGAGCAGTCAGGGCGTCCATCCCCTGATCCCGCTGTACTCGGCCGGCACGGACGGCCTGGCCTGCACCGAGCCTCGCTCGTCCTTGGCGGACTTCAACGGCAAGGGCGTCCGGGTCGGCGCGCGCATGCAGCTCCCCCAGTTCGAGGGCCTGGGGATGTCGACGGTCAGCATCGCCTTCCCCGAGATGTTCGAGTCCCTGCAGCGTGGCGTCATCGACTGCACCCCGGCCAGCCCCCTGGTCGGCAGCATGACCGGCATCTTCGAGCTGGCACCTCACCTCACCATCGACCCCGCGGCCGGCCTCACAGCCGCGAGCTCGGGGAGCTACATCGCCAACGAGCAGGTGTGGGACGACCTGCCCACGGTCGCCAAGCAGCTGATGCACGATCGCCTCGACGTCTTCCTCAAGCACCTGATCAAGGCGACCCTCGACAGCTACGCCGAGATGGTGGAGCAGGTGGGCGAGAGCGGCGGCCAGATCACCCCCTTCGACGCCGACGCCCGCGCGGCGCTCCAGGAGACCAACGAGGGCATCCTCGCCGAAGCCCGCAAGGAGCTGGCGGGGATCGAGGACCCGGCCGCCTTCGTCGACGGCCAGGTGGCGTCCACGAAGCGCTGGCACGAGATCGTCACCGAGGAGCTCGGCTTCGACGAGGAGATGACCCCCGAGGAGTTCGTCACCTGGCATGCCGAGCAGGACCTCGAGGTCTACGACGGCTTCGTCGAGCGGCTCTTCGAGGACGTGCTCAACGAGCAGCGCGCGAAGTAGCCCTGACCGGGGGCGCGAGCAGGCCGGCTCGCGCCCCCGACCGAAGGGACGTCACTCCTGGCGCCGCCCGGGGGTCACGACGGCGGGGTTCCCGGAGGTCCAGGTGCGGATCAGCTGGCGGTGCTCGATGCGCCAGCCCTCCGGGACGTGCCTGAGCGCGTCCACGTAGGTGCCGGCGACGATGAAGGTCTCACCTCCGGGGGTCCCCCGCTTCAGGTGCTGGGCCTGGAAGTAGCAGGTGGCCCGGGCCTGGTCGCCCTCGACCGTGGCCCGGAAGGTCGAGACCAGGTGCTGACTGGCGTCCAGCGGGGTGAGCACCTCGCGGACCAGCTCCTTGATCGCCTCGAGCCCCTGCCGTCGTGGCCGTCCCTGGTAGTCGATCACGGCGTCCGGCAGGAAGCAGAGATCCAGGTCGTCCCACTGCCGCTGGTCGATCGCCCACGCATAGGTCGTGGCCACGTTCGCGATCTCGTGGCTGGCCCACATGGTTCGCAGGGCACGCTCGGGGTCGAAGGGCTCACTCTCCGGGCCGGGCGTCGGGTGGGAGGTGCCGCTCATGCGTCGGCGCTCGCGGGGCTGCTCGGCTGGAACTCCACGAACCTCTTGCCGGGCTCCCCTGGCTCCCCCTGCCGGGCCGTCACAGCCGCGTCGCCAAGGCGTAGGCCTGACGGGTCGCGAAGGAGATCCGCCGGGGCGCGTAGGCGTCCCCTAGGACGTGCACCTCGGCGCCCGACTCCGCGAGCTCGTCGTACAGGGCCGAGTCGGCGTCGCCGCCGCAGGCGAGCACGACGCTGTCGAAGCCGGAGTACGACTGCTCGAGGCCGCTGTAGGAGTTCCGGGTCACGACCCGGTCGCCGTCGATCTCGGTGACCCGCTCCATCACCTTGACCTCGGCTCCCCCCGCCGAGAGCCTGGCCAGCGACGCCCCGACCGAGTACTTCCCGACCAGGGGCGCGATGCTCGGGGTCTGGTAGAAGATCGTGACCTCCCGCCCCTCGTCGACCAGGTGGCCGGCGATCGTCAACGGCTGCATGTGGTCCTCGACGGCGACGACCGCCACCCGCTGACCGACCTGCGCGTCGCCGAGGAGGACGTCCCTGCCCTCCAGCACGTGGGCAGCGTCGAACCCCGGCAGGTCGGGACGCCGGGGCCGGGCCCCGGTGGCCACCACGACGACGTCGGCGCCCTCAGCCCGGACGTCGTCGGCGGTGGCCTCCCGGCCCAGCTCCACCGTGACCCCGGCGGCGGCGAGACGCCGTTGCTGGAAGGCGACGAAGGCGCCGTACGCGGCGTTCTCGGGGACCTGCCCCGCCGCCCGCAGCTGGCCGCCCAGCTCGGCGGCGCGCTCCCAGAGGGAGACCCGGTGGCCACGTTCGGCGAGGAGCGCCGCGGTCTCCATCCCGGCCGGCCCTCCGCCGACCACCAGCATGGTGCGCGGAGTCTCGACGGTGGGCAGCGGGCCCTCGACCTCGTGGCCGGTGGAGGGGTTGACGCTGCAGGAGAACGGGAGCGCGTCGACGATCGTCCGGTGCAGGCAGTCGTTGGTGCCGATGCAAGGTCGTACGGCGTCGAACTCGCCGGCCCGCGTCTTGGAGACGAACCGCGACTCGGCGAACATCGCGCGCGCCAGGCCGACCACGTCCGCCTTCCCCTCGGCCACCACCGCGGCCGCCGCCTGCGGCGTGGAGACCCGGCCGGTGTAGATCACGGGCAACCCGATGGCGCCCTTGATCTCCGCGGCCAGGTCGGCCCAGCCGGCCACCGGGTAGTGGTGGGGCTGGAGATAGCTCGGCGCGCCCCAGTTGTTGCCCATCACGCAGTGGACGTAGTCGACGTGGCCGGTCGCCTCCAGCATCTGCGCGATCTCGATCCCGCCGGCGAGGTCGTAGCCGCCCTCGAAGAGCTCGTCCATGTTCATCCGGACGCCGACCGCCATCCCCTCGCCGAGCACGGAGCGGATCCCGGCGAGGATCTCCCGGATGAACCGGCTGCGTCCCTCGAGGTCGCCGCCGTACTCGTCGGTCCGCTTGTTGGTGGCGGGCGAGAGGAAGAGGTGCAGCAGGTCCTCGTGGTTGGCGTGCAGCTCGATCACGTCCAGGCCGGCGGCGACCGACTCGGCGGCCGAGAAGGTGTACTCCTCGACGAACCAGGCGATCTCCGAGCGGGTCAGGACGTGCGGGACCACGTTGTTGTAGTAGTTGGCCAGCACCCCCGAGGGCGAGTGGGGGGTCGCGCCCTGGGCGATGAACTGGATCCCGGCGTGGGCCCCGCCCTCGTGCACCGCGTCCACGTACAGGCTGGCGCGCTCGCGGAAGTGCGGCATCCGGAAGACGCCCGTGATGACGGCGCCCACTCCCGTCGGGTCGAAGCCCGGGATGACCTGGCTGTTGTCGATGAACCCGTTGAGCCCGCAGACCAGCCCGACGCCGTCGGCCGCGCGACTCCCCCAGTAGGCCGCCCCGCGGCGCGCCGCCCGCTCCGAGGCCCAGAGGTTGCCGACCGAGAGCCCGTGCGGCGGCATCATGAAGCGGCTCCGCAGCCGCAGCGGTCCGATGTCGATCGGCTCGAACATGTGGGCCACGGAGGGCACGGGGTCGATCGTGTGGGACGGCACGCTCATGCGTGTCCACCTTTCTGGTCGCCGTGGGAGGTCCCCACGAGGTCGGGAGGAGCGGATCGGGACGAGCGGGTCAGCGCTTGTCGTGCCCGGCGCGCTCGAGCACGTGGTAGGCCGCAGACGACTTCGGCGCGAAGGGCGAGTCGCGCACCGCGCTCTGCACGTCGGCGCGCGCGAAGAACTCTCCGCCCCACTCCTCGTGGTCGAAGTACAGCTCCAGGTAGGAGATCCGGGTGGAGTCGTCGGCGACGCGCGAGGTGATCAGCTGGCCCGGCTCGCGGAGGGCGTCGTACTCGCTCTCCTGGAGCACCCGGTTGACCAGCAGCATCCGGGCGCCGTAGGCGTCGGCGAAGAGCTCGCCCAGACGCGCCTCCACCGACTCGGCCGCCGCCAGCGCGTCGCCCGCTCCGAGGCCGTCGGGCCGGTCGAGCACGACGACGTACTTGTCACTGGTCAGCTGCCCCGAGCGACGGTCCACCAGCACCGACTCCTCGACCGCGAAGCCTCGCAGGTGACTGAGGAAGTTCTGGTGGTCCCGGCTGAGGAACTCGAGCACAGCGGGAGGAAAGCCGCCGCGCCCTCCCGGTCGGCTCCGCATCGTGGCGAAGCGCCACTGGTCGGGCACCTGGTGGAAGCCGCCCAGCAGATCCCACTGCCCCAGCATGAGGTTGGTGTGGTAGCTGACCATGTCGTCCATCGCCCGGATCTCGCGGAGCGCCCAGGGACTGTGGACCTGGAGGTAGTGGGCCTCGCACTGCTCCAGCGGCGCCAGGGCGCTCGGCTGGAAGGCAAGGATCCGCTTGTTCCACTGCTGTACGTCCGGCATGGCTCTCCTCGGTGACGTCGCTGGCTCCGGGCTCCGGTCCACATGCGTGGGCCGACTGTGCCGCCAGTGAACCGACCAAACGGATGGTTGTCAACGGCGTCACCTGGTGGTTAACTGACCAACCGGATGGTGGTCTCTTGCGTGACTCACATCACACTGCATATGATACGCATCAATAGCCCTGATGAGGGGCGACGACCAATGAGGGTGAGGCGCTGACCCATGACCGTCCGTCCCGCTGAGTCGGAGGACTCCGACACCCGGGCACACGCACGCCCGACTGACGTCGTGCTCGACGTGCAGGGCGTGACTCTGCGCTACGGCAGCGTCACGGCGCTGCAGGACGTGAGCTTCACCGTCCGCAGCAACGAGGTCGTCGCGCTCGTCGGCCCCAACGGCGCCGGCAAGACCTCGATGTTCAACTGCGTCAGCGCGTTCTCCCGGCCCACCGAGGGCTCCCTGCGCTACCGCGACATGGACCTCACGAAGTCCAAGAGGCACACGATCGCGGCTGCAGGCGTGGGCCGCATGTTCCAGAACCTGTCGCTCTTCCCGAGTGCCACCGTGATGGAGAACGCGCTCGTGGGCCGGCACCCCCTGATGCGCTCCTCCATCGCCGCCAACCTGCTGCTGTGGCGGCGATCGCGTCGCGAGGACGTCGAGCACCGTCAGGCCGTCGGCGAGGTCCTGCACCTCCTCGACCTCTTCGAGCTGCGCAACACCCCGGTCGGCGACCTGCCCTACGGCACCCGCAAGCGGGTGGAGCTGGCCCGGGCCCTCGCCTCCGACCCGACGCTCCTGCTGATGGACGAGCCGGTTGCCGGCATGAACCCCACCGAGACCGCGGAGCTGACGCAGATCCTCGCCCGGATCCGGCGCGAGCGCGAGCTCTCCATCCTCGTGGTCGAGCACGACATGGCGATGGTGATGGAGGTCGCGGACTGGATCACGGTCCTGGACTTCGGCCACGTCATCGCCCAGGGCCGCCCCGAAGACATCCAGAAGGACGCGCGCGTGCGCGCCGCCTACCTCGGCAACTCTGCCCCCGCGACGACGGAGAACTGACGTGCAAGAGCTCCTCCAGCTGATCGTGAGCGGGGCCTCCCTCGGCTGTGTCTACGCCCTGGTCGCCCTCGGCTTCGTCCTGATCTACAAGTCCACCGGCCACATCAACTTCGCCCAGGGCGACGTGATGGCGATGGGCGCCTTCCTCGTCTACTGGTTCGGGCCAGGACGCTTCGGCATCAACTTCATCACCGCGGTGCTGCTCGCCATCATCGGGACCGCCGTCTTCATGGTCCTGGTCGAGCGCATCGTCGTCCGACGGCTCGCCCAGTACTCCCACGAGGCGGTGCTGATGGGCACGCTCGGGCTGGGCATCCTGATCCGGGCCGTGCTGGCCGCCGCCTTCGGCACCGACAAGCTGGGCATCGGCGACCCGTGGGGCTCCAGCAGCGTCACCGTCGCGGGAGTCGCCCTCACCACCTCCAGCATCTTCGCCATCTGCACCACCGGGCTCATCGTGGGCGTGATGGCCATCTGGTTCCGTCGCAGCCGGACGGGCATCTCCATCACCGCCATGTCCCAGGACCAGGTCGCGGCGGCCGCCCTAGGCGTCAACACCCGGCGGATGACGATCGCGGTGTGGGCCACGGCCGGAGCACTGGCCGTGCTGGCCGGCGTCTTTCTCGCCGGCTACCCGCGGGCCATCGACCCGCACATGGGGCTCATCGCCCTCGCCGCCTTCCCCGGCGCGGTCCTCGGCGGCTTCGACTCCATCAACGGCGCGGTCGTCGGCGGCGTGCTCATCGGCATCATCCAGACCCTGGTGGCCGGCTACGAGGCACCGTTCGCCGGCGTCATCGGCCAGAACTTCCACGTCATCGTGCCGTGGCTGGTCCTGGTGCTGGTCCTTCTCGTCCGCCCCCAGGGACTCTTCGGAACGAAACGAGTGATCCGTGCCTGAGACGACGTCCGAGCTGCCGCCCCGCACCGACGCCCCGGTGAGCGCCGCACCCGGCCTGCCATCCTCCGAGCTGCGGGCCCAGGTGAACCTCCTGGGCACCCGGATGACCCGACTCGCCGCGCTGCTGACGGTGGTGCTCGCCGTCGCGCTGCTGGCCTCCGGCGACGCCAAGATGCTCTCGGTCGTCAACTTCGGCCTGATCGCGGCGATCGCCGCCATCGGCCTCAACCTGGCCATGGGGACCACGGGCATCCTGTCGCTCGGGCACGGCGTCTTCGTCGGGTTCGGAGCCTTCACCGCGGCGGTGGCGGCCGACCACGGCCTGCCCTACCCGGTGGCCGCGATCCTGGCCATGCTCGTCGCCTCGATCGCCAGCCTCTCCATCGGACCCCTGGCGCTGCGCCTCTCCGGCCTCTACCTGGCCGTGGGCACGATCGGCATCGCCTACGTCGGCGAGCACCTCTTCGTGAACCTGCGCTCGCTCACCGGCGGCGGCGCCGGCCGCATGGTGGAGTCGCCGACCCTCTTCGGCACCCGGCTCTCGGAGTCCGCGGGGCTCGCCGGTCGCCTGGTCACCGGCGACATGAAGTGGTTCGTGCTGCTGAGCCTCGTCACCCTGGTCGTCGGCGCCTGCGTGGCCTCGCTCGGCCGGCTGCGCTGGGGCCGCGCCTTCCGGGCGGTCCGCGACAACGAGAACTCGGCAGCGGCCGCAGGGATCGCGGCCAACCAGGTCCGGGTCGTCGCCTTCGCGCTCTCCGCGGCCCTCGGCGGTCTCTCCGGTGCCCTGCTCGCCGGCTACCTGCGCTACCTCAACCCCGAGACCTTCGGCCTCGAGCAGTCCATCCAGTACATCGCGATGATCATCGTCGGCGGGCTGGGCTCGGTGAGCGGCGCCGTCATCGGCGGGCTGCTCATCATCGCGCTGCCGACGGTGCTCAACGAGGTGAGCTCCGCGCTGGGCCTGGTGGAGCAGGCCAGCGGGACCTCGAGCAGCTTCAACACCGGCACCCTGGCCCTCATCGCCTACGGCCTGATCATCGTCGTGGTCATGGCTGTCGCGCCGAACGGCATCGCCGGGGGCCTCTCCCAGCTCGGACGACGACTCGGCGGGCGTCGCGCACAGCAGGGCAAGCAGCACTAGCCGCTTGTCACCACACCGACGCCGACGCCGACGACATCGGGAACATCCTGAAGGGAAACAAAGATGCGACACACACGCACTCGATTCGCCGCCGGCCTGCTGGCCGTCAGCCTCGCCGGCGCAGCCGGCTGCACCGCCGCTCCCAGCGAGGACGGCGACGGGGACGGCGGGCTCAAGACGGGCCCCGGCGTCACCGACGACACCATCAGGATCCTCTCGCTGACCGACCTCTCCGGTCCCGGGGCTGCGGGCGGCAAGCCCGTGCAGACGGGCCTCGACGCCTACGTCGACCAGCTCAACGCGGACGGCGGCATCGACGGGCGGAAGATCGAGCTGGAGACCGCGGACACCCAGTACGACCCGCAGAAGGCCGTGCAGTTCTACCAGGGCGCCCGCGACGACATCGCCGCCGTCGTCTCCTACGGCACCCCCACCACGGACGCGATCCGGTCGTTCAGCCTGGACGACGACCTGCTCGCACTCGCGTTCAAGGGCCCCTTCCCCGAGGAGAACAGCGTCGCCCAGGGCACGGCGTTCGAGGTGGACACGGCCAACCTGCTCACCCACGTCTACGAGGAGAGCCCCGACGCCAAGGTGGGAGCCATCTACCAGGCCGACGCCGTCGGTGACGGGGTCAAGCGCGGCGTCGAGGCGGTGCTCGCCGAGACCGGCAACAAGCTCGTCGCCGAGGCCAGCGCCGACGCCACCAGCCAGGACCTCACCGCGCAGATCTCCTCGATGCGCAAGGCCGGTGCCGACCACGTGGTCATGGGCCTCGCGCCCGGCACGACCATCGCGGCTGTCGGTGCCGTCTCCGCACTCGGCTACGACGCCACCCTGCTCTCGCCCGGCACGGCCTACGGCAAGGCGCTGCTCGACCTGCCGGTGGGTCCGACCATGGAGGAGCAGATGGTCATCACCTGCTCCTACCCGCAGTGGGACCAGGACTCCGAGGGCAACAAGGCCTTCCAGGCCGCGCTGGGCTCGGACGTCGAGCCGAACGCCACCATCGTGCTCGGCTGGATCGCCGGTCGGATGCTCCACGAGTTCCTCGAGACCGCGATCGAGGACGGCGACGTGACCCCTGCCGGCATCATCAGCGCCGCTCAGAAGAGCACCGTCCAGACCGACGGGCTCACCCCGGACATGACCTTCGGCGAGGACATCAACGAGCGCACCCCGTTCCGCGAGTCGCAGGTCTGCACCGTCAGCGATGACGGCGACGACGGCGTCACCGTGGTCCGGGAGTGGTTCGAGAGCCAGGCCGCCACCGACGTCGAGCTGCAGTGACCCCGTGATCCGCCTGAAGCGCAGGAGCTGACGACATGCTCGAGGTCAACGACCTGACCGTGGCCTACCCCGGAGGGGCAGTCGCCCTCGACGGGGTGGGACTCACGGCGGAGACCGGCAAGGTCACCACCGTGCTGGGCGCCAACGGCGCCGGCAAGACCACCCTGCTGCGGGCGCTGGGCGGGCTCCTCCCCCAGTACCGCGCGACGGTGCGCAGCGGGACGATCCTCTTCGAGGGCCAGCGCGTGGAGACGCGCGCCCCGTGGGACCTGGTCCGCCTGGGCGTCGCCCAGGTGCTGGAGGGGCGGCACATCTTCACCGACCTCACCGTCCACGACAACCTCGTGGTGGGCGGTCAGGGGCTCGGCAAGCAGGAGCTCGCCGCGGCCGTCGAGCGGGTCTACGCGCAGTTCCCCGTCCTGGCGGACAAGGCCGGCATGAGCGCGGGCTACCTGTCGGGCGGGGAGCAGCAGATGCTCGCGATCAGCCGTGCGACGCTCAAGCTGCCCAAGCTGCTGATCCTCGACGAGCCCAGCCTGGGCCTCTCGCCGCTGATGATGACCCGGATCGCCGAGGTCGTCAGCGACATCGCAGCCCAGGGGGTCACGGTGCTCCTCGTGGAGCAGAACGCCTCGCTCGCCCTGTCGATCAGCAGCCACGCGATCGTGCTGGCCACCGGTCGCGTGGTGGAGAGCTGTCCTGCGGAGGAGCTGCTCGACGAGGAGCGTCTCTCGGCGGCCTACCTGGGCGGCCAGCCGGTCGTCGCCGGCGTGGAGTGACCGCTCCTCCCCCTTCCTCCTCACCTACCGATCGGAGTGCGAGCTCGTGTCAGGAATCAGCCGCTGGGCGGCCCACTGGTCCAAGTACGGAGCCGACCGACCGGCGATCATCTTCGAGGGCAGGGATCTCTCCTGGGGGCAGCTCGAGGAGGGGTGCGCGCACCTGGCGGCGGGGCTGCACGCGGCGGGCATCCGCAAGGGGGACCGGGTCGGCGGCCTCATGCAGAACGCGCCGGAGCACTTCGAGATCGTCCTGGCCTGCGCCCGGCTCGGTGCCGTCTTCGTGCCGCTCAACCCCCTGCTGACCTCTCGGGAGCTCGCCGCCCTGGCCGGGGACGCGGAGCTCGCCGCGCTGGTCACCGACGACAGCTTCGTGGGGGTCCTCGACCCCCTCGAGGAGCAGGTCGGTGCGGAGCGCATCTTCTTCGTCGGACCGACACCCGAGCAGGGTCGTTCGCTCGACGACCTGCGCCGCTTCGGGGCGCTCCGCGAGGACCTCGACGTAGGGCGGGACGACCCTGCCATGATCTGCTACACCAGCGGCACCACCGGCCGCTCCCGCGGGGCGGTGCTGACCCACGGCAACCTGGACGGGGTCGCCACCAGCGCCGCGTGCCTCGACGCACTGACCTCCGCGGACCGGGCCATCCTGCCGGTCCCCCTCGCCTTCACCGGCGCCGGCGTCTCCTTCGCGATCCCGCTGCTGCGGGCGGGAGGCTCCCTCGTCGTCCGGCAGGGACTGGTCCCTGAGCAGCTCCTGGCCGACATCGAGAACGAGGGCGTCACGTTCATCGGCGTCGTCCCGCTCGTCCTCGAGCGCATGGCTGCGCACCCGGACTTCCAGACCCGCGACCTCAGCGGGCTGCGCCTGGCCAGCTCGGGGGGAGCACCGGTGCCGGAGGCGCTGATCAGGCTCTACCAGTCTCGCGGGGTCGAGCTGGTCAACGCCTACGGCCTGACCGAGGGGACGGGGCTCAACCTGGGGCTGCCGATGCACGAGGCGACGCGCCGGCTCGGCTCCGTGGGCGTCCCGCTGGTCGGCCAGGAGGCCAAGGTCGTGGACTCCGCCGGAGACCAGGTGGAGCCCGGCGAGGCCGGCGAGCTCCTGCTCGCCGGGGCCTGTGTCATGCAGGGGTACTGGCGTGATCCCGAGGCCACCGAGTCCGCCCTGAGGGACGGCTGGCTGCACACGGGGGACGTCGCGACCTTCGACGAGGACGGCTACTTCCGGATCGTCGACCGAGCCAAGGACATGATCATCTCGGGGGGCATCAACATCTATCCCGCCGAGATCGAGGCCGTCCTGGCCCGGCACCCGGACATCGTCGAGGTGGCCGTGGTGGGGCTTCCGGACGAGGAGTGGGGCGAGACGCCGGTGGCTTCGGTGGTCAGCAGGAACGCGGACCTCACGCTGGCCGACCTCGAGGAGTTCACCAAGGACGACCTGGCGAAGTTCAAGCGGCTGCGCGGGCTCGACCTGCGCCAGGAGCCGTTGCCGCGCGGGATGAGCGGCAAGATCCTCAAGCGCGAGGTCCGCGAGGAGCTCGCCCGCCGGTCCTGATCGAGCGGGCCCGGCGGGTCGGGCGGTCCGGCTAGCGACCGGGCAGCGACGCCGCGTGCAACCCGGCCTGGTAGCCGAAGGCCATGGCGGGACCGAGGGTGCCGCCGGCCCCGCCGTAGGTCATCCCGAACGGCGAGGCCATCACGTTGCCGGCCGCGTAGAGACCGGGCAGCACCTCGCCGTCCAGGTCGATCACCCGGCCGTGGCCGTCGGTGAGCGGTCCGCCCTTGGTCCCGAGGGCGCCGGACTTGATCTCGATCGCGTAGTAGGGGGCCGTGTCCAGGGGTCCGAGGGTCCCCCGGCGGTCCCCCTTGTAGGCGGGGTCGCCCCACCAGCGGTCGTGCGCGCTCTCACCACGCCCGAACTCCGGGTCGTGGCCCTCCAGGGCGTTGCTGTTCCAGCGGTCGACGGTCGCGTGCAGGGTCTCGGCGTGGATGCCCAGGTCCTCGGCCATCGCCGCCAGCGAGTCGTAGGGGCGCAACCAGGGCGGCACCTGCTCGCTGGGACCCCGGGTGAGAGATCCGTAGCGCCGCAGGTACTCGTGGTCGAAGATCAGCCAGCACGGCAGGTTGGCGTAGCCGAACGACGAGACGTCCTCCTGGTGGAAGGCGCCACCGAACGCGTTGTAGTTCGCCGCCTCGTTGGTGAACCGGCGGCCGGCCCGGTTGACCATGATCGAGCGCGGCCTGGTCCGGTCGCCGTTGACCAGGGCGGTGTTCATCGAGTTGACGCCCTCGGGCAGGTCGGCGGCCGGGATCCACCAGGCCTCGCGCATGTTGCCGAGCATCGCGCCGGCGCGCATCGCCATGCGCAGGCCGTCGCCCAGGTTGGTCCGCGGGGAGACCGGCCTCGTCAGCGGTCCGCGCAGGAACGCGCGCTTGAGCTCCTCGTTCCACTCGAAGCCGCCGGTGGCGAGCACCACTCCGTGGCGGGCACGCACGTCGCGGCTCCCCTCGGGCCCCTCGAAGCGCACGCCGCGCACCTGCCCGTCCTCGATCACCAGCTCCCGGGCCCGGTGCCCGGTCACCGGCTCGATGCCCTGCGTCAGGCACGCGTGCAGGAGCCGCCCGACCAGAGCCTGTCCCATGCCCCGTTCGTCGCGCTCGCGCCGACGTGCGATCTCCTCCCTGCTCGGCATCACCGGGTCGACCGCGCCGAGCGTGGTCTCGCTCATGGTGAGGTGCCGGTTGGGGAAGTAGGGACTGGTCGTGACCCGGTCGGCCCACTCACCGAGCGCGTCGAAGGGGAAGAGCGGGCACTCGATGGTGCGCCCCCCTCCCGGCTTTCCGCCCGGGTGCTCGGGGTGGTAGTCAGGGAAGTCCGGGACGGCGTAGAACTCGGTGCCGGCGTGCTCGTCGAGGAAGGCGACCATCTGGGGAGCGGCCTCGAGATAGGCGCGGACGAGCTCCTCGCTCAGCAGCCCCCTGGAGAGGCTCATGATGTAGGTGAAGGCCTCCTCCAGGCTGTCCTCCACGCCGACGGCTGCCTGGTGCGGGTTGTTCGGAACCCAGACGTGCCCTCCGGACCAGGCCGTGGTGCCTCCGACCTCGTCGCCGGCCTCGTAGAGGCCGACGTCGAGTCCGTGCACCCCGGCCGTCACCGCGGCTGTCAGGCCGGCGGCGCCGGTGCCCAGCACGAGGAGGTCGTGGTTCGTCTCGGTCATGGGCTGGCTCCTCGTGGTCGACGCCGGGCGCCGCCAGCGTGCCACATGCGGAGGCGGCTTAACTACCATCTGTTTGTTTGATATTTGACCGACCACTTGGTTGGTTAGCCCTTCCGGAGAAGGTGCCGGATGTGCTGTGATGTAGGTCGCAACCGACGGCGTCCCGAGGGCGTCCGCGCCACTCGAGCGCCTCGTCGGAACACCCCCCGGAAGGACCTCCATGAAGCCTTTGCCACGCGCGATCGCCGGTGCCGCCATCTTGTCGATGGGGCTCACCGCCTGCACCTCAGCACCCGCGGACGACTCCGCTGACGGCGCGCAGACCGGTCCCGGCGTCACCGACGACGCCATCAACATCCTCGCCATCACCGACCTCTCGGGACCGGCCGCCACGGGCGGCAAGCCCGTGCAGGCCGGGCTGGACGCCTTCGTCGAGAAGCTGAACGCCGACGGGGGGATTGATGGGCGCTCGCTGAAGCTCATCACCGAGGACACCCAGTACGACCCGCAGAAGGCCGTCCAGGCCTACCAGAGCAACCGGGACGAGATCGCGGCCGTGTGGTCGTACGGCACCCCGACCACCGACGCGGTCCGCTCCTTCGCCGAGGACGACGGCGCCATGCTGCTGGCGCTGAAGGGCCCCTTCGCGGAGGCCAACTCGTTCTCGGTGATGAACGCCTGGGAGGTCGACACCGCGCTGCTGCTCAGCCACGTCGCCGAGGAGACCCCCGACGCCAAGGTCGGCGTGATCTACCAGGCCGACGCGATGGGCGAGGGGATCGAGCGCGGAGTCAAGGCAGTTGCGGAGGAGACCGGCCTCGACATCGTGGCCGAGACGACCGTGGACGCCACCAGCCAGGACATGACCGCTCAGATCACCACGATGCGACGGGCGGGGGCCGACCACATCCTGCTCGGCGTCGGACCCGGAGCACTGATCACCGCGGCCGGCGCCGTGGCTTCCCTCGACGTCGACGCCCAGCTGCTCAACCCCGGGTCCGGCTACACCCGGTCGCTCCTCGACCTCCCGGTCAAGGACGCTCTCGAGAACAACCTGCTGGTCTCGTGCTCCTACCCCCTGTGGGACGACGACATCCCGGCGATCGAAGAGTTCAAGGAGGCACTCGGCGACGTGCCGCCGCACGGCTCGTACATCAACGGCTGGCAGTCGGGCATGATCCTCGAAGGCATCCTTCGCCAGGCCACGGAGGACGGTGACCTGAGCCGCGAGGGAATCGTCACCGCGGCGGCCACCACCACCGTCGACATGCGCGACCTCACACCGCCGGTCTCCTACGGGGAGAGCATCAACGAGCGTTCGCCCTACCGCGAGGGCAGGGTCTGCATGGCGGTCAGCGACGATGACGGCTTCGACCTCGTGAAGGACTGGTTCACCAGCGAGGCGGCCCAGAACGTCGAGCTCCAGTAGCGGCAGCCCCCACCGCTGGCGAGTGCGAAGACCGCCACGTCCCGCCAGGGACGTGGCGGTCTTCGCACTCCCGCCGGGAGCCTCAGCCACCGAAGAGCTCGGCTGAGTTCTCCCAGAAGATGCGCGACCGGATCTCGGGACGGAAGTCGTGCCGGCTCCAGATCTCGAGGGACTCCCCCAGCCCCACCAGCGGATAGGCGCTGGCATAGAGGAGACGCCGGGACATGAACGTGTTGGCGGCCTCGACGTAGAGGCTGGCGCCGGGCATGTTGCAGAGGTAGAGGTCGGGACTGACCCAGACGTTCGGCCGCCGGAAGGCCACGCCCAGCATCTCCATGACATACGGGTTGCCGCCCTTCACGGCGACGAAGCGGACGTCGGGCCACCGGGCGGCGAGCCTGTCGAGATGGAGCGGGTCGGAGTAGGAGAGGTCCGGACCGCAGACGCCGCCGCAGAGCAGCAGGGCCGGCAGGTCGTGCTCGCGACAGGCCTCCCAGATGGGGTCGAGGGCGGGGTCGTCGACGTAGCGAGGCACCTCGGCGAGTCCCGGCTCGACCATCACCGCCACGACGCCCTTGCGCAGCGAGCGCTCCAGCACCGCGGCCGCCTCCTGAGGGGCATCGGTGTCCAGTGCGAGGGCCCCGCGGTAGAGCCCGGGGTCGGAGTCGATGAGCGAGACCACGTCGGCGTTGTCCGGCGTGAGCCCCATGGCTCCGCCCGACCGACCCGCGACGAGGGCTCGGGTGACGCCCGCCTCCTCCACCTCCTTCCTGAACATCGCATAGTCGGGCCCCGCCACAATCGAGGGAGGGATGGCCACCCGGCGCGCCTCGTACCAGGCGGGGTCGGGGGTCGCGGCCATCCGCACCGCCGCGAACGAGCCGTACGGCGGTCGGACACGGGCGTCGAAGACCTGGTCCACGGGCACTGGGCCCCCGCTCAGATCGTGTAGCGGTCGATGCCGGCCGCGATCATCGGCTTGAGGACCCGGTCCTCGAGCGCCTGGAGCTGGGCACCCGACAGGTGCTCGGGCCAGCCGCCCGAGCCACCGGTCCGGATGAACGGGCGGTCGTCGGAGTCCATCCCCTGAGGCACGTTGATCTGAGCGCGTAGCGCCTCGTTGCCCCGCATGTTGGAGGGGTGGGTCTCGCGGACGATCGTGTCGATCCGCTCGGCGCTCGCCTCGCGTCCGAGGAAGTCGGCGGCCACCTGGAGGAAGGCGGCGGGATCGGCCTTGAGGTCCTCGTAGTGGACCTTCATCATATGGGGGTGCTCGAAGGAGTGCCAGCCCAGCGCGGCTTCCAGGTAGGAGCCGCAGGTGACGTGGCCGTCCAGGAAGCGATCGACCCAGCGTTCCCAGTCGGTCTCGGCGTCCGGGTCCTCGGGGTAGACCTCGGCCAGGTTCTTCAGCATGAAGAACTGCGAGACACAGACATCGCGGGGGTCACGGGTGACGTGGATGACCCGCCCCTTCTCGGGCCAGGCGTGCGGCATCGTGTCCTGGTGCAGGTGGGACTTCATCAGCCGCGGGGACGGGGCGGCGACGCAGGCGAGATGACCCTGGTAGTCACCCCGATCGGCCCCCGCGATGTTGGGCACCCTGCGAAAGCGGTTCTGGGTGGTGGTCCAGTCGTCCCAGAGGTTGGCGAGCATGATCTGGACCCAGTTGGTGCCCGACTTCGGGTAGCCGGACACGATCACGTCGGACTCCCCGAGGGGGAAGGCCAGGACGTCGTCGAAGTTCGGGTGGACGTTGAGGTTGTTGTCTGTCAGGTACATGGTTCCGACGTACATGGTCACTCCGTCTCAGGGTGTCTCGAAGGTCTGTCCCGGGCTGTCCAGGAGCGGCGACGGGTGTCGTCGACTACGAGGGCCGGCGGGCGTTGAGCGTCTCCTCGAAGAGGCGCTCGAGGAAGCCGTCCAGGGCGTCGATCGTGTTCTCCTCGTACCAGTCGATGAAGCCGGCAGGCGTCAGGTCGGCCGGCAGACCGAGCTCGTCGGTCACCACCTCGTGCCACTTCGCCGAGGAGGCCACCACGGAGTCCACGAACTCGTCGGCCTCGGCCGGGACGGCGGCGGACCTCGCGTCGTCGAGGATCTGCTCGTTCTCGGCCAGCAGGGCCGCCCGGGCGTCCTCAGAGAACGGCGCGATGTCGCCGTCCTGGGCCGAGGTCTGGCGCACCATCTCGATGTAGCTCTCGAAGGTGCTGACCAGCTGCTGCCTGAAGTAGACGTCCAGACGGTCGTGCATCAGCTGGCGCGCCGGCAGGGGCAGCGAGTCCCAGAGGTCCCGGTTGATCACCACGCTCCCGGTGCCGGAGGTGAAGCCGACCTCGGGATCGATGGTGGCGAACGGGGCGATCTCGAAGAGACCACCCAGCTGGGCGGTCAGGGGCGCGGCCATGGCGCAGTCGACCACGCCGCGCTGCATGCCTTCGAAGACCTCCGTGAAGGCCAGGCTCACGGTCTCCAGGCCCAGCCCTTCCAGCTGCCGCGCCTGGGTCCGGGCGGCGACCCGGGCGACGGTGCCGTCGAAGTCTTCGAGGGAGTCGCGGGAGCTCGAGCACATCAGGATGTCGAGGCCGCTGTGGAAGACGGGGACGAGGGGGAAGAGCCCCTGGCTCGCGAACTCCTCGTCGAGCTCCGGCACCGTCGTCCCGATCTCGGTCAACCATCCGGTCAGCTGCAACGGGCCGACCAAGGGGGCCTGGCTGGTGTGGAACGTCAGGTCGATGACCGCGTTCGCCGCGGGGAAGTTGTCAGGGTCGATGGTCGGCAGCGCGCTCGCGATGTCGAGCTGTCCGTCCTCGACGGCGCTGGCGATCTCGGCAGGCGGCGCCACCGCGTTGGAGTAGTTCACGTCGAAGGTGATCTTCCCGTCCGACCACTCGGTGACCGCCTCGAAGTACCCCTCGAGGAAGGAGCTGACCAACGAGCCCTTCGGGCCGGGCGTCTGGGCGTGCAGGGTGACGGGGTCCACGTCTGCGAACGCCGCCCGGTACTCCTCCTGCGAGGAGCCGTAGGAGACCCCCGGCACCTCGTCCGCGCTGGTCCCCTCCCCCGTCGTTCCGCACGCCGAGGCGACCAGGCTCACGCCCAGGAACGCCGTCAGGGTCCGAAGGACCGGGGATCTCCTGGTGCTCGCTGCGCCGACTCGGTTCACGTCTGCCGTCCTCTTCTCGTCCGGTGTTGCCTTCCCCGCGTGCGGCCTCTACTTGGGGCGCGCGCCGTCCATCACCTCGACGAAGAGTCGATCCACGTACTCGTCGACCTTTGACTCCTGATTTGCGTCCGCCCAGTCGAGAAAATCCTCCGACGCCATGTCGTCCGGAAATGCGAGATCTTCGGTGACGATCGTGTGCCACTTTTCCGACGATGCGATCACGGAGTCGACGAATCCGTTTGAGTCGCTCGGTGTTGACCCCTCACGGGCGGCCGTGAGAATTTCTTGGTTCTCCGCGAGCATCGCCTTTCGGGCGTCTTCGGAGAAGGGCTGGATCGTCCCGTCGTACTGTTCGACCTGCTTGACCATCTCCACATAGCTGTTGAAGCTGCCGCCCAGCGAGTGGGCGAAGAACACGTCCAAGCGGTCATGCATCAGCTGCCGCGCCGGCAGGGGCAGGCCGTCCCACAGATCCTTGTTGATCACGACACTTCCCGTGCCGACCGTGAACCCGACCGCAGGGTCGACCGTGACGTGGGGAGCGATCTCGAAGAGGCCCCCCAGCCCACCGGTGAGCGGCGTGACTCCAGCACAGTCGACGACTCCACGCTGGAGACCCTCGAAGATCTCCGTGAAGTCCAGGCTGACCCCTTCGGCGCCGAGCGCTTCGAGCTGCTGACCCTGCATGCGGGCGGAGACTCGAGACGTGGCGCCCTTGAAGTCGTCGAGAGAGGTCCGCGGCTCCGTGCAGGCCAGCGTCTCCTGGCCCGCGTGATAGGTGGGGACCAGCGCATGGAGTCCTTGGTCCTCGAACTCCTTCTGAATCTCCTCCGAGGCCATGGTCACCTCGGTCAACCAGCCCGCGAGTTGCAAGGGTCCCGCTGGAGGCGTCTGACTGGCAGTGAAGGACAGGTCGATCGCCGCGTTCAGCGCCGGGAAGTTGTCGGGGTCATAGGTGGGCAGAGCGCTGGCCAGATCGAGCCGCCCGTCCTCGACGGCGCTGACGATCTCGGTCGGCGGCGCGATGGCGTTGGAGAAGCCGATCTCGAACTCGATCTTCCCGTCCGACCACTCGGTGATCGCGGAGAAGTACTCCTCCCACATCGAGCTCGTCTGCGAGCCTTCAGGGCCCGGCGTCTGCGTGTTCAAGACGATCGGATCGACGCCCTCGAAAGCCGCCTGATATTCCTCGATCGTGGCACCTGGGGAAACTCCGGCGACATCGTCGTTCTCCCCATTTTCAGATCCGCCGCAGCCAGCCAGCGTGAAAGCCATGACTAATGCGGGAAGTCCGATTCTCTGGCATCGCCTACGCCTCGACGTATTGCTGCTCATATCCCGCCCTCTTCGCTTGCCGCATGAATGTGATCTACACCACGGAAACGTACCTACCAAGTGTTTGGTCGTCAATGGGTGTGCGTCCGGCCTAGTCCCCGTTCCAGAGCTGCCCGGCAGCCACGCCAGGTCTCCTGCACGACCTCCCGCGCTGAGGGCGTCGGCGCGAGCACCTCGAAGCGGGAGGCGACCTGACCGGCGTTGCCCACGCTCGCCGACATGTCCCCCTCGAAGTAGAGCTCCGTCACGCGGTCGAGCACCGCTCTCTCGGGCGCCGACTCCAGCGACGCCGCCAGCGACGTCCGTATCACCCGCATCGTGGGGCTTCCAGGCATGCTCAACAGCGTCGTCCCCACGTCGTCGATGGAGCTGATGGCCAGCTTGAACGCCTCGTGGACGGGCGACTCCCGCGTCACCAGCATCCGCGTCCCCATCTGGACTCCCTCGGCGCCCAGCACGAGCGCGGCAGCCATCGAGACCGCATCGCAGATGCCACCGGCAGCGACGATGGGCAGGTCGGTGTTGGCCGCCACGAGAGGTACGAGCACCAGCGTCGAGGAGCCGCGCTTGTTCTTGAACCCGCCACCCTCGACCCCCTCCACGATGAGGCCGTCCACTCCCGCCCTCTCGGCCTTCTCGGCACCAGCCAGGGTGCCGACGACATGCAGCACCCGGATCCCGGCGTCCTGGAGTCTTGAGGTCAGGAGCGCGGGATCTCCCGACGATGTGGTGACCACCGGCACCGACGCCTCGATGACGCTCCGGAGGACCACCTCACGCAGCGCCAGGTCCTTCAGGGCCGCGAGAGCGATGTTCGCTCCCACGGGTTTCGTGGTCATCTCGCGGACACGCACGAGATCGGAGCGCCCTTCGGGTGTGAGCGTCTCGATGACTCCCAGCCCCCCCGCCTCCGACACCGCCGCGGCCAATCCGGCCCGCGCGATGAAGGTCATCGGGGCCTGAATGATGGGGATGGAGACGCCCAAGAGCTCCTGGACCCTATTCAACGGAAGGGCCCCGGCCCGTGGCCCCCGCGTCCGCGTCGCCGCTGCGATCGCGGAGGGAGCGACGCAGGATCTTCCCGTTGACACTTCGCGGCAGCGCCTCTGTCGTGATCTCGATGCTGGACGGGATTTTGAAGCCCGCAAGCTCCCGACGCAGCGACTCCTCTATATCGGCGGCAGTCAGGCCCCCCGTGGTCACCACCACCGCGTGCGGAGTCTCCCCCCACCTCGGGTGGGGGACGCCGAGAACAGCGCACTCCAGCACTCCCGGGATCGCTTCGATCGCCCGTTCGATCTCGGCCGGAGCGACGTTGATTCCTCCCGTGATGATGATGTCCTTGAGGCGATCGACCACCGTGAGGAATCCCTCCGGGTCTCGTGTCACCAGGTCACCGGTGCGCAACCAGCCGTCCTGCAGGCTGGAGCCGTCCGGCGCACCCTCTCGCCAGTACCCGGACATGATCGCCGGACCACGGAGCTGCAGCTCCCCGGGTTGCTCGTCCTGGCAGAGAGTGCCGTCCTCCAGAATGACCCGGGACTCCATCATCATCATCGGTCTTCCGATGGAGCCAGGCTTCCTCTCGATGTCCTCCGAGCTCAGGTGTGTCGCCACGGCCGAGCACTCCGTGAGGCCATAGCCCTGAGCCAGCCTGATCCCCTTGACACGAAGGCGCCTCATCAGGTCTGTGCTGACCATCGCGCCGCCCGCCGAGACGGTCACCAACGACGAGACGTCGGCGTGCGCCAGCGCCGGATGGGCCTCGATCGCCTCCCACAGCGCCGGGACACCCATGAAGACAGTGATCCGGTCCTCCTCGAACCGGCGAATCGCGCGTCCGGCGTCGAACGAGTGGTCCAGGACGGTCAGTCCGCCCGCCACCAGGGTGGCCATCCAGCACGCCAGGATGCCGCCGGCGAATGCCAACGGATAGGGGACGTAGGTCACCGTCGCGTTCGACCAGGTGTCGTTGACCAGACGATCATGGGCCATCGCGAATATGCTCCGATGACTGATGGCCGCCCCCTTCGGCACCCCGGTCGTGCCCGAGGAGTACAGGATCAGCGCGATGTCATCCAGCTCACGCGTCAGAGCGTCTCGTGCCCCGGCCGCTCCTCGTCCGGCTGCCGCATGACGCCCGGTGATCCCCATCGAAGCGGCTACCTGGGACCCGACAGGGGCGTAGAGCTCGTCGAAGGCGAGGAGGGTCGCGCCGGCGTCTGCCAGCTGCTTCCCCATCTCCTTCGGGTGGAGCCGGTAGTTCACCGGCACCACGATCGCCCCCGCGCCCAGACCTGCCAGGACCGAGACGCAGAACTGACGCGAGTTCGACATCAGGACTCCGACTCGGTCTCCGGGAGACACGCCCAGTCCCAGCAGGACGTCCGTCTCGAAGCCGACGGCCTCGGCGAGCTCCTGCCAGCTCATGTCTCCGTCGGCATCGCGGATCGCCGGACGTGAGGGAATGCGCTCAGCCCAGTGACGCAGGGCCTTCGAGAAGTCCATGGAAGCACCTTCTTGAGGTGAGGTCCTGGCCCGGCCGGCCCCGGGAGCTGTCACCAGCTCCCGGGGCCCGACGCAGGGCGGCGGTCAGCTCGGGCGACGCTCAGACATCGCCTCGTCGAAGAGCTGGGCGAGGAAGTCGTCGAAGACGTCGAGGTTCTTGTCGTTCTCCTCGTACCAGGCGACGAACTCCTCGGGCGTCATCTCGGGATCGAAGCCGAGGTCGGTGGTGACCACCTCACGCCACTGCTCCATGTTCTCGATGGAGGCGTCCACGAACCCGTCCGGGTCCTCGACCCCGGCGAGCTCCTCACGGCTGGCCTCGATGAGGCCGTCGTTCGCCTTGTCGAGCGCGGAGACCACGTCGGCGTCGAAGAGCCCGAGCTCCCCGCCGTGCTCCTTGGTGGACCCCACGGTCTCGGTGATCGCGTTGAGGGTCGCGCCGATCTGCTGCTTGATGAAGACGTCGAGCCGGTCGTGGAGCAGCTGCTGGGCGGGGAGCGGCAGGTCGTCCCAGACGTCGTTGTTGATGACCATCGAGCCCACCCCACCGGCGAAGCCGGCGGACGGCGCGATCTTGGCGTGCGGGGCGATCTCGAAGATCCCGGTCAGGGCGGCCGTCAGCGGGTTGGCGACGGTGCAGTCGACCACTCCGCGCTGCAGGGCCTCGAACATCTCGGAGAGGTCGACGCTGACGCCCTCCATGCCGAGCGCCTTGAACTGGGCGGCGTGGAGCCGCGCCCCCATCCGGGACGTGACGCCGTCGAAGTCGTCGAGCGAGGCGCGGGGCTCGGCGCAGAAGAGCGCGTCCGGCCCCAGCGAGTAGACGGGCACCAGCGGGTGCAGGCCGAGGGCCTCGTACTCGGCCAGGATCTCGTCGGAGGCGTTCGCGGTCTCGATCGACCAGCCCAGCAGCTGCATGACGCCGACGAGCGGCGTCTGGTCCGCCGAGATGCTGAGGTCGATCAGCGCGTTGGTGGCCGGCAGCTCGTCGGGCTGGTAGGCCGGGATCGTGTACGACATGTCGAGCCGGCCGTCGGCGACCGCGTCGCTGACCTCGACCGGGGGCGCGACGGAGTACGCGTAGTTGGTCTCGAACTCGATCTTCCCGCCCGACCAGTCGCTGACCGCCTCCTGGTAGGCCTCGAAGTAGGCGCTGGTCACCGTGCCCTGGGCGCCGGCGGTCTGGGTGACGATGGTGATCGGGTCGAGCTCCTCGAAGGCGGCCTGGTACTCCTCCTTCGAGGCCCCCGCGGCGATGCTCTCGCCGGCCGAGGCGCTGTCGCCGCCGCCGTCCCCGCCGCAGGCGGAGAGCCCGAGGGTGGCGGCGAGGGCCAGGGCACCGAGGTGCTTCGGTGACCAGTTTCTGGTGCGCACGTGGGTTCTGGACATCTGTCTTCCTGTTCTTCGGTGCAGGGTCGTCCCGGGGGGTACGCCGTTGCTGAGTGGATGTGCTGCTGGGCTCCCCGAGGAACTCAGGTGGTGCGGTCATCGGCGGCTGTCACGGCCCGCCGTCGGGTCAGCCGGGACGGTGCTCACTCATGGCGTCGGTGAAGACCCTCGCCACGAACTCGTCGAAGACGTCGTCCTCCTGGTCCTCGTACCAGGCGACGAACTCCTCGGGCGTCATCTCCGGGTCGAAGCCCAGGTCGGTGGTGACCACCTCGAGCCACTCGTCCATCTTCGTGAGGGCGTCGTCGACGAACTGCTCGGAGTCGTCCACGCCCTTGATCTCCTGGCGGTTCGCCTCGATCATCTTCGCGTTCGTCTCCTCGAGCACCGAGGCCACGTCGTCGCCGAACAGCTTCAGGCCGCCGCCGTTCTCCTTCGTCGACACCACCGCCTCGACGACCGCGCTCAGGGTGCTCACGATCTGCTGCTTGATGAAGACGTCGAGCCGGTCGTGGATCAGCTGCTGGGCGGGGAGCGGGAGCTCGTCCCAGACGTCCGTGTTGATCACCATGCCGCCCACGCCACTGCCGAACCCGGCGCTGGGCGCGATCCCGGCGTGCGGCGCGATCTCGAAGGTGCCGGTCAGCGAGGCCGTCATCGGGTTGGCGACCGTGCAGTCGGCGACTCCGCGCTGGAGGGCCTCGAAGAGCTCGGAGAGGTCCAGGCTCACGCTCTCCAGCCCGAGGGCCTCGAACTGCGCACTGTGGAAACGGGCGCCCATGCGAGCCGTGGCGCCGTCGAAGTCCTCGAGGGTCGAGCGAGGCTCCGTGCAGAACAACGCGTCCGGACCCAGGGAGTAGATCGGGATCAGGGCGTGGAGGCCGATGTCCTCGAACTCCGACTTCACCTGGTCCGAGGCGCTCGAGGCGTCGAGCGACCAGCCGATCAGCTGGAGCAGACCCACGAGGGGTGTGTGGTTGGCGGCGATCGTGAGGTCGATCAGGGCGTTGGAGGCCGGCAGCTCGTCGGGCTGGTAGGTCGGGATGGTGTAGGTCAGGTCCAGCCGACCGTCCGCCACCGCGTCGCTGACCTCCGTCGGCGGCGCCACCGAGTAGGCGTAGTTCGTGTCGAACTCGATCTTGCCGCCCGACCAGTCCGTGATCGCCTCCTCGTAGGCCTCGAAGTAGGCGCTGGTCACCGAGCCCTCCGCACCTGCGGTCTGGGTGACGAGGGTGATCGGGTCCAGGTCCTCGAACGCCGCCTGGAACTCCGCCTTCGTGGCGTCCGCCGGCACGCTCTCGCCCGCAGCGCCACCTCCGTCACCCTCCCCGCCACCCCCGCAGGCGGAGAGGGTGAGGGAGGCGGCCACCGCGGCGACCGCGAGCCGCCTCGGCAGGTGGCTGGTGCGGCGGGTTGTCCTGATCGTCGACATGCGTGCTCCTTCTGGGGCGGGTGGGCAGACCGGCCGGACGACAGGCTGCGGGGGGCGTGAGGCGTGCAGCCCCTTAGCCGCCCGTGTGGTCGGGGAGGTAGGTGGCGATCTCCGGGAAGAAGATGAGCAGCACCACGATCAGGATCGAGGCGGGCATCATCCAGGCGATCGCGACGAAGACGTCTCGCAGTGAGATGTCGGTGCCCCGGTTGACCTGGGGATCCTTCGTGATGTTGTGGATGATGTAGGCCAAGATGCCGACCGGTGGCGTGAGCACCGCCAGCTCCCCCATGAAGACCACGAAGACGCCGAACCAGAGCAGCGAGATGTCCAGGATCTCCAGCGTCGGGATGAGGATCGGAACCGTGAGGAGCATCATCGCCAGGGGGTCCAGGAACATCCCCATGATCAGGTAGATCACCGTCATGAGCAGCAGGAACTGCCACGCCGGGAGCTCCATCTCGATGATCCACTCACCGATCCCCCGCGTCACGCCAGAGAGCGTGAGCATCCGGGAGAACATGGTGGCGCCGATGATCAGGAAGAAGATGGCGCCGGTGGAGGAGACGGTGCTGACCGAGGCCTGGCCGATCGCCGCGAACGGCCGGTCGTTGCGCTTGTAGAAGACCGTCAGGACCATGGCCACGAGGGCCGCGACCGCTCCGGCCTCGGTGACGGTGAGCGTGCCGCTGTAGATGCCCCCGATGATGATGCCGATCAGCACCGGGATCGACCAGGCACCGCCCAGGCTGCGCCAGCGCTCGCCCCACGAGATGGTCGGCTTCACCTCGACCTCGCCGCTGACGTTGGTCAACCGCGGGAAGACCATGCTCATGCCGGCGATCACCAGCGCGAAGACGAGGGCGACGAGGATGCCCGGCCCGACTCCGGCCATCAGCTGGGGCCCGACCGGGACCTCGGCGATCCCGGCGTAGATGACCAGCATGATGCTGGGCGGGATCAGCTGCCCCGGCAGCCCCGAGACCGCGACCGCCAGGATCGCCATCCGCCGGTCGTAGCCGGCCCTGATCATCTCCGGTACGCCGACTCGCGCCAGCGCGTAGGTGGTGGCGATCGACGAGCCGCTGACCGCGGAGAGTCCCGCCCCGGCGAAGTTGGTGCCGATGGCGAGCCCGCCCGGCAGCCAGCTCAGCCAGGTCCGCCCCGTGTCGTAGACCCGCGTGGTGATGCCGGACTGCCACAGGAGCAGCCCCATCAGCACGAACATCGGGATGACGCTCAGCGTCCAGGTCGCGGTGGAGTTGTAGGGCAGGTCCGTGAGACCGCTCTTCATCGCCGGGAAGCCGCGCAGGGCGAGGGTCCCGAGCAGTCCGGGGACCATGAGCGCGACGGCCACCGGCGCCTTGATGAAGATGAGTCCCAGCATCATCAGGATCGCGAGCAGGCCGATGATCTCCCGCTCCACCTCCAGGAACATGCCGATGGCGGGCACCACGACGCTGAGGAGGAGGAGGGCGAGGACGACCCATCCGCGGCGGTCGTGACGGGTGGGGGCGGCGGGGGTGGGATCGGATGCCACCGCGGTGATGGTCTCGGTCATCTCAGGCCTCCTCGGGCGGGGTGCCGGTCGAGCGGAGACCGGTGACGGCCTCCCGGAGGGAGGCGACCAGGTCGACGGCGAGCCAGACCGCGAAGAGCGCGAAGGCGATCGGCGCGGCGAAGGTGGCGGGCCAGATGGTGACGCCGCTGACTCCCGCGGTGCGTCCGATCTCCATGCTCTCCATGGCCATCTCGGCCGTGTAGTAGGTGAGGGCGACGGCGAGGGCCAGGGTCAGCAGGTCGGTGCCGGCCTGGACGAACGGCTGCGCACGAGGCGGGATGTGGTCGAAGAGCAGGCGCGCCTCGATGTGCTCCTTGTTGCGCTGAGCCGTGACGATGCCGACGAAGGCGATGATCGGGAGGTACCAGAACTGCGTGTACTCCAGCGTGCCGTGGACGGGGCTGCTGAGGAACGACCGCGAGAGCGCGTTGATGGTGACGTGCAGCATCATCGCGATCGTGACGGCCGCAGCGGCCCCGGCCAGGACCTTGTTGAACAAGCCGCCGCCCTCCGGTGGGGCCTCCAGGGCGGTGATCTCCGCCTCGGCGTTGGTCATGAGTACAACCTCTCGATGGTGGGCGAGTACTTGCGCGCGATCTCGCCGCGGCGCATCTTCGACGTCGGGGTGAGCTCGTCCGAACCGGGCGTCCACTCGACCGGGAGCACGTGGAAGCGCTTGATCTGCTCGGGCCGGTTGAGCTTGGCGTTGCCGGCATCGACGCCCGCCTGCACCGCCTGCAGGAGCTCGGGCGACTCGGCGAGCTCGGCGAGCCCCTGGTGCCCGATCCCCCGCTGCCGGGCCCAGGTGGTCGCGTACTCGGAGTCCAGGACGATCAGGGCCACGTTGTAGGGCCGGGCATCCCCCACGCAGAGGACCTGGCTGATCAGCGGGCTGGCGCTGATGATCGCCGCCTCGACCGCGACCGGGGAGATGTTCTTCCCGCTCGAGCTGATCATGATCTCCTTCTTGCGACCGATCACCTTCAGGTAGCCGTCGGCGTCGACCTCGCCCAGGTCGCCGGTGTGCAGCCACCCCTCGCCGTCGATCGCCGCCGCGGTCGCGTCGGGCCGGTCGTGGTAGCCCACCATGATCGTGGGGCCACGCAGCAGGATCTCGTTGTCGCCGGCGATGGCCAGCTCCACGTGCGGACCGGGACGCCCGACGGTGCCGATCCGGATCGAGTCCGCGGCGGCCACGGTGCCCCCGGCGCCGCTCTCGGTGAGGCCGTAGACCTCGCCCATCGGGATGCCCACCGCGTGGTAGAACTCCATCAGCGGCCCCGGGTTGGGGGCGGTGGCCACCACCGCGATCCGCAGGTCGTCCAGGCCCGCCTGCTCACGCCAGGGCTTGAACAGCCTGGTGCGCGCCTCGCGGGATGCCTCCAGCACGTCCGCGGGGACGGTCTCCCCCGCCTGCTCGCGCCGCACCTGCTCGAGGCTGGCCTCGAGGCCGGCCTCGACCCGAGCACGCTCGCCCTCCTCAAGCCCGATGAGCCAGGAGTCGAAGGTCGCCCGGAGCTTCTCGAAGACCCGTGGCGGGCCGTAGAAGTAGCCGGGCCTGATGTCGGGGACGAGGTCTGCCACCTGGCGCGGGTCGGCGACCGTCACGGCCTCGAAGCCCTGCACGACCGTCATGCAGTAGCCGCCGGTGCGCTCGCCGATGTGCGCGGCGGGGAGCCAGGCGACGATGGTCGTGCCCGACGGCACCCGCACGCTGCGCAGGGTCGAGTCGGCCGCGTGCATGAGGTTGCGGTGCGAGATCAGCGCACCCTTGGGCGGCCCGGTGGTGCCGCTGGTGTAGATCATGGTGAGCAGGTCGTCGGGCTGCGGCTCCGGCACCGAGGCCAGCGCCTCCGGGTCACCGAGCGCGTGCAGTCCGGTCACGTCGAGCCAGCCGTCGTCCGGGGCGCCGTCCAGCAGCACCCGCAGCTCCGGCAACGTGACGACGGAGAGCGCCGGCAGGAACGCCTGCTCGACCACCACGGCCTTCGCGCGAGAGTCGGTGAGCGAGTACTGGTTCTGCTCGGGGGACGAGGAGGCGTAGAGCGAGAACGGCACCGCCCCGATCCGCACCAGCGCCAGGTCGATCGCGTAGAACTCGGGCCGGTTGGTCATCAGCAGGGCCACCCTGTCCCCACGCCGCACGCCCAGGCCGTGGAAGCCCGCGGCCCACCGGTCGACCTCCGTGGCCAGCTCGGACCAGGTGTAGCTCAGCCGCCCGTCGTGGGAGCGGACGGCGACGGCGTCGGGCCGCGCTCGCACCGTGCGCGCCAGGGCTGCGGTCAGGGTCTCCGCGAGCTCCAACGGGACGTACTCGGGGTCCTTGGTCGGTGCGAGCATCCGTCTCCCTCTTCGCTGGTGCCACACGGCGTACCTCGCCGTCGGTGCCGGACCCCGACTCTGGGAGCACGGAATCCGGCATGATGTAGATCACATGATCAACCAACCGTTTGGTCTCGTCAAGGGTGAGGTGCCAACGCCTCCGCGATGCGCTCAGCACTTGACTACCAACCAAGCGATTGGTAGTTATGAGGGCCCCCGACCTGAGGAGCCGCATGAAGCTCTCCACCCCGCTCGACTACGCCGGAGACCCGCGGGCAGCCGCTGACGCGGTCCGCGACCTGGAGGAGGCCGGACTCGACACCGTCTGGGTCGCCGAGGCCTACGGGTTCGACGCCCCGAGCCTGATGGGCTACCTGGCCGCCAGGACCGAGAACGTCGAGATCGGCTCGGCGATCCTCAACATCTACTCGCGGACGCCGACCGCCCTGGGCCAGACCGCCGCGGGGCTGGACAACGTCAGCGGCGGCCGCACCATCCTGGGGCTGGGCGCCTCCGGGCCGCAGGTGATCGAGGGCTGGCACGGCGTGCCCTACGAGAAGCCGGTCGCCCGGATGCGCGAGGTGGTCGACATCGTCCGCCGCGTGCTGCGTCGCGAGGTGATCGAGCACGACGGCCTGGTCAAGCTGCCCCTGCCCGCGGGCCAGGGCACCGGTCTGGGCAAGCCGCTGAAGCTGCTCAACCGCCCCCAGCGTCCGAGCGTGCCGATCTACATCGCCGCCCTGGGCGCCCGGAGCGTCGAGGCGACGGCGGAGTACGCCGACGGCTGGATCCCCACCATGTTCGTGCCCGAGCGGGCGGGGCGCATCTGGGGTGCAGCCCTGGAGGCCGGCGGTGCCAAGCGGAGCTCGGAGCTCGCTCCGCTCGAGGTCGTCGCCGGAGGACTCGTGGCGGTCGGGGACGACGTGAAGGACTGCCTCGACCTGGCGAGGCCGATGTTCGCCCTCTACATCGGCGGGATGGGCGCCAGGGACAAGAACTTCTACAACGACCTCGTCAGCGACCTCGGCTGGGCCGACGAGGCTAAGGAGATCCAGGATCTCTACCTGTCGGGCCGCAAGAAGGAGGCCGAGGCGGCCGTCCCGCTGGACCTCCTGGAGGCCACGAACCTGGTCGGTCCCGAGGGATACGTCCTCGAGCGGATCGCCGCCTACCGCGAGGCGGGTGTGACGAACCTGCAGATCAAGCCCGCCGGCGCCGACCCGGTCGCGACCGTCCGCCAGATGCGGGAGCTCGTGGACCGATGACGGTGCGGCCGTCGGCGGCGCCGCTGGTGCGGCTCGATGTGGACGGCGACGTCGCCACCGTGACGCTCAACCGCCCGCAGCGGCTCAACGCCCTCCTGCCGGGGAGCTTCTCGGAGCTGCGCGACCACCTCACGCACCTCTCGGAGCGGAGCGACATCGGCTGCCTGGTGGTCACGGGGGCGGGGCGCTCCTTCTGCGCGGGGCTCGACCTCGACGTGATCGAGGCTGCGGCGGAAGTCGACGGCCACGACGCGGCCGAGACCATCGACCTCCTCGAGTCGTTCCCGCACCCGACGATCGCCAAGATCCGCGGGCACTGCCTCACCGGCGGCCTGGAGCTCGCACTCGCGTGCGACCTCCTGGTCTGCGCCGACGACGCCCGGTTCGCCGACACCCACGGGCGGTGGGGGCTGGTGCCGGCGTGGGGGATGTCGGTGCGGCTCCCGGAGCGCGTGGGCCGCGCCCGCGCGCGCGAGCTGAGCTTCACCGGCCGAGTCGTGCTCGGTGCGGCCGCCGCCGCGATCGGCCTGGCGAACAGGAGCGTCCCCCCGGACGAGCTCGACAGCACCGTGCGCGAGCTGACCCGGGAGATCGTGGGGAACTCCCGGGACAGCAACCGCATCTACAAGGCGCTGTACGCCGAGCGCGGCGGCGCCGAGCGCACCCGGGCACTGCGCTTCGAGCGCAGCCTCCCCTACGGACTGCCCGCCGACATGGGCGAGCGTCTGGCGCCGCCCGCCGACGGGACCATCAGTCGGCCCTGAAGTCGACCGCGGCGTCCACCGTGGCACGGGAGGTCCGGAAGGCGTTGGCCGGATGGGCCGGGTCCTCGTAGCCGAAGGAGACGGCGCAGACCGTCATCCTGTCCTCGGCGAGACCGAGGTGCTCACGGACACCGTCGGAGTACATGGCGATCGCGGCCTGCGCCACCGAGGCGAGCCCGAGGGACCGGGCGGCCAGCATCAGCGTCGCCACGTAGCCCCCGCAGTCGATGGCGCCGTAGACGCCCTGGTCACGGTCGGTGGTGATGATCGCGACGTGGGGCGCCCCGAAGAACGAGAAGTTCCGCGCCGCCTGCTCGGCGCGGGCCGCGCGGTCCTCGCGCACGATGCCGAGGCTCTCGTAGAGGGCGAAGCCGCTCTCCTTGCGCCGCTCGTCGTAGACGCCGGAGTACCTGGCGGGGATCTCGAAGTCGGAGCGCGGCGGGTGGGATCCGATGTGGGCCGTCAGCGCCTCGGCGAAGCGGGTGGTGGCGGCACCCGAGGTGACCGTGACCTGCCAGGGCTGGGTGTTGCACCACGAGGCGGTGCGCTGGGCGAGCTCGAAGAGGCGGCGCTGGGTGCTCTCGGGCACCGGGTCGGGAAGGTAGCCGCGACAGCTGTAGCGCTCGTCGAGAAGCTGGGCGAGCCCGTCCTCGAGGTCGTTGCGGGGCACGGTCGTCATGCGTTCTCTCCCTTGATCATCGGCACCACGACAGCGGTGTCGTACCACGTGGAGACGGACTTGAGCAGTCCGTCCTCGACCTCGATGAAGTCGACGGCGGGGAAGGTCAGCCTGGTGCCGTCCAGCTTGACCACCGTCGCGGTGATCTCGGCGGCGAGCAGGTCGCCCGCGGTCAGGACCCGCGTCGGGCGGTCCTCGTGCTCGCCCTCCCGGTACTGCAGGAGGATCGCCTGGTAGAGCTTGACCACCTCGTCCCGGCCCTGGGCCGAGAGCAGGTCGGCGTGACGGATCGTGACGTCGGGGTGGAGCACCGACTCCAGGGTCTGCCAGTCCCGTGAGTTGACGGCCTCGAAGTACCGCGTGAGCAGGGCGCGGTTCGCCTCCTCGCCCGTGGTCGTCGCCCGCGTCGGGGCCGGGGCGCCGACCACCTCGCGGCGCAGCTCCCGGCGCAGGATCTTGCCGTTGGCACTGCGGGGCAGGGCCGAGGCGCCCACCCGGATCTGGGTCGGCACCTTGTAGCCCGCGAGCTGTCCGCGCAGGTGCGCCTCGATCCTCTCGGGGGTGAGGGACTCGTCGTCGGTTACCACGAAGGCGATCGGCGTCTCCCCCCACTTCTCGTGGGGTGCGCCGACGACCGAGCACTCCAGCACGCCGTCGATCTCCTCGAGGACACGCTCGATCTCGGCCGGGAAGACGTTGATGCCGCCGGTGATGATCATGTCCTTGAGCCGGTCGACGATGAAGAGGAAGCCGTCCTCGTCCTGGGTGGCGATGTCCCCGGTGGCCAGCCAGCCGTCGTGCAGGACGCTCGGGTCCGGAGCGCCGTCGCGCCAGTAGCCCGCCATCACGGCAGGGCCGCGCAGCCAGAGCTCCCCGGACTCCCCCGGCGGGCACTCGACGCCGGAGGGGTCGACCACCTTGGCCTCCATCCGCATCATCGGGCGGCCGATGGACCCCGGCTTGCGGTCGATGTCCTCCGGCCGCAGCGCGGTCGCCACGCCCGAGGACTCCGTCAGCCCGTAGCCCTGCGAGAGCAGGATGCCGTGGGCGCGCAGTCGCGCCATCAGCTCCGGGGTCACCATCGCGCCACCGGCCGAGACGGTGGCGAGGCTGTCGACGCGGGTCTTGTCGAGGTCGGGGTGGTTGACGATCGCCTGCCACAGCGCCGGCACCGACATGAAGACCGTGATCCGGTCCTCCTCGAACCGCCGCAGGGCGCGACCGGGGTCGAAGGCTGCGTCGACCACCGTCATGCCGCCGGCCACCATCGTCGCCATCCACGACGCCAGGAGACCGGCCGAGAAGGCCAGCGGGTAGGGCACGTAGGTCCGGGTCTCCCGGGACCAGGCGTCGTTGACGATCCGGTCGTGCGCCATCGCGAAGATGCTCTCGTGGGTGATGACCACGCCCTTGGGGCGCCCCGTCGTGCCGGAGGAGTAGAGGATGACGGCGACGTCGGTGCCGGCGCGGACGGTGCGGGCGCGTGCCGCACCCGGTCCGGGCGGCGCGGCCACCTGGTCGGGCGCCGTCGTGACCACGCCGCAGCGCCCGCGCACGTCGGCGGCCGCCTCGGCATGGGTCCCGTCGTGCAGCAGCAGGGCGGCGCCGGCGTCCGCCAGCTGCTCGGCCATCTCGCGCGGGTGCAGCCGGAAGTTGACGGGCACCAGGATGCCTCCGGCCGCCAGGACGGCGAGGGCGGAGACGCAGAACTGCCGGGAGTTCGCCATCAGCAGCCCGACGCGGTCGCCGGGCGCCACGCCCAGGGCGGCGAGCTCGGCTGCACCGGCGTGTGCGTGTGCGACCAGCTCGCTCCAGGTCAGGTCCCCGTCGTCGTCCCGGACCGCCACGGCTTCGCCGGTGAACCGGGCCCAGTAGGCCGGAGCCTCGAAGATGTCCACGCTTCTCGCCTTTCTCCGTCCCGGCCCCTGCGGGCCGGAAGTCGTCTCTGACAGGGGATGGTGGGAGTCACGTTCCCGGCACGAGGACCGCCTTGCCCACCAGCCGGCGGGCCTCGATCTCGGACAGCACGTGGGAAGCCTGCTCCAGGGCGAAGGCCCGGACCGCGGGCGGGTCCAGCAGCCCGGAGCTGAGGTGCGGCAGGAGCTCGTCCCACTGCCGGGCCTCGTAGCCCTCGCGGGTGGCCGTGTAGGCGCCCAGACCCACGCCGACCACGCTGGTGTTGTTGAGCAGGAGGCGGTTGACCTTGACGGTCGGGATCTCGCCGCCGGCGAAGCCGACCACCGCGACCCGTCCGTCCTCGCGCAGGGCACGGAGGGAGTCGGTGAAACGGTCCCCTCCCACGGGGTCCACGACCACGTCGACCCCTCCCAGCTCCTTCGCCCGGGCGAGGAAGCCGGCGGGTCGGACGCACTCGTCGGCGCCGGCCCGCAGCGCGACGGCCTCCTTCTCGTCGGTGGAGACCACCGCGACGACGAGCCCCGCGCCGAACGCCTTCGCCACCTGGATCGCGGCGCTCCCCACTCCCCCGGCGGCGCCGTGCACCAGCACCCGCTCGCCCGGTCGGAGCGCCGCGCGCACGGTCAGGGCGAAGTGGCAGGTGAGGTAGTTGACCGGCAGGGCGGCGGCCTTCTCGAAGGAGATCCCGTCCGGGAGGGGGAAGACCATGTGCTCCTTGGCGGTGGCGACCTCGGCGTACCCACCCGAGGCCGCGACGGCCGCGACCCGGTCGCCGGCCTGGTGCCGCGATCCCGCCGGCGCCTCGAGGACGGTGCCCGCCACCTCGCCCCCGGGGATGAAGGGGAGGTTGGGCTGGAGCTGGTAGAGCCCCTTGCTCTGCAGCAGCTCGGGGAAGGAGACCCCGGCGGCCGCCACCCGGATCCTCACCTCGTCGGGGGCGCGCTCCGGCTCCTCGACCTCGACCAGCCGCAGGTGCGCGGGGCCCTGCTGGTTGACGATGTGGACTGCTCGCATGGTCTCCTCCGCCATCTCAGGCCGGCCTTGCCAGGTGGCGGGGGTTCGCCACCAGCACCTGGTGGTGGACCGACTTCGTCACGGTCTCCACCACCTCGTCCCACCGGTCGTCGAGCGAGCCGTCGAGGATCGCGGCGGCGAGCTCGGTGTCGTCGCGCAGGCCGAGCCTCGCCAGACGCTGCCGGTGCCCGCCCTCGAAGGCCGGGCCGAGGAGGAGCTCGCGCCGCACCGTCCTGGCGACGTTGGCCGCGACCCGGGCGTGGAAGCCGAGCCGGCCCTCCAGCGCCATCGGGCCGGTGACCAGGTAGTGCTCGAGCGCCCCGGCCAGGTCCGCGGCCGACGGGCGTCCCAGGTCGGCCGGACGCACGAGGCCGTCGTCCGCCAAGGGGTCGGCGACGGTCACCGGCTCCGCCAGCCCCAGGGCGAGGAGCACGTCGAGCTCCTGCTCGCAGGTGCGGCGGCCGATGGCTGCCAGCTCGACCGAGGGGGTGCTGCCGTCCAGGTGCCGCTTCGCCTGCACGCCGCAGCCCACGCCCCACCTGAGGGTGGAGTAGAGCTCCCACCAGTGCAGCTGCTCGGACGTCGGGCGCCAGCCGGCCACGGACTCGTAGGCCGCGAGGAGCTCCTCACGGGTCCCCACTCCGGCGACCGGGAGGGCCGAGCCGAACCGCCAGACCTTCGCGCAGAGCCAGCCCATGTCCATCAACGGATCGCCGACCTGGGCAACCTCCCAGTCGAGCACCGCGGCCAGTCCGTCGGGCCCCACGAGGAGGTTGCCCAGCCGGAAGTCCCCGTGCACCAGGCCGGTCGGGCCCGGCGGGACGGGGTGGTCCCGCAGCCAGCGGAAGGCCAGGGCCAGGCCGGGAGGGGGCACGTCGTGCACCGACTGGTCGAGCAGCTCCCGGAGCGGGTTGCCCGAGGGCTGGGCGAGGCTCGCCGTCCCGGGTCCCAGCGGGGTGCGGTGGAGGGTGGCGAGCGCGGAGCCCAGCTGGGCGGCCAGCCGGGGGCGGACGTCGGCGAAGGCGTCGGAGCGCAGGATCCGCGTCGGCAGCGTCTCGCCGTCCACGTGGTCCATCACCATGTACTCGGCCTCGAGCTCGGCGTCCCATCCCGTCAGGTGGACCCTGGGCACCGGGACGCCCGCCTCCCCGGCCGCCCGCATCGCCACCGCCTCGACGGCCAGCGGGACGGCGCCGTAGCCGGAGCCTCGCGCCAGGCGCAGGATCAGCGGGCGGTCGCCGTGGTCGGCACAGACCGCCCGGAACCGCCACGTCTCCCTGCTCGCGCCGCCGGTGAGGGCGACCAGGTCGTGGACCGCCGTCGCCGCTCCCCACTCACGCCGGAGGATCCGGTGGAGCGCGTCGGAGGTGCTCTGCTCGTTCATGGACACCCTCAGAGGAACCCGAAGAGCTGCCCGGCGACACGGCGGATCTGCATTTCCTCGCTGCCCTCGGTGATGCGGTACCGCCGGTGGTGGCGGTAGATGTGCTCGAAGGGCTCGTGCCGGCTGTAGCCAAGCCCGCCGAAGACCTGCATGGCCTGGTCGGCGGCGTCGCAGGCCAGCCGGTTGCCCCGGTAGTTGCACATGGAGACGAAGTGGCCGACCGAGACCATCGAGCCGCCGGCCGCGTCGACCTCGTCCATCTGCCGGGCAGTGCGGTGGATCAGGCTGGTGAGCGCCTCGGCGTCGGTGTGCAGCTCGACGAGCGGCCACTGGACGGCCTGCCGCGAGGCGAGCGGCCGGCCGAAGGTGACCCGTTCCCGGGCCCGCTCGACCGCCTGGTCGATGCAGAACCGTGCCGCCCCGACGCTGCTGGCGGCCTGCCGGATCCGGTTCTCGTGCACGAAGCTCTGCACCAGGTCGAGGGCCTCGCCCTCCTGGCCGAGGATGGCGCTGTCCGGGACCACGACGTCGTCGAGGGTGAACTCCGCGTGGTCCGACGGCATGTTGAAGGTCCACCAGTAGAAGGGGATGTCCATCCCCGCGGTCCCCCGCGGCACGAGGAACGCCGTCAGCCCCGCGGCGTCTCCCGGGCCGCCGGAGGTGCGTGCCAGGACCACGAAGTGGGTGGCGCTGTGGGCGCCGGAGACCCAGCGCTTGCGCCCGTTGAGGGTCCACGTGTCGCCGTCGCGCACGGCTGTGGTCTCCATCCAGGTGGCGTCGCTGCCGTGGTCGGGCTCGCTCATGGCGAAGGCGAACGCGTGCTCCCCCACGATCGTCGCCTCCATGTGCTCGGCGCACTGCTCCGGGCTGCCGAAGAGGTCGAGCATCTGGATGAAGACGAGGTTGCCGACCACCGAGTGCTCGTTCTGCAGGTCGTTGTGGAGCCCCAGCCCCGCACGGGCGAGATGCTCACGGACGGCGGCCATCTCGACGTTCGTGCCGCCCTGGCCGCCGAGGCGGACCGGCAGGCCGAACCGGTAGAAGCCGGCAGCGTCGGCCCGGCGACGCGCCTCGGCCAGCAGCTCCTCCCACTCCTCGCGAGGGGTGCCGCCCTCCTCGAAGTCCGTGCGCGCCCACTCACGCCGGTGGTCGAAGAAGCGCATGTTGTCCGCCTCGTGCTGCAGCGGCGTGATCTCCTCGTCGATGAATCGGTCCAGCGCGGTCAGGAAGGCGGGCAACCGGTCCTCATCGACGGGGGCCATGAAATTCTCCTCGGGGTGGGGGGTCCGGACTCAACCTAACCGTTCAAACAAACGATTGGAAGGTCTAGGAATCGGTCACCAACCAAACGACTGGTTGTCAGGGTCAGTGACACCCGTCATACTCAGGACGTCCCGCACCGGGCGTCGAGTACGCCCCGCGGACGCCGAGATCCCGAACGAGGAGCTGGACGCACATGGGGCAAGACCTGAAGCTCGGCCTGGGACTGGGCTACTGGGCGAAGCGGCCTGACGACGCCACGGACGCGGTGCTCGCGGCCGAGGAGGTCGGGTTCGACTCGGTGTGGGCCGGCGAGGCCTACGGCTCCGACGCGTTCACCCCGCTGACCTGGTACGCCGCCCGCACCACGCGGATCAAGATCGGCACCTCGATCATCCAGCTCGACGCGCGGACCCCGGCCAACGCGGCGATGGCGGCCATGACCCTCGACGCCCTGAGCCAGGGGCGCCTGATGCTGGGCCTGGGCGTCTCGGGCCCGCAGATCGTCGAGGGGTGGTACGGCCGACCGTTCCCCAAGCCCCTCGCCCGCACCCGCGAGTACGTCGAGATCATGCGGCGGATCTGGGACCGCGAGGAGCCGCTGACGCACGAGGGCGAGTTCTTCCCCCTCCCCTTCCCCGGCGGCACCGGGCTCGGCAAGCCGCTGCGCCTGATCACCGAGCCCTACCGTCCGCGCGTCCCGGTCTACCTCGGCGCCCAGGGGCCCAAGAACGTCGCCCTCGCCGTGGAGATCGGTGACGGCTGGATGCCGGCGTTCGTGCACGTCGACAAGTTCCAGGAGATGTACGGCGACGCCCTCGTCGACCGCCGCCCCGGCCTCGACATCGTGGCCTCCGTCAACACCTTCGTCGACGACGACCTGAAGGCCGCCTTCCGGCGGGCCAAGGAGCCCCTCGCCTGGTACGTGGGCGGCATGGGTGCCAAGGGCGCCAACTTCCACTTCGACGCCGTCACCCGGGCCGGGTTCGGCGACGCCGCGGAACGGATCCAGGAGCTCTTCCTGGCCGGCCGCCGCGACGAGGCCGTCGACGCCGTCCCCGACGAGCTGGTCGACGGCACCTCCCTGATCGGGACCCCGCGCAGGATCAAGGAACGCCTCGAGCGCTGGCAGCGCTCCGAGGTGGACACGGTGGTGATGATGGGCCTGCGGGACCCCGCCGACATCGTCGCCCTGGCGAAGGAGCTGGACCTGTGAGCGCACCCACGACCTCGACCCGCACCGCCGCCGAGCTGCGCTTCCGGCCCGGGGTGGCCGCCTGGATAACCCGCCATGCCGACCGCAAGCCCGACCGACCGGCGATCGTCATGTCGGACCGCGAGCTCTCCTACGCCGAGCTCGACGCCCACGTGTGGCAGGTCGCCGCGGCGCTCCGGCAGCTCGGCGTCTCCCGGGGCGACCGTGTGGTGGTGCTCCACGAGAACCACCCCGAGTTCATGCCGGCGACGCTCGGCATCCTCCGCATCGGCGCGATCTTCGTCCCGCTCAACCTGCGGCTCGCCGCCGCCGAGATGGCCGCGCTCGTCTCCGACAGCGAGCCGGTGGCCCTCATCACCACCAGCAGCCACCGCGAGGAGGCCGCCCTCTTCGCCGCCGCGCACCCGACCCTGACCACCCTCTTCACCGACGAGGTGCCCGACGGGTTCACCGGTCCCGTCCAGGAGTGGCCCGCGCCGGGCGGGGCCGCGGAGCCCTTCGAGGTGGAGGAGTTCGACGACGACGCGGCGGCCGGGCTCTTCTACACCTCCGGCACCACCGGCCTGCCGAAGGGGGCGATCATCACCCACGGCAACATCCGGTCGGTGGCCACCTCCCTGGCCGTCGACATCGGCTTCAACAGCCAGGACCGCCCGCTGATCTCCCTGCCGATCAGCGTCTCGGGGGCGATGCTGGCCGGCGTCCTGCCGTTCCTGCACCTCGGCTGCACCCTCCGGATCCTCGAGGTGGGCACGCCCGAGGCGATCGCCGCCGCGATCCGGGACCACCGGCCCACCTACATGGCCAGCGTGCCGACCGTCTACAAGGCGCTGCTGGACCACCCGGCGTTCGACGACCTCGACCTCACCTGCTTCGAGCGGGTGCTCTCGGCCGCGGCCCCGATGCCGGTCTCGTTGATCGAGCGGTTCCAGGCGCGCGGCCTCACCGTCTTCGTCCAGGGCTACGGCCTGACCGAGTCCTGCGGCTTCTCGACCTACCTGATGCCCGAGGACGCGGTCCGCAAGGCCGGCTCCATCGGCCGGTCGCTGCTCTACAGCGACGTGCGGGTCTTCCAGGGCGACCGGGAGGCCGCCCCCGGCGAGATCGGGGAGCTCCGGGTCTCGGGCCCCTCGATCATGTCCGGCTACTGGAACAGGCCGCAGGAGCGCGCGGTCGTCGACGGGTGGCTGCACACCGGCGACCTCGGGTACGCCGACGAGGAGGGCTACCTCTACGTCACCGGCCGGCTCAAGGACATGATCGTCACCGGCGGCTTCAACGTCTATCCGGCCGAGGTGGAGAACGTCGTCTACCGGCTGCCCGAGGTCGCCGAGGCGGCCGTCATCGGGGTCCCCGACGAGCACTGGGGCGAGCGGGTGGTGGCCGTGGTCCGGCTCCACCCCGGCAGCCGGCTGGACGCGTCCGCCGTCTCCGCGATCTGCGCCGAGAGCCTGGCGGACTACAAGCGTCCCAAGGAGGTCCTGCTGGTGGAGACCCCGTTGCCGGTCAACGCCACGGGCAAGATCGTCAAGGCCCGGATCCGCGAGGCCGTCGCCTCGGGCACCCTGGCCTGAGTCGGGCCCGGACGCCTCCCGGCGTCCGCGGTGATCACGGCAGGCGCAGGGGCGTCCGGCTCATCATCCAGGTGCCGGTCCCGACCACGCAGAGCCGCCCGGCGGCGTCGTAGAGGCGGGCGTGCGGGACGCAGGTGCGGCGTCCGGCCTTGAGGATCTCCACCTCGATGCGCAGCGGGCCGTTGCGCACCGGCGCCAGGTAGCTCAGGCCGAGGTCCCCGGTGACCGAGTCCAGGCCGGTGGTGCCGGTGACGGCGATCCCGGCGGCGACGTCGATCGCGCCCGCCGTGATCGCACCGGAGACGTGCCCGTCGGGGTTGCGGTGCCGGTCGGCGACCTCGACCTCGACCACGGCGCCGGTGGGCAGCAGGCCGACGCAGCGCACGCCGAGCATCCGGTTGACCGGCAGGGTGTTGAACCAGGCGATCAGCGCCTCCTGGGTCGCCGGGTCCGGCGCAGCCTCGGTCCGCTCGTCCTGCGCGGTCACCTCACTGGTCCCGGAACTGCGGGGAGCGCCGCTCGACGAACGCCGAGGTCGCCTCGCGGAAGTCGTCGGTCGAGGTCATCATCACCTGGGTCCGGTTCTCCATCTCGATCATCTGCTCGAGCGTGGCACCGTCGCGGGAGAGGTTGAGCAGGGACTTGGTCATCCGGGTGGTGAACGGCGCCACCTCGCACATCCGCCCGGCGACCTCCAGGGCGGCGTCGAGCCCGGCCCCGGCGGGCACGAGCTGCCCGAGGAGGCCCAGCTCGAGCGCCTCCTCGGCGCCGACGTCCCGGGCGGTGAGGAGCATCTCGGCCGCCTTGTCGAAGCCGATCACCCGCGGCAGCAGCCAGGAGGAGCCCATGTCGCCGCCGGAGACACCGAGCCGCGAGAAGGCCGGGTTGAACTGTGCGGCCGGTTCGCCGATCCGCACGTCGCCGGCACAGGCCACCGAGAGACCCCCACCGGCGGCCACCCCGTGCACCACCGAGATCACCGGCTGCGGGATCCTGCGCAGCTTGAGCACCAGACGGCCCACCGCCTCCTGCAGGGCGTAGGTGCCCTGGGTCCGGCCCACGTCCTCCACCCAGAGCTCGCCCGCGGCGACGGCGTTCAGGTCCATCCCCGCACAGAACGCCCGGCCGGCACCGGCGAGCACCACGACCCGGCAGGAGTAGTCGTAGAGGAGGTCGTCGAGGAGCTCGTGCCAGCGGCGGAGCAACCCGTGGGAGAGCGCGTTGAGCCGGTCGGGGCGGTTGAGGGTCAGGATCGTCACGGGCCCCCGGCGCTCGACGGTGACCGCGTCGACGTCGACCGCCGACCTGCTCACGAGGTCTCCCGGTCGGCCATGTCGGCGCGGAGCTCGCGCTTGAGGATCTTGCCGCTCATGCCGCGCGGCAGCGGCTCCGGCCGCAGGATCAGGCGGCGCGGCTGCTTGTAGCGGGCCAGCTGGTCCTTGGAGAACTCGTTGAGCGCCGCGATGTCGAGGTCGGGGTTGGAGCTCACGACGCACGCGACCGGGGTCTCCCCCCAGGTGGCGTCCGGGACGCCGATCACCGCCACCTCGAGGACGTCGGGGTGCGCCGACAGCACGGCCTCGACCTCGGCGGGGTAGATGTTGATGCCCCCGGAGATGATCATGTCCTTGGAGCGGTCGACGATCCGGAAGTAGCCGTCCTCGTCGACGGTGGCCACGTCCCCGGTGTGCAGCCAGCCGTCCCGGAGGGTGCGGGCGGTGCTCTCGGGGTCGCGCCAGTACTCCTTCATCACGCAGTCGCCCCCGAGGAGCAGCTCGCCGGGCTCGCCCGGGGCCGTCTCGTTGCCGTCGGCGTCGACGACCTTGGCCTCCTGCCCCATCAGCGGGATGCCGACCGAGCCGAGGCGGGCGGTCGCCTCGTGGGCCTGCAGCTCGAGGTTGAGGCCGGAGCCCTCGGTGAGTCCGTAGGCGTTGACCATCCCGACCCCGCGCGACTGGTAGAGCCGGATCAGGTGCTCGGGCACCACCGCGCCGCCGGACTTCACGATCCGCAGGCCGCTGAGGTCGCGCTCGGCGAAGTCGGGCTCGGCGGCCAGCCGCTCGAGGACGAGCGGCACCACCCCGATGAAGGTGACCCCGTGGTGCTCGATGTCGTCGAGCGCACGGGCGGGCTCCAGCTCCCGGCGGATCAGGATCGAGCCGCCGCAGCGCATCAGCGGCACGGCGAAGGAGACCCCGGCGCCGGTGAAGGCCAGCGGGACGGCCACGATCGCGCGGTCGTGGTGGGTGAGGCCGTCGACGGAGATCGCGCTCGCCGCGACCCCCGCCATGTTGCCGTGGGTGAGCACCGCCCCGCGGGAGCGGCCGGTGGTGCCGCTGGTGTAGCAGATCATCGCCGCGTCGGAGTCGCGGATGTCGTCCTCGAGGCGCACCTCGCCGTGCTGGCGCAGCACGTCCAGGGCGCGACCCTGGTCGGGCGGCGTGCCGACGAAGAAGATCCGCGAGGCGCCGACCACCTCCTCCAGGGGACCGAGCACGTCGACGAAGGTGTGGTCGGTGACCACGGCGCCGAGGTCGGCGTCGGTCGCCACCTCGCGCAGCTCCCGTGTGGTGAGCAGCGGGTTGAGCGGCACGAAGACGACGCCGATGCGGGCGCACGCCATCAGCACCTCGAAGTGCTCCGGGGCGTTGCGGATGAGGCACCCGAGCCGGTCCCCCTTGCGCAGCCCCTCGGCCAGCAGACCGGCCGCGATCTCCGCGCAGCTCGACTCCAGACGGCCCCAGGTGACGGTGCCGCCTTCATGGATCAGCGCCGGCCGGTCAGCCCCGAACCGAGCCCAGTAACGAACCCACCCACTCATTCCTGACATGTGGTGAAACTACCAATCGGTTGGTATGTTGTAAACACCTTGGGCGTCCTAGGACGAGCCAAGGCGCCGGCCTCGGCCGGTCATCCGGACCAAACTCGAAGGGGCAGGAACACATGACGATCAACAAGCTGATGGTGGTCGGCGGCGGTGGCCAGATGGGCAACGGCATCGGCCAGGTGGCGGCGGTCGCGGGCCTCGAGGTGACGCTCGTCGACCTCGCCCAGGCCGACCTGGACCGCGGCCTGGGGCGCATCGACAAGAGCCTGGCGCGGATGGTCCGCAAGGGCGAGCTCACCGACTCCGAGGCCAAGGAGGCCCGGGACCGGATCACCACCAGCACCGACCTCGAGGGCACCGCCCGCGAGACCGACCACGCGGTGGAGTCGGTGGCCGAGGACCTGGAGATCAAGAAGGACATCTTCCGCCGGCTCGACGCCCACGCCCGCCCCGAGGTGATCCTCGCCTCCAACACCTCGCAGTTCGCCATCTCGGCGATCGCCAGCGCGACCGACCGCCCCGACCGGGTGATCGGCACCCACTGGTTCAACCCGCCGCCGGTGATGCGGCTGATCGAGATCGTGCGCGGCGTCGAGACCAGCGACGAGACGCTGGAGACGATCCAGCAGCTCGCCGAGCGCTTCGGCAAGGAGACGATCGTCTGCCAGAAGGACACGCAGGGCTTCCTCACCTCGCGCCTCATCATGATCCTGGTGGTCGAGGCGATGCGGATCGTCGAGGAGGGCATCGCCACTCCCGAGGACGTCAACCGCGCCTGCCAGCTCGCCTTCAACCACGCGATGGGCCCCCTGGCCACCGCCGACATGGGCGGTCTGGACACCTTCGTGAAGGCGTCCGAGGCGATGACCCACCACTTCGGTGAGCGCTTCCGCCCCACCCAGGGGCTGCGCGCGCTGGTCAACGCCGGTCACTACGGCTACAAGACCGGGCGCGGCTTCAGCGAGTACGGCGAGGCCCGGTAGGCATGACGTCCTCCCAGGACACCGCGCCCTCCGGGGCCGACCTGTCCGCCGGGACCGCCGCAGGTGACCGCGCCCGCCTGGCCTTCCGCCAGGTGTGCGCGGCCCTGCGGCCCCGGCCGCTCGGCGGCGAGGCGTTCACCGGGGCACCGGTCCCGGTGCAGTGGGGCGTCCCGTACGGCGGCCTGCTGGTGGCGCAGGCTCTCTCGGCCGCCCTGCACGAGACGGCCGCGGACATGTGGCCGCGCAGTCTCCACGCCTACTTCATCGGGGTCGGGCAGGACGACGAGCCGGTGCACCTGCAGGTGACCACGATCAACGAGAGCCGCTCCACCGCCTGGCGGCGGGTCGACGTGACCCAGGACGGCCGCCTCCTGCTGCACGCGGAGGCGATGTTCTCCAAGGATCGCGACGAGGACCGCGCCGGGGGGCCCGGGCACGCCCAGGAGATGCCCCTCGCCCCTCCTCCGGAGCAGCTGAGCAACGTCGGGGAGGAGCTGGCGGCGTACTCCGACACCTTCACGCCGTGGGGCACGGACTCCGCCTTCGACCTGCGCTACGTCGGGACCCCGCCACGGGTGGGCGCGGCGGCGTGGGGCACCGGTCCGGCGACCTCACGCGCCTGGGTCCGAGCCGCCGGCGAGGACCCGGGCGACCCCCGGCTCGCCTACGCGCTGCTCGCCTACGCGAGCGACATGTGCCTGCTCGACCCGTGCCTGCGGCCCTCCGGGCTCTGGTTCGGTGAGGGCTCGGCAGCGGGCCTGACCCTGGACCACAGCATGTGGTTCCATGCCCGGGCACGGGTCGACGACTGGCTGCTCTTCGACCTCCAGTCCCCCGTCCTGCGCGGCGGACGCGGCCTCGCGATCGGCGACGTGCACGCCCGTGACGGCGAGCTGCTCTGCTCGGTCGCCCAGCTCGGCTCCATCCGCCCCCACCTCCGAGGAGACACCTGATGAGCAGCACCACCCAGGACCTGGTCGACCGCTACTTCGACGCCGTCAACCACCACAAGTGGGACGAGCTGGCCGAGCTCTTCCACCCCGAGGTCACCATCCAGCACGGGATGACCCTGAGCACGACCGGCCGGGAGAAGGCGGTCAAGCTGCTCTCCGCGGTCGTGCGCCAGTTCGCCGAGCACGAGGACATCCCCACCCGCACCCTGGTCGACGGCCACGTCGCGGCGATCGAGATCCGGTTCGTCGGCGCCAAGGCCGACGGGACGCCCGTGGAGTTCGACGCCGTCGACTTCATCGACACCGACGGCACCCACGTCACCAAGGTCGCCTCCTGGTACGACACCGCAGCGGTGCTGCCGCTGATCCAGGGCTGACCCGCACCCTCGCCGCACGCACGACGGCCGCACCCGCTCGCTGAGCAGGTGCGGCCGTCGTCGTCCGTGCCGGGTCGGGTCGGGTCGGGTCGGCGCCTAGTAGGAACGCGGCAGGCCGAGACCCGCGACGGCGATCTGGTTGAGCGCCAGCTCCCGGGAGACCGGGGCGGTCCGCAGCAGCCGGACGTAGCCGAAGCGGTCGAAGAGCATCGTCTCGTCGGTGAACCCGCTGCCCCCGAAGGTCTGCAGCGCCGCGTCGGCCGCCATCAGCGCCGCGTCGCACGCCTTGACCTTCGCCATGTTGCAGGCGAGCCCGGCGTTGCCGCCGGCCTCGTAGGCGGCGGCCCCGCGCTCGACGAGCGCCCACGCCGCCTCGAGCTCGATCAGGGCCTCGGCCAGCGGGTGCTGGACGGCCTGGTGCTGCCCGATCGGGACGTCGAAGACCACCCGCTCCTTGGCGTACTCGGCCGCCTTGTTGAGGCACCAGCGGCCGATGCCGACCGCCTGGGCGGCCACGATCAGCCGCTCGGGGTTGAGGCCGTCGAAGAGCGCCCGGCCGCCGTCCCCCGGCTTGCCGATCAGGGCGTCGGCAGGCAGCGGCACGTCGTCGAAGAAGACCGTCCACTGCGACTCCGGCACCCCCACCATCACGTTGACCTGCTGCAGCTGGAGCTGGTCGCAGGGCAGCGGCAGGGTGAAGAGGGAGAAGCCTCCGCTCTCGGAGTCCTTGGCGACGACCAGCATCACGTCGGAGTCGTCGACCGCGGAGATGTAGGTCTTCTGCCCGTTGAGCCGCCACCCGTCGGCCGTGCGGGTGGCCTTGGTGGTCATGTTGGCGGCGTTGGAACCGGCACCCGGCTCGGTGAGGGCGAAGCAGAAGCTCAGCGACCCGTCGGCGATGGCGGGCAGCCACTCGCGCTGCTGCTTCTCCGTGCCGTGCCGGAGCAGGACGGCCCCGGCGATGGCCGTGGAGATGGTGAGCTTGCCGGCGAAGAAGCCGCCGGCGGCCAGCCGCTCCGCCACCAGCAGGAGGTCGCCGATCCGGCCGGCGCCGCCGTACTCGGTGGGCAGCGAGATCGCCGGCAGCCCGGCCTCGCAGACGTCGCGCCACTGCTCCCGGCCGGCCTCGACGTCGTGGTAGGACCGGTGCTGGTACTTGGCACCCAGCGAGAAGGCGAGGTCGGCCAGGGCCGCCCGCTCGTCGTCGCCGATCTCCTCGAAGGTGGGGGTGCCGGCGCCGGACGCGGCGAAGGTCGTCATCGTCGCCTCCTCAGCCGACCTGGACGGCGGCCGCGTCGGCCTGGCCGAGGCCGCCGCAGATCGCCGCGACCCCGCGACCGCCACCCTGCTCGCGCAGGCCACGGGCCAGGGTGAGCAGGATCCGCGCGCCGGAGGCGCCCGGCGGGTGGCCCAGGGCGACGGCGCCGCCGTTGGGGTTCACCTTGTCGAGGATGGCCTTCTCCCGGGCGCGGTCACCCTCGGCGAGCACCCGGACGGAGGTGAGCGGCACGGCCGCGAACGCCTCGTTGATCTCGTAGCTGTCGAGGTCGTCCGGAGACCAGCCGGCCTGCTTGAGCGAGTGGCGGATCGCGTCGGCCGGGGCCACCGGGATCTCGCGGGGCGCCCGGGCGGCGCTGCCGGTCCCGGTCAGCGTCGCGAGCACCTCCAGGCCACGGGCCTCGGCCCAGCTGCGCCGGGCGAGCACCAGGTAGCAGCCGCCGGTGTCCTGCCCCGGCGCGTTGCCGGCGGTGACGATGGGGCCGCCGAAGATGGTCTTGAGGCTGGACAGCCGCTCCAGCGAGGTGTCGGCGCGCGGCCCCTCGTCGCGCTCCAGGCTGCCCTTCTCACCGGCGTACGCCACGACCTCGCCGTCGAAGTAGCCGCGCTCGAGGGCCGCGAAGTAGTTCTGGTGGCTGCGCAGCGCGAACTCGTCGGACTCCTCGCGGGTGATGCCGTGCTCGGCCGCGACCTCGCCGGCGTCGACCGCCACCGGCTTGCCGCCGATGTCGGCGCCGGGCTCGGCCATCGGGTCCTTCAGCTTCGGGCCGCCGCGCTTGATGCCCCACCGGATGTTCGGGTTCATCAGGAACGCGGCACGCCCCATGTTGTCGGCGCCGCCGGCGAGGACGACGTCGCTCTGCCCGCTCTGGATGGCGCGCGAGGCCAGGTGCACCGCGGTCATCGAGGAGCAGCACGCCCGGTCGATGGTCAGGGAGAGCCGGTCCTGCGGGACGCCGGCGCGGAGCATCGCGACCCGGGCCGGGATCGACCCGTCGAGGGCCTCCTCGGCGGGGATCGTCACCCCGTTGTAGACCTCGTCGACGTCCTCGGGCCGGATGCCTGCCGCCTCCATGGCGGCGGTCATCGCGAAGGCCGCCAGGTCGACGCTGGGCACCTCCCGCAGCGCGCCGCCGAACCTGCTGAACGGGGACCTCGCCCCGTTGACCAGCACCACGTCGTTCTCAGTCATCTCGATCTCCTCGCTCATCTGTGGACGGGGTGGCCCAGGCTCGCGCCGAGCTCACCACCTCGTGCGGCAGGTCGAGACCCGCCAGGACCGTCTCGGTGTCCCCGCCCACCTGTGCCGTGGCACGGGTCGGACGGGGCAGGGGGTGGCCCAGCCGGATCGGGTTGGCCACCTGCAGGACGTCGTCGGCCCCCGGGACCGGGACGAACATCTCCCGGGCCGCGAACTGCGCGTCGTCGCGCACCTCCGGGAACTTCAGGACCGGTGACGCGCAGGTCTGGAGCCCATCGAGCGCCTTCACCCACTCCTCGAGGTCCCGGGTGGCGAACAGGTCGGCCAGCTCGCCGATGGCGGCCGGGTCGTGCTGCCGGGCGACCAGGTCGGGACGGTCGAGGGCGTCGACCAGCTCGGCCCAGAACTGCGGCTCGACCGCGGCCACGCTCAGGTAGCGACCGTCGGCGCACCGGTAGACGCGGTACGACGGCCCGACGCCGGTCACCGCCGTCGACTCGGGCCCGGAGGCGTCACCCCCGGCGAGCCAGGAGGAGACGTGCACCCCCATGCCCCAGAGGGCGGCGTCGGCCAGCGCCACCTCGACCCGGTCGCCCTGACCGGTGGTGCGCGCGGCCAGTAGGGCGGCGAGCAGCCCGATGCCCCCCGCGAGCCCGCCGAGCAGGTCGGCGACCTGGATGCCCCCCGGGTGCGGACCGTGCTCGCGGGTGCCCCCGAAGTGCATGGCGCCCGCGTAGGAGAGGTAGTTCATGTCGTGGCCCGCGTCGTGGTCGCGCGGGCCACCGGTGCCGTAGCCGTTGACCGAGCAGTAGACGAGGGCGGGGTTCAACGCCCGCAGCTGCTCGTGGCCGACCCCGAGCCGCTCCGCGACGCCGGGCCGGAACGACTCCAGCACCACGTCGGACTCACGCGCGAGTGCGTGCACGACCGCGACGCCGTGCGGGTCCTTCAGGTCCAGGGCGAGCGACTTCTTGCCGCGGTCGAGGAAGGCGTGGGTGGCGGACGTACCGGCCACCCGGGCCCCGAAGTGCCGGCCCTCCTCCCCCGTCCCGGGGCGCTCCACCTTGACCACGTCGGCACCGAGGTCGGCGAGCATCTGGCTCAGCACCCCGACGGGCAGCATGCGGCTCAGGTCGAGGACCCGCACTCCCTCCAGCGGACCCATGTCAGCGGTGGGTGAACTCGGGGGTGCGCTTCTCCACGAACGCGGAGAAGCCCTCCTTGAAGTCCTCGGACCGCGCCGTCTCGAGGAAGATCTCGCGCTCCGTCACGAGCGCCTCGGCGAGGTCCTCGCGGGTGGCCCGCTTGAGCGCCTGCACGGCGACCCGCGGGTGCCGGGCGATCCGGGTGGCCATAGCCCGCGCCTCGTCGAGCACGGCGCCGGGAGCGCTGATCCTGTTGACCAGTCCCAGCTGCTCGGCCCGGGCGGCGTCGACGACGGTGCCGAGCAGCATCAGCTCCATGGCGACCTGGAGGCCGATCCGCCGCGGGAGGCGCTGGGTGCCGCCGCCCCCGGGGATGAGGCCGAGCTTGACCTCGGGCAGCCCGAACTTCGCCCGGGGATCGCTGAGGATGATGTCGGCGGTGAGGGCGATCTCGAGTCCGCCGCCGACCGCGCTGGCCTGCACCGCGGCGATGACCGGCTGCGGCAGGTCGGCCCAGGACGCCAGGACGCCGCCGGCCCAGGCTCCGTGCTTCTCCATCCCGCCGGGCTCGCCCTGCAGCCGCTCGAACTCGCTGATGTCGGCCCCGGCCATGAAGGCCTTCTCGCCGCCGCCGGTCAGCACGACCGCCCGCACCGACTCGTCGCTCCGGAGACGGGCCGCCACGTCGCCCAGACCCTGGAGGACCTCCTGGCCCATGGCGTTGACGGGCGGGCTGTCCACGAGGACCACGGCGACGCCGTCGGTCAGCGTCACGGACACCGGTCCGTGGGTCTCGGTCGCGACTTCACTCACTGCTTGCCTCCGGTCCCGGCGTCGGCGGAGTAGGCCGACGCCTGCTGTCTGTGAGACCGAGGCTATGTCTGGCGACGGCTGGTGTCAACCAACCGTTTGATTAGTTAAGGTGCCCGTCGGGAATCAGTCCCGCTGCACGTCCGTGGGGCACATCAGGCTCGCCATCGCGTACTCCGAGAGCTTGGTGACGACCTCGTCGACCGTGAGGGACCCGCCGGGGTGGAACCAGTAGGAGATCCAGTTGGTCATCCCGAAGACCGCGCGGGCCGCGAACGCCGGGTCGACGCCGTCGCGCAGCTCGCCGCGCTCCAGGGCCGCCGCGACCAACCCGCGGAACTCGGCGTCGTAGGCGTCCTGGGTCTTGCGGATCTCCTTGGCCCGCTCGGGACTCAGCGCCCTGAAGTCGCGCACGAAGACCTCGGAGAAGGTCGGGTTCCACATCGCCTCGCGCATGTGCCCCTGGATGAACGAGCGGATCGCCGCCACCGGGTCCTCGATCTCGCGCCACCCGGAGTTCCCCTGGGTGATGTGGTCGTGGTTGCGCTTGATGATGGCGAAGAGGAGGTCCTCCTTCGTGTCGATGTAGTGGTAGAGGCTGCCCTTGAGGATGCCGATCTCATCGGCGATCTGCTGGAGGCTGGTCGCGTCGTAGCCGTTGGTGCGGAAGATCTCCGCAGCGGCGGTGATCAGCATCTCGTAGCGGTCGAACCGGCGGGCGGTCTTGCCCCCCTCCGCCTGCTCGCTGCCGTCGCTGCCGTCCTGGGGGAGCGCTCGTCGCTTCGCCATGGTCTCTCCGTCGTCTGTGCGCCGCGGCGCCGGTTGCTGTGCTCTGCTTGCGGACTGATTATGTGCGCCACACGGCGCCGGCTCCGCAACGCCTCACCCACGCGGGAGGCCCAATGCCCTCTCGCCGATCAGGTTGCGCAGGATGTTGTCGGTGCCACCCGCGATCGAGAACGCCTCGGCCGCCAGCACCCTGTCCAGCATCTCTCGCACCTGCACATCCCGTTCCGGGTCCCAGGCGGCCGCGCTCCCGGCCAGCAGCTCGGCGGCCAGGTGGGCGGCTCCCTGCACGGCCCGGGTCATCAGCAGCTTGGCCACCGAGCCCGCCTCGGCGGGCGGTCCCGCAGCGTCGGCCCCGGAGGCCAGCCGGTCGACGTAGGCGCGCAGGCGCCGCTCGCGCAGCACCTGCTCGGCCAGCATCGTCCGCACCGACGGGTCGTCCGCGATCCCGGCGCGCTCCGCGGCGTGGACGAGGTCGGCGAGGACCACCCGGCGCACGGCGGTGCTCCCGAGGGCCTGCCGCTCGTGCTGCAGGACGAGGCGAGCCACCCGCCACCCGTCGTGCAGCCCCCCGAGGAGAGCGCTGCGGGGCACCCGCACCTGGTCGAGGAAGACCTCGTTGAACTCGGTCTCCCCGGTGATCTGGCGCAGCGGGCGCACCTCGACGCCGGGGGCGTCCATCGGCACCAGGAACATCGAGAGCCCCGCGTGCTTGGGCGCGGCGGGATCCGTGCGGGCCAGCAGGAGCGCGAGGTCGCACAGGTGGGCGTTGGAGGTCCACACCTTCTGCCCGGTGACCACGAAGTCGTCACCGTCGGCCACGGCGCGGGTGCTGGCGGCGGCCATGTCCGACCCGGAGCCCGGCTCGGAGAAGAGCTCGCACCAGACCTCGTCCCCACGCAGCAGCGGGGGCAGGTAGCGCCGGCGCTGCGCCTCGTCGCCGAGGGCCAGGATCGCGGGTCCGATCATGCCGGTGCCGATCCGGAAGAGCTTGTCCTCCCCCGCCCCGGTCCGGACGGTCTCCTCGAAGAACGCCTCCTCGAACTCGGGGCCGAGGCCGGCCCCGCCGTACTCGACGGGGTAGGTGAGGCCGGAGAAGCCGGCCGCCTGCAGCGCGGCCTGGTGGCGACGGGCGGCGTCCACCCCCTCGTGGGTCGTGCTGGGCGGGCCCGGCCTGGTCTCGGGGGCCTCGCCCGCGGCGACCGCCTGGACGAGCCACTCCCGGGCGCGCAGGCGGAAGCGGTCCAGCTCGGTCGGCTGCCGCGACGCGGGCGCCGCCGCGGCCTCCTCGGCCTCCTCGCTCCTCGGCGCGTCGAGCTCGTGCGGCAGCGCCAGCTCCAGCAGGCGAGCCAGACGCGACGCCCGCGGACCGGACTGCCCGCGGGCCACGATCGCCCGCCGGTGGAAGAGGTGCGCGTCGTGCTCCCAGGTGAAGCCGATGCCCCCGTGCAGCTGGATCGCCCGGTGCGTGGTGCGGAAGAGCGCGTCCTCGACGACCAGGCCGGCGGCGAGCACCTCCGGGGAGTCCGCGCTCGTCGTGGGGTCCTCGTGGGCGGCGCGGACCGCCTCCGCGGCGACGGCGGCCGCGGCCTCGCCGTCCACGTGCAGCTCGGCGAGGTCGTGCTTGACCGCCTGGAACGAGGCGATCGTCCGTCCGAACTGCTCCCGCGTGGCGGCGTACGCCGTGGTGAGGGCGTGGACGGCACGCAGGGAGCCGACTCCCTCGGCCGCCCGGAGGACGGCGTCCAGCGTCCGGGCACGGCCGACGCGGAGCGACACCTCGGACGCCGGGAGCTCGACCCGCACGGCCGGCGTGGACCGCAGCCCGAGCAGGCCGCTGCACCGGGTGAGGTCCAGGTGCCCGGAGGGCTGCCGGGGGTCCAGCGCCGCGGCCTCGACCAGGAAGAGGCAGGTCCCGCTCCCGTCGTCCGCGCTCACCAGCAGGGCGTCGCAGGAGTCGAGGAGCTCGACCGGACGGGGCGCGGCGTCGAGGAGCCACCCGCCCGACGGGGCGGGGACGGCCCGGGCCCACTCCCGCGGGAGGACGACCGCGAGCACCTCCTCACCGGCGGCCACCCGCTCCAGCCGGGGCGCCTCGGCCGCGACGCCCTCGAGCAGCACCCCGGCCAGCCAGGCGTGGAGGTAGGGGCCTCCGTAGAGGACCCGCCCGGCCGCCTCGGCGACCAGGGCGGCCTCCTCGACCCCGGCCTCCAGCCCGTCGTGCGCCGGGCCGAGCAGGAGCCGGGCGCCGCCGAGCTCCTGGCAGAAGCGGCGCCACAGCGACCGGTCGAACGCCGGGCCGTCCTCGAGGTGGGGGCGCAGGGCGGAGAGCGGCGCCTCGGTGTCGAAGAACGCCCTCGCGGCCGCCGCGATCCCGGCGCGGACGTCGTCGACCGCCCCGGCCGTGCCGCCCCGGGGGCCGTGCTGGCCGCTCACAGGCGCTGGATCAGGGTCGCCGTCCCGAAACCGCCCCCGCAGCACATGGTGACCAGGCCGACCTCCTTGTCCGCGCGCTCCAGCTCGTGCAGGAGGGTGGTGAGCAGCCGGGCACCGCTGGCGCCGAGCGGGTGGCCCAGCGCGATGGCGCCGCCGTTGACGTTGACCCGGTCCCGCTCGGGCTTGAGCTCGCGCTCCCAGGCGAGCACGATCGGGGCGAAGGCCTCGTTGACCTCGAAGAGGTCGATGTCGGCGATCGACATGCGGTTGCGCTCGAGGATGCGGCGGGTGGCCGGGATCGGCCCCTCGAGCATCATCACCGGGTCGCAGCCGACGGTGATGGCGTCGAGCACCCGGGCGCGCGGGCGGAGGCCGAGCGCCTCTGCCCGGCCCCGCTCGGCAACCAGGACCGCGGCCGCCCCGTCGGAGATCTGGGAGGAGCTGCCGGCGGTGATCCGGCCCTCCTCGCGGAAGACGGGGCGGAGCGAGGCGAGTCCCTCGACGGTGGTCCCGGGGCGGATCCCCTGGTCCTGGGTGACCTCCCCCGCGGCGGTCGAGACCCCGACGATCTCCCGGTCGAACCTGCCCTCGGCCTGCGCCTGGGCCGCGAGCCGGTGCGACCGCGCGGAGTACTCGTCCATCGCCTCGCGGGTGACGTGGTACTTCTCCGCGACCCGCTCGGCGGCCTCGCCCTGGCCGACCAGGGCGTGGTGGGCCATCAGCTCGGGGGTGAACGGGTTGCCGTACCGCTGCTGGATGTCCGGGCCGGCGGAGAAGGGAATCCTGCCCATGTGCTCGACGCCGGCCCCCATCATCACGTCCGCGGCACCGGCGGCCACCGCGGCCGCGGCCATGTTGACCGCCTGCTGGGAGGAGCCGCAGGCCCGGTCGACCGTGGTGGCCGGGGTCTCCACCGGGAGGCCCTCGTGGAGCCAGGCGTTCCGCGCGACGTTGGCGGACTGCACCCCGAAGGGCTGACCGCATCCCGCGGCGACGTCGTCGACGTCGGCGGGGTCGATCCCGGCACCCTCGAGCGCCGAGGTGTAGGCACGGCCGAGCAGCGCCACCGGGTGCTCGTCGCGGAAGACGCCCTTCTCCGGGTGGCCCTTGCCGATGGGGGTGCGGGTGGCGGAGACGATGACCGCCTCGCGTCCGGTGAGTCCTGTCATGGTGTGGTCCTCTGCTCGTTGCCGTGCTCGGTGGGGGTGCGGGAGGGTGGCGCTCAGGGCGCCGGGGGGATGAGGTCGAGCGGCGGCTCGTCGCCGAGTCGCCCCGCCGGGATCGGCAGGTAGGCGGGCCGGTCGTCCCGGCCGAGCGTCGCGCCGACGGTGACGAAGTCCCGGCCGCTGAGCGTGCGCTTGGTGATCTCGTCGGCGTCGTCGAGCGCCTCCCAGATCGTCGACTCCTGGGCCCGCTGGGCCTGCCACTTGATCAGGCCCATCGAGACGGCCGAGCTGTTCTCGACCAGTCCCCGGGCGTAGGCGACGGCGGCGGGGAGGAGCTGGTCGGGCTCGTGCAGCTGGTCGACCATCCCGAGCGCGTGCGCCTCCGTCCCGTCGATCACCCGTGAGGTGAGGAGCAGGTCGAGGGCCGTGGAGTGGCCGACCAGCCGGGGCAGCAGCCAGGCGAGCCCCTGCTCGGCCACCAGGCCGCGGCGCGCGAAGCCGGTGCCGAACTTGGCCGCGGGGGTCGAGAACCGCAGGTCGCAGGCGAGCGCGAAGACCAGGCCGATGCCGGCGCAGGCGCCGTTGACGACGCCGATCACCGGCTTGGGGATGGTGCGGGCGACCAGGAACTCCCGCCCCGGCATCTCGACCTTCTCCTCGCCCTGGCCCAGGGAGTCGAGCACCTCCAGGTCGGCGCCGGCGCAGAAGCCCCGGCCCGCTCCGGTCAGCAGCACGACGCGGACGTCCTCGCGCTCCCCCGCCTCGCGGAGCCGCGCGGGCAGGCCCTCGCGCATCGCGCCGTCCATCGCGTTGAGCCGCTCGGGGCGGTGGAGGGTGACCGTGGCGACGCCGTCCTCGACGGTGAGCCTGACCGCCTCGGCGGCCGCGGACGAGAGGGTGGGCGCGCTCATGCGTAGAGCTCCTCGATCACGTCGCTGTAGAGCGAGGCGATCTCGCTCCGGCGCATCTTCGACGTCGGGGTCAGCTCGCGTCCTGGGAGCCACTCGCCCGGCACGATGTGGAACCGCTTCACCTGCTCGGGCCGGTTGAGCCGGCTGTTGCCCGCCTCCACGCCCGCGGCCACCTGAGCCCTGATCTTCTCGTTGCGGGCGAGCGCGGCCAGCGAGGTGTCGGCGATCCCCTCCTGCCGCGCCCACTCGGTGACGTACTCGGCGTCCAGCACGATCAGGGCGACGGTGAAGGGGCGCGCGTCGCCGACGCAGCAGACCTGGCCGATGAACGGGCTGGCCGACAGCAGCGCGGACTCCACGGTCACCGGGGCGATGTTCTTGCCCGAGGAGCTGATGATGATCTCCTTCTTGCGCCCGATCACCCGCAGGTAGCCGTCCTCGTCGAGGGTGCCGAGGTCGCCGGAGTGCAGCCACCCCTCGGAGTCGACCGCCCGGGCGGTCGCCTCGGGGAGGTTGAGGTAGCCGACCATCACCGCGGGGCCGCGGAGCAGGATCTCCCCGTCGTCGGCGATCCGCAGCTCCATGTTGCGGCTGACCTGCCCGACGGTGCCGATCCGGATGCTCCCGGGGTAGGACGCCGTGCCCGAGGCACCGCTCTCGCTGAGCCCGTACGCCTCGCCCATCGGGATGCCGATGGCGTGGTAGAAGCCCATCAGCGGGCCCGGGTTGGGCGCGGTGGCGACCACGGCCACGGTGAGCTCGTCGAGACCCACGGAGCGCTTCCACGGCATGAAGAGCTCGTCGCGGGCCCGGACGGAGGAGTCCATCAGGTCGTCGGGGACGGGATCGCCGGCCTGCTCGAGCTCGACCCGGCGTTCGCTGTCGGCGAGCCCGCGCTCGACCTCGGCCCGCGCGGCCGGCTCCAGCCCCAGCACCCAGGCGTCGAAGGAGGCTCGCAGCTTCTCGAAGATCCGCGGCGGCGCGAAGAAGTAGTGGGGGTGGATGACCTCCAGGGCGGCGATGACCTGGCGCGGGTCGTCGACCGTGACGATCTCCCAGCCCTGGACGAGGGCGATCACGTAGCCGCCCAGGCGCTCGCCGACGTGGGCGGACGGCAGCCAGGAGACGACCGTGGACCCCTCGGGGATCCGCTGGGCGTCGAGGGTGGCCTCCGCGGTGGTGAGGAAGTTGCGGTGGCTGATCATCACGCCCTTGGGCAGCCCGGTGGTGCCGCTGGTGTAGATCAGGGTCAGGAGGTCGTCCGCCCCGGGGCGCGCGACCTGGCTGACGTCGGTGCCCCGCCCTGCCTCGACCACGCTCTCCAGCGTCGTCCAGCCGGGCCGCAGCTCGCCCTCGAGCTGGATCCGGTGGGAGGGCAGGTCGATCGCCTCGAGGCTGCCCATGAGGGCGGGTTCGGCGATCACGGCCTTGGCCTGCGAGTCGCGCAGGGCGTGCGCCTGCTGCTCGGGGGACGACGTGGCGTAGAGCGAGAACGGGACGACGCCGAGCCGCACCAGCGCCAGGTCGAGGGGGTAGAACTCGGGGCGGTTGCGCAGCAGCAGGGCGGCGGTGTCGCCGCGCCGCAGGCCCAGCGCGTGGAACGCGGCGGCCAGCTCGTCGACCTTGGTCGCGAGCTCGCTCCAGGTCCAGCGGATCCGTCCGTCGTGGCTGCGTACGGCGGTCTGGTCGCGCCGCATCTCGACCATCCGGTCGAAGGCGTCCGTCAGCGTCTCGGGAAGAGGGAGAAGGCGAAACTCGTCGTGGGCGGGGCTCATGCCGAGACGATAACCAATCAACTGGTTGGTAGGCAATGGCTCTCGCGACCCAGGAGGTCAGGCCGCCGCGGCGCGCTCCCGGCGTACCTCCGGCATGATCGCCAGGATCCCGAGCAGCGGCAGCACCGCCAGCACCAGGAGGCTGCCCGGGATGCCGAGCACCTCCCCCAGCCCGGCGACGATGGCCGACCCGACGCTGCCCCCGACCAGGAAGACGAGGGTGGCGACGCCCAGCGCCGCGCCCCGCACGTCGGACTCGACCGCGTCGCCGACGACGGCGATCATCGCCGGCTGGCCGAGGCCGAAGGCGATGGTCGTCAGCACGACGGCGACGGCGACCGCCACCGGCCACACCTCGGCGGTGGCCAGCGCGGAGACCAGCATCGAGCCGGCGGCCACCACGGCGGCGATCACCAGGGTCTGGGGTCCGCCCCGCCGGGTCAGCAGCCAGGAGGTCAGCCGCGGGAGGAGGAGAGCGGCCACCGCGCTCGGCACCAGCAGCAGGCCGACCTTCCAGGCCGCCCAGCCGTCATCGACGAGGGCGGCCGGGACGCCGACCAGCATCGCGAACCAGGAGGCGGGCATCGCCGAGGCCGCCAGCGCCGAGCGCACCACGGTGCCGTTGCGGATCACCGAGGCGGGCAGGAAGCCGTGCGGGTGCCGGCGCACCCGGCGGGCGACCAGCGGGGCGCCGAGCACCAGCAGAGCGACGCCGATCCCCGCCACGACCAGGCCCGTGGAGGGCGACTGCACCACCATCACCAGCCCGGCGGAGGTGCCGGCGACCAGCACCGCGCCGACCACGTCGAGGCGAGCGCCCGACCCTCCCCCGGCGATGGTGCGCCAGATGAGCGGGAGCACCAGCACGCCGAGGATCGGCAGCGCCATCACGCTGCGCCACCCGAAGGCGTGCTCGACCACCCCGCCCGCCAGCGGGCCTAGACAGCTGAGGCCGGCGGCCACCGCGGCGAGACGGCCCAGCGCCAGGCCGCGCACCTCCCCGTCGTACCGGGCGCTGAGCACCGTCACCCCGAGCGTGGGGACGGCCGCCGCACCGGCCCCCTGGAGGATGCGCATGACGAGCAGCAGCTCGAAGGAGGTCGCGGCCGCGGCCCCCAGCGCGCCGAGCGTCATCAGGCCGACCCCCGCCAGCAGCGGGATCCGCACGCCCACCAGGTCGGAGACGCGGCCGTAGATCGGGGTGGCCACGGCCAGCAGCAGCACGTAGCCGCTGATCGTCCAGGCGGCGACCCCGACGGAGGTGTCGAACTCGGCCGCGACCGCCGGCAGCGCGATCGCCGCCGAGGAGGAGCCCATGCCCGCGAGCCCGAAGAGCAGCCCCAGGAGCAGCGAGACGCGCCTGGCGTCCTGGGTCGGGGTCATGACCAGCCGCAACCCCCGCCGGTCCCGCTTGATTCCCCCACCCGCCCACGGGCGCGCTATCCGGCCAGCGCGGGCAGCACCTTCTCGCCGAAGGTCTGCACGAAGGCGGCCTGGTTGGGGCCGACGTTGTGCACGAAGACCCGGTCGTAGCCGAGGTCGAGGTAGGTGCGGATCTCGGCGACGTGGTCGGCCGGGTCCGCGCTCACCGGGAGGCGGCCCTCAAAGTCCTCCGGGCGCACCAGCCGGGCGATCTGCTCCACCACGTGCGGCGAGCGCAGATCGCCGCGGGCGAACCGCATCGCGGCCATCGGGTAGCGGTCGGCGACGTGCTGCACGGCCGCCTCGCGGGTCGTCGCCCAGCTCAGGTTGAGGTGGAGCCACGCCGGCATCGTGGCCGGGTCCTTGCCGCCCTCCCGGGCGCCCTCACGGAACCGCTCCAGCAGCAGGCCCGCCTGCTGGGGGCGCACCGCGACCGCCAGCAGCCCGTCGGCGCTGCGCCCGGCCCGGCGGGCGGTCTGCGGCCCGGAGGTGGCCACCAGCACGGCCGGCGCCTGCTCCGGCATGGTCCACAGCCGGGAGTTCTCCATCTGGAAGTGGGCCCCGTCGTAGCGGACCTCGCGCCCGGCCGACGACCCGGCATAGAGCCGCTTCACCAGCTCGACGGCCTCGAAGAGCCGCGCGATCCGCTGGGGCGCCTCGGGCCAGTAGCCGCCGACGACGTGCTCGTGCAGCGCCTCGCCGACGCCGAGCGAGACCCAGTGGCGGCTGGGGTGCAGGGCCGCCAGCGTGGCCGACGCCTGCGCCAGGGCGGCGGGATGCATCCGTCCCCCGGAGGCGGCCATGCCGACCCCGAAGTCGCCGGTGGTGTGCTCGGCCAGCGCCCCGAGCAGGGTCCAGGCGTGCGGCGCCTGCCCGAGGCTGGGCAGCCAGGGCTGGAACGTGTCGGCCACCATCGTGCCGGAGAAGCCCGCGTGCTCGGCCAGCACGCTGAGCTCGACCGCCTCCCGGGGGGTCACCGCGTCGACAGGTACGACGTACCCGACGCGTCCTTGCGCCCGTGCCTGCACGCTGCCTCCTGCCTCGACGCCCCTGCCGCGCGTCAGTCTAGGTTCCGGCTAGGCCGGGGTCGGCGCGTGCACCTGTCGGGAGAAGGCGATCAGGGGGCGACCGGTCCTGGGATGGGCGACCACGTCGGCCACCACGCCGTAGGTCTGGGCGATCAGCTCGGGCGTGAGCACGTCGCCGACCGCACCGACGGCCCGCACCCGCCCCTGGGCCACCACGACGACGTGGTCGCAGTGCGCCGCGGCCAGGTTGAGGTCGTGCAGGGCGGCCATCACCGTGATGCCCGTCCCGGCGATCTCGCGCAGCAGGGCCAGGGTGTCGAGCTGGGCGCGGACGTCGAGGTGGTTGGTGGGCTCGTCGAGGAGCAGCAGGCGGGGCTCCTGGGCGAGCGCCCGGGCGAGCTGGACCCGCTGCTGCTCACCGCCGGAGAGCGTCGCCAGCGACCGGTCGGCGAGGTGCTCGGCACCGACCCGCGCCAGGGCGGCGTCGACGACCGCGGCGTCGCCGGCGGCGACCGCCCAGGGCGACTCGTGCGGGATCCGGCCCAGCGCGACGACCTGGCGGACGGTCAGCGAGAACTCCGCGCGGGCGTCCTGCTCGACCAGCGCCACCACCCGGGCCCGCTCGCGGCGCCGCAGGGCCAGCAGGTCGACCCCGTCGAGGACGACGCGCGCGGGCAGGCCGCCCTGGGCAGCACCGGGCAGCCGGTCGGAGGTGGCGGTGCCGGCCACCAGGCGCAGCAGGCTCGACTTCCCGGCCCCGTTGGGTCCGACCAGGGCCACCAGCCCGCCGCCGGGCACCGCGAAGGAGGCGTCCTCGAGCAGCACCTGGCGGCCGACGACCCGCGAGAGCCCCTGGACACCGAGGCCGCCGGGAGGGACCGAGGCGCTGCCGCTCATGCCCGCCCCCGGTGGGAGAGCAGGACCATCACGAAGACCGGTGCCCCGACCAGCACGGTGATGATGCCGACCGGCACCTCGCGCGGGTCGAAGAGCGTGCGGGCCACGGTGTCGACCCAGACCATGAAGATGGCGCCGGTCAGCACGCTGAGCGGCAGCAGCCGCCGGTGGCGGGAGCCGACCACCAGCCGGACGGCGTTGGGCAGGACGAGCCCCACGAAGCCGATGGCGCCGCTCACCGAGACCATCGCGCCGGTGAGCAGGGCGGAGCCGGCGAGCAGCAGCCAGCGGGTCCGGCCGGTGTCGATCCCGAGCGCGGCGGCGGCGGTGTCGCCGAAGGCGAAGGCGTCCAGCACCCGGCCCTGCAGCACGACGGGGATCCCGATGAGGAGCAGCACCGACCAGGAGATGGCCACCGCCGCCCAGTCGGCGCCGGCCAGCGACCCGAGCATCCAGTTGAGCACCTCGCGGAAGGAGTCGCCGTCGGCGTTCCAGAAGACCAGCATCGAGGTGACCGCGCCGGCGAACGAGGAGACCGCGAGCCCGGCGAGCACGGTCCGGCTCGGGGTGATCTCGCCCAGGGAGCGGGCGAGCCCCAGGGTGGCGGCCAGCGCGACCAGCGCGCCCACGAAGGCGGCGAGCGGAAGCATCACCGAGAGGCCGAGCAGCAGCACCAGCACGGCACCGGTGGAGGCGCCGGAGGAGAGGCCGAGCAGGAAGGGGTCGGCCAGCGGGTTGCGGGTCAGGGCCTGCATCACCGCGCCGCTGAGCGCCAGCCCCGCTCCCACGGCGGCGGCGGTCAGCACCCGGGGCAGCCGGAGCTCCCAGACGATGCCGGCCCGCAGGGCGGTGACCTCGGTGTCGCCCAGGCCGAGGGCGTCGAGCCCGAGCCGCTGCGCGATCACCCCCCACACCTCGCGCACGCCGAGGTCGGCGGGGCCGATGGTGACCGCCCAGCTGATCGAGCCCGCCAGCACGACGAGGAGCACCGGCAGCCAGAGCAGCCAGGGCTCCGGCCGGCGGCGCCGGCGGGCGGGGGCGACCGGGGCGGGGGCGTCCCCGGCCCGGCGAGCCTGCTCGGCGACCGTCACGGCGCCTGCTCCGAGGCGGCCAGCAGCCCGAGGTCGTCGAGCTGCCGGGCCAGCTCGGTGGCGGCGGGCACCGAGCGGACGCCGGCCTCGGCGGCGGGGAACGGCACGGTGAGGTAGCGCCGGTGCCGGACGGCGGTGAGGCCGCGGGTGGCGGCGTCCGACTCCAGCGCGGCGATCTTGTCCTCCGCACGGTTCCACTCCGCGTCGACCAGGACGATCACGTCGGGGTCGGCGTCGACGACCGACTCCCAGCCCAGCGAGGTCCAGGTCTGGTCGACGTCGGCCACCACGTTCTCCATGCCGACCGCCTCCATCACCATCTGGGGGGCGCCGATCCCGCCGCCCACGAAGGGGGTGTCGGTGCCCGAGGACCACCAGAGCGCGGTGGTGCCCTCCTGCACCTGGGGCACCTCCGACAGCTCGGCCCGCTGCTCGGCGACCAGCTCCGCCGCGGCGTCCGGCACCCCGAGGATCCGGCCCATCTCCTCGAACTGGTCGAAGAGCAGGTCGTAGGTCATCGGGTCGGGGCGGTGCTCGGGCGCCGTGCAGGCCGCCGGCGAGACGTAGGTGTCGACCCCCAGCCGGGCGAGCGTCTCCCGCTCGCCGGCGGTGTCCCCGGCGAGGTTGCTCTCCCAGCCGGCCAGCACCAGGTCGGGCTCCTGCTCGAGCACCACCTCCTGGCTGGGGGCCTGGTCGGAGAGGGTGGTGATCGAGGCGGCCTGGTCGGCCCACTGCTCGGGCACCGGCCCGTCCTGGAAGGCGTGCGCGACGATCCGGTCGGCCGCGCCCAGGGCGAGGAGGAGCTCGGTCGAGGTCGACTTGATGGTGACGACGCGCTCGGGGGCGTGGTCGAAGGTCACCTCGGTGCCGCAGTTGTCGACCGCGACCGGGTAGCCGGCCGCCGCGGCCGCGCCCGCCGGCGGGGCGTCCGACCGGGCGTCGGGCTGGTCGTCCTGGCCGCAGCCGGCGAGAGCCAGCACGGGGCTCAGCACGAGGACGGCGGGAGCGAGGCGCGCGGCGAGCTGCCGTGGGCGACGGGACATGCGGGGACCTCCGGGTCTGGGCGTGACGGGGGAAGGCCGCGGGCAGTCACCGCGGACGATCCGTCGCCCCAATCCGGGTCCGACTCCCCGGCCTGGACAGACGGCCGAGTGATCGAGGACACCTTAACCCGCGCCTCGCCCCGCGCCGGGAGGCGGGCGGGAGACGGGCGGCGGGTGTGCGCCGTCAGTCGCGCACGTGGACCACGACGTCGCCGACCGGCGCCCGCGAGGTGCGGAACCGGTTGGCGGGGTGGTCGGCGTCGGCGTACCCCAGCGCGACCGCGCAGACGACCAGTCGGTCCTCGGCCAGGTCGAGGAAGTCGCGCACCTTGTCGGCGTACATCGCGATCGCCGCCTGCGCCACCGAGGCCACCCCCAGCGCGGTGGCGGCGTTGGTCAGCGTGGCGACGTAGCCGCCGCAGTCGATGGCGCCGTAGGTGCCCTGCTCGCGGTCGGTGGTGATCACCGCGACGTGCGGGGCCCCGAAGAAGGTGTAGTTGAGCAGCGCCTGGGCGCCGCGCGCGAGCTTGTCGTCCCGGGCCACCCCGACGGCCTCGTAGAGCGCGAAGCCGGACTCGCGGCGCCGCTCGGCGTAGACGCCCGAGTAGCGGCCGGGCATCTCCAGGTCGGGGCTCTGCGGCTGGGAGAGCACGTGGTCGGTGAGCTCGGCGGAGAGCCGCTTGATCGCCGGCCCGGAGACCAGGTGCACCTGCCAGGGCTGGGTGTTGCACCACGACGGCGTGTGCTGCGCCAGCTCGAAGAGGCGGCCGAGGGTCTCCTCGGCCACCTCCTCGCCGCGGAAGGCGCGGCAGCTGTGGCGGGCGGCGAGGACGTCGGCGAACTCCATGCCGCCGATCCTCTCAAGGACCCGGTCAGTTCGGGGTGAGCCCGCGCATCCCCCTGTTGACCGCCTGGTCGGCGCGCTCGTAGTCGGTCGCGCTGGAGCGCAACAGCTCGGCGGCCGCGGCGACGGCGCGCGCGCCGGTGCGGGAGCTGTCGGCGGCAGCTCCGATCAGCCGGACCACCGCCCTGGCGGTGGGGCCGGCCCCCGGCACCTCGCCGAGCAGGTGCCCGGGCACCTGGACGCCGTCGAGCTCGGCCCCGATCGCCTTCAGGTCGCTGGCGGGTGCGCCGTGCTCACCGGCGGCGGTGCGCAGCGTGTCGGGCTCGACCTCGAACTCCTCGCCGGCACCACCCAGGCCGAGCTCGGAGAGCGGCGTGCGCGTCATGTAGGGGTTGCCCCACAGCTCCTGGTCCTCCTTCCACCAGAGCATGCCGGTGCTCTTGTTGGCGTGGTCGAACTCCTCGGCACCCGACTCGTAGGTGACGACCAGCTGACCGTCCACCTCGACGACGCCCTGGGACATGCTGGGCAGGTCGTAGGGGTCCCCGTAGGAGCCGTCGAAGCCGCCGACGTAGAGCTGGCTGTTCTCCTCGTGCCGCCCCGAGGAGGCGCTGTAGACGATCTCGTCGTCACGGACCACGACGCCCTGGACGTTGGGCGGGGTGTCGATCGTGTCCACCTTCACCCAGTCGCCGCCGGACCTCTCGTAGACGTAGAGCTTGTCCTGCTCGTGGTGGCCGAGGTAGAGGCGGCCGTCCTTGATCGCCGAGTAGGAGCCGCCGGAGACCCCGCTCTGGGTCGACGAGGCCGGCACCGTCCCGCCGTCCTTGGCGCCTCGGATCGCCTCCAGCGAGTAGGTGAAGAGCTTGCCGTTGTCGGCGACGTACACCTTGTCGCCGTCGACGGTCACCCCACCGGCGTGCGTGGGCTGGTCCCCGTCGCGCGGGACCCCGTTCGCGTCCAGCGGTCCCCCGAGCTTGACCGAGCCCATCTCTTGCCCGGTCACCTCGTCGATGACGGACAGGTAGGACTCCAGCCCCTTCCCGTCGGGCCCCTTGACGTAGTAGCCCTGCATCAGGGTCCCGGACTCCGGGTCGTAGCCGAGCCCCTGCGGGATCCAGCCCCGGGAGTCGCCGTTGGCACCGATGTGCGGGATCCGGGGCCCGAGGCCGCTGTCGTTGCCCTCCAGCCACTCCTGGTTCTTCGCCAGGCCGTCCTCGACCCACTTCCGGGTCTCCTCGTCGAGCTCGTCGAGGGTCACCTCGTCGCCGGTCAGCACCGCCCGGATGCCCGCGAGCTGCTGGTTGTAGGACTTCCCGACGTCGATCAGGCGCGCGTTGACCAGCCGGGCGAAGAGCTCCTCGACGACCGGCGGCCAGCCGGCGGGCCGGTTGCGCCAGCAGCCGATGTAGTGCTCGGCGTTCGTCTCGGCGGTCTCGTAGGCGCCGGTCGCCGCGTCCAGGGCCCAGTGGGCGCGGACGACTGCGGAGCGGGTCACCGAGAGGCCCCGCTGCAGGCCGTTCGCGCGGAGGTGGAACGAGGACGCCGCCGGTCCCGACCACACCGGGACCTCCTGGGCGTGGGTGAGGTCCTCGTCCACGCCGGCGATGTCGTGGATCACGCCTTCCAACGTGGCGAGCCTCGTCCTCAGGGCGGCTCCGTCGCCCGAGACGATCCTGCGGTACTCGATCTCCGGGTTGGTCATCCGTCCACTCCTCCCAGGTCGACAGCCGTGAACGCCGTCGCGCCGACGGGCAGCACGACCTTGCGGCCGGTGGAGTCCGGCCACGTCGTGCACGCTCCAGACGGCACGACGCACGTCATCAGCGTCGCCGCGTCGCCGGGCGCCATCCGCTTCCCGGTGCCGGGACCGGTGACGACCATGCCGACCACGGTCTCCTCGTCCGCCCACCAGGAGAGCCACCAGCGCGGCTCGTCGACGGAGAGGGCGACCTCCTCGCCCTCCGGGCCGACCACCCGGTCCGGCCCGGCGTCGGGCTTCTCGATCGACCAGTGCCCGTCGGGGCTCACCAGCGGGTCGGACCCCCCTCGCACGTCGTCCTCGCCCGCCGGGCGTCCCTTCCCGGTGGCGAGGTCGTAGACGAAGTCCCCCTCGGAGGCGGCCACGTGGACCTCGTCGTCGGTGATCCACCAGACCTGGACCTCCGCCTCGAGCAGCTGGTCGACCGGGTCCTCGGCCTCGGGCTCCATGCCGTCGGAGGAGGTCCATGCCTCCCCGCGGGCCAGGTCGAAGAACCGCAGTGCGGCCTCGCCCGTGTCGTAGTCGGCCTCGAGGACGACGAGCGTGTCACCGTCCGGCGACGCCGCCAGGGCGTCGTCCGCGACCTTGAGACCGGTGTCGACCGGCTCCCCGCCGGGGGCGACGAAGAACAGGTCGCCGCCGGAGAACTGCAGGGAGTCGTCCTCACCCTCGCCGGGGACGAAGAAGACCCCGTCGCCGGCGACGACGAAGGCCAGCACCGGGTCGCCGGTCTCGACGGTGGTGCCGTCGCCCAGGGTCACGGTGGAGCCGGTCGCCCAGGCGAACCCCCCGGTCTCCACCGGGTCGGTGCTGGTCCGCCACGGGGCCTCAGGGTCGTCGGCCGCTCCGCCGTCGTCCCCGCAGCCGCCCAGCGCCAGGACCAGCGCGAGGACCAGCGCCGGCACCGCGGCACGCGCCCGCAGACGCGTGCCGCGCGCCCTCCCCCGTGTGCTCACACCTGCACGATCCCACCGCGGGGGCCATCTCAAACCTCAGCGCGCCGGGGCCGCCCCGGTCAGCCCCCGCGACCCGGCAGCCAGAGCACGATCTCGGGGAAGACCGTCAGCACCCCGACCGCTCCGAGCATGATCAGCACGTAGGGGAACGCACCGCGGAAGATCACCCCGAGCGGCTCCTTCGAGACCCCCTGCAGGATGAAGAGGTTGACCCCCACCGGCGGTGTGATCAGCCCGATCTCGATCAGGATCACCATCACGATGGCGAACCAGACCAGGTCGACCTCATAGAGCTGGAGCAGCGGGAAGAGGATCGGCATGGTCAGCAGCATCATCGAGATGCCTTCCATGAAGAGCCCCAGGAAGAGGAAGAGCACGTAGACCAGGAGCAGGAAGACGGTCTTGTTGGGCGCCAGGTCGGTGATCACCGAGGCCAGCTCCCGCGCGCCGCCGGTGATGGCCAGGGCGTAGGAGAGCATGTGCGCACCCACGATGATCAGCATGATCATGGCGGTCACCTCGGCGGTGCGCCGCAGGATCTCCCAGAGCCTGGCGAACGAGAGCTTGCGCATGGCGGCGGCGATCAGGAGCGCTCCCACGGCGCCGAGCGCGGAGGCCTCGGTGACCGTGACGTAGCCCGCGTAGATCCCGCCCAGGACCACCACGATCAGGATGCCGAGCGGCACCAGGTCGCGCAGGGCTCCGAGGCGATCGCTCCAGGTGACCTCGCCGACGGCCTCGGCCTCCGGGTCCACGGGGATCGGGTTGCGCCGGTGCGCCACCGCGACGTGGACCATGAAGGCGAGGAGCATCAGGAGGCCGGGCACGATGGCCGCCGCGAAGAGGTCGACCACCGAGACGGAGACCAGCGCCGCGTAGAGGATCAACGGGATGCTGGGCGGGATGAGGATGCCGAGCGTGCCGCCGCCGGCCAGCGACCCGACGCTGAGCCGCGTGGAGTAGTTGCGCCGCCGCAGCTCGGGGTAGGCCACCTCCGAGATCGTCGCCGCGGTGGCGACGCTGTTGCCGGCGATGGCGCTGAAGACGCCCGAGGCGACGATGTTGGTCTGCAGGAGCCCACCCGGGGCCTTCTCCAGCCACAGCGCCAGGGCGCGGTAGAAGTCGGCGCTGATGCCCGTGCGGAGCACCACCTGCCCCATCAGCAGGAAGAGTGGGACGGCGGTCAGGACCGGGTTGTCGATGCCGTTCCACGCCGCGTAGGCGAAGCCGCCGAAGGGCGCGCCGCCCTCGTGGCTCAGCACGGCGAGGAAGGCGGCGAGGCCGAGGGCCGCACCCACCCACACGCCCGCCAGGAGCAGGATCAGGGTCGCCGCCAGCAGGACGATCGTCGCGAGGCTCACAGGACCTCCTCCACGTCGGTCGCCGGGTGCTCGTTGCGGACGAACTGGCCCGCGGCCACGACCGCCTGCCGCACCGTCTCGAGTGCCAGCACCGCGAAGCCGAGCACCGTGAAGCTCTGCACGATCCACAGCGGGGTCCGCGCGATGGTGACCGAGACGGTGCCGTTGTCATAGGAGTTCATCGCCAGCACCCCGAGGTGGTAGCCGAGCACGGAGGTGAAGACCAGCAGGGCCAGGCACGAGAGCAGCTGGAGCAGCGCCTCGGGCCGCGGCCCGAACCGCCGGCCCAGCCACTGGAGCAGGATCGTCAGCCGGACGTGCTGGCCGGAGCGCAGCGCCCCGGCCAGACCGAGGAACGAGAGGATGACGAGGCCGTAGGCGCTGTACTCGTCGGCGACCAGCGTGGACCGACCCCAGAACGTGCGGTAGGCGATCTCCACCACCATGATCCCGAGGACGCCGACCAGGGCCAGCGCGGCCAGCACGTCGGCGGTCCGGCCGATCACGTCGACCACCCGCCCGGCCCACCCGGCCGGACCGGTCTGCGGAGGCGGCGCCGCAGGTGCGGCGTCCGGCTCGGTCATCTCAGTTCTCGCCGAGGGCGGTGCGGATGTCGGCGAGGAGCGCCTCGGCGTCCGGCCCGCGGTCCGCGGCCCACTCGTCGTACTTCGGGCTCAGGGCGTCGACGATCTCGGCGAGCTCCGCCTCGTCGGGCTCGACGATGTTGGTCCCGGCGTCCTCGACCGCCTGCCAGAACTCGTCCTCGCCTGAGCCGATCTGCACCTCCATGAGCCGCTCGGTGGCGCTGGCGCCCGCGGTGCGCAGGACCTCCTGGTCCTCCGCGCTCAGGCCCTTCCAGATGTCGGCGCGGATCCCGAAGAAGTCGTAGATGTAGCCGGCGTCGGTCTTGACGACCGACTTCGCGAGCTCGGGCAGGCTCGACCCGACGGCGTGGGAGACCGACGTCCAGGCGCCCTCGATCACGCCGCGCTGGATGGAGGAGTTGACCTCGGCGGCCGGCATCGTCACCGGCTCCATCCCCATCTCCGTGCTCGCCGTGGAGAAGGAGGTGTTGAAGACCCGCACCTTCGCGCCCTCCGCGTCGGTGATCCCGGAGACGGAGTCGTCGGCCAGCCAGAGCTCCTGCGGCGGCCACACGTACTCGCCGAGCCGGATCATGTTGTGCTTCTGCTCCAGGACCGGGTCGAAGTGCTCGTTGATCACCGGGCGGACCGCGTCGAGGTCCTCCTCGCTGCCGAGCAGGAACGGGAAGCTGGGCACGTCGAAGAGCGGCTCGTCGCCGCCGACGGAGCCGGTCGTGGCGAGGGTGGCGTCCATCAGGTTGGAGCGCATCGTGTCCAGCGCCTCGTCCTGGGTGTACGGGACCTCGCCGGCGGGGCGGAGGACGAACGTGAGGCGGCCGTCGGTCTTCTCCTCGACCTCGTCGGCGAAGGCCTGGAGCTCGAGGTTGACCGGGTGGTCGAGACCGACGTGGGTGTACATGTCGAAGCTCTGGGTGCCACTGTCGTCGTCGGAGCCGCCGCAGGCTGCGGCGCCTGCCAGGACCATCGCGGTGAGGAGACCGAGGGCGGGGCGCTTGGCGATCATGCGGGAGACTCCGATGTGAGTGAGGTAACAAGCAGTTAATGCTTCCTATCATGCGCATAGTCTTCTGAACAGGGGTGTCTCGTGACCGGCTCCCCCACCACCGACCCCGCCGAGGCGCCCCGGGACGACCTCGGCGTCGAGGTCGCCCTGCCCGCCGTCGTACGCCGGGTGGTCAGCCTGGTCCCCTCCCTCACCGAGGCGATCGCCTCGGTCGACGGGGACGCCTTGGTCGGCGTCACCGACTGGTGCACCCGCCCCGAGGGGCTCGACGCCCTTCGGATCCGGGGCACCAAGAACCCCGACACGAAGGCGATCGCCGCCCTCGCCCCCGACCTGGTCGTGGCCAACAAGGAGGAGAACCGCGAGCTCGACGTACGCCGGCTCCGGGCCGTCGGGATCAGCGTCTGGGTGACCGAGATCGAGACCGTGCCGCAAGCCATCGGCTCGATGGAGCGGCTCTTCGACGACGCCCTGGGCTGGGAGCGCCCGGAGTGGCTCGCCGAGGCCGGTGACCTGTGGTGCGGCGACCCGCTGCCGCCGCGGGCCCGCACGGTGACCGCGATCTGGCGCGACCCGTGGATGGCGGTCGGGCGCGACACCTTCACCGGCGACCTGCTGGCCCGGGCTGGGCTGCCCAACGTCCTGGCGGGGCACGCCGACCGCTACCCCACGCTGCCCGTCGAGGAGCTCGACGGCGCCGGCGCCGACCTGGTGCTGCTCCCCGACGAGCCCTACGCCTTCACCGCCGACGACGGTCCGGAGGCGTTCGCGCGCACCCCCACCGAGCTCGTCGAGGGGCGCCTGCTCACCTGGTACGGGCCGTCGCTGGTCGAGGCGCACGCGGTGCTGTCCCGGATCGCGGCGGCACGCCCCGGCAAGGGGGGCTGACTCCGCTAGCCTGCCCGGCACCGCCACGGCCGTTCCAGGGGGGAGACGCCATGCTGCGAGACCGCCCTCGGCCGTCTTGGCTCTCACGCCGGTCCTGGCCGCGCCGGCTCCCCCGTCCGCGCCTGGCCGCCCTGCGTCACCGCGGCGTCCTGGTGCTCGGGGTGCTGCTCGTCGTGGCGGGTGGGGCGGGCGCCGTGGCCCACGGCCCCGACGACACCCTGATGCTCGGGGAGCAGACACAGTCGGCGGCCACCGCGGGCCTGCCGTCGGTGGTGCGTCCCGTCTCGACCGCGGTGGGCGGCGCCGCGCTGGTGGTCCGGGCGCAGGCGCCGGGCGGCGTCTTCCTGGGGGCCGCCGACCGCCTCGACGTGAGCGACCTCGTCGAGGGCGTGAGCCACGTCCAGGTCGACTCCCTCGGCTGGCGCGAGGGCTCCTTCGCCGACGGCGTGCCGGCGCTGCTGCGACCCGAGCGCCTGGTCGGCTGGCGCGAGCGCGCGGAGGGCGACGGGGTCCAGGAGGTCCAGATCGACCTGCACGGCCGGCCGATCGACCTGCTGGCCGTGCCGACGCGACCCGGCGCGGCGGTCACCATGTCGTTCGGCGTGCACGTGTCGGGGATCTTCACCAAGACGCTGCTCAATGTGGCCCTGGGCCTGGTCCTGATCGTCGCGTGGGTGGTGGCCGGGCGCAGCCGCCGTCGCGTCGCCGTCGCCCCGCCGGCCCAGGGAGTCGCCGCGCCCGCTCCTGCACCGGTCCCTGAACCTGTCCCTGAACCAGTCCCTGCGCCGGTCCCGGTGCCGGCCAGACCGGTGCCGGCCACACCGGTGCCGGTCCGTCCCCCCGCTCGCCCGGGCGTCGGCGCGGGGGTCGCGGTCGGCGCGGCAACGATCGCCCTGGGCTGGTGGGCGCGGCGGCGACGCCGGCGTACGACGTTCCTGCTGCTGCTGGCGCTCCTGCTCAGCGGCTGCGGTCTGGCCGCCGGCGACGACCAGTCCGGCGAGAAGCCCGGCCTGGAGCCGGCCGCGGTCGCCGAGGCGCTCGACGACTACGCCGTGCGGCGGACCCGGGCGGCGCGCCGCTCGCGCGCTCCCCGCTCCGACGACACCGCCTGGCCCCTGGCCCAGGCCGGTCCCCTGCTGGCCGCCTCCGAGTGGCGCGCCGCCGTGCAGCGCCTCACCAGCGAGGAGCCGCGGGTGCGCCGGCCCGTCCTGATCGGGGAGCAGGTGCACGCCCCGCTCTTCCGCGACTACCCGCTGTGGGCCGCGGTGGTGGTCAAGGAGAAGGGCGTGGGCCGGTCGCTGGTGGTCTTCACCCGTGACGCCTTCGTGGAGCCCTGGCGGGCCACCGCCGCAGTCGACGTCACCCGCGACACGGTCCCGGAGCCGCAGCCGGAGCCCCGCGACCTCTCCGGCTCGGCGCTCGAGGAGGCCGCGGCCACCAGCGACCTGATCGGCGTCTGGTGGCAGGAGGGCACGGCCGACCGCCTGGTCGTCGACCGCGCGACCAGCCGGCTGCGCGAAGAGCTCGTCCCGGGCTTCCTGCCCCCGACGGTCGTGGAGTGGCCGGAGCCGAACGAGCAGAGCCACGTGGTCGAGGTCCGTGGCGGTCACCGGATCCTGGTCACCGTCCACCAGCTCACCTTCGGCAACGAGACCCACGCGCTGACCACGCTGGCGCTGCTGCGCACCGGCGCCCACCCGCGGGTGCTGGCCACCACCGCCCTGCGGATCAGGGGCTGGGCCGACCTGCTCTGACCCCGCGGCGGGAACTGGTGGGCTAGTGCAGCCAGACGCCTCCTGGCGCGCATCGTTCCACCAGTTCGCTAGCGGCGGACGAGCCAGCGACCCAGCAGGGTGCCGTCCTCCTCGAGCAGCAGCGTGGGCTCGAGCGGGACGTCGACGGCCGCGCCGGCGGTGATCCCCAGGTGCGTCCCGGCGATCAGCCGAGGCACCACGGTGAGGCAGAGCTCGTCGGCGACCCCGACGGCCATCATGTCGCGGAGCAGCTGCGGCCCGCCCTCGCTGAGGACGTCGGTCCAGCCGCGCTCGGCCAGCCGCTCCTTGAGCAGCACCAGGTCGACGGTCCCGGGCGCGGCCTCGGCGTCGAGGCACCACACGTGCTCCTCGCCGAGCAGGTCGCGCGCCTCGTCGAGGTGGGGGGCGCCCGTGGTGGTGGCCAGCAGGACCCGGCCAGGGTCGGCGCCGCGCAGCGTCTCCGGCACGCTCCCCGAGCGGGTCACCACGACGATGGGGAGCTGGGCCGGTCCGTAGCCCTCGGCCCGCGCCGTCCCGGCGCCGACGACCAGGCAGTCGGCCATCCGGCGCAGCGCCCGGAAGACCCGCTTGTCGACGGCGTTGTTGATGCCGCCGCTGCGGCCGTCCTCGCCCTGGGCGGCGCCGTCGACGGTGGCGACCATGTTGACCCGCAGCCACGGTCGGCTCGGGGCGGCATAGAGGGTGGCGAGCTGCTCGTCGTCCACCTCGCCGGAGACGGGACCCATCAGGACGCGCACTGCCACCTCACCACCCAGTACTGGACTCCGTAGGGGTCTGCATCGAGGTCCACCTGGACCTCCCCGACCGAGACCCCGCGCTCGGTCAGCTGGCGGGCCAACAGGCTCAGCGACCGCAGCCCCGAGGCCAGCAGCTCCTCGCCCTCGTCGACGTCGAGGGAGGCGAGGCCGGCCAGGTCGCCGAGGCGCAGCAGCTGCCGCAGCCAGTCGTCGTAGCCGGCCGCCCGCGGGTCGAGGTGACCCGGCGCCCGCTCGGAGCGCCGAGCCGAGCCGTTGGCCATCACCAGCAGGTCCTCGCCGTCGAAGTCGCTGCGCCGGCCGAGCAGCGCCTCCCCGATCCGCGCCGCCTCGCCGTCGTCGGCGAGGACCCGCACCGAGGGGCCGAGCCAGTCGACGGCGGCGGCGCAGGCGGCGCGCAGGTCGGCGACCGGGTCGACCAGCGAGGCGTACGCCGGCAGCAGCGCCGGCGTCGGAGGCGCGATCACGATCCTCATGCCAGCCCCCGGATCGCCCGGGCGGGCGGCCGGCGCCCCGCGATGGACCACACCATGTCGACCGTCTGCCGGGTCTCCACGACCTCGTGCACCCGATAGATCCGGGCACCAGCGAGGGCGCTGACCGCGGTGGCGGCCAGGGTGCCGACCAGCCGCTCCCCCACCGGGAGGTCGAGGGTCTCGCCGACGAAGTCCTTGTTGGAGAGGGAGACCAGCACCGGCCAGCCGGTCTCGACCATCTCGCCCAGCCGCCGGGTCACCTCCAGGGAGTGGAAGGTGTTCTTCCCGAAGTCGTGGGCCGGGTCGATGATGATCGACTCCCGCGCCACCCCGGCGGCCAGGGCTCGGCGGGCGTAGGCGGTGGTGTCGGCGATCGCGGCGGTGACCACGTCGGCGTACTCCAACCGGTGCGGACGGGTGCGTACCCGTATCCCCCCGGTGTGGGTGCAGACCAGGGCGGCGCCGTGGGCGGCGGCGACGTCGACGAGCTCGGGGTCGGCCCCGCCCCAGGCGTCGTTGAGCAGGTCGGCGCCCGCCTCGCAGACGGCGTCGCCCACCGAGGCCCGCCAGGTGTCGACCGAGATCACCACCTCGGGGAACGCCTCCCGGACCCGGGCGACGAAGTCGACGACCCGCGCCTTCTCCTCGGCCTCGCCGATCTCGGCGCCGGGGGCGGCCTTGATGCCGCCGATGTCGACGATCTCGGCGCCCTGGGAGACGACCAGCTCGACCCGGGCGAAGGCGGCGTCCTCACCCCAGGTGGCGCCCTTGTCGTAGAACGAGTCGGGGGTGCGGTTGACGATCGCCATCATCAGGGTGGCGTCGTCGTCGAAGCAGCGTGAGCGGAGCCTCAGCATCAGGCCTCCCCCGCTTCCGCCAGCAGCGGCCCGGCGGGCGGGCGCTGGTCGACCGGCACCCGCGAGACCTGGGGGCGTACGCCGTCGCCTGCCGCCGCCGGCAGGAACTGGGTCAGCGCGATCGCGTCGGCGTGGTGGCTGTGGCTGGAGCGCGCCCAGCCGGCGGTGAGGATCTGGGTGGCCATCGCGCCGAGGTCGAGCAGCGGCTGCTGGTGGTGGGCGCGGCGGCCGAGGTCGACCTGGGCGAGGGCGTCGAGGCCGGCGCCGCGCCAGGTGTCGATCAGCGCAGCCAGCTCGACGGCGTACCCGGTGGGCACCTCGAGACTGGCGAAGTGGTCGCGGCGCACCGCCCACTCCCCGGCCAGCGGCTGGACCAGCCCGGCCAGCGGCGGGAAGAGGAGGGCGATCAGCGGGCGGGCGACCAGCTCGGTGACCCGGCCGCCCTCGAAGGGTCCGCCGGCCTCGCCGCCGCCGGGCCGCTGGTAGAAGCCCTTGACCAGCTGCACCGTGGGGTCGGTGAGCAGCGGGCCGAGCAGGCCGGGCACGAAGTGGGTGTCCCAGTCGGTGAGGTCGGCGTCCATGAAGACCAGCACGTCGCCGGAGGTGACGAAGAGCGACTTCCACATCGCCTCCCCCTTGCCGGGGCGGCTGCCGAGGTCGGGGCGGATCTCGGCGCTGCGGTGCACCACGGCACCGGCGCCGGTGGCCACCTCGTAGGTCGCGTCGGTGGAGTCGGAGTCGACCACCACGATCTCGTCGACCAGGGCGGCGGTCTCCATCAGCACCTCGCGGCACCGGGTCACCACGTCGCCGACGGTGGCGGCCTCGTTGCGGGCCGGGACGACGAGGCTGACGCGGGTGGTGCCCTTGGCGGCCCGCAGCTCGGGGAGGGACCAGTCCTGCCAACGGTGGGTGTGCCGCGCGAACCAGTCCTCGATCACGGCGTCAGCCTACGCAGCCGTCCCTCGCAGCCCGCGACAACCTGGCCCCGGTGGGTGACACTGGAGCGATGGACACCAAGCGGCCGCCCTGGCCCCGGTGGGTCTACGGACCCGGCCAGGACCCGCCCTACCAGTCGACCCTCTCCAACGAGCGGACCTTCCTGACCTGGGTCCGCACCGCGCTCGCGCTGCTCGCCGCGGGGATGGCGCTCGACGTGGTCGACCTGTCGGTCTCCCGCACGGTGCAGACCGCGATGGCCCTGGCGCTGGTCGTCCTCGCGCTCGTCTGCGCCGTGGTCAGCTGGGTGCGCTGGGGGACGACGGAGCGGGCGATGCGCCGCAACGAGGCGATCCCCTCGATGGGGTTCGCGGTGGTCTTCGTCCTGGTGATCCTCGGCATCGGGGTCGTGATGGCCGTGTCCTGGCTGTGGTGAGCGACCCGCCCCCCGGCGAGCCGGACCCCCGGGACCCCGGGGGGTCCGAGGCGCGCGACGTGATGACCTGGCAGCGCACCACGCTGGGCCTGGTCGCCGTCGCCGTGGCGTCCGCCCGCCACACCTGGTCGACCCTGGGGCTCTACGCGCTGCTGCCGATGGGCGTGGTGCTGCTCTTCTCGGCCTGGGTGCTGGGCGAGGGGTGGCACCGCTACGACGAGGACCAGGAGGGCCTCGAGCGCCCCGACGGCGGACCCACCCTCGCGCTCTCGGCCGTCGTCGCCCTGATCGCCGCCCTCGAGGTCGTCTACCTGCTCAAGGCCTGACGCCGGCCGTGCTCACTCGCCCGCCTGCTGGAACCGCTCCCAGCTGGGGAGCAGCTCGGGCAGCGGCGCGGCCTTCGGCTCCGTGCCCGGCCACCGCACCCGCAGCGGGTCGAGGCGGCCGGCCAGCTCGCGCAGCGGCATCGCGTAGAAGGCCAGCACCTGGCGGGAGCGGAAGCGCCAGCGACCCTCGTCGCGGACGTAGCGGTCGTGGTAGCGGAAGCCGGTCACGAACATCTCGTGGTCGATCTCCATCTCGGCGCTGGAGAGCACGGTGCCGCGTGCGGCGTCCTGCTCCAGCTCGTCGAGCACCAGCGTGTGCGGGATGTGGAGGGTGACGCCGTAGGACCTGAGCCGCTCGCCGTAGTAGCGCATCGCGGCGTCGCGGCCCACGGAGTGACCGGCGACGGAGTCGAACTCGAAGTCGGTGGCGAAGCAGGCGGCGAGGGCCTCCATGTCGCGGTCGTCGCAGGCGTTGCCGTAGCGCGCCAGCAGCTCCTCGATGGCGATCCTGTCCTCGATTCGGCGCACCCGCTCGAGCAGCTCCTCGCTCATGCGAAGACCTCCGCGGCGGCGTGCAGCACGACCGGCAGCGACGGCGGGCAGCGCAGCATGAACCCCTCGTCGGGCGGCAGCTCGCCGGCCGGCTCGATCCGGGCGACCCGGCTGCCGAGCTCGCGCAGCGCGTGGCGCATCTCGGTCTGGGCCAGCCGGGCGCCGACGCAGTAGTGGCTGCCGGCGCCGAAGGGGAGGATCTCCCCGGCCGCGGTGAACTGCTTGCTCCCCTGGCCGACGTAGCGGTCGATCCGGAAGGTCTCGGGGTCGTCGAAGACCTCCGGGTCGCGGTTGGCCGAGACCAGCAGCAGGCAGACCCGCTCCCCCTCGGGCACCAGGGTGTCGCCGATGGTGACGTCGGCGACGGTGCGGCGCATCAGGCCGTTGACGGGCGGGAAGTAGCGCAGCGCCTCCGCGGAGAGGGCGGCGACGGCGTCCTCGTCGTCGAGGCGCTCGCGCAGCCACTCCCAGACGGCCGGGTCGGTCGCGACGTGGCGCAGCATGCTGGCGAGCACCCGCTCGGTGGTCTCGACGCCGGCGACGAGCAGGAAGACCACCGAGGAGACGATCTCGGAGAGGGGCAGCGGCTTCCCGTCGTACTCGGCGGTGGCGAGCGAGGAGACGAGGTCGGTGCCGGGCTCGCGGCGGCGCTGCTCGACGTACGGCGCGAGGAACTGCTCGAGCTCGTCGCGGGCGGCCAGGGCGCGCGTCCTCGCCTCGGGGTTGTTGACGCTGGCGACGCCGCCGGAGCCGACCGCGCGGTACCAGCGCTCGAACGACTCCTCGTGGCCCAGGTCGGTCATCTCGGTGATGGCCAGCAGCGGGATCCACATCGCGAACTCGCGGCGCAGCTCGATCGGCGACCCCAGGGTGAGCGCCTCCGCGGTGCGCACGGCGATGTCGTGGACGCGGTCGTCGAGGCCGTCGCGCAGGGCGTTGCGGCTGCGGATCCGGTTGGCCACGACACCAACCTTCTTGGCGTGCTCGTGCCCCTCCATGTGCAGGTAGGTCCGGCCGTACGGCGGGGCGCCGGGACCGCTCTGCACCGCCCGGAAGCTCTCGGCGTCGCGCAGCACCCCGCGCACGTCGTGGTAGCGGCTGACCACCCAGGCCCCCAGGGTGGTGCTGAAGAAGACGGGGCTCTCCTCGCGGAGCCGCGCGAAGACGGCCGCCCGGTCGACGTCGGGGTCGTCGGCGACCACCCGGTCGAACTCTTGTTCCAGCACGGTCTCTGTCTCCTCGGGGCTGTCTGGGCTGTCAGGGGCTGTCAGGTGGTGGCGCCGCGGGCGCCGTCGATCACGAGGTGCGAGCCGTTGATGTACTCCGCCTCCCGGCTGAGCAGGAAGAGCGCCGTCGACCCGACCTCGTCGGGGCGGCCCAGCCGGCCGGAGTAGTTGCGGCCGATCAGGTCGGCGGCGGCCGCGGCGGGGTCGCCGGTGCCCTCCAGGTGCTGGGTGAGCAGGGCGGTCTCGATGCTGCCGGGGCAGATGGCGTTGCAGCGGATGCCCTGGCGGCCGAAGTCGACGGCCACCGCCCGGGTCAGGTTGAGCATGCCGGCCTTGCTGACCGCGTAGGCGACGTGGCCGGGCCGGGCGAAGAGCCCCTCCAGCGAGGAGATGTTGACGATCGCCCCGCCGCCGGCCTCGAGCATCGCCGGGATGAGCGCCCGGCACATCCGCCAGGCCCCCTTGAGGTTGACGTCCATGACGGCGTCCCACTGCTCCTCGGTGAGGGAGACGACGTCGGCCTCGATCAGTCGGCCCGCGTTGTTGACCAGGCCGGTCACCCGGCCCTGCCAGTCGAGCACGGTGCGCAGCGCGGCGTCGACCGAGGCGGCGTCCGTCACGTCGAGCACGGTCCCGTGAGCGGAGAGCCCGTCGGCGGTCAGCTCGGCGACGCAGGTGTCGACGGCCGCCTTGTCGAGGTCGCCGATGAGCACGTGGGCGCCGGCCTCGGCGGCCGTCCGGGCGATCGCGGCACCCAGGCCGCGGGCGGCGCCGGTGACCACGACCACCTCGTCGAGCAGGCGGGGCGCCGGGGAGGTCACTGCCATCTCAGCACCCACCGCTCGAAGACGCCCAGCAGCCGGTCCATCACGAAGCTGATCAGCGCCAGCACCACCAGGACGGCGAAGACGCCGCCCACCTGGAGGGTGTTGCTGTAGCGGACGATGTCGGTGCCGAGCCCGTCCCGCGAGCCGATCATCTCGCTGGCGATGACGCCCAGCAGGGCGTAGGTCAGCGAGAGCCGGATGCCGGCCACCACGACCGGCACCGAGCCGGGGAGCACGATCTTGCGGTAGCGCTGGATCGTCGACATGCCGAGCGAGTCGGCGAGCACCAGCAGGTCGCGGTTGGTCTCCTTCACCCCGGCGCGGGTGTTGAAGAGCATGATGAAGACGACCAGGGTGACGCCGACGGCGGCCTTGGCGTTGACGGTGAGGCCGAACCAGACGATGAAGAGCGGCGCCAGCGCGATGCGGGGCAGCGAGTTGAGCGGCACCAGGAAGGGCTCGAAGACCCGGTCGAGGTAGTCCGAGGAGCCGAGCACCAGGCCGGCCAGCCCGCCGAGCGGGACGCCGATCAGCAGGGAGAGGCCGACCGCGTGCATGGTGGCCAACGTCTGGCTCCAGAGGGAGCCCGACTCGTAGAGGTTGCGCAGCTGCTCCCAGACCTCCAGCGGCCCGGAGATCAGGGACTTGTCGACCAGCTCGTGGCGGCCCAGGGCGTCCCAGGCGAACATCAGGACGACGAAGAGCACCACCTGGCTGAGCAGCACCGCGCGGCGGCTGTGCCAGAAGGAGCCCGACGGGCCCTTGGGACCTCGGCGCCGCGGCGCCTTGCCTCTGCTGGGGCCGGCGGTGGGGCCGGTGGCCTCGGCGGTCGCGACGCTCATCGTTCGCCCTCCTTGAGCTCGTCGAAGAGCTGACGGTGCAGGGTCCGGAAGCTGTCCTCGAAGAGGATCTCCTCCAGCCGCAGGTGGCGGGGCCGGGGCACGTCGACGGTGTGGTCGTAGGCGATCCGGCCGGGGTGGGGGTGCATCACGATCACCCGGTCGGCCAGCAGGAGCGCCTCCTGCAGGTCGTGGGTGACGAAGAGGACGGTGGCACGGTCCTCGGGCCGGTTGGACTCCCAGAAGAGGAGCAGCTCGCGCTGCAGGCGCAGCTTGGTCTGGGCGTCGAGGGCGGCGAAGGGCTCGTCCATCAGCAGGATCTCGCGGTTCGGCGCCATGGTGCGTGCCAGCGCGACGCGCTGGCGCTGGCCCTGCGAGAGCTGGCTGGGGTGGCTGGCGGCGAGGTGCTCCAGCTCCACCGAGCGCAGCGCCTCCCGGGAGCGCTCCTGCAGCTCGGAGCGGGAGATCCCCTCCCCCTCCATGCCGAGCTCGACGTTGCGCTGGGCGTCGCGCCACGGGAGCAGCGCGTCGCGGGCGAACATGTAGGAGGTGTCCTTGCTGCCCATCTGGGGTGCGTGGCCGTTGACCTCGACGGCGCCGTCGGCGGCGGCGAGGAGCCCCGCGAAGACGTGGAGCAGCGTGGTCTTGCCGCAGCCGCTGGGGCCGACCAGGGCGACGAAGTCACCCTTGGCCACGTCGAGGCTGACGTCGTCCAGGATCGGCACCGTCGACCCGCCGCCCGACGACGGCTTCCCCGTGAGGCGGCCCAGCAGCGAGCCGCTGCCCTTGCGGGGCGGGTAGTGGAAGGTCAGGTTGCTGACCTTCAGCGCAGAGGGCTGCGGTGCGGTGGTCACGGCGCTGGCCCGTTCGGCGGCGGCGGTCTCAGCCATCGAGGCCCTCCCAGAGCATGTCGGCACACCGGATCGTCGGCTCCGACTCCACCGTCTTGGCCTCCTCGGCCTGCTCGGCGCTGAGGTCGATCGCCGCGCAGTCGAGCTCCGGGGAGAAGATCGTGGTCATCCCGTCGGGTCCGACGAACTGCTCGGCGACCGCCTCGTCGAGGCCGAAGTCGTCGGCCAGGAAGGAGACGACGTCGGCGGAGTTGGCGTCGTCCTGGAGCCACTCGTCGGCCTCGGTGATGGCCGCGCAGAAGTCCTTGGCCTTCTCGGGGTTCTCCTCGAGCCACTCGGTGGTGGCGAAGTAGCCGGTGTGGAAGGGCAGCTGCTCCCCCGACTTCACCATGTCGACCGCGACCCGGGCGTTGCCGGCGGCGACCTCCGACTGCTGCACGAAGGGGTAGCCGAAGATCGCGTCCACCCGGCCGGAGCCCAAGGTGGCGGCGGCCTCGCCCACGGTGCCGACGGCGACCAGGGTGATGGAGTCGATGTCGGCGCCCGCCTGGTCGACCAGCGAGCGGAAGTAGGCCTCCTGCCCGGCGCCGAGGCTGTCGAGGCCGAACGTCTTGCCCTCCAGCGCCTTGATCCCCTCCTTCCAGTCGGTCGGGTCGACCGTCTCGATGTCGGAGTCCTCGGTGACCATCACGACGTTCCACGCCTTGTCGACCCCGCCGCAGAAGAAGCGGACGTCCTGGCCCTGCTGCTGGGCGGCCATCACCTGGCTGACGGCGTTCTGGGCGACGTCGATCGAGCCGGAGGTGAGGGCGGCGAGCTGGGTGCCGGCCGAGGTGACCTGGACGAAGTCGGGGGTGATGCCCCGCTCCTCGAAGAAGCCCTTCTCGGCGGCGATCTGGTCGGGCACGGTGATGCCGGCGCCGGCGAAGTTCGCGATCGTCACGGCGTCCGAGGAGGCGCTCTCGTCGCCGTCGTCGCCCCCGCAGGCGGAGGTGAGCGCGAGCATCCCGACGCACGCGACGGCGAGGGCGGTGCGACCGGGGCCGCGTCGAAGACCTGAATTCATGAGCACTCCTGCGTTGGGGAACGAGTGTGACTTAAATCACACGATAACTGACAATAGTGAATAGGAATAGGGAGTCAAGGGTGTGCCAGGGGCTGGTCCGCAGCGGGGCGTCGACCCGCCGGCGGAGCCGACTTCCGGCCCGCTCTCAGACCCGGATGGCGGTCCAGGTGAGCTCGGCGACCCGGTGCCACTGGTCGGGGTCCGAGCGCCCCTGTTCGGAGAGACGACCGGCCATCCCGAGGATGAGCAGGGTCAGGTCGGCGTAGCTCACGTCGTCGCGGACGAGCTCGGCGCGCACGGCCCGGCGGAGCGCCTCGGTGAAGCGGGCCTCGACCCGGGCTCGGGCGTTGCCCATCCGCTCCGTGAGGTCGCCGGCCCGCAGCAGGTCGAGCGCCATCCGGTTCTGCCGGAACCGCTCCACCACCTCCGCGATCAGGTCGCGCAGGGTGTCCTCGCGGGCGTCGTCGGCGACCCGCTCGTCGAGCACCTCGGCCCACTCCTCGAGCCAGCGGGTGGCCACCTCGCTGAGCAGCTCCTCCTTGGTGGCGAAGTTGCGGAAGACGGTGGCGTTGCCGACGTCGGCCCGCTCGGCGATCTCCGCGACCGTGGCGCTGAGCCCGCGCTCGGCGAAGACGGCGACCGCGGCGTCGGAGACCCGGCGACGGTTGCGCGCAGCATCGGCCCGCGGCCGGCGCTGCGGGACCTCCGCCGCCCCGTCGTCGACGCCCTCCTCGACGGGGGGCGTGCCGGTGGCGATCTCAGCCCCCCGCGGTCACGAGGGCCGGGCCGCCGAGCTGCTCGGTCGCCGCCGGGACGACCGAGCGGGCCAGGGCCCGGAGCCGGTCGTCGCCCTTGGTCGCCACCGGGTGCGGCACCACCAGGCTGTGGTAGCCGGGAGCGCCCAGGTTGGCGGCGAAGCGGGCGACGTGGGAGATGAAGACCTCCGTGATCAGCACGGTCGAGGCGACGCCCGCGCGCTCCATCAGCAGCGCGTCCTGGAGCGAGGAGGCGCTGCACGAGCCGCAGTCGCCGACGCCGGCGATCACCAGGTCGGCGCGGGCCACCAGGTCGGCGATCTGGTCGTCGTCGAGCGGGACGGCGGCCGAGGCCTTGCTGATCATCACGACGTCGGCGAGGCCGAGCGCCTCCTGCAGCTCGGCGCCGATCATCCGGAGCAGGTCGCCGGCGCGGGGCTTGCCGTTGTCGACCAGACCGAGCCGGGCGCCGGCGAGCGCGGGCCGCGCGGCGAGGCTGATCGGCTCGGCGGGCGGGTCGGCGACGGCCGGCACGTGGACGGTGATGGTGTTCATGGCCCCTCCTGGGCGTCGGTGGGTCAGGCCTTGGCGAGCGTGGAGAAGTCGATCTCGCAGGCGTCGGGGCCGCAGTCGGGCATCGCCTCGCCGAGGGTCCGCACCCGCCGGGTCACCGCGCGCACGTGCTGGACGCCGGCGAAGCTGGGGAGGTAGGCCGACCAGCCCGGGCCGCCGCCGCCGGCGGTGACCAGGAAGACGTCGTCGGCGCTGGCCATCGCGGGCAGCTTGCCGTCGGGGCCGGGGGTCATGTCGTGCTGGCTGTTGACCTCGAGCGGTACGCCGTCGGCGAGCAGCTCCGCGGGCGTCACCCGGCTCTCGCGGGCCAGGAACTCGCGGGTCTGCTCCTGGGTCCAGCCCGCCTGGGTCAGCGCGAGGGCGTGCTCGGGCCCGAAGACGACGATGCCCTGCCCGCCCTTGCCGACGGGGAAGTTGGAGGAGGCCTTCATCGCCGAGACGAAGGTGCGCAGCACCTGCTCGGGCACCTCGGAGAGGTGGTTGGCCACCTGGCGCGGCGCCTCGGTCGCCATCACAGTCACCGTGGTGTCGTCGAGCTCGTAGCCCTCCTGCACCCGCAGCGGCGACCAGGGCGCGGCCGGGTCCGACTCGGCGAAGCAGAGCGTGTACTTGCCCGGGTTGCCCAGCGACGAGGCGTCGAGGTCGCCGGTGGCGGCGCCGAAGACGTTGCGCGCCACCAGCCGCACCGCGCGGCCGATGGTCGCGTTGGCCCGGTTGCCGGCGCCCAGGGCGTTGTGGCCGGAGTTCATGCCGATCTCCTGGGCCAGCGGGCCGCTGACCACCACGCAGGTGGCGGCGCCGCCGGTGCTGGTCCAGGCGGCGTGGGCGTTGAAGGTCGGGTCGAGCGCCGCGGAGAGCGCCGCCACCACGACCGGGAAGTACGACGGGAGGCAGCCGGCCATCACGGCGTTGACCGCCGCCTGCTCGGCCGTCACCGAGCGGCCGCGCCGCGGGATGCCGCCGATGACGTCGTCGCGCTCGAGGTCGACGGCGGCCAGCATCGCGTCGACGGCGGGCACCGTGGGCGGCACGACCGGGAGGCCGTCGGTCCAACCGCGCCGGAAGAACTCCTCGGCGACGTCGTCCTGGTCGAGCTCCAGCAGCTCCGACATGGCGATCTCCTTCGGTCTGGTGTGACCTGACCCACAGTAGGAAGCAAAACGGACTGAGTCAATCCGTTTCGGTGGTCAGTTTCGGCGGGCCGCTGGCGGCGGGCCCCGCGGTGCTGCCTAAAGTGACGGCACCGTGCCCGCCCCCGCCCCTCTCCTGCTGCCCACCCTGGTCCTGCTGACCACCGTCTCGGCGCTGATCGGGTCGCTGGGTGCCCCCCTGGTGCCGGAGATCGCCGGCGAGTACGGCGTCTCCCTCGACACCGCGCAGTGGTCGCTGACCACGAGCCTGCTGGTCGGGGCCGCGGCCACGCCGGTGCTGGGGCGGCTCTCGGCAACCCGGCACCGCAACGCGGTGGTGGTCGCCGGGCTGGCCGCGGTGACCGTGGGCGGCGTGCTCTGCGCCTTCCCGCTGGGCTTCGGGGTCTTCCTCACCGGTCGCGGCCTGCAGGGCCTGGGCTACGGGCTGACCCCGGTGGCGATCGCGATCGCCCGCACCCACCTCCCCGAGGCGCGGCGGGCCGGCGGCATCTCCCTGCTCTCGGTCACCACGGTGGCCGGGGCCGGGCTCGGCTTCCCGTTCGCCTCGATGATCGCGGAGGCGTGGGGCCTGCACCTGGCCTTCCTGACGGGCACCCTGCTCAGCGCCGCGGCCCTGGCGCTCTGCCTCGCGGTGCTCCCGGTGAACCCGTGGGACGAGCCCGCCCGCGTCGACTGGGTCGGCACCCTGCTGCTCTCCGGCGGCACCACGGCCGCGCTGGTGGGGCTGGCCGAGGCGACCAGGGCCAGCACGCCGTTCCTGGTGACGACGTTCGGGCTGGCACTGGTCTGCGCGCTCACCTGGGGGTGGTGGGTGCGGCGCACCCCGCGCCCGATCGTCGACCTGCGCCTCGCGCTGCAACCGGTGCCGCTGCTGGCGCACTCCACGTCGTTCCTGGTCGGGCTGGGCGCCTACCTGCTGCTGCCGCTGGTGACCGTGGTGGTCCAGGCCGACGGCTGGGGGCTCGGCCACGGCCCGGCCGCGGCGGGGTGGCTGATCACGCCCTACTCGGTGCTGAGCGTGGCGGCGAGCCGGGCCGGGCTGCGGCTGGCCACGGTGATCGACCGGGTCTACCTGCTGCCGCTGGGCTCTGCGACCTACCTGGTGGCCTTCGGCTGGGTGACCCTCTTCCACGAGTCGCTGCCCCAGCTGGTGGTCGGGATGGTGCTCGCCGGCACCGGCAGCGGACTCGCGCTGGCCGCCATCCCGGGGCTGCTGGTCAGCTCGGTGCCGGCCTCGGAGACCGGCAGCAGCCTGGGCTTCAACATGGTCGTGCGCTACCTGGGGTTCTCCCTCGGCAGCACCCTGGGCGTCTTCGTGCTCACCTTCCACGGCGAGCCCGACGGCGCGGCGTTCACCCGGGCGATGCTGGTCTGCTGCGCCGCGGGGGCGGTGATGGTCGCGGTCTCCCTGCTGTACGCCGTCCGCGCGCGGCGACTACGCCCGTAGCGGGTCTCACCCGTCGCGGAAGTGACCCGTCCAGTCGTCCAGCGCCGCCTCGGGGGTCCCGTGCTCCACCAGCCAGCCGCGCGCTCCCCCGTGCCGGGGGTCGTCGATCACCTCGACCACCTCGGCCATCGCCTCGGACGAGGTGAGCAGCCACTGGGGGTTGACCGGCTTGCGCGTCATGTCGGCGTGCTTGCGGATCCGGGCGACCACGGCGTCCATGTTGTCGCCGGTCAGCGCGTAGTCGGCGATGACGTCGTCGGGGGCGACGCCTGAGCTGAGGAGCAGCGCGGCGACCACGATCCCGGTGCGGTCCTTGCCGGCGGTGCAGTGGACCAGCGCGGGGCCCGGTCGGGTGACCACGATCTCGGCCGCGGCGGCGACCCGGTCGGCGGCGGAGTCGAGGATGTGCCGGTAGAGCTCGCCGATGGCGGCGTCGCGAATGTTCTCCGGGGCGGCGGCCTCGTGGAGCGGGTGCAGGATCCGCTCGGCGCCCTCCAGGGAGTACGGCACCCGGTTGGCCTCGCGCTCCATCCGCAGGTCGACGACGGTGGCCGGGGGCCAGTGCGCGACGTGCTCGGGGTCGAGGTCGTCGGGGTGGGGGGCGTCGCTGCGGTAGAGCACCCCGCGCCGGGTCACCCCGCCGCCGGCGACCGGGAGGCCGCCGAGGTCGCGGAGGTTGACCAGCCGGTCCGCCTCGGGCGCCGTCATTCCTCGTCCAGCACCTTCTTGGCGAACTGCGGCTTCTCCTTGGCCAGGAAGGCGCGGACGCCCTCGGCGAAGTCCGCACCGGTGTAGACCTCGCGCAGCAGCTCCTCGTCGAAGGCGGGTGCGTGCTCCTGCTCGGTGGCGCGGGCGTGGAGCTGCTGCTTGGTGGCGCGCTGGGTGGTGGCGGAGGCGCCGATGATCTCGGCGACCAGCTCGTCGAGGGTGCCGTTGAGGTCCTCGGTGATCTCGGTGAGCGCGCCGACGGAGAAAGCCCGCTCGGCGTCGACGAGGCGGCCGGTGAGCAGCATCTTGCGGGTCAGGGACTCGCCGAAGACCGCCGCGCAGCGGTGCACGATCGGGGCGGCGAGCGCGTTGCCGAGCGTCTTGGCGATCGGGTAGCCGAAGCGCGACTCGGGGGTGGCGATCCGGATGTCGCAGTGGGTGGCGACGGCCAGCCCGCCGCCGACGCAGAAGCCGTCGATGGCGGCGACGGTCACCTGGGGTACGGCGAAGAGGAGCCCGAGCAGCTCACGGATCCACTCCTCGTAGGCGACGGCGTCGGCCTCCAGGAAGTCGGAGATCTCGTTGCCCGCCGCGAACGCGCGGCCGCCGGCCCCCCGCAGCACCAGGACCCGGACGTCCGGGCGGTTCTGCAGGTCCTCACAGAGCTCGCGCAGCTCGCGGTACATCGCCTTCGTGAAGGCGTTGTGCCGTTGCGGACGGTTGAAGACCACCGTCACCACGCCGTCCGCCTTGGTCACCAACAGCTCTGGATCGTTCACCACCCCAGACTAGGGAAGCCGTTCCGGGGCTCGGCACCGGGTCCGGCTGACGTGTGGGTGCCCCGCGCAGAGGGTGGTCGTGGCCCCCAGAATTGGGGAACTTCGGAGGGCCCGGCCCCACTCACGCGGGATGCCTGTGGACAGCCGAGGGCAGGGCCGAGGGCTGCCCCTACTGTCGATCGCGCACGGCTCTTCCGGGGGAGGTACTCCATGTCTGTACGACGACCAGGCCCGTCCGCGCGACGCTCGCTCGCCCTCCTCGCTGGGGCTCTGGCGCTCTCCCTCGGTGGGTGTGCGGAGGATGCGGAGCCCAAGTTCGCCGAGCCGTCGGTGTCACCGTCACCGTCGCCGTCGGAGGCGGAGGCGGAGGCGGGTGTCGAGGAAACGCCCGAGGAGTTCATCCAGCGGTGGGTAGACACGGACCTGGAGATGCACAACACCGGAGACACCAGGGCGCACAACAAGATCGCCGGTGAGTGCGAGCCATGCCTCGAAACCGCTGATCGCATCGAGAAGATGTACGCAGCCGGGGGATTCGTCGAGTGGGACGGCATGGAGATCACCAGGCTCCAGAAAATATCGCCCCATAACTACGACATCTGGGTGACCGTGGCACCCACGCGCTATAAGACGGCAAGCACTGCCCCCGTGGAACGCTTGGCTGGCGGCGAGACCAAGTACATGCTCACCCTGCGGCGAACGCAGGAGGGTTTCACGCTCGTCGACCTGTCTCGTAGGCCGCTGTGAACCTCGCGGTAGTCCTCATCCTCGTCAGCTCGCTGAATCCGGCACCCGTGCCAACCCCGGCTGCCGACGAATGCAGTACAGACGTGGCTCTTCGTGACGTGAGCGTGACGTGCACTCGCACACCCGAGGAGATCCGCCAGCGGATCAATAGCACCGTCAACCAGTACGAGTATCGCGTCAGGAGGCTCTGCCAAGACCTGGAGACGGGCGTGCGTCCGATCGACGAAGGGCCATGTGACCGCCCTGCCTACTGCGACGAAGCCTCTTCGACCGGGCGCTACCTGGTCGATCGCCGGCTCCGCACCGGCGGCCCCTGGACGTTCGACAGCCACGTGTGTCTCGGGGAGGAGAACGAGGTCAACACCCAGGGCGAGCCGGGTCCCGCAGAGGCAGCCGCCGCCTTCGCGACACTCCAGTGGCCAGCGGCCACCCTGGTCCTCCAACCGCCCGGCGGCGAGACCTTAGTCAACCTCGACACGGTCTTCTCCACCCCCTCCGTTACCCCCGTGACCCAGTCCGTCACGCTGCTGGGCCAAGCGGTGACCATCGAGGCCAGTCCCGTCTCCTTCGCCTGGACCTGGGACACCAGCCCCGACGCCCACCCGGACGACGCCAGCACGACCACCACCTCCCATGGCGGGACGCCCTTCCCCGAGGGCGGGACGGCCCTGCCCGACGACGCCATCACCCACCGCTACACCCAGGCCGACACCAAAGTCCGTCCTAGGCTCGACGTCACTTACAAGGGCAGGTTCCGCGTCGGCGACGACCCCACCTGGCAAGACATCCCCGACACCCGCACCATCACCGGCGCCCCCCAAGAGCTCACCGTCCTGGAGGCCCGACCCACCCTGGTGCGCTGACGGGTCAGCTCAGGACGTGGTCGCCGCGCTCGTCGAAGGCCAGGATGTTCCTGCCCTCCACCGGAGACTCCATCCGCAAGGCCACCAGCGACTTCTGGGCGCTCCACTTCACGATGTCGCCGACGATCTCGATGACCTCCTCCGGGGAGAAGAACTCGAGCACCTGGGTGCGGAGCTCCGGCGAGACGCCGACGGGGGTGAAGATCATCGCGTCGGTCAGGCGGAGCGCGACCTTGACCCGTTCGGGCAGGTCACTGGTTTCGTAGCGGTCGATAGCGGCGCTGGTCTCGTCATCGAAGCCGGCGGCAAGGGCGTCGCTCGACCGGAGCGACTGGCACAGCCGGCAGTCGTGCACGCGGGCACAGCGCAGCCGCACCGCCTCGGTGACCAGGCTGTCGACCCCGCCCTGGCGGACGGCGACGCGGGCATAGCTGCGGATCGCGGCGTCGAGCGGGGTGCCACGTCGTCCGGAGCTCCGGTCGAGGATGTCGAGGCGGGGCTTCAAGGTCTCCATCTCAGCCTCCCAGGCCCTGGTCGCCGACCGGCTGCTCGTCGAAGATCGAGCCGAGCACCAGGTCGGCCCGCGAGGAGAGGTCCTGGACGTAGAGCGCCATCACGAAGTCGTAGATCTGCTCCTCGGACCACCCCGGCTTCAGGGCGTCGATGTCTGCTTGCGACACCGCACTCACCGACAGCACGAACTGCTCGGTGAGGTTGAGGCAGGCCCGCTCCTGCTCGCTGAACAGGTCGGACTCCCACCACTGCGACAGCGCCGCCACCTTCGCCGGCTCGAGCTCCGCGGAGGACCCCGCGGCCGAGGCAGGCGCCACGGCCGAGGCGTCGGAGTGCATCTGGCGCATCCGCAGCAGGCACAGCCCCACCTCGGGGCCGTGGCTCGTCGCCGACGCCACGTCCCTCATGGCGAGCAGCTCCTCCACCAGCTCAGGGGCCTTGCTGTGGACGAAGCCGCCCGTGGCCAGGGCGCTCATCGCGCCACCCGGGGAGATTCCATGCGCATCAATCTCCCACCGACTGGCCGGTAGGTCAACGGCTCACTCGTAGCCGAGGATCTCCTTGCGCTTCTCGCCCCACGCCAGCGCGGAGGCGATGGCGTCGTCGAGGGCCAGCTCGGTCTTCCAGTCCAGCAACCGCGAGGACTTGTCGACATTGGCGAACGCACCGACCGCGTCACCCGGACGCGGCGGCGCCTCGCGGACCGGCACCGGCTGCCCGAAGACCCGCTCGAAGGAGGCGACCAGCTCGCGGACGGTCGTCCCCTGCCCCATCCCGACGTTGATCACCGTGCTGGGCGCGTCCTCGGCGGCCAGCACGTCGTCGAACCGCTCGACGGCGCGCACGTGAGCGCGGGCGAGGTCCCAGACGTGGATGTAGTCGCGGATGCCGGTGCCGTCGCGGGTCGGGTGCTCGACGCCGGTGATGGTGAAGGCGTCCTTGAGGCCGCGGGCGGCCATCACCAGCTGGCCGAGCACGTGGGAGGGCTCGCGCACGTAGATTCCGGACTCCAGGTCGGGGTCGGAGCCGACGGGGTTGAAGTAGCGCAGGATGATCGCGCGCAGCGAGGTGGCCTCGGCCATGTCCTGCAGCACCTGCTCCATCATCCGCTTGGTGCGGGCGTACGGCGAGCCGGGCGCGAGCGGGTCCTCCTCGGTGACCTCGAAGTCGGCCTTCTCGGCGTACAGGGAGGCGGAGGAGGAGAAGAGCACCCGCGGCTTGCCGAGCGCGACGAGCTCGTCGAAGAGCTCCAGCGACTTCGCGACGTTGTCGCGGTAGTACTCGTAGGGCAGCTTCATCGACTCGGGCACGAGGATCCGCGCCGCCATGTGGATGGTCGCCTCGATGTCGGGGTGGTCGGCGAAGATCCGGCGCAGCAGCTCGCGGTCGGCGATGTCGCCCTCGTAGAAGATGCGGTCGCCCACGAAGGCCCGCGGGCCGCTGAAGAGCGAGTCGAGCACGACGGGGGTGTGGCCGGCCTGCTCGAGCGCCTTGCAGGTGATGGTGCCGATGTAGCCGGCGCCGCCGGTGACGAGGATCTTCATGGTCGTCCACCCTAGCGGCGGGGCCCGACCACCTCGTAGCGCGCACAGAGGAAGGCGCCGTTGCGGTCGTGCTCGACCAGCCGCAGGTCGAAGGCTCGCGGGAAGAGCGGCCGTCCGGCGCCGAGCGTCACGGGGGCGATCGAGACCACCACGTCGTCCAGCAGCCCCCGCTCGGCGAACTGGGCGGCCAGGTCTCCCCCGCCGACCACCCACAGGTCACGTCCCTCGGCGGCCGCGACCATGGCGGCGTGCACCTCCTCCACCGGCGCGGCGGTGAAGGTGATCCGCTCGCCGACGGGCTTCAGGTCGCGGTGGGTGAAGACCCAGCTGGGGATCTCGTAGGCCCACTTCTCCCCGGTCCCGGCCATGTGGTCGACGATCCACTGATAGGTGGTGGCGCCCATCGCCAACGCCCCGATGCGGGCATAGAAGTCGTCGTAGTTCATCGGCCCGCGCTCGTCGATCTCCTGCTCGAAGAGCCAGGCCAGCGAGTCGTGCTCGTCGGCGAGGAAGCCGTCGAGGGTGGTGGCGGTGTAGTAGGTCGTGCGGGTCACGGGAGCCCTCCCCTGTCCTGGCAGCCGGACGGCCGCGTGACCAGTGTGTCCACGTGCGCAGACATCTCATCCGCGCAGACGCTCCACCCCCGCGCCCGACTGGGCGTCAGACTGCGAGACTTCTCCGCATGACGCAGCCCGACAACCCCGGTGGCGCGAAGCCGCGTGCCCTCATCACCGGCATCACCGGGCAGGACGGCCTCTACCTGGCCGAGCTGCTGCTGGCCAAGGGCTACGAGGTGCACGGGGTGATCCGCGGGCAGAACAATCCCCGCCGCGAGCTGGTCGAGCAGCTGGTCCCCGACGTGCACCTGCACAACGGGGACCTGACCGACATGTCGAGCCTGATGCGCGCGCTCACTGAGTCGCAGCCGCACGAGGTCTACAACCTGGGGGCGATCTCGTTCGTCGCCTACTCGTGGGAGAACGCCGCCCTCACCACCGACGTCACCGCCAAGGGCGTGCTGACGATGCTGGAGGCGCTGCGTCTGCACACCGGCGACGAGCCTGGGGCGGTGCGGTTCTACCAGGCCTCCAGCTCGGAGATGTTCGGCAAGGTGCAAGAGACGCCGCAGCGGGAGACGACGCTCCTGTGGCCGCGCTCGCCCTACGGCGTGAGCAAGGTCTTCGGCCACTACATGACCATCAACTACCGCGAGTCCTACGGGATGCACGCCTCCTCGGGGATCCTCTTCAACCACGAGTCACCGCGCCGAGGTGAGGAGTTCGTGACCCGCAAGGTCGCCAAGGCGGTGGCCAAGATCCACCTGGGGCTCCAGGACGAGCTGGTGCTGGGCAACCTCGACGCCCGGCGCGACTGGGGGTTCGCCGGCGACTACGTCGAGGCGATGTGGCGGATGCTCCAGCAGGACGAACCCGGCGACTACGTGATCGCCACCGGCGTCTCCCACTCCATTCGCGACCTGGTCGAGATCGCCTTCGGTCACGTGGGGATCGACGACTGGCAGCGCTTCGTGCGCCAGGACGAGCGCTTCCGTCGCCCGGCGGAGGTCGACACCCTCGTCGGCGACGCGACCAAGGCACGCGAGGTGCTCGGCTGGGAGCCCAAGGTGGCGTTCCCGGAGCTGGTCACCATGATGGTCGACGCCGACATCGAGGCCCTCAAGGCCGGCTGGAAGTGACTCGGGGATGACCCGGGCCTTCGTCACCGGCATCGGCGGGCAGGACGGCAGCTACCTGGCGGAGCAGCTGCTCGCGGACGGGGTCGAGGTCCACGCGTTGAACCGCGCGCCGACACGTCCGGCGTACTGCCCTGCCGAGGTGGTCCTCCACCAGGGCGACGTCACAGACCACGAGGGCACCCGGCGGCTCCTGCTCGAGATCGCGCCCGACGAGGTCTACAACCTCGCCGCGATCAGCTCGGTAGCGCGCTCCTGGCAGGAGCCGGAGCTGGTCCAGGCGGTCAACGGTGATGCCGCCGTGGCGCTCCTGGAGTCGGCGCTGGTCCTCCAGGAGGCAACGGGACGCGGCGTGCGCTTCGTGCAGGCCTCCAGCGCGGAGATCTTCGGCTCCCCCGCCACTGCCCCTCAGGACGAGTCCACCCCGATCGCCCCCACCAACCCGTACGGCGAGGCGAAGGCCCTCGCCCACCTGGCGGTCGCCGACGCCCGCGGCCGCGGCCTGCACGCGGTGAGCGCGATCCTCTACAACCACGAGTCGCCACGCCGCCCGGAGACGTTCGTGAGCCGCAAGATCACCCGGACGGTGGCGGCGCTCGCTCGTGGCGAGGCGGACGAGCTGGTGCTGGGCAATCTGGACGCGCGACGCGACTGGGGCTGGGCGCCCGACCACGTCGCGGCGATGGTGCTGGCGGCTCGGCACAGCGTGCCGCAGGATTATGTCGTCGCCACGGGAGAGAGCCACTCAGTGCGGGAATTCGTCGCGGCAGCCTTCGCCGCGGCCCGCATCAGCGACTGGGAACGATGGGTCCGAGTGGACCACTCCCTCGTCCGGAAAACTGACGCAGCAGACCTACGGGGTGACAGTTCTCGTGCCCGCGCAGCGCTCCACTGGCAACCTACTCGTGAGTTCCATGATGTGATCTTTGACATGGTCGCCCACGAATTCGAAGCAGATGCAGAGTGATCATGCCGAATTTTGTGGGATTCCCTACCTAGTACCGGTCAGTAGTGATAGTCAGAGACATGTCATGTGCCGGCGAGTTCGGCGACACTCTGACCGAAGGCTGAAAATTCTCGGGATTCGGCGTAGGGGTTTCCAATGGCACAAGCACGCTCACAGGACGTCATGACAGAGACGCCCGAAGAAAGGATTCCGCGCCCGCGGAACTCACAGCCAAGGCCCGCGCGATGGCGGGTCGGCAACCAGAGCCAGTTCATCCGGTCCATCCCCCACGTCGTCTTCCTCATGGACGCGCTGCTCATCAGCGCCGTGCTCATCTCTGCGGCCTACCTGAGGGACCATGTCGAGTGGGGCTTGGACAGCCACATCACCGGCGATGTCCGCTGGCTCGCTCCCCTGATCGCCTTGGGCTGGCTCGGCGGCGTCTTCTTCGTCGGCGGATATCAGCCAGAGGTCTTCGACGCCGGAATTGACGAATACAAACGCGTCCTCCACGGCACCCTCCTGGCCGCCGCGACCGTCGGAATCGGCTGCTACCTCTTCAAGTACGGCCTCTCGCGCGGTTTCTTCGTGCTGGCGTTCACCTACGGAACCACTGTGCTACTCCTTGGTCGCTACGGGTTGCGGCAAGCGGCCTCTGCGCTTCGGAAGCGCGGACATCTCATGCACAAGGTGGTTATCGCGGGCTCGCGCTCCCACGCCGACGAGCTCGCGCTCAACCTGATCAGGGAACGACGGCTTGGGTATCGCGTGATCGGCGCGGTCACGCCGGCCTATGACATGCACGAGCGGACCCAAAGTGGCATTGCCGTGTTCGGCGACATCGAGGATCTCGCGCGTATCGCCATCGAATCGGGGTCCGACGTGGTCTTCATCGCGGGCGGCGCTTTCGGCACGGCCGGGCAGCTCAAGGAGCTCGCCTGGGCGCTGGAGAATCATCAGATACAGCTCGTGGTGGCGCCGAGTCTCACCGACGTCTCGGGCGAACGCGTGCGTTTCCGTCCCGTGGCGGGATTGCCGCTCATCCACGTCGAGGGGCCTCGCGGCCACTTGGCCACCCGAGGTGGCAAGCGGGTCTTCGACACCTTTGCCTCGCTCTTCCTGATCCTCCTCCTGGGCCCCGTTCTCCTCGGCATCGCGCTGAGGATCAAGCTCCACGACGGCGGCCCGGTGCTCTTCCGCCAGACCCGAACCGGCAGAGACGAGAAGGAGTTCGCCTGCCTCAAGTTCCGCACCATGGTCGTTGATGCCGAGGGGCTTCTGGAGAAGCTCCGCGCCCAGCAGGAGCAAGAGGGTTTTCTCTTCAAGATGAAGGACGACCCCAGGATCACGGGCCCTGGCAAGCTCCTCCGTCGTCTCTCCCTGGATGAGCTCCCCCAGCTCTTCAACGTGCTCCGCGGCGACATGAGCCTGGTCGGCCCTCGGCCGCCGCTTCCGCACGAGGTTGCCAAGTACTCGACCGACATGAGACGACGCCTGCGGGTCCGTCCGGGCATGACCGGTCTCTGGCAGGTCTCCGGGCGCTCTGACCTGTCATGGGCCGAGACGGTGCGGCTCGATCTCTACTACGTGGACAACTGGTCCATGCTTCAGGACCTTGCGATCCTCTGGCGCACGGTCGGCGCGGTGCTCAGTTCCCGCGGTGCCTACTGAGGACGCGCTTCAGCGGTCACCCAGCAGGCCGATGAGGTAGGCGCCGTAGCCGCTCTTGCGGAGAGGCTCGGCCCGCTCGCGCAACTCGTCGTCAGTCAGCCACCCCATTCGCCAGGCGACCTCCTCGGGGGCACCGACCTTGAAGCCCTGCCGGCTCTCGATGGTGCGGACGAAGTTGGAGGCGTCGTTGAGCGAGTCGAAGGTGCCCGTGTCGAGCCAGGCGGTGCCGCGGGGCAGCACCGAGACCTGGAGCCGTCCCTCGTCCAGGTAGCGGCGGTTGAGGTCGGTGATCTCCAGCTCGCCCCGAGGTGACGGCTTCAGCTCCTTGGCGTAGCCGACCACATCGTTGTCATAGAAGTAGAGCCCCGGCACCGCGTAGGAGCTCTTGGGCTCGGTGGGCTTCTCCTCCAGCGAGATGGCTCGGCCCTGGTCGTCGAACTCCACCACGCCGTAGGCGGTGGGGTCGGCGACGTGATAGCCGAAGACCGCCGCGCCCTCGAGCTCGGCGAACTCGGAGAGCTGGTGGCCCACCCCGGTGCCGTAGAAGATGTTGTCGCCCAGCACCAGGCCTGCGGTGTCGGAGCCGATGTGCTCCTCGCCGATCAGGAACGCCTGAGCCAGACCGTCGGGGCTGGCCTGGACGGCGAAGGTGAGGTTGATGCCGAACTGGGAGCCGTCGCCCAGTAGTCGCCGGAACGCCTCCGCCTCGTGCGGGGTGGTGATCACCAGGACGTCGCGGATGCCGGCCAGCATCAGCGTGGTGAGCGGGTAGTAGATCATCGGCTTGTCATAGACCGGCACGAGCTGCTTGCTGATGCCCTGGGTGATCGGGTGCAGGCGCGAGCCGGTCCCCCCGGCCAGGATGATTCCACGCATGCGGGCCACCCTAGGGGTTCCGGGCGCGCCCTCTAGACTCCACGCCCATGAAGCGTCTTCTCGTGACCGGTGGCGCCGGCTTCATCGGCTCCAACTTCGTCCACTACCTCATGGAGCACACGGACGCGACGGTCACGGTGCTCGACAAGCTGACCTACGCCTCCACCAAGGAGTCGCTGGACGGCCTCCCGGACGACCGGGTGGAGCTGGTCGTGGGTGACATCGCCGACGCTGAGGTGGTCGACCCGCTGGTCGCCTCCCACGACGCGGTGGTCCACTACGCGGCCGAGTCGCACAACGACAATTCGCTCCACGACCCCTCGCCGTTCATCCAGACCAACATCATGGGGACGTTCGTCATCCTGGAGGCGGTGCGCAAGCACGGCGTGCGGCTCCACCACATCTCCACCGACGAGGTCTACGGCGACCTCGAGCTCGACGACCCCAAGCGGTTCACCGAGGACACCCCCTACAACCCGAGCAGCCCCTACTCGGCGTCCAAGGCCGCCTCCGACCACCTGGTCCGGGCCTGGGTGCGCAGCTTCGGGGTGCAGGCCACGCTCTCCAACTGCTCCAACAACTACGGGCCGTGGCAGCACATCGAGAAGTTCATCCCGCGCCAGATCACCGAGGTGATTGACGGCCGCCGCCCCAAGCTCTACGGGTCGGGTGAGAACGTCCGTGACTGGATCCACGCCGACGACCACTCCTCCGCCGTCTGGACGATCCTCAACAAGGGCCAGATCGGGGAGACCTACCTGATCGGCGCCGACGGGGAGAAGAACAACCTCGAGGTCGTGCAGTTGATCCTCAAGCACTTCGGTCGCTCCGAGGACGACTTCGAGCACGTCAACGACCGGGCGGGCCACGACCTGCGCTACGCGATCGAGTCCGGCAAGCTGCGCACCGAGCTGGGCTGGGAGCCGAAGTTCCAGAACTTCGAGGACGGGCTGGGCCGCACCATCGAGTGGTACCAGGCCCACCAGGAGTGGTGGCGCCCCGCCAAGGAGGCCACCGAGGCCGCCTATGCGGCGAAGGGGCAGTGACCCTCGTGACCGAGACTGCGCTTCCCTCCCTCGAGACCACGCCCATCCCGGGCCTCGTCGTCGTCCGCCTCGACCTCCGCGAGGACGCCCGAGGCTTCTTCAAGGAGAACTGGCAGCGGGAGAAGATGCTCGCGATCGGGCTCCCCGACTTCGGCCCGGTGCAGAACAACGTCTCCTTCAACTCCGACCGGGGCGTCACCCGCGGCATCCACACCGAGCCGTGGGACAAGTTCATCTCGCTGGCCACCGGCCGGATCTTCGGCGCCTGGGTCGACATGCGCGAGGGCGACACCTTCGGGGCGACCTTCACCCTCGAGATGGACCCCTCGGTGGCGATCTTCGTGCCGCGCGGCGTCGGCAACAGCTATCAGACGCTCGAGGACGACACCGCCTACACCTACCTGGTCAACCAGCACTGGCGGCCCGGCATCACCTACCCGGCCCTGGACCTCGCCGACCCGACCGTGGCGATCCCCTGGCCGATCCCGCTGGACGAGGCGATCATCTCGGAGAAGGACCAGCACAACCCTGCGCTCGACCCGAGCACCGCGATCCCGCGGCAGAAGACGCTGATCATCGGGGCGAAGGGCCAGCTCGGCCGGGCGCTCCAGGCTGATTTCCCGCACGCCGAGCTGGTCGACCTCGACGAGCTCGACGTCACCGACGCCGACGCGGTGGCCGCGTGGCCGTGGGTGGACTACGACCTGGTCCTCAACGCCGCCGCCTACACCGCGGTGGACGCCGCCGAGACCGCCGAGGGCCGGGTGACCGCCTGGGCCGCGAACGCGAGCGCTCCGGCCACCCTGGCGCGCCTGGCACGGGAGCACGGCTTTACGCTCGTGCACTACTCCTCGGAGTACGTCTTCGACGGCACCACGCCGCTCGAGCCGGGTCACGCCGAGGACGAGCCGCTCTCACCGCTGGGGGTCTACGCGCAGTCCAAGGCGGCCGGCGACCTCGCGGTCGGTCTGGCGCCGAAGCACTACCTGCTGCGCACCTCCTGGGTGATCGGCGAGGGCAACAACTTCGTCCGCACCATGAAGTCGCTCGCGGACAAGGGGATCTCCCCCAGCGTCGTGGACGACCAGGTGGGCCGGCTGACCTTCACCAGCGAGCTCTCCCGGGCCACCAAGCACCTGCTGGAGGTCGGTGCCGACTACGGCACCTACAACCTCTCCAACGCGGGCCCGGCGGTCTCGTGGTGCGAGGTGGCGAAGCAGGTCTTCGAGCTGGCCGGGCGCAGTCGCGACGACGTCTCGCCGGTCACCACCGAGGAGTACTACGCCGGCAAGGCGGGCATCTCTCCCCGGCCGCTGCACAGCACCATGGACCTGGCGAAGATCCGCGCCACCGGGTTCGAGCCGGAGGACGCCGCCGAGGCGCTCCGCCGCTACCTAGCTGGCTGACGACTCGTCGTCCCGACCGTAGTCGTCCTCGAGACGGCAGATGTCGTCCTCACCCGTGTAGGCGCCGTGCTGCACCTCGATGATGATGAGCTCTTCCGAGTGGTTGTTGCAGATCCGGTGCGCCGCTCCCTGCGCCACGTCCACTGACTGACCGGGCCCGGCGACGATGGTCTCGCCGTCGACCACGCAGGTCGCGACGCCGAAGATGACGACCCAGTGCTCGGACCGGTGCTCATGCGTCTGGTAGGAGAGTCGCTGACCGGGGAACACGTGAATGCGCTTCACCTTGTAGCCCTGACCGTCATCGATGACGTGCCAGGAACCCCAGGGTCGCTGCTCCGACTCCATGCCCATTGCCTACCTCGTTCCGTGGCGTGAGCCGCGACGTTACCTCAAAGTAACAAGGGAGTTAACCCCTGCCATGGTCTCGGCTCAGCGCCGGGTCACGCTCTGGAGCGCCGGCCGCACGTCGGCGAGGTAGACGAACGCCGCGATGGTGAAGGCGATGTTGATCAGCCCGAGCACCCCGGGCAGCACCAGCGCCGCGACGAAGCCCAGGCCGAGGATCAGGCACCAGGTCACCTTGGTCAGCTTGCCGGCCGCCTCGTAGGCCTCCGCGGAGAACATCAGCGACGTGACGAAGGCGAACCCCTTCACCAGCAGCAGGCCGAGGAAGACGACCAGCATGAGGCCGCCCTGAAACGCGAAGAAGTCCACCGCCTCAGGATACGTGCTCACGCACGGAACCCCGGGCGCGTCCGCGCCCGGGGCTCCGTGTCTGGGCCGTGAGATCAGAAGAGCATCAGCTGCTCCTCGTCACCGTTCCTTCAGTCGCCGACCTTCTTGGCGGCGTCGGTGACGGCGTTGGTCGCCGCGGCCGCGGTCTGAGCCGCGGTGGTGGCGGTGGCCTTGGCCGACGACTTGGTGGTGGAGGCCTTCTTCTTGGCCGGGGTCGACTTCACCGCCTTCTTGGCGGTGCTCTTCGCCGCGGAGCCGGTCTTCTTGGCCTGCGTCGTGGTGGTCTTGGCCTTGGCGCTGGTCGACTTGGCCTGCTTCACGGTCGCCTGGGTGGACTGCTGGCGGCGGATCCGGCCGACGAGCACCTCACCGCGCTTGACCAGCTCGGCGTAGGTCTCGGTGGCGGTGTCGACGTTCTCGTCGAGGAGGGCCTGCACCTTGGCGGGGTAGGTCTTGGCGTCGGCCTGCAGCTCGGAGACGCGCGCCTCGATGCGGGCGCGCAGGGCGTTGAGGTCGAGGTCGAGGCTGGTGACGTCCTTCTGCACCTTCGCGACGCGAGCCTGCACGTCGGCGACGTAGTCACGCACCTTCTCGACGGCGAGGTCGTTGACGCCGACCCCGGCGTAGAAGACCTTCGCGGCCCCGGTCCTGACGTCGAACTTCGTCGTGGTCTTGGCCATGATCGTTCACTCCCTTTCGGTGGATGGAGCCTCGGCGGTCGGAGTCTCCGGCGGTCGAGCTGAGCCCTCCCCGGCGTTGAGCGCCAGGAAGGAGGTGTAGACGTCGAGCAGCGACTGCTTCTGCCGCTCGGTGAGCCTGGGATCGCCCAGGATGGCGGTCTCGGTGGCGCCTTCGTGACCCTCACGCGGGTCGAGGATCCCTGCCTGCACGTAGAGCTGTTCGGACGAGATGCGCAGTGCCTTCGCGATCTGCTGGAGCACGTCGGCCGAGGGTTTGCGCAGACCACGCTCGATCTGGCTGAGATAGGGGTTGGAGACGCCCGCCAGGTCAGCGAGCTGACGGAGCGACAGCTTGGATGCGAGCCGCTGCTCCCTGAGGTACTCCCCCAGCTCCCCTATCTTCCCCTTGGCCACGGCTTCATCGTGCTAGCAATAGTTAGCAGTTGCAAGCACGTCGGGAGTGAGTCACGACACTCACACATTTGGTACGCCGGTGGGCAGGCAGGCGCGGACCTCGCCGACCACCCGCCCGCCGCCGAGCAGCTCGGCTCTCCCGGTCGCCCGGACGGCCTCGCCGTCCACGCCCGGCTCGGCCAGCACGCCCGAGCGCGCGAGTGCCGCCGCCATCACCACCGGTCGCGCGCGGGTGCCCCCGTCGTCGATCTTGAGCGCGAAGGCGCGCCCGTCGGGCAGGGCCACGGCGTAGCAGGCCTCGGCGCCGGCCTTCCCGATCGCGCCGGGGATCGCGGTGAGCAGCGCGGCCTCGTCGCGGGTGGTGCCGGAGATGTAGGTCGGGTGCGAACGGATCGCCTCCGCGACCAAGTGCTCGGGTCCGGAGTCGGCGACGGCGAGGGCCCGGAACGCCCGGGCCAGGCCGGTCAGGGAGGTGGAGAGCAGCGGCGCACCGCACCCGTCGACCGCGACGACCTCGACCGGCTCGCCCGTCAGCTCCGCGAACGTCTCGGCGATGGCGCGCTGCAGCGGGTGCTCGGGAGCGAGGTAGGTCGCGGTGTCCCACCCGCGCAGCACGCAGGTCGCGAGCATCGCGGCGTGCTTGCCCGAGCAGTTCATCAGCAGCGGTGCCGGTTGGGCACCCTGGCGCAGGGCCGTCTCCTTCGTGGCGTCGTCCAACGGGAGGTCGGGCGGGGTCTGCAGCGCGGTCTCGTCCAGCCCTGCACCGGCCAGGATGCGCCGCACCCCCTCGATCTGGAACGGCTCCCCCGAGTGGGAGGCCGAGGCCAGGGCGAGCAGCTCGGGAGGCAGGTCGAGCCCGAGCCTGACCATGGCGAGCGCCTGGATCGGCTTGTTGCACGAGCGCGGCAGGATCTGGCCGGTCACGTCGCCGACCGACCACTCCGCCGAGCCGTCGGCGGCGAGGGCGACCACCGACCCGTGGTGGCGGCCCTCGACGAATCCGGAACGGACGACTTCGGCCACGAGGGCGGGGGTGGACATGTCGGTCAGGCTAACGACCGCGCCTTTGAGAGGATGTCGCGCGTGTCCGCCTCCTCGCCGCCCCAGCACTGCCCCACTCCGGTGGAGCTCGACGACCTCGAGCTCCTCGTCTCGGGGGCGTTCGCGCCCACCACGGGGTTCAACGAGCCGGGGAGTCCGATCACCCTGGCGCTGCCAGCGGCGTTGCAGGACGCCGAGACCGTCGAGCTGGTCGACCCCGAGGGGCTGCCCCTGGCGCGGGTCTCCGGGACCACGGTGGAGCCGCTCACCCACGCCCAGTTCGGGCCGTTCCGCGACCACTACCTCTCCCCGGCGCAGGTGCGGGAGCGCTACGCCGGGCGCACCGTCGTCCCGGTCACCGACGCCCTCACCACCGCCCACCTCGACGAGCTGGCGGGGCTCGGGCCGGTGCTGCTCCTCGCCCTCGCCGGCGCGGGCACCCCGGCCCTCTCCCCCGTCGCCCTGGTCCGCGTCACCCTGGCCGCCGCCGCGCTGCTCCGGGACGCGGTCGTCGCGGTCGTCCCGTTCGCCTCGCACGGCGACGCCGACCTCGACCACGAGCTCGGCGTGCGGGTGGTCGACAACTACGCCCAGGGCGACCCGGTCCACGGTCTCGCCGCCCCTTCGGACGACGACTACCCCGACGAGATCGCGGCGATCGTCGAGTTCGACCGTCCCGAGCCCGGACGGCAGGGGCTCGTCCTCTTCTTCACCGGCCTCTCGGGCAGCGGCAAGTCGACGCTGGCCCGCGCGCTGACCGACCGGATCCTGGAGCAGGGCACCCGGACCGTCACCTCACTGGACGGCGACGTGGTGCGCCGCAACCTCTCGGCCGGGCTCGGCTTCTCCAAGGAGGACCGCGAGACCAACATCCGCCGCATCGGCTGGGTGGCCGCCGAGATCGCCCGCCACGGCGGCGTCGCCGTCTGCAGCCCCATCGCCCCCTTCGACTCCACCCGGCAGCAGGTGCGCGAGATGGTCGAGGAGGCCGGCGGGGAGTTCTTCCTCATCCACGTCGCAACCCCCCTGGAGGAGTGCGAGCGGCGGGACCGCAAGGGCCTCTACGCCAAGGCGCGCCGCGGCGAGATCCCGGAGTTCACCGGCATCTCGTCGCCCTATGAGGAGCCGGCGGACGCCGCCGTCCGGGTGGACACCACCGGCCGGACCATCGACGACGCCCTCGACGACGTGCTCCGCGGGCTCGCAGCTTCCGGTCACCTCGTCCTGAGCGGCGGGCCGTCGCCCGATGCGGCTGCGGTCGCACCCGCCGAGGAGCCGCTGAGGGTGCTCTTCGTCTGCACCGCCAACATCTGCCGGTCGGCGTACGCCGAGGTCACCGCTCGGCGGCTCGTGGCCGGCCGCACCGACGTCGAGTTCACCAGCGCCGGCACGCACGGGCACGACAGGGAGCCGCTCGACGCGGAGATGGCCGCCGTCCTCGCCGAGGGCACCGCGCACGACACCTTCGCCAGCCGTCCGCTCTCCCGCGATCTGGTCGCCGATGCCGACCTCATCCTCACCGCCGAGAGCAGCCACCGGGGCTTCGTGCTCGAGGAGCACCCGGAGGCCTTCCGCAAGGTCTTCACCCTGGGCCAGTTCGCGGAGGCCGCGGCCGCCAGCGACCTGCGCGGCCGCGCGCTCATCGAGGAGCTCGGTCGGCGGCGCAGCGCGCCGGAGGCCGCGCTCGACATCCCCGACCCCTACCGGCGCGGCGCCGACGCGGCCCGCGCCTGCGCCGACCTCATCGACCGCCACCTCGGCGTGGTGATCCCCGCGCTGACCGAGACCCAGGACTCCTGATGGACTGGCTCAGCGGAGACGTCCTCACCGGGGCCTTCTTCTCGATCCTGGCGGCCGGCTTCATCGTCGGGATCGTCGTCGGCCTGACCGGGATGGGCGGCGGGGCGCTGATGACCCCCGCCCTGATCTTCCTGGGCGTCGGGGAGACCGCGACGGTCGTCACCGCCGACCTTACCGCGGCCGCGGTCTACAAGACCGGCGGCGCGATCGTGCACAAGCGCGAGGGCTCCCCCAACATGCGGCTGGCCCTGTGGCTGGTGATCGGCTCGGTGCCCACCGCGCTGCTCGGGCCCTACCTGGTCTCGTGGTTCACCGACAGCCCCGAGCAGCTCGACCGGACGCTCAAGCTATGCATCGGCTTCGCGCTGCTGCTGGCGGCGCTCACCTACGCGCTGCGTCTCTACATCAACCTTCTCCGCGTCCGCGCCGGCAACCACGTGGTCGACGACAACCCGGTGATCCGTCCCGTGCCCACCCTGCTGGTCGGCATGGCCGGGGGCCTGCTCGTCGGCGTCACCAGCGTGGGCTCCGGCTCGGTCATCATGATCTCGCTGCTGATGCTCTATCCCGGACTGTCGGCGGTGAAGCTGGTCGGCACCGACCTGGTGCAGGCGGTGCCCCTGGTGCTGGCGGCCGCCATCTCCAACATCGCCATCCACGGCCTCGACTGGGGCATCCTGATCCCGCTGGTCCTCGGCTCGGTGCCCGGCACCATCCTCGGCAGCAAGCTGGCGCCGCGCGTGCCGCAGTCGCTGATCCGCCGCGCGATTGTGGTGGTGCTGACCATGTCGGGGGTCGCACTGCTCGACAAGGCGGGCTGGGCGCCCCTGGGGGCCGGCGAGGACGAGACCTCGCCCATGCTGGTCGCCGCGGTCGGGCTGGTCATGGTGGTGCTGGTGCCGCTCATCTGGGGTCTCATCCGCAGGACCACCGGGCTGCCGATGTTCGGCTCGCCGACGGTCGCGCAGCTGGAGGACCCGTCGTACCGTCCCGGCCTGGTTGGCATGAAAAAGGACCCCGGCAGTTAGGCTGTCCCCTCCGGTCGGCTGACACTAAGGGGAAGTGTGGAACTCCGCGACTACTGGCGCATCGTCCAACGCCGCTGGATGTTCATTCTCGGAACCGTCGCCGTCTGCCTGGGCGTCGCCGCACTCCTGACGCTCAACGCGACCCCGCAGTATTCGTCGAGTGCGCGACTCTTCGTCTCCACCAGCCAGTCGGACACCTCGCAGGCCTACCAGGGCAACCTCTTCGCCACCCAGCGGGTCGCCTCCTACGCCGACCTGGTCGGTGGACGCGAGCTCGCCGAGGTGGTGGGGCAACGCCTCGACCTGGACGAGGACGAGATCAGCGGCCTCCCAGATCGGGTGACCGCCAGCGTGGTGCCGGAGACGGTGATCCTGTCGATCACCGCGACGGATCCCGACCCCCGTGCCGCGCAGAACTTGGCCCAGGCCTATGTGGAGGAGCTTCAGGACCTGATCCGGGAGCTGGAGACCCCGTCGGGCGAGGACATGGCGGCTCCCATCAAGGCGACGGTGGTCGACGACGCCTCGTTCGACGACGACCCCGTCTCCCCGCAGCCTCTCCGCAACTACGGCCTCGCCAGCGTCCTCGGCCTCCTCCTCGGGCTCGGGATCGCCGTGCTCCGCGAGGTGCTCGACAACACCGTGAAGACGAGCGAGCAGGCCACCGCAGCAGGCAACGCGCCGGTGCTCGGCTCGATCACCTTCGACAGCGCCGCCCCCAAGCGCCCGCTGATCACCTCGCTCGAGCCGCACGCGCCTCGGGTGGAGGCCTTCCGGGTGCTGCGCACCAACATGCAGTTCGTCGACGTCGACCAGGACGGCGGCCGCGTCTACGTCGTCTCCAGTTCCGTGCCCGGCGAAGGCAAGACCACCACCTCGGCCAACCTCGCCCTGGCCATGGGCCAGACCGGCTCCAAGGTCGTGGTGGTCGAGGCGGATCTGCGCCGCCCGCGTCTCGCGTTGGCGCTCGGGCTCGACAACACGATCGGGCTGACCACCGCGCTGGTGGGCAAGGTCTCGCTCGACGACGCCCTCCAGGAGCACGAGTCCGGCATCACCGTCCTGCCCAGCGGCGCCGTCCCACCGAACCCGTCGGAACTCCTCCAGTCGCACGCCATGGCGGAGCTGCTGGCCTCCCTGCGCTCGCGCTTCGACCTGGTGATCCTGGACGCGCCGCCCCTGCTGCCCGTCACCGACGCCGCGCTGATCGCCGCGCAGGCGGACGGTGCGCTCCTCGTCGCCCGGCACGGCAAGACCACCAAGGACCAGCTGGCCCACGCGGTCGAGCGCCTGGACGCCGTCGGCGCCCGGACCGTGGGCCTGGTCCTCAACATGGTCCCGCGGCGCAAGGGCCTGGGGAGCTACGGCTACGGGTATGGCTACGGCTACGCACCCGACGTCGAGGTGCAGCCCAAGCAGGGACGGAAGACCGCCAAGGCTTCCGCCTGACGAAGGCTTCCGCCCGGTTCAGCAGGCCGAGTCGAAGGAGGTGTCGGCGTCTCCGGAGACGATGCTCGGCGTCACTCCCACGACGCCGTCTCCCGTCTGTCCCGCACCCGTCGTCATCCGCCAGGTGACGTCGACATTGTCGGTCGGCGTGAGCAGGGCGACCATCGACGCCACCGGCCGCCCGTTGAGCTCGACCGTCTCCACGTCGACCGGCTCCCCGTCGAACCTGACGTCCGAGATCTTGCCGCCGACGGGCCCATAGACCCGTGTCACGACGAGCTGGGAACCAGCGTCGGTGCCGTAGGTCCCCCCACCGGAGATGTAGATGGGAAGGTCTTCCACCTCGGCCCGCGAGATGGTGGATCCGAGCCGCAGCGACCCGGCGAGACCCTGCCGGTCTCCGGTGCAGGACTCCGCACGGACCTTCACGCTGTGCCGCAGGTAGTAGGACATCTTGGAGCCGGTGGCGTCGTCCAGGGTCACGTCGACCACGGGCACCTCCGGCTGCTGGGACGTCAGTTCGCCAGCGACGGCAGTCCCCGCCAGCTTCTCCTGATCCGCTTCCACGAACGAGTGCACGAGGAAGCGCCCCTCTCGGCCGGCGCGGCCGAACCCAGCGGCCAAGTCCATCGGCGACTCAGGGTCGCCGGTCACTGCGTCGAAGATCGCGACGGCCATCGCCTGGAACCGGGCGTCCTGGGCAGCCGGGTCTTCGAGGTCGCGGTAGGTCTGGTGGAGCAGCTCGTCGACCGCGTTGTCCGCATCGATGGTCACCCCACCAGCGGAGACCGGTCCCGTCCCCTTGAGCAGGTAGGAGAGGGCGACGGTGTCGAGGCTGAGGACGCCGTCGAGCTCGGTGTCACGGCCGTCCTCGAAGTGCGCGCGCCACAGGTCGGCAGCGCGCGGGAAGTGCGGCGTGAAGTTCGCGTCGTGCCAGTAGGTGCCAAGCTGCACGTCGTAGATCTCCCGCTCCGCCGGGGTGAGCCGCAGCACGGGAGCGTCCCGTTCGGGGAAATCCGAGGTGGAGCCCTGCTCGACCATCGCGATGCGACCATCATCGGTCCGCAGATGTGCCCAGGCACCCGGCAGGCCTCCGCCGGCGCGGATCTCGGCGTTGTTCTGGAAGACCACCAGGTAGTCCCGCGAGCCTGACCCGCCGAGCATGCCCGGCAGGAGCTCGGTCGCGGTGGTCGCGGCACCGAAGCCGCGGTCGGCACTTGTCACCAGGTCGGCGTACTCCTCGAAGGGATCACGCAGCGCCGAGACGAAACCGTCGCTGTCGACCTCGGAGACGTCGTCTGCCGCGTCCGCGAGAGCCGTAGCCGCCTCCTGGACCGGGGCCCCGAGCGCGCTCACTGCCGACAGGCTCACCCCGTTGCCGCCGCTCACCTCCCGCAAGAGCTCCGAGGTCTCGAGCAGGGGAGGCACCGCATCAACCGCGAGGGTCTCGAGCGAACGCGCCAGTGCGCGCACACCGCGTGCGTCGTCGCCGAAGACCGGAAGATATCCAGCGACACGCCAGACGACACCGTCGGCTCGACTTCTCGCCGCGGTGCTGGAGTGCTCGAGGTCGGCCGCGGCAGGCTCTGCCGCGGCCGGGTCGTCGCCTTGTATCGCCGCCTGCAGGTCGCGCGCGTCACCCTCGGCGGCGTCGAGGTCGCCCTTGAGCTGCCAGCCGACCCAGGCGCCGTACCCCACCATCAGCAGAAGCACGAGAAACAGGAGTCCTAGGGCGCGGCGCAGGGGGAACACTCACAATTCCTTCGTCGGGGGTAGAGACGGAGTTCAGCGTAGGCAGAAGGCCCCGTCTCCCGAGGGAGACGAGGCCTTCTGAGACGCTCAGAAAAGAGCGATCAGGTCAGCGAGCGCCGACCTTGAAGTTCACGGTCTCGCGCGAGTTCTTGTAGACCGAGTTCTTGGCGGACTTGAACTTCACGGCGACCTTGTACTTGCCGCGCGGGAGCTTGCCGATGCCGAACGTGCCCGAGCTGCTGTACTTGCGGGTGATCGTCTTGACCTTCTTGCCGTTGGGCTTGCGCACCACGAAGGTGATCTTGCCCTTGGCCTTGGCGTTGCCGACAGTCGCGATGTTGATCTTGAACCGCACCGGCTTGCCGGGGGTGATCACGTTGGGAACCTTGGGCTTCACGACGGTCTCGACGCTGGGCGGGTAGGGCGCGGCGGTGGCGGTGGTCGCGGCGCCGACAAGGCCGGCGGCGGTCAGGAGGCCAGCGGTTGCGGCACCGGCGATGAGCTTCTTCATGTGTACGTCTCCCCCATGTGAAAGGCGTCAGAGTTCATTGATATTGGAAGGTCTGAGCGTGACCCTACGTGACGGGATTGGATCGTGCACATCACTAGCGCTATCTGGACACAACGTCACCCAGAGTTAACAACTGGCCCACCCTCGGACGGGGATGTCTGGGTCCTCCGGGGGCGGGGCTAGCATGTGGGCTGCTGTTCCGACGAGAGGCGCTAGTCAGTCATGACCCACACCCACGCCGACTACCAACTGAGTCAGCTCGACCAGCTGGAGGCGGAGTCGATCCACATCTTCCGCGAGGTCGCCGCGGAGTTCGAGAAGCCGGTGCTGATGTTCTCCGGCGGCAAGGACTCCATCGTGATGATGCGGCTGGCAGAGAAGGCCTTCTTCCCCGCGAAGATCCCCTTCCCCGTCCTCCAGGTCGACACCGGCCTGGACTTCGACGAGGTGCTCTCCACCCGCGACAACTGGGTCAACCGCCTCGGCGTGCGGCTCATCGTGGCGAGCGTCGACGAGGCCATCGCGAGCGGCGTCGTCGTCGACGACGGCAAGACCTCGCGCAACCGCCTCCAGATCGGCACCCTGCTCCACGCCATCGAGGAGGGCGGCTTCACCGCCGCCTTCGGTGGCGGCCGTCGCGACGAGGAGAAGGCCCGCGCCAAGGAGCGCGTCTACTCCCACCGCGACGAGTTCGGCCAGTGGGACCCCAAGATGCAGCGCCCCGAGCTGTGGAGCCTCTACAACGGGCGCATCCACCCGGGTGAGCACATGCGCATCTTCCCGATCTCCAACTGGACCGAGCTCGACGTCTGGCACTACATCGACCGCGAGGGCATCGAGATCCCGTCGATCTACTTCGCCCACGAGCGCGAGGTCATCAAGCGCGACGGCATGTGGCTGAGCCTCTCCGACGCCGTCCAGCCCAAGGGCAACGAGACGGTCGAGAAGAAGATGGTCCGCTTCCGCACGGTGGGCGACAAGTCGCAGACCGGCTGCGTGGAGTCGACCGCGGTCACCACGGCCGAGATCATCGACGAGATCGCCATCGCCCGGGTCACCGAGCGCGGCGCGACCCGTGGTGACGACCGATTCTCCGAGGCGGCCATGGAAGACCGCAAGAAGGAAGGCTACTTCTGATGAGCCCCGAGATCTCTCCCGTCGCCGAGAAGCACGAAGGACGGGCCTCGATGGACCTGCTCCGCTTCGCCACCGCCGGCTCGGTCGACGACGGCAAGTCGACGCTGATCGGGCGCCTGCTGCTCGACTCGAAGTCGATCTTCGAAGACCAGCTCGAGGCCGTCGAGGCGTCGTCGCAGTCCAAGGGCTACGACTACACCGACCTGGCGCTGCTCACCGACGGGCTTCGCTCGGAGCGCGAGCAGGGCATCACCATCGACGTCGCCTACCGCTACTTCGCCACCCCGAGCCGCAAGTTCATCATCGCGGACACGCCGGGACACATCCAGTACACCCGCAACATGGTCACCGGCGCCTCCACCGCCGACCTGGGTCTGGTGCTGGTCGACGCCCGCCACGGGCTGACCGAGCAGTCGCGTCGTCACGCGGTGCTGCTGTCGCTGCTGCGGGTGCCGCACCTCGTGCTGGCAGTCAACAAGATGGACCTCGTCGACTGGGACGAGGCCGTCTACGAGCGGATCCACCACGAGTTCACGACCTTCGCCACCAAGCTCAACATCCCGGACCTCGAGGTCATCCCGATCTCGGCGCTCAACGGCGACAACGTGGTGACCCGCAGCGAGAACACGCCCTGGTATCACGGGCCGACGCTGATGCACCACCTCGAGCACGTGCACGTGGCCTCCGACCGCGACCTCGTCGACGTCCGCTTCCCCGTGCAGTACGTGGTGCGCCCGAAGTCGGACGCCTTCCACGACTACCGCGGCTACGCCGGCATGGTCGCCGGCGGCGTGCTGAAGAAGGGCGACGAGGTCATCGTGCTGCCCAGTGGCATGACGTCGACCATCGAGGCGATCGACCTCTTCGACAAGGAGATCGACCAGGCCTTCCCGCCCATGTCGGTCACCATCCGTCTGGCCGACGACGTGGACGTGAGCCGCGGCGACATGATCGCCCGGGTCAACAACGCGCCGAAGCCCAGCCAGGACATCGACGCGATGATCTGCTGGATGACCAACGAGCCGCTGCGGCCACGCCAGAAGCTGGCCATCAAGCACACCACTCGCACGGGGCGCGCCATGGTCAAGGACATCCAGTACCGCTTGGACGTCAACAGCCTGCACCGCGACCAGGACACCAAGGAGCTCGGGCTCAACGAGATCGGTCGTGTGCAGCTGCGCACGACGGTGCCGCTGCTGTGCGACCCGTACGCGAAGAACCGGACGACTGGGTCCTTCATCCTGATCGATGAGGCCACCGGAGTCACCGTTGGCGCGGGGATGATCAACACCGGTTCATAGGGATACTCGGAAGGTCGCCATGAACCTCCAACGCATCGTAATGGTCGGAAGCGCCAACAACTCCTCCAACCTGGGGGACGAATGCATGTGGGAAGCGGCTGCTGGAATAGTTCGGGCCCAGTACCCGGGCTTGGAGATTGTGACAGACGGTCAGCACCCCTCCCAGTGGGATGTGCCGGTATCCAACGTCAAGGTCCACCCCTTTCTATACCCGGCACTTCAGCGCGGCGAACGATTCTTTCCAGGCAGGGAAAATCCGTCCATACCTCACAAACTGGTTAGTCGGCCGTTCCGGATTCGCGCAGCACAGAAGATACTTGAGAATGAGCTGGCTGGAACATCCACGTCCTCGCTCGCCCGCGAATGGGAGGAACTCGTAGCCCACAGTCAGGGCTTGATATTCACGGGGGCTGGCGCGATTACCGACGACTACGCAATTCACGGCGTCTACTCATGGAGGCTTCTCACGGAGTACGCAGTCCGTCACAATGTACCAATAGCTTTTCTGGGCCAAGGCGTAGGACCTCTTGCTCATCCTCTGCTACGTGCAAACGCGTCCGCCATGCTCAACTTGGCCGAGGTAGTGCGCGTGCGCGAGAGGCCTTCCCTCGCGGTGGTCGAGTCTCTGGGTGTCGGTCACGCCCAGGTGGAAGGCGACTGGGCACTTCTGCTGACGCCCACAGACACGGATCGGCAGACAGCAGTCAAAGCACTAAGAGCAAGTGGTATCGCTGGCAGATTCCTGGCCGTCTCGTTGCACAAGCGGGCCAACTTCAGCTCCCAGCAAATGGAGGAGTACGCAAGCCTCATCATTGAGCTACAGGCCCGCGCATCGACACGAGGCTTGGAGCTCCTGTTTGTCCCCAACATGACGCGCGGAAGATATTCAGACGATCGTGCCACTGCGCGCGACATCCTTGACCGGACAGGGCTCGGACCCAGCGCCATGCGAATCCTTGAGACACCTCTCTCTGCAGCTTCCACTAAAGCGCTTCTTGGGCTCGCCGACTCCGTTATAACGAGTCGCTATCACCCACTGATATTCGCAATGTCTGAGGGCGTACCAACTATCGGCGCGTCGTTGGATGAGTACTACGACCAGAAGCTCGAGGGAGCATCCTCGCAGTTCGGCGTCCACGGCAATGTAGCGCGGATTGCAGAACTCCTGGATAGTTTGGACAGTCGGCTCGCTTCGCTGGAGTCAATTCGTCCTCGACCGATTAATCAGGAGCGCACGCAATCAATGCGCGATGGCTTGCTAGACTTTCTCAATCGCGCTCTTCAGCTTTGACCCCATTGGCTGATCACAACCGCCGCGAGATTGAGTTAGACACTGCTTTAAGCAGCGTGAGACACACCAAAGTTTGACCGATTACAGCTCCCCACACAGCACCGGTGAGACCCCAGCTCCAGATCCCGACGCCTACGACGAGTAGTTGCGGGACCACCGTGATCAACCTCGCCCTGACCAATAGGGCGGTGCGTGCAGCCAGGCGCAAGCTGATCTCACAACCGAGACTAATCGCAGCTAGGAATCCGGCTATCGCAATCGGAATCAATGCTGGTTCTGCCTTCGCCCACGACTCACCCAGAAGTGCTGATCCCAACTTGTCACTTCCAACGAAGAACACCACACAGAGGCTGCCAAAGACTGTCGCCTGAATAGCGATCCAACGCCACATCTCCCGGCACGCTGCCCGCGCGGTAGATGAACGTGCCAAGAAAACGGGGAATAGTGCCTGCGGCACCTGCTGGGCAACCGCAACCAAAGACTGCGCGCCGCGATACCCAGCTAACGCGCCCGCTCCGCTTGTAGCACCCAGTAGACCGACAGGACCGATCCAAGTGAGCGATTGGATCGCGAACGACGTGCCTGTATGCTTCCACTCTGCACGATAGGTCTTATACGCGCAGGCTAGGGCTGGGAAAGACGGGAAAATTGACCGTCTTAAGCTCACCCCCCCCACCATGGTCGAGACCAGGCCCACTCCGGCCCATGGAACCCATGCGCTCGACTGAGTGATATCGGCGGTTAACGCGATGGAGCATCCCATTATCAGGACCAGACATCCCAGGTACCCGCTCACGTGGTTTCGACGTCGTGCTTGGAACTCAAGACGGGCACGCTCTTGAACTAAGGAGCCCGTAGCGGCGGCACAAAAGGCAAATGCGACGGGAAGGGTCATCCAGCCAAACATGTAGGCCGCCGCGGCGCTAAGCGCGCACAGAGACGCGAGGAGAACCGATACCGTCGTAACAGCTCGAGCGAGAAGCCGATCAGTTGCTCCACGATGCAGAAGCGAGGCCCCTACAGTTTGGCGAACCGCCTGCACCAGAGTTGCGGTCACAACTTGTAGTCCAGCGATCAAACCGAATTCCGCTGGCGATCCGAGGCGAGCAGCGGAAACGGTGACCACGAAGGCCGTAATTGATAGCGCACCTTGGTCAAGAAGCGCTCCGAAAGTCCTTTTCATCGTCTAGTTGCTCGTTGTAAGCGAGGACACATAGGGGAGTAAGTCTCCAAAGCTTGAGGCGTAAGCAACGAAATAGGCCAACATTCCGAGGCCTAGCCCGAATCTCACGACCGGCCTGAGTTGATTCCACTGTGCTGCATAAGCGGGTATTAGAAAGATCGCGAAGTAGAGTTCGAGACGCCCTAGCACCACGCTTTGCGTTCCGAGGAGGATGAACGGCAAACCCAGGATGGCATACGTGGTGTAGCGGGCAGTGCGCGCGTTCAGGTGCTCTCTGCGTAGGACAAGCAGTGACACGAGAAGCAGATGTGCGACCGCAACCAGGTATGTCCCAATTCCAGACCCATCTCCGCCCAAATAATCAGCGTAGCGCGGATTCAAGGCCAACGCGACGTTGAGGACGATACTTGACGAGGCATAAACGGCCGCAAGCACTAGCCCTCCCGCTGCGGCAGCGACCAGAAGCTTTGGTGTGGGCCGCACCGACTTCGCGAGGTAGAGTAGGGCAGCAACAGGGATGGCGCTCGAATGCAGCAATCCAGCTAGGACGCTTAGGGCCAAGAACCACGTTCGCCTGGGCAACAGCGTCACAGCGAGAAGTATGAGGCTCATTGCAGCCCCCTGACGCATGATGTTGAAAGAAGCCAGGTAATGTCCTGCCATGACGTAGGCTGCCAATCCCACGGTCAGAGGCAGAGCCTCGCGTCGCAGCGCAAGAGCAACTGGGACTACCGTGAGGAAAGCCATTACCCACAGGAATGACTGAAATTCAAGACCCGCGCTTTTGCCGAGCAACTGCAGAACGGTGTAGCCGATCTCTTGCGGGGACTCCCGTAGCGTGTATGCCCAGTATTCTGGTTCGGTGCGTCGATACAACGTCGCGTAAAGCGGATAGTCGGTTCCCACCCCGACTCGCGAGCCCAAAAACCCAACCAACAGTAGGACTGGGAGCCAGTCCCAAACGGTGTGAGCGCGACGGTGATGGACCAGAATGTCGCGGCCGCGAAGCGGGCCTGATGTTCTTCCAATGGCGCTAGCGGCGGAATCTGCCACAAGCGCGCCAAGAACAACCATCAACAGGATTGCGAAGTAGACGATCAAGACTAACGCACCAAACGCCTGTTGGCTAATGCTGCGGCGTACACACGTTCTGTTCCCTCAAACATCGCCTCTTTTGTGAAGGTCGCTCGGACGTGTTCTTGCCGCAACTTCCCTTCAGATTCAGCCTGATCAAGGTTCTCAAGATGCTGTGCGATAGAAAGCGCCAAAGCCTGCGGGTCCCCAGGCGACACTAGACGCCCGGCCGTCGGCCCAAACACCTCTGGCAGTCCGCCAGTCCTTGTCGCGATCAGTGGGACACCAACGGCCGTGACTTCGAGAGCAAAGTAGCCGAGTGCCTCGGCAAGGGAAGGCATTACGGCCAGTTTCGCGGATGCTAAGCGGGCGCGAACGTCAACACTGTGGGGCACCAAGGTAACATTCAAGAGGCCCAGTCCCTCTATCAGACCTTTATATCTCTCCACTTCAGCGCGGGTGCCCGGGCCGGCAATTAACACACGGGGGGTATGGCCATCTTCAGCCAGGAGGGTCAGGGCTTCGATTAGGACATCAACACCCTTGAGTTCACGGAGATGTCCCATGAAGGCGACATCGTACTCCTTCGGCGCGAAGGGCAGCGGCACGAAATCGTCTTCGTCAAGGCCATTGTAAATCAGTCGGGCATTATCACCGGGCGGTGCGATTTTGTCCCGGAAGGACTTCTTCTCAAACTCCGCCACAAAGACTAGGCCGTCCGTCCGCCGAAGCAATTGACGCTCCACGAAGAACAGAGGCCTAGCTGAGATGCCGCCGTAGTGCAGTACTCCTCCATGGGGAGAATAGATCGTGGCGCCGATCCGTGCTATCCGACTGTAGAGCCCCCCTTTGGCACCGTGCGCGTGTGTTACGTCCGGCTTCATGGCTTTCAAGGCGCGTCGGACCTGCAGGATCGTGGCGACATCACCGACGCCCGGCTTTCGCCTGATGGGTACGAGGTGAATGCCGAGACGGAACAACTTCGCGTCGAAGTTCCTGGGTGGATGCAGGGCGTCGATCGGGCCACACACCAGCCCCACTTCGTAACCAGCCTCCGTCTGGTGTCGCGCTAGGTCCGTAATATTGCGCATGATCCCCCCGAGGGGCTCCCGCACCACGTGGACTATGCGCGTTCCTTGAGGCAAGACTTCCGCGTTAGCCTCTCTCTCGGACGCCCCTTTCACGAGGGCCATCCTGGGACTCTTCCGCGGAGGGCGACTGTCATGTCCGCGTGGGCTCTGACTCGGCTAGCTTCATCTAAGGCGTCCACCTTTCGACGCAAGATGCGGCCCGCAGCACCAAGCGGCACCGTGGACGAGAAGATAACTTCCTTGGCCATCGATCTGATCAGAAGTTTCCTCTCGCCGCCGATCCCAACCAGCGCACGGGCATGACGGCGGATGACTGCCCTGTCGTGTTGAGCGTCTTGCCGATGTTTCGCAACTCGCGGTTTGGCGACCCGATAGAACAGGGTGTCCTCCGGAGTCTTGAGGAACCGAGAGGTGCCATTCGTGCGCAACCAAAGTTCTTTGTCTTCGCCTCGACGAAGGGACTGGTCGTAAGGATTCTTTCGGAACCATTGCGTCCGCCCCATCACTGTCGGATGAGTCAAGGCGTGGCTTACTAGATAGCCGGCAGGTGATTCGGGCAACGGAGGTTCCCGCAAGCGCCCGAGTATGTGCATGCTCTCGTCAACTGCGATGGCGCGAGAACCCATGACGTCAAGGTCGTCGTCTGAGAAATAGCTGACTTGTATTGCCAGTCGGTCAGGGTGCATAACGTCATCGGCGTCCATGCGTGCGAGAAGCGGAGTCTCGCACATTCTTGCGAGTTGATTTAGCCGCGACGCAAGGCCGAGACGCCGCCGGTCCACTACCAGTTCCACTCGGGGGTCTGTGATCGCTGCCAGGAGTTCAACCGTGTCTTGCCGAGGGTTGTCGCCCACGAGCGTCAGCCGCCATTGGGTGCTCGTCTGTGCAAACACCGAACGGATGGAAGCTTCGATTATTGATGGCGGTTCGTTGGAAAAGGGAATACCAACCGTGACCGTGCCTGGTCCCGCGATACCGTGTGTCACGCACGGATCATCTCATCTTCCTGTAGCTCGCCCTCTACCCGTCCCCGGGGACGGACGCCAACCCGCCAGTTGTCGGTCTGACGGGCGAACTCTGGTTGCGCGTTACGATGTCGGTCAGGGGCCCGAGAGAGGTGGAGTATCACCGACACGACTGGTGCGACCGCAGGCATTTGGGCGCGCTGCTGGGGAACTGATGGGATCTCGGATCCGCCGATTTCTGCACCGTCCGTTCTGGGGTAATCCGGAGTCTTACCGCCTCTCATCACTCGCGTTCTTCGGCCCGGATGCGAGTGTGTCCCCGAACGTAAGTTGCCAGGGGCGGCACGGAGACCTGGACACAAGCCGCAAGGTTGAAAGACACCGCTGCGGTGAAGGGACGCTCGTGACGTTGCGCTAGGCGTCTTCACGAAGGCCGTGAACGGAGCATCAGCAGAGTTGCGGTGGGGGTCACGCCACGGGGCTTTTGCGCGTTGCAAGGCGGGGCATGCAGGAGCACGAGCCGGGCGCTGTCGACGACAGTGCCGGCAGCCAGAAAAGCGAGTGGTCCTCGCCGATGAACGAGAGGCTCGACCCCAACCAGCGCGTCATAGCTGGCCGGTTTGCCTACCACAGCGTCGTCGACAACCGTCGGGAGCACGCCCTTCCAGGCAAACTGCTCGAAGTACCCGGCTCACCGGTCTCACCCAATGAGTCGAAGCGGACCTCCTCCATGCCTGCGACCTTGCTCTCGTGCGGTTCGGCAGCCGCGACGGAACAAGCTCTAGGGCCCCTCATCCGGTGCACTGCGAAACTGGCGCCAAGCCATAGGCTGGTCGGGCGAGACACGCTCAGACTCCTCGGCTCGCAGGGCTCGGAAGAACTCGGCCGCACGACGTGTCAGTGCCCTCGGTGCCGGTTGAGCCACCGCTCGAGCAACACCCCCAGCAACGCCCCCAACGTGTTCGCCACCACGTCCACGTACTGCGCACTCCTGACGGGCAACAGCAGGCCCTGCGTCAGTTCGACCGCGAGCGACCCGACGAACGCATAGACGACCCAGTTCGCCCACGGGTGCTTCGGCACCGCGAGCGAGGCCAGCAGGGTCAGCGGGGCGAACATCAAGGCGTTGAGCCCAAACTGCACCCGACCATACGTGGCGAGCTCCTGCGGGAAGCCGATCCAGAGCAGCACGTCACGGGTCTCTGAGATCACCCGGTCGGCCAGCGAGGCGTCGGGCTGGAAGAGCACACCCGCGAGGAAGACGACGTACCCGGCCAGGAGCAGGAGGAGCGGGCGTCGTGTCACCGCCCCAGTGTGGCGGGTGCGTGGGGCTGCCTGTTCAGCAATCCCCCGACTGGGTACAGGCCGACTCGAACCAACCCACAGGAGGAATACAGATGGCCACCGGTTACCGCGTGCCCGGCATGTCCGCCAAGGACAGCGAGACCGTCGTCAAGGCGCTGCAGGATCGTCTCAACGCCTACAACGACCTTCACCTCACCCTCAAGCACGTGCACTGGAACGTCGTCGGTCCGAACTTCATCTCCGTGCACGAGATGATCGACCCGCAGGTCGAGGCCGTCCGCGGCTTCGCTGACGACACCGCCGAGCGCATCGCGACCATGGGTGGTGTGCCGATCGGCACCCCGGGTCGCCTCGTCGAGGGACGCACCTGGGACGAGTACTCCATCGGCCGCGACACCGCCCAGGCCCACCTCGGCGCCCTCGACCTGGTCTACACCGGGATCATCGAGAGCAACCGCAAGGCGATCGAGGAGGCCGGCGAGCTCGACCCGGTCACCGAGGACCTGCTCATCTCCCAGACCTCCGAGCTCGAGCAGTTCCACTGGTTCGTCCGCGCCCACCTGGAGAACTCCTCCGGCCAGCTGAGCACCGCCGGTGCCACGACGGAGAAGCAGGCGGCCTCCAAGGCCAAGGGCGGCAGCAGGAAGAAGTAGTCTCCGCTCCTCGCTACGACTCCGCAGCTCCGGCCCCGAGAAGGGGTTCGGAGCTGCGGTCGGTTTTTGCCCTTCTCCGGTACGACGCCCGCACCGGGCGGGCCCTTCACCCCACGGTCACCGTCCGTTCACCCGCGCCGGGGACCCTCCTCCCCATGAAGACGACACTCGCCGCCCTCGCCACCCTCCCCCTCCTCGCCGCCGGAGGCGTCCTGGTCGCCGCCCCGGCGTACGCCGACGACGTCAGCTGCCGCGGCACCCTGGGCGCCACCACCCTCGACGACAACCTCGTCGTCCCACGGAACGTCACCTGCCGGCTCAACGGCACGCGGGTCGAGGGCAATATCGAGGTCGAGAGCGGCGGGACGCTGGTCGCCAGCGGCATCCGCGTCGACGGTGACATCCAGGGCGAGAGGTTCAAGCGCGTCGTGGTGAAGCCGCGCAACGGCGACCGCTCCCGCGTCGGGGGCAACATCCAGCTCGAGGACGGCGGCAAGGGCCGGATCGTGCGCTCCGTCGTCGACGGCGACATCCAGCTCGAGGACAACGGGCGCTTCGTGGTGCGCCGCAATGTGGTGGACGGCAACCTGCAGTGCGAGGACAACAGCCCCCGACCGGCCGGCGCCGGCAACCGGGTCGCCGGTGACAAGGAAGGCCAGTGCCGGAGGCTGTGATCCTCAGAGCACGTCGAACGTCTCGCCCAGCCGCTCGCCCGTGTCGTCGTGGGAGGCCTCCAGACAGGCACCCGTGACCCCGAGGGTCAGGACGCCCGGCTCGAACTTCGCCTCCACGACGCTCAGCCGGGCCCGCTCGTCTCCCTCGCCGCTGACCAGGTTGGCGTAGGGGCGGGGGGTCTCCGCCGCGCTCTCGACCTCCCACCCCTCGCCTTCCAGGAGCCCGGAGGCCGCTGCCACCCGGGCGGCGGCGTCGCCGTCCCCCCCGGTCAGCGTGCCGCCGGCCGAGTACTCCATCGCCTGCCGCGGGTCCATGCCGCACATCCGCCACTCGCCGGTCGCCTCGGTGACCTCGAAGCCGGCCCCGGCGAGCACGTCGGCGGCCTCCCGGAGCTGGCTCTCGACCTGTTCCTGCGAGGCCGTCAGCGACGCGCGCGACTCCTCGGGCTCCGGCTCTGACCCGCATCCACCCAGCACGAGCGCCAGCATGGCACCCAGGGCCGCCGTCTGCACGACCACACCACGTCGCGCCGTCATCGACGGTCGCTCGTCTCCGAGCGGCCGGGCACCCGCTCCGTGGGGTCGCGGGTCCACTCCGGGTCCTCCGCCTCGGAGTACCACGGGTCATAGCTGTGCTCGGCCTCGTTGACCTGGTCGCCATGACCGTCCACGATCAGGCCGATGTTGTAGAGCGACTCGGAGTCGACCCGCAGATAGCTGGAGTGCGCCTCGCCCGCGCTCGGGATCGACCCGCGATCGACCCGCTCCGCCTCGAACCGGGTCGCGCCGAAGTCCTCCGACGAAGGATCGGTGCCGAGACCGACCGGGCCCTTGCCCACCCAGCCCTCGTCGCCCAGGAAGGCCACCATGTCGCGGCTGTCGCGGCCCACGTAGACGTGGTCCTTGCCGACGTTGAAGTCGCTCGCCTGGTCGGCCGGCCCGGCGCCCGGGCTGCCGACCAGCACCACGTCGTCGGCGTCGACGTCGAACTTGCCCGTCGCGTAGGAGGTGGCGGTCGAGCCGTAGCTGTGCCCGATGGCGGTCAGGTGGGCACGGTCGTCGGGGTCGTCGCCGCGACTCGCTCGCAGCCCGTCGATGGCGTCGGCCAGCCGGCGCCCGCCGTCCTCGGCGCGACCCTCGGTGACGGTGGCGGGGTCCACGACGCTGTCGGGTGCGTCGTACCCCAGCCAGAACATGGCCGCCACGCTCGAGCCGTCGCCGTTGTAGCGGGTCGCCTCGTAGAGGTTGTACATCTGGCCGGTGTACTCGTCGACCTTGCCCATGTCGGTGGTGATGCCGGGGGTGAAGACCGCGACGTCCTCCGCGGTGTCCAGGTCACCCACCGCGACGGCCACCCGGCCGTCCCCGTCGAAGGCGGTCGGGTCGTAGAGCCACAGCTGCGCGCCCGGCCGCTGGCCGGTGCCGGGCAGCGGGTCCTCATAGCCCTCCGCGTTGCGCAGCGCCTTCTCCGTCGCCCGGGCGTTCTCCAGCGCCTTGCGCTCCAGCGGCGTCAGCGTGCCGTCGTCCTCCTTGGCGGTCAGCCGGGCCAGGTCGCCGTCGAGCAGCACCCGGTTGGCGTCGTCGCGGGCACCGGCGGGCAGCCCGTCGGCGGCGCCGATCACCTCCGGGTACGCCGACGTGACGGCCTCCCGCTCCGCGTCGGTGAGGCCGGACCACCAGTCGTGCACCTGCTCGGGGCTCGCGTTGGGCCCGGGCGCACCGGGCTTGTTCATCGCGTCGCGGGCGGTGTCGCTGACCCCGCCCAGGTCGGAGAGGGCGTCGCCCAGGTCGGTGGCGGCCTCGAACGAGCGGCGCAGCAGGTCTTCGGCAGCCTGCACCTGCGCCAGCAGCACGTCGCGGTCGGTCACCAGGTCGTCGACCGTCTTGACCAGGTCGCGCGCCCGGCTCTTGAGCTCGGCGATCTGCTCCGGGGTCGCCTCGGTGGCGGCCTTGATGTCGGCCAGCAGCACGTCGCGCCGCGTGTTGGCCGCCGTACGCCGGTCCTGCAGCTGTTCGTGGGTGCGCAGCAGGTCGCGCAGCGTGTCGGCGTACGCCGTGACCGCGTGGCCGATCCGCTTGACCGTCGCCGCCATCGAGGAGTGCTCCCCCGACGCCTTGGTGGCCGCCTCCCGGTAGGCGACGTAGGCCTCGCCCCACCAGCTGTCCTCCATGCTCTGCAACGAGGCGGCGGCGTCGCCGAACTCCTCGTAGCGCCCCGCCGCGGCATAGAGCGCCTCGGCCAGGGAGTCGGCGCTGCCCGGGTTGCCGCCGGGCCGCCGGATCGGCGGCACCTCCGCCGGGACCTCGATCGACACCGTGCTCATCGCTGCGGCCCCAGACGCCCGTCGAGCTGGCCGTAGTCGGCCGCCTGCCCCGAGTCGGTGCCGACCACGTCGGCGACCGAGGCACGCAGCGCCCCGGTGAAGCCCTCCGCGATCGCCTTGCTCTCCTTGGCGTAACCCGTCCACGCCGTCAGGAAGGCCGACGCCGCGCCCTTGACGCTCGGCGCCACCCCGCCCGTGGGCGCCGAGCCCAGCTCGTCGGCGGCCTCCGACATCAGGGTCTCCAGCTCCTCCCACCGGCCGATGCCGCGCTGGATGGCCGCCATCTCCCACTCCATGTGCGTCACGACGCCACCGCCAGCTCGTGCGCCGTGGCCTCGCCGACCGCGTGGTCGACGCTGCGCACCCGCAGCACCAGCCGCCCGGCCTCGGGGACCAGCACCAGCTGGAGCTCGGCGCGGCCCAGCGCACCGTCGCGCCCCGCCATCACCCGGGGGAAGCCGGTCGGCGGCACCAGCACCTGCCAGCCGTCGTCGCGCAGGGACTGCGCGGCGCTCTCCAGCCGGCTCACCACCGTCACCGCGTCGACCCCGTCGGCGGTCAGCGTCGCCTCCCGCCGCACCCGGTCGGGAGCCCCGCCCGGCACCCAGCGCGCGGACCAGCCCGCCTCCACCGGGCCGAGGTCGCCGACCAGCCGCACCCAGGCGCGGCGCACGTCACCGTCCTCGCGAGCCGCCGCGGTCGCCGGCTCCTCCACCGCCGCACCCGGCGGCGTGGGGACCTCGGGCTCGTCGGGGAGCACCACGATGTCGACCTCGGGATGGCGCCGGCGGACCACCGACCAGAACGGGTCCTGGGTCACCACCCGGGCCGCCACCGGCCCGTGACGCCCGCGCGGCGCCTGCTGCTCGTCGTTCTCGGTCATGTCACTCCTCCTCGTCGAGGCCGGCGAGCTGCCGGATGCGCTCGGCGACCAGCTCGACCGCCGTCTGGTACTGCTCCGGGGTGTGCGGCTTGTAGTCGAGCAGGCCCTTCTTCCCCTGGGGCCCGAGCCCGGTGAGCGACACCTCGTAGGGCCCGACGGTGAAGTAGGCCTTCCGGGTGTCGCCCTGGAGCCTGCTGTCGTCGAAGAGGTAGGCCACGTCGGCGGCCGTCCCCTCGAGCTGATCCACCAGGCCGATCACCCTGGCCCCGTCGATCGTCACCTCGTCCCACAGATGCTGCGGGTACGTCGTCCGCACATAGTGGACCGCGAGCACCTCCATGGCCTCCACGTCGTCCTGGGCGAAGCGGATCTCCATGGTCAGGTCTGCGGTGTAGCCGATGTCCCCTCGGGGGTTCCTCTCGCTGACCTGGCGGGTGCACGAGCTGGACGACACCTGGGTGAACGGCTCCGACCCGATCGCCCGGCGCTCCTCGGGGGAGCGCGGCAGCGACATCACCTCGGGCTGGTCGGTCTCGGCCTTGCCGAAGACCTCCTCGAAGATCTCGGGCGTGAGCACCTCGCACGGCTCCAGCCAGGCGATCCCCTCGGGCGACTCCGTCGAGCCGTCGAGGCTGGTGGGCAGCGGCTGCCCGGCGATCGCCGGGTCGGCGATGCGCTCCGCGATCGTGGCGAAGAGCTGCTTCATCACCGGCACCTGCTGGCGGTACTCCTTCGGCGTCAGCGGCGGGGGCGTGAAGGTGCTGATGTCGGAGGTCCCCAGGGAGACCGAGACCATGGCGTGGCCGTGCCCGACCACGAACTTGCGGCCGCCCTTCACGTGGAGCACCCCGTCGAGGCCCTTGACCGGTACGCCGCCGGACCGCTTGGCGCTGTCGATCTCGAGGTCGATGATCCACTGCTCGGCGTTGGTGCGCCGCAGGTAGGCCAGCTCCTTGCCGGTCCCCGACCGCTCGGTGCGCCGCATCTTCTTCGCCACGGTCTCGGCGTCGGCGAAGTTGCGCACGTCCACCTGGAGCAGCGTGGAGTTCTTGCGCTTCGGGTCGAGGTCGTGGTCGTTGTAGAGGTAGCGGCAGCTGGTGTCGACGCTCTCACCGACCGTCCGGGAGATCCGCTTCACCTCCTGGTTCGACACCGGGACCGACTGGAGCCGCTGGGTGACGTAGCCGCGGGGCGACATCGGCTTGGTCACCGCCTCCACCACCTCCACCGGCAGCAGCGCGCACGCCTGGACGGCCGGGTTGTCGCCGATCATCACCGGCTCGGGGGCCGCGGTCTCCTCGACCGGCTGCGTCGTCGTCGCGCCGTCGTCGCCCCCACCGCCGGCGGCCTCGTCGTCGGACCCGCTCCCCCGGCTGGTGATCGAGACGGTCAGCGCCGCCACGATCACGGCGACCACCACGAAGAGGACGGCTCCGAGCGCCACCTTGCTCCCCGTCGTACGCCCTTGCTCCATGACTCCCCGATTCGCCCGCGCCGCATCGCCCTCCCGTCGTTCCTGCCCCGTTGTGCACCTCGGGAAACCCCTTGACCATCTCGATGGCAGGATCGCCCTCATGCATCATCTGGCTCGGGGACTGCGGCAGGCACTGACGATCTCGCTCGGCGCGACGCTGCTCCTCCAGGGACTCACCGGCTGCGCCGACGCCACCGAGCCCAGCGGGGCGGCGGCGTCGGGGGCCGCGGCGTCCTCGACGGCCTGGGAGGGCGCCGGCAGCGACCGCCGCCCCTACGCGACCATCGACTCCTCCCGGCTCGAGGCCGGCGACGGGAGCGACGACCGGCCCAACATCGTCATGGTGCTCACCGACGACATGCGCGCCGACGAGCTCGACCAGATGCCCAAGACCCAGGCGCTGATGCGCGAGCGAGGCCTCGACCTCACCGACGCCGTCTCCCCGCACCCGCTCTGCTGCCCCGCCCGCGCCATGCTGCTCACCGGGCAGTACGCGCAGAACAACGGCGTGCGGCACAACGAGTCCAAGTACGGCGGCTACGACCGGATCAAGACCGACAACACCCTCGGCACCTGGTTCGCCGGCCAGGGCTACAACACCGCCTTCGTCGGCAAGCACGCCAACGGCTACGAGCACGACAGCCCGCGCGACCCCGGCTGGCACGTGTGGGAGCCGATCACCGGCAACCCCACCGACTACTACCGCTTCCACTTCTTCGGCCGCGAGCAGTGGCGCGACGACTACGTCACCACCCGCATCGAGGAGAAGACCAACGACGCGGTGCGCAAGATGGCCGCCGCCGACAAGCCGTTCCTGCTGCTCTCCAACCACATCGCCCCCCACGAGCGCCAGCAGTACGGCCCCGGCGGCCTGGTCTCCGCACCGCCCGCCCAGAAGCACGCCGACATGGAGATCAACGAGGTCGCCCCCTCGATCAAGGCCAAGTCGTTCAACAAGAAGGTGCGCGGCGGGCTGCCGAAGAAGATGCGCGGCAAGAAGATGCCGGCCCGGCAGGTGCAGAAGAAGTGGGAGGCGCGGATCCGCTCGCTGCAGTCGGTCGACGACGCCGTGGCCAGCCTCTTCGCCGAGCTCGACGCCGCCGGCGAGGCCGACAACACCTACGTCGTCTTCACCTCCGACAACGGGTTCAGCATGGGCGAGCGGCGGCTCCACAAGAAGAACAACCTGGTCGAGGAGGCGCTGAAGGTGCCGATGGTCGTCACCGGCCCCGGAGTGCCCAGCGGCGCCCGCTCCGACCTGCCCGTCACCCTCGTCGACCTGGTCGCCACCATGGCCGACCTCGGCTCGGTGAAGCCGCGGCTCAAGGTCGACGGCGTCTCCTTCCGCCGTACCCTGCTCGGCGGCAGGCAGCCGTGGCGCGACACCACGCTCATCCAGACCGGCGAGAAGTACCACCCGCGCAAGCACCGCAACCTGCGCTGGAAGGGCTGGGGGCTCCGGGGCGTCCGCACCGACCGCTACACCTACGCCCGCGACGTCAACACCGGCGAGCGGATGCTCTTCGACCACGCCCGCGACCCGTGGGAGCTGCGCAACGTCGCCCGGGCGCCGCGCTACCGGCGTACGGCGGCCGAGCTCGACAAGCGGACCACCCGGCTGATGCGGTGTGCCGGCGCGAGCTGCAACCGGACCTTCGGGAAGCTGCCCGGCCCGCGCTGACCCTCTCCCGGCCGTGGCGGGAAGCGTAAGCACCTCTTCGCCCGCCGATCTGGTGCTCTGGTTTCCCCTCACCTGCCCACCACCCGCCAGCGCCGAGGCCCGGACGACGCCCTGGCCCGCTCCATGGCAGCCTTCATCCGCCGGACCTGGACCTGTCGGCTGTCCCCGGCCACCACGGTGAAGGTCTCCAGCCCGACGGCGCGGAACCGCTCCGCCCGGTCGACGTCTGCCCGGTGACGGGAGCGGGAGCGGTGCAGGGCGCCGTCGTACTCCCCCGCGACGCCGAGCTCCTCGTCCAGGAGGTCGGCGACGCCCACCAACCGCCCGGCCAGGTCGACCACCCGGGCGTTGACCAGCGGCTCGTCGAACCCGGCGTCCAGCTGCCAGACCAGGCGCATCAGGGTCTCGCGCGGGGAGGCGCTCCCTTCGGCGCTCAGCCCCAGGGCCCACCTCATCCGGCGGGTCCCGCGTCTGCGCACGTCGAGGTCGAGACGTCGGCGCACCTGGGCGACGGTCGTCAGTCCTGCCGCCATGGCCATCTCCATCACCACCACGGCCGCCCGGTCGTGGGAGGCGAGCATCATCTCGTCGAGCACCGCCGTCTCGACGTCGCTGCACGGGATCGACTGCCGCATCAGCCCGCGAGTGGGGGTGGTCGTGCGGAGCGTCCTGGCCCCGGCGACCGCCCGGCGGTACTCGTGCGGGATGCGGATCGGCACCGGCAGCAGCGACGCGCCGTCCGGGGAGAGCCCGTCGAAGAATCCCCCGCCCGCCAGCCTCAGGCTCGCCCAGCCGGTGACCTGTCCGCCGGGCGGCAGCGCCACCGCCACCTCCGCGGCTCGTTGCTCAGGCGTCCGGGCCACATCGGAGGGCACGTGGAAGCCGCCACCCACGGGCCGCCACCTCCTCCCCCGGGCCTGCCCGCGGGTCGGTCCCAGGAGCCCGGAGGGGTCCAGTCGTGCCGGGGGCACGACCGTGGCCGGCGGGCAGACTGGGCGCCACTCGTCTCGTTCCATGGCAGGAGCGTGAGGGAGACCAGTGGTCCGGCGCGGCCAGCCGGCGGCAGCCTGTGCACAGCCCGCCTGGCGGGAAGCCGGAGCACCGGCTGGGGAGAGCACGTGGTGCGTCAGCGTCCCGCCGCGGCCCACCGGGCCGTGGCGGGGAAGCTCACGAGCGCTGTCGCGCCGCGTCCTCCCGCTCGAGGCGGGCCAGCCACTGCGCCTCGACGGCGGTGATGGTGCCGTCGGCCGTCTTGGCGCGCAGCCGGGTCGCCACCTCCTCGTCCCGGATCCGGTCGGCCCGCTCCCGCACCTCCGGCGGGATCCCCTCGGAGTCCGCGAGCCGGTGTGAGTACGACGCCGTCACGGCGCGCCGCTCCTCCGGGGAGAGCTTCCGCCACCACTCCTTGACCTCGGCCGGGCTGCTCTCGCCGCCCAGCGGGGAGCCCTTCTGCTCCATCGCCCGCTGGGCGATCTCGGGGCGGCCGCCGTCGACCGCGGTCACGTCGTCGCGGTCGGTGGCCGACTCCAGGGTCTGGGCCAGCAGCTCCTCGTTGCTGCGGACCAGCTCGCGCAGCGCCCGGTCGTCCTCGACCAGGCCCTGGTAGCGCCGGGCGAGCTCGTCGGCGCGGTCCTGCAGCTGCTGGACCTGCTCCGGCGTCACCTCGGTCGTGGCCTCCATCTCCGCGGTGAGCCGCGCCAGCCTCTCGTCGAGGCGCCGCTTCCGCTCCACCAGCTCGTCGTAGGTGCGACGGTGGTTGCGAAGCCGGTCGGCGCAGGCGAGCATCGCCCGGCCGGTCCGCTTGAGGGTGTTGCGCATCCGGCCGGCCCGGACCGTGACCCGCTTGGCCTTGGCGACGTACGTGTCGTTGCTCTCCCCGGTCCACCCGCGCATCCGGTGGAACTGCCGCGACTCGTCGGAGTACTCGTCGTAGCGACCCGCGGCCTCCAGCACGACGGCGGCCATCGCGTCGATGCCCGCGGGGTCGCCCTCGGGCTTGAAGAGGACAGCCGGCTCCGAGGCGGGGAGCCTGATCTCGACGCTGACCGTGCTCATGGCAGCTGGCCGAGACGTGAGCTGAGGCTGGGCATGGCGGGGGGCGGCGACGGCTCCTCCGGCGCGGCCGGACACCCCACGGTGACGCCGGGGATCGGCTCGTCCGGGGGACAGCCGACGGCGAGCTGGGTGAAGCGCTCGGCGAGCCCGCCGTCGGTGACGTCGAAGTCGCGCAGCGTCTCCTCCAGCGAGGTGACGATGTGGCCGGCGTCGTCCGCGGACTCCCTGGCATAGAGCGCCCAGGCCTCCACGAACGCCGTGCCGGCCGGCTGCACGGCCGGTGGCAGCACCGCCGTGCTCGCACGGTCGAAGTCACGTGCTGTGTCCGTCATCAGGTTGACCACGTGCCGCCAGTCCAGCGCGTCCTGCACGACGTCGTCCCGGCTGACCAAGATCTCCCGCATGCTTCCCCCCGTCTTCACCCCAGTGGCCCAGGGCCCCCGCAGCCACCATGACCCCACCGCGCCCGCTCCACACGTGGACCACGGCAGATTCGCGGGCCGTGGACCGCCGCTCGGCGATCACTCCCAGAGATGTCTAACGGGTCTCCGCCGCCCCCGCCGGACTTCTCCACAGGGGAGGTCGAGCGCTCAGGTGTCGAGGAACTTCGCGATCCGTGCGTGGTAGCCCGCCGGCGAGAGCAGGAAGGAGTCGTGCCCGTGCGGCGAGGTGAGCTCCTCGAAGTCGACGTCGACCCCGCAGGCGCGCAGCCGCTCGACCATCCGCACCGACTGCGCGGTGTCGAAGCGCCAGTCGGAGTCGAACGACGTCACCTGGAACCGGGTCACCGCGCGCGCGAGCGCCTCCGCCGTGCCCGGGTCGCCGAACGGGTCGAAGTAGTCGAGCAGCCGGGTCAGGTAGAGGTAGCTCAACGCGTCGAACCGGTCGAGGAACGTCTCCCCCTGGTGCTGCAGGTAGTGCTCGACGGCGAAGTCGGGAGCCAGCGTCCAGTCGTCGCCGGTGCGGTCGCGCCGGTGGCCGAACTTGCGCTCCAGCGACTGCCCCGACACGTAGGTGATGTGCGCCATCATCCGCGCCACCTTCTGGCCGCGCCGCGGGGTGACGCCGTGCTCGACGTACCGGCCGCCGTGGAAGTCGGGGTCGCCCATGATCGCCTCCCGCGCCACCGCGGAGAAGGCGATGTTCTCGGGGGTGAGCCGTGAGGAGGCGGCGACCACCACCGCCCGGTCGACCTCGTCGGGCGCGTCGATCGCCCACTGGAGCACCTGCATGCCGCCGAGCGAGCCGCCCACCCCGGCGTAGAGCCGCTCCACGCCCAGGTGGCGCAGCAGCCGACGGTGCACCTGCACCAGGTCGCTCATGTGCAGCAGCGGGAAGTCCAGGAAGTACGGCGACCCGGTCGCCGGGTCGGTCGACAGCGGCCCCGTCGTGCCCGAGCAGCCGCCCAGCAGGTTGGGGCTGACGACGAAGAAGCGGTCGGTGTCGACCGGCTTGCCCGGTCCGATCAGGTTGTCCCACCAGCCGCGCTTCTTGGCGCCGACGTGCATCCCGGCCGCGTGGGCGTCACCGGTGAGCGCGTGGCAGACGAAGACCACGTTGTCGCGGGCCGGCGACAGCTCGCCGTACGTCTCGTAGGCGACCTCGACGTGGTCGAGGCGGCCGCCCCCGCGCAGCAGCAGCGGGTCGGCGTGGGAGGCCAGGACGGCGCGCTGGGTCTCCACATAGCCAAGGGTGCCGCTCACGCGGCGACCCTACTTGCTCAGCCGATCAGCACCCCGCGGCTGGTCAGGGGTGCGACCCCTCAGCGCACCGTCTTGACGTCGCTGACCAGCACGAGCGGCCCCCCGCTCCCGCGGCGGTACGTGGCCCGGAGCGACAGGCCGGCGCCCCGGTCCTGCGTGGTCACCCGGTACAGGAAGCCCGTCGCGCCCGAGATCGGCTTCCCGTCGCGCAGCCACTGACGGCTCAGCGACCAGCCGGGGCGCGGCAGCACCACGCCCAGCAGCGCGCTGCCGACCCTGGCGGTGCCGACCACCACCGGACGCGACCACCAGCCCGGCGACGGCGTCGGGGCCGTCGTAGGGACAGCCGTGGGCACGACCGTGGGAACAGGCGAGGTCGTCTGGGTGGGGACCGGCGTGGTCGGCACCGGGGTCGGAGGAGCGGTCGGTGGCGGCGTGGGTGTGGGGGTCGGGCCCGACCATCCTCCGCTGGAGAGGTCCATGTCCACGCTCGTGACGGTCCCCGCACCGAGCGGGATCGGGGTCGACGGCGCCGAGCACTCGGCGGTGGAGTCCTCGTAGACCTCGACGACCTTGGAGGAGCCCAGGATCCATTCGGCCTGGAGGTAGTACTCCCCCGGCGGCATCCCGACGATGGCGTAGTAGCCCGACGCGTCCGTCTGGACCTGTTGCATCGAGAGGCAGGACCCGCCGGGCGCCACGTCGGTGAGGAGGACGGACGCCTGGATCGCGCGCCCGTCACCGGTGATCCGGCCCTGCACGGCCCCGCCGTCCACGTCCAGGTCCAGGCCGTCGACGGGGTCCGTGGTCACCTCGACGTCTGTTCCCTCGGCCGGCGGCACCGGGATCCCCGCCATCCCGTGGTCTATCTCCACCCGGTAGCGACCGGGTGCCACCGGCACCGTCCACGCGCCGGCGGCGTCCGTCCGGAACTCCTCGTAGAGGACCCAGCTGCCCGCGACGTCCTGCCGGAACACGTTGAGCTTCGCCGCGCGCACCGGCTTGCCACCCACGGTGAGCCGGCCGCCCAGGCTGAGCGCTCCCCGCTCGAGCTGCGCATCGACCACGGTCTCGCCCGCGACGAGCTCGAGGTCCTGCGCGAGCTCGAGCTCCGGCTGCCCGCGGTGGTACTCGGGGACCAGGCCCGGCGCCCGGAACCGGACCCGCACGGCGCTGACCTGCAGGACCTCGAGGATCCCCTTGATGTCGGAGGTCCGGTAGGTGCCGTCGGGGCCGGTCCTGAAGACGCCCAGCGGGACCCACCCGGTGGGGGTCCTCCCGTAGAACTCCGCGACGGCTCCCTCGACCGGTCCGCCGGGCCCGGTGACGGTGCCGACGACCACCCCGGCGGTGGGCGGGTCCTCAGCGCCGGCGGCGGTGACCATCCACGTGGAGAGCAGCAGCGCGAACGCCACCGCCACCGCGCCGAGGCCCTGGCGCACGGATCGTGCAGGCGTGCGTGTGGTCATGGTGGCCCTCCTCAGGGCAGCGAGCAGCGGGGACGTCATCGCACCCGCACCCCGAGGCTGGTCACGACGGACGGCTGCTGGCCCGCTCGTGAGTAGGTGACGCGGAACGAGAGCGTCGTGCCCCGGTCCGCCTTGCGCACGACGTGGAGCGTGCCGGTCGCTCCGGGGACGGGCTTCCCGTCCCGGAGCCACTGGCGGGCGACCGTCCACCCCGGACGGGGCCACGGCAGGCCCACCAGCACCCCGCCCACCCTGGGGATCCCCAGGACGAACGGGAGCGGACCGTCGACGGGCGACGGCGTCGGGTCGAACGTCGGGCTCGGACCCGCCGTCGGACTCGGGTCGGTGCTGGGACTCGGGTCGATGCTGGGGCTCGGGTCGATGCTGGGGCTCGGGTCGATGCTGGGGCTGGGCGACGACCCCACGCGCCGCGGCTCGATCTCCACGAAGGCGGCGCGGTCCTCGTCGACGAGCACGCCGACCCCGTCGTACCCCTCGCCGCAGGGACGGTAGGGCAGGCCGCCGGGCATCGTCGCCTCGAAGGGCCCGTCCGGATAGAGGGGGCGGGAGCTGGCGAAGTACGTACCTGCCCGGAGTCCCACCACCGAGAAGTGGCCCTCCGTACGGAGCGGCAGCACCCCGGCCTCGACGCACGGCGTCGTCCCCGGGCCGGGCCCCCAGGTCTCGAGCAGCACGTCGGCGACGCGACTCCCCCCGTCCTCGCCGACCTGTCCCTGGAGCACCCCTCCCCGGAGGTCATGGTCGACCTCCGTCAGGTCCTCCGTGGACACCTCGACGGTGGTGCGCGTCCCGGCGGTCCCCAGCCACACCGGGTCGGCCGCGGGGAGCTGTTTCCCGAAGCGCACCTGGTACCGCCCGGGGTCCACCCGGACCGACCACACGCCGTCCTCGTCGGTGACCGTGCTCGAGCTGTAGACCAGCGAGCCGTCGTGCCGCACCTGCGAGACCACCGCGTCCGTGACCCGCACCGGCTCACCGCGCACCGTGAGACGCCCACCCAGCACGCGGGCGCCGCGCCGCAGCTCGGGGTAGACGCTGTAGGTGCCGGGACCGGTCAGGACGATGTCCTGCGCATCCTCGACCGTGATCGCGTCGGGATGGAACTCGGAGATCCAGCCCTCCGCCCGCACCTCGAGGCGGTAGGTCCCCGGCTCCAGGCGATCGCTGTAGAAGAGCCCGTCGTTGGAGCTGTGCAGCTCGTGACGCGGCTGCCACGGGCCGGTGCCGCCCTCCCGGGCCCACAGCGTCAGGGAGGGGTTGTCGACGTAGGGGCTCCACCCTCCGTCCCCCGCCTTCACCCAGCCCTTGAGGTAGATCGGCCCCTCGCTGGGCGTGGGGTCGTCGGGCGTCGGGACCGTGGTCGCCCCGGCACCCGCGGTCGCCGTGAGATGGAGCATCCCGGAGACCAGGGCCACCAGGGCGACCGCGATCAGAGGGCGGACGTACCTGAGGACGCGTGCGCTCATGGCGGGGCCCCTCCCAAGGCCGGCGCGCCGTCCCTCCCAAGCCGGCGCCCCTTCACCCTAGGGGCACAACCTACGGTCCGGTAGGCCCCGAACTGGGGACGCGTGAGCAATCCGAAACGTCCGCGGCAGTGCTCACTTGGCCGCGGCCAGCGCCTGCTCCAGGTCGGCGATGAGGTCCTCGACGTTCTCGATGCCGATCGAGAGCCGCACCATGTCCTCCGGCACGCCGGCGGCCTCGAGCTCCTCGGGCGTCAGCTGGCTGTGGGTGGTGGTGGCGTTGTGGATCGCCAGCGACTTGGCGTCACCGATGTTGGCCAGGTGGCTGAAGAGCCCCAGCGACTCGATGAACGTCTTGCCGCCCTCGCGTCCGGACTTGAGGCCGAAGCTGAGGATGCCGCCGTACCCCTTGCCGGTGAAGGTGCGGTCCGCGACCTCCTTGTAGGCGCTGGACTCCAGACCCGGGTAGCTCACCCAGGAGACGGCGTCGTGGCCCTCGAGGTACTGGGCGACCGCCAGCGCGTTCTCGGAGTGCCGCTCCATCCGCAGGTGGAGCGTCTCGAGGCCCTGGAGGAAGAGCCAGGAGTTCATCGGGGTGATCGCCGCGCCGGTGTTGCGCAGCAGCACCGTGCGGGCGCGGATGATGTACGCCGCCGGTCCGGCGGCCTCGGTCCAGACCGCGCCGTGGTAGGCCGGGTCCGGCTTGGTGAGCCCCGGGAACCGGTCGGAGTGCGCTGCCCAGTCGAACTTCCCGGCGTCGACGATGACGCCGCCGATGGAGGTGCCGTGACCGCCGATGTACTTGGTGGCCGAGTGCACCACGACGTCGGCGCCCTGCTCGAGCGCGCGCACCAGGTAGGGAGTCGGCGCGGTGTTGTCGATGATCAGCGGGAGGCCCGCGGCGTGCGCCGCCTCGGACCAGGCCGGGATGTCGATGACGTTGATCTTGGGGTTGCCGACGGTCTCGCCGAAGACCAGCTTGGTCTTCTCGTCGACGTGCTTGGCCAGCTCCTCGGGCTTCTCCGGGTCGACGAACCGCACCTCGATGCCGAACTGCGGCAGCGTGTGGGCGAAGAGCGCGTAGGTGCCGCCGTAGAGGGTGGAGAGCGCCACGATGTTGTCGCCGGCGTAGGTCAGGTTGAGCACGGCGTACGTCGTGGCCGCCGAGCCGCTGGCCGTCGCGAGCGCCCCGACGCCGCCCTCGAGCTGGTTGATCCGGTCCTCGAAGACCGACTGGGTCGGGTTCATGATCCGGGTGTAGATGTTGCCCGGCTCGGCCAGCGAGAACAGGTTGGCCGCGTGCTCGGTGTCGTTGAAGACGTAGGAGGTCGTCTGGTAGATCGGCACGGCCCGCGAGTTCGTCGTCGGGTCGGCCTCCTCCTGTCCGGCGTGCACGGCGAGGGTCTCGGGGCGGTACGTCATGGGGGCTCCTGCTCGGGAAGGATCGAGGTGGTCAGCACCTCGAAGTGTAGTGAAGAAGTAGACTTTAGCGGTGGGTCAGCCACCCCGGTGCGCCGAAGCCCCGCCTCCCCCCGAGGGGAGCCGGGGCTCGGGCGTCGGCCGGTCAGACGGCGATGGCGACCTCGGCCACCTCGCCGATCTGGGCGCGGACCGTGCGGTCCACGGGGTCGGCCTTGGGGGCCAGCGTGCGCAGCGTCCACTCACCGGTCTTGGCGAAGAAGCGGAAGTGGCCGCTGGCCGAGGTCGGCACCTCGGCGGTGAACTCGCCGGTGGCGTCGAGGAGCCGCACGTACGCCGAGCCGACCGGCTCGCCGCTGCGGGTGACCTGGCCCTGGATCACGGCCTCCTTGGCGACGTTGACGCCGTCCAGGGAGAGGCCGCCCTCAGTCGCTCCGCACATCTCAGGCCTCCCCGGGCTCGTCGCCGAGGGCGATCGGGACGCCGACGAGGGAGCCGTACTCGGTCCACGAGCCGTCGTAGTTCTTCACGTTCTTGAAGCCCAGCAGCTCCTGGAGGACGAACCAGGTCAGCGAGGAGCGCTCACCGATGCGGCACAGCGCGATGGTGTCCTTGGAGTCGTCGATGCCGACCTCGTCGTAGAGCTTGCGCAGGTCGTCGTCGGACTTGAAGGTGCCGTCGTCGTGGCAGTTCTTGCTCCACGGCACGTTGAGGCTGGTCGGGATGTGGCCGGCGCGCTGCGACTGCTCCTGCGGCAGGTGGGCCGGCGCGAGCAGGCGGCCGGCGAACTCGTCGGGGCTGCGCACGTCGATGAGGTTCTGCACGCCGATCGCGGCGACCGCGTCGTCGCGGAAGGCGCGGATCGAGCGGTCCTGCTCGGTCGCGGTGTAGGTGGTCTTCTCCCGGGTCGGGACCTCCTGCACCAGCTCGCGGGAGTCGAGCTCCCACTTCTTGCGGCCGCCGTCCATCAGCTTGACGTCGCGGTGGCCGTAGAGCGTGAAGTACCAGTAGGCGTAGGCCGCGAACCAGTTGTTGTTGCCGCCGTAGAGCACCACGGTGTCGTCGTTGCCGACCCCACGCTCGGAGAGGAGCTTCTCGAAGCCCGCCTTGTCGACGAAGTCGCGGCGCACCTGGTCCTGCAGGTCGGTGGTCCAGTCGAGCTTGATCGCGGTGCGGATGTGGCCCTTGTCGTAGGCCGTGGTGTCCTCGTCGACCTCGATCAGGACGATGCCGGGGGTGTCGAGGTTGTCCTCGACCCACTGGACTGTGACGAGCGAGTCTTCGCGGCTCATGGGTTGCTTCTCTCTTTCGGTGGGTGGGTGCTTCTCGACGTGCGTGGAGCGTGAGACGGGGGATCAGGAGGGGTGGGCGGCCCGCGCGGCGCCGGCCCTGAGGCCCAGCCGGCGGCCGACCAGGTAGAGCTCGCAGCCCAGGCAGAAGCCGAAGGCGGAGTTGAGCAGGGCCGCGGCCAGCGCGAAGCCGGTGGCGACCAGGCCCAGGACCGTCACGCCGGAGACGAACCCGGCCAGGCCGACCACGGCGAAGCCGAGCCCGACGGACTGCGCGAAACGCGGGGGCGCGGCGTCCTCGAGGTGGGCCGGGGCGGAGAGCCGCGGCCGGACGAGGGCGCGGAAGAGCCAGGCGTACGGCGTGTGCTGGACGCCGCGGAGCGCGCCGACCGCGAAGACCAGCGCCTGGACGGCGAGCAGCGCGGTGGCCACCGGCCCGGGCGCGGTCAGCAGCACCCCGGCCAGGACGACCGTGGTGATCGCGGCGGCGAAGCGTGCGCCGCGCGGATCGATCTGGGTGCTCATGCTGCGTCCTGTCCTGCTCGACTCTGACGAGGTCTCCGACCGCCGGCCGCGCGAGGACGGCAGGCGGGGCCGGGCAGCCGCGGGGGGCGGCGCGCGGCGGGGCGACGGGCTGCGGGATCCCGGCCGGACGGCCGGGCGCAGCGTGGGGTCGGCCCCTCAGGACATTCGACAGAGGGACGAGCGCATGCGGCAGTGATCCACCGCGCGCCGCTTCGTCAACCAGGTCGAGCTCATGGGCAAGAGCCTAGGGCCGGAGGTCGCCCGACCAGAAACGCGCGTCTCGCCATTCGGGACGCCCGTCCACATAGTGGTCAGCGCTCGTCCGTGACGGGTGCCGCCAGCCGCCCGAGCGCCGCGAGGACCTGCTGAGGGGTCGGCACCCCGGCTGCGCGAGCCACCTCGCGTCCCTGGGCGTCCAGCACCAGCGTCGTCGGCGTGCGCAGCACCCCGACCCGCCGCACCAGCTCGAGGTGGGACTCCGCGTCGACCTCGACGTGCGCGACGTCGTCCATCGCCTCGGTGACCTCCGCGAGCGTGCGCCGGGTCGCCCGGCACGGGGCACAGAACGCGCTGGAGAACTGGAGCAGCGTCGCCCGCTCCCCCAGCCGGTCGGCGTACTCGGTGTCCGCGACGACCGAGATCGGCGTCCCGGTCCCGGTCCCGGTCCCGGCCTGGTCGCGCCAGCGGCCGTCCGTCCGGGCGCGCCAGCCGCCGAACGCCACGGCCGCAGCCACGGCGATCAGGAGCACCCACTGTCCGGTCGTCACATCAAGTCCCAACGCCGGGAGCGACGTTCGCCATTCCCGCCCGCGAGCCCACCGCCTGCGGGCGTGCCGTCGCCCGGGGACGACAGTGGCCCCGCCCCGGCACAGAGCCGGGACGGGGCCACCTGAGGATCAGAGGGGATCAGAGGTGATCAGAGGATCACTTCTTGCCCTTCTTGCCCTTCTTCTTCTTGTTCTTCTTGCCCTTGTTGCCCTTGTTGCCGGCCTTGCCCTTGACCTTCTCGAGCTTCTTCTTCGAGACGGTGGACTTGGACTCGACGAAGTTCTTGCCGGTGAAGACGAAGGCCACCTTGGCGTTCTTCTTCTTCTTGCCCTTGAGCTTCTTGAGGGCCTTCTTCATCTTCTTGGAGCCGAGCACCTTGGTGATCGTGACCTTGGCCTTGCCGTTCTTCACCTTGGCGGAGCCGACGGTCACCATCTTCTTCTTGTTGATCACCAGCTTGACGGCCACCTTGCCGTCGACCGCGGAGGCGGCGATGGACGGGGCCGAGACCTTGACCGCGACCGTGCCCTTCTTGGCCTTGGCCTTGGTCGAGGTGGTGGACTTGACCGCGGCGGTGGACTCGCTGACCGCGACACCGGAGTAGACCCGGTCGGTGGTCTCGATGCGGTTGCCCACGCGCACGGCGATGGCCTTGCCGAACTGAGCGGCGCTCAGGGACAGGGTCGGGCCGGTGGCGACGACGGCGCCGTCGGCCAGCCACTCGTAGCTGAACTTGGCGCTGCCCATGCCGTTCCACACGCCCGGGTCGGCCGTGAGGGTGTTGCCCACCAGCGCCTCGCCGGCGATGGTCGGCCGGTCGACGGCGACCAGCGACTTGGTGAGCGAGGCGTCGATGCCGGCGGTACGGGCGCCCGAGGGGACGACGACCTTGGTCGCCTTGCTCCGCACGGTGCCGTTCCAGAACTCGCCCACGTGCTCCTCGGCCCAGAAGGAGACCGTGTAGGTGCCCGGACGCAGCCAGGAGAGCTTGTAGGTGCCGTCGAGCTCGACGTCGACACCCTCGATGGCGTCGCCGTCCTCGTTGTGGACGGTCACACCGGCGGACTCGAGCTGCTCACCGGTCTCGGAGGTCACCGTGCCGGTGATCCCACCCTGGCGGACGAGCTGGATGTCCGCGGTGGCGGGCAGGCTGGCCGTCGGGACGGGGGTGGCGTTCTCGTAGGACTCGGTGCCGCCGAACCAGGCGCCGATGACGCCGAACGCCTCGATGCCGGTGGAGTCCTCCTCGCGGGGACCGAAGCCGTTGGCGTAGACCTTGATGGCGTCGTCGGGGATGCCGTCGAGCTCGGTGAACTGGTAGACGCCGTCACGGTTGGTGTACGCGACCACGGACTCGCGGTCGTCGAGGTCGGCCGGGGTGGTCGACGCGGCGACCGGCAGGCCGACGAGCGGCGTGCCGTTCTGGTCGGTCACCCGGCCGGAGAGGTCGACGCCGGTGACCGGCTCGACCACCCGCGGGGTGAGGGCGAAGTTGACACCCGTGACGGCCTGGTCCTTGGCGGCCGCGACCAGGTTGGGCGTGCCGCCCGGCGCGACGTTGTCGTAGGACTCGCTGACGTACTCGCCGATCTCCGGGTCCTCAGCCGTGATCTCGTAGGAGCCGGCCGAGACACCCTCGAGCAGGTAGGCGCCCGTGGAGTCGGTGTAGTCGCTGACGTTGCTGCCGGTGTCGGCGTTGTAGCCGTTGACCCGGATCCGCGCGAGCGGGACCCCGGCGTCGCTGGTCACGACACCGGCGATGGTGGCGCCCTTGGTCATGACGACGTTGCCGAGGTTGGGGCCGGCAGCACCGTTGACCGGGGTGGCGGTGGCCAGGGAGACCTGGTCGTTGTACCACTCGGTGGCGAAGCCCTGCGCGGCGAACCGGAGCTTGACGTCACCGGTGCCGGTCGGCGCCTGGAAGCTGCCGTCCTTGCGGGTGTAGGTCTGGTCGCGCAGGTTCCCGCTGGCGGCGTCGTAGACCTCCACGCTGGCGTTGGAGATCGGTCGGCCGGCACCGTCGGTGACGGCACCCGCGACGTACGGCGCGTAGTCGATCGTCCACGGCGACAGCTGCGCGACGCCGTCGGCGACGGTGACGGCGGTGGCGGTGGCGGCGGTGGCCTGGTCGAGGTAGTACTCGGTGCGCAGGCGCGAGTCGAAGGGGTCGAACGAGACCGTGTAGGTGCCGGCGGGCACGGTGGCGGAGACACGGCCGAGGTCCACGTAGGCGTCGGTGACGTAGGAACCACTCGTCGTGTAGACCGAGAGGTACCCGCTGACCGGGTTGCCCTTCGGGTCGACCACGGTGCCGCGGAGGTTGTCCTCAGCGGCGTAGGCAGGGACGCCTCCCATCGAGAGAGCCCCCATGACCAGGGCCCCAACGGCCCCAGCACTTACCAGTCGGCGCGAAGCGCCACTGATCTGCGTTCCCATCTTGTGCCTTTCTACCTGCGGTCCGCCGAATGCGGGCCGGGCTAGCGGGACGCTAGTGGTTTTTACTTTGTTAGGAGACTGGTTTCAAAGTCACGGGCGCAAAGTGATCTTGAACACTGATATTTGGCCGTCAGCCGCCCGCGAAGGGCGGGAGGAACTCCACCGTCGACCCCGGGGAGACCAGCACGCTCCCGGGCTCCGCGCGCCCCACCGGCCGGTCGTCGACCAGCGCCGAGCAGACGCCGAGCACCTGCGGGAGGCGCTCAGCGTCGGGGTGCAGCGCGATCGCCCGCTCCACCAGCGCCTCCAAGGTGAGGGCCTCGTCGGCGGGCACGACGTCGGTCGCCACGCCCGCCGCGTGCCGCGCACCCGCCCAGTAGCGCAAGGTGATGTTCCCGGCGACATGACCACCGGCTGGACCATTGTCGGCCTGCAGCGCTCCCATGACGGATATCATCCCCCAACGTCGCTACGACAGGAGGTGGTCATGAGCACGCTGCTGTTGCTGACCAGCGCCCTCCAGCCCTCGGCCGAGGTGCTCCCGGGGCTGACGCTTCTCCCCCACGCGGTCAAGATCCTGCCCGCCGAGGGCAGCGCCCTGCTCGAGGCCCCCGACGCCCACCTGGTGCTCGTCGACGGACGCCAGGACCTCGCCCAGGCCCGCGACCTGTGCCGGTTGATCCGCACGACCGGCGCCGACGTGCCGGTCCTGCTCGTCGTCACCGAGGGCGGGCTGGCCGTGGTCGCCCACGACTGGGGCATGGACGACGTGGTGCTCCACACCTGCGGCCCCGCAGAGCTCGAGGCCCGGATCCGGATGGCCACCGGTCGCCTCGCCGCCGCCCGTGCCGCCGCCGACCCCGACGCCCACGTGATCCGCTCCGGCGAGGTCGTCGTCGACGACGCCTCCTACACCGCCCGGATCGGCGGCCGGCCGCTCGACCTGACCTTCAAGGAGTTCGAGCTCCTCAAGTACCTCGCCCAGCACCCCGGCCGGGTCTTCAGCCGCCAGCAGCTCCTCCAGGAGGTGTGGGGCTACGACTACTTCGGGGGCACCCGCACGGTCGACGTCCACGTGCGCCGCCTGCGCGCCAAGCTCGGCCCCGAGCACGAGACGCTGATCGGGACCGTCCGCAACGTCGGCTACCGCTTCGTCCTGCCCAGCCGGGCCGAGGGCCTCCTCCCCGTCGAGCAGGAGACCACCGGCTCCTGAGGGGTGTCCCCTAGGCTCGGGGCATGCCCACCCTCGAGGCCCTGATCTCCCGCGCCGAGGTGGCGGACGGCGTCGCCCCGTTCGACGAGGCCACCCTGATGGCGCTGCGCACCGGTCGCCTCCGCTCGCTGCGCCGCGAGGGCGGCCTGGCCCTGGTGCGCGACGAGGAGCTCGCCCTGCTCGTCGACCCGCCCGCCCGCGGGCGCGGCCTCGGCGGCAGCCTGGTCGACCAGGTGCTCGCCGAGCACCCGGAGGTCTCCCGCGCCTGGAGCCACGGCAACCACCCCGCGGCGGCACGGCTGGCGGCCCGCCACGGGTGGGAGCGGGTCCGCGACCTGTGGGTGATGCGGCGCACCGCCGAGGAGCTCCCCCCGCTCGACCCGCCGGCCGACGTCGTCGTGCGCAGCTGGCGCGAGAGCGACCGCGACGAGCTGCTGCGGGTCAACGCGGCGGCGTTCGCCCACCACCCCGAGCAGGGCGCGATGGACGAGGAGAACCTCGCACTGCGGATGGCCGAGCCGTGGTTCGACCCCGAGGGCCTGATCGTCGCCACCGACCCGCGCGGTCGGATGCTCGGCTTCCACTGGACCAAGCAGCACTCCCCCCAGCAGGGCGAGGTCTACGTCGTCGCCGTCGACCCCGCCGCCCAGGGCCGCGGGCTGGGCCGGCTGCTCACCCACACCGGGCTCGCGCACCTCGCCACCCGGGGCGTCTCGGAGGTGATCCTCTACGTCGAGGCCGACAACGCCGCGGCGGTGGCGACCTACGCCGGGCTGGGGTTCCACCACGCCGAGGCGGACACCCACGTGATGTACGCCCGCCCCTGAGCGGTCAGCGGAGCTTGGGCCGCACGTGCAGCCCGACCTCCGGGTCGACCACGACCTCCTGCGTCGCCGGCATCTCGGCCACGCTCAGCTGGGCGTCGACCGGCACGTTGCGCTTGAGCATGGCCAGCCCGATCGGGCCCAGCTCGTGGTGCCGGGCGGAGGAGCCGACGAACCCGACCACCTTGTCGCCGTGGCTCACCGCCGCCCCGATCTCCGGCAGCCTGTTCTCGGTGCCGTCGAGGTGGAGCAGGGTCAGCCGACGCGGCGGGCGCCCCAGGGTGTGCACCCGGGCGACCGTCTCCTGCCCGCGGTAGCAGCCCTTGTCCAGGTGCACCGCGGAGCCGATCCAGCCCGCCTCGTTGGGGATCGTGCGGTGGTCGGTGTCGACGCCGAAGCGCGGCTCGCCGCGCTCGATGCGCAGCGCGTCGTAGGCCCACAGGCCGCACGCCGGCCCGGCCGCCTCGGCGTACGCCGTGAGCTGGTCGCGCGGCACCAGGTCGAAGGTGCCGCCCCCGGCCGGGCGCCACATCACCGCGAGGTCGTCGGCGGGCGTCACCTCGACCCGCATCATGAAGCGCATCCGGTCGAGCCACTGCACCAGCGCCTCGCCGGCGCCCGGCTCGGTGTGGGCCAGGAAGGTCTCGCCGTCGTCGACCCCGTGGAAGTGGTGCTCGACGTGGCCCTGGGGACTCAGCACCAGCGCCTGCGTCGGCGTCTTGGGAGGCAGCGCCTCCAGATGCTGGGTGGTCAGCGAGTGGAGCCAGGTCAGCCGGTCGGGGCCGGTGACCCGGAAGACGTCACGGTGGGAGAGGTCCACGAAGCCGTCGCCCGAGGCGAGGGTGCGCTGCTCCAGGTTGAAGGAGCCGTAGTGCGCGGCCACCGGAGCGTCGACGCCGTCGCCGCTCACCGCCCCGAGCAGGTCAAGGAACGGGCTGGTCGTCGCCGTGCTCATCACAGTCCTCACATCGTCCGAAGATCGCCAGGTGCCCGACGTCCGTCACGAACCCGTGCCGGGCCCGCAGCAGGCCGAGGAACTGCTCGGCCTCCTCAGGGTCAACCGAGGTGACCTTGCGACAATTCCGGCACACCAGGTGGATGTGCTCGGACTCCCTGGTCGAGTGGTAGGTGGGCGCCCGGTCGCTCAGGTGCGTGTGCCGCACCAGGCCGAGCTGCTCGAGCACGTCGAGCGCGCGGTAGACGGTGGAGAGGTTGGCCGCCCCGCCGACCTGGTCGCGGATCTCGTCGGGGGTGGCGTGGCCGAGCTCCTCGACGGCCTCCAGCACCAGCCGGCGCTGCGGGGTCAGCCGCAGGCCGCTGCCGCGCAGCGCCTCGGCGAGGTGGTCGGAGCCCGCCGTCATCGCCCGGTCACGCCCGCTTCAGGCGCGCCCACAGGTGAGGCTGCAGCGCCTGGCCCACCGCAGCCATGTCGTAGGCGTAGAGCAGGTCGCCCTCGACGTTGCCGTAGAGCCGCTTGCCTGCGGTGACCTCCTTGGCCGACTCGGTGCGGACCACGGCGTCGGTGGTCAGGTCGAGCTTGCCGCCGGTGGCCTCGCCGTACCAGACCTCGACGAAGCCGGTGTTGTGCGCGAGCAGGAACTCGACCTTGCCGGGCTCGGGGCAGCGCAGGAAGCCGGTCTCGATGGCGCCGTCACGGACCTTCTCGCCGTTCTCGTCGAGGACCCAGGCACGCGACATGTAGTGGAAGAAGGGGCGGCCGTCGTGGGTGAAGATCAGCTCCTGGCCGAACTGGAACTTCTCGATCGTCGGGTAGTCGCCGTGGCCGTTTCCGCGCCAGGTGCCGAGCAGCCAGGCGACCGGGCCGCAGTTGGGGTGCAGGTTGTCGGGGAGCTCGAACGGCATACCGCCACTGTAGTGCGGCGCCCGGCCGCCCGGTTTGGCAGACGGCCCGCGGGGCATACCCCTGGCCATGCGACCGACGCCGACGCACCGCCCGCGACGCCCCCGGCGGCGCACCGGCGCCCTCTCGCTCGCCGCGTGCACCCTGCTGCTGGCAGGGCTGCTGGCAGGGTGCCAGGGGCAGGCGACCGAGGAGGCGCCAAGCAAGGCCCCCGATCCGGCCTCCCCCGCCGCGACCGAGACGCCGTCCGAGGATGGTGCCGCGCCCGACGCGGCGCAGTGCCTGCTCTCCGCGGACCAGCTCGCCCGGATCACCGGGGTGACACAGGCCGCCATCGAGCCCCGCAAGCCCCGGGAGACCCTGGTCTGCGAGCCCGAGTCGGCCGACGAGCGCGGCGTGTGGATCTGGTGGTACCTCGAGGAAAGCGCCGATGGGTCTTCCCCGACCTTCGCGGAGCTGAAGGACGAGGCGGAGCTGCCCGGCGGGGAGATCGCGCGCGCCACGCTCGACGACGGGAGCGAGGCCTGGCTGGTCCAGGGCGGGTCGCAGACCCAGCCCGGCCTCCAGGTGATCGCCGCCGGCGACGCCACCGTCGTCCAGGTCTTCGCCTCGACGATGCCCTCGCCGCAGGACCCGTTTCCCCGGCAGCAGCTCACCGAGGAAGCGCTCGCCACCGCCGCCGCGCTGCTCTCGGCCCTGGGCTGAGCGGGCGGGCGACGCCCGGCGGACGCGGACCTAGAGTGGGCCCATGAGTCGCGCACTGGTCGTCAAGGTCACCTGCGGAGCCGAGGACGCCGAGCGCCTCAACCAGGCGTTCACCGTCGCCGCCGCAGCGACCGCCGCCGGCGCGGAGGTCTCGCTCTGGCTCACCGGGGACGCCGCCTGGATGGGGGTCCCGGGACGCGCCGAGGAGTTCGACCTGCCGCTGGCCACGCCGCTGTCCCAGCTGCGCGACGCCGTGCTCGGCGCCGGCACGCTGACGGTCTGCTCGCAGTGCGCCGCCCGCCGCGGGCTCGTCGAGGCCGACATGGTGCCCGGCGTCCGGGTGGCCGGCGCCGCCCTCTTCGCCGAGGAGGTCCTCGGCGAGGGCGTCCAGGCGCTCGTCTACTGAGCTCCCGGGCCGTCTCACGCGGGACGCTCGCGCGGCCTCGGGCGGACGTCATCACCGCCGGTCGCCCGGAGCCCCGCTCACGATGACGTCCGGCAGGCCCCCCGCGAGACGTCATCACCGCCGGTCGCCCGGGGCACCGCTCACGATGACGTCCGGCGGGCGCCGGCGGGTGGGGGCCGGCAGGCGGCTGCTAGGAGCGGGCTCGTACGCCGAGCAGCTCGCGCGCCGCGGCGGGGGTCATCGGCTCGCGCTGCGCGAGCGCACCGGCCGCCACGGCCCGGCGTACCAGCTGGGCGTTGGACTCCACCGGGACGCCGCGGCTGATCGTCAGCACGTCCTCCATGCCGACCCGCAGGTGGCCGCCCTTGGCGAGCGAGGCCAGCATCACCGGCAGGGTGGAGCGGCCGATCCCGGTGGCCGACCAGGAGGTGACCTCGGCCGGCAGGTCGCGGACGGCGGCGACCATGGCGTCCGCCGTGCCGTCCATGCCGCCGGGGACCCCCATCACCAGGTCGACGTGGACCTTGCCGCCGGCGGGCAGCCCGTAGCGGTCAAGCAGCCGGGTCAGCGCGTGCACCTGCCCGAGGTCGAAGAGCTCGAACTCCGGCACCACCGCCCGCTCCTGGGCCAGCTGGTAGAGCTCGACCACGAACGGCCACGGGTTGAGGAAGACGTCGTCGCCGAAGTTGGTGGTGCCCATGGTGAGGCTGCAGGAGTCGGGCTCCGCGTCGAGGACCTTGAGCCGGTCGGCCAGCGGGTCGTGGACCGAGCCGCCGGTCGAGAGCTGCACCACCAGGTCGGTGCTCTCGCGCAGCGCGGCGACCGTCTCCCGGAGTCGCCCGGCGTCGAGGGTGGGCCGGTGCTCGCCGTCGCGGACGTGCACGTGGATCATCGCGGCCCCGGCAGCCTCGCACTCCCGCGCGGTGGCGACCAGCTCCTCGGTGGTGGTCGGCAGCTGGGGGCACTCGGCCTTGGAGGTCTCGGCCCCGGTCGGGGCGACGGTGACGAGGAGGGGGCCTGGCATGGGCCCATGCTGGCAGACTCGGGGTCCACAGCCCCAGCATCGACAGGAGGATGTTCTTCGTGCGCGCCGTGGTTCAGCGAGTGGTGTCGGCTTCGGTCTCTGTGGACGGAAGAGTTGTGGGGCAGCTCCACGGGCCCGGCCTGCTCGTCTATCTCGGGGTCACCCATGACGACGGACCCGCCGAGATCACCTGGATGGCCCGGAAGGTCTGGGGGCTGCGCGTGCTGCCCGAGGAGCGCTCGGCGAGCGAGGTGGACGCGCCGATCCTGGTGGTCAGCCAGTTCACCCTCTACGGCGACGCGGTCAAGGGGCGCCGACCGACCTGGTCCGCCGCCGCGCCGGGGCCGGTCAGCGAGCCGGTGTACGACGAGTTCTGCGGCGAGCTGGAGGCGCTCGGAGCCCGGGTGGAGAAGGGGATCTTCGGCGCCGACATGCAGGTCGAGTCGGTCAACGACGGCCCCTTCACCCTGCTCCTCGAGCGCTGACCCCGGCTCCCGCTCAGACCCCGGCGGTCTCCTGGCCCAGCCGCTCCAGCTCGCGTCGGATCGACGCGTTGCCGCGCCGGAGCAGCAGCTCCCCGGTGCCCGGGAGCCGACCCAGCCCATGGGTGAGCGGGACGTTGACCGCCATCCGCCAGGCGGTGAACCAGGGCGGGCGCACCGGGAGGCCCAAGTCGCGCATCGCTCCCGGTCCGAGCAGCCCGGTCGCGGTGCTCAGCACCCGCTCCCGCTCCCAGCGGGTCGCCGCCTGCCCGCGCTCGACGGAGTCGATCGACGCGATCAGGGCCCGGGCGAGGTCGCGGGTGTTCTGGTCGGGCGGCGGGTCGGCGGCGAGGAACCGGTAGAGCAGCCGGCGGCCGATCCGCTCGGTGCGCGGCAGCCACTCCTCGTCGACCCCCATCAGCCACCCGACGTAGGACCACAGGTGCATGACCGCGTCGCCGTCGCGCCGCGAGACCCGGTGACCGAGCAGCCGGGCGTGCAGCAGGAAGCTGGTGCTGAAGACCCCCAGGGTGCTGGCCTGGTCGTACTGGTTGATCGGCGTGCCGCGCAGTCGCCAGTCCCAGTCGTCGGCGTGCTCCAGCTGGTCGTTCACCATCGCGTGCACCACCCGGACGTGGACCGCCGCGCGCCAGCCCGGAGCGCGGGCCGCGAGCCCGCCGGGCGCGGTGATCGCGAGCCACCAGGCGGTGGTCTCGGCCAGCCGCCCACCGGCGTCGGGGCCGACCAGCCGGCCGGTCCGCACCAGAGGCTCCAGCGCCGCCGCGGTCCGGTAGCCGCCGAGCAGCGAGCCGAGGCCCAGCACCCGCAGCCCGTCCACCCCGAACCGGCGGCAGGCGCGCGCGCCGCGCGCCAGCAGCTCGTCGTCGACCCAGGCGGGGCGCGGCTCCAGGGCGTCGACGAAGGCGCGCAGGGCAGCCGGCCCCTCCGGACCGACCCCGTGCTCGAGGGCGTGCGACACCTGGCCCATCGTGACGCTGCGGTCGCGCCGGATCGCCTCGACCAGCGCGGCACCCGGCTCGTCGCGGCGCAGCAGCCCCTTCTGGAGCCGCACCACGTCGGCGGGCGTCGGCTTGGCGCCGGGGCCGGCGACCAGCCGCAACGGGGCGGCCGCCCGCTCGGACCATCCCGGGTCCTGCCGGTAGCGCCTCGGGACGACGTGCTCCGGCAGCGGGTTCCTCGACATGAGGGCACCCTAGGGAGGGCCGGCGGCGCTGTCACCCGGCTCTCACCTGGCTGTCGCCCGAACGCGCGGGCCGCGGCGCGTGCTCTCGGCCACCTCCCGTTCACCGAGCGGTGCCACACTGAGGACCATGTCCTCACCGCTCCCCATCCACGTCGGCGCGGCCAGTGAGGAAGGGCCGGGTGAGTCCGAGCCGTTCGCCCACGCGCCGGACACCTTCGACGTGGAGCCGCCGTACGTCCCCGACGCCGAGACCGTCGCGGCGGTGGAGCAGTACGGCGACCGCTTCCTGGACCGCGAGCTCTCCTGGCTCCGCTTCAACCAGCGGGTGCTGGAGCTGGCCGAGGACCCGTCCGTCCCGCTGCTGGAGCGCACCCGCTTCCTGGCCATCTTCACCAGCAACCTCGACGAGTTCTTCATGGTCCGGGTCGCCGGCCTCAAGCGCCGGATCGCCGCGGGCGTCGCCGTCCGGGCCGCCTCCGGGCTGCTCCCCCGCGAGGAGCTGAAGCAGATCTCGTTGCAGGCCGGCGCGCTGATGAGGCGCCAGGCCCGGCTCTTCCTCGACGAGGTGATCCCGGCGCTGCGCGACGAGCGCATCGAGCTGGTCCGCTGGGACCAGCTGACCCGGGAGGAGCAGAAGCAGTGCAAGCGGCTCTTCAAGGAGCGCGTCTTCCCGGTGCTCACCCCGCTGGCGGTCGACCCGGCCCACCCCTTCCCCTACATCTCCGGCCTCTCCCTCAACCTCGCCGTCATCGTCCGCGATCCCGAGACCGGCGTCGAGCACTTCGCCCGGGTCAAGGTGCCGCAGATCTTCAACCGCTTCGTGCCGGTCGGCAACCAGCGGTTCGTGCCGCTCGAGGACGTCATCCGCGAGCACCTCAAGCGCCTCTTCCCGGGGATGGAGGTGGTCCGCTCCCACACCTTCCGGGTCACCCGCAACGAGGACCTCGAGGTCGAGGAGGACGACGCCGAGAACCTCCTCAAGGCCCTGGAGAAGGAGCTGCTGCGCCGCAAGTTCGGCCCCCCGGTGCGCCTGGAGATCGAGGACTCCATGGACGACCGGATGCGTGACCTGCTCGTCTCCGAGCTGGGGGTGCACGCCGACGAGGTCTTCGCGCTGCCCGGCCCACTGGACCTGCGAGGGCTGCACGGCATCGCCGACCTCCCCCGCGAGGACCTGCAGTACCCCACGTTCGTGCCCACCACCCACCCGCTGCTGGCCGAGGTGGAGTCCTCCTCCCCGGTCGACGTCTTCGACGCCGTACGCCGCCACGACGTGCTGCTGCACCACCCCTACGACTCCTTCGCCACCTCCGTGCAGCGCTTCCTGGAGCAGGCCGCCGCCGACCCGCACGTGCTGGCGATCAAGCAGACGCTCTACCGCACCTCCGGCGACTCCCCGATCATCGACGCCCTCGTCGACGCCGCGGAGGCGGGCAAGCAGGTGCTGGTGATCGTGGAGATCAAGGCCCGCTTCGACGAGCAGGCCAACATCCGCTGGGCCCGCAAGCTCGAGCAGGCCGGGTGCCACGTGGTCTACGGCCTGGTCGGCCTCAAGACCCACTGCAAGCTCGCGATGGTGGTCCGCGAGGACCCCGACGGGATCCGTCGCTACACCCACATCGGGACCGGCAACTACAACCCCAAGACCGCCCGGCTCTACGAGGACCTCGGGCTGCTGACCTGCGACGACGCCATCGGGGAGGACGTCGCCCACCTCTTCAACAACCTCTCCGGCATCTCCCGCAACGTCTCCTACGAGACGCTCCTGGTCGCCCCCGCCACCGTCCGCAGCGGACTGGTCGAGCAGATCCACGCCGAGGTCGCCCACCACCTGGCCGGCCGGCCCGCGCGCATCCGGATCAAGGCCAACTCGGTGGTCGACGAGGCGGTCATCGACGCGCTCTACCTCGCCTCCCAGGCCGGGGTGCCGGTCCAGCTGCTGGTGCGCGGCATCTGCGCCCTCCGCCCCGGCGTCCCCGGGCTCTCCGAGACCGTCCAGGTGCGCTCGGTGCTGGGCCGCTTCCTGGAGCACAGCCGGGTCTTCTGGTTCGACAACGGCGGCGACCCGACCGCCTGGCTCGGCTCCGCCGACATGATGCACCGCAACCTCGACCGGCGCGTGGAGGTGCTGGTGCGGCTGCCCGACGGCGCCAACCGGGACCGGCTCGGAGCCGTCCTCGACCTCGCCTTCGACCCCGGGACCAGTGCCTGGGAGCTCGGACCGGACGGCGAGTGGCACCGGCACCGTGGTGACGTGCATCTCCAGTCGGCCCTGATCGAGCGTCAGCGGCGGCGGCGCTGACTCCCACCCCCTCCCCCTGACTTGCAATCTGAGGACGTCGTGCCCGTAGCATGACGAGCGTTCCCGTCCTGCTCACCAGGAGTTGTCCGTGGGTTTCAGGTTCCGCCCCGTCGAGTCTTCCTTCTACGACCTTTTCAGCGAGTTCGGCACCCACCTCGTGCGAGGTGCCGACATCCTGGCCGAGATGCTGTCGGACCAGTCCGACCGTGAGGACGTCGCCCGCCGCATGCGGGAGGCGGAGCACGCCGCCGACGAGACGACCCACGCGATCATCCGCCGGGTCAACTCGACGTTCGTGACGCCGTTCGACCGTGAGGACATCTACAACCTCGCCTCCGGTCTCGACGACATCATGGACATGATGGACGAGGCGGTGGACCTGATCCTGCTCTACGAGGTGCACAACCTCCCCTCGGAGCTCTCCAACCAGGTCGAGGTCATCCAGCGCTGCGCCGAGCTGACCGCCGAGGCGATGCCGCGGCTGAAGTCGATGGCCGACCTCGACGACTACTGGATCGAGATCAACCGCCTCGAGAACACCGGCGACAAGAGCTACCGGCGGATCCTCGCCAGCCTGTTCAGCGGCAAGTACGAGGCGCTGGAGGTGCTCAAGCTCAAGGACGTCGTCGAGTCGCTCGAGGGCGCCATCGACGCCTTCGAGAAGGTCGCCAACACGGTGGAGCAGATCGCGGTCAAGGAGTCCTGACCCGATGGAGCTCGCGATCGTCATCGCGGTAGTCGTCGTTGCCCTCGTCTTCGACTACACCAACGGCTTCCACGACGCCGCCAACGCGATCGCCACCTCGGTCTCGACCCGCGCGCTGACGCCGCGGGTCGCGCTCGGGATGGCGGCCGTCATGAACTTCGTCGGGGCGTTCCTCGGCCAGAAGGTCGCCCAGACCGTCTCCGACGTCATCGACCCGGGGCTGGGCAGCCATGCCCTCACCATCGTGATGGCCGGCCTGCTGGGCGCCATCGCGTGGAACATGATCACCTGGTACTACGGCCTCCCCTCCTCCTCCTCGCACGCCCTGATCGGCGGCCTGGTGGGCGCGGCGCTGGCCGCCGGCGCCTTCGTGAAGTGGGACACCGTGGTCGCCAAGGTCGCGATCCCGATGATCCTCTCGCCGCTGGTCGCCTTCACCCTCGGCTTCGTGGTGATGCTCGGGATCATGTGGGCCGCCCGCCGGGCCAACCCCTCCAAGGCCAACCGCGGCTTCAAGATCGCGCAGACCGTCTCCGCCGCCGCCATGGCGCTCGGCCACGGGCTCCAGGACGCGCAGAAGACGATGGGCGTCATTTTCCTGGCCCTGCTCGCCGGGGGCTACGTCTCCGACGGCGACTCGCTCCCCCTGTGGGTGATCATCGCCGCCGCGGGCGCGATCTCGCTCGGCACCTGGTCGGGCGGCTGGCGGATCATGCGCACCCTGGGCCGCCGGATCATCCACCTCGACCCGCCGCGCGGCTTCGCGGCCGAGTCGGTGGCCGCCTCGGTGCTCTACACCACGGCGTACATCTGGGAGGCACCGATCTCGACCACCCACACCATCACCTCCGCGGTGATGGGGGTCGGCGCGACCAAGCGACTCTCCGCGGTGCGCTGGGGCGTGGCGAAGTCGATCCTCGCCGCCTGGGTGCTCACCTTCCCGGCGGCAGGCCTGGTGGCAGCGGTCTGCTACTGGATCGCCCACCTCTGGCTGCCGTGATTCCTCGGCCCGCCGAGCCCTCTACTCTGCTCGCATGACCTCGACGACCGGCAGGGCCTCGCCGGTCCAGCGACTCGCCGCGACGGCCGTGCACGCCTACACCGCGGTCGGCTCGGTGCTGGCGCTGCTGATGGTCCACTTCTCCTACGAGGGCCGGGTCGAGCTGGTGCTCTGGCTCTTCCTCGTCGCGATGGTGATCGACGGCACCGACGGGCTGCTCGCACGACGGCTGCGCGTCAAGGAGGTGCTCCCCGGGTTCGACGGGGCGTTGCTGGACAACATCGTCGACTACATCACCTACGTCTTCGCCCCCATGGTGCTGCTGTGGGCCAACGGCTACCTGCCGTCGGGGTGGCTCGGCGGCGTCTGTGCGGCCGTGCCGCTGCTGGCCTCCTGCTACCAGTTCTGCCGGACCGACGCCAAGACCGACGACCACTTCTTCCTGGGCTTCCCCAGCTACTGGAACATCGTGGCGTTCTACGCCGTCGTGCTCGGCCTGGGCGAGGGCACCACCGCGGGCCTGATCCTGGTGCTCACCGCGCTGGTCTTCGTGCCGGTGAAGTACGTCTACCCCTCCCGCACCCCCGCGCTCTGGGCGGTCAACATGACGCTGGCGACCCTGTGGCTGGTCCTCTTCGGCCTCATCACCGCCGACCTCCCCGACCCCCACGACCTGCTGGTCGTGCTCTCGCTCCTCTACGTCGCGTACTACGTCGCGGTCAGCCTGTGGCTCACCGCCGGCAGCGCCCGCCGTACGGTCGTGGCGCACCGCGACGCCCGGCGTACCGACCGCCAGCCCGCCTGACCCGCTCCCCCGGCGCCGCCTGCCTGGCGCCCCCGGCGGACGTCATCGTGACTGGTCGCCCAACGCACCGCTGGTGATGACGTCCCGCGGGAGGGGGCAGCCCCGCGAGGCGAGCGCGCGGGCGATCTGGCGGAAGAAGTCGTCCGGCGCCACGCGCAGGCCGAGCAGCGGCAGTCGCAGGACCAGCGCTCCGTGCATGGTCACCTCGTTCTGGCGGAGCGCATCGGGCACCACCACCGCGGCCCACTGGTGGTGCGCGCCGTCGACCTCGACGACGACCCCCCACTGCTCCCACATCACGTCGAGGAAGTGCGTGCCGTGGGCACTCCTGCGGCGCACCTGTCGTGAGGGCTCCGGCAGCCCACGGCTCCGGCACTCGCGCGCGAAGTCGAGCTCACCGAGGGAGCGCACCCCGTCGAGCAGGTCGAGCAGCAGCCCGTGGATGAACACCCTGCGCCTGTCGCGTCGTACGGCGAGCATGGCGACGCCCAGGAGCTCCGGAGTGGTCAGCCCCTGCTGGACGGCCATGGTGAGGACGAGCGCGGCCTGCTTCTCCGTGCGCGCCCAGAGTGCGGCCCGGACCGCCGCCACGTGGGGCTGGGTCCTCGGAACGCCGTGCGGCACGACGTCCGCCGCACTCCACCTCCGCGTCTGGCGCATGTCGACCCCCGGCACGCGGGTGACCAAGGCGCCCCGCGGCAGCGAGACGCGGATGCTGTCGACGTCGAACCCCTTGAGGCCGGCCGCCACGAGTGCGGAGACACCGTCGAGGCAGGCGCGGGGTCCGCCCTCCAGCACCGCGACCCACTCCCTCGCCCGGTCGTCGAGCGGTCCCGTGTGGACGGCGAGCGTCTGCCGGCCGGTACGACGCCAGCGCTCGGCACGGACCTGGGCGCGGACCTCTCCCCGGGTGACGCCGGCGGCGTACAGCTGGCGACGAGAGACGATGCCCGCCTGCGCCGTAGCCAGGGCAGCCGCGCGGCGGCGACGCGCGTGACGGGGTCGGGTGACGGGGCGCGGTCCCTGCGATGACATGGGACGAACGTGCCGGAGCCGCCGGCCGCCTCGCCGACGCGCACTCACCGCCCTGTGGATGAGTACGTCGTCCCCAGGGCGCCGCCCTCCCTGCGCCCTCCGCCCGACGCTCGGACGTCATCGGAAGCGGTGCCCCCGACCACCGCTCGCGATGACGTCTGGCGGGGAGGGGGGCGCCGACGGTGAGACGTCATCGGAAGCGGTGCCCCCGACCACCGCTCGTGATGACGTCCGGCGCGGCGGGGGGCGGGGAGGGCGGTGGGTCAGCCGAAGCGGCCGGAGATGTAGGCCTCGGTGGACGGGTCGTCGGGGTTGGCGAACATCTTCTGGGTCGGGTTGAACTCGACCAGGTGGCCGGGCTCTCCCGTCGCCTTCAGGTTGAAGAAGCCGGTCTCGTCGGAGACCCGTGCCGCCTGCTGCATGTTGTGGGTGACGATCACGATCGTGTAGTCGCTCTTGAGCTGGTGGATCAGGTCCTCGATCGCCGCGGTCGAGATCGGGTCGAGCGCCGAGCAGGGTTCGTCCATCAGCAGCACCTGGGGCTCCACGGCGATCGCCCGGGCGATGCAGAGCCGCTGCTGCTGGCCGCCCGAGAGCCCCATCCCGGGCTTGGCGAGCCGGTCCTTGACCTCGGTCCACAGGTTGGCACCGCGCAGCGACCGCTCCACGATCTCGTCGGCCTCGGCCTTCTTCATCTTGCGCGCGTTGAGCCGGTTGCCGGCCAGCACGTTCTCGTAGATCGACATGGTGGGGAAGGGGTTGGGGCGCTGGAAGACCATCCCGATCTGGCGCCGCACCTCCACCGGGTCGACCCCGGGGTCGTAGAGCGACTGGCCGTCGACCACCACCTTGCCCTCGACCCGCGCGCCCGGGATCACCTCGTGCATCCGGTTGAGCGAGCGCAGGAAGGTCGACTTGCCGCAGCCGGACGGGCCGATGAACGCGGTCACCGACCGCGAGCGGATCGTCATGTTGACACCCTGGACGGCGAGGAAGTCGCCGTAGTAGATGTCGAGGTCGGAGATGTCGATGCTCTTGGCCATCGGTTCGTCGTTCTCTCTCTGGTTCTTCGTCGGGAAAGCGGGTCAGCGGCCGGTCTTGGGGGCGAAGCGCCGGCCGATCGCACGGGCCAGCAGGTTGAGCGTCATCACGATCGCGATGAGCACCAACGCGGCGCCCCAGGCCCGCTCCCGGCCGAACTCGGGCGGGATCCCCGGCTGCATGTAGGAGTAGTAGATGAAGACCGGCAGGGTCGCCATCCGCTCGGCGAACGCGTTGAGGTTCACCGAGTCGGTGTCGCCGGCGATGATCAGCAGCGGCGCGGTCTCCCCCGCGACCCGGGCCACCGCAAGCATCACCCCGGTGACGATGCCGGCCATCGAGGTCGGCAGCACCACCTTGGTCACGGTGCGCCACTTGGCCACGCCCAGGGCGTACGACGCCTCGCGCAGCTCGTCGGGCACCAGCTTGAGCATCTCCTCGGTGGAGCGGACCACGATCGGGATCATCAGCACCGCCAGCGCCACCGACCCACCGAACCCCATCCGGACCCCGGGGCCGAAGAAGAGCACGAAGAGCGCGTAGGCGAAGAGACCGGCCACGATCGAGGGGATGCCGGTCATCACGTCGACCAGGAAGGTGATCACCCGGGCGGTGCGGGTGCCGGCGCCGTACTCGACGAGGTAGATCGCCGCCATCACGCCGATCGGCACCGAGATCGCCGCCGCCCAGGCGGTGATGATCAGGGTGCCCAGGATGGCGTGGTAGATCCCGCCGCCCTCGCCGACGACGTTGCGCATCGAGAAGGTGAAGAACTCGCGCGACAGCGCCGGGACCCCGTTGCCGATCACCTGCCACAGCAGGCTGATCAGCGGCACCATGGCCAGCCCGAAGGCGCCCCACATCAGGGAGGTGGCCAACCGGTCGCGGGCCTTGCGCGAGCCCTCCACGGCGCCGGACCAGACCGGCAGCGCGACCAGGTGGGTGACGGCCGCGACCAGCACGCCGGCGACCGGCCCCCAGCCGAGGACGACCATCGGCAGCGCTCCGACGGCGACGGCCAGGGCGAGCACCAGGGCCGGGGCCTGGGCGGGGAGCTGCGGGCGGACCAGCGGGATCGACCCGGCCGGCGCGGCGGCGGGAGCGGCGTCGCCCCCGGAGCCGGACGGCTGCGTGGCCGAGACGTCGGGCTGCGTCTTCAGGGGCGTCGGGGTCTCCATCTCAGCGACCTCCCTTCACGGCGCCCCGCGTGGCGATGAGCCGGGCGAGGAAGTTGACGACGAAGGTGACGACGAAGAGCACCAGGCCGGAGAAGATCAGCACGTTGACCCGCACCCCGGAGGCCTCGGGGAACCCGAGCGCGATGTTGGCGGCGATGGTCGACGGGTTGACCGAGGAGATCAGGTTGAAGGTGATCACCCCGGTCGCGGAGAGGACCATCGCGACCGCCATCGTCTCCCCCAGCGCCCGGCCCAGGCCGAGCATGACCGCCGAGATCATCCCGGACCGGGCGTAGGGGAAGACGGTCATCCGGATCATCTCCCATCGGGTCGCCCCCAGGGCCAGAGCCGCCTCCTGGTGGAGCGTGGGGGTCTGGGCGAAGATCTCGCGGCAGATGGCGGTGATGATCGGCAGCGCCATGATCGCCAGCACCAGGCTGGCGGTCAGGATGGACCGGCCGTTGGCCGGGCCCTCGAAGAAGGGCAGCCAGCCCAGGTGCTCGGCCAGCCACTCGTAGACCGGGTAGACCCGCGGGGCGAAGAACTGGATCCCCCACAGCCCGTAGACCACCGAGGGCACGGCGGCCAGCAGGTCGATCAGGTAGCCGATCGGCTTCGCCAGGCGCCGCGGGGCGTAGTGGGAGATGACCAGGGCCAGCGCGATGCTCAGCGGGGTGGCCACCAGGATCGCCAGGAGGGCGGCCAGCAGCGTGCCGAAGAGGAGCGGCCAGACGTAGACGACGATGTTGTCAGCGCCGATCCGCTCCGCGGGGGCGGTGATGGCCGGGACGCCCTCGATGGTCAGGAAGAGGGCGACCCCGGCCAGGGCGACCAGGATCAGGACCCCGGCGGCGCGGGCCAGCCCGGCGAAGACGAGGTCCCCCGTGCGCCGCACCTCGGTGGGGACGGCACGCTGGGTGGAGGGCGATGACACGGAGGTCCTTCCTGGTCCGATCACACGCGGCGGGTGAGGGTCACCCGGCCGAGATGGCGTCGACGTGACCCTGCGCCTCCTGGGCGAGGGCGTCGGCGAGCGGCGCGGAGCCGGCGTTCTCCTGGGCGGTGGCCTGGCCCTCGTCGCTGAGGACGTAGGTCAGGTAGCCCTTGACCAGCTCGGCGGTCTCGGCGTCCTCGTAGGTGCCGCACGCCATCAGGTAGGAGGTCAGCACGATCGGGTAGACACCGGCCTCGTCGGTCTCGTAGTCGAGGTCGAAGACCATGGAGGTCTCGGCACGGCCCTCGACCCGCGGGGAGACCTCCAGGATCTTGGCGGCCGCCTCGGCGGTCGGCGCCACGAACTCCTCGCCCACCTGGACCCGGGCGACGCCCAGGTCCCCGGCCTGGCTGGCGTCGGCGTAGCCGATGCTGTTGACCCCGTTGCTGACCGCGGAGACGACGCCGGAGGTCTGGTTGGCGCCCTCCCCGGCCTTGATCGGCCACTCCTCCACCTCGCCGTGCGGCCAGGCGTCGGGGGCCACCACCGAGAGGTAGTGGGTGAAGTTGCCGGTGGTGCCCGACTCGTCGGAGCGGTGGACGGCGGTGATGGCGGCGTCCGGCAGGTCGGCGTCGGGGTTGGTCTCGACGATGGCCGGGTCGTCCCAGCGGGTGATCTTGCCGTTGAAGATCCCGGCGATCACCTCGGGGGTCAGGTTGAGCTCGTCGACGCCCTCGACGTTGAAGACCACCGCGATGGGAGAGACGTAGTTGGGGATCTCGATCGGCGCCGCGGTGCACCGCTCGGTGGCCGCGGAGAGCTCGCCCTCGTCGTCGTCGAGGTAGGAGTCGGAGCCGGCGAAGGCGAAGCCGCCGGAGACGAAGCCCTCGCGGCCGCCGCCCGAGCCGGTGGGGTCGTAGTTGACGGTCACGTCGGGGTTGGCCTGCTGGAAGCCGGCCCGCCAGGCGTTCTGAGCGGCCTCCTGCGAGCTGGCGCCACCCCCGTTGAGGGTGCCGGAGAGACCGCTCGGCGTCTCGCCGTCGGCCGAGGCCTGCTCGTTGCCCGCCGCGCAGGCCGAGAGGGTCAGGGTGAGGGCCGCGATACCGGGGACGATCACCCGGCGGAAGGAAGTGCTCGTCACGTCGTTGTCTCCTGAGTCTTCATGAGTGCTGACAACAGGAGTGAAGACCGCCGAGGTGACCATCGCCCCGGACGTCGGTGAACGCCGGGTGAACGGGGGTCGGGAGTTGGCGGAAGCCGGGTGCCGTCAGGCCTCAGGGAGCGCCGAGGAGCTCGGTCGCGACCACCCGGCCCCCACGGTGGTGGACCACCACCATCCCGCCCTTCTCCAGCTTCGTCGCCGGCAGCCCGAGGGCGTCCAGGACCGCGGGCAGCACCGGGCGGTGGGAGCACAGCACCGCGCACTCCTCCCCCCGGAGGAGCTGCTCGACCAGTGCCGTCACCGCGCGCGCGGTGGCGCCCTCCTCGCTGAGCGCGTCGGTCGCCTCGATCGCCAGCCCGTCGGCGGCGAACGGCGCGACGGTGTCGACGCAGCGGGTGGAGCTGGAGGTGACCACGCGGGTCACGCCGTACGCCGCCAGCACGGGCGCCAGGGCTTGGGCCTGCTCGGCGCCGACGTCGGTGAGCGGCCGCTCGCGGTCGTCACCGTCCCAGGCCTTGCGCGGCAGCGCCACCGCGTGGCGCAGCACCACCAGGGCCTCGGTACGGCGACGCACCCGCTCGGCGTGCCCCAGGGTCTTCCGGTCGCGGGCGTAGGTCAGCCGTGCGGCGGCGTCGGACCACGGCACCCAGGCGACGCGGTCGATCTCGGCGGCGCGCGTGTAGTGGTCGACCGCGTCGTCCCCGCTCACCCGGCCGGCCCAGTAGTGCACCACCTTGTCGCGCCCGCCGATCACGTAGCGCTGGGGCGGCAGCGGCACCCCCAGGCGCACCCGCAGTCCGGTCTCCTCCTCGACCTCGCGGGCCGCGCAGGCCCGCAGCGGCTCGCCGGGATCGAGCTTGCCCTTGGGGAAGGACCAGTCGTCGTACCGAGGGCGGTGCACCAGCAGCACCTCGTGGCCAGGACGGGTGACGACCGCCCCGGCGGCCACGATCTCCGCGCTCCCGGCGGGACCCTGCGTCGGCATGGCGGCAGTCTCACACACCCTGATGACGGGCCGATGACGGGCGGTGGCGCTCAGCCGGTCAGGTCGCGGCGGCGTAGCCCGGCCAGCCCCACACCGGCCGCGACGACGGCCAGGGCGAGCACCACCGTCGCGGGCACCGGGTCCCAGGGGTCGGCCGGAAGCAGCGGCAGGTGCCAGAACGGGGAGATGCCCGCCACCGCGTCCGGCAGGTCCAGCAGGTCGCCCAGGTAGGACTGGAGGAGGGCGAAGGCGAAGAACGCCCAGGCCAGCACCGTCCACCGCGGCCCCCACCCGAGGAGCAGCACCACCGAGGCGGCCACCAGCAGCACCGCCGGCACGGTCGCCAGGCAGGCGCCCAGCACCGGCCAGAAGAGGTCGGAGTCACCCGAGACCAGGGCATGGGTGCCGGCCATGCCCACCCCCATCAGCAGCATCACCAGCAGGGTCCCGCCGACGGTGACCCCCAGGTGCCCCAGCGCCCACCGGGTCCGGGAGACGCCGGTGGCCAGCACCACCTCGGCCCGGCCGTCGGTCTCCTCGTGGCGCAGCCGCATCGCCGAGGAGACGGCGTACGCCGAGGCGAGCACGGCGAGGAACGAGACGGCGAAGCCGAAGTAGCCGCGGACCACGTCGTCGAGCCGGCCGCCGATGACCTCGGCGATCCCGGGGTTGGACTCCACCAGCGTCTCCACCTCACGGCCGACCGCCCCGAAGAGGCAGCCCAACGCCAGCAGGCCCGCCCCCCAGCCCAGCGTCATGCCCCGCTGCACCCGGAGCGCCAGCCCGAACGGGGTACCCAGCGAGGCCGGCGCCCGCGGCCGCCCGCCCCGGGGCCGCAGCAGACCGGCCCCGAAGTCACGGTGCGCCGTGAGCCACCCCGCCCCCGCGAGGACCAGCCCGGCGAAGGCGAGGAGCAGCAGGAGCGGCCACCACCGCTGGTCGCCGTAGGCCCGCACACTCTCCTGCCAGCCGAACGGGGAGAGCCAGACGAGCCGGTCGCCCCGGACGGCGCCGACGCCGCGGACCAGAAAGAGGACGCCGAGCACCGCGATCGCCAGACCCAGCGCGCCGCGCGCCGAGGAGGCCACCTGTGCGGCCACCGCGGCCACGGCGGTGAAGGCCAGCCCGACGCCGACCAGGGCGGCACCGTGCAGCAGCGAGCCGCTCGCCGGGAGGCCGGCGGCGATGAGCACCGCGGCGTCCAGCAGACCGACGAGCAGACAGGCGCCGGTGGCGACCAGCAGCGTCGCCGCGATGGCGGCATGCCGACCGAGCACCGTGCTGCGCAGCAGCTCCGCGGCGCCCGACTCCTCCTCGGCCCGGGTGTGCCGGACCACCAGGAAGGTGACCATCAGGGCGACCAGCACCCCCAGGGTCGCGGTGAGCTCGTAGGCGGTGATGCCGCCCAGCGTGTCCACGGCGTACGGCGTCCCGTTCAGGAGCTTGCCGGCGGCGCTGCTCTCGACGGTGGCGCGGTAGCCGGACACCTTGGCGGGGGTGTCGTAGAGGGACTGCAGGGACGCCGACGAGACGGCGGTGAGCGCGGTGAGGCCGACGACCCACAACGGCAGCCGGACCCGGTCGCGGCGCAGCGCGAGCCGGACCAGGTGACGGGTGCCGGTCAGGTCGCTCACTGCTCGATCCGCTCGCCGTACTGCTGGAGGAAGAGCTCCTCCAGGGTCGGGGGGTGGGCCTGCAGGGAGAGGAGGCCGGCGTCGGAGAGGTAGCGCAGCGCCTCGCCGACGCGGGCGGAGTCGACCTCGAAGGAGACCCGCCCGTCCTGGCGCTGCACGTGGTGGACACCGGCGACCTCGTCGAGTCCGACGGCCGGTCGCGCGGTCTCCGCCACCACGGTGGTGCGGGTCAGGTGCCGCAGGTCGGCGAGCGACCCGCTGAGCACGTTGACGCCCACGCGGATGATGCTGACCCGGTCGCAGAGCGCCTCCACCTCGGCGAGGATGTGGCTGGAGAGCAGCACCGTGGCGCCCTCGGCGCGCATCTCGTGCACCACCCGCTGGAACTCCGCCTCCATCAGCGGGTCGAGCCCGGAGGTCGGCTCGTCGAAGAGGTAGAGCTCGACCCGGGAGGCCAGCGCGGCGACCAGCGCGACCTTCTGGCGGTTGCCCTTGGAGTAGGTGCGCGCCCTGCGGGTGGGGTCCAGCTCGAACCGCTCGAGCAGCTCCGCGCGCCGGCGCTCGTCGAGCCCGCCGCGCATCCGCCCCAGCAGGTCGATCACCTCGCCCCCGGTCAGGGTGGGCCACAGGTTGACGTCGCCGGGCACGTAGGCGAGGCGGCGGTGCAGCTCGGCGGCCTCGCGCCACGGATCGCCGTCCAGCAGCCGGACTCTCCCCTCGTCTGCCCGCAGCAGCCCCAGCAGCACCCGCATCGTGGTCGACTTCCCCGACCCGTTGGGCCCGAGGAACCCGTGCACCTCGCCGGTCTCCACCCGCAGGTCGAACCCGTCCAGCGCCCGCACGGTGCCGAAGGTCTTGACCACCCGCTCGATCTCGATCGCGCTCATGTGCTCACTGTGGCAGCCCCCAGCGGGGTGGGGAGCTTGCTCCGGTTTCCCCGCTCAGGCGGGGATGTGCGAGGTTCGTGGGGGCTGCATGCGCCACAAACCCTGTGGAACCCCGCCTGAGCGGGGAAACCAACCGCCGCCTACCGGAAGCGGCGGAGGCGGAGGCTGTTGGTCACCACGAAGACCGAGGAGCAGGCCATCGCGGCGCCGGCGAGCATCGGGTTGAGCAGGCCCGCAGCGGCGAGCGGGAGGGCGGCGACGTTGTAGGCGAAGGCCCAGAACAGGTTGCCCTTGATCGTCGAGAGGGTGCGGCGGGAGAGGCGTACGGCGTCCGCGGCGGCGCCGAGGTCGTCGCGGACCAGCGTCAGGTCGCTCGCCTCGATGGCCACGTCGGTGCCGGCCCCCATCGCCAGGCCGAGGTCGGCCTGGGCCAGGGCGGGGGCGTCGTTGACGCCGTCCCCCACCATCGCCACCACCCGGCCCTCGTCCTGGAGCCGCTTGACGACCTCGACCTTCTGCGCGGGCAGCACCCCGGCGACGACCTCGTCGATCCCGACCTGGGCGGCGACCGCACGGGCCGCGCCCTCGTTGTCGCCGGTGACCAGCAGGGGGCGCAGGCCGAGCCGGCGGAGCTCCGCGACGGCCGCGGCGGAGCCTTCCTTCACGGTGTCGGAGACCACGAGCACGCCCCGGACCCGGCCGTCCCAGCCGACCGTGACCGCCGTACGCCCCCCGGACTCGGCGGCCGCGACCGCCGCGGCCAGGTCGGCCGGCAGGTCGCCGTCCCCGACCGTGGAGGCACGCCCGACCGTCACCACCCGGCGCTCGCCGTCGACGTCGACGACCGCGCGCGCCCCCAGCCCGGGCAGGACCTCGAACTCCTCGGCCGCCGGACGGTCCGGCGTCGCCTCGACCACGGCACGCGCGATCGGGTGCTCGGAGCCGGACTCGACGGCGGCGGCCACGGCCTGCAGCCGCTGGGGGTCCTCACCGTCGCCGGCGACCACGTCGACCAGCGACATCCGGCCGGTGGTCACGGTGCCGGTCTTGTCCAGCACCACGGTGTCGACCCGGCGGGTCGACTCCAGCACCTCGGGCCCCTTGATCAGCACCCCCATCTGGGCGCCGCGGCCGGTACCGACCAGCAGCGCGGTGGGAGTCGCCAGGCCGAGCGCGCAGGGGCAGGCGACGATGAGCACCGAGACCGCCGCGGTGAAGGCCGCGCTGGTGGTGGCGCCGGCGCCGAGCCAGAAGCCGAGGGAGGCGGCGGCCAGCAGCAGCACGACGGGGACGAAGACGCCGGAGACCCGGTCGGCCAGCCGCTGCACCTCGGCCTTGCCGGACTGTGCGTCCTCGACCAGCCGGGCCATCTGTGCCAGCTGGGTGTCGCCGCCGACCCGGGTGGCGCGCACCAGGAGCCGCCCGCCGGTGTTGACGCAGCCGCCGACCACCTCGGAGCCGGCACTCACCTCGACCGGCACCGACTCGCCGGTGACCATCGAGGCGTCGACGGCCGAGGTCCCGGTGACCACGACCCCGTCGGTGGCGATCCGCTCCCCCGGCCGGACGACGAACTCGTCGCCGACCACCAGCTGCTCGACCGGGACCCGGGTCTCCACACCGGCGCGCAGCACCGCGACGTCGCGGACGCCGAGGTCGAGCAGGGCACGCAGAGCGGCCCCGCTGGCCCGCTTGGCCCGCTTCTCGAACCAGCGCCCGGCGAGGAGGAAGGTGGTGACCCCGGCGGCGACCTCGAGGTAGAGGTTCATCGTGGGGTCGCCGCGGGCGATGGTCAGCTCGAACTCGTGGGTCATGCCGGGCTCGCCCGCCGAGCCGAGGAAGAGCGCGTAGAGGGACCAGCCGGTGGCGGCCAGCACCCCCATCGAGACCAGGGTGTCCATGGTCGTCGCGCCGTGGCGCAGGTTGGCCCACGCGGCCCGGTGGAAGGGCCACGCGCCCCAGGTCACCACGGGGGCGGCGAGCACCAGGGACGCCCACTGCCAGTGGTCGAACTGCCAGGCCGGCACCATCGCGAGCACGATCACCGGCAGCGACAGCAGCGCGGACCAGACCAGGCGGGTGCGCAGCGCCTCGACCTCGGCGTCGCGCCGGTCGGGGGCCGGCTCGGCACCCGCTTGGGACGCCGCGGACGCCGGGGGCGCGGGGAGTGCCGCGGAGTAGCCCGCGGCGGCCACGGTCTCCAGGAGCACGTCGGGGGTGACCGACTCCGGGAAGCGCACCCTGGCCTTCTCGGTGGCGTAGTTGACCGAGGCGGTGACCCCGTCGAGCTTGTTGAGCTTGCGCTCGATGCGGTTGGCGCAGGACGCGCAGGTCATCCCGGAGATGTCGAGCTCGAGGTCGGACGTGGGCTCCGCCTGCCCCACGGTCTGCTCAGTGGTCATGGCTCCCCTCCTCGTGCTCGTGACCGGCCCCGTCGCCCGCCCCGTCGCCGGTGGGCGGGCCGCCGGCCACCACGGTGAAGTCGGCGGTACGGACGGTCCCCTCGTGCTTGAAGTCGAGGAAGAGGCGGTAGGTGCCCGGGGTCGGGAAGGTGGTGTCGAAGGTGATCTCCGGTCCGCCCGGACCGGTGCCCTCACCCTCGGGGTGCACGTGGAGGTAGCCGAGGTCGCCGGCGCGCAGGGCCACCAGGTGACCGTGGGCGCCGAGGTAGGGCTGCAGGTCGTCGACCGGCCTCCCGACGCGACGTACGCCGAGGGTCAGCTCGGTCGCGACGCCGGGCGCGGTCTCTCCGTCGAGCGTCACCTCGTAGTCGCCCACCCGGTCGCTCCGCCGGTCCCGCTCCTCGGGGGCCGGGGCGAAGCGGCCGGAGACCGACAGGTCGTCGGCGAGGGTGACCTGCTCCCAGCCGCCGGGGACGAAGTCGGCGATCACCCGCCAGCTGCCGGCGGTGAGGTCGGCGCGGGTGGTCCAGAGACCGGTCTCCTGGTCGAGGACGGGGTGGACGTGCTGGAAGCCGACGAGATCGCGCCGTACCACGATGAGGTGCAGCTCCCTCTCGTGCTGGGTCTCGTAGTCGAGCAGGGGCCGTCCGCTGGAGGTCTCGATCGTGAAGGCGAGGCGGGCCCCCTGGCTCGCCCGCACGGCGCGGTCCGCCAGCACGAGGGTGAACCCGTCGGCGCGGGCGGTGAGCCCCGAGACGTCGTGGTCGCCCGCCGGCGAGGCCGACCCCTCCTCGTGGGCGGCCTCCCCGTGGGCGGCTGCGCCAGCGTCGTGACCGGGGCCGTCGTCCCCGTGAGCGCCCGGGTCGTCGGCGTGCACCTCGGGCTCGACGTCGACGGGTCCCACCGCCCGGCCGACCCCCACGGCGAGCGCGAAGGACGCGACCAGGGCGGCGACGAACGCAGCGACGCGCAGAGGTGTGCTCATCCTCGACCTCCTCGTGCTGGGACTCGTGCTGGGACTCGTGCTGGGGACCGGCGGTCGTCAGGCCAGCGCGTAGCCGGCTTCCTCGACGGCCTCCCGGACGGCGGTCTCGTCGACCGGCTCGTCACTGGTCACGGTGAGCGCGCCGGTCTCGAGGACGACGTCGACGGCGCTGACGCCCGGGACCTCGCCGACCTCCTCGGTGACGGAGGCGACGCAGTGCTGGCAGGTCATGCCGGTGACGGTGAAGGTGGCGGTCTGGGACACGGGTGCTCCTCGGATCGGGGTGGTCAGGACTTCACGAGTCGGGTGATGGCGGCCATCGCCTCGTCGACCTTGGCCTGGGCCTCGGCGTCTCCGGCGCGGGCGGCGTCGACGACGCAATGGCTCATGTGGTCCTGCAACAGGCCGAGGGAGACGGCCTGCAGAGCCTTCGTCATCGCGCTCACCTGGGTGAGGATGTCGATGCAGTACTTCTCCTCCTCGACCATCCGCTGCAGCCCCCGCGCCTGACCCTCGATGCGGCGCAGTCGGGCGAGGTACTCCTCCTTGCCCTGGATGTAGCCGTGGTGATGGTCCATGCCCTCACGGTACCCCTGGGGGGTACCCGTATCAAGAGAACGGGGAGAAGCAGAAAGGGCCCTCGCCACGAGGTGGCAGGGCCCGTCGGATCCGAGGAGGAAGGAAGGTCAGCGCTGGTGAGGCACGGGGGCGACGCCGAGGATGCGGTCGATCTCCTCGGTGGTCAGCGGGTCGTCGGACTCGCTCGCGGCGATGATCAGCGTGGTGGTGAGCTCCACCTCGCCGATGAGGTCGCCATCCTCGAGCGTCACATCGAACGGATCGTGCACGAAGCGAGCCTCCTCACGGCTGATGGTCGAATCCGGATTGTGGGTGTGATCTGCGGCCTGCGCGGAACATCAGGTCTAGCGTGCCCTTTTTGGAGGGCCGTAAACAGCCGATCCCCCAAACATCCCCCAAGTGAGGGAGACGCCGCATAGCCCACTCGGGCCTTGACAGGGCACCCAGTCACATGTCCGAGCGCTGAGACAGTTTACAACTGAGCCCCCGGTGTTCAAGGGACCCGCGCCCAGTGGACCCTGGGCGCCGGCCATGAACGGACCGAGGCCCCGTCCTTGCGGACGGGGCCTCGGCACGAAGTCGTGGAACAGGTGCTCCACGTTCGAGAATCACACAGCGCGGACGTTCTCCGCCTGCGGGCCCTTGGGCCCCTGGGTGACGTCGAACTCGACCTTCTGGTTCTCGTCCAGGGACTTGTAGCCCTGGGTCTGGATCGCCGAGTAGTGCACGAAAACGTCGTCGCCGCCGTCCTCCTGCGCGATGAAGCCGAAACCCTTCTCGGCGTTGAACCACTTCACGGTGCCTTGAGCCATTGCTCTGTTACTCCTGTTATCGGGCGAGAGGCCGTCACTTCGACGACCCCGCATCAGATGCGGTGACACGTCGCTCCGACCCGGGGTATCGCACTCGAGAAGAAACGCCGTTGGATCACAAACTCCGCGGGCGTCTACCTGCTGGAACTTGCACCTGTTGCGCCAACCACACTACCAACAAAGCGCCTCTTGACCAGATCCCGAACGGGCCAATTCCCACTGATTGGGTGAACTTCTCGTTACGAGGGACTCACGCCGGGCCGCCCAGGACCGTCCACCCGGCGCCAAACCGCCGGCCGGCGAGCGGCGCCGGGCCGCCTACCCCCCGACGTCGAGCCGGCCCTTCTCCATCTCCCGGGTCAGCGCCTGGAGGAACTCCACGAGAGCGGGCCGCGCCTCCGGGGGCACGGCGGCGGCGATCTCCTTCATCCGCTGGTGCATGTCGTCGAGGTGGGCGTGCATCTCCTGCCGGGCCCGCGCGGTGGGGACCAGCAGGACCGAACGACGGTCCGCGGGGTGCGGAGTCCGCTCCAGGCGCCCGGAGTCCACCAGCCGGTCGACCAGGTTGGTGGTGGCGGCGGTGGTGATCTGGAGGTGGTCGGCGAGCTTGCGCGGAGTGACGCCATGCGGCTCGGGCGACCCCGCGTCCTCGGCCTCCTGGACCCGACGGATCACGTGCCTGAGCGCCTGGAGGTCGGTGGTGTTCACCGCCATGGAGCTGCCGACGCGTCGGCGCATCTCCCGGTCGGCCCGGACCAGGTGCCTGACCGCGCGCAGCAGCTCCCTCTCCTCCAGGGTGTACTCGGAGGTCATCCGGGTACTCGGGTACTCAGCGTCGTCGGTCACAGAAGTATCTTACTAGGTTGATATCTAGTTTGCCTAGTAATACGCTGTCTGTTCCGACACTGGAGGTACGGCGATGGAACGCACCCTCACCCGAGAAACGGGTCCCGGGTCCTCGACCCCGGGGGGTCAGACGCTGCCCGACCGTCTCCCCTCGGGCGACCCTCGCGACCTCGTCGTCCTGCTCGACGAGCAGCACCTCCCCGTCGGGACCGCTCCCCGCGAGGACGTGCACGGCACTCACACCCCGTTGCACCTGGCCTTCTCCTGCTGGCTCCTGGACGGCGCGGGCCGGGTGCTGATGACCCGCCGCGCCCTGGGCAAGCGCTCCTGGCCGGGCGTGTGGACCAACTCCTTCTGCGGCCACCCCCGCCCCGACGAGGCGGTGGTGGCCGCCGTACGCCGCCACGGCCGCGCCGAGCTCGGCCTCGAGGTCACGGGCGTCACCCCGCTCCTGCCCGACTTCTCCTACCGCGCGGTCGACGCCTCGGGGGTGGTGGAGAACGAGTTCTGTCCCGTCTTCCGCGCCTTCGCCGCCGCGCCCCCCGAGCCCGACCCCGACGAGGTGGTCGAGCACGCCTGGGTCGAGGTGGACGACCTGCGGACCGCGCTCGCCGCCGCCCCGTGGGCGCTCAGCCCGTGGCTGCGCGAGCAGGCGGCCGCCCTCGACGCCGCCGACTCGTGGTCCGCGCTGATCGCCCCCCGCACCGAGCCCGACCCGGACCCGGACCCGCCCACCCAGGAGACCGACCGATGACCGTCCAGCGCGAGATCGACCGCCTCCTGAGACCGGCCCGGCAGCTCCAGGGGCTTCCCCGCGACCGGGCCGCGCTGGCCGCCGCCCTCGACCTGGGCAGCCAGGGCGGGAAGCGGTTCCGCCCGTGGATGCTCACCAGCGTGCACGAGGCGCTCGCCCGCGACGAGGTGACCGCCTCGCGCTCCGCCGTGGTCGACCGGGTCGCGGCGGCCGTCGAGCTGCTGCACACCGCCTTCGTGATCCATGACGACGTGATCGACAACGACGACACCCGGCGGGGGCGGCCGAGCGTGCCGGGCTGGTTCCGGGCCGACGCCCGCGCCCTCCCCGGCGAGCGCCGGGCGGGGGACGACGGCACCGCGGGCGACGACGTCTACGCCCGCGCCGGCGCGGTGCTGACCGGGGACCTGGCCCTCGCGGCCTCGGTCCGCGCGGTCGCCACCTGCGGGGCCGAGCCGGCGGTGGTGACCCGGCTGCTGGACCTCCTCGACACCACCCTCCTCGTCTCGGCCGCCGGAGAGCTGGCCGACGTCCGGCTCGCCCACGGCGCCGGTGCCAGCGCCCCGGAGGAGGCGCTGGTCGAGGCGCTGGAGATGGCGGAGTACAAGACGGCCGCCTACTCCTTCGTGCTCCCGATGCAGGCCGGCGCCGTGCTGGCCGGCGCCGAGGAGCACGTCGTACGGGCCCTCGGCGAGGTCGGGCGGCGTCTGGGCATCGCCTTCCAGCTCCTCGACGACCTGCAGGGGGTCTTCGGGGCGGGCGAGGTGACCGGCAAGGACCCGCTCGGCGACCTGCGCGAGGGCAAGCGCACCCCCCTGGTGGTGCACGCCGCGCGGAGCCCGCACTGGCCGCGGGTGGCACGCCACCTCGGCGACCCGGCATTGACCGAGGCACAGGCCGCCGAGATCCGCAGCGCCCTGGTCGAGGCAGGCTCGCGCGACTTCGTGGAGTCGCTGGCGGCGGAGCACCTGGACGCGGCCCGCGCCCAGGCCAGCGCCTTCGACCTCCACGAGCGCCTGGTCGACCCGCTGGTGCAGGCGTGGTCGCCCCGGCCCGCCGCACCGCACGCTCACCCGCCGACCGTGGCGGTGGCAGCCGCGGGGGCGGCATGAGCGCCGCGACGAACCCACCGCTCCCGCACGGACCCGGGCCGGACGGCGCAGGCGGCCCGCCCGCGCCGTACGAGCTCTACGACCAGGTCGCCGAGGCCACCTCGGCGCTGGTGATCAAGCGCTACTCGACCTCCTTCGGGATGGCCTCGCGCCTGCTCACCGAGCCGGTCCGCACCCACGTGTGCAACGTCTACGCCCTGGTGCGGGTCGCCGACGAGATCGTGGACGCGCCCCGCCCCGACGGGCGCCGCGCCCACCAGGCGCTGCTGCTCGACGGGCTGCAGGCCGACGTGCACGACGCGCTGCGCACCGGGCACAGCGCCAACCTGGTGGTCCACGCCTTCGCCCGCACGGCCCGCACCTGCGGCGTCGGGCCCGAGCTGATCGACCCGTTCTTCGCCTCGATGCGCACCGACCTCTTCCGCGAGGAGCACGACGAGGAGAGCTTCGCGGAGTACGTCTACGGGTCGGCCGAGGTCGTGGGTCTGATGTGCCTGCGCGCCTTCCTGGTCGGGCGTCCCGGTGCCGAGCGGGAGTACCTCGAGCTCCGCGGCGGCGCCCGCCGCCTCGGCGCCGCCTTCCAGAAGGTCAACTTCCTGCGCGACCTGGCCTCCGACTGCGACGAGCTGGGGCGCAGCTACTTCCCCGGCCTCGACGTGGAGGCCTTCGACGCGGCCGACCGCGACCGGCTCCTCGACGACATCGACGCCGACCTCACGGCGGCCGCCGCCGTGGTGCACCGGCTGCCCACCGGGAGCCGGCGTGCCGTCGCCGCCGCCCACGCGCTCTTCGCCGAGCTCTCCCGCCGGCTCCGCCAGACCCCGCCCGAGGAGATCCGCACCCGCCGGATCCGGGTGCCCGGGGCGCGCAAGGCGCAGGTGATCGCCCGCGCGGTGGCGAGGGGCGTCTCGTGACCGAGCCCCTCGCAGCCGGCGGCGCCGAGAGCGCCCCGGACCGCCGGCGCGTCGCGGTGGTCGGCGGCGGCATCGCCGGGCTGGCCACCGCCGCCCTGCTGGCCGACGACGGCTGGTCGGTCGACCTCTTCGAGCAGCGCGACGAGGTGGGCGGCCGGGCGGGCAGCTGGAGCAAGGACGGGTTCCGCTTCGACACCGGCCCGTCGTGGTACCTGATGCCCGAGGTCTTCGACCACTTCTTCCGGCTGCTCGGCACCAGCGCCGAGGAGCAGCTCGACCTGACGCTGCTGGATCCGGGCTACCGGGTCTTCTTCGAGGGGTACGACGAGCCGCTGGAGATCCACACCGACCGGGACCGGAACCTCGCCACCTTCGACTCCGTGGAGCCGGGCGCGGGCAAGCGGCTCGCGGAGTACCTGGCGTCGGCCTCGGACGCCTACCGGATGGCGGTCGACCACTTCCTCTACACCAGCTTCGACTCCCCGCGCTCCCTGCTCCACCCCGAGGTGCTCCGGCGCACCCCGACGCTGCTCGGGCTGCTCGGCCGGTCGCTGGAGTCGCACGTCGCCGCCCGCTTCACCGACCCGCGGCTGCGCCAGGTGCTGGGCTACCCCGCCGTCTTCCTCGGCTCCTCCCCGGCCAGGACCCCGTCGATGTACCACCTGATGAGCTCCCTCGACCTCGCCGACGGGGTGCTCTACCCCCAGGGCGGCTTCAGCCGGCTGATCGAGGCGATCGCCGACCTGGCGCGGGACCGGGGCGTCCGGATCCACACGGGGGCGACGGTGACCTCGCTCGACACCGCACCGGCCGGACGCCGCGGGCGGACCCGGGCCCGGGTCTGCGGGGTCGCCTGGCGCGACGCCTCCGGGGCGGAGCACCGCCAGCCCGCCGACGTCGTGGTCGGGGCGGCAGACCTCCACCACCTGGAGACCGAGCTGCTCCCCCGCGACCTGCAGACCTACCCGGAGTCCTGGTGGCGACGGCGCGACCCCGGTCCCGGCGCGGTCCTGGTCTACCTCGGCGTGGCGGGCGCGCTGCCGGAGCTGGAGCACCACACGATGTTCTTCACCAGCGACTGGGACCGGAACTTCGGCGACGTCCTCGGCCGCCCAGGGCGGGTCCCGGACCCGGCCTCCTCCTACGTCTGCCGCCCCTCGGCCACCGACCCCTCGGTGGCCCCCGAGGGCAGCGAGAACCTCTTCATCCTCGTCCCCGTCCCGGCCGACCCCGGGCTGGGACGCGGTGGCACCGACGGGGCCGGCGACGCGGGAGTGGAGAAGGTGGCCGACGCCGCGATCGCCCAGGTCGCGGAGTGGGCGGGCGTCCCCGACCTCGCGGAGCGGATCGTGGTACGCCGCACGGTCGGCCCCGGCGACTTCGCCGCCGACCTCAACGCGTGGTCCGGCGGCATGCTCGGCCCCGGCCACACGCTGCGGCAGAGCGCCTTCCTGCGGGCCCGCAACGCCTCCCGCCGGGTCGAGGGGCTGCTCTACGCCGGCTCGAGCACCATCCCGGGCGTCGGGCTGCCGATGTGCCTGATCAGCGCCGAGCTGGTGCTCAAGCGACTGCGCGGCGACCGCTCGACGGGACCGTCGGCCGAGCCGGACGCGCTTCCCCGGCCCCGGCACCGGGGCCGGCCGCGGGGGGCCGTGTGAGCCTGCTCTACCTGGGTTTCGTGGTCGTCTCCACCCTCTGCATGGGCCTGGTCGACCACCGCTGGCGGCTCTTCCTCTTCCACCGGCCGCGGGTGGCCCTGGCCGCGGTGGCCGCCGGCTTCGTCCTCTTCCTGGTCTGGGACCTGGTGGCGATCGAGCTGGCGCACTACAGCAAGGGCGACTCCCCCGCGATGACCGGCCTCGAGGTGGCCCCCGAGCTCCCCGTCGAGGAGCTCTTCTTCATCGTCTTCCTCAGCTATCTCACCGGGGTGCTGCACGGGCTCTTCCGGATGCTGCTCACCCCCCGCACCCCGGAGGGCCCCGGGGTCTCCAGCCACCAGGAGGGCGCGCCGTGACCTACCTGGGACTGGCCGGCCTCTTCCTGGCCGCGACGCTGCCGGTGCTCCTGCTGGCGGTCCTGCTCCGCCGCCCCGACCGCTACTGGTGGGCCGCCACCGCGGCGACCGCCCTCGCGCTGGTGGTCCTCACCGCCGTCTTCGACTCGCTGATGATCGCCGCCGACCTCTTCCGCTTCGACGAGAGCTCCCTCTCCGGGGTGCACGTGGGTCTGGCGCCGCTGGAGGACTTCGCCTGGCCGCTGGCGGCGGCGGCCGTGGTGCCGTCGGTGGTGCTGCTGCTCTCCCCCGGCCGCCGGGGCTCGCGCGGAGGCCGGGTCGCCCAGCTGCTCGCCTCCTCGCGCCCCCTGTCGTGGGTCAACACCGCCTTCCCGTTCGGTGCCGCCTACCTGCTCGCCGGCGGCGGCCTCGACGCGGCGTTCTGGCTCGGCTGCCTGTGGTTCCTGGTCCCCTACAACCTGCTGATGTACGGCGTGAACGACGTCTTCGACTACGAGTCCGACCTGCGCAACCCCCGCAAGGGCGGCGTGGAGGGGGTGGTCCTGGACCGGGGGCTGCACCGCGCCACGCTGTGGGCCGCGGGGCTCTCCAACCTGCCGTTCGTGGTGGCGCTGCTGGTGCTCGGGTCGCCGACCTCGGCACTGGTGCTGGCGGTGAGCGTCTTCGCGGTGGTCGCCTACTCCGCGCCCGGGCTGCGCTTCAAGGAGCGGCCGTTCCTCGACTCGGTGACCTCGAGCACCCACTTCGTCAGCCCGGCCGCCTTCGGTCTCGCGCTGGCGGCCGCCCGCGGCGCCGACGTCACCCTGGACGGGACCGTGCTCGCCGCCCTTGGCGGGTTCTTCGCGTGGGGTGTGGGGTCGCACGCCTTCGGGGCCGTGCAGGACGTCGTCGCCGACCGCGCGGGCGGGATCGGCTCGATCGGCACGGTGATGGGCGCCCGGACCACCACCTGGTTCGCCCTCGGGGCCTACCTGCTGGCGGGCCTGCTGCTCCTGCTGCTGCCCTGGCCCGCGCTGCTCTCCGCGGCGCTGGTGCTGCCGTACGTCGCCAACGTGGCGCCGTACCTGTCGATCACCGACGAGGAGTGCGAGCGGGCGAACGCCGGGTGGCGCCGCTTCCTCCTGCTCAACTTCCTCACCGGCTTCCTGGTCACCCAGCTGATGATCTGGATCGCGCTGCGCTGAGCCGGCGCTCCCGCAGGCTGGCCTGCCACCGCTCCCACGGCGGCTGCACCGCCCAGTTGAGCCGGAGCGTGGTGACGGCGCGCGCCATCCGGCGGCGCAGCTGCGGCAGCCCGCGCACCGACCGCCCGGAGACGCCGACCCTCATCCCGGGCACGAAGCGGATGAGGGCGCGGGGGCCGAGGACGAAGGCCAGGTCGAGGTCGTCGTGCACGTCGGCGGTGGTGTGCACCCCGGCGCGGACGCGCTCCCAGGCGCGGCGGCGCACCGCCATGCTCGAGCCCCACAGCGGCAGGTGCCCCAGGGCCAGGTGGGTGAGCGCGAAGTAGGAGCCGAGGTAGACCAGGCCGGCGAGCTGGCGCAGCCCCGGGGGGAGGTCGTGGAACCGTCCCCCACCGGTGACGGCGTCGACCCGCGGGTCCGCCATCGCCCGCGCGACCTGGGCCACCCAGTCGGGGCCGGGGCGGGAGTCGGCGTCGAGCCGCCCGATGACCTCGCCCCGAGCGGCGTCGTAGCCGGCGGCGGCGGCGGGCGGGATTCCCGCCCGCGGCTCGACCACCACCCGGGCGCCGTGCGCCCGGGCCACGGCCGCGGAGTCGTCGCTCGACCCGTTGTCGACCACCACGACCTCCAGGGGCGGCACCGTCTGGTCCGCCAGCAGGCGCAGGCACGCGGCCAGCTCGACGGCGTCGTCGCGCACCGGGATGACGACCGAGACCGTGGGCCGGCTCACCGGGCACCTCGTCGCGTCGTGAGCCCGCCGGCACGCGGGAGGGTCCGCGCCACCAGCAGGCCGGCGACCACGGCACCCAGGACGCCGGCGGCGAGGTCGCCGACGGTGTCGTCGTACCCGACCTGGATCCGGGGGTCGATCCAGGTGTGCCCGACCCACTCCCCGATCTCCCAGAGGCCCGCCAGCGCGGCTGCCAGCGCGGCGGTGACGACCACCGCCCCCAGTCGCGGACGGGCCATCGTGTCACCGGCCCGCTCGGGGGACGGGAGGGCGCCGACCCGCACCAGCAGCTGCCAGCAGAGCACGCCGATCAGGCCGGTGGCCAGGGCGTGGACGACGAGGTCCAGACCCATGACGGTGACGTACCAGTCCAGCTGGGCGGCCCACGCCCCGACGAGCAGCACCAGGCAGAAGAGGGCGTCCAACCAGGCCGGCGTGCCCAGCGCGCGGGGCAGCATTACCCCGCCGAGCACGAGGAAGAAGAGGGCGAAGCCGAGCCAGCCGTAGAGCACCGTTCCGGCGACCACGCTCACCAGGGTCGCCAGCCGCACCAGGTCCGGAGCGGTCAGGGGCATGGGACGAGCCTAGAGGGTGAACTGGCTCACCCCCTCAGTGCCGGGCCACGCCTGGAAGCGGCGGGCGCGACACGCCCGACTCGTTGACGATTGGACAACGACGGGGGGGTGTGTGTTGTCGTGGGCGGGTCGCGGCGGTGCAGCTGAGCTCCCGAAATCGTCGAGGCGCCTCCCCATCGCGAGGCGCCCGCGCCGTGACCTCGATGCCCGGCAAGGCGGCGTCGCGTCCGAGCGCCAGGGCATCCCCCGTCACCGGCGCAGAGCCCGAATGAGGAAACACTTGCGCGCACACATCCGCACCACCCCGTCGCGTCGCGGCTTCGGCCGCGTCGTCCCCGGCGTCGTCGCAACCGGCACGGCCGCCCTGGCGCTCACCCTGTCGACGGGCCTGGTCCCCGGCACCGTCCAGGCCGCGCACGCCGCGCCGGACCTGGCCGACGGCCAGGTCGCCGTGACCGTCGACGTCCCCCAGCGGCCGCTCTTCCAGGTGGCCGCCGACTCCCGCACGTGGCCGGCCGAGATCCTCGAGGGCTCCGGCATCGAGGTCGACGGCAACGACCTGGTCAAGGTGGTCCGCAAGGGCCGCTTCGTCAGCGGCACCGGCAAGAAGGTCCGCCAGGGCGACCGCGTCAAGCTGATCGACGTCCGCAAGCGCACCCAGGTCAAGCGGGTGCGCATCAAGCCCCGCACCGTCGAGGTCTCGACCACCAAGATCGACCCCGGCAAGCGCAAGGTCGTCCAGCAGGGCAAGCCGGGCGTGCAGCGCGTCAAGGCGCGCCGTACGACGCACAACGGCAAGCTCGTCGAGTACGACGTCGTGCAGCGGACCACCCTGAAGAAGGCGACCCCGCGGCGCGTGCTGGTCGGCCGGAAGGCGACCACGGTGCCCGGCACCGGCGGCCTCAACTGGGCGGCGCTGGCCCGCTGCGAGTCGGGCGGCAACCCCCGCGCCGTGAACCCGGCCGGCTACTACGGGCTCTACCAGTTCAACGTCGGCACCTGGAACAGCGTCGGCGGCTCCGGCATGCCGCACCTCGCCTCGCCGGCCGAGCAGACCTACCGGGCCAAGCTCCTCCACCAGTCGCGCGGCGCCCAGCCGTGGCCGTACTGCGGCCGCTTCCTCTGAGCCGCCTCGCCTCGCGGACGTCATACGGAGGGCGGGCGTGCGCCGCCCCTTCGTATGACGCCCCGCAGGGGCTCGGATAGTCCTGCCCCGCGGAGGTGGGTGGGGCGTTCGAAGGGTTCGTGGGGCATGCAGGCCCCACGAACCCTGTGGTTCCCCGCCCAGGCGGGGAAACCGGCGAGAAACGCCGCCAGGTCAGGTCCCCGGGACCCCGTGGACGGCGACGGTGAGCAGCACCGCGGCGTCCTCGACGGCCTCGAGGTCGTGGCGGGTCGGGGGGATGAGCAGGTACTCCCCCGGCCCGCCCTCCCACGTCTGGTCGCCGGCGTGCAGCCGGACCCGGCCGTGCAGCACCTGGAGCGTGGCCTCTCCCGGGCTGTCGTGCTCGCCGAGCCGGTGATCGGCCAGCAGCGCGATCAACGTCTGGCGCAACGCGTGCTCGTGCCCGCCGTGCAGGGTGTGGGCGCTGCGGCCGGGTCCGCTCTCACGAGCCTTGGCGAGATGCTGGTCGACGAGCTCGGTCAGGGACGTGCTCTCCATGGATACTCCGTCGGATCGGGGTGGCTGTCCTGCCCACGTACCCCATCTCAGGCTGAGGACTCAGACCTCAGGCTCGGCGCCCGCCCCCAGCACGGCGGCGGCCACCTGGAGCGCCTGTACCCGGATCTCCGGGATCGCGGTGCTCTCCCACAGCTCGCCCCGGCGCAGCGCGCCCAGCACCCATACCGGCAGCGCGCCGTCGACGCCGAGCAGCTGTCCCTCGCGACTCCGCAGGCCCAGGCCGAGCTCGTCGGTGCCGGCGACGGGGTCGCCGCCGCCCACACCGAGCAGGCTGTCCAGGACCGGGTTGCCGAGGGTCCGCAGGTCCTGCCGCGGTCCGGTGCAGTTGACGACCCAGCCGACCCGGAGTCGCTCCCCGTCGGCGACGGTGACGACGAGCGCGTCGCCGTCGGCGTCGACGGCCGTGATCTTCCCGGCCCGCACCTCCAGCCGGCCCGCGGCGCGGTGCTGGGCCAGGGCGGTGTCGCTGGCGGGCGGGATGCGGTGGCGGTGCACCCCCCACTCACCGGCCACGTCGCGCAGGAACGACCGGCGGTCCGCGACGGCGAGGCGGTTCCACAGCTCCGCCACCCGGTAGCGGATGCCGTCGATCGCGGGTCGCCAGTCGCCGTTGAGCTGGGCGACCGCGGAGACGTGGGCGTGGGCGGCGGCGCGGATCTCGGGCAGCGTCGTCCCCCAGGCCCGCACGTCGGGGACGACCTCACCCAGGTAGGAGGAGGCGTGCGGCTGGGGCAGCCGTCCGTTGCGGGAGAGGGCGACGACCCGTCGCCCGGGCGCCGTGGCGAGGACGCTGAGCGCCACGTCGACCATGGTCAGGCCGGTCCCGACGACGAGCACGTCGCCCCCGCCGTCGCCCCCGCCGTCGCCAGCGGCCGCCAGCTCCGCCAGCATCGGGTCGAGGGCACCCGGGCGCCAGGGGTCGGCGATGTAGCGGGGCTCACCGGAGAGGTCGCGCGGGGCCCAGGCGTCACCCACGCTGGGCAGGCCGGTGGCCAGCACCGCCCGGTCGGCGTGGAGCTCGGCGCCGTCGTCGGTGGTGACGGTGACGCCCTGGGGCGTCGGTACGACGGCCTGAGCGAGGCGGTGCACGTGCGAGACGGCCACCCGGTCACCGGCCGCGGCCAACGCCTGCAGCCAGCGCTGGCGCAGGTAGCGCGCCCACTCGCGGCGGGGAGCGAACCAGTAGCTGGCGTCGTCACCCGCGACCAGACCCTGCTCGGCGCACCAGGTGGCGAAGTCGAAGCGGTCGTCGGGGTCGCACGACATCCCGGCGGCGGGCACGTTGAGCAGGTGCTGGGGGTCGGTGGTGGAGAACGCGGCACCGGCGACGAGCTGTGGAGAGGGGTCGACGAAGGTGATCGCGAGCCCGCCCGCGCCGGAGGCGCCCTGTCGCACCAGGTTGAGGGCGACCAGCGTGCCGGCGGCGCCGGCACCCACGATCGCGATCCGCAGCGCACCGTCTGCAGGGGACATCACCGGCTCCTCACCGAGCAGCCGCCGGAGGAGTCACGGCGAGAACTCACGTTAGTACACATTGTTAATGCAGTTTAGGGTGTCGCACTCGAGGACGTGAATCCGGGAGCCCCGCGCCGAGGTCCGGCGGGCGGGCCACCCCTGAGGGAGCCGGCCGGGGCTGGAATGCCGACAGGGCCCCGCCGGACGAGTCCGGCGGGCCCTGCTCAGGAGCCGGCTACTTCTTGACCTTCTTGGCCTGGGTCTTCGTGACCAGCTTCGGGTAGCCCGGCGCGGTGACCGTCACCTTCGCCTGGATCTTCTTGCCGGCGTACTTCTTGGCGATCTTGAACTTCGACTTGGTCGCCTTCTTGATCTTCTTGCCGTTGACGAACCACTGGATCTTCACCTTGGCGCTCGAGGGCGTCACGGTGCCGACGACGACCTTCAGGGTGCGACCGACCTTGGCCGAGCCCTTCGCGGCCGGGACGCCACCCGGCGTACCGAGCCCGATGGCCGGCGCCGGCGCGGGCGCGGTGGGCGCGGGGACCGGCTGCGCGGGGACCTGAGGCTCGGGGCCCGGCGTGAGCACGACCGGCGGAGCCGGGGCGGGCGGGGCCGGGACGGGCTCGTCGGTGGCGGGGGGCGGGGTGTAGTCGTCCTCCTCCTCGTCGAGCATGACGTTGATGTCGGCCGTGGTGTCGCCGGTCGTGACGGTCACGTCCGTGGCGGTCTGCACGGTGGCGGCGTCGAGGTAGTACTCGGTCTTGTGGGAGTGGTGCTCGAACTCGAGACGGACCGTGCCGGCCAGCAGCTTCGGGATGTCGTAGCGACCGTCCTCGTCGGTGTAGTCGCTGTACTCCCCACCGGTGGTACGCGGCTGCCACGAGCCCCCGACCAGGTCGTAGACGGTCACGCTCGCGCCGCGCAGCGGGTCGCCCCACGCGTCGGTCACCTGTCCGGTGACCGACGCGGCGAGGTCGAGCTCGAAGTCCTCCAGGGCGACGTCGGCGCGCTCGACGACATCGATGTCGTCGGCCTGCTCCACGGTCGGCGCGTTCGAGTAGTACTCCGTGGCGTAGACGCCGCTCCAGTCCTGGAAGCCGAGACGGTAGGTGTCGTCGGCCAGGTTGTCGAAGGTGTAGTCACCCTCGTCGTTCACGAACGCCCAGTCGAAGCCGTCCCAGCTCTCGGTGCGCGCGTCCCACCGGTAGAGGTACAGGGAGTCCTCGATGGGGTGACCCTCCACCACCGTCAGGTGGCCGGAGATGCTGCCTCCCTCGACGAGCTCGACGTTGTTGTCGACCTCCGCGACCCCACCCTCGGCCACGGTGATGTCCTCGGCGTGCTCGACGTCGAGCACGTCGTCGTAGTACTCCTCCACCAGGTTCTGGTGGCTGAACCCCAACCGGTAGGTGCCGGCCTTGAGGCCGTTCACGTCGTAGGTGCCGTCAGGCCGGACGTAGACGGCGGACTCGTTCTGCCACTCCGAGTAGTCGTCGCCCCCGACGTCGACGAACGCCTCCACCCTGACGTCCTCCGGCGCGAAGCCGTCCGGCACGGTGACGGTGCCCCGGATGTGCGCCGACTCCTCGAGCTCGGCGTCGATGTCCACGACGGGTACGCCGTCCGGCACGACGACGTACGTGGCGTCGGCCCGCCGGGCCACGTCCTCGTAGTACTCGCCCGCCAGGTCGTGGGTGTCGTCGAGCACGTCGCCGAACTCGACCACGTAGTCGTCGGCCGGCAGGTCGTCGATGGTGTAGGTGCCATCGGGCCGGCTCACCGCGTAGTAGTAGTCGCTCTGGTCCGTGCTGGCCCACACCTCGACGGACTCGAGGGGCTCGCCCAGGGGGCCGGTGACGGCGCCGCTGATCGAGCCTCCCGGCGCGGCGGACGCACCGGGCGCGATCAGCACGGTCGCGGCCGAGGCGAGGAAGAGTGATGTTGAGGCAACGAGCAACTTGCGTGGCGACGGGCGCACAAGACCTCCAGGTCCATAGCCGCCAGCACGTCCAGCGGTCCTTCAGCAGGCTGTCACCGAAGCACCGCCAGCGAGGGCGAACAGCGGAACTCCTGCTCCTGGTGCCCCAACGTCCCAGGTGGGGAGAGACGCGAGGAGCCACGTGGGGAGCCACCTGAGGAGCGCAGCGTGCCGGGACGGCCTGGGAGTCACCCTCGCCCCGGCTCTGACAGAATGACGCCGCGGCCGTGGGGTTGTCCGGGGGTTCGTCGGACGAGGATCCCCACGTCCCGGGCCTCTAGCTCAATTGGTAGAGCACCGGACTTTTAATCCGTTGGTTCAGGGTTCGAGCCCCTGGAGGCCTACCACTCCTGCCGCCCGTCTCCTCCGGACACCACCTCCGTGTCCTGGGGTTACTGAAGAGTTCTCAAGTGGGGGCTTGGGGGAGGAAACGCGTGGTCTTCCTGTGGATCGCCGCTCCGTAGCGTTTCTTCCATCAACCGGGCTGGTCGGCACAAAGCTGGCAGTCAAGAACCCCAGGAGCAGAAGATCATGCGCAACACCAAGAAGGTCCTCGTCCCGCTCGCCACCCTCCTCGCCGCCGGCGCCATCGCAGTGGGCTCGGGCGCCTCCTTCAACTCGACCTCCAGCAACACCATCAGCTCGGTCACCTCCGGCACCCTGACCCAGGAGAACTCGAAGCAGGGCCAGGCGATCTTCGACCTGACGGAGATGAAGCCCGGCGACACCCTCAACGGCTCGCTGACCCTGACCAACACCGGGTCGCTCGATGCCCGGTTCGGCCTCACCGAGGTCTCCTCGAACAACGGCTTCACCGGTGAGAACCTCACCCTGACGATCAAGAACACCACGACCGGCACCCAGGTCTTCACCGGCACTTTCGGCGCTCTCATCGACGGGGAGAAGCAGGGCCTCGGCGTCATCGAGGACGGCGACTCCAACACCTTCGTCTTCACCGTGGCCCTCGCCCAGGCCACCGGCAACGACGACCAGGGCAAGTCCGCCAACGCCGTCTACGCGTGGGACTCCGTCCAGCTGGACGGCCAGACCACCGACCAGTGATCCCCGCTCCGGGCTCCCAGCAGGGTTGATACGGCGGGGCGCCCCTGGGCGCCCCGCCACCCCCCTGTGCGGCCCCGGGCCGACACACCGCACCCAGCACTCGGCACCCCAGACCAGGAGTCACCGTGAACACGCTCGTCAAGGCCCTCCGCAGGCCGGTGCGACTGCTCAACACGCTGCTGCTGGTCGCCGTGATGGCCGGGTGCGCCGCCTATCTCGTCCCGTCGTTCTTCGGCTACGAGCGCTACATCATCACCGGCGGCTCCATGGCCGGCACCATCGAGAAGGGCTCCGTCGTCTTCGAGAAGGAGGTGCCGGTGGACGAGCTGGCCGTCGGCGACGTCATCACCTACGTCCCCCCGGCCGACAGCGGCGTGACCACCCTGGTCACCCACCGCATCAGCGCCGTCGGGACCGACGAGAAGGGCGTCCCGGTGTACCGCACCAAGGGCGACGCCAACCCCGACGTCGACCCCTGGAAGTTCAGCCTCCTGGCTGACACCCAGCCCGTGGTCGCCTACGACATCCCCTACCTCGGCTACCCCTTCATCTACCTCGCCGACCCCGCCAACCGGATGCTCGTCATCGGCATCCCGGCCGCCGGCATCGCCCTGATGGCCCTGCGCGACCTGGTCCGCGCGCTCCGTCGCACGGACGACGACCCCGCAGACCACGACCCCCGGGACAGCCGGGACGACGCTTCCCCCGCGTGCGACGGCGCGTGCTGCGACGAGACGCGGCCCTCCGCCCCCAGCACGGCCGCGTAGCAAACCGGGGAGCTCCTGAGGCCCTTCTGTGGAAGAGCGGTGGCGGAGTGCGCGATAGCGTCGAACCGACGCGACACCTCACCGCGCCCCACCCCACCCGCACCCGGTCCACCCGAGAGGAGGACGCCCGATGAAGAGCCCACGGTTCCTGAACCTGGTCGGCGTCGTCCTGCTCGCCGGCGCCCTGACCATCGCGTTCCCCGGTCTCTCCTCCGCGGTCTTCACCGCGAGCACCCAGAGCACCGCCAAGGTCAGCGCGGCGAACGACTGGACCCCGCCGACGGTCTCCGTCACCAGCCCCGGCGCCTTCGTCCGCGGTGCCGTCCCCGTGGTGAGCACCGCCCACGACACCAGGTCCGGCGTGGCGAAGGTGACCGTGGAGCGCCAGGCCCCGGGCACCACCGGCTGGTCGCTGCTCTGCACCGCGACCGCCGCTCCGTACTCCTGCTCCTGGCCGACCGCCCAGGGCGTCGACGGGCAGCACGCGCTGCGCGCCACCGCGCTCGACCGTGCGGGCTACCAGGCCACCTCGGCCGTGGTCCGCTCCACGGTGGACAACACCGCGCCGACGGTGACCATGGTCGATCCGGGCAGCCTGCTGACCGGCCGCGAGACCTTCTCCGCCCGCGCCACGGACACCACCTCCGGAGTCGCGCGGGTCGTCTTCCAGTACGCCCCCACCGGCACCACCGCCTTCCAGGACCTGTGCACCGCCGCCACCGCCCCGGCCACCGGCACCACCTGGAGCTGCGCCGCCACCGTCGCGATGGGCGAGGGACGCTACGACCTCCGCGCCGTCGCCACCGACCGGGCAGGCAACCTGAAGACCTCCGCCTCGCTCGCCAACCGGACCGTCGACGACGGTCCCGCCCTGGCCGGAGCCGACATCCAGACCGCGAACGGCGCCGGTGCCCTCCACCAGATCGACCGCGGCGACGTCGTCACCTACACGTTCAACCGCCGGGTCGACCTCGCCAGCATCACGTCCGGCTGGGACGGCAGCCCCCGTACCGTCCCGGTGAAGTTCGGCCTCGGCTTCATCACCGACGACACGATGGAGCCGGTCGGCGTCCACCTCGGCCGGGTCAACCTCGACATGAACTACGTCCAGCTCCTGCCGTTCACCCTGAACGCCACCATGACGGCCACCACGGACACCTCCACCGGTCGCCCCCGGACCGTGGTCACCCTCACCCTCGACGAGGAGCCGCCGTCGGGCCGGGTCCGGACGGTGGACCAGAGCAGCAGGCTCGTGTGGACCCCCTCCGGCTCCGTCACCGACCTGCTCGGCAACCGCTCGTCGACCTCCGACGTCGCCGAGCTCGGCCCCTCCGACAAGGACTTCTGATGACCAGCCACCACCCCACCCTGGCCTCACGGCTCGCGGCCGTGGCGATCCTGCTCGTCGGGCTGCTCCTGGTGCCTCCGATGCTGGCCGGGCCGACCACCACCGTCCTCCTGCTGGAGGGGATCGGTCTCGTCGTGTCCGTGGTCGCCGCCGTCGCGATCTGGCTCACCAACTCGTTCGAGTCGCGATTCTTCGCGGTGCTGCTCTCCCTCGCGGTCCTGGGTGGCGTCGTGCTGACCCTCACCCTGGGCATGCCCGGTGCCTCCGGACCGGAGGACCTGAACGTCGCCCGCATCCTGCTGGTGACGGCCTGCGTGCTCGGCCTCGTGCTGCTGGTCGTGGACTCCCGCATGCGCCGGGCCCAGCGGCAGTCGACGCGCCGCCCGTACTCTCTGTGACCATGCCCACCCACGTGCTCCTCGTCGAGGACGACGACAAGATCGCCGCGCCCCTGGTCCGCACCCTCGAGCGCGAGGGCTACCACGTGGAGCGGCTCGCCGAGGGCCTCCCCGCGCTCCCCCGCCTCGCCAGCGGCGAGATCGACCTGCTCCTGCTCGACCTGGGCCTCCCCGACGCCGACGGGCTCGACGTCTGCCGCCGGGCCCGCGAGGAGGGCTTCGGCGGCGGGATCATCATCCTGACCGCCCGTGACGGCGAGCTCGACCGGGTCGTCGGTCTCGACGTCGGCGCCGACGACTACCTGGCCAAGCCCTTCGGCCTCGCCGAGCTCCTCGCCCGGGCCCGCGCCCTGCTGCGCCGCAGCGGCCACGGCTCCGAGACGGCACCCGCGCAGCCCGCCGCGCAGGCCCCCGGCTTCCGCGTCGACGTGCAGGCCCGGCGCATCTGGCTCGCCGACGGCGAGCTCGCGGCGACCTCCAAGGAGTTCGACGTGCTGGCCATGCTCGACGCCACCCGCGGTGCCGTGGTGGGGCGCGAGCAGCTGATCAGCCAGGTCTGGGACGAGAACTGGTTCGGCTCCACCAAGACGCTGGACGCCACCGTCGGCCGCCTGCGGCAGAAGCTCGAGGAGGCCTCCGCCCCGGTGGAGATCACCACGGTGCGCGGAGTCGGGTTCCGGCTCGAGGACCGCCCGTATGCGTGAACGGCTCATCGCCGGCTTCGTCGGACTGACGGTCGCGGTGGTCCTCCTCTACGGGGTCCCGCGCGCCTACCTCGTGGCCGACATGGTCCGGGAGCAGGAGACGAGGATGCTCACCCGCTCCGCGGAGCTCTTCGGCCTCGTCATCGCCGAGCGGTCGGCTCACGGCGAGCCGATCGACGAGGAGTTCCTCGACGAGCACCGGCTGCCGGACATCACCATCGACTACGTCGACCCCGCGGGCCGGAGCTTCAGCGCCGGACCGGTGAGGACCGACGACGACATCACCTCGACCCAGCCCGTCCCCAGCGGCGGCACTCTGACGTTCTCGCGCTCCGACGCGCTGGTCGACGAGCGGATCTCCCAGGCCCTGCTGCCACTGGCGCTGATCGGTCTGGGCCTGATCTCGGGTGCCGGGGCGATCGCGTACTTCCTGGCCCGCCGTCTCTCCCGGCCGTTCGGCGAGCTCGCCCTCGCCGCCGAGCACCTGGGCCGCGGCCGGTTCGACGTGCACTTCCCCCACTACCGCATCCCGGAGGCCGAGGCGATCGGCGAGGCGCTGCGCCGGGGCTCCACCCAGCTCGACGAGCTGGTGCAGCGCGAGCGCGAGTTCGCCGCCAACGCCTCGCACCAGCTGCGCACCCCGATCACCGCGCTGCGCCTCCAGCTGGAGGACCTCTCCATGTGGCCCGAGACCCCGAGGCAGGTCGCCGACGAGCTGACCAGCTACCTCTCCGAGCTCGACCGGTTGAGCAGCTCGATCACCGAGATCCTGGAGCTGGCCCGCGGGCGCCGCCTGGGGGACGCCGTCGAGCTCGACCTCGACGTCCTGCTGGAGGACGTGGCGGACCGCTGGCGGCGCCAGGTGGAGGAGCAGGGCCACACCCTGGTCCACGAGAAGTCCGGCCCCACCCCGGTCAAGGTGGTGCCGGGCCCGGTGATCCAGGTGCTCGACGTGCTCATCGAGAACGCCTGCTCCCACGGCCGCGGCCGGATCACGCTGAGCCTGCGGGACCGGGGAGACTTCCACCAGCTGCTGGTCTCCGACGAGGGGCCGCGGACCATCGACGACCGCGTCTTCCGCCGGGGCGAGACCTCGTCCAAGGGGGAGGGCCAGGGGCTCGGCCTGGCCATCGCCGCGGATCTCGCCTCCTCCCTCGGCGGACACCTCGCGCTCGTCGACCAGCCCACGACCACCTTCGGGCTCGCATTGTCCAAGAGCGCGGGCTGACCCGCGCCTAGACTCCGCGCATGCACGGGTACCAGCACGAGGACCTCTCCCCCGACGAGCTCGCGCGCCGCGAGGCGCTCTACGGCCCGTTCACCCAGAGCGTGCGCGAGCTGGCCGACGCCACCTTGCGCACCACCGTCGCCGAGGAGGAGATCCGTCGCGCCCAGGCGGAGATCGAGGAGATCACCGCGCGGCTGCGCACCAGCCGGCTCGACGGCCCGTTCGGCGTCCACTACAGCAGCGACGGCACCACCCGCGCGTGGGGCAACGCGGTCGTGGGCCTGCGGAACCCGGTGGCCCCGCCGCTGGGCTTCGCCCGCGACCCCGAGGGCCGCGCCACCTCGGAGTTCGAGCTCGGGGCCACCTACGAGGGCCCGCCCGGGTTGGTGCACGGCGGCGTCAGCGCCCTCATCCTGGACCAGGCGCTCGGGGAGGCGTGCGGTGCCGGCGGACGGCCCGGGATGACCGGAGGACTCACCATCCGCTACAAGCGCCCCACCCGGCTCGGCACGCTGCGCTGCGAGGCGTGGATCGCCGAGCGCGACGGCTACAAGACGGTGGCGCGAGGCACCATCGGCGACCACGACGGTCCCACGGTGGAGGCCGAGGGCGTCTTCATCGTGCCGAAGTGGGCACGCGGGCTCTTCGACGCTGCGAACGCCGAGCGGCCCGACCGCTTCGAGTAGGGCCTCAGACCCTCGTCCGGCTGGGCGAGGCGACGCCGCGCTCCCCGTCGTCGGTGAGTCGCGCCTCCTCGCGGGCCTGCTCCTCGAGCTCGCTGCGCCGCCGCTCCTCGGCCTCGCGCCGCGAGGCGTCGTAGTCGCCCGGGTCGGAGACCAGGCCGGCCGCCCCGCGCTCGAGCCGGGCGAGCGCGGTGCGCGCGAAGATCTGCTGCTCGGTGGTGGTCCGCTCCTGGCGACCGCGGCCCACGAAGGAGATCGCCCAGTGCAGCAGCGCGGTGAGTCGGTTCTTGAAGCCGGTGATGTAGAAGAGGTGGACGAAGAGCCACATCAGCCACGCCAGCACCCCGGTCAGCCGGAGCCGACCGACCATCGCGACGGCGTTGAAGCGGCTGATGATCGCCATCGACCCCTTGTCGAAGTACCTGAACGGCCCCTGCGGCGCCTTGCCGCGCAGCCGCCCGTCGATCTCCTTGGCGGCGTACTTGGCACCCTGGATGGCCACCTGGGCGACACCCGGGAGGTTGTCCAGCGAGATCATGTCGCCGACCACGAAGACCTCGGGGTGACCGGGCAGCGTGAGGTCGGGGTTGACCTGGATCCGCCCGGCGCGGTCGAGGCCGGCGCCGGTCTGCTCGGAGAGCTGCTTGCCCAGCGGGGAGGCCTGCACGCCGGCCGCCCAGATCTTGGTGACCGCGTCGAGCTGGTGGGTGCGGCCGTCCTTGTACTTCAGCACCAGCCCGCGCTCGTCGACGTCAGTGACCATCGCGCCGAGCATGACCTCGACCCCGAGATCCTCGAGCTCGCGGCGGGCGTTGTCGCCCAGCTTGGCGCCGAACGGCGGCAGCACCTGCGGGGCGGCGTCGACCAGGATCACCCGGGCCTGCCGGGTGTTGATGGAGCGGAAGTCCTTGCGCAGGGTGCGGTGCGCCAGCTCGGCGATCTGGCCGGCCATCTCCACCCCCGTCGGGCCGGCACCCACCACCACGAAGGTGAGCAGGTGGTCGACCGACTCACCCCGCTTGGCGCCCAGCTCGGCGAGCTCGAAGGCGCCGAAGATGCGGCCTCGCAGCTCGAGGGCGTCGTCGATGCTCTTCATCCCGGGCGCGTGCTCGGCGAAGTGGTCGTTGCCGAAGTAGGACTGGGCGGCGCCGGCGGCCACGATCAGGGAGTCGTACGGCGTGACCGACTGGCGGCCGAGCACCTGGGAGGTGACGGTGCGGGCGGTCAGGTCGATGTCGGTGACCTCGCCGAGCAGCACCTGGGCGTTGCGCTGACCGGCGAGGACCTCGCGGGTCGGCGGTGCGATCTCGCCCTCGGAGAGGATGCCGGTCGCCACCTGGTAGAGCAGGGGCTGGAAGAGGTGGTGGGTGGTCTTGGCCACCAACGTGATGTCGACGTCGGAGCGACGCAGCGCCTTGGCACCGAAGAGCCCGCCGAACCCGGAGCCGATCACCACGACCCGGTGGCGGTGGTCGGACGCGCTCTCGGCGGAGGCGTGGGCGGGAGACTCGTGGGTGGACACGGCGTGACCTTCCTGGGGAGGTGTTGAGACACGGACGTACCCATTGTCCCGCGCGAGGGCCCGCCACCGAAACGTGGGACGAGTCTCGTCGCTCACAGCGGACGGAGAGCACAGCCGTTATGTTGAAACTTGCAACACGGGGTTTCCACTCTCGATGTTTGCGCGGCACGCAACACGGGTAAGCGCGCCATGCTTGGCTCCACACCACTCCCTGCTGCCCCTCGAGGATCCACCACTTGCCCCTGAACAAGGATGCACTGCCTCTTGACTCGGCACCGAGCGCCGTCGCGGACGCTCGGCGCTGGGTTCTCGGGCTGTGCAGCGAGCTGGGGCGCGACGACCTCCTCGACTGTGCCGAGCTGGGTGTCTCCGAGCTCGTGACCAACGCGATCCTGCACGGGCAGGCACCGATCAACGTGCGCGTGCGGGGCACCCGGGAGCATCCCCGGATCGAGGTCTTCGACGGATCCCGTCGACCACCGGTGATGGGCGAACCCGCGATGGACAACGCCGGTGACACCGACCTCGACGAGTTCCTCACCACCTTCGGCCGGGGCCTCTCCATGGTGGCGATGTCGTCGGTGGCCTGGGGGGCCTCCATCGAGCGGGACGGCAAGGTCGTCTGGTTCGAGCCGGCGTCGACCCTCCAGGAGGGCGGGGCGCGCGAGGGCGTCATCGACATGGTCGACGACCTCGACACGCCGTGGCGGCCGCTGCCCGACTCGGTCACCGTGCAGCTGCTCGACGTCGACCTCAAGCTCTTCCTGAGCGTGCTCACCCAGTACAACAACCTGCGCCGCGAGCTGCGGCTCCTCGCGCTCGCCCACGAGGCCGACTACCCGCTGGCCCGCGACCTCTCGCACATGTTCTCCACCTTCGAGCGCCAGTTCCCTCCCGCGATGCTCGAGCGGGTCGGCACCACCCTGCGCTCGGGCGACCGCCGCGCCGACCTCACGTTCGAGGCCTCTCCGGAGTCGGCCCAGATCTTCGGCACCATGCTGGAGATGTTCGACCTGGCCGACGCCTTCTGCCGGGCCCAGCGGCTCCTCTCCCTGGCCCGGTCCGCCGAGCAGCGGAACCTGCAGGAGTGGCTCCTCGACCAGTTCACGCGGCAGATGCGGGGCGAGGCGCCGGTCCCGTGGACCGCTCAGATCGCCCCCGCCGCCAACAGCCACGTCTCCTGACCCGACTCGGGGGCTGGCCCTCTCCACCGCGGCCCACGTCGTGGCGGGCAGCGTCGTGGCGGGCCGTGCTCAGGCGTAGCCGAGCTCGTGGAGCCTGACGTCGTCGATGCCGAAGTGGTGGGCGACCTCGTGCACCACGGTGATCCGGATCTCCTCGACGAGCTCAGCCTCGTCGACGCACATGTCCAGCAACGGGCCGCGGAAGAGCAGGATCCGGTCGGGCAGGGCGGCGGCGTGGTTGGCCGGCCGCTCGGTCAGCGCCACCCCGTCGTAGTAGCCGAGCAGGTCGGGGTCGTCGTCCGGCGGCTCGTCCTCCACCAGGACCACCACGTTGTCGATCAGCGCGGTCAGCTCGGCGGGGATCTCGTCCAGCGCCTGCTCCACCAACGAGTCGAACACGTCACGGGAGACCTGCATGCCACCCACCCTACGCGGGACGACAGATGCCCCGGACCAGATGGTCCGGGGCATCGATGGCGACCCTGACGAGACTCGAACTCGCGACCTCCGCCGTGACAGGGCGGCGCGCTAACCAACTGCGCTACAGGGCCATGCTGTGTAGTTTTCGCCTCCTTGCGGAAGCGGGGAAACTCTAACCCATCCCCCGGTGGGACTCACAATCGAGGCCGACCCGGGGTCTGGACCGCACCCCCAACGGGATTCGAACCCGTGCTACCGCCGTGAAAGGGCGACGTCCTAGGCCGCTAGACGATGGGGGCCAGCGCGCGCACGCCATCCTAGGGCGCACTCCCGGGCCTGCCCAAATGTCGCCCCCCTGGTTTGCGCGGGGCGCGAGGCCCTGTTGTAGGCTTCCCTGCGCTTGGGCAGGTAGCTCAGTTGGTACGAGCGTCCGCCTGAAAAGTGGAAGGTCGGCGGTTCGACCCCGCCCCTGCCCACAAGCACACGAAGCGCCCGGTTCACGTCCCGAACCGGGCGCTTCGTCGTCCCGGGCGACCAGCCGGCCGGCGTCGCTGCCATGATGACCGCGTGCTGCCGCCCCTGGAGATCGTCGCGCGGGAACGACCGTTCGCACTCGTCTCACCCGCCACCTCGCAGCAGCGCTTCACCGCCGGCACCTCCTCGCGGTTCGCCACCCCGCGTCCCGCGCCCTACGTCGCCGTCCAGGCCGAGCTGCGCGACCCCGGGCACCGGGCGGAGCGGGTGGAGCTGAGCATCGACTCCGGCGGCACGCGGCTGTGCGGGTGGTACGCACCCGACACCGGTGACGTCGGGCTGGACGTCACCGACCGGGCGCTGCGCCTGACCACCCACCGCAGCCGCCGCCACGGCAGGGTCGCCTGGCGGCCCTCCGCCCTGGCCCTCACCCTGACCGGCCTCCACCTGACCCTCTTCTGCCTGGAGGACGACCGCTGGACGGCCCGGGCCCGGGTGGACCTGACCGGACGTCTCGACACCCACGACGAGACGTGGCTGGGCGCGATCCGCCTGGGGCACCGCTCCGACAGCGCCCTGGTGACCCGGATCCGCAGCGGGGGCTTCGGCCACCTCGGCCTGCGCGACGTGCGCCTGGTCACCGAGGCCGACGGCCGACCCGTGCGCCACCGTGGCGACTGGCTGCTGACCGCGACCTCGGCCGGGCCGGGGTTCTTCGACACCGCCCACACCAGCGTGTGGCGGCTGGCCCCCGACTCGTCGCACCTCACCCACAGCGCCGACCTCTACTTCCGGCGCCCGGACCGGCCCGGGGTCTTCGGCGACCACGCGGTCCACCTGGTGCGCGACGGCGCCCGGTGGCTGGTGGCCACCAGCACCTGGGGCGACTTCGACCGCGAGCGGAACCCGTCGGTGCGGTGCACCCTCGCCGAGACCGAGGCCGACGTCATCGACGGCGAGCACGTGCTCGACACCCGCGAGCTCCCGCTGCCCACCGACGGACTCACCTCGGTGGGAGTCTGGGACCCGCACCTGCTGCGCGACGGCGACGAGTGGCTGGTCGGCTACGCCAGCGCCCGGAAGTTCTTCCGGTTCCACCCGTGCCTGGCGACGGGGCCCTCCCTGGACCGCCTCACCCTGCGGGCCGCGGCCACCGACCGACGAGCCACCGAGGGGGTGACGCTGCTGCGTCTCGACGGCCGCGACGGGCCGGTCCGGGTGCTGGCCAGCGACGGCCGCGACAACCGGCGCGAGCACCGTGCCCGCTTCCCGGTCTTCGACCTCGACCTCACCGAGATCGGCGAGCTCGACGCGCCCTACCCGACGAACCTCCCGTGGCCCACCCTGGTGCCGGGCGAGCGGGGCTGGCGGATGGTGACCTTCAACGGGCAGGGGGCCGGGGGGCCGCTGCTCGGCTACGGCACCCACGGGGACGTGGTGGTCATGGCGGAGTCCGGGCCCCGGCGCACCCACCGTGAGGAGCGGAGCTGAGCCGCCACTAGGCTGGTGACGCAGGCCACACCACCCGCGTGGCCCGCGACCGCCAGCGCCACACCACCCCCGTGGCCACGACAGACCGGCCCAGCCGGAGGAAGTGGGCAGCACCGTGAGCAAGCGCGTGACCAGCACCGATCCCGCCCCCGCCTCCCCCGGCCTCGGCCTCGGCCTCGGGGGCAGCCTCGACGTCTTCGCCGAGGGCAGCGCGCACGAGCAGGTCGTCTTCTGCCACGACCCCGCCTCCGGCCTCCGTGCGGTGATCGCGCTCCACTCCACGGTCCTGGGACCCGGCCTGGGCGGCACCCGCTTCCACCCCTACGCCTCGACCGACGACGCGGTCCGCGACGCGCTGGCCCTCTCCCGCGGCATGACCTACAAGAACGCCCTGGCCGGGCTCGACCACGGCGGCGGCAAGGCGGTGATCATCGGCGACCCCCGCACGGGCAAGTCCGAGGCGCTGCTGCGGGCCTACGGGCGCTTCGTGCAGTCGCTGCACGGCCGCTACCTGACCGCCTGCGACGTGGGCACCACCTCCGAGGACATGGACCTCATCGCCCGGGAGTGCGACTTCGTCACCGGCCGCACCGTCGCCCACGGCGGGGCGGGCGACTCGTCGGTGCTCACGGCGTACGGCGTCTTCCAGGGCATGCGTGCCAGCGCCGAGCACGCCTGGGGCTCCCCCTCCCTGGCCGGCCGGACCGTCGGCATCGCCGGGGTCGGCAAGGTCGGCCGCCACCTCGTCGCCCACCTGCTCGAGGACGGGGCCGAGGTGGTGGTCACCGACGTGTGGGCCCCCGCCGTCGACCGGATCCGGCAGGAGCACCCCCAGGTGCGGGTCGTGGCCTCCACCGCGGCGCTGGTCGTCGAGGAGCTCGACGTCTACGCCCCGTGCGCCCTCGGCGGCGCGCTGGACGACGAGGTGGTCGAGGTACTCCGGGCGCGTGTGGTCTGCGGCGCGGCCAACAACCAGCTCGCCCACCCGGGGGTGGAGAAGTCGCTCCAGGAGCGCGGCATCCTGTACGCCCCCGACTACTGCGTGAACTCCGGCGGGGTGATCCAGGTCGCCGACGAGCTCGAGGGCTTCTCCTTCGAGCGCGCCAAGCAGCGCGCCACTGGCATCTACGACACCACCCGCTCGGTCTTCGAGCTCGCCGCACGCGACGGCGTGCCGCCGGCGGTGGCCGCCGACCGGCTGGCCGAACGACGCATGCGCGACGTCGGCCGCCTGGGCGGCATCCACCTGCCCTGACCGACGGGTCAGCGACCCGCCGCGCCCTCCTGACCGCTCAGCGACCGACGGAGGGCGTCAGTCAGTCGCGTCGCGGCGGGTCCGCGTAGTCGGACCAGTCGTCGAGGTAGTCCGCCTCCGCCTCGTCCGTGCTGGCGGTGCTACTGCTGTCCGGTTCACCATGCAGCTCCTTCGCCAACGCCCCGAAGTCCGTCTCGTGAGTCCGGTACTTCAGGTCGCGGGCGACCTTCGTCTGCTTGGCCTTCGCTCGGCCGCGCCCCATAGGGTCCGACCCCCTCGCACGCTTGGCCGGGGCTCTTGGCGCATACGCCGCGGCGCCCGGTCTCTTGACTGGATACTCGTGGGGATCACGCTACCCGGTGGTGGGGGCATCTCGCACACCCGCCCCGGCGTTTGAGCGCGGCCGAGGGCGAAAGTTCGCTGCCAGCGCAATCCCGGGGGCGCCTCACCAGCCGGGGTGCTGTCCCTCCATCAGGACTCGGCCCGCCTCGCCCGAGCCCTGGGCGGCCCGCACGTCGCCCGCGATCCAGGCGCGCACCCCGTGCTGCGCCAGGGTGGCCACCGCCGCGTCCACGTCGTCGGGGTGGACCAGCGCGATCATCCCGACGCCGCAGTTGAGGGTCGCCTCGAGGTCGGCCTGCGAGACCTGGCCCACCCGGCGCACCAGGTCGAAGACCGGCTGGGGGGTCCAGGTGGAGCGGTCGACCCGGGCCACCAGCTCCTCGGGCATCACCCGCTCCAGGTTGGCGGCGAGACCGCCGCCCGTGACGTGGGACATGGCGTGGGTCCGCGTCGCGCCGGCCAGGTCGAGACAGGCCTTGGCATAGATCCGGGTGGGGGTGAGCAGCTCCTCGCCCAGGGCGCGCCCCAGCTCGGGGACCTCCCGGTCGAGCTGCCATCCCGCGCCGCCGTCGGCCGGGGCGCCCAGCAGCACGTGCCGCACCAACGAGTACCCGTTGGAGTGGAGACCCGAGGCCTCCATGGCGACCACCACGTCGCCGGGGCGCACCCGGCCCGGGCCCAGCAGCAGGTCGGCCTCCACCACCCCCGTGGTGGCCCCCGCGACGTCGTACTCGTCGGGTGCCAGCAGGCCCGGGTGCTCCGCGGTCTCCCCGCCGATCAGCGCGCAGCCGGCCTCCACGCACGCCTCGGCGATGCCCTTGACGATCGCGGCGATCCGCTCAGGCACCACGCGCCCGGTCGCGATGTAGTCGGTCATGAAGAGCGGCTCGGCACCGCAGACGACCAGGTCGTCGACGACCATGCCCACCAGGTCGTAGCCGATCGTGTCGTGGACGTCCATCGCCTGGGCGATCGCCACCTTGGTGCCGACCCCGTCGGTGGAGGTCGCGAGCAGCGGACGGGTGTAGCGGGTCAGCGCGGAGGCGTCGAAGAGGCCGGCGAAGCCGCCGAGCCCGCCGATCATCTCCGGTCGCCGGGCCTTCTCCACCCACGCCTTCATCAGGTCGATCGCGCGGTCGGCCGCCTCGATGGAGACGCCGGCGGCGGCGTAGGCGTTCTGCCCGGGGGTGGGCTGGGCGTCGGTCACGGCGTACTCCTGGCGGACGGGGCTGGGCAGAGGAGGGGGCTGGGAGTCACGGGTGGCGCAGGGAGTCGGCCGCGCCGGCTCCGCTCAACGACGCCGAGAGCCCGTCGACGTCGGTCGGGCCGGCGATCGCGAAGCCGCCGCAGCTGTCCGCCGCGTTCTCGAGCACGCCCTTGCCGCGCAGCGCCGGGGCGGGCAGCGGGATCGGGTAGTGACCGTCGAAGCAGGCGCGGCAGAGGTCGTCCTTGGGCACCGTGGTCGCCTCGACGAGGGTGTCGAGCCCGATGTAGCCCAGGGAGTCGGCGTCGATGGAGCGCTGGATCTCGTCGGTGGTCAGCCCGTTGGCGATCAGCTCGGCCCGGCTGGCGAAGTCGATCCCGTAGAAGCAGGGCCACTTCACCGGCGGGGACGAGATCCGCACGTGGACCTCGCGGGCGCCCGCCTCCCGCAGCATCCGGATCAGGGCCCGCTGGGTGTTGCCGCGGACGATGGAGTCGTCGACGACGACCAGGCGCTTGCCCTCGATGACGTCGCGCAGCGGGTTGAGCTTGAGCCGGATGCCGAGCTGGCGGATGGTCTGCGAGGGCTGGATGAACGTCCGGCCGACGTAGGAGTTCTTGACCAGGCCGACCCCGTACGGGATGCCGGACTCCTCGGCGTACCCGATGGCGGCCGGGGTGCCCGACTCCGGCACCGGCATCACCAGGTCGGCCTCCGCGGGGAACTCGCGGGCCAGCCGCCGGCCGATGTCGACCCGCACGCTGTGCACCCGCTGGTCGTTCATCAGGGTGTCGGGACGGGCCAGGTAGACGAACTCGAAGAGGCAGTGCTTGGGAGCGGCCTCGGCGAACCTGCGCGTGCGGAGCCCGCCCTCGTCGACGACGATCAGCTCGCCCGGCTCGATTTCGCGGATGAACGAGGCGCCCACGATGTCCAGGGCTGCGGTCTCCGAGGCGACCACCCAGCCGCGCTCCAGCCGGCCGAGCACCAGCGGCCGCACACCCTGGGGGTCGCGGGCGGCGTAGAGGGTGTGCTCGTCCATCCAGACGAACGAGAAGGCGCCCTTGACCTGGGGCAGCAGCTCCATCGCCCGCTCCTCGACGGTGGAGTCGGGGTGGTGGGCCAGCAGGGCGGTGACCACGCTGGTGTCGTTGGTCGAGACCGGGACCCGGACGTCGAGCAGCCCCTCCAGCTCGCCGGCGGTCACCATCTCGGCGAGCTCGGCGGTGTTGATCAGGTTGCCGTTGTGGGCCAGCGCGATCGAGCCGCTCTCGGTCGGGTGGAAGGTCGGCTGCGCGTTGTGCCAGGTGCTGGCCCCGGTGGTGGAGTAGCGGGCGTGGCCGATGGCCAGGTGGCCGCGGAGGGACTCCAGCGTCGACTCGTCGAAGACCTGGGAGACCAGGCCCATGTCCTTGTAGACGAGGATCTGGCGACCGTTGCTCACCGCGATGCCGGCCGACTCCTGGCCGCGGTGCTGCAGCGCGTAGATGCCGAAGTAGGTGAGCTTGGCGACGTCCTCGCCCGGCGCCCAGACCCCGAAGACGCCACACGCGTCCTGGGGACCCGGCTCCTGCGGGTCGAGGGCCTGGGAGAGACGACCGTCCCCACCCTTGCGCGTGCTGCTGGACTGGGCCACGGGAGCCAGTGTACGGCGGGTCGGAGGTGTCTCACGACACAGCGCCATCTTGCGATCAACGGGGTTGGGAACGGCCCCTGAGGGGCACAACAAGGCCTGGCGATCAATGTCGGTAATCGACCGCCCGCTCTCGGGAAGCGCACTTACTATGAAGTAGGCATCATCGCAAGAGCCGTACCCATGGCGCCGAGACCGGGAGAGCCAGCCGCATGAGCGAGACACACGCTGAGGCCGTGTTCGTCGACGCCCTGCAGAACATCGCCGTCGGCGTGACCGAGGTGGTCGGCTTCGAGGTCGCAGCCATCAGCGTGGCGCGCGAGGACCGGACCCTGGAGATGGTCGCCGTCGCCGGCAGCACCGAGGCGCGCGAGCAGCTGCTGGGTCACCGCACCCCGATCGACGAGATCGAGCTGGAGCTGGCGACCTCCGAGGAGTGGGGCGCGCTGCGCTTCGTCCCGCAGGAGCGGATGAGCCTCGACATCGAGACCCTCGGCTGGGTGCCGGACCTGGCGGTCCCGAAGGACCCCGAGATGTGGCACCCGCTCGACCTGCTGATGGCGCCCATCTACGACGACGAGGGCGTCCTGCGCGGCCTGCTCTCGGTCGACCTGCCGCTCGACCGCCGTCGTCCGGGCCCGGAGAAGCGCGAGGAGCTGCGCCGCTACGCCGAGCAGACCCGGCGCGCCGTCCTCACCGCCTTCGAGCGCGCCGAGCTCGCCGAGCAGGTGCGGCTCGCCGACGCGGCCCGGATGATCGTGCGGGAGGTGAGCTCGGAGCTCTCCATGGACCGGATCATCGAGGTCTCCCAGCCCGCGCTGACCACCGCCTTCAACTCCTTCGGCATGTGGATCCAGACCTTCGACGAGGACGGCGAGGGCAGCGGCGCGGTCTACGCCTCCAACGGCGCCGAGATCCGGCTCGAGGACGAGCTGAAGGAGATCGCCCGCGCCTCGGCGCGGATGCTGTGGAAGGTCCAGGACGTCGCCGTGCTCAACGACGTCATCCCGGCACTGGGGGTGATGACGCCCGAGCAGGAGCAGCACATCACCGACTTCATGCGGACCATCGACGTCACCTCGATGCTCTTCGTGCCCCTGGGCGCCGGCCCCGAGTGCCTGGGCAACCTGGTGCTGACCCGGCGCGGCGGGCGGCTGGACTGGTCGCCCATCGAGAAGCAGGCCGCCCTCGACATCGGGCACGACCTGGGTCGCGCGCTGCTCAACGCGCGCACCTTCGAGCGCGAGCGGCGGCTCATCGACGAGCTCCGCGAGCTCAACGGCTACAAGAGCCGGCTGATCGCCACCATCGCCCACGAGCTGAAGAACCCGCTGACCTCGATCCTCGGCCACGTGGAGATGCTGGAGTCGGTGCCCGGCCTGGACGGCCAGGTGCGCAGCTCCATCTCCTCGATGGAGCGCGGAGCGGTGCGGATGCAGCGGCTCATCGACGACCTGCTGCTCCTCGCCCAGGTCGGCGACCCGCACGTGGAGTTCAAGCCGGTGCCGGTCAACGTGACCGACATCGTGCACGACGTGCTCGACCTGCTCCGGGTGACCCTGGAGCGCAAGGAGCTCAAGGTCGTCGTCGACGCGCCGCGGGAGCCGGTGCTGGCCCTGGCCGAGGAGTCGGGGCTCGACCGGATCTGCGCCAACCTGATCAGCAACGCCGCCAAGTACACCCCCGAGGGCGGCACGGTCACGGTCTCGCTGGAGGCCAAGCGCCGCATCGTCGAGCTCAAGGTCTCCGACACCGGCCTCGGCATCTCCGAGCAGGACCAGGAGCAGCTCTTCCAGGAGTTCTTCCGCTCCACCAACCCGACCGCGGTCGCGCAGCCCGGCACCGGGCTGGGCCTGACGATCGTGCAGCGGATCGTGGAGCGCCACCGGGGCCGGATCACCTTCGACTCCACCCTCGGCCAGGGCACCACCTTCACCGTCACCCTGCCGCTGGCCCGCTGAGGCGTCGCCGCGGCATGGGCCCGGCGGCAGGGCGCCGGGGCCCGCTCAGTCGGCGAGCTTGGCGAGCAGCAGCGCCTCGGCCAGGACCACGCGCTCGAACTCGGCCAGGTGCAGGCCCTCGTTGGCGCCGTGCGCGCGGGTGTCGGGGTCCTCGACGCCGGTGACCAGCACGCTGGCCTCCGGGAAGGTCTCCAGGAACTCGGCGATGAACGGGATCGAGCCGCCCACGCCCATGTCCACCGGGGCGGTGCCGTCCCACGCCTCGGCGAAGGCGGCGCGGGCCGCGTCGTACGCCGGACCGGTCGCGTCGATCTGGGTCGCCTCGCCGGTGTCGACCACGGTGAAGGTGAGCTCGGCACCCCACGGCACGTGACGCTCCACGTGGGCACGCAGGCACTCGACCGCGTTGGCGCTGGTGTCGCCCGGCGCGATCCGCAGGCTGATCTTGGCGCGCGCGGCGGGGACGAGCGTGTTGGAGGCGCCGTCGACCTGGGGCGCGTCGAGCCCGGTGATGCTCAGCGCCGGCTTGGTCCACAGGCGCTCCACGACCGAGCCCGAGCCGATCCACCCGATGCCCGGGACGGCGCCCGACTCGGCGCGCAGCCTCTCCTCGGGATAGTCGACGTCGGCCGCCGGGCCGGAGTGCAGCCCCTCGACGGCGACGTTGCCCTCGTCGTCGTGGAGGCTGGCGATCACCCGCGAGAGGGCGATCAGCGAGTCGGGGACGAGGCCGCCCCACATGCCGGAGTGGACCGCGTGGGTCAGGGTGCGGACCTCGATGTCGGCGCGGACCAGGCCGCGCAGGCTGGTGGTGAGCGCCGGCACGCCGACGTCCCAGTTGCCCGAGTCGGCGATCACGATCACGTCGGCCGCCAGCTCGTCGGCGTGCTCGCGCAGCAGCGGCACCAGGGTCTCGGAGCCGACCTCCTCCTCGCCCTCGATGAAGACGACCACGTTGACCGGGAGGTCGTCGCCGAAGATCCGCAGCGCGGCCAGGTGGGCGACGATGCCGGCCTTGTCGTCGGCGGCGCCGCGGGCGTAGAGCCGGCCGTCGCGCTCGGTCGGCTCCCACGGCGGGGAGTCCCACTCGGCGTGGTCGTTCTCGGGCTGCACGTCGTGGTGGGCGTAGAGCAGCACGGTCGGGGCGCCCTCGGGCCCGGCCTTGTGAGCGATCACCGCGGGGCCGCCGTGGTCGATCCGGACGATCCGGGCCTCGCAGCCCTCGGCCGCGAAGAGCGCCCGCACCGCCTCCGCGCTCCGCTCGACCTCGGCCGCGCGGGCCGGGTCGGCGCTGACCGACTGGATCCTGACCAGGTCCTCCAGATCGCGGCGGAGACCGGGCAGGACCTGCTGGACCTTGTCACGCAGCTGAGCACTCATGGCGCCCACGATACGGTCAGGGCAGCTGCTCGAGCTCGGTGGTCTGCTCGGTCCCCTCGAAGCCCAGTGACCGGTAGAGCCGGATCGCGTCGTCGGCGTCGTCGGCGACGATGACCAGCGTCCGGGCGCCCAGCTCGGTCAGCCCGTAGGTGCCGACGCGGTGCACCAGGGTGCCGGCCAGGCCCTGCCGGCGGAAGTCGGGGTGGGTCTCCACCACCTGGTAGCGGGCGAGGTCGTCCACCGCCCGGTAGACCGCGGCCGTGGCCACCAGCCGGTCGTCGAGGAAGGCTCCCCAGCGCTGGCCGAGTCCCTGCCGCTCGAGGGCGCGCTCGGCGGCGACGCGGCCGCGGGCGTAGGGCTCGACGGTGCGGCGCGACAGCTCCGTGACCGCGAGGGTGAGCGCGACCCGCTGCTCCCAGTCGTCGTCGGAGGCGAGCGGGCGCAGCACGGCGTCGGCGTGCGGGTGGGGCGGCGGCACCAGGGCGGTGGCGGTGAGCGCGACGGAGGTGCTCGCGGTCATCCCGGCCTCCACGAACTCAGCCAGGACCGGGTCGTCGCCGAGCGGCTCGGTGAGGTCGAAGGTGATCGCGCGGTGCCGGGAGCGCGGGAACTCGGTGAAGCAGGCACCCATCACCTCGCGCGCCCCGCCGGGGACCGGCAGGCTGCGCAGCAGCAGGAAGTTGCCCCAGTGGAAGTCGGGGTTGGCCGGTGTGCGGACCACCAGGTGGGTGCCCCGGTCCTCGACCTCGCTGCCGCCCTGCTCGAGGAGGGCCAGCTCGGTGCGGAGGTGCAGGGAGCGCACGGAGAGCACGGCCCGGGACGGCCGGCTCCCGGTGGCCGGCTCAGTGGCGGTCGTCGACATGGCTCAATCCTCCACCAGGGGCAGGTAGGGCGCGAGGTCGGCCCGCTGCCCACTCGCACGCAGGGAGCCCGCCGCCTCGGCGTCCGCCCAGTGGAGCCTCCCGGTCGCGAGCGCCACCCAGGTGCCGGCGTCCATCTCGACCACCGCGGGCGGGGTGCCGCGGGTGTGCCGGACGCCCGGGATCACCTGCGCGGCGGCGTACGGCGGGACCCGCACCTCGACGGAGTTGCCGGGCGCCCGCTCGCTCAGGACCGCCAGGAAGTGCTTGGTGAGCAGCTTGAGGTCGGCCGGCGCCGGCTCACCGGCCTCCCCGGCTTCGTCGATCGCGCTCATCGCCCGGGCCAGCTCCGCCGGGTCCGCTCGTCTCAGTCTCGGCGCCACCCGCCGCACGATAGCCCGGCGCGCGACAGCCCGGTGCGCGACAGCCCGGTGCGCGAGCCCGGAGGGGCGACCGGTGGAGGATGGCCCGGTGACCGCCTTCCTCGCCTGGACCTCCGAGCCGCCCGACGAGCTCGACGGACCGTGGCTGGAGGCCCGGCCGATCGCGCCGGGGCTGCTGGCGATCGAGAGCACCGAGTCGCTCTCGGTCGTCTACCACGCGCTGAAGTGGTCCCTGCCCCAGGACGCGGCCCTCATCGTCGTGCCGGTCCCCCAGACCCCCAAGTCACGCGGGATGACACCCGGCACCACGACCTGGTTCCGGGAGCGGACGACGCCGCCCGACAGGCCAGGCTCCTCGTCGTGATCACGGCGGTCGGCGGAGCCGTCGTCAGCTCGCCCACGGCATCAGCACGCCCTCCCGGACCAGCATCCGCTCCACCCGCTCCCGCTCCAGCTCCCGCTCGGGACCGGGCGGCAGGTCGCTGAGCCGCTCCTCGAGGTCGAGGGCCCGGCAGGCGGTGACCAGCACGTCGTCGTACGCCGCGACCCACCCACGCATCCGGGCCACCGGCATCCCCCGCGGCGCCTGCCTGATCTGGGTGCGGATCCGTTGGGCGTCGGCGGCGATCCGCTCGATCGGCGGACCGGCCGGCTCGACCGGCTCGGGCTCGGCGAGGTGGAGTGCGCGGCCCGCCCGGAGCAGCCGGTCGCGGTGCTTCGACCAGTCGGGCAGCACCCAGAGGGCGACCAGGACGGTGGCCACCACACCGATCTGGACGACGAGCCCTGCGTCCGTGCCGAACTCCATCCCACGATGATCGCCGCTTGTGCGGCCGCCCGACAAGACACGCTCAACGCTGCCGGTGAGCAGGCCGATCCGCAGCGCCGGCGAGACGCTCGTGGTCCAGGAGCACGGTCGGGGTGCGGCACCATGCACTGCCCGACGGCAGTGGCGGAGCTCTGCGGAAGGGGTTCGAATGTGTGTCCACATAGTGGCAGGAACGGGCTGTTCTGAGCGTAAGTTGTCGGTGGCGCCTGGTTGACTTGTCACATCGGTCGGAGCCCGGTTCGGGGTGGCTCCGGTCGCTGGTGACGGGGGGTTCGGGATGTACGTCGACGACACAGTGGGTGCGGGGACGGGGACGCATCCGATCAGCCGTGCCTGCCTCGTGATCTCGGCCGCGTTGGACGCCACCGTCGAGGTCGATCCGATGTACCTGTCTACGGTCGCGCACCGGGAAGCGTTGTTGGAGCTGACCCGGTTGGGTGACCGGTTGGAGTCGTTGCGGATGCGGGTCCTGCACACCGCCGGTGCACCTGGTGGCATCGCTGAAGCGGACGGGGCCCGGTCACCCGCGGCCTGGTTGGCGGCACGGACCCGGTCGGGGTTCGGACCCGCCCGGGCCGCGGAGAAGCTCGCCGACGCCCTGACCACCCGCTGGCAGCTCGTGTCCGTGGCCCTGGAGGACGGGCGGGTCACCCTCCCGCAGGCGCGGGTGATCGCCAAGGCCCTCGATGCGTTGGTCACCGACCCGATCCCCGGCGAGGAGATCCCCACCGAGGTGCTGGCCGCGGCAGAGGCGCACCTGGTGGAGGCCGCGGCGATGTTCGACCCGGTCCACCTGGAACGGCTCGGTGCGAAGATCCTCGAGGTGGTCGCTCCCGGCACCGCAGACGAGCACGAGAAGAGGGCCCTGGACCGGGCCCAGCACCGCGCGAACACCGCGACCCGGTTGACCTTCCGCAAGCGGGGTGACGGCGCCACCGACCTCCACGCCCGGGTCCCCGACGCCATCGCCGCTCGACTCCGGACGGTGCTGGACGCGTGGACCTCACCCAAGCAGGACGCCGGGAAGGAGACCGGGGCGGCGACCCCGTTCGGGGGGTTCGCCCAACGCGACCCCGCCACCGGGATCCGGCTGCCCCAAGAGCGGTTGCACGGGCAGGCGTTCCTGGCGTTCTTGGAAGCCGCCGACCCCAACCGGATGCCGATCCACGGCGGTGGGGCGACCCGGGTGGTGGTCACCATCGACCTCGCCCAGCTCCGCGAAGACCTGGGGATCGGGACCATCATCAGCAACGGTGACCAGGCCACCCCGATCACCGCCTCAGAGGCACGCAGGCTGGCCTGTCAGGCGGGGATCATCCCCGCCGTTCTCGGCACCGACGGGGTCCCGCTGGACATGGGGAGGTCGACCCGGTTCTTCACCCCACAGCAGCGGCTCGCGAAAACCCTGACCCACCGGGTCTGCGCGACCGAGGGGTGCACGGTCCCGTCGACGTGGTGCGAGGCCCACCACGGGCGTGATCCCTGGGGCCACGGCGGCACCAGCGACCTCGCCGACCTGACCTTCCTCTGCCCCTGGCACCACCACCGCGCCCACGACACCCACTTCACCACCCACACCCTCCCGAACGGAGACGTCAGATTCACCAGGCGCACGTAGACCCTCATCGGGAGAGCCGGCTAAACCGCTCCCCCACCTCGGCGACGGCCTCGACCAGCTCCGGGGGCGTCTCGACGGTGAAGTCGGCGCCGGTGGCGGCGAGCACCATCACCGGCCAGTCGAGGGAGTCCGTGCTCATCTCCATCACGCACCCCCCGTCGGCCTCGCGCACCTCCGCCCAGCGCCCCACGTGAGCCACCACCTCCGCGGGAGGCGCCGCAATGCGCACCCGCACGGCGTACCGCTGCGGCATGCTCCGAATGCCGGCCTGCACGAACGAGAGCGCGTCGTCGGCCGGCAGCTCACGGCCACGGAAGCGCTGCCCCGACGGCAGCGGCTGGGAGATCCGGTCGATCCGGAAGCTGCGCCAGTCGTGCCGGTCCCGGTCGTAGGCGACCAGGTACCACCGGCTGCCGAGGGAGACGAGGCGGTGCGGCTCTACGAGGCGGTGCGTGACCTCGGCGTCGCGCGCGGCGTAGTCGAAGCGCACCGCCTCGCCGTCCCGGCAGGCCTGCGCCAGGGTGGTCAGGACCGCGGCGTCCACCGCCGGCCGACCCGACCACGGGCCGGGGGCCTCGGTCTGGGTGGCCAGCGCGTCGATCTGCCGACGCAGCCGGGGCGGCATCAGCGCGACCATCTTGGTGAGCGCCTGGACCGACCAGTCCTGCATGCCCCCGACCGCCCCGGCGGCTGCCGTCCGCAGCCCGACGGCGATGGCCACCGCCTCCTCGTCCTCGAGCAGCAGCGGCGGCAACGAGCCACCCGCCCGCAGCTGGTAGCCGCCGGCGGCGCCGCGGACCGCGTCGACCTGGTAGCCGAGGTCGCGCAGCCGCTCCACGTCGCGGCGCAGGGTCCGCTCGCTGACCTCCAGGCGGCCGGCCAGGTCGCCGCCCGGCCAGAAGCGCCGTGTCTGCAGGAGGGAGAGCAGGCGCAGCATCCGTTCACTCGTGCTCATGCCTCGAGGATAGTTCTCATTCAGGCCAGAACCTGACCGGAATGACTCCTAGCGTCGTCGGTATGACGAGAGACCACAGAGCACACAGCCAGTCCGGACCGGTGATCGTGACGCGGGGACTCACCCGGCACTTCACCGCCCGGTCCACCACCAAGAAGGAGACGGTCGAGGCCGTCAAGGGCCTCGACCTGGAGATCGGCCAGGGCGAGCTGGTCGCCTTCCTCGGCCCCAACGGCGCGGGGAAGTCGACGACCCTGCGGATGCTCACCACCCTCATCCCACCGACGTCTGGCACCGCCACGGTCGCCGGCCACGACGTGGTCCGCGGCCAGCGCGAGGTGCGCCGGGCCATCGGCTACGTCGGCCAGGGCAACGGGGCCGGGCACCAGCAGCTGGGCCGCGACGAGCTGGTCAGCCAGGGCCGGGCCCACGGGCTCTCCCGGGCCGCCGCCAGGGCGAGGGCCGAGGAGCTGGTCGCCGACCTCGACCTCGGGTCGGTCGCCACCCGCAAGGTCTCCTCCCTGTCGGGAGGGCAGCGGCGGCGGCTCGACATCGCGATGGGCCTGGTCCACCTCCCGCGGGTCCTCTTCCTCGACGAGCCCTCCACGGGGCTCGACCCGCAGAACCGGGCCAACCTGCAGGGGTTGGTCGAGCGGCTGCACCGCGAGACCGGCAGCACCATCGTGCTGACCACCCACTACCTGGAGGAGGCCGACGCGCTGGCCGAGCGGGTGGTGGTGATCGACCACGGGCGGATGGTCGCCGACGACACCGCCTCCCGCCTCAAGGAACGCCTCGGCGACCGGGTGACCCTCACCCTGGCCGACGAGACGGCCGCCGCGACGGCTGCCGAGCGCGCCGCCCGGCTCGCGCCCGGCGCCCGAGTCGAGCGCACGGGGGCGGAGGTGGTCGTCCGGGCGCCGGGTGCGCACACGCAGGCGCCGGCGCTGGTCGTCGACCTGCACGCGGCGGGGGCGCCGGTCCTCCGCCTCGAGGTGGCCAGGCCCACCTTGGACGACGTCTTCCTCGACCTGACCGGTCGCAGCCTGCGCGAGGCCCACGAGGCGGCCGGCGCCGAGTCCGACGTCCCGCACGACGAGCGAACCGACCAGCGAACCGACGACGCGCGAGAAGGAGCAGCAGCATGACGACGTACGACGCAGGCCTGACCGCCAAGGGCGGATTCTTGGCCGACACCCTCAACGTGATGACCCGCGAGCTCAAGCCCGTGTGGCGCGAGCCGATGTCGGTGCTCTTCGCGATGGTCCAGCCCCTGGTCTTCCTCGGCCTCTTCGCCCCGCTCCTGCCCGAGCAGGCCGGGGGCGGCTCGGCGCTGCAGTGGTTCGTGCCCGGCATCGTCGCCATGACCTGCCTGATGGGCGCCTCGTTCACCGGCTCCAACCTGATGGAGGAGATGCAGACCGGGTCCCACGAGCGGCAGCTGGTCTCGCCGCTCAGCCGCTCCTCGCTGCTGGTCGGCCGCGCGCTCAAGGAGGTGGTGCCGATGCTGATGCAGACGGCCGTCATCCTCGCCGTGGTGACCCCGTTCAGCTACGACCTGCACCTCGGCGGGGTGCTGGTCGGGGTGCTGGTGCTCGCGCTCTTCAGCGTCGGGGTCGGCGCTCTCTCCTTCGCCCTGGCACTGGCGTCGAAGGGGCAGGACTGGATGTTCTGGACCGTCCAGCAGACCTTCCTCTTCCCGGTGCTGCTGCTCGCCGGGGTGCTGCTCCCGGTCGAGGACGCTCCGCGGTGGCTGCGGATCGCCTCCGACCTCAACCCGCTGACCTACGTGGTGGAGGCGGTGCGCGCCCTCTTCGGCGGCACCTTCCCGGTCGACACCGTCGCCGCCGGGTTCGCGGGCGCGGCGGTCGTCGCCGCCCTCGGCGTGCTGGTGGGGGTGCGGTCGATGCGCCGCTCCAGCTGAGCGACGAGACGGTGGCCGGGGTGCCTAGCGGGCGTCCCGGCCACCAGGCTCAGGACGCAGCGGGGTCGTGAACCACGTTGCGCAACGGTTCCCCCGCGACGTACGCCTCGATCTGGGCGCGCGCCAGGGCAGCCATCCGGGGCAGCATCGCGGTGGTGCCGCCGGCGACGTGCGGGGTGATCAGCACCCCGGGCGCCTGCCAGAGCGGATGCTCGGGGGGCAGCGGCTCGGGGTCGGTCACGTCGAGGGCGAAGCGGAGCCGCCCCGCGTGGGCCAGCACGGCGTCGGTGTCGAGCAGCGGCCCGCGGCCGACGTTGACCACGAGCGCGCCGTCGGGCAGGCGGGCGAGGAACCCGTCGTCGACCATGTGCCGGGTGGTGTCGGTGAGCGGCAGCACCACGACCACCACGTCCTGGGCCGGCAGCAGCTCGGGCAGCTCCTCGACGCCGTGCACCTGGCCGAGCAGGTCGTCGGCGCGCGGGCGGCTCGCCACCCCGGTGACCACCGCCTTGCACGCGAGCATCCGCTCGGCGATCGCGCGGCCGATGGAGCCGTAGCCCAGCACCAGCACCCGGCTGTCGGCCAGCGAGCGGCGGCGCAGGTCGCGGTGCCACTGCCCGGCGGTGCGGACCGCGTCGTCGATGCCGCGGAGGCTGGCGAGGGTGAGTCCCAGGGCGAGCTCGGCGGTGGCGTCGTCGTGCACCCCGGTGGCGTTGCAGAGCACCACCCCGGCACCGTGCGGCGGGGAGGGCAGCTGCGCGACCATGCCGTCGTACCCGGCGGACTGCACCTGCACCACCCGGAGGGCGGGGAGGCCGGAGAGGTCCGGGAGCCCGCCGGTGTCGTAGGGCGCCACGACCAGCTCGACCTCGTCGGCGCGCGGCGGCGGGTCACCGCCGGCCCAGACGACCAGCTCCGCGCCCTCGACCGCGCCCACGGCGTCGCGCAGGGCGGCGGTGGGGAGCACGACGACGGCCACGGGACCCGACCGCCTCAGCCGAGCACTGCCGGGAGGGTCGCCGCCCAGGCGTCGCGGAGCTGCGAGACCGGCACGCTGAACTCGCCGTCCACGACCAGCTCGGCGCCGCCGGTGAGTCCCAGGCCGGTGAGCGGCACGCCGTGCCGGTGGGCCAGCGCCAGCAGGGCCTCGGCCCGGTCGGCCGGCACCGTGACCAGCGCCCGGGCCGCGGACTCGGAGAAGAGCGCCACGAACGGGTCGCCGTCCGCGACCTTGGAGAGCGCCACCTGCGCACCGATCCCCCGGCCGAACGTCGCCTCGGCCAGCGCCTGGGCGAGGCCGCCGTCGGAGAGGTCGTGCGCGCTGCTCAGCACGCCGCCGCCGACCGCCTCGGCCAGCAGCGCGGCCAGCGCCCGCTCGGCCGCCAGGTCGACGCGGGGCGGGGTGCCGCCGAGGTGGCCGTGGACGACGTGGGCCCACTCCGAGCCGGAGAGCTCCTCGCGCGTCTCGCCGAGCAGGAAGATCTGCTCGTCCTCGGCCGCGAAGTGGCTCGGCACCCGCTTGGTGACGTCGTCGACCACGCCGAGCACCGCCACCACCGGGGTCGGCAGGATCGCCGTCTCGCCGGTCTGGTTGTAGAGGCTGACGTTGCCGCCGGTGACCGGGATCCCCAGCTCCAGGCAGCCGTCCTTGAGGCCCCGGCAGGCCTCGGCGAACTGCCACATCACGTCCGGGTCCTCGGGGCTGCCGAAGTTGAGGCAGTCCGAGACCGCGGCCGGGCGGGCCCCGCCGGTGGCGACGTTGCGGTAGCTCTCGGCGAGCGCCAGCTGCGCCCCGGCGTAGGGGTCCAGCTTGGTGAAGCGGCCGTTGCAGTCGGTGGAGACCGCGACACCGAGGTTGGTGTCGGGGTCGATCCGGATCATCCCGCTGTCCGACGGCTGGGCGAGCACCGTGTTGCCGCGCACGTAGCGGTCGTACTGGTCGGTGATCCACGACTTGTCGCAGAGGTTGGGGCTGGCCACCATGCGCAGCAGGGTGTCGCGGAGCTCCCCGCCGCCGAGGGGCCGCGGCAGCCTCTCGGCGCCGTCGGCCTGCAGCGCGTCCTGCCAGGACGGGCGGGCGAAGGGGCGCTGGTAGGTGGGGCCGTCGTGCGCGACGCTGCCCGGGGGGACGTCGACCACCCGCTCGCCGTGCCAGTCGATCGCCAGCCGGCCGGTGTCGGTGACCTCGCCGACCACGACCGCCTCGACGTCCCACTTGGCGCAGATGGCCAGGAAGGCCGCGACGTCGCCGGGCTCGACGACGGCCATCATCCGCTCCTGCGACTCGCTCATCAGGATCTCCTCCGGCGCGAGGGAGGAGTCGCGGAGCGGCACCCGGTCGAGGTGGACGTGCATCCCGCCGTCGCCGGCGCTCGCCAGCTCGGAGGTGGCGCAGCTGAGCCCGGCGCCGCCGAGGTCCTGGATGCCGGCGACCACGCCGGCGGCGAAGAGCTCGAGGGTGCACTCGATGAGCAGCTTCTCCATGAAGGGGTCGCCCACCTGGACGCTCGGTCGCTTGGCGGGGCCGGAGCTGCCGTCCTCGTTGGCGTCGAAGGTCTCGCTGGCCAGCACGCTGACCCCGCCGATGCCGTCGCCGCCGGTGCGGGCGCCGTAGAGGATGACCTGGTTGCCGACGCCGGAGGCGTTGGCCAGGTGCAGGTCCTCGTGGCGCAGGACGCCGACGCAGAGCGCGTTGACCAGCGGGTTGCCGGCATAGCTGGGGTCGAAGACCGCCTCGCCGCCGATGTTGGGCAGCCCCAGGCAGTTGCCGTAGCCGCCGACGCCGGCCACGATCCCGGGGAGCACCCGGTGGGTGTCGTCGGCGTCCAGGGGACCGAACCGCAGCGGGTCCATCACCGCGACGGGCCGGGCGCCCATCGCCAGGATGTCGCGGACGATGCCGCCGATGCCGGTGGCCGCTCCCTGGTAGGGCTCCACGAACGAGGGGTGGTTGTGGCTCTCCACCTTGAAGGTGACCGCGTAGCCCTGGCCGATGTCGATGACGCCGGCGTTCTCGCCGATGCCCGCGAGCATCTTGCCCGCGGTGGTCTCCTGGGGCAGCTCGCCGAACTGCTTGAGGTGGACCTTGGTCGACTTGTAGGAGCAGTGCTCGCTCCACATCACCGAGTACATCGCCAGCTCGCTGCTGGTCGGACGGCGGCCGAGGATCTCGCGGATGCGCGCGTACTCGTCGGCCTTCAACCCGAGATCGGCCCACGGCTGGGCCCGTTCGGGGTCCTGTGCGGCAACGGAAACGGTGTCGAGGTTCTCGAAGGCAGCGGCCACGCGCCCACCCTAGGCGACCTGGGCGGGGTCACTCGCACGAGCCCAGAAGCACCTTCCAGGTCTCCCGGTCGATACGGCCGGTCGGCGGGAGCCCCACGTCACGCTGGACGCCGCGGACCAGGCGCTCGGTCTCCGGGCCGAAGAACCCGTCGACCGTCACCTCGAGGCCCACCCCGCTGAGCAGCACCTGGACGTCGGAGACCGCGACGCCGCGCCCCAAGCCCGCTCCCGCGACGCCCCCCGGTCCCAGGTCGGGCAGCTTGCGGGGGGCGATCAGGCAGGCGCAGGCCACGCGCGGACCGGCGTCCCGCGCCAGCTGGCGCACGTGGACGTCGCTGCCGCCGATCTCGTCGCGCCGGCGGCACGCCACCCGGGAGCTCTTGAAGGGTCCCTCGTAGGCGGCGGCGACCGCCCCGCCCGTCGCCGAGGCTTCCGCCAGCGCCGCCGCGAGCGCCTCGCAGCCCCGGGGTACGGCGGTCGCGGCCGGCGTCACCAGCACGTACTCACCGGTGCACTCCGCCGGGACGGGCTCCTCCGCCGGCCCGCCGTCCTGCTGCTCCGACTCGGGCTGCTCCGACTCGGGGCGCGACTCCTTGGACCCGGAGTCGGACCCGGAGTCGGACCCGGACTCGGACTCGGCGGTGGCGGCGGGCCGCCCCCCGCCGGGCTCGGCCACGCGGGCGGCCGGCTCCCCCGCGAGGAAGCGCCAGCCGCCGACCACCAGGGCCAGCACGACCGCGGTCACGCAGAGCGCGCCGAGGATCCTCAGCCCGCGGCGTCCCGGCCCGGCAGCCCGCACCCGTCCGGTCGTGACACCCGGCGCACCACCGGTCCCACCCGGGAGATCCGGCGGCTGCCCGTCGGGCGTGCCCGCGTGGTCGCGCACCACCGGGCGTTCGGAGACGTCGGAGAGCCCCGGGTAGACACGGTCGGCGGTGTCCTCGACCTCCTCGGGGACCGGGGTCTGGAACCACAGCAGGGCGCCGCAGGTGGCACAGGTGGGCGCGAGCTGCTCGGGTCCCCCGCAGTGCGGGCACACCGTCGACAGCCGCTCCATGGTTCCCCCTCGTGCCGCGGCACGGCGCCGGAGATGGCACCGCTCCAGGCGCGCCCGCCCTCACGGACGCTCGCGTCAGCGTAGGTGAGACCGGAGCGCCCGAGCCGCTCCGTTCCACGACCTGAGGCGTGTCGGGGAACTACCCAGATGTAGTTCGCCGTGATCCCTGTGACCAGTGTGATTGGTGAGGTTAGGGTGCCAGGACTTCCCTCGCTCTGGAGACTCTCATGCGCCCCACCCGTCGTCCCCGCCTGCTGACCGCCGCCCTCGCGGCGCTCACCCTCACCGCCGGCCTGCTGGCCTCGACCTCCGCGGTCGCCAGCGGCGACCCCGGCGAGGGAGCCGCGGCCCGCAAGGCCAAGCAGAGCATCGTCACCCCCGGCGACTTCACCGGCTACGGCTTCGACCAGTGCGTGGCGCCCACCCAGGCGGCGATGGACACCTGGCTCGAGCACTCCCCCTTCCTGGCGGTCGGCATCTACATCTCCGGGGACTCGCGCGCCTGCCGCACCCAGCCCAACCTCAACCCCGCCTGGATCTCCACCCAGCTGGCGAGGGGGTGGCGCCTGCTGCCGATCGCGCTGGGTCCGCAGGCCTCCTGCCAGCCCCGGTTCCCGCGCTACAAGGACGACTTCAAGATCTCCCCCGCCCCGGGGGACGGCACCTACCCGACCGCCCGCGCTCAGGGAGCCACCGAGGCCGACAAGAACGCCGACGACGCGGCCGGCTACGGCCTCGCGCCGGGCAGCACCCTCTGGTACGACCTCGAGGGCTTCGACTACACCAACACCCACTGCCGCGAGTCGGCCCTCGCCTTCATCCACGGCTGGGTCGAGCGGATCGAGGCGCGCGGCTACGTCAGCGGCGTCTACTCCAGCGCCAGCTCCGGGATCAAGATGCTCGACGACGCCCGGGTGAGCCGGCCCGGCCAGTTCCGCCTTCCGCAGCAGATCTGGATCGCGCGCTGGGACGGGCTCGCCAACACCTCGACCACCTACATCGGCGAGGAGGGCTGGCGCCCCGGCGGCCGGATGAAGCAGTACCTGGGTGGCCACAACGAGACGTGGGGCGGGGTCACCATCAACATCGACAGCAACTTCCTCGACCTCGGTCGCGGCAGCGTGGCCGACCCCGAGACCCGGTGCAGCGGGATGCGGACGACCTACCCGCGCTACCACCTGCTCAAGCCGAAGAAGGCGAACGCCAAGCGGGTCAAGATCCTGCAGTGCACGCTGGCCGAGCAGGGGCACTACGCCCACCGGATCAGCGGGAAGTACACCAAGCGGACCCGGGTGGCGGCTCAGGCGTTCCAGCAGGCGCACGGCCTGACGCCCTCGCCGAAGTTCCGCAAGCGCCACTGGGTGGTGCTGCACGCGGCCGGGGAGACGCCGGTGCTCAAGGTCGGCTCCGCCGGCGCGGCCGTCTTCCGGCTGCAGCGGGCCCTCAACGCCGCCGGTGCCGGCAAGCTGGCCGGCACCGGGGTCTACGACCTCGCGACCGAGGCGGCCGTCAAGGCCTACCAGGCGCGGCGCAAGCTGACGCAGAGCGGGATCACCGGCGCGAGCACCTGGAAGCAGCTGCAGGCCGGGCGCTTCTGAGGATGCTGCGGGTCAGACGGGCGGACCCGCCAGCATCGCGCCGGCGAAGAGGACGGCCACCAGGGCGAGCCCGACGGCGAGCCCCTGCCCCGGCTTGCGGACCAGCCAGGCCGCGGCCTTCTCCGGGATCCCGGCCGGAGCGTCCGTGCGCAGCCGCCACCTGTCGTCGAGCAGCCCCTGCCGCTCGGCGTACCGCTCGAACCAGACGGTGACGAACGGCGGCACCGCGCAGGCCAGGCCCAGCAGGAAGCGCTTGGCCGGCCAGCGCTGGTCGACGGCGACCAGGACGGTGGTCACGCAGTAGGCCAGGAAGACCGCGCCGTGCAGCATCCCGCCGATCCGCACCCCGATCTCGGTGGTCTCGGTGACGTACTTGAGGAACATCCCGGCCAGCAGCAGGGCCCAGGTGATCGCCTCGGCGGTCGCGACGAGACGGAAGAGGCGCCGCGGGGTCATGCGAACACCTGCTCGGCGAGGCTGGTGAAGAAGCCGAGCCCGTCGGTGCCGGGGCCGCAGAGCTCCTCCACCGCGTGCTCGGGGTGGGGCATCAGGCCGACCACGTTGCCGCGCTCGTTGCAGACGCCCGCGATGGCGCGCATCGAGCCGTTGGGGTTCTCCCCGAGGTAGCGCGCGACCACCTGACCCTCGCCCTCGAGCCGGTCCAGGGTGGCCTCGTCGGCGATGAACCCGCCCTCGCCGTTCTTGAGCACGATCGTCACCTCCTGGCCGGCCTCGTAGGCCGCAGTGAACGGAGTGCGGTTGTTCTCGATCCGCAGCCGCTGGTCGACGCAGCTGAACTTGCGGTGGTCGTTGCGGATCAGCGCGCCCGGCAGCAGGTGGGACTCGCAGAGGATCTGGAAGCCGTTGCAGATGCCCAGCACGGGCATCCCCCGCCCCGCCGCCGCGACGACCTCGGTCATCACCGGCGAGAAGCGCGAGATCGCGCCGCAGCGCAGGTAGTCGCCGTAGGAGAAGCCGCCCGGCAGGATGACCGCGTCGACACCGCGCAGGTCGGCGTCGCCGTGCCACAGCGCCACCGCCTCGTGACCGCCGATCCGGACCGCCCGCTGCGCGTCGACGTCGTCGAGGCTGCCGGGGAAGGTGACGACACCGACCTTCATCGGGCCTGCTCCGAGCCCGCGCCCGCGGCGACCTGGGCGACCGTGCGCTCCTCGACGTGGACCTCGAAGTCCTCGATGACCGGGTTGGAGAGCAGCGTCTCGGCCATCCGGCGGACGTCCTCGAGCACCGCCTCGGTGATCTCGCCGTCCACCGTCAGCTCGAACCGCTTGCCCTGGCGCACCTCGCTGACCCCGGAGAAGCCGAGCCGGGGAAGGGCGCCGTGGACGGCCTTGCCCTGGGGGTCGAGGATCTCGGGCTTGGGCATGACGTCGACGACGACTGTGGCCACGGGGCAGCTCCTGGTCAGCGGGGAAAGTCCACCCTCGAGTCTATCGGGGACCCTTGGCCGCGACGTAGACGAGGGCGACGCCCAGACCCGCGAGCGCGGGGCCGAGCGTGGCCCGGAAGTCCCGCTCCGGCGTCTCGCCGATCCAGCCCAGTCCCTGGGCGGTCCACAAGCCCCCGGCCACGACCATCAGCACCCCGAGCGCCAGCGCCATCCCGCGACCCATCAGTCGAGCTCGCGCTTGAGGATCTTGCCGGTCGCGGTCATCGGCAGCGAGTCGCGGAACTCCACGATCCGCGGGTACTTGTAGGCCGCCATCTGCTCCTTGCCCCAGGCGACCAGCTCGTCCTCGGTGACGGTCGCCCCGGGGTTGAGGATCACCACGGCCTTGATCTCCTCGCCGTGGCTGTCGTGGGGGACGCCGATCACCGCGGCGAGGGAGACGTCGGGGTGGGTCAGCAGGACCTCCTCGATCTCGCGCGGGTAGACGTTGAAGCCGCCCCGGATGATCATGTCCTTCGACCGGTCGACGATGTAGTACCAGCCGTCCTCGTCGACCCGGGCCAGGTCGCCGGTGCGGAACCAGCCGTCCTCGAGGGCCTCGGCGGTGGCGTCGGGACGGCCGTAGTAGCCCTTCATCACGTTGGGGCCCTTGATCGCGATCTCGCCGATGTCGCCCTCGGCGTCCTTCCACACCCCCGGCTCCGGGTCGATCAGCCGCATCTCCACGCCCGGGATGGCCGGGCCGATCGAGCCGACCCGGGCCGGCTGGCCGTAGACCGAGAAGCTCGCCACCGGCGAGGTCTCCGAGAGCCCGTAGCCCTCCAGGATGGTGACGCCGAAGCGGCGCTCGAACTCCTTGTGCACCTCGACCGGGAGCGCCGCACCGCCGGAGATCGCGACCCGCAGGTTGGCGGCGAGCTCGTGGACGTCGACACCGGCGTCGTCGAGCGCCCCGAGCAGCCCCCAGAACATGGTGGGCACCCCGGCGAAGAAGGTGACCTTCTCCTTGGCCATCAGCTGCAGCGCGGCCTCGGCCTCGAAGCGGGGCAGCATCACCACGGTGCCGCCGTAGGCGAAGGCGCCGTTCTGGATCACCGTCTGGCCGAAGGAGTGGAAGAGCGGCAGGACGCACAGGTAGGTGTCGGGCCGCTCGGGGTCGGCGTTGAAGAGCTCCTTGCCGGCCAGCGCGTTGGAGAGCATGTTGCTGTGCCGCAGCTCCGCGCCCTTCGGCTGGCCGGTGGTGCCGGAGGTGTAGAGGATGACGGCGGTGTCGTCGTCGTCGACCTCCACGGCGGCGAACTCCGGGGACTGGCTCATCATCGCCTGGGCCATCGTCTCGACGCCCGCCACGGGCGAGTCGGCGCCGAGGTCGGCGGTGATGACGAAGAAGTGCTCGCACCCGTCGGTGGCCTCGAAGCCCTCGTGGCCCGCCTGGGCCATCGGCAGCTCCGGGGTGCCCTCGAAGCAGAAGTAGGCCTTCGCGTCGGAGTCGGCGAGGTGGTAGGCGACCTCGCGACCCTTGAGCAGCACGTTGAGCGGCACGACGGTCGCGCCGGCCTTGAGGATGCCGAAGTAGACGATCGTGAAGTAGGGCAGGTTCGGGCAGCTCAGCGCCACCTTGTCGCCCGGCCGGATCCCGCGGGAGACCAGCAGGTTGGCGCACATGTTGGCGAACTGGTCGACCTGTGCGTAGGTGAGCCGGGTGTCGCCCAGCACGACCGCGTCGCGGTCGGCGTACTTGGCAACGGAGTCCTCTAGAAGGGTCGCGAGATTCGTCATGTCCCCAACCTAGGGGATCTTCTCCCCTCGGTGAGACGACCACGGGGGCGCGGCCGTGGACTCCTCGTCACCGCCCCCCTGGTTCTGCCACTGTGCATGGGCGAGGGGTCATCGGGGTCCGTCGCAGGGAGGGTGAACTCATGTCACACAAGCGCGCGCTGCGCATCTTCGCAGCGCTCACCTCGACCACGGTTGCCGCTATCGCCGTCCAGGGACCGGGTGTGCAGGCCGCACCGGTGTCCGAGCGGACGGTCGCGTGGACCACCACCGACCACCGCACCGCCTTCACGGTGCAGCCGGCCAGGTTGGGCCACGGCACGCAGCTCGCCGGGCACCCGCTCGACGTCGCCCTGGACAGCAGCGGAGCCGCCTGGACGCTCGGCGAGTTCGCGATGCAGCTGGGCCGCTCGACGGCGGCCAGCGCCACGATGAGCACCCTCAACGTGCCGCTCAAGACCTACGTCCAGAACGGGACTCTGCTGGGCTGGACCCAGCCGTTCCAGAGCACGTGGGGCGGGTATACCTCGGCCAGCGAGCTCGGTGAGTCCGTGATCGCGACCCCGACCAGCGTGTGGGCCGCACTGGGTGGACGCCAGGGCAAGGACGGCCAGTTCAACCATTCCCTGCTGGTCCGCTACTCCACCACCGCGCCGTACACCGCCTGCGTGGTGCCGTTGCCGGGTGACGACAACCAGGTCATCGGCCTGGCCCACGACACGAAGCGGAACCGGATCTGGTTCGCAGAGTCCCAAGGCGATCACCTCACCAGTGGGCTCGCTCCCGGGACGTACTCCACGATCGGTTGGGTCAAGGAGGCCGGGCTGGGCAGCAACTGCCAGAACAACCTGGAATTCGGTGGCGACCCGCGGCTCAGCGAGAACGACAACAGGTGGAGGCGGGCAGTCACCATGGAGACCATCAAGGCTCTCCAGTGCACGAGCACCCAGGAGGCCGATGCCAGTGCGAACTGCGTCCACCGTGGCTCCAGCGCGATCCCTCCGGGTGCCACACACCTTGCCTACGACGCCGGCCTGGACACCCTGTGGTTCACCAACTGGGCGGACCGCAAGCTGCGCCGCTTCAACCCCGCCACCAACACGCTGACGGCCACCCACGACGCTCCCGACTCCCCCCTGCCCGCGTTCGGCGCGGTCGCCTGGCAGATCGCCACGGACAGCCGAGCGGTCTACTTCAACGAGTACGAGGGGAACCGGGTGCTCCGGTTCGACAAGGCCGCCCAGAGCTGGAGCTCGATGCGGACCACCACCGACGACAGCCTGGAGACGCACTCCATCACTGTCTCCGGCAAGTGGTTGTGGTTCACGCTCTCCGACGAGGACTTCAACTCGCGGGCGCGGATCGGCAGGGTCGACCTCGACACCTGGGCAGCCGGGGGCACCATCGCAGCCACCGTCTATGACAAGTGGGAGACGTTGGCCATGTCGGCAGGCGCGCCGGCGAGCAACCGCCACTCGTTCCGGGGCATCGACGTGCGGAACGGCAAGATCGCGGTGACCGACCACGGGGACATGCAGACCCTGGTCCTCACCCCCAAGTGAGGTAGTCGAGCTCAGCAGAGCCGGGCGGCCCGCCGGAGGTCGTGGCGAGCGGCCCCTGGACCCACCAGGTCCAGCCCTCGCCCCAGCCTCCGGCGCCAGCCGCTGGCAGTGGTCACCCCCGTGGTCACCGTGGTGGCCCGGACCCGGGTGCGGTGCTCGTCCAGCGGCGTGAAGAGCAGGTCGAGGGTGACCTCCAGGCCACGCCACCGGCCGAGCTCGACCCACCGCAGGTTCTGCTCCCAGGCGGTGATCTCCATCAGCGGGCGCAGCCCCACCCAGGTGAGGTCGTACCAGCGCGTGCCGACGCCCGGATCCCCGTCGGTGCGCAGCTCGACGGCGCGCAGACTAGCCTGCCAGGCTGGACGATTCCGGGGGTCGGCCAGGTAGTCGAAGACCCGGTCGACGGGGCGGTCGAAGTCGTGGCTGACCGTGAAGCCCATGGGACTAGAACCGCTCCCCGGTCAGGCGCTCGTAGGCCTCGACGTACCGCGCCCGGGTGTGCGCGACCACCTCGTCCGGCAGCGGCGGGGGCGCCTCGCCCGACGCGCGGTCCCACCCGGAGTCGGGGCCGGTGAGCCAGTTGCGGACGATCTGCTTGTCGTACGACGGCTGGGTGCGGCCCGGCTGCCACGCGTCGGCAGGCCAGAAGCGGGAGGAGTCGGGGGTGAGCACCTCGTCGCCGAGGACCGTGACCCCGGCGTTGCCGGCCGGGCCCCCGGCGGCCCGGCGGCCGAACTCCAGCTTGGTGTCGGCCAGCACGATCCCCCGCTCCCGGGCGACCTGCTCGGCCCGCGCGTAGACCCCCAGAGTCAGCCGCCGCAGCTCGGCGGCGGCCTCGTCGCCGATGGTGGCGACGACCGCGTCGTAGGAGACGTTCTCGTCGTGGTCGCCCAGGGCGGCCTTGGTGGCGGGGGTGAAGACCGGCTCCGGCAGCCGCGAGCCGTCCTCGAGGCCGTCGGGCAGCGCGATGCCGCAGACCTCGCCGGTGGCCCGGTAGTCCGCCAGACCCGAGCCGGTCAGGTAGCCGCGCGCCACGCACTCCACCGGGAACATCTCCAGCGGCTCGCAGACCACCGCACGGCCGGCCACCGCGGCCGGCACCTGCGTGGAGACCACATGGTTGGGCACCAGGTCGGCGAGCTGGTCGAACCACCACAGCGACATCCGGGTGAGGATCTCGCCCTTGTCGGGGATGGTGGTGTCCAGGACGAAGTCGTAGGCCGAGATCCGGTCGCTCGCGACCATCAGCAGGTTGCCGGCGTGCTCCCCGGCGTCGATCCGGTAGAGGTCGCGCACCTTGCCGCTGTGCAGGTGCGTGAACCCCTCCAGGAGGGGGGCGGCGGGGATGCCAAGCGTCTGGGAGATCTCGGAGTCGGCCACGGGACGGAGCCTATCCGTCCCCCTCCGCACCGCTCTGCGCCTGACTGATCCGGACCCGCATGATCCGCGTCTCGCTGGCCTCCACCACCTCCAGGACCAGACCGTCCACCTCGACCCGGTCGCCGACGACACCCAGCCGGCCGAGGCGGTCGACCACGTAGCCGCCCACGGTGTCGTAGGTGGCGGAGGGCAGGTCGAGTCCGGTCAGCTCGCAGAACTCCCCGATGTTGAGGGAGCCGTCGACGGTGACCGTGTCGCCCTGCTCGAGCATCGTGTCCTCGGGGTCGTAGCCGGTGTCGTACTCGTCGTAGATCTCACCCACCAGCTCCTCCACGAGGTCCTCCAGGGTGACGATCCCCTCCGTGCCGCCGTACTCGTCGACGACCAGCGCCAGGTGCTGCTGCTCGCGCCGCATCTGGGCGAGCGTGCCGAGCACCAGGTTGGTGCCGGGCAGCACGGCCAGCGGCCGGGCGATGCTCGCCAGCGGTCGCCCCTCCTGCTCCGGCGTCGCGGTGTAGAGGTCGCGCAGGTGGACGAAGCCGACGACGTCGTCGACGTCCTCGCCGAGCACCGGGTAGCGGGAGTAGGAGGAGTCCGCGACGTCGGCCCGGGCCTCGGCGATCGTGTGGTCGCCGTGGAGGAACGTGACGTCGGGACGGGGGGTCATCACGGCGGTCAGCCGCCGGTCGCCCGAGCGGAACACATCGGTGAGGATCCGCCGGTGGTAGGGCCGCAGTCCGCGGTGGCCCTCGACGGTGTCGCGCAGCTCGTCGGGCGTCATCTCCTCCTCGACCGCGTCGGGGTCGCCCCCGAGCAGCCGCACCACCACGTCGGTCGACCTGGAGAGCAGCCAGATCACCGGCCGCACGAGGGTGGCGAAGACGTTGAGCGGCGGGGCCAGCACCGTGGTGAAGCCGACCGCCCGTTGCATCGCCAGCCGCTTGGGCACCAGCTCGCCCAGGACCAGCGACAGGTACGCGATGAGCAGCGTCATGAGGAGCAGCGCGACCGTGTCGGCAGCCCCCTCGGGCAGGCCCCAGCCGGCGAGCACCGGGGCCAGGTCGGGCGCGATCGTCGCGCCGCCGTACGCCGAGGAGAAGAACCCGGCCACCGTCACCCCGATCTGCACCGCGGAGAGGAAGCGGTTGGGGTCCTCCACCAGGTCGGCGGTGCGGGCGCCCCGCGCCCCGCTCGCCCGGATCCGGCGCACCTGACCCGGGCGCAGCGAGACGATCGCCATCTCGGTGCCCGCGAAGACTCCCCCGACGAGCACGAAGACGAGCACGAGGAGCAGGTTGGTCAGCGTCGTGGTGTCCACGCCTCTCACGCTAGCGAGCGGGGGGTTTGTAGGCTCGGAGCATGTCCGTCGTGAAGATCAATGCCATCACCGTCCCCGAGGGCTCCGCGGAGGAGCTGGAGCGGCGCTTCGCAGCCCGCGCCGGCTCGGTCGAGAAGTCCCCGGGCTTCCTCGGCTTCCAGCTGCTCCGCCCCACGGGTGGGGACCTGCGCTACTTCGTCCTCACCGAGTGGGCCGACGAGGAGTCGTTCGTCGCCTGGCGCGACGGGGACGCCCGCACCGCCCACGCCGGCGAGCGGGCCAAGCCGGTCGCCACCGGCGCCGACCTGCTGGAGTTCGAGGTCGTCCTCGACGTCCGGCCCAAGAGCTGACCGACCCACTTCGTCCCCGCACCCTGACCTGAGCGCTCAGCCCGACCTGCTCGGGTGCGAGGTCGGGTGGGCCGTCAGGTCCGCGAGCCAGGCGAGCCAGCCCCCGTACGCCGTGACGTCCCGTCCCGCGGCCACGGCGTCGTGGGCGGCGCCGAAGCCGACGACCCACCGGCCGTCGGCCAGCTCCACCCGACCCAGCAGCATGGGGCGGGGCAGGTCAGCCAGGAACCGACCGAGCGCCCCCTTCGAAAGGGTCCAGAGACCGCCCTCGATCGCCCGCCCGCCGTCACCGACCCGGGTGAGCCCCGGCTTGGGCGGGGTGGTGTCGAGCGCCGTCAGGGTGTACGCGGGGGCGGTGCGGACCGATCCCGTCCAACGGGCGCCCAGCCGGCGCAGCTCCCCCTCCAGCGGCTGACCGGGGAGGTGGGCGCCGACGACGAGCAGGTCGACGGCCGGCACCAACGGATCCTGCCCGGCACCGACGGCCACCGCCGGCCACGGCAGGGCGGGCGCGGGCAGCGGTCCGGCCGCCGGCCGGGCGTCCACCGGCGCTGCGGTGGGCAGCGCGACCCGCCGCGCGAGGTCGAGGGCGACGGCGTCGTGGAACGCCGGCGCCACCACCGTCACCCCGAACTGGGCGTGCCCGGCCGGGCCTTCGTCCACCACCCCGGACGGCACCGCGACCGCGGCCAGGTCGAAGAGGTTGCAGAAGTTGGTGAACGTACCGACCCGGGAGTTGGCGGCCACCGGCTCGGCGGCGACCTCGGCCACGGTGGGGTGGAACGGTGCCGTCGGGACGAGCAAGGCATCGAAGCCGGTCAGCGCCGCCATCGAGACCTCCCGCAGCTCCGCCAGCCGCGCGGTGTCGCGTACCAGCTGGGAGCCGCTCACCCGGCCGGCCGCGCCGATGATCGAGGCGACGACGGGGTCGAGCCCGGCCGCCGGGTCCTCGAGGTGGGCATCGACGAAGTCGCCGACGGCGCCGTGCCGCTCGGCCACCAGACCGCCCTCGTAGAGCAGCCTGGCGGCTGCGAGGAACGAGCCGAACGGGATGGGCTCGACCGTGCAGCCGTCGGCCCGGAGCCGGTCAGCCGCCGCGTGGAACGCCTCGGTCCAGCCCGGCGCCATCGACGGCAGCGTGTCCGGGACCGCCACCTTGGCCGTCGGCGGGGCGGCGAGCGGCGCGTCGCCGGGCCACGGTCGGGTGCCGGGCCCTCCCGCCATCACGGACATCGCCACGTCGGCGGTGTCCAGGTCCCGGGCGAAGATCGTCACCGCGTCCCAGGACCGGCAGGCAGGCACCACCCCGGAGACCGAGACGACACCCAGCGTCGGCTTCACCCCGACGATCCCGTTGAACGCGGCCGGGACCCGCCCCGAGCCGGCGGTGTCGGTCCCGATCGCGAGGTCCGCCTCGCCCAGGGCCACGGCCACCGCGGAGCCAGAGCTCGAGCCCCCGGAGACGTGGCCGAGGCGGTGCGCCGAGCGGACCCCGCCGTACGGGCTGCGCTGGCCGACCAGGCCGGTGGCGAACTGGTCGAGGTTGGTGACCCCGACGACGGTGGCCCCGGCGGCGCGCAGCCGGGCCACCGCGACAGCGTCGGTCTCGGCCGGGCCGTCGCCGAAGCCGGGACAGCCGGCGGTGGTGACGAAGCCGCCGACGTCGACGTTGTTCTTCACCGCCAGTCGGAGACCGGCGAGCGGCCCGGAGGCGGCGGCGAGCTCCCGCTCGACCTCCGCGGCGGCGCGCCGGGCGAGGAAGACCTCGGGTCGGGCGCTCATGCTGCTCCCTCCTCCGGCGCCGGGGCGAGCACGGCGACCGCGTCGCCGGGGGCGACCTGCACCCCGGGCCCGACCGGCAGCGCCACCACCACCCCGCCCACGGGAGCGGTCACGGCCGTCTCCATCTTCATCGCCTCCAGCACGACCAGCACCTGTCCCGGCTCGACCACGTCACCGACCTCCACTCCGAGCTTCCACACGTTCGCCACGAACGGCGCGTCCACCCGGGTGCCACCCTCGGGCAGCTCGACCTCCGTCGGCTCGGGCAGCACGGCTGCCTCCGCGGCCGCCGCCCGCTCCAGCTCGCCCGAGGCGACCCAGGCCGCCCGCTCCGCCTCGAAGGCGGCGGCCTGGGTCGAGCGGAACCCGGCGATCGACTCGGCGTGCTCGGCCAGGAACCGCTGGTGCTCGGCGAGCGAGAACGTCCCCTCGGTCGCCTCCAGCGTGGAGCGGCCGGCGGCCAGGTCGGCGCGCAGGTCGAGCAGCTCCTCGGGGGCGACCGGGTACCAGCTGATCCGGTCGAAGAACCGCAGCAGCCACGGGTCCTCGCCGGGCCGCGGATGGGTCCGCCACACCTGGGTGGTGCGGCCGACGAACTGGTAGCCGCCGGGGCCCTCCATGCCGTAGATGCACAGGTAGGCCCCTCCGATGCCCACCGAGCTCTCCGCGGTCCAGGTCCGCGCCGGGTTGTACTTCGTGGTGACCAGCCGGTGGCGCGGGTCCAGCGGGGTCGCGACCGGGGCGCCGAGGTAGACGTCCCCCAGGCCGAGCACCAGGTACGAGGCGTCGAAGACGGTGTCGTAGACGTCCGCCACCGAGCCCAGCCCGTTGATCCGGCGGATGAACTCGATGTTCCACGGGCACCACGGCGCGTCGTCCCGGACCCCCGCCATGTAGCGCTCGATCGCCTCCCGGGTGGCCGGGTCGTCCCAGCTGAGCGGTAGTCGCACCTCGCGGCTCGGCACCACCAGCTCGGAGACCGGCGGCAGCTCCGCCTCGACCTCGAGCAGCAGGCCGAGCAGGTGGGAGGTCGGCAGCACGTCCGGGTCCACGTGCACCTGGAGGGACCGGATCCCGGGGGTCAGGTCCAGGATCCCGGGCAGCGCCCGCTCCGCCAGCGCGGTGTGCAGCGCGTGCACCCGGGCCCGGAGCGCGAGGTCCAGCACCGGCTCGCCGTACTCGACGAGGATCGCGTCGTCGCCCTGCCGTCGGTAGGTCACCGCCGGCCCGCCGGTGTGCGAGCCGTCCAGCCGACGCAGGACGCCGTCGTCGGCGTCCCGGGACGGGACCAGGTCGACCAGGTCCAGCCCGCGGGGCGGTGGCGCGTCCACGCCCCGCACCGGCACGAACCTGACGGTGTCGCCCGGCCGCAGCTGCCCCAGCTTCCACCGGTCGCCGGAGACGACGGTGAGCGGGCAGACGAAGCCCCCCAGGCTCGGACCGTCGGGCCCGAGCAGGATCGGGGTGTCGCCGGTGAAGTCCAGGGCGCCGACCGAGTACGGCACGTCGTGGATGTTCGAGGGGTGCAGGCCGGCCTCTCCCCCGTCGCTGCGTGCCCAGCTGGGCCTGGGACCCACGAGCCGGACCCCGGTGCGGGCGCTGTTGAAGTGCACCTCGTAGGTGGCCGCGTAGAGCTGGTCGACGTCGGCCCGGGTGAAGAACTCGGGAGCGGCGTGCGGCCCCTCGGTGACCGCCAGCTCCCAGCTGCTGCCGAAGTGGGCACGCCGGGCCGCCGGGACGGGTCCGCCGACCGGACCGACCGCGGGGCCGGGTCGCAGCACGTCACCGGGTCGCAGCGCCCGGCCTCCGTGCCCGCCGAACCCCCCGAGGGTGAAGGTGCTGGCCGAGCCCAGGTACGCCGGGACGTCCAGGCCGCCGGCCACGGCGAGGTAGGTGCGCAGCCCGGCGGTGGCGTCCCCCACGGCGAGGGTGGCACCCGCGGGCACCACGACCGGCTCGTGCATCGGCACCTCCTCCCCGTCGACGGTCACCGCGGCCGGCGCACCGGTGACGCAGACGACGGTCTCGTGGCTGACCACCAGCTCGGGACCGGTGGCGGTGCACTCCAGCCCGGCCGCGTTCGGCTCGTTGCCCACCGCGAGGTTGGCGAGCCGGAGCGAGCGGTCGTCCATCGCCCCGCTCGGCGGGATGCCGACCTGCCAGTAGCCCACACGCCCGTCGGTGTCCTGCACGGTGGTCATCAGGCCGGCTCGGCCGACGGTGATCCGCGGTCCGGGATCACGGACCCCGGCCAGGGTGGAGGTGGTGTGCGTGGCGGCCAGCACGTCGGGATCGCGGACCACCCCGCGCAGGAGTCCCAGGTTGACCTCCACCCCGTCGACCCGGGCCTCGTCGAGCGCCCGGGCGAGGGTGCGGAACGCGTCCTCGCGGGTCGGCCCGGTCGCCACCACCTTGGCCAGCAACGGGTCGTAGGCGGTCGACACCTCGGTGCCGGTCTCGGCCCAGCCGTCGACCCGCACCCCGTCGCCGGTCGGCAGCTCGACCCGGGTGAGGGTGCCGGCGCTGGGGCGGTAGTCGGCGGCCGGGTCCTCCGCGCAGAGCCGCGCCTCGACCGCGTGGCCGGTCACCGGGACCGCGGCGGTGCCCAGGTGCGGCGCCAGGAAGCTCGCGTCGCCGCCGGCCAGGCGGAGCATCCAGGCGACCAGGTCGACGCCGGTGACCTGCTCGGTGACCGGGTGCTCGACCTGGAGGCGGGCGTTGACCTCCAGGAACGAAGCCTCCTCACGCACCGGGTCGTAGACGAACTCCACGGTCCCCGCCGAGCGGTAGTCCAATGAGGTGACCAGCCGGCGCGCCGAGGCGTGCAGCCGCTCGCGCACGGCGGGCGGCAGGGCGGGCGCCGGCGCCTCCTCCACCACCTTCTGGTGGCGGCGCTGCAGCGAGCAGTCGCGGTCGCCGAGCGAGACCACGCTCCCGGCGCCGTCGCCGAAGACCTGGACCTCCACGTGCCGGGCGTGCTCGACGTACCGCTCGGCGAAGACACCGGAGGAGCCGAAGCTGCGCTCCGCGAGGCCGCGGACCCGGCCGTACGCCGTCCGCACCTCCTCCGCGGTCCGGCACACGCTCATCCCGATCCCCCCGCCGCCGCCGGACGCCTTGAGCATCACCGGGTAGCCGATCCGGTCCGCCTCGGCGACCGCCTCGTCGGCGTCCGCGAGCAGCCCGGTGCCGTCGAAGACCGGCACGCCGCAGGCCAGCGCCGCCGACCTCGCCGTGTGCTTGTCGCCGAAGGCGCGCAGCTGCGCCGGTGTGGGCCCGACGAACGCGATCCCCGCCCCCTCCACGGCCTCGGCGAAGTCGGCGTCCTCGGCAAGGAAGCCGTAGCCGGGGTGGACGGCGTCGGCGCCGGTCTCCTTGCAGGCGCGCAGCACCGCCTCCACGTCGAGGTAGGAGCGCTCCGGCGCGGCGGGTCCGAGCAGCACCGCCCGGTCCGCCAGCCGCACGTGGGCGGCGGCCCGGTCGGCCTCGGAGAAGACCGCGACGGTGCGCAGGCCCAGGGCCCGGGCCGAGCGGACCACCCGGCAGGCGACCTCGCCGCGGTTCGCGACCAGGACCGTGGTGAGGGGGCGCACCGTCCGTCCGCCCTGCTCAGGCACGGTCGTGCACGATCATCTCGGCCCGGCTCGGGTCGAACCCGTTGCACGGGTTGTTGACCTGCGGGCAGTTGGAGACGACGACCAGGACGTCCTTCTCGGCCCGCAGCGCCAGCCCGAGCCCCGGGGCCGAGATGCCGTCGACGATGCCCAGGGCGCCGTCGGGGTCGACCGGCACGTTCATGAACCAGTTGACGTTGGAGACCTGGTCGCGCTTGCCCAGGCCGTGCCGGGAGAGCTCGTGCAGGAAGTTGTCGGCGCAGGCGTGCTGGGCGTAGGTGTGGTGCCCGTAGCGCAGCGTGTTGGACTCCTTGGAGCAGGCACCGCCCAGGGTGTCGTGGCGACCGACCTCGTCGGCGACCACGGTGAGCAGCGGCGCGGACTCGTTGTCGCGCAGGACGCTCCCGGTCGTGAGGAAGATCGACCCCTGCTCCTGCAGGGTCGCCTGGGCGCTGTAGGCGCGCTCGGTGTCGTGGGCGTCGTAGGCGAGGAAGTCGACGGCCTGGTTGCCGTCGAGGTCGACGATCCGCAGCACCTGGCCGGCGGTGAGCACCCGGGACCAGGGCGCGCGGGGGGCGACGGTCTCGCGGGAGGCCTCCGGCCCCAGGACAAACGTCGTGCTGTCTGCTGTGGTCACGGCGCTCATCGGCTGGCCCGTCCCTTCCGGTGGTCGGCGGTGTTCTCGTAGGCGCGGCGACCCTCCGGGGTCGCGGTCCACAGCGGGTCCAGCGGCGCGGTGACCGCGTCCCGCCAGGCGAGGATCTCCAGCGGCCCGCAGGTCCACTCCGGACGCGGATCGAGGGGGTGGGCGGTGTTGGCGACCAGCAGCACGACCGGCAGCTCGGTGCGCAGGGTGAGGCTCTGCCCGGGACCGGCGCTGCCGGTCCACTCGGGCCGCCCCTCGTCGTCGACCCGCACGCCCTGGAAGAAGGAGACGCTGGGGGCGACGTCCCGGCGCGAGAGCCCGTTCTTGGCCGCGCCGAGCACGAGCAGCTCACGCCCGGCGGGGGTCGGCCCCTCGGGTGCGCCGTCGCCGTAGCGGCGCTCGTTGCGGTCCCGGGTGGAGGTGCCGAAGAGGGTGTCGTGGTGCCCCGAGGTGTCGTCGAGCACGGTCGCCAGGACCCGTCCCTGGTCGCTGAGGAGCAGGTAGCCGCCGCCCGGGTAGACCTGCCACTGGATCTTCACCGTGTCGGCCACGTTGAGCCGCTCCCACGGCATGTCCGCGTGGTGGAGCAGGACCGAGGCGCAGGCCTCGCCGCTCGGGTCGGTGAGCCGGACCCGGGTGCCGGCGGCGAGCACCCGGTGCCCGTAGCCGCCGGGAGGCAACCGGTCGGACCAGACCACGTCGTCGCCGCGCACCCCCGCAGGCAGGTCGGAGGTGGTGCCGGCAGGCACGGTCGGACCGTGGTCCACGACGGTGCCCTCCTGGGCCCGGGCGTGGGCACGGGCGCCCTGGGTGGTGCCCGTCTGGCTCGCCGAGACGCGGTCTGGCTGGCCTTCTGGCCGGCTGGTGCCCGGCTCGGCGGGGGCGGTGTTGTCGGCGGTCTGCACGGCGTCCTCCTGCTGCTTTTCTGTCGACTGACAGATATTCCAGGCGGCCCGTTCGCACTTCCCGTCTCGACGAGGTGAACGCCGTGTAAAGAACGGCCCGGCGGCGCGTGCTGGGTAGGGTCCGGGCATGGCAACCCGTGGCCGCCCTCGGAGCAACGGCCCGTCCACCTCCGGACTGAGCACCGAGGAGGAGATCCTGTCCGCGGCTGCCCGGCTCTTCTGCAGCGAGGGGTACGGCGGTACCAGCACCTACCGGATCGCCGAGGCGGCGGGCCTCTCCCAGGCCACGATGTACCACTACTTCCGGGGCAAGCACGAGATCCTCCTCGTCCTCCTGCTGCGCACGGTCCGACCCTCCCGGGAGCTCGCCGCCACGCTCGCCACCGGCGACGCGGACCCGGCCGAGCGCCTGCGCAGGCTGTGCGCGTACGACGCCGGTCTGCTGGCGACCAGCCCGGAGAACCTCGGCGTCCTCTACCTGCTTCCCGAGCTCGGGGACGAGCGGTTCGCCCCCTTCCACGCCGAGCGCCAGGCCCTCTTCGACAGCTACGTCGACCTGGTCGCCGGCTGCCGGGGAGTCGGCCGCGAGGAGGCGCTGCCCACCGCCGAGCTGGTCTTCGCCCTCGTGGAGAGCGTCGTCATGCAGCGCCGGCGGACCGACGCCGCGGGACTTCCGGGCGACCTCCCCGACCGGATCGCGGAGGCCGCCCTGATGCTGGTCGCCGCCGGCTGACCCCGCTCAGACCGCGTCGGGTTCAGGGACCCGGGTCCGGTCGAGGGTGCGCAGGTCGTGCTCCTCCGCGTGGTGACCCGTGGTGAACAGGGAGGCGACCACGAAGGCACCGATCCCGACCGCCGCCGCCAGCAGGGTCGCCCAGCCGTCGAAGGCCGCGGTGAAGGTGTCGTTGGGCAGGTGGAGGAGGTCGTTGTCGAAGCCGTAGAGGGTCGGCGTCATCACCAGGAAGAAGAGCCGGACCACCAGGCCCGCCCCGGCGCCCACGAGCGCCCCCGTGACGGTGGCGCCCCGCCAGAAGAGGCCCAGCACGAAGGGGGCGATCAGACAGGCGAGCATCAGGTCGAAGGCGAGGGTCAGCAGGATCCCGGTCTGGCTCACCCGCAGGGCCAGCAGCGCCCCGACGACCACGACCGGCACCATCGCCGCACGGGTCCAGCGCAGCAGCGGGTCGGCGTGGCCCGGCGCCACCTCCCGGCGCACCCCGAAGAGGTTGCGCACGGCGACCGCGCTGGTGGCGAGGATCGCCCCCGACGCGGTGGAGAAGGATGCCGCGACCACGCCGGAGAGCACCAGGACCGCCAGCAGGGCCGGGGCGTGGCCGTCGAGCAGCTGGTAGATCACCGGCCCCTCGTCGGCGGTGATGCCGAGCTTGTCCACCCCGCTCAGGGCGATCAACGACCACACGGTGCCGATCACCGCGGTCGTGCCGGCACCGATGAAGCAGGCCTTCTGGGCCACCTCCGGGGTGCGGGCGGCGAAGATCCGCTGCATGAAGTCGATGGCGACCAGGTCGCCGATGCCCAGCGAGACCAGGGTGGCCCAGTTGATCGCGGCGCCCTGCCCCGGGTCGGTGAGCTGACCGAGGTCGAACGGTCCCATGCCCTCGGGCACGGAGAGGCCGAACGTGGAGGTGAACCAGACCAGCAGGACCACGGTCGCGGTCAGGGTCAGCGCCGCCTGGATGACCGAGGTGTAGACGTCGGAGAAGAGCCCGCCGCCGACCGTGTAGCCGAGGATCAGGAGCACCGCCAGCACCACCCCGACGGCGTACGAGAGCCCGGTGAAGTACTCGACCAGGAACCCCATCGCCACCAGGTTGCCGGCGAGGAGGATGGTGAACGAGCCGATCATCAGCACCGAGGCGCAGACCTCGACCCGGCGGTCGTACCGGCGGGCGAAGAAGTCACCCAGGGTGAGCAGGCCCATCCGGTTCATCGGCTTGGCCAGGAAGAGCCCGGCGAGCAGCAGGCAGATCGCCAGGCCCAGGGCGAGCGAGGCGCCGGCCCAGAACCCCGCGGTGGCGGAGGTGTCGGTGTTGCCGATGGTGGCGTTGCTGTCCACCGCCGCGGTGGTCAGGGCGACCGCGACCAGCGGCAGCCCGAGCTGGCGCCCGGCCACGAGGTAGTTGGCGCTGTCGCCGTCGACCTTCCGCGCCACGGCGATGCCGACGGCGAGGACCAGGAGGACGGTCAGGCCGATTCCGGTGATGATCATGGCTGCTCCTGGGACGTCGGCTTTCTGTCGATCGACAGAAAGTGCCTCCCATTTGGCTCCCGGAGGATTTCGGCGATCGGCCCCGCGTCGAACAGCCCGGTAAATTCCTGCTCACTCCCCCGGTCCGGCGGAGAGGAAACACGGACGACACATCAGCGACCCACCACCGCGCCTATCCGCTGATAGGAATGGGACATGTACGGATACGACACCGGGTTCCACGAGGTCGCCGACCGGGTCTGGCTGGCGCGCTACGAGTGGTACGACGTCAACATCACCGTGGTCGGCGGCGACGAGGGCCTGCTGATGATCGACACGCACTCCTCCGACCGGGCCGCCCGCGGCGTGGTGCAGGACCTGCGGCGCGCCGGCCTGGGCGAGGTCGTGGCCGTGGTCAACACCCACGAGCACTTCGACCACACCTTCGGCAACACCGCGCTGCGCGACCTCTACGGCCCGGTGCCGATCTACGCGACCGCCGTGGCCGCTGCCAACACGCTCCCCTCCGCGGCCCGGTTCAAGAAGAGCCTCGAGCTCTCGCCGGTCTCGGGGGCGTCGGGGACCACCGGCGCCGACCCCAGGACCCCCGAGGTGCTGGCCACCGAGGTGACCGTCGCCGACCACGCGTTCGAGGGGCGCACCGAGGTCGACCTGGGCGGCCGCACGGTGACGCTGCGCCACCCCGGACGAGGACACACCGCGGGCGACCTGGTGGTCACCGTGCCTGACGCCGACCTGGTCCAGGTCGGCGACCTGCTCGAGCAGACCGCGCCGCCCGTCTACTCCGAGGACAGCTACCCGCTGGACTGGCCCGGGACCATCGACCGGGTGCTGGCCGGGGTCGGGCCCGGCACCTGCGTGCTCCCCGGCCACGGGCTCCCCGTCGGGCGGGAGTGGGTCCAGGCACAGCGCGACGACCTGCGGCAGGTGGCCGACACCCTCCGCGGCCTGGTCGCCGACGGGGTGCCCCAGGAGCGGGCCGCGACGGCGGGACGCTGGCCGTGGCCGGTGGACGACTGGCGGTTCGCCGGGGCGATCGCGCGCGGCTACGCCCAGGCTCGCGGCGAGCTCCCGTGACCGACCAGACCCCGGCCCGCGGCGGCCGGCAGCGGATCATCGACGTGGCGACCGAGCTCTTCGTCCTCCAGGGATACGCCCGGACGACCACGCGGGACATCGCCCGGGCCGCCGGGATCAAGCAGCCCTCCCTCTACGCCCACTTCTCGGTCAAGTCCGACATCCTGGTCGAGGTGCTCCAACAGACCCTGCGCCCGACCGTCGAGAGCGCCCGGGCGCTGCTGGACGACGACGCCCTCACCGCCCACGAGCGGCTCGCCGTCCTGGTCGACTTCGACGTCCGCGGGCTCTGCGGACCGGCGTTCAACATCGGGCTGCTCGGCTACATGCCGGACGTGCGCGACGAGGTCGGCGACACCCTGCTGGGTGCCGGCAGCGACTTCCGGCGTACCTACGGACGGCTCGTCGGGGACGCCCTGGCGGAGTCAGGGCGGTCTCGCGACGACGCCTCCGCGGTGACCGACGTCGTGCTGACCCTGATCGAGGGCGTGCTCCTGCGCCGGGTCAACGAGCCCGACCTCGACGGGGCGACGGTGGCCGCGCAGACCTGTGACGCCGTGCTGCGCATCGTCGGCTGAGCAGTCGGGACGGTCACGCGGTGACGGTGTACGCCGCCCGTGCGGCGGTCCGGCCGGCGCTCTCCCGCTCGGTCCGGGCCTGGCGGCTGAGCACCAGGGTCAGCCCGGTCAGGAAGAGCACGACCAGGCAGGAGAGCCACAGTCCTTGCGGTCCGAGCGCGGCGAGCGCGAGCCCGCCGAGCAGCGCGGCGAACGTGCGGCCGACGGTCCAGGTCATGCCGTAGAAGCCCTGGTAGGTGGCCAGCAGCCGGGCCGGCGCCAGGTCGGCCACCACGGTGGCGGCGACGGGGAAGACCCCCAGCTCGCCCAGGCTCCACAGGACGACGGCGACCGCGTAGTGCCACCACTCGGTCGCCACCACCTGGACGGCGTACCCCGCCATCGTGAGCGCGACCGCCCAGCTCAGCGCCGTCGTCTTGGTGACCCGTTCCAGCACCCGCACCAGCGGCATCTGGAAGGCGCAGAGCAGCACGCCGTTGAGGCTGAGCAGCACCCCGTACTGGGAGATCGAGTAGCCCTCCTGGCTCATCACGATCGGCAGCGTGACCGTGCCCTGGATGTAGACCACCATGTAGGCGGTCATGGTGGCGGTGAAGAGCAGGAAGACCCGGTCACGCAGGACCACCGCGTAGGCGCCGCGCAGGCTGATCCGCTGCGCTGCGGCGGGCCGGGCGTCCCCCCGGAGCGCCCACACGAGCACCCCGAGCACCACCAGCAGCAGCACCGCCTCCAGGTAGAAGACGACCACGAACGAGTACCCCGCGAGCCAGCTCGCGAGCAGCGGGCCGGCGGCGAACCCGGCGTTCATCGCCCAGACGTAGAGGCTGTAGGCGCGCTCGCGCTGGTGCGGCGCGACCCGCTCGGTGACCAGCGAGCTCAGCGCCGGGCTGCCGAGGTGCGAGGCGAACCCGTAGGCGAGCAGGACCACGGAGAGCATCCCGACGTCCAGCGCCTGCGCCAGCACGACCAGCAGCGCCGCGGAGGAGAGCTGCCCGACGGCGATGACGCCGAGCCGGCCGAAGCGGTCGGCGAGGTAGCCCCCGCCCAGGCTGGCCGCCACCCCGCCGAGCCCGTAGGTCGCGGTGACGAGCCCGATGGTCATCGCGTCGAGGTGGCGCTCGCCGCTCAGCCAGGTCGCCAGCAGCGGTGCGACGAACCGGCCCATCGAGAGGACCAGGACGCCGGACCACACCGCCCAGAAGGCCCGGGGCAGCGGCTCACGGAGCGGCCGGCCCGGGCCTTCGGCGGTCGACAGGGTCACGCGGGCACGGGCACCGAGGCGACCCACTCCATGACCTCGTCGGAGGTCACCAGCGCCTTGCGCTGGAGGTAGTCCATCATCTTGAGCGCGTCGTCGTGGGCCGGCTTGCTCGACCCGGCGACCACGTCGGTGACGACGTTGATGAAGAAGTCGCGCTGGTGGGCGTCCACGGCGGTGTAGAGCACGCAGACGTCGGTGAAGCCGCCGATCAGGATGAGGCTGTCGACCCCGTAGGACTTGAGCACGAGGTCGAGCTCGGTGGCGAAGAACGCCGAGTAGCGGCGCTTCTGGATGTGGAACTCCTCCGGCCTCGGCTCGAGCCCGTGGGCGATCACGTTGTTGGGGTCGTTCTCCAGGCAGTGCGGCCCCTCGGAGCCGTCGAGCTCGCGGCCGATGTCGGCCAGGTGCGGCTTGTGCACCTCCTGGATCCAGACCACGGGGACGTCGGCGGCGCGGCAGGCGTCGACCATCGCGATCGCCTTGTCGAGCTGCTCCTTGTCGTAGGTGCAGAAGTCGCCGCTCAGGTCACCGCCCTGGAAGTCGACGACGACGAGTGCGGTGCGGCCCTGGATGTTCATGCGATCTCCTTGGCGATCTCAGCGGTGCTGGCGGGGGTGCTGGCGGGGGTGCTGGCGGGGGTGCTGGCGGGGGTGCTGGGGGCGACGGTCTCGAGCCAGTCGTAGACGGCCTGGCTGGTGACCAGGGAGTCGCGCTGGAGGTACTTCATGGAGCGCAGCGCCGCCTCGTGCAGCTCCTCGCCGGAGCCGACGACGAGGTCGGTGATGGTGCGGAAGTGGTAGTCGTACTGGTGCGCGTCGACGGCGGTGTAGTGCACGCAGACGTCGGTCATCCCCCCGATCAGGACCACGGTCTGCGCCTGGTAGCCGCGCAGCACCAGGTCGAGCTCGCTGCCGAAGAAGGCGCTGTAGCGGCGCTTGCGGATCAGGTACTCCTCGGGCCGCGGGTCCAGGCCGGGGTGCAGCTCGGTGCGCGGGTCGCCCTCGACGCAGTGCACGCCCTCGGCGCCGTCCAGCTCGCGGCCGATGTCGACCAGGGAGGGCTTGTGCACCTCCTGGATGAAGACGACGGGCACGTCCTTGGCGCGGAACGCGTCGACCAGCTCGACGGCTCGCCGGTTGCGGTCCTCGCGGTCGGGCATGAACCCCTGTCCGGGCTCGGCGGGGACGAACGGGTTCTCCCCGCCGCCCTGGATGTCGACGACGACGAGCACCACGTTGCCGACGGGCTTGAGGTCCTCCGCCGGTGTCCAGTCGGTCACGGGTCGGATCACGGGTTGGGTCGTCATGGCAGGTCTCCTTGGTGTGCGAGGCGGAAAGGGTGAGAGGAGTGCGTGGGAGCAGGCGCGGCGGACCGGTCAGCGGAGCCGGACCCGGGGGTCGATCGCTCCCTGGGCGAGGTCGACCAGGGTGTTGATGACCACGTAGAAGGCGCCGAGCACCAGGGCGATCGTGGCGACCGAGTTGGTGTCGGAGGCGTTGATGGCGCGGACCAGGTACTGGCCCAGCCCGTTCCAGGAGAAGATCTGCTCGACCACGACCAGGCTGGAGAGCATCATCCCGATCTGCACGCCCAGCAGGCTCATGGCCGGGCTCACCGAGTTGCGAAGCGCGTGCCGACGCAGGAGCTGGCCCTCGGTCTCCCCCAGGGCGCGGGCGGTCCGGGCGTAGCCGGACCCCATCGCGGTGCCGAGGCCGTCGGCGAGCACCCTGGCCAGGGCCACGCCCGGGCCGAGCGCCGCTGCGACCGCCGGGATGAGCAGGTGGGCCACCGCGTCCAGCGCGTACGCCGGGTTCCCGGTGAGCAGCCCGTCCAGCACGTAGAGGCCGGTCAGGCCCTCGCTGGGCCCGTACGACGTCCGCCCCGAGACGGGAAGCCAGTCCAGCTGGGCGAAGAAGAGCAGCACCCCGCAGGTGGCGACCAGGAACGAGGGCGCGCTGGCCGCGCTGTAGAGGACGAACCGGAGGACGCCCGCCAGCCGGCCGCCCAGCGTGTAGACCCTGGCCAGCAGGACGCCGATGACCACCGAGAGCAGGATCGCCCACACGGCGAGCTCCAGGGTCGCCGGGACTCGGGACGCCAGCTCGTCGGCCACGCTGCGCCGGGTGCTGAGGCTGAGCCCGAAGTCGCCGGTGAGCAACCGGGTCAGGTAGTCCCAGTACTGCACCAGGATCGACCGGTCCAGCCCGAGCTCGGCGCGCATCTCGGCGACCGCGTCGGCCGACGCGTTGGCGCCCAGGTAGGCCCGCACCGGGTCGCCGCCGCCGAAGCGGCTGACCACGAAGACCAGGACGGAGAGGGAGAGCAGCACGGCGACCAGCGAGCCGAGCCGGGAGAGGGTGAACCGGAGCATGGCCTCAGGCCCCCTTCGAGCGCAGGACGCCGCGCAGGCCGTCGCCCACGTAGTTGAAGACCAGGGCCAGCACGCCGACGGCGAGGCCGGGCATGATCGGGATCCACCAGGCGTTCAGGATGTAGTCGAGACCGGCGGAGGCCATCAGCCCCAGCTCGGGCGTGGGTGCCGGCGAGCCGAGCCCGACGAAGGCCAGCGAGGCCAGGACCATGATCACCGCGCCGATGTCCAGGCTCGCGGTGATCAGGACCGTCGGCAGGACCGTGGGCACCACGTGCCGGCGCAGCAGCCGCCAGCCGGAGGTGCCGTTGATCCGGGCGGCCTCCACGTGCAGGCTGGTGGCGACCCGGCGGACCTCGCCGCGCACCACCCGGGCGTAGAGCGGCCACCAGACGAGGGTGATGCCGATCATCGAGGAGGAGAGCGAGGGTCCGAGCCCGGCCACGATCGCCATCGCCACGATGGTCGCGGGGAAGGCGAGGAAGAGGTCGGTGACCCGCATCAGCAGTCCGTCGATCCAGCCGCCGTGGTAGCCGGCGACCGTGCCGACCACCAGGCCGACGAGGGCGGCGACGGCGGTCACCACCACGGCGGCGTACAGGCTGGTCCGTGCGCCCTCGAGGACGCGGGTGAGGATGTCGAACCCGAGGTTGTCGGTGCCCAGCAGGTGACCCGAGGTCAGGGGCGCCAGGTAGGGCGCGCCCGCCGGGACGGTCGACCCGTACGGCGAGAGCCACGGCCCCAGGACCGCGGAGAGGACGACCAGGCCCAGCACCGCGAACGAGACCCGTTCGGCGGTGACCCGCCGGGTGCCTGCGGCGCGGGGTGCCCCGCCGAGCCGTCCGGGGAGGAGCAGGGCACGGCGGGGGGTCGCCGGGACCGCGTCGGGCGCGGGAAGGGTGTCAGGCGAGGACCGCATCGAGGAGCCTCCTGCCGTAGTCGCTGGTCATGGTGTCGGTGAGCTGCTCGGCGGGCACCCGCTCGACGATCCGGCCCGCCGAGATGACGTCGACGCGGTCGGCGATCACCCGGGCGGCGGCCAGGTCGTGGGTGACGAAGAGCATCGGCAGCCCGAGGTCGTGCCGGAGCAGGTTGAGCAGGTTGAGCACGCCGGCCGCGACCGAGACGTCCAGGGCGCTGGTCGGCTCGTCGCAGAGCAGCAGCGCCGGAGGGACGACCACGGCCCGCGCGATCGCGACCCGCTGCCGCTGGCCTCCGGACAGCTGGCCCGGCCGGCGGTCGAGCACCTCGGCCGGGAGCGCGACCCGCTCCAGGGCCAGGCGGACCCGGTCCTCCTTCGCCCCACGGTCGAGCCGGCTGTGCGAGGGCGAGTTGCCGAGGCGCTCCAGGAGCAGGGCCCGTACCGTCATCCAGGGCGTGAGCGACGACCCGGCGTCCTGGAAGACGACCTGGACGCCCTCGCCGCGGTTGCGGTCGACGACCACGTCGCCGTCGTCGGCCGTGTCCAGCCCCGCGGCGATCCGCAGGATGGTGGACTTGCCCGAGCCGGACTCCCCCACCAGGGCGACGCTCTCGCGGGTGCCGATGCTCAGGTCGACCCCGTGCAGCACCTCCTTGCGCCGCCGCCGGCCGACGCCGCCGGTAGCGAAGGACTTCGTCACCTGCACCATCTCCAGTGCGGGCCGGCGCGGCCGGTCGGCCGGCGCCGCGAAGTCGGCCCAGGTGAGCCGTCCAGCCTGCCAGTGCTGCTCGACCTCGGCGACCGGAAGCCGGCCGGTCTCGGCCATCGCAGCCACCACCGTCGGCTCCGGCACCCCGATGGGACGGCTCCGGTCCGTGGTCAGGGTGAGCCGGGAGGAGACCAGCCGCCGGGTGTAGTCGGCGCGCGGGGCGTCGAAGACCTGGTCGGCCGTCCCGTGCTCCACCACACGGCCGCGCCGGAGCACCGTGACCTCCTGGCACATCGCCCGGGCGACGCCGAGGTCGTGGGTGACGAAGAGGACCCCGCAGCCCAGGTCGGCCCGCTCCCGGGTGAGCAGCTTGAGGATCTCCGCCTGGACGCTCACGTCGAGGGCCGTGGTCGGCTCGTCGGCCACCAGGAGCGCCGGCCGGCGGGCCAGGGCCAGCGCGATCATCACCCGCTGCCGCATCCCCCCGGAGAGCTGGTGCGGATAGCTCCCCAGCACCGCCGCGGGGTCCCGGATCTCGACCTCCTCGAGCCACCGCAGGCTCTCCGCGCGGTCCCCGGTGACCAGTCCGAGCATCCGCCCGATGGTCATCATCGGGTCCAGCGAGGACATCGGGTCCTGGAAGACCGTGGTCACCTGCTGCCCGCGCACCGCGCCCCAGCCCGCCTCCGCGGACGGGTCCAGCGTCTGCCCGAGCACCGTGACGGTGCCGGTCGTGCTCACGCCGGGCTCGCGGGTCAGCAGTCCCTGGACCGCCGCGGCGATCGTGCTCTTGCCCGAGCCGCTCTCGCCGACCAGGCCCAGGCACTGCCCCGGCTCGATCGCGAGCGACACGTCGTCGACCGCGACGGTGGAGGTAGCGGTGCCGCGCCCCCGGTAGCGGACGGTGAGACCGTCCACCGAGAGCACGGCCGTGCCGGCCGGTAGGCCTGTCGACGTCGCCGCGGGTGCCGCGACGGGTGAGGTGGCGGGCATGGCGTCACTCCTCCGGGTGGAGCAGGTTCAGCTCGAGGACGCCGGTCACCACCGGGTGGGTGGCGTCGGCGACCCCCTGCACCTCGGGCTGGGCGACGACCGTGCCGAGCATCGTGCCGACCGAGTACCAGTAGCCCGATCGGCTGACCATCGAGGCCGCCTCGGCGTAGGCGTCCATGTCGTAGGTCTCCACCGCGCTCGCCAGCGTGTCCGCCAGGCCCGGCACGTCCGCGCCGAAGAGGTCCAGGCCGCCCGACGGGGTGTAGAAGACGAAGCCCCAGGCGTCCGGGTGGGCGGTGTCGGGGTAGCCGGTGAAGAAGGTCATGTCGGGCGCCTCGGCGCCCTTCTCCAGCACGGAGTAGTAGGTGCCGGCCGCGAAGCCGACGCTCTCCGCGCGGATCCCGGCGGTGTTGAGGACGGCGGCCAGGTTGTCGCTCAGCGCCTTCGCCGCCGGGGTCGACTCGGGGTAGGCGATCCGGATCGTCCGGCCCTCCAGGGCCCCCTCGGCCAGCCGCTCCAGGGCACCCGGGTCCTCCGGGATCTGCTGCTGGTTGAGCTCGCTGGGCACCAGGCCCTGCGGGAACACCTCGGTGGTCGGCTCGCCGGTCTCGCCGAGCGCGGCGTCGGTGACCGCCGGGAAGTCGATCCCGCCGAGGAACGCGGTCCGGGTCTTCTGGTCGCTGAGGGCGGGGCTCTTCGGGTTCACGAAGAGCGTCGGGGTCTGCATGGTGCGGTAGGTGTAGGTCTCCAGGGCGTCGTCCTCGCTCATCGCGCCGAAGGTCGGGGCGTCGGTGTAGCCGATCAGCCCGTCGAGCTCGTCGTTCTCCAGCTTGAGCTGGATGGTGGACATGCTGGAGATGACGTCGAAGCGGACCTTCTCGTAGCCGGGCTTCTCGCCCCAGTAGTCCTCGTAGGCGTCGAGCTCGTAGGAGACGCCCTGCTCGAACGTGCCGTAGGTGTAGGGGCCGGTGCCCGCCTCGTTGGTGTCGAACCAGTCCTCGCCCTTGGCGGTGACCGGGTGCTCGGCCAGCGCCTCCGGGCTGATCATCTTGGGACCGAAGGGCGAGGCGAGCAGGTCGAGGAACGAGGAGTTGGGGGCCTCCAGCGTGATCACCACCTCGTGCTCGGAGGGGGTCTCGACCTCCGTGACCCCGGCGACCATGTACGACGGTCCCTCCCCGACCTCGGTCCGTCGCTCGAACGAGGCCTGCACGGCCGAGGAGTCGAACGGGGTGCCGTCGTGGAAGGTGACTCCCTCGCGGAGCTTGAGGGTGAAGACCGTGTTCTCCTCGTTGGCCGACCACTCGGTGGCGAGCTTGCCGGCGAGCTCCGGCTCGGCCTTGCCGGGCACGTAGGCCAGCAGGCCCTCGTAGGCGTTGTTCACCAGGTTGAGCTCGGTGCCGTCGTACGCGGTGTCCGGGTCGGGCGTGGGGATGTCGCCCAGCAGGGCGAGGTTGAGCACGGTGTCGGCCGAGCCCGAGGTCGAGCCCGGGGTGGACCCGCTGCCGCAGGCGGTGAGGGAGGCAGTGGCGAGGGCGGAGACGGCGAGGAGCGAGAAGCGCGTGCTGAGAGTCATGGCGGGGACTTTCTCGACGAAGGGGTGGGGCCGGACCGACCGGTCGCGAAGAGCCGGTCGAGGGGAGGCAGAGGGCGCCCGCGTCGTTGCGGGCGCGTGCCGGGGACTGGTCAGCCGAGAGTTCCGAGCCAGTCGTGGACCGCCTGGCGAGGCACCAGGGCGTCGCGTTGCAGGTACGTGATCGCCCGCAGGGCCGCGTCGTGACGCTCCTGGGAGGAGCCGAGGACCAGGTCGGTCACGGTGCGGACGTGGTAGTCGCGCTGGTGCGCGTCGACCGCGGTGTAGTGGATGCAGACGTCGGTCATCCCGCCGACCAGGACCACGGTCTGCGCCTGGTAGCCGCGCAGCACGAGGTCGAGCTCGGTGCCGAAGAAGGCGCTGTAGCGCCGCTTGCGGATCAGGTACTCCTCCGGCCGGGGGTCCAGGCCGGGGTGCAGCTCGGTGCCGGGGGCGCCCTCGACGCAGTGCACGCCCTCCGCGCCGTCCAGCTCCCGGCCGATGTCGACCAGGGAGGGCTTGTGCACCTCCTGGATGAAGACGACGGGCACGTCCTTGGCGCGGAACGCGGCCACCAGCTCCACGATGCCGGCGTTGCGGTCCAGCCGGCCGGCCATGTAGCCCATCCCGGTGGAGAGGGCGTCGGGGTCGCCCCCACCCTGGACGTCGACCACCACGAGCACGACGCGGCCCACCGGCCGCAGCTCGGCGGCGGGGGTGATGTCGGTGACCTGGCTCGGCATGGCGACTCCTCAGAAGGGGGACAGCCAGGAACCTATCGACCGATAGTTACGCTCCCGTCGCTCCCGCGTTACGTCTGGAAGTCGCCGTGTTTCGGCGGGCTTCATCCCGCCGTCCCCCCGGCTGCAGGAACCACTGCATCTTCCGGGTCGCCCACGGCATGAAGACGTAGGTCATCAGCGGGGTCATCACGCTGATGATCACCAGCACCCGCGGCACCAGCGGCCAGTCGGGGATCAGGTGGGAGGCGGCCCAGTTGGTGCCGAGGCTGAGCGGGAAGAAGACCAGGAAGATCACGATCATCTGCTTCCACCGGGGCGGGGCCGGCGGCGGAGGCGCCTGGCCGACGACCTCGGTGGTGGTGGGCTCGTCGAACCAGCCCTCGATCCCGGTACGTCGCTCCATCCGGCTCTGCTCGACCTTGCCGGCCGCCGCGTCGAGCCACCACCGGCGCTGCGGCGACGACTCCCACGCCTCGAGCGAGGCGGCGTCGGCGAAGCGGTAGAGCATGTGCCACTCGGTGGAGTCCTCCGCGGGCCGGACCCAGCCGGTGCCGAGGAAGCCGGGGAACCGCTGCGCCAGGGTGTCGCCCGCCTGGAGCCAGGCGTGCATCTCGGCCTCGTGGTCGGGGGCGACGTGCCGGGTCACCGCGACGGTGACGGCGTCGGTGGCGCTGCGGTGGGCGGGGGCTGACATGACGCCATTGTCGACCGCGGGGACGCCCCGGAGAAAACCGGCGGCGCAGGCGGTGACGGGGCGCGTTCGGCTCAGCGGGCGCGGCCGCCGACCCCGGCCCGGTCGCGCGCCAGCCTGGCACCCAGCAGGCGGCCCAGCGTCAGGGCGGGGGTGAGCAGCATCCCGGAGCAGAAGCTGTTGCCGCAGGTGGCGCCCGCGCCGATCACCTCGCCGACGGCGTAGAGATCCCCGATCACCTCCCCGGCGTCGTCGCGCACCGCGCAGTCGGAGTCGATGTCGAGGCCCTGGAAGGTGACCAGGGTGATGGCGTGGTTGCGCAGCGCGTAGAACGGGCCGCGGGCGATCGGCGCCGGCAGGTGGGTCCGGCCGTGCTCGGGGTCGGTCCCGGCGGCCACGGCCTCGTTGTAGGCGCGCACCGTGGCGCAGAGACCCTCGGGGTCGATGCCGGCGAGCGAGGCCAGCTCGCGCAGGTCGGCGGCGGCGTGCACCCCGGGCCGGGTGTTGGCCATCGCACGCACCTCGTCCGGCTCCTTGCCCACCACGATCTGGAGCTCGCCGGTGGCGGCGTCGAGGGCCGCGTCGTCGAAGACCGTCCAGAAGGTCTGGTCGGGCACCCCGGTCAGCGCCCGCTCCTTCTCGTCGATGGACGGCTCGTCCTCGGCGACCCAGCGCCGGCCCGTGCGGTCGACGTAGATCTCCCACGGCGGCCGCTCGCTGGTCAGCCGCTGCCGGTCGTGCCAGTTGGCCCGGCCCGGGGTGACCGGGTCCGGCAGGCCGCCGAAGGTGGGCAGGTAGGTGCCCGCTCCCTGCAGCGCCGCCCCCACCGCGAGACCGAGGTGCAGCCCGTCCCCGGTCGAGGTCCGCGCCGCCGCGGAGACGAGGGGGGCGCCCTCGAGCTCGGCGAAGAGCTCCGGGTCCGCGCCGTACCCGCCGGTGGCCAGCACCACGGCCCCGGCGCGCACCTCGGTCTCCTCGCCGCCGCGCTGCACGCGCGCCCCGGTGACGGCGTCCCGCCCGTCACCGTCACCGTCACCGTCGCCGACGAGCAGCTCGGTCACCATCGCCCCGGTCCAGACCTCGAGGTCCGCGTCGGCCCGTACCCGCTCGAGCTCCTCCTGGAGGACGGTCAGGATCGAGAGGCCCTCGTCGACCCCGTAGACGGTCCGTGGGATGCGGTAGGGCTCGTGCCCGTAGACGATCCGCGGGGTCTCGGCGGCGAAGGCGAAGCCGCGCCCGGCCAGCCACTCCAGGGTCTGCGGGGCGTGCTCGGTGACGATCCCCACCAGGTCCGCCCGCGCGGTGCCGCCGCTGATCCGCATCACGTCGGCGCGGTGCGACGCCGGCGAGTCCTCGATGCCGCGCTCGGCCTGCCGGGCCGTCCCGCCGGCCGCGAGGTGACCCCCGCTGAGGTGGAGGGTGCCGCCGAGCCGGGTGTCCTTCTCCACCAGCAGCACGCGCGCACCACCGCGCGCGGCCTCGATGCCGCAGGCGAGCCCGGCGGCCCCTGCTCCGACGACGAGCACGTCAACCCTCATGGTCGTAGATGATATATGATCCTTCGCCATGGGACCCCTCGCCGGAGTGCGCGTGCTCGACGCCTCCACCATCCTCGCCGGCCCGCTGGCCTGCCAGGTCCTGGGTGACTTCGGGGCAGACGTCATCAAGATCGAGCACCCCGTCGCCGGTGACGGGATGCGCGGGCACGGGCCGGCCAAGGACGGCGTCCCGATCTGGTGGAAGGAGGTCTCGCGCAACAAGCGCACGATCGGCCTGAGCCTCAAGGAGCCGGACGGTGCCGACATCTTCCGCGCCCTGGCCGCCCAGGCCGACGTGGTCGTGGAGAACTTCCGTCCGGGCACCCTGGAACGGTGGGGACTGGGACCCGACGTCCTGCACGCGGTCAACCCCGGGCTCGTCCTCCTCCGGATCACCGGCTTCGGCCAGGTCGGCCCCTATGCCTCGCGCGCCGGCTTCGGCACCCTCGCCGAGGCGATGAGCGGCTTCGCCCACCTCACCGGCCCGGCGGACGGACCCCCGACCCTGCCGGCGTTCGGCCTCGCCGACTCGATCGCCGGCATCGCCGCCTCCTCCGCCGTCTCGATGGCGCTCTACGCCCGCGAGCGCAACGGCGGCCAGGGCCAGGTCATCGACCTCAACCTGCTCGACCCGATCATGGCGGCTGTCGGCCCGGGTCCCTCGATCTACCAGCAGACCGGCGAGGTCGGGATGCGGCACGGCAACCGCTCCACCAACAACGCCCCCCGCAACGCCTACCGCACCGGGGACGACCACTGGGTGGCGATCTCCACCAGCGCCCAGGCCATCGCCGAGCGGGTGATGCGCCTGGTCGGACACCCCGAGGTGATCGCCGAGCCGTGGTTCGCCACCGGCCACTCGCGCGCCGCGCACGCCGACGAGCTCGACGAGATGGTGGGCTCCTGGATCGCCGCCCGGAGCCGGGACGAGGTCGTCGCGGCGTTCACCGAGGCGGGTGCGGCGATCGCGCCCATCTACTCCGCCCGCGACCTCGTCGAGGACCCGCACGTCCGCGAGACCCGGATGCTCGTCGAGGTCGAGGACGACGACCTCGGGCCGGTGCTGCAGCACAACGTCATGTGGCGGATGTCCCGGACGCCGGGAGAGATCCAGTTCACCGGCCGGGCGCTCGGCCAGGACACCGATGAGGTGCTCGGTGCCCTGGGGCTCGAGGAGCAGGAGCTGAAGCACCTCCGCGACCGCCACGTGATCGCCTGACCCATCCACCCAGACGAGGACGCAGCACGATGACATCCAGGACCCCCAGGACGACCAGGACCCCCAGGACCCCCGGGACCTCGGGCCCCGGCACTCGACCCGGTCCGGCCGGCCACCCCACCACCGAGCTGCTCCTCGACGCCGTGCGCGCCGGGCTGGAGGTGCACGACCTCGGCCGCACCCTCACCGTCGGGATGCCCCAGTCCCCCAACCACCCGGCGTACTGGCACGCGATGCCGCGCCGCCACGGCGACATGGTGCGGGCCGACGGCGGGTCCGCCGCCAACGACATGATCTCCATGGGGACCCACGTGGGGACCCACGTCGACGCGCTGGCGCACGTCTCGCAGGACGGCCGGCTCTACGGGGACGTGGACGCCGCCACGGCCCAGGTGGGCGGCCGGTTCGTGGAGCACGGCGCCCACACCATCGCCCCGATGGTGCGGCGCGGCCTCCTGCTCGACGTGCCCGCCGCGCTCGGCGTCGAGCGGCTGGACCCCGGCCGGGAGATCACCGTCGAGGACCTCGAGCTGACCCTGGAGCGACAGCGCACCGAGATCCGCACGGGCGACGTCGTGCTGGTGCGCTCGGGGTGGGGCCAGCACTTCGACAGCGGCGACGGCGACGCCTACCGCGGCCTGTCGACCGGCGTCCCGGGCGTCTCGGAGGCGGGAGCCACCTTCCTGGCCGAGTTCGGCATCCACGCCACCGGCGCGGACACCATCGCCTACGAGCAGCTCGCGCCCGGCGCCGGCCACGGCCTGCTCCCCGCCCACCGGGTGCTGCTGGTGGAGAGCGGGATCTACATCATCGAGGCCCTCGACCTCGAGGGCCTCGCGGCGGCGGCCGCCCACGAGTTCCTCTTCGTGATGTCGCCGCTGAAGTTCTTCGGCGCCACCGGCTCCCCCGTCCGCCCCCTCGCCGTGGTGGGCGGATGAGCGCCTACACGCCCGTCCCCGGGGCGCGCCCGGCGGGCAACCCGACGGGCGAGGCGCAGGGGGGGCCCACGCTCGCCCAGCAGCTCGCCTCGTTCGCGGCGCACACCGCACGCCACGGCGTCCCCGAGGCGGTGGCCGCCTCGGTCGGCCAGCGCACGCTCGACGTGCTGGGGCTCTGCGTGGCAGCCCACCGGCTGCCCACGTCGGCCGCCGCCCTCGACCACGTGCTCGACCAGGGCGGCCGCCCGGTCGCCACCGTGGTGGGCGAGCCGACACGGGTCCCGGCCGCGCTGGCGGCGTTCGCCAACGGCGTGCTCGCCCACTCCCTGGACTACGACGACACCCACCTGCCCTCGGTGCTGCACCCCAGCGCCTCGGTGGTCCCCGCCGCACTCGCCGCCGCCGAGCACGCCGGCGTCCCGGGCGAGGTGGCGGTCCGCGCGATCGCGGCCGGCATCGAGGTGGCGGTCCGGCTCGGGATGGCCGGCTACGACGCCGCGCTGGGCAACTCCGTCTACTTCGAGCACGGCCAGCACGCCACCTCGATCACCGGCGCGATGGGCTCCGCGGTCGCGGCCGCGATCGCCTACGGCCTGGACGAGCGAGGGATCGCCGACGCCCTCGGGCTGACCGCCTCGATGGCGTCGGGCGTGATCGAGGCGAACCGCACCGGCGGCACCGTCAAGCGCCTCCACTGCGGGCTCGCGGCGCAGGCCGGGGTCACCGCCGCCCAGCTGGTCAGCCGGGGGTTCACCGGTCCGCCGACCGTGCTGGAGGGCCGGTTCGGCTTCTTCGAGGCCTGGCTGCACGGACAGTTCTTCCCGGAGGCGGTGACCGAGGGGCTGGGCACCGACTGGTCGGTGCCGGGCATCTTCTTCAAGCCCTACCCGGCCAACCACTTCACCCACACCACCGTCGACGCCGGCCGGGCCTTCCGCGAGCGGGGGGTCACCGCGGAGCGCGTGGCGACGGTGGTCGTCGGCGTGGCCGGGGCGACCGTGCGCACCATCGGTGAGCCGATCGAGGTCAAGCGGGCCCCCGAGACCGGCTACCAGGCGCAGTTCTCCGGCCCGTACGCCTTCGCGGCAGGGCTGCTCGGCGGCGGCGGCCTCGGCACCAGCCTCGACGACTACTCCGACGCCCTCGCCCAGGACCCGGTCCGCCGCGCCCTGATGGCGAAGGTCGACGTGGTGCCCGACGAGCGGTGCGACGCGATCTACCCGTTCCAGTTCCCCGCCGTGGTCACCCTGACCACCACCGACGGCGACGTCCTCGTCGAGGAGGTGCTCACCAACCGAGGCGGGCCCGCCCGTCCGCTCACCGACGACGAGCTCGCCACCAAGTTCCGCGACAACATCGCGGGACGCCTGTCCCCCGAGGCCGCCGACTCCGTGCGCGACGACGTCCTCTCCCTGCACACCGCGACCGACCTGGCCGCCGTGCTGAAGCCCCTGTCCACCTTCACCCCAGGAGAGTCCCCGTGACCGAGTTCGACGTCCTCCTCACCCACGTGGCCGCGGTGCTGCCCGGCCACGACGAGCCGCAGCAGGTCGACCTCGCCGTCAAGGACGGCAGGTTCGTCCGGATCGAGGCCGGGATCGACCCGTCGCTCGCCGCGACCGTGGTCGACTGCGGCGGCAAGGTCGCCTTCCCGGGCGTCGTCGACGCCCACCAGCACTGGGGCATCTACAACCCGTTGCCCGACGACGTGACCAGCGAGTCGCGCGCCTGCGCCCAGGGTGGCGTCACCACGTCGCTCTCCTACATGCGCACCGGGCAGTACTACCTCAACAAGGGCGGCTCGTACGCCGACTTCTTCCCCGAGGTGCTCGCCCTGACCGAGGGCCGGGCGCTGGTCGACTACGCCTACCACCTGGCACCGATGAGCCGGGAGCACATCGACGAGATCGGGTCGCTGGTCACCGACCACGGGGTGACGTCGTTCAAGGTCTTCATGTTCTACGGCAGCCACGGGCTGCACGGGCGCAGCACCGACCAGTCGCAGTTCCTGATGACCCCCGAGGGCGAGCGGTACGACTACGCCCACTTCGAGTTCGTGATGCGCGGGATCCAGAAGGCGCGCGAGGAGAACCCGGAGATCGCGGACCAGATCTCGCTCTCGCTGCACTGCGAGACGGCCGAGATCATGTCCGCCTACACCAAGATGGTCGAGGAGGACGGGACCCTGACCGGGCTCCCCGCCTACAGCGCCTCGCGGCCGCCGCACTCGGAGGGACTGGCGGTCACCATCGCGTCGTACCTCGCGCACGAGACCGAGCTGCCCACGATCAACCTGCTCCACCTGACCTCGCGCAAGGCCGTCGAGGCCGCCCTGACCATGGCCGCGGCGTTCCCGCACATCGACTTCCGCCGCGAAGTGACCGTCGGCCACCTCCTCGCCGACTGCGACACCGCACACGGTGTGGGCGGCAAGGTCAACCCGCCGCTGCGCCCCCGGGAGGACGTGGAGGCGCTGTGGGGCTACCTCCTCGACGGGAAGATCGACTGGGTGGTCTCCGACCACGCCTGCTGCAAGGAGGAGCTCAAGTTCGGCGAGCCCAAGGACGACGTCTTCCTGGCCAAGTCCGGCTTCGGCGGCGCCGAGTACCTGCTGGCCGGCATGGTCAGCGAGGGCGGCCGGCGCGGGCTCTCCTACGGCCGCATCGCCGAGCTCACGGCCACCAACCCGGCCCAGCGCTACGGCCTGGGCTCGCGCAAGGGCGCGATCCGGGTCGGGCTGGACGCCGACATCGCCCTGGTCGACCCCGACTCGGCCTGGACGGTGCGCGCCGAGGAGTCGCTCTCCACCCAGGAGTACACGCCGTTCGAGGGCGCCAAGCTCACCGCCCGGGTGACCGACACCTTCCTGCGCGGCACCGCGATCATGACCGACGGCACGGTCACCGACGCCGCCCCGACCGGCAGGTTCCTGTCGCGCCCGACGGCGGGGTGAGCCTCAGCCGCGCTCGACGACCAGGTGCGGCGCCGAGAAGGGCGGCGTCAGCACGCCGGCCCGGACGACGCCGAACGGGGCCAGGTCGAGGGTGACGACCTGGGCCTCGTCCCCGGCGCGGGCGAACAGCTCGTCCAGGTCGTCGGTGAGGACCACGAGGCCGAGCAGCCCGCGCCGCGGTGCCACCGAGCAGCCGAGCAGCGAGCCGCCCTGGCCGGCGTGCCCGTAGTCGACGATGTTGACGTAGGTCTGCTGCCGGCTCGGGCCCACGGTGCTGGACCTGACCCGGAGCTCGGCGTCCACCCCCACGAGCGCGGAGAAGGACGCGTCCACGAAGTCGTACTCGTAGACCACCGTCCACCCGAAGACCCGCTCGTACCAGGCCAGGGCGGGGCCGGCGTCGCTGAGCGGCAGCGAGATGCTGACCGGCTCGCTGGAGACCCGGTCGCGGACCTCGGCGAAGTCGGTGAAGAACTCCGCGGGACCGTGCAGGAACGCGGTCACCAGGTGGTCGGCGCCCAGGTGGTGCGCCTCGCGGAAGCCGCCGTCACCGGTCTCGTACGACGCCTCCTTGCCGATCATCGGGAAGCCCGCGTCCCGGGCGTGGACCAGCGCGCCCTCGAAGTCCCGGGCGTAGAAGTCGATCACCCGGAAGGCGTCGCGGTGGAGCCGGGTCCGCTCGTCGCGGATCGTCTGCGCCGCCTCCGGCAGCTCGGAGTCGAAGCGGCAGAGCACGGCGCCGGCCGCCACGCCGGGTGTGCGCAGCACCACGAGCTCGGTCGCGCACGCCGTGCCGAAGAGCGCCCTGGTGGAGTCGGCCGGGAGCTGGGCGCCCGCTTCGACACGCATCCCGAAGACGTCGGTCAGCAGCGGCACGTGGTCGTCCAGGGAGCCCGCGGAGATCAGCGGACCGTAGATCCGGGAGGAGGCCATCCGTATATTATATCTACATGACTGCACCGGCCCCGGCCACCACCCGTGTCGTCGTCGTCGCGTCGTCGCCGCGGGGGCTCCCGGTCGCCGGGGACTTCGCGGTCCGCGAGGAGCCGCTCCCCCTCCGCACCGCGGACCAGGTCCTGGTGCGGGTCGACGTGCTGTCGCTCGACCCCTACCTGCGCTCGCTGCTGGGCCAGGGACACCTGGACGACCCGGCACTCGGGCCGGGGGAGGCGATGCCCGGACGCGCCGTCGCCACCGTGGTGGAGTCCGACGACCCGGCGCTGCCGGTGGGCTCGCTCGTGCTGGGTGAGACCGGCTGGCGCGAGCACGCCGTGCTCCCGGTCGCCCTGGCCGCGCGGCTGCGCGTCCCGGAGGGCGTGCCCACCTCCGCGGCCCTCGGGATCCTCGGCATGCCGGGACTGACCGCCTATGCCGCCCACGTGCGCCACCTGGCGCCACGCCCCGGCGAGACGGTGGTCGTCTCGTCCGCCACCGGCGGCGTGGGCTCGCTGGCCGGCCAGCTGGCCGGCCGCAGCGGGGCCCGCACCGTCGGCATCGTCGGGAGCCGCGAGAAGGTCGCCCTGGCGCACGACCTGGGCTACGACGAGGTCGTGGTCCGCACCGCGGCGGACTGGACCGACCAGCTGCACGCCGCCTGTCCCGACAAGGTCGACGCCTACCTGCACATGGGTGACCAGGCCACCTTGGACGGCGTCGTGGAGCACCTCGCCCTCGGCGCCCGGGTCTCGCTGTGCGGCCTGATCGACCAGTCCAACGGAGCGCCGCCCACCCGGATCCGGGCGGGCGCACTGATGCTCGCCCGGGCGACCGTGCGCGGTCTCGTGGTCCACGACCACGCCGACCTCGCCGGGGAGCACGTCGAGCACGTGGGCGCCCTGCTCGCCGCCGGCACCCTCCGGCTGGTCGAGGAGACCTGGAACGGGCTCGAGCAGGCCGGCGCCGCGTTCGAGGCACTGATGTCCGGCCGCAACCGCGGCAAGGTCGTGGTCCAACTGCACCGGGAGGGTGAATGACGAAGAACGTCGTAGTCACAGGGAGCACCAAGGGGATCGGACGGGCGATGGCCCGGGAGCTGCACCGCCGCGGGCATCACGTGGTGGTCAGCGGACGCGACGAGGAGGCGCTGCGCTCCGTGGTCGCCGAGCTCGAGGCGGCCGAGGGGGGCACGGTCGTCGGGCAGCTCGTCGACGTCAGCGACCCGGACTCCGTCGAGCAGCTGTGGGGCTGCGCCGTCGACAAGCTCGGCAGCGTGGACCTGTGGGTCAACAACGCGGGGGTCGCCCACACCACGCAGACCATCGTGGAGACGGCCCCGGCGGCCGTGCGCAGCATGGTGGAGACCAACATGCTGGGCACCATCTTCGGCTCCCAGACCGCGGTGCGGGGCATGACCGCGCAGGGGGGCGGCCAGCTCTTCAACGTGCTGGGTGGGGGCAGCGACGGCAGGATCCGCCCCGGCATGGGTGTCTACGGTGCGACCAAGCGCGGGCTCGACATGTTCACCCGGGCCCTGGTCAAGGAGGTCGACGGGACCGGCGTGCTGGTGGGACAGGTGCGCCCGGGCATCCTGATCACGGACGGCTGGCTGCGTGAGGCGGCCGCCGCACCCGAGCAGGTGGCCCAGCAGCGGCGGATGCTCAACATCCTCGTCGACCACGTGGACGAGGTGGCCCCGGAGCTGGTCGCCCGGATGCTGGCCAGCACCCGGAACGGCGACGAGATCGCGTGGCTCACCTCCACCCGGCTGGCCAGGCGGTTCATGAGCCCGGGCTACGCCAAGAAGAACGACAAGCTCGCCCGCTACGGACTCTGAGCACCGCCCCACGAGCACCGGCACACAGCACCGGCACACAGCACTGGCCCCGACGGAGATCCGTCGGGGCCAGTGTCCTGGAGGGGTGCGGGGGTCAGATCTTGAAGGAGCCCTTGGCCTTCGAGGCCAGGTGAGCGGCGTCGCCGCCGTAGCTCACGTTGACCTTGTAGGCGCCCTTCTTGAGCTTCTTGAGGGTGACCTTGCCCTTGCCGTTCTTGATCGTCACCGTGACGGTCTTGAACTTCTTCTTGCCCAGCTTGATCACGACCTTGGCCTTGCCGGTCGCCTTCGCGTCAGCGCCCTTGACCGACACCGTGAGGACGGCCTGCTTCTTCTTCTTGTTGGCCTTGATCTTGACCGTCGTCTTGGACGACTGGGCCGCCGGGACGGTCGGGGTCGGCGTCGGCTTCGGCGTCGGGGTCGGCGTCACGGTCGGCGTCACGGTCGGCGTCGGGGTCGGCGTCGGCGTGGGGGTCGGCGTCGGCGTGGGGGTCGGCGTCGGCGTCGGCGTGGGGGTCGGCGTCGGGGTCGGCGTCGGGTCCACAGCCTTGGCGCAGTCGACCGGGTACTCCACGCCACCCGAGGTCACCACGATGCCCAGCGAGTCGACCGTCACCGTGGACGGGTCGGCGGTGCCGGTGCGGGTGCCGCTGACAGTCGGCAGGTCGAAGGCGCCGTTGCCGTCACGCACGGGGTCGTAGGCGACCTCGCCTGCCAGATCCACCTCTTCGCCACCGAGGGTCACACCCAGGTCGACGGCGATCTTCTGGACCTTCACGAAGGACGGCATCCCGGGGCTGAACTTGTCGGCCAGGGTCGCCGTCACGCCGGTGCCCGTCGAGGTCACGCTGGAGTTGACCGTGTAGACCATGCCGTAGCCCATGGCCGAGCAGTCGAACGCCTGGCTGGCGGTGAGGACGACGGGAGGCGGAGGAAGGATCGTGCAGTCCACCGTGGCGGTCTGGCCCAGCACGGTCATGTTGACCGAGAAGCCCTCCACCGAGACGGCGTCGCCGGCAGTCGCGGCGTCGAGGGTGCCCGCCACCTGCGGCAGGTCGAAGTTCGAGTTGCCGGGTACGGCCGGGTCGTAGGTCGACGCGCCGGTGAGGACCGCCTCCTGGCCGTCGACATCCAGCGTCACGGTCGGGGCGATCCTGGAGATGGTCGGGAACGCACCCGGCATGCCGGTCTTGAACGGCGCCTCGAAGTCCAGGGTGACATCCGTGCCGGTCACCTCGACGGAGACGTCGCTCGTGTAGGTCGTCGGGGCAAAGGTGCCGTACGCACAAGAGGCGGAGAACGACGTCGCGACCGGGGCTGCGGACGCGGTGGTGGACAGGGCTGGCACGCCCAACGCCCCCAGCACCAGGGCTCCGGATGCCACTCCGGCGATTCTTCGAAAACGCATGGGTTCCTCCTTGGTGGCCGCACCCTCGGGTGGTGTGGCCTGGGTCTCAATCGGATAAGATATATGATTGTGACCTCAGAGGACAGGCCTGTGCGGAGATTTGTGTGATCTGAAACACTCCCGAAACATGGGCCGCCCCGGCGGCCCCGGTCGGGTCACCGCCTCCGGGCGAGCACCAGCCGCGCCTGCCGGGCCACGGCCTCGTCGATCATCCGGCCGCGCGCGTCCAGCGCCACGCCGGAGCCGGCGGCGGCCAGTGCCGCCAGCAGCTCCTCGGCCTCCGCCACCGCCTCCGCGGTGGGGGTGAAGACCTGGTTGACCGTGGCCACCTGCGCCGGGTGGATGCAGGCCCGCCCCATGAAGCCCAGCCGCGCCAGCGCCTCGGTCGAGGCGCGGAGGGCGTCGAGGTCGCGGAAGTCGGTGGAGACGGGGGCGATCGGCGGGGCGATGCCGGCGGCCGCGGAGACGAGCACGACCTGGGAGCGCACCCAGAGCAGCTCGCGCTCGTCGGGTCCGAGCGTGACCCCGAGGTCGGCGCGCAGGTCGGCCTCCCCCACCTGGAGCCGGTGCACCCGGGGCGCGGCCGCGATCTCCGCGGCCCGCAGCACGCCTGCGGCGCTCTCCAGGAGCGGCACGATCCGGGCGGTGGAGCCGAGCTCGTCGAGCAGCGCGGCCGCCGCCACCACCTGCTCGGGCGACTCGACCTTGGCCAGGGTCACCCCGGCCAGCCCGGGGGCGGCTGCGACGGCACGGATGTCGTCGAGCGCGGCCGCGCCGGAGTTGACCCGCACCCAGACCTCGACGTCGGTGGGCGGGAGCCCGTCGAGCCAGGTGGCCACCAGGTCACGGGCCAAGGCCTTGCGGTCCGGGGCCACCGCGTCCTCCAGGTCGACGATCAGCTCGTCGGCACCGCGGCCCAGGGCGCGGCGGAGCTTCTCCGGCGCGTCCCCGGGGACGTAGAGCGCGGAGCGCGACAGCCTGGCTCCGGACACAGGAGCCGGCCCGGCAGCCTCAGCCGACACGGGTCTCCCCCTTGATCAGCGACTTCGCCACCACCGTGCGCAGGATGTCGTTGGTGCCCTCGCCGATGCTCATCAGGATCGAGTCGCGGTAGAGCCGCTCCACCTCGAACTCGGTGGAGTAGCCGTAGCCCCCGTGCACCTTCATCGAGTCGATCGCCGCCTGCAGCGCCACCTCCGAGCAGAAGATCTTCGCCATCCCGGTGGCCCCGTCCGCGCGCCCGCTGCGCACCGCGTCGGCCGCCCAGTAGGCCATCAACCGGGCCGCCTGCACCTGGGTGCCGAGCTCGCCGAGCTTGAGCTGGATCGCCTGGAACTCCGCGATCGGCTGCCCGAACGCCTTGCGCTGCTGGGCGTAGGAGAGCGCCTCGTCGTGAGCGCGCTGGGCGATGCCCACCGAGCGGGCCGCGATGTTGACCCGTCCCCACTCCAGGGCGGAGAGCACCTGCTGCATGCCGCGCCCCTCGACGCCCCCGACCAGCTGGGACGTCGGCACGCGCACGTCGTCGAGGACGACCTCGCACGACTCGGTGCCCTTGTAGCCGAGCTTGCCGATGTCCTTGGTGACCTCGAAGCCGGGGGTCCCGGCCTCGATCAGGAGCACGCTCATCCCCCGGTGCGCCGGTGAGGCGCCGGGGTCCGTCTTGACCAGGACGGGCAGCGGGTCGGCGTACCGGGCGTTGGTGATCCAGGTCTTGGAGCCGTTGACCACGTAGTGGTCGCCGTCGAGCCGCGCGGTGGTGCGGATCCCCTGGAGGTCGGTGCCCGCGTCGGGCTCGGTGAGACCGATGGCCGAGCGACGCTTGCCGGTGGCGAGGTCGGGGAGGTACTTCTCCCGCTGCTCGGGCGTCCCGTGCATGTGGATCAGCCGGCAGGCCAGCGAGTGGCTGCCCAGGATGCCGGCGATGCCCATCCAGCCGCGGGCCAGCTCCTCGAAGACCAGGGCGAAGGAGACCGGGTCCAGGTCGAGGCCGCCGTACTCCTCGGGGACGGTGATGCCGAAGAGGCCCATGTCGGCCATCCCGGCGACGATCTCCGTGGGGTAGCGACCGGCCTGCTCCCACTCCCGGGCAACCGGCACGATCTCCCGGTCCACGAAGTGCCGGAGCAACGCCTTGAACTCCGCCTGGTCCTCGTTGAGCGTGAAGTCCATCTCTGCCTCTCAGATCTCGGTGCGGGGGATGAAGTAGGGGACGGCCCGGCCGTCGTCGAGATCGGCCCAGGCCACGACGACGGGGTCGTCGATCCGCCAGCCGCCGCCTTGCGGCTCCGCGGGCTCCAGGCGGGTGAGCACGACCGGGCCCTCGGCCAGGCGGACCCGCGCCACGGTGTAGGGCACCTCGACCTCGGGCCGGGGCGCCCGGTGGACCACGGTGAAGGTGTCCACGACCCCGGTGCCGGCGACCTCGGCCTGCGCCAGGTGGTCCATCGAGCCGCAGCCGGTGCAGAGCGCCCGCGGGGGGTGCTGCACGTGCCGGCAGGCCGAGCACCGCTGCACCGTGAGCCGGTGCCGGGCGGTCGCCGCCCAGTAGCCGTCGGTGTTCTCGTCGGCGGGAGGGACGGGGCCGGGGACCCATGCCCTGGGGAGCTCGCCGGGGAGGCTCATCGGTCCACCCCCAGGACGACCGTGGCGTGCGTGGAGAGGATCCCGCCGGTGCCGTGCGCCACGGCCACCTCGGCACCCTCGACCTGACGGGCGCCGCACTCGCCGCGCAGCTGGCGCACCGCCTCGACGAGCAGCAGGACCCCGAACTGGCCCGGGTGGCAGTAGGAGAGCCCTCCCCCGGAGGTGTTGAGCGGGAGGTCACCGCCGGGGCGGATCCGGCCCCCCTGGATGAGCTCCAGCGCCTCCCCCTCGCCGCACAGGCCGAGCGCCTCGACGCTGAGCACGGTGGTGAGGGTGAACGAGTCGTAGACCTGGACGACGTCGACGTCGGCGGCGGTGACGCCGGCGCGTGCGTAGGCGTCCTGGGCAGCGCCCCGCGCGCCCGGCACCGCCAGGTCGGCGACCGCGGTGAACGAGGTGTTGGTGGTCCGCTCGCCGTAGCCGAGCACCTCGACCGGCCGGCGGGCCAGGTCGCGGGCCCGCTCGAGGGAGGTCACCACGACCGCTCCCCCGCCGTCGGTGACCAGGCAGCAGTCCGCCGCCGTCAAGGGCGAGGAGATCATCGGGGAGTCGACCACGTCGGAGACGCTCAGCGAGCCCTTCCCGTACCGGAAGGCTCGCGGGTTGAGCAGCGCCCACTCGCGGGCGGCGACCGCGACCTCGGCCAGCTGCTCACGGGTGCCGCCGTAGCGGTGCAGGTAGGCCTGCGCCGCCATGGCGTAGTACGACAACGGGAACAGCGGGTCGTAGGGCTCCTCGAAGGCCGCCTCCGGCACCCACGGCTCGTGGACGCCGCCGAGCCGGCGGGAGCGGGCCGAGCGCTGGTTGGAGGCGAAGGAGATCACCACCACGCTCGCCTGGCCGGCCTGGATCGCCTGGGTGGCGCGGGCCAGGTACATCTCGAAGGCGCTGCCGCCAGCGAAGGTCGAATCCGTCCAGGTGGGAACCACGCCGAGGTAGTCGGCGAGCTGGGTCGCGGAGAAGCGGGAGATGCCGTTGGTGGCGAGGCCGTCGACGTCGGCCAGGGTCAGCCCGGCGTCGGCCAGCGCGCGGGTGACCGCCTGGCTCTGCAAGGTCAGGATCGACTTCCCGGTGACGCCCAGGTCGCACTCGGCCGCCCCGGCGATCGCGACGCCGGTGCTCACGATGCCCCCGGTCCGTCGGGGGTGCCGAGCAGCACCACCGCGCGTGCCGGCGCCACGGCCGCCCGGCCGGCGGTGCCGTCCTCGGCCACCACGACGACCCCCAGCTCCACGGTGAGGCGGCCGTCGGCCACCTCGGTGACCGTGCCGGTGCAGCGCAGCCGCTCACCGGCGAAGACCAGGTTGCGGAAGGTGAACTCGAGCCGGTGCACGAACGACTGCGGGCCGAGCCAGTCCTGCAGCATCTCCACCAGGAGCGCACCGAAGACCTGCCCGTCCACGATCGGGCCGGGCAGGCCCTTCTCCGCGACGTACGCCGTGTCGTAGTGCAGCCGGTGCCAGTCCCAGGTGGCGCCCGCGTAGGCGACCATGTCGGTGAGCCCGATCGTGCGCTCCAGCGGCGGGACGGGGTCGCCGACGGCGATGCTCGCGTGGTCGGCGAAGCCGGCCGGAAGGGTCTGGCTCATGCCTGCTCCGTCCCGCTGCGGGCGAGCTCGACGAAGATGATGGTCTCCGCGTTCTCCGCGAGCAGCTCGTCGTCCTGGTTGGTGTAGGTCGCGGTCGAGGCGATGATCAGCATCGCGCTGCCCGAGCCGGTGACCTTCTCGCCCACCGAGGTGATCCGCCAGGTCGCGGTGACCACGTCCTCGGGGCGGATGCGGCGGTGGAAGGTGTAGGAGTTGCCACCGCGGACCTGGCGGGTGTGCGGGATGTCGAGGTCCCAGGTGTGCCCGGCGTAGCCCTCGTGGTCCATCGGGAGGCCGGCGTACTGATTGGTCTCGCAGACCAGCGTCGGGGGTGCGGTGACCCCCGCCAGGCCCTGGGCGCGGGCGTAGTCGGGGTCGGAGTACAGCGGGTTGGCGTCGCCGATCGCGAGCCCGAAGTAGCGGCCCGCGGCGGCGCCGAACGGCTCCGGCGCGGTGTAGACCTTGGTGCGGCCCTCGAGGGCCCGCACCTCGTCGGTGAGCAGGCTCATGGGCGGGCCTCCGCCGTGACGGTCCCGGGGAGGGAGGGGTAGAGCGCGGTCGGGAAGACCTCGAGCAGGAACTCGGGGCGCAGCAGGCTGTGGCACAGGGCCCCGGTCGACGCCGGCCACGGGGGCCCGAGGAGTCGCTCGCGCACCTCGGCGACCGCCTTGTAGTCGCCGACGGCCGACTCCACGCAGTACTCCGTGGTCTCGCGCAGGTCCGCGGGTCCGAGGCCCGCGTGCTCGAGCAGGTGCAGGATCGCGCCGTACGTCGCCTCCGCCTGCCGGCCCAGGTCGCCGGCGTGCAGCGCCTGCTGGGACTCCATGTCGAGGGCCGCGAAGCCGGACATGAACAGCGTGCGCCCGGCCCTCACCCCAGGGGCGTAGGTCAGCGTGTCGTAGCGGGACCACCCGGGGTTGACCAGCTCGAGCGGGTGCCGGGAGGCGGTCACGTCGATCGCCACCAGCGCGCCGGGGGCGTGCAGCCGGCTCATCAGGATGCCGCCGGCCCCCGGGTAGACCCCGCCCTCGTTGTCGCCCAGCAGCTCCTTGCGGACCCGGTGGGTGCCGCGGTAGACCGCGCGGGTCTCCGGGGTGGAGTAGTCGTAGGTGGTGACCGCGTGGCCGAGGGTGAGACCGACCGACTCGAGCAGGTCGCCCGCCCGCTCCAGCACGTAGCGGTACTGGGAGACGAAGTCACCCTCGAAGACCACGTCGCCGTGCTCGTCGATCGGGGTCACGGTCGGCAGGTAGACCACGCCGTCCTCCCCCTCGGTGATCGAGGAGGCCTGCCAGGTCCCCGCGTCGCGGGCCTCGGAGGCCACCCGGAGCTGCGCCCCACCGCCCCGCACCGCGTGCAGCTCGACCTCGAGCCAGGCGGCGCGCCGCACCAGGCGCTCGACCACCACGGTGCGCACGGTCGGGCGCTCCCCGAGCAGCTCGCGGCGCACCCCGGCCGCGTCCTCGTAGGCGGGCAGCCCGGCGACCGTGACGTTCTCGCTGACCCGGGTGACGTCCTCGGGCCCGAAGCCGGCCCCCTCGAGGATCGCCAGGCACTTGGCATAGGCGATCCGGGCCTGCTGCTCCATGGTGCCCTCGACCGTCATCCTGCCGAGGGCGGGATCGTGGCGCGCGGAGGTGTGCCCCGAGGTCCAGGCGGAGTCGCCCTCGGTGAGACCGAGGCAGAAGGTGAAGCCCTGGTAGGGGAACCAGTCGAACTCGTCGGGCTCGATGGCGGCGAGGGTCATGCGGGGACCTCCAGGGGTGCGTCGGCCGCGGCGGCGGCACGGGTGAGGAGCAGGGTCAGGTCGGGGGCGGCGGGCAGCGCGAGGACCGCGTCGGCCAGCGCGTCGGCCAGCGGCCCGGCGTTGCCGGCGAGCTTGGCGCGCAGGTCGGCGTCGGCCAGCGGGGCCGACCCGCCACCGGGGCTGCGGTCGACGTGGCCGGCGACGACGCTCCCGTCGGCCAGCGTCAGGACGACGTCGCCGGCCGCGTCGGCGGCGACCCCGTGGCCGGCGGTCTCCTCCCAGGTGATCCGCGCGGCCAGCGCGCTGATCTCCGGGCGGGCGAGCTGGGTGGGTGCGTACGTCTCCACCCCGACGTGGCCGTCGACGAGCAGCGCGGCGACGCTCCACGGCAGGCTGAACTTGGCGGCGTACGGGCTGGCGGGGTGGACCAGGTCGCGGTCGGCGACGCAGACCACCGAGGCGGAGTCCGGGTGCACCCGCGCGTGCACCGCGACGACCCTCTCCGCGTCGGCACCGGCGCTCGCCAGGCCCTGCGCGGCCGCGGCCATGGTGGCGTGCGCCAGCTGGCAGGCCGGCCACGGCTTGATCCCGATGCGGGTGGTCTCCCACACCGAGCCCAGGTCGCGCAGGATCACCGAGACGTCGACCGGTCCGGTGGCGAGGGCGTCGTAGACCCCGTGCGGGCCGTCGAAGACGGTCTCGGGACCCGTCGCCCCGGCCGCCGCGAGACGCGCCGCCAGGATGCCGGCCTGGGAGGCGAACCCGGGGTGCAGCTGCTTGGTGCTGGCGCCGGTGGCCAGGAAGGCCAGCAGTCCGCCGGCCTGGCTGCCCGCGATCCCGAGGGCGTGGGTGGTGGTGGCCGCGTCCAGCCCGAGCAGCCTGGCCGCGACCGCGGCGGAGGAGAAGACCCCGGCCACCATGGTCGCGTGCAGACCGGCGGCGTGGAAGCCGTGCGGCGCGGCGGAGGCGACCCGGCAGGCGACCTCGTAGCCCACGACCGCGGCGTCGAGGACCGCGCGACCCCCGGCTCCGACCTGCTCCCCCACCGCGAGCGCGGCGGGGAGCACCACGGCGGTGGCGTGCACCAGGCCGCCGGCGTGCGTGTCGTCGAAGTCGAGCGCGTGCACGAGCGTGCCGTTGGCCAGCGCGGCCGCGGGCGCCGAGATCCTGGTCGACGTGCCGAGGACGGTGGCCTCCGCCGGGCCGCCGAGCCCGAGGGCCACGGTGAGCGCCGGCACGGCGGCGTCGGCCCGCACGGCGGCGACCGCGGTGCCCAGGCCGTCGAGCAGGTGGCGCAGCGCGGCGGCGTCGACCGCGGCGGGGACCGCCAGGTCACCGGTGACCCAGCGAGCCAGCGCGGCGGCGGTGCTCGGGGAGTGTTCCGCGGGCATCCTCAGGCCTCCGCGGCCCCGGACGCCTGGGCCACGTCCACCTGCTCCTCGGCCTGGGGCGCGGCGCCGAAGGCGCCGGCGGCCGCGAGCTCGGCGATCCGGTCCGCGTCGTATCCGGCGACCTCGGTGAGCACCTCGAGGAAGTGCTCGTTGCGCTGCGGGGCGCGGCGGTAGTCGGGGAGCTCGGCGCCCACCCGCACCGGCGAGGCCACCTGGGTGACGGTGCCGTAGCGGGGGTGCTCGGTGGTGACTAGCATGTTGCGGGCGACCAGGTGCTCGTCCTTGAGGGCGGCCTCGACGTCGTTGATCGGGCCGCAGGGGATCGCGGCCGGGTAGCAGAGCGAGAGCCAGTGGTCCACGGTCTCGGTCGCGAAGATCGCCTCGAGGGCGGCGGTCAGCTCGGCCTGGTGCTGCTGGCGCAGCGAGAAGGTCGCGTACGGCGAACCCTCCTGCGCCCACTCCGGGTGGCCGATGACCTCGGCCAGGCGGACCCAGAACTTCTCCTTGGCGCAGCCCACCACGAACCACCCGTCGGCCGCCTCGAAGGCCTGGAAGGGGACGAGCGAGGGGTGCGCGGAGTGGCTGATCCGCCTCGGCGTGTAGCCGGCGTTCAGGTGCCAGGTGGCCGGGTAGGTGAGCATCGCCATCGCGGTGTCGTAGAGGCTGACGTCGCAGTCCATCCCGACGCCGTCGCGCTTCGCCGCGTGCAGCCCCGCCATCAGCGACAGCGCGGCGACGTAGCCGCCGGAGAAGTCGACCAGCGAGAGGCCCGACTTCGTGGGCGGGCCGTCCGGCTCCCCCGTGAGCTCCATCCAGCCGGCCAGGCCCTGCAGCACGTAGTCGTAGCCCGGCTCCTGCTGCCGCGGCCCGGTCATCCCGAAGCCGGACAGCGAGCAGCAGACGATCGCGGGGTTGAGGTGCTTGAGCTGGTCGTAGGTGATCCCGATCTTCTCCGGCACGTCGCCGCGCAGGTTGGAGTAGACCGCGTCGGCGTGCCGGACCAGGTCCTCGAAGACCGCGCGCCCCTCGGGGGTCTTGATGTCCAGCGAGATCGACCGCTTGTTGCGGTTGAAGGTCTCGAAGAAGAGCGAGTCCTCGCCCTCGAAGTACGGCGGCACGTAGCGGCCGACGTCGCCGCCCACCCGCGGGTCCTCGATCTTGATCACGTCGGCCCCCAGGTCGGCGAGGTGCACGCTGCCGAAGGGTCCCGCTCCGTACTGCTCGAGCGCGATGATCCTGACGTCCTGGAGCGGCTTCATGCGCTGGTCCGGCTGCTGGCTCATGTGCGTCATCCTTTGGTGAGGGTCTCGATGAGGCCGATGACCTCGTCCTGGCCGGCCCGGACCTGCGCCGGGCTCAGGCCGTGGGTGGGGGCGGAGAGCTTCACCGCATCGGCGAGGCCCCGGTAGCCGTCGATCTGCTCGATGACGCGGTCCCGGTCGCCGTTGAGGGTGATCGCGTCCACCATCTCGGGGGTGACCGCGGCCGACAGGTGCTCGGCGCCCCGGCCGGAGCCGAAGACCTCGATCACCTCCTGCTGGGCCTCGCCCAGGCCGTGGAACTCGAAGAAGTCCGCGTAGGAGCGGACGCTGGCGTAGAAGCCCACGTGGCCGCGCACCCGGTCGACGGCGGCGCGCGGGTCCGGGTCCACCGAGCAGCAGGCCGAGACGACCAGCTCGATGTCGGAGCGCGTGCGCCCCTCGACCGCGGCGAGGCCCGCCTCGATCTCGGGGAGCGTGCGCTCGGCGAGGTACTTCGGGGAGCAGAGCTCGTGGCTGATCCAGCCGTCGCCGATGCGCCCGGCCAGCCGGGTCATCGCCGGGCCCATCGCGGCCAGGTAGACCGGGATCCGGGTCCTGCGGACCGGGTAGGGACGCTCGTAGCCGCGGATCCGCATCGGCTCGTGCTCGCCCTCCAGCCGCATCTCCTCGCCGGCCGTCGCGTGGGAGACGAAGTGCCGGATGTTGCGGACCACCTCGTCCAGGTGACCCACCGGCTTGCCCCAGCGGGCGTTGTGCCACTCCTCGTTGAGGCGCTTCACCCCGGAGCCCAGACCCAGGATGAACCTGCCCTCGGCCAGCTCGTCCAGGTCCAGCGCCTCCAGGGCGGTCACCATGGGGCTGCGTGCGAAGGCGAGCTGGATGGCCGTGCCGACCTGGGCGGTGCTGGTGGCCTGGGCGATCGCGGCCGCGCTCACGCTGGCGCTGCGGTGCAGCTCGGGCACCCAGATCACCTGGGCGCCGGCCTCCTCCGCACGGCGCGCCGCGTCCGCCAGCTCCGCCAGGGTCTCGCCCCACGGGGCGAAGGTGATCCGCATCCCGGTCAGTCCTCGGCGAGGTCGGTGCCGGCGAGCAGGGAGCGCTTGCCCTCGGGGAAGATCCCCTCGAGCTGCTCGGCCCCCTGCTTGTAGACGTAGAACATGCGCTTGAACGAGCACACCTCGTCGCCGTGCTGGTTCAGGGTGCGGGTCTTGACCGTGACGATGCCGGCGTGCGGACGCGAGGCCGACTCGCGCTTCTCCAGGACCACCGACTCGCTGAAGAGGGTGTCCCCGGCGAAGACCGGGTGGGTCATCCGGATGTCGTCCCAGCCCAGGTTGGCGAAGGCGTTCTGGGTGAGGTCGGTGACCGACTGGCCCACCGCGATGGCCACCGTCAGCGTCGAGACGACCAGCGGCTTCCCGAACTCCGACCGCTTGGCGTACTCGCTGTTGAAGTGCATCTGGTTGGTGTTCATCGTGAGCAGCGAGAACGAGATGTTGTCGTGCTCGGTGAGGGTCCGGCCGAGCGGGTGCTGGTAGACGTCGCCCACCTCGAAGTCCTCGAAGAACCTGCCCTGCCACCCGGGCTTGAGGTTGGCGGCGGCGGATCCCTGCTCGGAGGTGGTCATCGGAGACCTTTCATGATCGGGCGCGTCGTACTGGTCGCGTCGGAGGTGTGCGCGTGCGGGTTGAACGGGCGGGGCACCTGCTCCAGGAGCAGGGCGGCGACGAGCGAGGGCGCGGTCAGGGGCGCGTCGTGCCCGGCGTCCAGGACGGTGAACTGGCGTCCCTGCGCCTCGAGCCGGGCCCGGGTGTGGGTCGAGGGGTAGCCGGAGGGGGTGCGCGCGCAGAACGCGAAGACCTCGCGGACCTCGGCCGGCACGGCGGGCACCGGGTCCAGCGCCGGACCCACCGGGCTGGCGCTGAGGCGCTCGTTGAGCCAGCGGGCCGTCTCCTCGTCGTACTCCCCGGAGTCGGGGGGGACCGGGCTCGCCTGGACGACGGTGCCCCGCTCGGGAAGCCGGGACGGCGCCGGGCCCAGATCGACGGCGCGCTCACCGGCGGCGGGCACGGCAGCGTCGAGATGGACCACGCAGGCGATCCGGTCCGGGATCCGGGACGCCACCGACGACGTGACGAGACCGCCCTGGCTGTGCCCGACGAGGATCACCTCGCGCAGGTCCTCCAGCAGGATCAGTCGACTGACCTGGTCCGACCACACCTTGAGGCCGGCGACGTCCCGGACCCGCTCGTGGTGCTCACCGGCGCCGATCAGGCTGGGGGCGTGCACGTCGTGGCCGGCGGCGACGAGGTGCGGCCGGACCTCGCGCCAGGCCCAGCCGCCACGGAACGCTCCGTGCACCAGGACGAACGTCGTCATGCCCCCACCTGCGGATCGGCCTCGTCGAGGACGACCTCGAGGTACTCGCGCGGGTAGGAGTCGTAGGGCTCGAGGTGCTCGTACATGAGCACGGTGTGCTCGACGTAGCCCTCGGCTCCGGTGCACGCCTCGTAGCTCTCGACGGAGTCGAACCAACGCAGGTGGGTGAAGTGCTGGCGGTCCTCCACGCCGCGCACCAGGCGCCTGCCGCGGAAGCCGGGCTGCCCGGCGAAGAACCGGCCGAACTCACCGCTCAGCGCGATGTAGGCGCTCGCATGCTCCTCACCCGGCTTGGTGCGGGCCTGACTCACCACCACGATCATCGCTTCCACCTCCTGACAGAATAGATCATATATCTATACTCTGTCCGCATGAGCAGCAGCGCCCAGACCAAGACCATCCACGAGTTCTTGGCGGAGAACCCCGACGTCGACAACTCCGAGCTGTGGGCGGAGTTCTGGAAGATCCTCAGCGAGGCCAAGGAACGCATCGTGGCCGAGCTCCCGGTGCAGCCGCACCCGGCGAGCGAGGGGCTGGACTACTGGGCCACCGAGGACGGCAGCTACGAGGGGGCGATGCACACCTTCTCCGGCGACCAGTCGGTCGAGGGGCCGGCCGCGGAGTGGCTGGTCCACTCCTGGATCGGCAACCGCAAGAGCTCGATCCTGGACATGAACCTCCAGGTCTGGCTCGGCCCCCAGATCGACGTGCCGCACCTGATCCTGGTCTTCGGCACCATCCCGCAGGTGTTCTTCTACTCCGAGTGCGTGGCGCGGCGAGACCTGATGGTCGACGCCGACTACCTCGCCCGCTACTACGAGCCGGAGAACGAGAAGTTCCTGGCCCTGCGCGGCGACGACCGGTTCACCTGGTCGGTCAGCCACGGCACCTACATGCGCGCCTTCCTCTCCCCGATCGCCCACTCCTACGTGGCCGACCGCACCGAGGACGTCGTGGAGACGCTGCGCCAGGTGGTCCGGGACCGCGTCGACACGTGGCTGGGCTGGGTGCGCGACGCCGTGGCGACGCCGGTGGAGGAGCGCGCCGCGCTCCGCGCCCGGGACCACCGCGTCCGCACCCTCGGATACACCCTCGACCCGATGAACGAGCTCTCCAAGAGGTTCCTGGGGGCCGAGCGGGTCGACGAGCTGGTCGCAGTGCGCGCCGGCTTCACACAGATGGAGGAGAACGCATGAAGGTCCTTGTCATCGGAGCCGGGTTCGTCGGCTCCGCGGCCGCCCGGCAGCTGGCCGGCCTCGGCCACGAGGTGACCGTCACCGCCACCAGCGAGGAGAAGGTGGCCACGCTCCGGGAGAGCTTCCACCGCGCCGTCGTGCTGCGGGGCTCCGAGGAGGCGACGGTCCGCGAGGCCGTGGCCGGCCAGGACGTGGTGGTGGTCACCGCAGGACCCTCCGCCCAGGGCTCCATGACCCCGGAGGGCCGGGCGAAGACCTACCACGACGTGCTGGTCCGCACCGCGGAGAACGTCGTGGCCGCCTCGGGGCCGCAGACCCGCCTGGTGGCGCTCTCCTCGCTCTCGGTCTACGGCGACGCCGCCGACCACCTCGAGGTGATCGACGAGGCATCGCCCGTGACCGCCTCCACCGATCCGAGCCCCAGCAACTTCCTGGCCATGGAACGGGTCTACGCCGCGACGGGCGACCGGGCGACGATCTTCCGATGCGGCGACATCTTCGGTCCCGGCGACCCGCCGATCGCCGAGAAGGTCGCGATGGCCCACCGGTTCCTCGGCGGGTCCGTGCCCTTCTCCGGCGACGCCCTGCTCTACCGCCTGCACGTCGACGACGCGGCCGAGGCGGTGGTGCACGCGGTGCACCACGACACGAGCGGCCTCTTCAACCTGACCCACGCGCAGGTGCCCCCGACCAACGCCAAGCTCTTCGACCGGCTCTCGGCCGAGCAGGGGCTGCCGGCCCTGCAGTACCGCGGCGAGATCGCGTCGCCGTCCTCCCCCATCTCGGTGGAGAAGCTCACCGCCAGCGGGTTCGAGGCCTCCCGGTCGTTCGACCCGGCCCTGGCCGAGCTGGCCTGAGGCACGCCGGCCCACGCCGGCCCACGCCGGGCCGCGCAGACGCACACACCACCGGGGTGGGCCCTAGCCCGCCCCGGTGGTGCTGTGTGTCGGTGGTGCTGTGTGCCGGTCAGGTCCCCTGGCGACGCCGCGGGAGGTGGAGGAACAACGCCACGCCCGCCAGCACGAGCGCGCTGGACCACAGCCCCAGCATCGCCAGCGGCGCACCCGACCCGGTCTGCGGCAGGGTGCTGGTGCTGGGAGTGCCGCCGGCCGGCGTGCCACCCCCCGGCGTGCCACCGACCGGCGCCGTGCCCGGGTCGGACTCCGGCATCTCGCCCACGCCGAAGGTGGCCGCGCCCAGGGCACCGCCGCCCTTCACGTCGCACTCAGCGCTGATGGTCACCCCGGACATCTCGCCGAAGGCGAACGAGAAGCCGGTCACCTCGACGTCGGCCTCCTCGGCCGAGCTGCTCATCTGGGCGGTCAGCGTCGGCACCGGCACGGTGCCGTACGACGCGGCGTTGACCGTCGACCTTCCCTTCAGCGCCACGGACTCGCCGCCCATCTTGGCGTTCATCGTCACGTCCATGGTGCCGTTCTCGATCGGCACCGGAGCCAGGCCCGGGATCTCGCTCATGCTCGCCGCGAGGGAGACCTTCTGGTCACCCGCCTTCGCGCGCGAGCCGGCCAGCCGGACGCTGGGGGTGTAGTCGAAGTCGCTCCCGAAGGGCTGCAGCACGCAGGCGTAGGTCACCTTCCCGGTGGCGGGGCTCCCCTTGCTGCTCGAGCTCTTCGGCTCCTTGCCCTTGCCGGGGGTCTTGGTGGGCTCCGGCTTCTTGCTGGGCTTCTCCGTGGGCGACGGCGACGGCGACGGGGACGGCGTCGGGGCCGCGGTCAGCGTCGGGACCGGAGTGGGTGTCGGCAGCGGGCCGGCCGCGCCGTCCACGCCGACGTCACCGATCGCCCAGCTGAGCGCGGTGCCCTCGATCGGGCAGTAGGTGGGCAGGACGTAGCCCATCGCCGCCGCGTCGATCTGGATGTTCGTGACCACCACGGAGATCGGGGTCGTCGCGCCCGGGATCGTCGCAGACACCTTCGGCACCGGCACCGGCGCGTTGGCAGCGACGTCGACGGGTCCACCCGCACCCTCCAGCGTGACCGGCGTGCCGTTGACCGTCGCGGTGATCTTGGCGACGGTCTTGGCGTCCTTGAGCGCGATCGGCACGATCCCGACCCCCCCGGGCTTCGCCAGGTCGTTGGCCTGGATCTCGAGGTGGGTGTTGGTCCCGTCGGTCTGCGCGGTCACCGTGAGGGAGGCCGCCCAGTCGAACGTCGGGAAGTAGGGCTTCTCCGGCGTCGGCGCCAAGTGCGCGGTCTGGCACGCGACCGTCTGGGAGGAGGTCACGGGTGCGGCCGAGGCAGGCGTGGCGAAGCCCAGGGTGACGGCGGCCAGCGAGGCGGCTGCTGCGCCGGCCAGCAGGCGACGCGCCCTCACGCGACACCCCCCAGGCGACGGGCGCCGAGGCCCAGCCCGGCCCCGGCCAGGAGCAGCACGACCGCACCCAGCACGGAGAGCGCCACGACCTCACCGGCGCCCGTCTGGGGCAGGGTGTCGTCGCCCCCGCCCGGGGCCGCCTCGTTCCCGCCCGCGGTCTCCTCCTCGGCCTCCTCGCCTCCCGCGTCCTCGGTGACCGGCTCGGTGGCCCCGGCACCGAAGGTGATCGGGATGACCACCTGGTTGGCCGCGACCGTCGCCGCGTCCTCGGCGGTCGGCAGCGGAGCGGCGGCGATCACGCACTGCACCTTGGTGCAGTCGTAGGAGCCGAACTTCTCCTTGACCACGATGGTGAAGGTCCCGATCGAGCCGGCGCCGTCGGCGTTGCGGAACGTGGCACCGCCCTGGAGGTTGCAGTGGCTGGGGCCGGTGTAGCCCTCGATGCACTGCCCGGCCGCGATCTGCCCCATCCCGGGCGCGAAGCCCTTGCCGGTGAGCGTCACCTGCTGGCCGTCGGTGAGACCGTCCTTCGCGCTCACCTCGAGCGAGGGGCCCGCGGCGAAGCCCGGCGGCGCTCCGACGAGCGCGACCACGAACAGCGCGATCGTGGCCGCCAGGGCCTTGGCGAGTCTGGCTGTGCTTCGCATGGTGGTTCTCCTCGGATCGACCTTGGCTCAGGGGTGGTATTGCGGGGCAGCTGCGGACAGGGGGTCGAGCGGCTTCGTGGCGACGGGAGGCAGGGCGCCTCCGGCGCGGACGGCGGAACGGGAGATCGCGCTCTCGTCGGTGCCGAGGTAGGACCTGACCACCTCGGGATGCTCACGCACCTCGTCCGGGGTGCCGACCGCGACGACCCGGCCGAGGTTCATCGCGACCATCCGGTCGCACAGGTGGGAGAGCAGCGGGAGGTCGTGCTCGATCACGATCATCGTGGTGCCGAGCTCGCGGCGGATCCCGTGCAGCAGCTCGCCGAGCGACTCGCTCTCGCTCTGCGCGATGCCGGCCGACGGCTCGTCGAGGAGCAGCACCCGGGGCTCCAGGGCGAGCAGGCTGGCCAGCTCGACCACCCTGCGCGTGCCCGTCGACAGCTCGGAGATCTGCCGGCGGGCGAAGGGGGTGAGGGCCATCCGCTCGAGCAGCTCAGCGGCCTTCTCCTCCTTGCGCCGCTCGGCCTCCCGGGCACCCATCATCGCGGTCCAGAGCCGGGACGGCTCGAGCCGCTCCTGGGCCAGCATCAGGGTCTCCTGCACGGTCAGCGTGCCGAAGAGGGCCGCGTCCTGGAACGACCTGACCAGCCCGACGCGGGCCCGCTGCTCGGGCGTGCGGCCGGTCACGTCGCGACCGCCGTAGCCGACCCGGCCCGCGTCGGGGGCGGTGAAGCCGGCGATGATCTCGAAGAGCGTCGTCTTGCCCGCGCCGTTGGGCCCGATGATGCCGACGATCTCGCCCTGGACGGCCTCCAGGCTGACGCCGTCGACCGCCACCACGCCGCCGAAGCGGCGGGAGACGCCGTCCACCGAGAGCACCGGGAGACCGTCGGGCTGGGGCTCGTGACGACCCTCGCGGCGCAGCCCCTCCAGACGGAGACTGGAGGAGAGCGGCGACGGCGGCTTGTGGTCCGCGCCGTGCCGGGCCTGCCGCACGTCGATGCCGGCCCGGCGGGCGACGCCGTCCGCCCACCAGTCGCGGGCCCGGGCGATCAGGCCGCCCAGTCCGTCGGGCAGCATCACGACCACCAGGAGCCAGCCGATCGACAGCGCGGCGCTCCCGGCCAGCCCCAGGCTGAACATGCTGGGGATGCCGACGAGGATGATCGCCCCGAGGATCGGCCCGCCGGTCAGCACCAGGCCGCCCACGACCGCGATCGCCACCACGTCGATGCTCGCCGAGGCCGGGAACGAGTTGACCGTGAGCTGCGTCTGGCCGTGCCCGATCACGGCCCCGCCCAGCCCGGCGACGGCGCCCGAGATCGCGAAGACCTGCATCTTCCGCATCCGCGCGCCGACGGTGAAGGCCCGCGCCGCGTCCTCGTTGTCACGGATCGCCTGCAGGGTGCGGCCGAAGCCGCTGTGCCGCAGGTTGCCCACCACCCACGTGGCCACGACCAGCATCAGCAGGGCGAAGAGGTAGTAGTCCACGGCCAGCGTCAGCGGGTAGCCGAAGACCGTGGGCTTGGCCGGCTGGACGCCGAAGCCCAGGAAGCTGTCGAGCCGCAGCAGCCAGCTCGTGGTGGCCAGCGCCAGGGCCAGCGTGGAGACGGCGAGCGCGAGACCCTGCAGCCGCATGGCCGGGATCCCGACCAGCGCCGAGGAGGCCGCTGCGGCCGCGATGCCGGCGGCCAGGCCCAGGACGAAGCTGCCGGTGTTGTGCACGGCGTGCACCGAGACGGCGGCGCCGATGCCGGCGTAGGCGAACTGGCCCAGCGAGAGCTGGCCGGAGACACCGGTGAGCAGCCCGACGGAGAGGCCGACGAGCGCGAAGCCGACGACGTTGGTCATCGCCGAGGCCGTGGAGTTGGAGACCACGTAGGCGAGGCCCACCGCCGCCCCGACCAGGGTGGCGCCCATGACCCGGGGGAACCAGCGGACCGCCCACAGCCTCCGGTACTCCGCCGGCAGCGGTCTCATCACGATCCGCTGCCAGCCGACCCGCTCGCGGGCGGCGCGGCCCAGGGCGGGCTGCCGGAGCAGCGCGACCACGATCACCAGACCGAGCGCCAGCGGCACGGCGTTCCGGGTGTCGGGGTTGGAGAGCAGCAGCTGCTCGAGCACGCCCACACCCAGCGAGGCGACCACCGCGATCGGGATCGAGGACATCCGCGCGATGACGGCGCCGGCCAGTCCCTTGAGCAGGATGTCCGGGCCGAGGGTGTCGATCGACTGGCCGGCGGTGGTCGGGGTGACCAGCATCGCGGAGAAGGCGGCGACGGCGCCGGCGATCGCCCAGGCCAGCGTGGCCATCCGACGAGCCGGGATGCCCTCCAGCAGCGCGCCGTCCTCGTCGTCGGCGGCCGCGCGGATGGCGACCCCGACCCGGTGCTCGCGCAGGAACCAGGCCAGCGCGACGAGCAGGACCGGACCGAGGACGACCATCGCGACGTACGGCGTGCTGATCGTGGTCGCACCGAGCTCGAACTGCGGCAGCCCCGGCGGCCGGGGGAAGGTGAAGCCGCTGACCCCGTCGGCGTTGATGATCAGGGCGGCGATCAGGATGAACTGGGAGAGCCCCAGCGTCGCGATCATCCCGATCATCGTGGGGCGCCCGGTCAGGCGCCGGACCACCAGCCACTCGATGCCGGCCGCCAGCCCCGCGGCCACCGCCATGGCCAGCACGAAGGAGAGCCAGTACGGCACCCCCCAGTCGGCGGCGAGGAGCCCCAGGACGGAGGCGCCGAAGACGCCGATCGAGCCGTGGGCGAAGTTGACGAACCGGCTCGACCGGTAGACCAGCACCAGGCCGATCGCCAGCAGGCCGTAGGTCAGCCCGGCGAAGAGGCCCAGCAGCAGCCGGTCGACGCCGAAGTCGAAGCCGGCCAGCGAGAACCGCAGGTCGGTCAGGGCCATGACGTCGGGTGCGTCCAGCACGATGCTCATACCGCCTCCGCCACGTGGCCGCCGAGCATCAGGGCCCGGATCCGGTCGGGGTCGGCCGCGAGGGCGGCCGCGGTGTCCTCCGCGATGACCTCGCCCTTCTCCATCACGTAGGCCCGGTGGACCAGGGAGAGGGCGACGTTGACCGACTGCTCGACGACGAGGACCGAGGTGCCCCGCTCGTTGAGCCGGCGGACCAGCTCGCACAGGCCGCCGACCACGACGGGTGCCAGGCCCAGCGAGAACTCGTCGATCACCAGCAGCTCGGGGTCGTTCACGATCGCCTTGGCCAGCGCGAGCATCTGCCGCTCACCGCCCGACAGGGTGGCGGCGGGCTGGTTGCGACGGGCGTCGAGCCGCGGGAAGATCACCAGCGCGGCCTCGACGGCCTCCTTGACCCACTTCTTGTCCTTGGCCGCGTAGCCGTGCATCGTCAGGTTGTCGACCACGCTGAGCGAGCCGAAGGTGGACTGCCCGATCACCTGGCTCAGCCCCGCCTGCACCCGCTTGCGCGGCGACCAGGAGGTGGCGTCGAGGCCGCCGAGGTGGACCGATCCCGAGCTGGGGGCGAGGAGCCCGCCGATCACCCGGAGGGTGGTGGACTTGCCCACCCCGTTGGGGCCGAGCAGGGCCACCATCTCGCCGCGCTCCACCCGGAGCGAGGCACCGAAGAGGACCTGCACCGGACCGTAAGACGCGTCGAGCCCCTCGCACCTCAGCGCGGGGGCCGCGTCACTTCGTGTCGAAAGGGACATCGTCGCCCTCGTAGCGGAAGCAGTCGCAGTCTTCGGAGAACCTCATCACCCGGTAGGCCCCGGCCGCGGCACGGGTGCCGTCGCCCATCGCGTTGCCGAAGCCCGAGGCGGTCTGGAAGTCGCCCCCGTCCCTGTCGACGACCTCGCCCCAGGCGGCCGCGTTGAGGGGACCGTCGACGCCGTCCGCACCCAGCTTGAGGAGCCGGGCCGCGTCGCAGTAGGGCAGTGCCACGCGCGCGGCCTCGCGGGTCTCGAAGGTCTCCCCGGCCTCGGCGTAGATGTCGAGGCACTCCTGCTCGGCGCCCTCGGCCGGGAACGGCATCACGTCGTCGGCGACGTCCTGGGGCGGGTGGAAGCCGATGCCGACCATCCCCTTCATCGTGTCGCTGGGGACGGTGCCCGGGTTGTTGACGAAGAACGAGGGGTTGTCGTAGCTGGAGATGGCGTAGGTGGCGTCGAACTCCTTCGAGCCGGCGATGGTCGCGAACATCGAAGCCAGCCGCGAGCCGCCCAGGAACATCACCCGGTCGATGCCCGCGGTGGCGAAGGTGATCGCGCCCTGCTCCAGGCCCATGTACAAGGTGCCGATGTCGGTGGTGTCGACCCACGCGACCTCGGCGTCGATCCCGAGCTTCTTCAGCTGCGGCACGCCGAGGTTCTTCACGGTCCGGTCGTTGACCGGGGAGTCGGCGGCCACGATCGCGACCTTGTCGCGGCCCTCGAAGAAGCCCTCCTTGGCGAGCGCCTCGATGTAGGAGGAGACGAAGGCGTCGTACTCGGGGAAGCTCGGCGCCCACAGGTAGGGGGACAGCTCCTCGTAGAGCACGCGGTCGTTGGCCACCAGCGAGATGTCGAGCATCAGCGTCTTCCGCTGGGCGTAGCAGGGGCGGGCGTTCGACTGGTACTGGCCGGTGAGCACCACCGCGAACGCCTTCTCGTCCTGGGTGACCTCGTTGCAGAGCTGCTCCTCGGTGGCCGGGGAGTCGGTCTCTGCGTTGTACCACCGGAAGACCGCGTCGAGCGTGCGTCCACCGAGGCCGCCGTTGTCGTTGACCCAGTCCTCCAGGGCCTGCACCTGCTTCTCGGGGTCACCGATGGAGGCGGTCGTGAAGCCGGTCGTCTCCTTGACCTTGTCGAGGTCGACCGCGACGAAGACGACCTTGACCGACTCGTCGGTGGTGCCGGGTCCTGCCGTGGCGGTGTCCACCTCGTCCCCACCGCCGGGCAGCAGGGCGCCGCAGCCCACCAGGGCCAGGCAGAGGGCGGCGCAGGTCAGCCCGGAGCGCATCAGCAGCGAGCGGTCTGTGCGGCGTGAACGGCGTTCCCTTGCGTGAGCCATGGCTCCCTCTCGATCGGGCGTGGCCGGAACTATATACGATATCTGTTTCCGCGCCAGGTCAGTCGTCAGGGTTTGTCGGCGGGCGTGAGCTCCCGGGTCGCCATCCAGCGGTCCAGGGCGACGAGATCGATCACCGCGTCGTCCGCGACCGGGGCCTGGTCCGCGGCGGCGCCGACACCCCCGCCGGCGGCCCGCGCCGCCTGCAGCTCCCACCAGCGCGCGAGGGTGGCCAGGTCGATGACCGCCTCCCCGTCCCGGGCGGGCGGCGCCCCGGCCGCGACAGGGGCCGCGAGGGCCGTGACCAGGTCGGGTCGGGTGCGTCGACTGCGCCGACGCACCGCCCACGCGATCAGCACCACCCCGAGCAGGTTGGCTGCGAGCAGCCCCCAGGGGTAGGTCTGCCAGCTCAGGGCGAAGCCGCCGATCTCGCCGTCGCCGACCCGCCCCGAGACCAGGTAGGTCCCGATGGCGCCCGTGGGCAGCGAGATCGGGACCTCGATGACCCGGGTCTCCCCCGGCGCCAGGGTGCCGAGGCCGTCGCTGACGTAGACCGGGTCGGCCTTCTCGTCCTTGCCCACGGCGATGGTCAGGCCCGGGGCCCGCGCCTCGTCCGGGCCGACGTTCTCCAGCGACAGCCTGAGCACCCGCGAGGGCGCTCCCCCGAAGAGGTCGCCCAGGTCTGCCGAGCCCACGAGCACCGCCTCGGTGACCGCGACCTCCCCGCTGCGGGCCACCGGCTCGGGGGCGCCCCCGGCCTCCTCGTCGACCTCCTCGTCGACCTCTCCGTCGACCACGTCGACGTCGAGGTCGAGCGGCGCGGGGATCTCGACCGGCGTCACGACCGACGGGGTCACGGAGCGCGGCACCGTGCTGGGGGGCGTGGCCTGCTGCTCGGGCGGCCCTCCGCCCCCACCCTTGCGGGGTCCGGTCTCGCGCCCGGGCCCGGAGGCGGTCAGCCCCGCCTCCGAGAGGTCCAGGGTGGCCGAGAGGGCGCCGCCCGCGCGCTGCACGGCCCGGACCTCGACGACCTCGCGACGCGACGGCACCGGGAACCTGGCGCGGATCCGTCCGCGCGGGCCGGCCTTGACGACCACCCGGGGACCCACCTGCTTGCCGTCCGCGTCACGCAGGCTCAGCCGGACCGGCTTGCCCGGGTCCCACTGGTCCCCCACCAGCCGCCACTTCCGGGGGCCGGCCTTCTCGTGCGCCGAGACGGTCGGCTCACCGAGGAGCTGGACGGCGGTCTCGACCACCAGCGGCACGTCCCCGAGGACCGTGGCGCGCACGAGGCCGTCGCCGGGGACGACGTCCTCGGGCACGGGGATCCAGGCGACGGACGAGCCGTCGGCCGCCGTGGGGACGGTGACCGGGAGACCGCAGGTGGCGGGCACCTCCGGCTCCTCGGCCCCACCACAGAGGGTGAGGTCGACGGGACGCTCGGAGGGGAAGCCGCTGAGGGTCACCTCGACCGTATCGCCCGCCCGGGCCGCGCCGGTGAGCCGCTGGCCGGCGACCTGGGAGACCAGCAGGGCGGTGCCGGGCGAGACGACGTAGGGGGTGGCCACCGCGGGGTCCAGCGGCGCGGTGGCCGGGTTGACGCCGCCGGGCACCCCCTCGGCCTGCCCGTTGCAGACGATCCGCTGCCCGAGTGCGGGCAGGTCGTAGACCACTCCGCGCAGGACCAGGGAGTAGGAGCCCGCCAGGGTCAGGGGCAGGGCCCCGGTGGCACTGGTCGCCGGGATCGCCGTCGCCCCCGGGGCGAGGGTGAAGGCGACGGCCGCCGACGGCAGGCTGGTGCGGACCCCTGCGGAGTCCAGCGTGTCGAGGAGGTACGTCGCCGTCCCCGTCGTCTCCACGGGCTGCGCGGCGACGGCCGGACCACCCGAGGCGCCCACCGTCAGGCCACGGGCACCGCCCACCGCGGTCGCTCCGCTGGTGGCGAGTCGGAGCTCCGGAGGCACGGGCGCGACCGTCCAGGGCTCCAGCGCCGTGCTCACGTCGACGTGACCCTCGAGGTCCTCGACCGCGGCCAGCGGGGCCGGGACGTAGGTCCAGCATCCGCCCGAGGGCACGATCGCGGGCACCTCGGCCGCCGCGCTGCCGGAGGCGAGCCCGGGCAGCACCGAGCCGACGACGACCGCGAGCGCGAGGAAGCCGCGGAGACGTCTGTTCGGCATGCACACTCCTGAGCGACTGGACAGCGCGCGAGGGGACTGGATCACCTGGGACAGCAGACTCTAGATGATATATTGATGCGGTGTCGAGCAGGTGGAGGACCGCAAGCGCCACGACCGTCCGCCTCCTCGCCGAGCTGATGCTGACCGCCGGGGCGCTCCTCGCGGCCCTCGCGTTCTACCTCCTGGTCTGGACCAACGTGCAGACCAGCTACGCCCAGGCCGACCACCTGGAGGAGTTCCGCGCCGAGCAGCGCGCGCACCCCCAGGGGCGCACGGTGGAGCCCCGCACCGGCGACGGCCTCAACGTGCTGCACATCCCCCGACTCGGCTCCGACTGGGAGTGGGTGGTGGTCGAGGGCGTCGACCTCGAGACGCTCAACGACGGCCCCGGCCACTTCCCCGGCACCGCGCTGCCCGGCAAGGTCGGCAACTACGCCGTCGCCGGTCACCGCGCCACCCACGGCGAGCCGTTCGCCGCCCTCGACCAGCTGGTCGAGGGCGACAAGGTCCACGTGGAGGCGGCGGACGGCTGGTACACCTACCAGGTGACCTGGTCCCGGATCATCGCCCCCACGCAGGTCGACGTCGTCGCCCCGGTGCCGGGCCAGCCCGGCCGCAAGCCCACCGCCCGGACCATGACGCTGGTGACCTGCCACCCGCGGTGGGGCTCGACGGAGCGCCTGGTGGTCGGCGCCCAGCTGGTCGAGCGGAGATCCCCCGCGGCCGGCCCCCCGGACGAGCTGGAGGCCTGAGATGTACGCGTGGATCTGGCGGATGCTGCCGGGCCCGATCCCGGCCAAGGTCGTCCAGTGCCTGCTGCTGGTGGTGCTCGTGCTGGTGGTCCTCTTCTCGTGGGCCTTCCCCGCCCTGGAGCCGCACCTGCCGATCGACCAGGTCGTCGTGGGCTGATCGCCGGGTCGAGCGGGCGGGGGTCAGAAGTCCCGCAGCAGCGCCCCGTAGCCGTGCAGACGGTCCTTGATGCCGTTCTCACGCAGCGCCATCCACCAGGTGGCGGCGTTGATCGCGATCACCGGCTTGCCCAGCCAGCGCTCCGCCTCGTCGGCGAGCTCGGTCATGCAGAGGTTGGTGCCGCACTGGACGATCGCGTCCACGTCGTCGTCGTCGACCGCCCACAACGCTTGGCGCAGGGTCCGCTCGCTCACCTGGGCGATCGACACCGCGCTGCGACAGCTCAGCCCCTTGATGCGGCCCACCTCGAAGCCGAGCTCGGTGAAGAAGCGGCGCACGTTCGCGTCCCCGAGCGGGGTGTAGGGGGTGACGACGGCGATCTTCCGCGCACCGAACAGGCGCAGGGCGCGCTCGCACGCCTCCGCGCCGGTGGCCACGCCCAGACCGCCCGAGAGCTCCTGGATCTGCTGGACGAACTGACGGTTGCCCTCCACGCCGTCCCAGAAGGTCTCGGCGCTCATGCCCATCACCAGGTAGTCGGGCTCCATGGTCATGATGCCCTCGACGCAGTCGGCCATCGAGGCCCGGATCTGCTCGAGCAGGGCCTCCATCCCCTCGTCGTCGCCGATCCGTCCGTCCCGGATCAGGATCCGCCCGTAGTGGGAGGTCACGCCCGGCACCCGCATCATGTCGAACTCCGGCTGGACGATGGTGTTGGTGCTCGGCGCGATGACGCCGAACTTGCGGCGCCAGCCCAACCGGTCGATCCCGCTCATGCCGTGATCTCCTGCTGCTCGTCGGTGGCCGCCCGTTCGGGACGCGCGGTCAGCTGCTGGTGCAGCCACAGCGCACCCAGCAGGAAGCAGAGCTGCACCGCCGAGTTGGTCAGCTGCTCGGCCCACTGCAGCTCGGCGGACTGGTTCGGTTGCGCGGCCAGGGGCGGGAGCACGTTGGTGCCCAGCACGTAGACGACGAAGAGCACACCCACCGACCTCTTGCCCTGCCGGAACGCGTGGACCGCCGCCGTCAGCCCCAGGAAGGTGGCGCCCACCGCCGCCGCGATCAGCAGCGGCCAGGTGTCCCCCATCCAGAGGGCGCCCACGGCCGCGGCGACGGGGAAGGCGGCGAACGGCCACGGCGTCACCGTGCTGCCGCGGACCGCGCTGAGCAGTGCCCAGGACAGGGCCGCGAACCCGAAGGAGAGGCAGGGGAAGAGGAGGTTCTCCAGGATCGGGTACTCCCAGCACCCGGCGGCCACCAGGAGCTTCCAGACGGCCTTGCCCAGCCCGCCCAGGGTGACCACCAGGGCGCCGGCGAGGGCGACCGGGAAGGCGCTGGGCACCCGCCCGCGCACCGCCCGGGCCACGAAGACCAGGGCCGCGCCGGCCAGCACGACCGGGACGAAGTCCTCGAGGGCGAGCGCGAGGCCGTACTCGGCGCAGACGTCCACCCCGCCGGCGGCCGCCATCAGCGGGCCTCGGCGAAGATGTCGCGCTTGGTGAAGGAGGCCGTCATGAAGCGGCGCGCCGCCTTGCCCCGCGTCAGCCAGGCGACCCGGGCGCCGTGCGTGCTGGCAGCCAGGACCCGGTCGGCCAACCAGGGGGTCACCGTCTCCACCCGGTCGCCCAGGATGTTGAAGACCTTCTTGACCTTCTCGAACCCGGCGGGGTCGTCGGCGTAGTCGCCCACCAGCAGGTCGGTGGCCACGATGCCGGGCGAGAGGAACCCGACCTTGACCGGCGTGCCCTTGGTCTGACGCACCAGCGCCTCGGTGAGGTACTGCACGGCGCGCTTGGAAGCGCCGTAGACGGCCATGCCGTCCTGGTGCTCGCCACGGGAGCCGAATCCCTCCATGTTCCAGATCCAGCCGCCCCCGGGCTGCGCGGCCATCCCCTCGGACGCCACGGCACAGCCGTTGAGCACCCCCACGACGTTGACCGCCAGGACGGCCTCGACCTCGACCGGGTCGCTGCTGTGCAGCGCGCCCCGGCCGGTGGAGAGCCCGGCGTTGTTGATCCACACGTCGACCCGGCCGAAGGTCGCCGTGGCGTGGCCCCACAGCAGCTGCACGGCCTCCCGGTCGGAGACGTCGGCGGCCAGGCCGGTGGCCCGCTCCCCCGCGCCGAGCTCGGCCAGCGCCTTGGCGACCGCCTCGGGGGTCCGGCCGCAGATGACCACCCGGCACCCGCGGGCCAGCAGCTCACGGGCCAGGCCGAGGCCGATGCCCCGGGTGCCGCCGGTGACGACGACCACCCGCTCCCCGACGCTCATCGCGGCTCCCAGGCGAGCGACCCGTGCACGAAGTGCGTGCTGGTGTCCCCCCGGAGCAGCTGCCAGACGACGGCCAGCTCCCGGGTGTCGGGGTCGATGAGGAACTCACGCCCCTTGACCTTCTCCACCCCCGCAGCATCCGGGCCGACCAGGTGCTGGCTGGTGAAGAGCGCCCGGCCGTAGGCGGTCGCGTTGCCGTAGACCTCGGGGCCCTCGAACATCGTGCGCGCCCCGTCGCGGTAGCGGTCGAAGGTGTACTGCCGGTCCAGGTCACCGACCCAGGTGACCCGCTGGCGCGCGGAGCGCAACGACGTCGGGTCGTGCTCGATCGTCACCTCGACCTTGCCCTCGCTCACCTGGTCGGCGCCGTTGACGAAGAGCGTCCCGACCCAGGCGCCTGCCTGCTTGGTGGGCAGCACCTGGGGCCGGGAGCCGCGCTGCTGCTCCAGCTCACGCCACTGGTCGACGAACCGCTGCGTCGCGGGGTTGGTCTCCCGGTCCAGGGTCCGCTTGTAGACGCCGTTGAAGACCGCGCACACCGACCAGCCGTCGTGCAGGACCGAGGAGTAGACCTGGGTCTCCCCGTCGGCCAGCACCTGGTTCCAGGTGCGCAGGTCGGCCTGCCATCCCGGGGAGTAGTAGTGCGCGTCGACGAAGAGGCCGTAGGGCTGCCCGGTCCCGTAGAAGTCGGGTCCGGTGTAGACCCGGTTCTCGTCGGAGTCCACCACGCCGAAGTCGAACTGGGCGCCCAGCTCGAAGCGGCTGCGCAGCGGGCCGGAGCCCGACAGCTTGGAGTCCATCCAGTAGCGGGTCCCCTGCTCGGTCACCTCGCTGGCACGGGCGATGGACTCGAAGCCGACGTGGTTGCCCTGCGCGTCGAAGAGGCCGGGGATCCCGTGCCACTCCCCCTCGATCCGCTTCTGCCACTCACTGGCCTCGGCCTTGGTCATGCCGGCAGCTCGTTGCTCACCAGCTGGGCCCGGATGCCCTCCGCCACCGGCTCGGTGATGAGACGGGAGATCTGCGCCCACACCTTGTCCACCTCGGGGCTGAAGAGCAGGCCCCGGTTGCGGGCGTCGCGCGCGGCCAGGTCGGTGTCGGCCAGGTCGGCCAGCACCTCGGCCGGCACGTCGCCCTCGACCAGGGAGAACCAGTGCTCCAGGTAGGCGGCGACCGGCTTGTCGAGCTGGCCGAAGGCCTCCGGGGTGGCGCGGCTCGCCAGCATCCAGGCGGACATCACGGTGAGCTGACGGTTGTCCAGCTCCGCGCGGGAGAGGCCCTCCAGGGCGACGACCTCCTTGTAGCTGTCGGTCAGCGGGGTGTGGGCCCAGTCGTTGTAGACCATGTGGGTCCCCGCGTCGGCGCGCTGGATCAGGTCGAGGTGGAAGGCCAGGTGGCCCCCGGCCGCCACCGAGTCCAGGGTGAAGTGCGGGACCGGGCTGTCCTCGGGCATGAAGGCGAAGACCATGTGGCTGTCGAGCCCGATCTGCGGCACCACGATCCCCACGTAGACCGCCTTGGCGATCCGCTCGCCGGAGAAGATGCGCACCGACCCGACCGGGTCGGGGCCCATCGCGGAGTGCAGGACCTGGTAGGCCCCGCCGTCCGCCCCGGTGATCTCGGTGAGCCCGCCTCGGGCGACCAGGTTCTCGAGGGTGCTGGTGCAGAGGTCTGCGGGGAGGCTCATGCCTTCACTTCCTTGTCCTGGGTGGGGTCCTGGGTGAGGTCCTGGGTGAGGTCCTGGGTGGGCTCCTGGGTGAGCTCCTGGGTGGCGGGTGCCGCCGGCTCGGGGTCGTCCATCACGAGCCGGCGCTCCTTGCGCACCGGCACCTCGGACTCGCCCCGGCCCATCCGAAGCTCGCGGCTGCGGACCTCCTTGTAGTTCCAGGCGCTGGCGAGCTCGGGGACCTCCTTGCGCACCGGGGACGGGATGACCCGCGCCTCGACCCGGGCCGGGCCCTCACCCACGATGGTGTTGTCCTCCACCCCCCAGCCGGCCTCGATCAGCTCCTGGCGACGACGGCGGTACTTGATCGCGTTGTAGTCGCTCTTGACGTGCAGCTCGGCCGAGAGGTCGAAGGGCAGCAGCTCGGGCCGGACGGCGTCGACGATCGCCTGGTCCTCGTAGAGGACCTTGAAGATGCGACGACGGGCGTCACGGTCGGCCCAGGCCCCCTTGAAGAAGGACCGGAGCGCGACGAACTTGACGAGCGTGGTCTCCTCGTCGATCGGGATGTTGACGTCGAAGATCTTCAGCGCCCCCATGGGGGTGCCGATCTCCAGCAGGATCATGTTGGGCAGCCACCAGGTGGTGGAGACCGGCACGGGGGGCCGGTCGGCCAGGGCCTGCCGGTTCGGGTTGATCATCCCCCACAGGCCCTTGGAGCGCGGCGGGTTGAGCTCGATCGAGACCTTGCAGTGCCACTCGGACTCCTCGATCTGGAACTCGGGGACCTCGGGCTTCTCCTTGTTGCCGAAGACGCCGCCGTGCACGAACGGCGTGTGCGCGACGTCGACGCCGTTCTCGAGGATCCGCTCGTAGTTCGAGTTCCACAGGAACTGCCCGGTCACGGCGCGGTAGTTGACGTCGTCGTCGATGACCGACCAGTCGGGGAGCGGCGGCCGCTCCTCCTCGGGCAGGTCGCCCATGTAGACCCAGACGAACTTGTACTTCTCCTGCGTCGGGTAGGAGTCGACCCGCGCCTTGCGCGGGATCCCCTTCTCGGGGTGTGCCGGGATCCGCTCCACGACGCCCGCCGGGTTGTACTCCCAGCCGTGGTAGGGGCAGACGACGCAGTCGCCCTTGAGCTCACCGTCGGAGAGCGCTGCGCCACGGTGCACGCACAGGTCCGAGAGCGCCACGACGGAGTTGTCGCTGTGCTTGCGGTACAGCACCAGCTGCTGACCCAGGAGCTTGACCTTCATCGGCTTCCCGGGCTTCACGTCGGAGCTGAACTCCACCGCGTACCAGAAGTTCTTGAACATTGCGGTTCCTCCTAGCGACGACTCACGTCGGCGATCTCGGGTCTGCGATGGTCGTCCCATCGATCCAGCGCGGCCTTGGACTCGGTGTCACCGATGAGCCCGGCCGCGAAGAAGGTGGTCACGAGGTCGGCGAGCACGCCGCGCAGGTGATCCTGGTCGGCGCCGCTCGGCTCCTCCAGGAAGCCGCGCGCGGACGTCGCGTCCTCGGGTGCCGCCGGCAGCATGTGGCCGGCTCCGGCGAGCCTCACCAGCCACGCCTCGGCGGCCAGGGGCAGCGCCTCGCGCCAGGTCCGCTCCACCGGGTCGTGTCCCGGCGCGCCGGCCTTCTCGCCGTAGCGGACGGCACTGGCGGCGACCACGCCGTCGGCCGTGCCGGCGACCAGCATCACGGCCGCCTCGGCGGGGGAGGTCAGCAGCGTGCCCGCCTCGAAGCCGAGCTGTTGGGAGGCCATGGTGTGGGCACCGTAGGTGGCCACGGCACGGACCTGGGGGAACCAGGCCGCACGAGCCGACTGGAGCGCCACCGTGCCGCCCGCGGAGTGCCCGAAGACACCGACCCGGTCCAGGTCCAGGAGGCCGGCCAGGGGACCCGCCCCCTGCGCCTCGGACAACGCGGCGAGCAGGGCACCGAGCGCGGGCGTGGTCGGGCGCGACCCGTAGCTCTGCGGCGAGACCGCGTCGAGGTCGACGCCGGGGGTGAGCCCGTGCTGGCCGGGGAAGAGCTCGCCGACCCAGTCGAAGGTCACGCAGACCATGCCGGCCCGGGCCAGCGAGACGGCCAGCCCCAGGTAGCCGGCGGAGGCCACGTTGATCCCGGGCAGCACGACCACCACCGGGTAGGGGGCGCCGGCCGGATCGGCAGGCAGCACGCCGCTCATCCGCTCCAGCTCGGTGCGCGCCGCGAGCGCCGGGTAGCGCACCGTGACGTGCATCGTGTCGAAGGGCGCCACCGCGCCCGGTACGCGCACGGCTGTGCGGTGGCTGCGCACCGGTCCGGGGTCGGCGATCTCCATGGGGAACCCCTCAGCGCTGGTGCGGCCGGGGAAGCTGACGGTCTCCACCCCAGAGGGCGCGCACCAGCTGCTGGGTCATCTCGGGCCCGAAGAACCGGTCCCCCATCTCGTTGGCGGGGTCGCGCTCCGCGATGTTGCGGCGCACCAGCTCGTCCTGGGCGGCGAGGGCGGCCTGCTCCTCGACCGGGACCGGCTGCGCCTCGTCCACCCAGCCCAGCCAGCGGTCGAGGTGGCGCTCGGCCAGGTCGGTGACGAGGTCGGTGGTCCGGCTGTCGCCCGGGCCCATCATGCAGTAGGCCGTGGGCGAGAGGCTGGCGCGCACGAAGGCGCTGCGGCTCACGAAGGGCTCCAGCCAGTCGTTCTCCGCCTGGACCCGCTCCCACTCGGCGTTGAGGGGTGCGTAGTAGGCGTCGAACGACTCGGTGTCGGTCAGCAGGTTGGAGCGCGGCACGGAGTCGAGGAAGAGCCAGCCCTGCGGGAAGGCACCGAGGGCCATGCCGAAGTGCGGCACCCGCACCTGCGGGCCGAGCCAGATGGTCAGGTGCACGTTGACGAAGCCGGCGGCGGCGTTCTCCATGTGCGAGTGGACCATCCAGTCGATCTCGGGTCCGGCGTAGCCGCGCACGCTGCCCGAGGGCCCGTTCTCGCTGGTGAACGCCTCCAGCTCCAGGGTCGAGGGGTCGCGCTCGAGGGCGAACCGCTCCTGCACCTTGGCGCTGAGCCGGTCGACGAGCGCCTTCCAGTCGGCGAAGAGCGCCGTCACGTCGGTGGGGCCTGCGTCGTCGAAGTACTCCTGCACCGACTTGAGGTTCTGAGTCATGCGTCTCCCTCTCGTGAACGGCCTGCTCAAAATAATATATTCTATCATCGTTGCCCGTCAGGCAACGGCCCAGAAGAAGTGGTCCTCAATCTCCCGGGCTCGGGTACGCCGAGGCGGAGAGTCCCGCAGCACCTGCCCGGAAGGCGCCTGGCAGGTGGGTCACGCACGGCTGGACGTACTCCAGCAGCCCGTCGTCGCCGTACTCCCGGCCCCAGCCCGAGCGCTTGACCCCGCCGAACGGCGCGTGCAGCGCCATCCCGGTGCGGTTGTGGGTGTTGACGAAGGTGAACCCCGCCTCCAGCCGCTCGGCCACCTCGAAGGCCCGCTCCTCGTCGGCCGACCAGACCGACGCCCCCAGGCCGAGCTCCCCGGAGTTGGCGCGGGCCACGGCCTCCTCGACCGAGTCGTAGCCCAGCACCGGCAGGGTCGGACCGAACTGCTCAGCGGCCACCACGGGGCTGTCGTCGCTGGCTCCGAGGACCAGCGTGGGCCGCACGTAGTGACCACGCGACAGGTCGCCGACCACGGTGCCGATCTCGACCACCTCGGCACCCTCCCCCGCGGCCCGGGCGACCAGCTCGCGCACCCGTGCCGCCGAGCCGGCGCTGACCACGGGGCCCATGGTCACCCCGGCGGTCAGCGGATCGCCGACGTGCAGCACCCGGCCGGCCGCCCGCACCAGTCCGGCGACGACCTCCTCGAGCCGCTCCGCCGGGACGTAGAGGCGCTTCAGCGCCATGCAGACCTGTCCACTGGTGGCGAACGCCGCCATCACCAGGCGCTCGTACGCCGCGTCGTCCAGGTCGGCGTCCGGCAGCAGCAGCGCGGGGTCGTTGCCGCCGAGCTCGAGCACGCTCGGGGTCAGGCTGCGCCCGGCCAGCGACGCGATCGCCCGCCCCGCGACGTCGCCCCCGGTGAAGGCGACCCGGGAGACCAGCTCGTGCCCGACCAGCGCCGTGGCCGTCTCGACCTCACCGTGCACCACGCTCAGCAGGTGCTCGGGCACCGCCGCGGCCACCGTCTCCAGGAACCGGCCGGCGGCGAACGGTGCCAGCGGCGACGGCTTCACCACGACGGCGTTGCCGGCCGCCAGGGCGGGTGCCACCTTGAGCGCGGCGAGCACCAGGGGCGCGTTCCACGGGGTGATCGCCGCGACCACCCCGAACGGACGGTGCCTGGTCCGCAGCCGGCCGCGTCCGTCGTCCTGGTGCCGGTCGGCCAGCACCTCGACCGCCCGGCCGGCGTACCAGCGCAGCACCGCCGCCGCGAACCCCGCCTCGCCGCGGGCGTCGGCCAGCACCTTGCCGGTCTCCCGGGCCGCCAGCTCGGCGAGCTCGTCCAGCAGGGGGTCGAGCGCGTCCGCGGCCCGCAGCAGCAGGGCCGCGCGCTCGGCCACCGGGGTCCGGGCCCACGCCACCTGCGCGAGGGCGGCCGCCCGGACCTGGGCGTCCACCTGCGCAGGGGTGGTGGTCCCGACCGTCCCGACCACCTCGTCGGGACGGGCCGGGTTGTGGCGGGTGATCACTGCGGCGTCCCGCCGACCATCGCCACCGGACGCCCGCCCCGCAGCGAGTTGATCATCGAGGTGTTGAGCAGGTGCGCGCGCATCCGCACCGGGTCGGCGGCCAGCGCGCGCAGCTCGTCGTGGTAGGCCCGCTGCGCCTCCGGGTCCGTCTGGCGCAGCCGCTCCCAGTTGTCGTGCGTGATGGTCTTGACGTAGGAGAGCGCCACCTGTCGCCGTGCCTCGCACGCCTCATCCAGCTCGGCCAGCGTGCCGGTGCCGGTCAGCAGCCGCACCAGGGCGGTGGCCTCGAGGACCGCGTCGTGCAGCCCGCTGTTCATGCCCATGCCGCCGAGGGGGTTGTTGATGTGCGCCGCGTCGCCGACCAGGACCAGGCGTCCCTTGCGGAAGGTGTCGGCCACCCGCTGGTGCACCCGGTAGAGCGTCGTGTGCAGGACGTCCCAGTCGCGGCCGAGGTCGGCGACGCCGGTCAGGCGCGCCTGGATCCGCGCGGGGTCGATCTCCACCTCGTCGGCCGTCTCGGGGTCCGTCGGGAAGAGGATCCGCCAGTGCTCGGGGGTGCGGAGCAGCACCAGCCACTCGTCCGGGTCGAAGACGTAGTTGACCGCTGCGACGCCCGGCAGGATCGAGGCCAGGTCCTCGGTGGTCGAGGCCACCAGGAAGCGCTCGGGGTAGGTCATCCCCTCGAACTCGAAGCCGGCGCTCTGCCGCACCTGGGAGCTGGCGCCGTCCGCGCCCACCACCCAGTCGGCGGTGAGCACGTCACCGGCCGCCGTGGTGACCCGCGCGCGCTCCCCGACGGTCTCGGCCCGCACCACCCGCTGGGAGAACTCCACCTGCACGTGGTCCAGCTCGCCCAGGGCCGCCAGGAGGATCGGGGTCAGCTTGCTCTGCTCGCACTGGACCCGGAACGGGAACCGGGTGTCCTCGGCCAGGACCCCCAGGTCGAGGTCGGCGATCGGCCCGGTGCGGCGGTCGCGGTACTGGAAGCCGGTGGAGACGAGCCCGCGCTCCATCAGCGGCTCGAGCACCCCGAGCTCGTCCAGCATCTCCAGGCTCGGCGGGTGGTAGGTCGAGGCGCGCGACTCGGCCGCCAGGCCCTCGCCCGCCTCCAGGACCCGCACGCCGATCCCGGCCCGTGCCAGGACGAGCGCGGCGGTCAGGCCGACCGGTCCCGCGCCGACCACGATCACCGTCTGCTGGTCGTCACTCATCTGCTTGGCTCCTCACCCCTGCCGCCACGGGGGCGGCGTAGCGCTGTTCGTCGTCGAGCAGCCCGGGCAGTCCGACGAGGTCGTTCAGCTCGGGCCAGGTCAGGCGGTCCACGCGCCCGGAGTGGCCGGTGGTCACGATCTGCTCCATCGTGCGGCGGACGGCGTGCGCCGCGGCCAGCAGCGCGGAGACCGGGTGGATCACCAGCCGCACCCCGACCTGGTAGAGCTCGTCGTCGCCGGGACCGGCGTCGATCGCGCCCCCCGCCTCGGACCGGTTGTAGACCTGCGGGGTCCGGTGACCGCGGGCGGCCAGGGCGGCGGCGACCTCACCCAGCTCGGCGAGCCCCGCGCCCTCCACGAAGACCGCATCGGCGCCGGCGTCGGCGAAGGCCAGGCAGCGCTCCACCACCGAGTCCAGCCCTCGCACCGACAGCGCGTCGGTGCGGGCCACGACCACCAGGCCGGTGCCCGCCTCGACCGCGGCCCGGACCCGGCCGGCGGCCTCGGCCACGTCGACCACCGACTTGCCCGCCAGGTGCCCGCACCGCTTGGGCGACACCTGGTCCTCCAGGTGGAGCCCGGCGATCCCGGCGGCGGCGTAGGCCCTGGTGGTCTGCCGGGCCTGGAGGGCATGGCCGTAGCCGGTGTCGGCGTCCGCGAGCAGCGGCACCCCGCCCAGGGACGGCATCAGCGAGGCGGCCCGGCGGGCAAGGTCGGTGCCGTGCACGAAGCCGAGGTCGGGCACGCCCAGGTCGACCGCGGAGACCGTGGCCCCCGAGAGGCACACCGCGGAGGCACCGGCCTGCGCGGCGAGGGCCGCGGTGACGGCGTCGAAGACGCCGGGCAGCCGGACCACCTCCGGACCGTCGAGCAGGTCCCTCAGCCGCCGGCTGGAGGGAGTCGCGCTCGTCATCTTCCGTGCAGCGCGAAGCCGCCCTCGACGCCGACCACCCGGGCACAGGTGAAGACCCGGATCGTCTCGGTGGTGCCCTCCTCGCCCATGCCCGAGAGCCCCCAGGCCGGGCGAGGCGTCATCAGGTGGAGACTCATGATCGTCGAGCCGTTCACCTTGACCTCTCCCGCGTGCACCTGGCGGGCCACCGCGAGCGCCGCCTCGGTGTCGGCGCCGACGACGTAGCCCTCGAGACCGAACGGCGTGCCGTTGGCCAGGGCCACCGCCTCGGCCAGGTCGGCATAGGGGTGGACCGTGGCGACGGGTCCGAACATCTCGTCCTCGGCCGCCTCGGACGGCACGCCGGTGAGCAGCGTGGGAGCCAGGAAGCTGCCCCCCGAGTCGGGGAGCGGCGTGAAGGAGTGCTCGGTGCCGCCCGCGGCGACCCGGGTCCCGATCTCGGCACGCAGGCGGGCGAGGTGGCTCGGGTGCACGATCGGCCCCAGCTCGGTGGCCGGATCCAGTGGGTCGCCGACCCGCAGGTCCGCCAGCCGGTCGCCGATCCGCTTGACCAGGTCGTCGGCCATCTCCTCCGGCACCACCAGGCGGCCCAGCGCCCGGCACCACTGGCCGTTGAGGGTGGTCAGCAGGTCGGCCGCGGCACGGGCCGCGTCCTCGACGTCGGCGTCCGGCATGACCACGAGCGGGTTGTTGCCGCCGAGCTCGAGCTGGAGGGCGGTGAAGTTCTCCGCACAGGCGGCGGCGATCGCGCGGCCCGCGGCCAGGCCGCCGGTGAAGGAGACCGCGCGCACCCGCCGGTCGCTGACCAGCCGGCCGCCGACCGACGCGCCACCCTGCAGCAGCTGGAACGTCCCGGGGTCCACCTCGTGCTCGGTCAGCACCCGGTCGACCACGCGGGCCAGCTCGGTGGTCCCCCACGGCGCGTACTCGCTGGGCTTGAGCAGCGTCGGCGCGCCGGCCGCGAGCGCGGAGGCGATCTTGTGGGCCGCCATCGGGGCGGGGGCGTTCCACGGCACCAAGCAGAGCGCGGGGCCCAGCGGCAGCCGGTGCACCTCGACCTGGTGACCGGAGTCGCCGACCCGGGTCTCGAGCAGCACCCCCGCGCGCAGCATCTCGGCGGCGAGGTGGAAGGCGCCGGGGACGATGACGCCGACGATGCTGGTCTGGGCGACCGGTACGCCGGTGGCGAGCGACTCGAGGGCGGAGAGCCGCGGGAGCTCGGCCGCGAGGGCCTCGCCGACGGCATCGAGGAGGTGGGCCCGCCGTTCGACCGGGACGCCGCTCCACGCCGAGGTGACGTGCGCCCGGTGCGCGGCCGCCAGCGCGGCGTCGACGTCGTCCGTGCCGCTGGCCACGGCGTCGCCCAGAGCCTCGCCGGTGAACGGGTCGACCAGGGCGAGTCCCAGGAGGTCGCCCGGTGCCGACCAGACGCCGTCGACGAGCTGCTCCACGGCCGGGATCACCAGGTCGGCGCGGCGCACCGCCTCCACCGGGACCTCGCTCATGCGCGCTCCCCGACCGGCTTCTGGAAGCTGTCGGTCGTGGTGAGGCCCTCCCAGCCCTCGTGCTCCACGATCATCTTGGCCAGGTCCAGCTTGCCGCGCTCCGCAGGGAACGCCTGCACCAGCCCCATGGCGGTGTCGCGGACGGCCCGGCCGGTGACGTTGCCCATCAGGGCGCCGGAGGTGCCGCACATCTTCAGGGCCGCGAGGGCGACCTCGTGGGCGTGCTCGCAGATGGCGCCCTTCGCGAGCTTCCAGGACTGCACGACCTCGTTCTTGGGCAGGAGCGGCGGGTCGCTGGCCTCGAGGTCGACCTGACGACGCAGCCACAGGTGGGCCTCGGCGAGGTGCCGCTCGCCGTCCCCGATGATCACCTGGTGCATCGGGCTGGAGGCGATCGGCTTGCCCGTGTCGGCGAAGGTGGCACGCATGGTGCGGTCGAGCGCGAAGCTCCACGCGCCCTGCGCGATCCCGGCATAGATGGAGGCGATGGCGATCTGGTTGCCGACCCACGAGCCCCGTGACATCTGGGTGGCCCGGGTGAAGGCACCCGGCACGGCGAGCGCCAGCTCGTCGGGGACGAAGCAGTCCTCGAGGACCAGGCCGTTGTTGTCCGAGGCGCGCATCCCCAGCCCGGTCCACGGCGCCCGCGGGCGGGCGCCCGCGGTGGCCCGCGGCACCAGGAACAGCGTCAGGGCGTCCAGCCCCTCGACGTCGTCGCGGCGAGCCGTCACCAGGTAGTAGTCGGCGGACCCGGAGAGGCAGCCGAAGGACTTCTCGCCGTTGAGCAGCCACCCGCCGTCGGTGCGGGTCGCGGTGGTGCGGATCAGCACGTTGGCGTTCGAGGCCTTGACCGCCTCGCTGGCGAAGTTTCCGATGGCCTTCTTCTCCGTCCCCATCAGGTGCAGCACCTTGTGCGCGAAGGCCCGGACCTCCGGCGCCTCCTCGTCGCTGTAGAGGCCGGCGTCCAGCGCCGCCAGGGGAAGCATGCCCCGTGAGGAGGACGAGCAGTGGAAGAAGAAGGCAAGTGCCGTGGAGCCGCACACCGTGCCGAGCGCGTAGGTGGTGGCGGCGAGGTCACGCAGCCCGCCCCCCAGACCGCCGAACTCCTCGGGCACCACCAGGCCCAGCAGCCCGGCGTCGCCGAGCAGCTTGAGGTGCCCCTCGGGCAGTGCACCCACCTCGTCGGCGGCCTCGGCGGCCGCGGCGATCGTCGGCAGCACGGACTCGACGCGCCGGGCGCGCTCCCGCTCCGCCTCGGTGAGGTCGGGGAACACGAGCTCTGCGGTGGTCTTCGGGGTCATCCTGCTGCTCCTACGATCTGGGGTCCGCTGGGCTCGGCCAGCGACGAGGTGGTCTGGGGGGTGGGGGCGCCGGCACGGAGGTCCCGGGCCAGGACCGCCAGGGCGGCGGAGTCGACGGGGGTGTGCACGTCGACCTCCTCGAGAAGTCGGATCAGGTCCTCGGTCGCCACCGCCCCGTCGATGCCGGCGAGGGTGGTGTCGAAGTGGCGCACCCCGCTCTTGAGGGCGATGATCGCCTTGACCAGGCCGAGACGGTCGCGGTCGTGGAGGCCCATCCGCAGCGGCACCGGACGCGCCAGCGCCACCGCCTCCTGGAGGAAGGCGCGCACCCGCAGCGGGGTCGCGGAGCCCGCCGTGTCGGGGACGCCGATCTCGAGCACGCGGAGCGCCGCGAGCCGCTCGACGGCGTCGAGGACGGCGTCGAGGCGCTCGGGGGCGAACGGGTCCTGGATCCGCACGGCGGTGCGGGGGGCGATGCCGTCCAGGGTCGCGAGGAGCTCCTCGGTCCGGCCTGGCTCCGTGGGGTCCAAGGAGATCTCCACGGTGCTGACACCCGCGGCGAGGACGAGGTCGGCCTGGGCCCGATCGGCGACCAGCACGCTGGCGGTCTCCAGCGGCAGGGTGCGGGGCACCATGGCGGCGGCCTCCTCGAGGCTCACGGCGCTCGTCAGGTCGGCCACCCGCACCCGGGCACCGGCGGCTGCCACGCCGGCGGCGACGTGGGCGACCTCCTGGTCCCGCGCGGCGGCTGCCAACCCTGCGACCACGCCGGGGTCGGAGAGCGCGGCCACGTCGGGCAGCACGTCGGCGAACTGGCCCCAGCCGCGGGCGTGGAAGAGCAACGGGGCCGAACGACGGGCCGCGCGGGCCCCCACGACCTCGCCGACGAAGATCGTGTGGTCCCCGCCGGGGTAGGCGTGCACCACCCGGCAGTCGAACCAGCCCAGCGCCGAGTCGAGCAGCGGCACCCCGGTCTGGTCGGTCGACCAGCTCTCGCCGGCGAACCGGTCGACACTGTCGTCCATCCCCGCGAACCGCCGGCCGACGTCGGTCTGGTCCTTCGCGAGGACGTTGACCCCGAAGATCCCGCTCGCCGCGATCAGCTGGTGGGAGTAGAGCGTCTTGGTGAGGCAGATCGAGACCAGCGGCGGCTCCAGGCTCACGCTGGAGAACGAGCTGGCCGTCATCCCGTGCCACGCACCGTCGCCCGACAGCGTCGTCACCACGGTGACCCCGCTGGGCCACTGGCTCATGACGTCTCGGAACGTCGTCGTGTCGACCATCTCGGCACCTCCTTCCAACAGAATATACGATATCTGTTTTGGGAGCGAGGGGCTGGCGGGGGATGATGAGGGGAGATCCGGGGCCGCGGAATATATGATCGTCGTCGGTGGCTGCAGGAGCACCACACCTACGTCCTTGGGAGCACCAGATGAGTCGTCGCGCCAGCGCTGCCAAGGGAGTTCGGCCGATCGAGCACCACTCGCTGGTCGACCGCGTCACCGACGAGCTGCACCGCGCGATCCTCAACGGCGACCTCGCCCCCGGCTCCACCGTGTCGATCGTCGACCTCTGCCAGCGCTTCGACATCAGCCACATCCCGGTGCGCGAGGCCCTGCGCCGACTGGAGAGCGAGGGCGTGATCAGCCTGCGCCCCGGGCGCTCGGCCCTGGTGGCGACGCTGACCAGCGAGGAGCTGGCCAACATCTACGCGCTGCGCAAGCTGATCGAGGGCGACCTGATCTCCCGCGCCGGCAAGGAGTTCTCCGACGAGCGCCTGGCCGAGGCCGAGGAGGCGCTGGACGAGTACATCGGCATCGAGCGCGAGCCCGCCGCCCTGGCCGCGAAGCACCACGCCTTCCACGAGGCCGTGCTGCACGACGCGATCGGTCCTGCCGACGCCAACGTGCTGAGCCTGCTCTGGAAGGCCTCCGACCGCTACCTGCACCTGCTGATGCAGGACCTCGACCATCACCCCGAGACCCAGCAGCGGCGCATCGACGAGCACCGCCAGCTGCTCGACCTCGCCCGGGCGGGCAAGGCCGAGCAGCTGCGGGAGGCCTGGATCGCCCACCTCGAGAGCACCGAGACCGCGCTGCTCGAGGCCCTGGCCGTCCGCGAGGCCGCGTCCGCCGCCGGCTGAGCCGCGAGCGCCGGCCGGCCGCTACCGGACCAGCGCGTCGAGCAGCCGCCAGGGGCGGCCGTCGACCACGTCGGTGCCCCTGCTGACGAACCGGTTCGTCGCACAGGCGGGACGCAGTGCGCCGGCGAGCAGCGGGCCCTCCGTGGTCACCAGCTCGGGACGGCTGATCACCCCGGCGAACGGGTTGCGCCAGGCGCCCCACAGGGTGAAGTCGGCCGAGAGCGGGATCAGGGCTGCTCCGCCCCACTGCGCGGCACGCGCGGAGACGGCGAGGTTCAGCCGGTTCTCCGCGGCCCGCTCCAGCAGCAGCAGGTCGAGGTCGTGCGGCTCCGCCACGGTGAACGGGACGGCGACCACATCGGCGTCGGCCAGCGCGGCGAGCCGGAAGGTCTCGGGGTAGAGCGCGTCGTCCCCGACCACCACGGCGAGCCGGCCCCAGGGGGCCTGGTGCACCACGACCGCCGGGTCGGGGAGCGCCGGCGCCGGCAGCTCACCGTGGCGGCGGCTGCGGTGCAGCACCGGCTGCACCAGCTCGACGCCGGCCGCCGAGACCACCACCCCCACATGGGCGCCGCCGGCGTCCAGCACGCTGGTGACGACCAGGGTGCCGGTGCCCGCCAGGGCCTGGCACAGGGCCTCGGGCAGGAGGGCCGGGTCGGCGGGAGCCCCGGCGAGGCCGTCGGCGTGCGCGGCCAGCTCGGGCAGCACCACCAGGTCGGCACCGTCGGCGATCGCGGCGGCGACCAGCGCCGGGACGTCGTCGTGCGGGGACGGCGAGAGGGCGCACGCCCGGATCTCGTCGGCTCCCGCGGGCGCACGCCGTCCGTGCGGCTCCGCGGCCAGGGGCGCGTACGCCGCCGGGCGCCGTTCCGCCATCACGTCCGTGCCGTCCGGGCGGGTCTTGTCGTCGGCCAGGGACAGGTCGATCTCCGCCAGGATGACCGCCTCCCCGGTGCGCGGCCCGATCGCCACCACGGTGCCGTCCGGGGCCACCACCTGGCTCTCCCCCGCGCCGTGCAGCCGGTCGACCGGCACGCCGACCTGGGCCGCCACCTTCTCGATGCTGTGCTCGGGGACCAGCGGCCCGACCTTGTTGGCTGCGACCACCCACACCTTGTTCTCCGCGGCGCGCACCGGCACGTGCAGGGACGCCTCGTCGAGCGCGAAGGAGTTGAGGCTGTTGAGCAGCAGCTGCGCGCCCTCGACGGCCAACGTCCGCGGCGTCTCGAAGATCACGCCGTCCATGCAGGAGTAGAGCCCGATCCGGCCGATCGAGGTCTCGACCACGCCGGCCCGGTCGACCGCGCCGTCGAGGTGGTCGCGCTCGGAGCCCATCAGCACCTGCTTGTCGCTCACCGCCAGGACCGTGCCGTCGGGTCCGAGCAGGATGTTGCTGCCGGCGACGCGCCCGTCCTCACGGGCCAGGGTCACGTTGGCCATCAGGTGGATCGCGTGCTTCTCCGCGCGGCCGGCCAGGGCGGCGACGAACTCGCCGTCGAGGCTCTGGGCGTGCCGACGGGCGTGCTCACGATCGGCGTACCAGGAGACGTGGTTGCCGAACTCCGGCAGCACCACCAGCTCGGCGCCCTGGGCGACCGCACTGTCGATCATCCGCAGGGCGGTCTCGAGGTTGGCCCCGGCGTCCTCCCCCACGGCGTACTGCACGGCGGCCACACGCACCATCCTCGAGCACCTCATTCCATATATCTTGTACGATTCGCTCATCCTAGCGCCGCACGAGGCGCTGAGCAGAGGAGATCGCCGTGACGGACATCCAGCCAGACGAGCCCCTGCTCCACGAGGGAGGATCGGTACGGCTCCAGGTGCACGCCCGCGGGGACGAGCAGGTGGTCGACCTCGACCGGGACGCGCCGTTCGGCTGGTGGCCGGCGATCGCCATCGCCCTGGTCGCCTTCATCGACCGGGTCGAGATCAACCTGATCGCCGGCGCCCTGCCCGTCATCCAGGACCACTTCGGGTTCAGCGACACGGTGGGCGGCCTGATCCCGACCGCGGCCAGCATCGCCGCCGCCGTGCTCCTCCTCCCCGCCGGCCGCCTCGCCGACCGCGCACCCCGGGTGGGGACGATCGTGATCGTCGTCCTGGTCTGGTCGCTCTGCTCGGTGCTCAGCGGCCTGGCGACCACGTTCCTGATGTTCTTCATGGTCCGCATCGCGATCGGCGCCGCGGGCCAGCTCTACAACCCGCCGGCCTCCAGCCTGCTGGCCGACTACTACCCCAACCGCAGCCGGGGGAAGGCGTACGGCTTCGAGCGGGCCGGCTACTACATGGGGCTCCCGGCGGGCGTGATCATCGGCGGCGCCGTGGCGGAGGCCCTGGACTGGCGTGCGGTCTTCTTCATCGCCGCCGTCCCCGGCCTGTTCATCGCCGCCCTGATGCTGACGGTGAAGGAGCCCGTCCGCGGGCTCGGCGACACCATCGACCGGCTGCGCGCCCAGCGCACCGGCGTCGCCCCACCGGAGTCCGAGGCACACGTGGACCTCTCGGTCTCCAGCGCCAGCCTCTTCGCGGACGCCAAGGAGCTGCTCCGGATCCGCACCCTGCGCGGCGTGATCCTGGCCCAGGCGATGCTCGCCCTGGGCGTGGCCGGGCTCTTCTACTGGCTACCGACCTTCCTCGAGCGCCTCGAGGACCTCGACACCGACACCGCCTCCGGCCTGGCGGGCGGGGTGGGTGGCACCGGCATCGTGATCGGCATCATCATCGGTTCCCGGCTCGGGGACCGGCACGACTCCGACGGGTGGCGCATCAAGCTCTCCACCGTCTGCCTGCTGGTGGGCGCGATCGGGCTCAGCCTGGCGGTGCTGCTCCCCGGGGTCGGGCTGCGGATGACGATGGTCGCCCTCGCCTGCGCCGGGTTCGCCGGGGCCATGCCCAACCTCACCGCGGCCGCCGCCAACGTCGTCCCGGCAGCCAGCCGCGGCATGGGGTTCGCCCTGCTCCAGTTCCTGACCACCCTGGGCGGCGCCTTCGGCCCGCTGCTGGTCGGTGCGATGTCGGACGTCACGGGCTGGATCGGCTACGGGATGCTCTTCCTGATCCCGCCGCTCTTCCTCTCCGTGATCTTCCTCTGGCGGGTGCGCGGCTCCTACGACGCCGACGCGGCCCGCGCCTCGGCGTCGATCACCGGGTGAGTCGCACCCGCTGAGCAGCCCTGCCGGGCCGTGGCGCGCGGGCGGTCAGCGGGTGTGCACGACCGCCGGCCCCGCGACGTCGGGCACCGGGGTGCCGGCGGGGACGTCCGCCCAGCGCCCGGCCTGCGGCCACAGCACGTCCACGTCGGTGTCGAAGACCAGGCCGGCGGCCGAGGCGAGCCCGCGCAGGGTGCCGACCAGGCCGTCGCGCGGCCCGCGGTCCAGGGTCTCGTCGGCCGCGAGCACCTCGGCGGTGCCCGCCTGCTCGGCCTCACCGTCGGCCCAGCCGCCACCGGCGCCGGAGAACCAGACCACGGCGCGCGTGCCGTCGACGGTGGAGGTGGCCGACCGGGTGGCGTGCGGCTCGACCACGAGCGCCTGACCGACGCCGCACGTCAGCCCGCTGATCGTCAGCGCGCCGGAGAGCACCACCATCTCCTCGCCGGCCGGCTGGTGGCCGGTGACGTCGCGGCTCCAGCCGTCGGGGAACTCCACCAGGACGGTGCGGGTCCCCGCCTCGGGGTCGGCGCCGAGCATCACGATGCCGGCCGGCTGGGCCGCGCCCGCGATCGCGTGCTGACCGCGCACCAGCTCCTCGGAGTCGAGGTCGACGACGGTGACGGGCTGGCTCATGCGGGCTCCTGGAAGGTCGAGAGGTAGTCGAGGACGTCGGACTCGGAGACCACGTCGGCGTACTTGGCGTCGAGGTCGAAGAGGTTCTGCTCGTGCGCCGCCGCGTCGCGGTCGCCGCAGGCCTCACGGACCACCAGCGGGCGGAAGCCGTGCTGCAGCGCATCCAGGGCCGTGGCGCGCACGCAGCCGCTGGCGGAGAAGCCGAGCACGATCGCGGTGTCGACGCCCAGGGCCCGCAGGGTGCTGCCCAGGCTGGTGCCGAAGAACGCGGAGGCGTACTGCTTGGTCACCATCACCTCGCCGGGCAGCGGTGCCGGGTCGGCCGGAGGCGCGATCCACTCCGACCCCTCCTCGAAGGCGGCCAGGCCCGGGACCTTGACCGCGAACCAGCCGGCGTCGCGCATGCCGGGCGCGAGCACCACCCGGGTGAAGACGACCGGTCGCCCGGCGGAGCGGGCCGCCGCGACGACGCGGGCGGCGCTGGCCCGGGCCGCCTCGAAGCGCCCCGCACCGTCGCTGAACGGCCCGCCGGACAGGTAGGCGCGGCAGACGTCGACGACCAGCACCGCGGGGGCCGACCCCGGTCCGATCCTGCTCGCGAAGCCGACCGAGGCGTAGTCCTCGGCGCGGCCGACACCTGCACCTGCACCGGTCCGGTCCATCGCGCTCAGATCACTCCGCGCTCGGCGAGACCGGCCCGCTGCTCGGCGCTGAGGCCGAGCAGGCCGCCGTAGACCTCGTCGTTGTGGGCCCCGAGCGCCGGCCCGGTCCAGCGGATCGAGCCCGGGGTCGCCGACATCTTGGGCACCACGTTCTGCATCCGCAGCTGCCCGAAGGTCTCGTCGGGGACCTGGACGATGGCCTCCCGCGCCTGGAAGTGCGGGTCGCTGATCATGTCCTCGGCCTTGTAGATCCGCCCGGCGGGCACCCCGCCCTCGTGCAGCAGCTTGAGCAGCGTGTCGGCGTCGTACCTGCCGGTCCACCGCGAGATGTGGTCGTCCAGCTCCTGCTGGCGGTCCCCCCGCCCGACGTGGTCGGCGTAGACGCTGCCGGGGGCCGAGAGCTCGGGCTCGCCCATGAGCGCGGCGAGCCGGCTGAAGACGGAGTCCTGGTTGGCCGCGATCAGGATCAGCTGTCCGTCGGAGGTCGGGTAGACGTTGGACGGCGCGACGTTGGGCAGGATCGCGCCGGTGCGCTCGCGCTGGTACTTCTGCACGTCCCACTCGGTGATGGTCGACTCCATCATCGCCAGCACCGCCTCGTAGATGGCGCTGTCGACCACCTGGCCCTCGCCGGTGACGTCGCGGTGCCGCAGCGCCGCGAGGGCCCCGATGCAGGCGTGCATGGCCGCGAGCGAGTCGCCGATGGAGATGCCGGTGCGGGAGGGCTGCCGGTCGGGCTCGCCGGTGATGTAGCGCAGGCCGCCCATGGCCTCGCCGATCGAGCCGTAGCCGGCCCGCCGCGAGTAGGGACCGGTCTGGCCGTAGCCCGAGACGCGGACCAGGATGATGCGCGGGTTGACCTCACGCAGCCGCTCGTAGTCCAGGTTCCACTTCTCCATGGTGCCCGCGCGGAAGTTCTCCACGACGATGTCGGCCGTCGCGACCAGCTGGAGGAAGAGCTCCTGCCCCTCCTGCTCGCGCAGGTTGAGGGTGACCGAGCGCTTGTTGCGTCCGACCACCGGCCACCAGAGGTAGGCCCCGTCCACGCTCTCCCGGCCCCACTTCCGCATCGGGTCGCCCGTGCCGGGCGACTCGACCTTGATCACGTCGGCTCCCTGGTCGCCCATGAGCGTGGCGGCGAACGGCCCCGCCAGCAGCTGACCTGCCTCGATCACCCGAACGCCGGACAGGGACCCCGTTGCTTGCACCGCACTCTCCATGGGTGGATCATATATCCGATATCTTGTCAGTCGACAGCAGTCTCTTCGAGGAGTGGGCAACGTGCCGGCAGAGCAGAGCGAGGCACCGCAGAACCAGGCACCTCAGGTGGAGGTCGTCGAGGTGTCGCCGCGCGACGGCCTGCAGAACGAACGGCGGGTGCTGCCGACGAGCACCAAGGCCGAGCTCGTCCGGCGCAGCATCGCCGCGGGGCTGCGGCGGATCGAGGTCACCGCCTTCGCCCGGCCCGACCGGGTCCCCCAGATGGCGGACGCCGAGGCGCTGCTGGCCGAGCTGCGCGACGAGCCGGAGCTCAGCCGGATCGGCCTGGTGCTGAACCGCCGCGGCCTCGACCGGGCGGTCGCGGCGGGCTGTGACGAGATCACCGCCGTGGTGGTCGCCTCCGACGGGCTCGCGCTGCGCAACCAGGGCGTCGACACCGCGGCCCAGGTGGACGCCTGGCGGACGGTCGCGGCCGACGCGCGGTCGGCCGGCCTGCGCACCAGCGTCATCATCGCCGCCGCGTTCGGCTGCCCCTTCGACGGGGAGGTCGCCACCGAGCGCGTCCTGGAGGTGGCGCGCGGCTGCCTGGAGGCCGGTCCGGACGAGCTCGCGATCGCGGACACCATCGGCGTCGGGGTCCCGGCGCAGGTGACCGAGATCGTCACCGGGCTGCGCGCCCTGGACGCCGAGGTGCCGCTGCGCGCGCACTTCCACAACACCCGCAACACCGGCTACGCCAACGCCATCGCCGCGGTCGCCGCCGGCGTCACGGTGCTCGACGCCTCGACGGGAGGGATCGGCGGCTGCCCCTTCGCCCCGGGCGCCACCGGCAACATCGCCACCGAGGACCTGCTCTACCTGCTGGCCCGCAGCGGCATCGGCGTCCGCTCCGAGCGTCCCGGCGGCCCCGACCCGGCGCAGGTCGCCGCGACCGGCACCTGGATCGCCGAGGAGCTCGGCCTCCCGCAGGCGCCGGCGATGCTCGGCCGCGCCGGCTGGTTCCCCTCCGCCTGACCCCCACGAACCCCAGGAGCTGCAGATGGTCATCAAGTCCGGCGGATCCCCCTTGTCGATCGTGAGCGGCCTGCGCGAGTACGCCGCGGCCACCCCGCGCGCCACCGCCGTGATCGACGGCGACCGGCGGCTGACGTACGCCGAGGTGCACGAGCGCTCCAGCAGGCTGGCCCAGCACCTGCTCTCACTGGGCCTCACCACCGGCGACCGGGTGGCGGTCCTGCTCGGCAACCGGCTGGAGTATCCCGAGGTCGCCGCGGGGATCGCCAAGGCCGGACTGGTGGCGGTGCCCCTCAACCCCCGGCTCACCCCGGCCGAGGCGAGCTACATCCTCGAGCACAGCGACAGCCGGACGGTGGTGCTCGACGCCGCCCTCGGCCCGATCGTCGCCCAGCACGCCGACCGGCACGGACTCACCCTCCTGACCCTGGCCGCTCCGGGCGAGGCCGCGGCCGGCACGCCCTACGAGTCCGCCCTGGCGGCAGCCTCGCCGACCGACCCCGCCGTCGAGGTCGGCGAGGGCGACCCGTTCTGCGTCACCTACACCTCCGGCACCACCGGCCGGCCCAAGGGCGTGCTGATCTCCCACCGCAGCCGCGCCCTGACCTTCCTGATGAGCGCCCTCGAGTGGGGGCTGGCCAACGGCCGCGTCTCCGCGGCCGTCGCCCCGATGTACCACGGCGCCGGCTTCGCGTTCGGCTACGCGCCGGTGCACACCGGCGGCACGGTGAGCATGCTGAGCCGCTGGGACCCCGAGGCCTTCCTCGACCTCGTCGAGCGGGACCGGGTGCAGTCGGCGTTCCTCGTCCCGACCCACGCCCAGGGCCTGCGCGCACTCGGCGAGGAGGCGTTCGCCGGCCGCGACCTCTCCAGCCTGGACACGCTCTACTTCAACGCGGCGGCACTCCCGTGGGAGCTCAAGCGGTGGGTGATGGAGCGGTTCCCCGCGTGCGGGGTGCACGAGCTCTACGGCTCGACCGAGTCGGGGATCATCACCAACCTGCGCCCGGTCCACATGCGCGAGCGCCCCGGATCGGTCGGCCACCCGTGGTACCTCACCCAGGTGCGGATCGTCGACGACGCCGGGCAGGAGGTCGGCCCCGGGGAGCCCGGCGAGCTGTTCAGCCGGTCGCCGTTCCTGATGAACGGCTACCTCGGCGACGACGAGGCCACGGCCGCCTGCACCACCGACGACGGCTTCGTGACCTGCGGCGACATCGCGGTGCGGGACGAGGACGGCTTCATCTCGATCGTCGACCGCAAGAAGGACCTGATCATCTCCGGCGGCACCAACGTCTACCCGCGCGAGGTCGAGGAGGTGCTCGCCTCCCACCCCAGCGTGCTGGAGAGCGCGGTCGTCGGGGAGGCGGACGAGCAGTGGGGCGAGACGGTGGTGGCCCACGTCGTGCTGCGGCCGGGTGCCGCGCTCGACGCGGCGGCACTCGAGCGGCACTGCCGCGAGCAGCTCGCGGGCTACAAGATCCCGCGCCGCTGGTACCCGATCGACGTCCTGCCCCGCAACGCCGGCGGCAAGGTGCTCAAGCGGGAGCTCGCCGCACCGGTCCTGACCTGATCCCCCGCCGGGCGGTTCCCGCGGCCCGGTGCCCCATGGTTAGATATCATATATTCTCACTCTCGAGCGACGGAGGCGTACGTGCGACCCCACGTGGAACTGATCCAGGAAGACGACTACGTCTGGCATGCCGCTGAGCTGCCCGGCGGCGAGGGGCGCGCCAGCGAGCGCCGCCTCTCCGTCGACGAGGAGGACGGCTCCTCCTCGTTGCGCGTCGACTTCCACACCGACTGGGGCCGAGGCCCGGGCATCCACCACGCCAACACCGAGTACTACGTGCTCGAGGGCGAGATCGACTACGGCGGCCGCAAGATCGGCAAGGGCGGCTACGTCTACGCCCCGAAGGGCGTGCCCAACGACTACCTGCGGATCGCCGAGGGCACCAAGCTCCTGCACTACCGCGAGTACGGCGACGCCGGCTTCGACGCGGTCGACTCGCTCGCCGGCGCCACCCCCTGGGCGGATGCGCGGGAGGAGGTCATCGTCATCGACTCCGAGGCGATGAATTGGGACGCCGTGCCCAACCCCGGACCGATGCCGGGGCTCTTCATCAAGTACCTCCACGTCGACCCCACCACCGGCTTCTACACCCGGCTGGTGCACGCGCAGGAGGGCTGGGCCGACCACCGCCTGGCCCACCACCCCTGCTACGAGGAGGCCTACACGACCCAGGGCCACATGGAGTACAACTTCGGCACCCTCGACCTGGGCACCTACTTCTTCCGCCCCGCGCGGGTCAAGCACGGCCACTTCACCACGATGGAGGGCGGCGCCACCTGGCTGCTGCGCTCGGACGGCGAGCTGGCCAACTGGTACACCCAGAACGAGTGGGTGCGCTGGGGCGGCGAGGGCGTCAACTACGGCCCGAACGGCCTGGACGACAGCCCGCACCCCGCCCTCCCGTGGTCGAGCTCCACCCACGACCTGGCGCAGCCCTGGCGCACCGACGAGGACATGCGCCAGCTGACCGCCTCGTGGCAGTTCCAGAAGGACCAGGGCCGCTACGACACCCCCGTCAGGCACCACGGCTCCGGCGCCGACCGCTCCGCGATCGCGATCGCCAAGGCGCTCGACGCCTTCAACCTCCAGGGCGGGCACGGCGGGCACGAGGGTCACTCGCACGACCACGACCACGACCACGACCACGACCACTCGCACGACCATGACCACGCGCACGACCACGCGGACGAGGGGCACACCCACGAGCCGCAGGCGCGCGAGGTGATCGACCTCGGCTGGGGCTGGAGCGGCCGGGAGACCGAGCACGCCGACGAGCGCACCGACGCCGGCGCCCACAACTGGGGCCAGGGCCGGCCCTGGAAGAAGGGCGACCCGATCCCCGCGCCCATCATCTCCAGCCTCCCGGTGCGCAGCCGTTCCCGCGGGCGCTGGGACGGCGACGGGATGTGAGGTGGAGGTAGCCCACGGCCTCAACGGACACACCCTGGCGATCCTGCTGCACATCCTGCTCTTCGTGTACTGGCTCGGGGGCGACCTCGGCGTCTACTACGCGAGCCGGTTCATCATCAAGCCGGAGCTGCAGCCGGAGAGCCGGGCGATCGCCGCGAAGATCATGGTCGGCTGCGACATGGCGCCACGCGTGTCGCTGATCCTGTTCGGCGCCAGCGGCCTGACCCTGATGTTCTACGGGCCGCTCGGCGACGAGTTCTTCCTGACCGGCTGGATGCTGGCCCTGGCGTGGGTCGGCACGCTCATCTGGCTGACCGTCTCGCTGCTCGAGGCCCGCGGCGGTGAGAGCCGGCGCGGGCACGTCTACCACCAGGCGGACCTCTACGTGCGCTGGGCACTCTCCTTCGCGCTGGTCGCCGCGGGCGGCTACGCCATGGTCGTGGCGGAGCCGTTCGGGGTCGACACCAACCCGAAGTGGCTGGCCGCGAAGGTGCTGGCCTACGGCCTGTGCATCCTGTGCGGCGTGATGATCCGTCGGGCGCTCCGCCCGTTCGGCCCCGCGTTCGGGGCGCTGATGACGACCGGCTCGACTCCCGAGGTCGAGCAGGGCATCGTCGGCTCCATCCGCCGCAGCGAGCCCTGGGTGTACGGCATCTGGGCCATGGTGGTGCTGGCGGCGGTGCTCGGCGTGATCAAGCCGGGCTCCACCGCCTTCTGAAGCGGCGCCTCCTGAGCGCACCGCCTGCTGGCAGGCGGTGCGCTCAGTGGCGTCCGGGGCGCGTGGCGACCCAGTCAGACGTCGGTGGGCATCAGGTTGGTGCCGCTCTTCATCCGCTCGCGGAAGCTGCCGGTGGGGAACTCCCGGTCCTTGAGCTTCTCCATGAACCCGCGCAGCGTCCGCTCGCCGTACGCCGGGGCGACGTGGTCGACCACCGACCAGTACTTGGCCGCCTCGAGGTAGTAGGCCACCGGCTCCAGCTTCTTGACCACCTTGCCCATCCGGGTGAGCCGAGCGATCTTCTTGTCCCAGGTGGCCATCGGGACGACGTCCCAGGCGGGCTCGCGGCCGGTCACGTCGAACATCATCTGGCCCGCTGCCTTGAGGGTGACCACGTTGTCCGGCTCCCAGGGGCCGCCGACGGGGAGCACCCGGCCCAGCGCGTCGGGGTCGAGAACCTGGTTGACGATGAACTCGGCCAGGTCCTCGCGGGCGATCGGGTTGACCACGTTGTACTCGCCGTGGTCGAAGATCCGGTACTTCTCGCCGTTCTTGACGTCGCCGAACGTCATCGAGAGGTACGGGTAGTAGGCGGTCGGCCGGATGATCGTCCAGGGCAGCGGGCCGTGGTGCTGGCCGATCAGCTCGCCCTCGACCTGCAGCTTGTAGACCTGCGGGATGAGCTCGGGCCGGTAGGCGCCGAAGTCGCTGATGTGGATGAACTGCTCGACCCGGTGCTCGACCGCGGCCTTGATCCCGTTGACCACGGCCTCGTGGTCGACCAGGCGGCACTCCTCGGCGTCGTTGGGGCGACGGCCGCTGAGCAGCGAGATGACCACCGACGTCGGGGCGGAGGCCACCGCGTCCAGCACGTCCTGCGCGCGGGTGGGGTCACCCACCACGACCTCGACGTCGGCGAACTCGGGCTCCTCCTTCACGCTGCCGGAGCGGGCCAGCACGGCCGGCGCGTAGCCCCGGCGAGCGAGCTCCGGCAGCAGCGCGCGGCCGATGTAGCCGGTGCCGCCGAGGACGAGGACCCGCTGCCCCGTCCCGGAGCCGCGCGGCCCCGTCGCGTAGGTCTGGGAGTCGGTGGTGAGCAGGCGGTCGATCAGGGCGCGACTGCGCTCCTGGGCGGATGCCACGTCAAGGTCGGTGATCGTTGAGAAGGCCATCCATAGATCATATATTGTCGTGCTCCCGGCGCCAGGGCCTCAGCTCACCGAGGTCGTCCGCACCGCGGAGTCGTCGTACTGCACGAAGGCCTTGGCGGCCAGCACGGGGGCGATGTGCTCCTTGACCACCGCGACGTGCTCCGGGTGGGTCCGGTAGCCCTCCCAGTCGGAGCGGCTGTCGAACCGCAGGTGGAACCGCAGGTGGGCGTTGCCCTCGATGAGCCCGGCGTCGCGGACGGCCTCGGCGCCCACCAGCCCCGGGATCCGGCCGGGCAGGGCGAGCAGCCCGGCGACGATCCCGTCGACCTGGTCGTCGGTGACGTCGGCGGCGAGGGTCAGGTGACCTACGTGGTTGAACATGGCGCGTCCTCTTCTGTGGGTGGAGCGGGTCAGTGCAGCTCGAGCAGCGAGCCGTGGCCGTGGATCCTGTCCTCGATCCCGTTGACCCGGAACGCGTGCCAGGCGGTGGCGACGTTGATCGCGATCACCGGCTTGCCGAGCTCGCGCTCGAGCTCGGCGGCCACCGCGACGCACTCCAGGTTGGTGCCGCACTGGATCAGCGCGTCGACGTCCGGGCCGTCCACCGCGAGGAAGGCCTCGCGCAGCGTCTCCGGGGTCTCGTCGGCGATCGAGGTGGCCGACTCCGAGCAGAGGCCGGTGATCGCGGCGACGTCGTAGCCGAGCTCGGTGAAGTAGGCGACGACCTGCTCGTCCCCCACGGGCTGGTAGGGCGTCACCACCCCGATCCGCCGGGCGCCGAAGGCCTTGAGCGCCTCCCCGGCGGCCGTGGCGCCCGTCGTCACCTCGAGGCCGGTCATCTCCCGGACGCCCTGCTCGAACGCCGCGTTGCCGGCCACCCCGCCCCAGAAGGTCTCCGCCGACATCCCCATCACCACGTAGTCGGGCTTGCAGGTCATCACCACCGACAGCGCGTCGGGCAGCGCCTCGTTGAGGCACTCGCGGAAGGCGCCGAACGCGTCGGCGGAGTCGAGCGCCGGCGCCTTGATCATGATCCGGCCGGTGTGCCAGGAGCAGTCCTGCGGGCGCAGGTGGTGGAGCTCGCGCTCCACCGAGGTGTTGGTCGAGGGCAGGACCAGCGCGAACCGGGTCCCCTTGGTCTCGGGGGTACGCAGCACGGCGCCCTGGGCTTCAGCGACGGTCATCACGAGCTCCTCACCTCGAGCAGCCCGAGGGATCGGCGCCGCAGGTGAATAGATCATATATGCATCACCGCGCGGACGCCGGCGACAGCATGGCGCCGGGCACGTCCCGATGCCGCAGAGCGCGGTGGGCTCAGGCGTCGCGGCTGCGGCGACCGGCGGCCCACGCAGCCGCGGCGACGGCCAGCAGGCCCGGGCCCGACCAGAAGGGGAGCAAGTCCCCGAAGCCGAACTCCCCGAAGCCCAGCGACTCCAGGTAGTCGGCGCTAGCCGCGCCCCACAGGAGGAGCAGCCCCGTCACCAGCACCACGACGGCGGCCGCCGGCCGGGCCGCCCTCGCGGAGAGACCCCCGGGCACCAGGAGGGTGAGAGGCACACCGAGGACCAGGCCCAGCACGGCCCCGATGAGCCCGCCGACAACTCCGAAGACCACCATCCCGGCGAGGGTGGAGGCACGCTGTGGGTCCACCACCAGCAGGGGCACCAGCCCGACGATCGGATACAGGGCGCCAAGGACGAACCCGAGGGACAGACCGGTCGGGAGCCACCACGTGTCGGGTCGCCAGGTTGAGGTCATCGCGGGCACGACGTCCACTCTTGAGCATCTGCTCAAATTCGTCAACCACCGGGGCGTACGCCGCGGCCTCGGGGTGCCGCTGCGCCAGCGCGAGCCTCCGCCGACTCCTGGGTCAGGCGTCCTCGGCCGGGCCCTGGTCGCGGCCCTGCTCGAGCTCCTTGGCGGCGCGCTTCCTCGCCTTGCGCTCCAGGCGACGCACCTCCTCGGCCACCAGGTCCTGGCGGTCGAAGACCGTGCGCCCGTAGTTCAGCCCGGTGCCCAGCAGCACGAACAACGGCCACGGGAAGGCCGGGTCGAAGCTCCAGCCGGACTCGATGCCCGCGACCGCCCAGATCACCGTGCAGATCAGGGTGGCGGAGAGCATCGACCACAAGGCGTTGCGCCGCTCGTGCTCGTAGGTCTCCACTGCCTTGGCGCGGATCGTCTCGGGCGAGCCCGCGCCGGCCCGCGCGAGCCCGGTGCCGGCGCGAGGAGGCGGGGGGACCAGGTCGGCGACCAGGCCCGGCAGCTCACCCAGGGTGCGGGCGCCGGCGAGCGCCTCCGACCGCTGGTCCAGCTCGTCGCGGTCCATCCGGCCCTCGGCGTAGGCCTGGGCCAGCACCTGCGCGACGGCGTCGCGGTCACGGTCGCCGGCGCGGAGGTGGGCGTGCGCGGGCACGGTCGGGTCCAGGGGCAGCTCCGCCCACGGATCAAGACTCATCGCGGCGCCCCATGCGCCCCATCCTAGGTGGCGCCGATCACGTGCCGGGGTCGCGCTAGAGAATCGCGCCGGGGGCGTACGCCGCGGCCTCCGGGTGCCGCTGCGCCAGCTCGGCGACCCGCCGGCAGACCTCCTGGGTCTGCGCGACGGCGGCGCCGGTGAACTCGATCGGGTCGGCGACCAGACCGTCGATCTGCTCGCGCGTCAGGCCCAGGCGGGTGTCGGCGGCGAGCCGGTCGAAGACGTCGTTCTCGACCTGGCCCTTGCGCATGTCGAGGGCGACGCCGACGGCGGCCTCCTTGATCGCCTCGTGGGCGACCTCGCGGCCGACGCCGTTGCGGACCGCGGCCATCAGGACCTTGGTGGTGGCGAGGAAGGGCAGGTAGCGGTCCAGCTCGCGCTGGATCACCGCGGGGAACGCACCGAACTCGTCGAGCACGGTGAGGAAGGTCTGGAAGAGCCCGTCGGCGGCGAAGAAGGCGTCGGGCAGCGCGACCCGGCGGACCACGGAGTCGGAGACGTCGCCCTCGTTCCACTGGTCGCCGGCGAGCTCGCCGATCATCGACAGGTAGCCGCGGGTGACCACGGCCAGGCCGTTGACCCGCTCGCAGGAGCGGGTGTTCATCTTGTGCGGCATCGCCGAGGAGCCGACCTGGCCCTCCTTGAACCCCTCGGTGACCAGCTCGATGCCGGCCATCAGCCGGATCGTGGTGGCCAGGTTGGAGGGTCCGGCGACCAGCTGCACGACGGCGGAGAGGACGTCGAAGTCCAGGGAGCGCGGGTAGACCTGGCCGACGCTGGTGAGCACCTGGTCGAAGCCGAGGTGCTCCGCCACCCGGCCCTCGAGGTCGGCCAGCTTGGCGGCGTCACCGTCGAGCAGGTCGAGCATGTCCTGGGCGGTGCCCATCGGGCCCTTGATCCCGCGCAGCGGGTAGCGGGCGAGCAGCTCCTCGACCCGCTGGACGCCGATGAGCATCTCGTCGGCCACGGTGGCGAACCGCTTGCCCAGGGTGGTGGCCTGCGCGGCCACGTTGTGCGAGCGGCCGGCCATCACGGTGGCCTCGTGCTCCGCGGCCAGCCGGGCGAGGCGAGCGAGCGCGGCCACCGCGCGGTCGCGGAGCACGGCCAGGCTCTGCTTGACCTGGAGCTGCTCGACGTTCTCGGTGAGGTCGCGCGAGGTCATCCCCTTGTGGATGTGCTCGTGGCCGGCGAGCGCGCAGAACTCCTCGATCCGGGCCTTCACGTCGTGCCGGGTCACCCGCTCGCGCGCGGCGATGGAGCCGAGGTCGACCTGGTCGACGACGGCCTCGTAGGCCTCGATGACGCCCTCGGGCACCTCGATGCCGAGGTCGCGCTGGGCGCGGAGCACGGCGATCCAGAGCCGGCGCTCCAGCACGATCTTGTGCTCGGGCGACCAGATGGCGGCCAGGTCGGCCCCGGCGTAGCGGGTGGCCAGGACGTTGGGGACGGTCATCGGTTCTCCTGATCGGTGGGGGCGAGGGCGGCGGCGCCCTCGACGACGCCGAGCGGCTCGGCGGCGATGTCGCGGCGCCACTGGGCACCCGGGAACGAGACGGTGGCGATGCCCTCGAAGGCCTTGGCCCGGGCGTCGGCGACGTCGGTGCCGACGGCGCGCACGGCCAGCACCCGGCCGCCGGCGGTGACCAGCTCGGCGGCTCCGCCGGCGGAGGGGCGCAGCGCGGTGCCGGCGTGGATCACGTCGACCGCGGGGTCGGCGTCGAGGGTCTCGGTGCCGACGATGACGTCACCGGCCGACGAGGACTCCGGGTAGCCGGCCGAGGCCATCACCACGCTGACCGCGGCGCCGTCGCGGAAGCGGGGCGGCGCGACCTGGGAGAGCTCGCCGCGCGCGGCCGCCAGCAGCAGCTCGCCGAGCCCGGAGTCGAGGAGGGCGAGCACCGGCTGGACGTCGGGGTCGCCGAAGCGGCAGTTGAACTCGATCACCCGCGGTCCGGCGGCGGTCAGCGCGAGACCGACGTAGAGGCAGCCGCGGAACGGCGTCCCGCGCCGGGCCATCTCGCCCAGCGTCGGGCGGACGACGGTCTCCATCACGGTCTCGGCCAGGTCGGCGGGCGCCCACGGGAGCGGCGAGTAGGCGCCCATCCCGCCGGTGTTGGGCCCCAGGCCGCCGTCGAAGATCCGCTTGAAGTCCTGCGCGGGCTGGAGCGGGTGGGCGGTGGTGCCGTCGCAGACCGCGAAGAGCGAGACCTCCGGACCGTCGAGGAACTCCTCGACCACCACCCGGCCGCAGGCCGCGGCGTGGGCCAGCGCCTCGACCCGGTCGCTGGTGACCACGACGCCCTTGCCGGCCGCGAGCGCGTCGTCCTTGACGACGTACGGCGCCCCGAAGGCGTCCAGGGCGGCGGCGGCCTCCTCGGGGGTCTCGCAGACCCGGGAGCCCGCGGTCGGCACCCCGGCGGCGGCCATCACCTCCTTGGAGAACGCCTTGGACCCCTCCAGCCGGGCGGCCTCGCGGCTCGGCCCGAAGCAGGCGATCCCCCGCGCGGTGACCGCGTCGGCGACCCCCGCGACCAGCGGCGCCTCGGGTCCGACCACGACCAGGTCGACGCCCAGCCGCTCGGCGAGGTCGGCGACCGCGGCGCCGTTCATCGCGTCGACGGCGTGCAGGGTCGCCACCGCGCCGATCCCCGGGTTGCCCGGCGCGGCGTGCACCTCGGTCACGGCCGGATCCCGGGAGAGGGCGAGTGCCAGGGCGTGCTCGCGGCCGCCGGTGCCGATGACGAGGGTCTTCACGTGGCGCAAGACTACGTGTCCGAGGACCGGCCTGCGCGCGCTGCTCGCGTCGGCGGGCACCGACGGCCGCTACCCTCCCCGACGAGGGGAGAGACGATGAGGCACAGACGGAGGACGGTCGGCGCCGTTCTGGTGGTCGTCGCGGCGCTGCTGGGCGGATGCCGCTCCACGGGGGGCGCCGAGGAGGCCCTCGCCGGGGTCGCCGGCGTGGCCGAGGTCGACGAGACCTGCCTCAAGGGCCACTGCCTGGTCACCGTCGCCCTCGAGGCCACGGCCGACGCCGACGAGGTCGTCTCGGTGCTGCGCGCCGCTCGCGACCTCGACGCCGACCAGGTCGACGTGACGGCCCAGGCCGTCGGCGGCAGGCCCGCGCAGGCGAGCCTCGTCGAGGGGTCGGCCGACACCTGGGACGCGGCGGTCGCCGAGCTGCTGCTCACCTACCGGCGGGCCTCGACGCTGGAGCGCGCCGAGCTCCTGGTCAGCGGCACCGGGGTGGAGGTGGACCTGCGCACCGACGCTGGCGCCGAGGCCTGGGAGGTGGCCGAGGACCTGTGGCCCGCCGCCGACCTCGGGGCGGGGACGGTGCGCTTCTTCGGGTCCTTCACGCGGGTCGACCGGTCGGTCGCGGCGGGCGGGGAGTTCCCGGCCGAGCAGGTCGCGCTCGCCCGGGGCCTGGAGCGGGAGCTGGGCGAGGCGCTGACGGGCGTCGCGGTCCGCCCCGGGACGACGTACGTCGGGGTGCTCGACGCCCGGCTGCCCGGCCGGGTCCGGGAGCTGGCCACGCGCGCCCCGGGGGCCGAGGACGCCGGCCCGCCGGAGGTCTTCGTCACCGACTCCATCCTCGACTTCGCCGAGCTGGCCGACGACCCGGACGGTGGCCTGCCGGCCAGCGACCACACCGCGGTCCTGGCCGAGCTGCAGACCCGCCCGGAGGTGGCGCTCGCCCTCCAGGGCCCCTACTCGGTCTACGTGCGGCTGGCCGAGGCGTCGCTGGCCGGCGCCGCGGCCCTCGTCGGCACGATCCCCGAGCGGGCCGACGGCCAGCAGGACACCGTGGTGCTCTCGGCCGCGGGGCGGGTGCGGGTGGAGGTGACGCTGACCGCGGGCGGCGGGCCCGCGCTGCTGGAGCTGGCCCAGCGGGTGCTGCGCTCCGGTGCCCGGGTCGAGGAGCTGGAGCTCAGCGCCCAGCGGGGTGAGGAGCCGTTCCTCGGCGTGACCGTCCGGGCGCCGGCGCTCGCCCCCGAGCTGGTCCGGTACGCCCGGATCGTCGGGGCGTGGCACGCGGACGCCGGTGGGGTCGTCCCGGAGCTGACCACGAGCGTGAGCGCGGTCGACCGCACGCGCCTGGCCCGCACGACCGCGTGGAGCATCGACCTGTCGGCCTCTCCGCCGGCCCTCCTGCTGGGGCCGGGCTCCGAGGAGGCGGCGGACGAGGAGCTGCGCCGGGCGTGGCAGGAAGGGGTCGGTGCCGCTCAGCCCTGACGGGCCTCCGCCTCGTAGGCCGCCCGGACGCCCGCGTCGGCATGGGTGAGGACCTCGTCGGCCCCCATCAGCCGGCGGGCCACGTTCTGGAAGCGCCGGGGCAGCGCCTGGGAGACCTTGGTGACCGGCTGGCCCCACCGCGGCGCCCAGGCCTCGGGGACGGGGCGGCGGATCACGTCGACGACGACGTCGGCGACCTGCTCGGGGTCGAGCGTCGGCACGCCCCGGGTGCGCGCCACCCCGGCGCCCAGGGCGGTGTTGACGATCACCGGCAGGACCATCGAGACCTCCACCCCCGCGGGGCCGAGCTCGGCGCGCATCGCCTCGGTGAAGCCGACGACGGCGTGCTTGGAGGCGGAGTACGACGCCCCGTTGGGCAGGGCCACCCGCCCGACGGCCGAGGCGATGTTGACGACGTGGCCGCGTCCCCGCGCGACCATCCCCGGGGCCACCGCCCGGGTCCCGTGGATCACCCCGAAGGTGTTGACCGCGAAGATCTGCCGGGTGACCGCCGGGTCCTCGCGCAGGAACTCCCCGACCGGCATGATCCCGGCGTTGTTGACCAGCACGTCGATCGGCCCGGCCGCCTCGACGAACCGCTCCCACTCCTCGGGGGAGGTGACGTCGAGGGGGTGCCAGCGCACCCCGAGCTCCTGGGCCGCCTGCTGGAGGTGGGCGACGTCGCGGTCGCCGATGACCACCTCCGCGCCCGCGTCGCGGGCCAGCCGGGCGGTGGCGGCGCCGATCCCGCGGGCCCCTCCCGTGATCGCGACGACGCGTCCCTCCAGGAAGCGGGCCCCGCGGCGGGGGGTGCTCGACGAACGGCTCATGCGGGTCTCCTCGGTAATCTGACAGACAGCCCTGTCAGTTTTCCGGTGACCCAGGTCACTGTCAACGGGTGTCCACCGGTCGGCGGCCGAGTCGGGCAGGATGGGCACGTGGTCGCATCCCAGCGCAGCTATCGAGGCAGGTCGGCGAGCGAGCGCGTGGCGACCCGGCGCGCCCAGCTGGTCGAGGCGACCATCGAGGTGCTCGCCCGGGAGGGCGAGTCGGGCACCACGATGACGGCCATCTGCGTGGCGGCCGGCCTCACCGAGCGCTACTTCTACGAGTCGTTCAGCAACCGCGACGACGCGATGGTCACCGCGCTCGAGACCGTGGCCGCCGAGATCGCCGAGACCGGCCTGGCCGCCATGGCCGCGCACACCCCGGAGCCGACGGCGCAGGTCCGTGCCGCGATCTCGGCGGTGGTCGACCTCCTCGCCGCCTCCCCGGCGAAGGGTCGCGTGGCGGTGGTGGAGTCGACCGGGAACGCCGCGCTGCGGGCCCGCCGGCACCGGGTGCTGGCCGGCTTCGCCGACCTGATCGGCGAGCAGGGCCAGCGGATCTTCGGCGACTCCGCCTGGCCGCCGGAGCGCGCCCGGCTCCACGGGCTCCTCTTCGCCGCCGGCTTCGCCGAGGTGCTCGCCTGCTGGCTCACCGACGAGCTGACCTTGAGCCGCGACGAGCTCGTCGAGCTGGGCAGCGACCTGATCCACGCGGTGCAGCGCCGGTAGCGGCTCGACGCCCCGGTCGACATACTTCGCCGCATGGCCCTTCTCGGACGCCTCTTCGGCGCGAAGCCCCAGCCCGCCCCCGCCGAGCCGACGCCGGAGGCGCCGGCTCTGGACGAGGAGGAGAAGGACGGCCTGCTGGAGCACCTGCGCGAGCTCGCGGCCGTCGAGTTCCTGACCACGACCGAGCCACTCGAGGAGCACCTCGACGAGCTGACCTACGACGCGGTGGCCGAGGGCGTGCCGCGCCCCGAGGCCGAGGCCGCGGTCCGCGAGGAGTGGGACCGCCGGGTCGCGCTGGCCGCCGAGCGCGGTGACCAGGACATGTCGGCGGCCCTGCTGCGGGCCTTCGCCGCACTGGAGCGCGACGGCGTCCTCGCCCGGGCCCCCCTGGGCTGGGACAACTCCGAGGGACACCAGCTCGGCGCCGAAGCCGCCCAGGAGGCGGGAGCACAGGGCTATGTCTTCTTCCACCACCAGGACGCCACCCGACTCCTCGAGGGCCCCTTCACGCTCTTCCTGCGCTACGGCGCCGCCGGCTACTCCTCTGCCGACCCCGCGGCCCGGCTCGAGGAGGACGCGGCGGTGGGCCGCCTGGTCGCCGCAGCCCTGGCGGCCGAGGGACTGCCGGTCGACTGGGACAGGCGCGCCGAGGGAGCCATCGAGATCCCCGAGATGGCCTGGTACGCCGCCCCCGGCCCCAGGTGACCGGCCTGACCGGGCGCCCGTTCGCGGCCCTCCTGCTCACCGCCGCACTGCTGGGGGGCTGCGGGATCGACGCCGACGACGCCGACGACGCGTTCGCCGACAACGACGGCGTGGCCGGCTCGCGCGTGAGCTGCGAGCTGAGCAGCTGCTTCCTCTCGGTCGACCTCGCGCCCGACGCGACGAGCCAGGAGGTCGCCCGCGCGCTCGGGGCCGCGCGGGAGCTCGACCCCCGGGAGATGACGCTGACCTTCGCCGACCCGGACGGCGCCGACGAGGAGGACGAGCGCTGGGTGCGGGCCGAGCTGACGCCCCGGAGCCCCGGGACGGACGCGGCACTGGCCCGGGCCCTCGTCTGGGGCCGGGACCAGCCCACGCTGGACAGTTTCGTCGTCAGGATGCGCGACGGCGGTGCAACGGTGGAGGCGACGGTGGGGGCGACGCCGACGCGCGACGCCGACGTGTGGACGCTGGCCGAGAGCGCCTGGGAGGCCCTCGAGGGCCTGCCCTCCCCGACCTTCCACGCCAGCCAGCTCGGCGCGACGCGCCGGAGCACCCACGACCGGTCGATCAGGATCTCCGGCGAGCTGCCCACCGCGGGCCTCGCGCTCGCGCGCGACCTCGAGCGCGCGCACCCTGCGGAGTTCCCGCAGGAGCTGTCCGGCCTCGTGGTCTCGGCAGAGGTGGTCATGGTCGGGGTCACCGGGCAGGAGGCGGCCGACGCGGTCCGCAGGACGCTCCGGGCGCGCCCGGAGCAGGCGGGTCAGCCGCCGGTCGAGGTCGCGGTGACCGAGCACGTCCTGGCGCTCTCCCAGCGGTCCCCCGAGGAGCGCGACGCCACGGCACGGCTCGTCGAGCTGCTCTCCAGCGACCCGCGCGTGGTCCTCGCCCAGGCCGACGAGCGCGGTGTCGAGGCGCGGCTGGCGGGGCCGCTGGACCTGGCGGTGCCGCTGCTCACCCGGGTGCGTCGCGACGCCGACGACGAGGTCGCGGCCACCCGGCTCACCTTCCGGGCCGCGGACGGCTCCTGGGCCGAGGCCGTCCATGACGGCAGCGACGACCTCCTGCTGCTCGCGGCGGAGGCCGTGGCGGACGCGCGCCCCGGGAGCCGGGTGGAGCTCAGCCAGGAGTCCGCCCGACCTCCGCACCTGCGCCTCCTGGTGCCGGCGCCGGGCCGCGGGGGGCTCGACCTGGCGCCGCACGTCTCCCGGCTGGCCTCGGCGACCGGCAGCCGCGCCGTGCCCGTGCCCCTGCTCAGGATGACCGTCGAGGTCGAGGACCAGGACGGCCGCAGTGCCAGCACCGGGTGGGACGTGGCACCGGGACCCGACGGCGCGGTGGTCGTCGAGGTGCGCGGCACCGACGAGGCACAGGCCGCGGTACGGGACGCCTGGACGGACGGTCTCGGGCGGCGCTGAGGTCGCCCAGTCCGGGCCAGTCCGGGCTCAGTCCGGGTGGATGACCACGGTCTCCTCGCGGCCCGGGCCCACGCCGACGGCCCAGATCCGGGTGCCGCTCATCTCCTCCAGCGCGGTCACGTAGCGCTGGGCGTTGACCGGCAGGTCGGCCAGGGTGCGGCAGCCGGAGATGTCCTCGCTCCACCCGTCGAGGTACTCGTAGACCGGCTTGGCGTGGTGGAACTCGGTCTGGGTCATCGGCATCTCGTCGTGCCGGACGCCGTCGATCTCGTAGGCCACGCAGACCGGCACCTTCTCCCAGCCCGAGAGCACGTCGAGCTTGGTGAGGAAGAGGTCGGTGAGGCCGTTGACCCGGGTGGCGTAGCGGGCGATCACCGCGTCGTACCAGCCGCAGCGGCGGTCGCGCCCGGTGGAGACCCCGACCTCGCCGCCGACCCGCCACAGCTTCTCGCCGTCCTCGTCGAAGAGCTCGGTCGGGAACGGGCCGGAGCCGACCCGGGTGGTGTAGGCCTTGATGACGCCGATGATCCGGTCGATCCGGGTGGGTCCGACCCCGGCTCCCACGCAGACGCCGCCGGCGACCGGGTTGGAGGAGGTCACGAAGGGATAGGTGCCGTGGTCGACGTCGAGCATCGTCGCCTGCGCACCCTCGAAGAGGACGGTCTTGTCGTCGTCGAGCGCCCGGTTGATGAGCAGGGAGGTGTCGGCCACCATCGGCCGCAGCCGCTCGGCGTACGACGTCAGCTCCTCCACCACCGCCTCGACCTCGATCGCCCGGCGGTTGTAGACCTTGGTCAGCAGCTGGTTGCGCACGTCGAGGGCGCCCTCGACCTTCTCGGTGAGGATCTTCTCATCGAAGAGGTCGGCGATCCGGATGCCGAGGCGGTTGACCTTGTCGGCGTACGCCGGGCCGATGCCGCGGCCGGTGGTGCCGATCTTGTTCTTGCCCAGGAACCGCTCGGTCACCTTGTCGATGGTCGAGTGGTAGGAGGCGATCACGTGGGCGTTGGCGCTGATCACCAGCCGCGCCGGCTCGACGCCGCGCGCGAGCAGCGCGTCGAGCTCCCGGAAGAGCGCCTCCGGCGAGACGACCACGCCGTTGCCGATCACGCAGGTGGCACCCGGGGTGAGGATGCCGCTGGGCAGCAGGTGCGTGGCGAACTTCTCGCCGTTGACCACGATGGTGTGGCCGGCGTTGTGGCCGCCGCTGGTGCGGACCACGTAGTCGATGTTGTCGGTGGTGGCAGCGAGCAGGTCCGTCGCCTTGCCCTTGCCCTCGTCGCCCCACTGGGCGCCCAGGATGATGATCGCGGGCATCGCAGCCCCCCTGACTCGGAGTGCGGGACGGTCACCGCCCAGCACAAAAGAAACAGCTCCGGCGCAAGTGCACCGGAGCTCTTGCGGCAGGACTCTACCAAACTGGGTCGCTCCGCTACTGTCCGGCGCATGGACTCGTTCCTCGTGATCACCAACTCCGGCGCCGGCACGGCCGATCAGGAGGCGCTCGACGCCGCCCTCACCGTGCTCCGGGGCAAGGCGTCGGTGGAGGTGACGGCGACCAGCAACCCGGGCGAGCTGGACGGGGTCCTCCACCGGGCGGGCTCCCGGCACATCGTGGTGGCCGGGGGCGACGGCAGCCTGCATGCGGTGGTCTCGGTGCTGCACCGGCGCAACGAGCTCAAGGACAAGGTGCTGGGGCTGCTCCCGCTGGGCACCGGCAACGACTTCGCCCGCGCCATGGAGATCCCCCTGGACCCGACCGAGGCGGCCGAGGTGCTGGTCACGGGGCGCCCCCGCCCGGTGGACCTGATCGTCGACGAGGTGGGGGGCGTGGTCGTCAACCAGGTGCACGTCGGGGCCGGCGCCCAGGCCAGCCGCCGCGGCGCCCGGTGGAAGGAGCGGCTCGGCTCGATCGGGGCCGGCAAGGTCAACCTGGGCAAGCTCGGCTACCCGGTCGGCGCCCTCCAGGCGGCGTTCCTGCCCCCGTCGCTGCGGATGCGGGTGGAGGTGGACGGCCGGGTGGTCAACGACTTCGACCGGCCGGTGCTGATGGTGGCCGTCGGCAACGGCACCTCGGTGGGCGGCGGGACCGAGCTCACCCCCGACGCCGACGCCGAGGACGGGCTCATCGACGTGATGATCTCCGGCGCCGTCGGGCCGGCCGAGAAGATCAGCTACGTCGCCCAGCTGCTCCGCGGCCGCCACCGGCAGCACGACGAGGTCACCTACGTGCGTGGACGCGCCGTGACCATCTCGGGTGAGGAGTTCTACGCCTCGGCCGACGGCGAGATCTACGGGCCCGAGCGGAGCCGCACCTGGCGCCTCGAGCAGGCGGCGTACTCGATGATCCTGCCCTGACGACTCAGAGCCAGCCGCGGCGGGCGGCCTCCACCCCCGCCTGGAACCGGGTGTCGACGCCCAGCTCGATCATCACCTCGGCGATCCGGCGGCGCACCGTCCGCAGGCTGATGCCGAGGGTCCGGGCGATCTGCTCGTCCCGCGCGCCGGAGGCCAGCTCGATGAGCAGCAGCCTGCGCCCCGGGCGCCTGGCGTCGCCGTGGGTGAGAGCGGGAAGCGGCACCGCCTGGTCCCAGAGCCGGTCGAAGTAGGCGACCAGCAGCTCGACCACCGCCGGGTGGCGCATCACGATGCGCTTGTCGTTGGAGACCCCGGGCGGGTCGGGGAAGAGCGCCCGGTCCTGGCCGACGATCGCCAGGCGGGTCGGCACGTCGGGGAGGATCCGGACCTGCTCGCCCGCCGCCACCCGTGCGAGCAGCACCTGGGGGACCTCCTTCACGGCGCGGACCGGGTAGATCGTCCGCACCGCCCGGCCCTGGTGGAGCGCCTTGGCCACCGCGGCGAACATCACGGGCTCGCTCGGCAGCTGCCACTGGTCGGGGCGCAGGATCAGCACGTCGCCGGTGCCCTGCTCGATCCAGGGCACCAGGATCGACGACGCCGAGGCGCCCACGAGGACCTCGCCGTCCACCCACTCGTGCCCGGCGCGCACCACGCGGCGCGACCGCTCGGTCAGGGTGGTCGGGATCGCCTGGACCAGCTGCTCGAGCCGGGCGGCCGCCTCCGAGAGCGTGCGGCTCTCGTCGAGCAGCAGGCCGGCCAGGGCCTCGCCCGGCGGGGCGATCCGCAGCACCCCCTCGTCGACGTGGACCATGCCCTGGTCGACGAGGGGCTGGATCTCTGCCAGCAGCCCCTCCGGCTCGCGCAGCAGGCTGCGCGCCGCCTCCTCGACGGGGGCGCCGTCGGCCGCCCGCAGGCGCTGGTAGAGGCGCAGCGAGGTGGGGGTCAGCTGGAGCGCGCCTGCCAGCACCTTCTCTCTCATGAATGGCACTTTAGTGTCAGTGGCAACAAGTGCCCCGAGGTGGCGCGCGGCCATCCCCAACAATGGGACGCACGCGGCTCATGGGGAGCAGTTCCGCGTAGGTCCGGCATCCGGGGGGAGCCGGACCGTCATACGTCTCGGGAACACGCAAGAGTGCCGGAATCGAGCAGGGGACGATTCCGGCCTCGTGCTGCGTGGCGGGTAGCGTGAGCGACCCAGCCGCCCACAGCAGGAGTAGGTCGCGTGTCTCGTCGCACCCCACAGGCAGAGCCCAGGCCCGGGCAGAGCACCGGCCCGGTCGACTGGGTGACCCGCGCCGCCGACGAGGCCGTCCGCCACGCGGGTCCGGAGACGATCAGCGAGGACAACCCGGTGACCTGCGCCTCGGGCGCCTCGCCGTCGGGCCCGGTGCACCTGGGCAACCTGCGCGAGTTCCTCACCGTCCACTTCGTCGCCGACGAGCTGCGCCGCCGCGGCGTCCCGGTGCGCCACCTCCACTCCTGGGACGACTACGACCGTCTCCGCAAGGTGCCGGCCGGCGTCCCGGCCTCGTGGGCCGAGCACATCGGCCGTCCCCTCTCCGCCGTCCCGGACCCGTGGGAGTGCCACGACTCCTGGGCCGAGCACTTCAAGGCGCCCCTGCGCGACGCCCTCGCCGAGATGGGCGTCGAGATGGAGGAGGTCTCCCAGACGCAGATGTACAAGTCGGGGGCCTACCGCGAGCAGATCCTCATCGCCGTCCGCCACCGCGACCGCATCGACGAGGTCCTCGCCCGCTACCGGACGAAGGCCAAGGCCCCGGAGCCCGCCTCCGACCAGGAGGCCGCGGCGCTGGAGGAGTCGGTGGCCGAGGCCGACGAGGCGGCCGCCGAGGAGGCCGCCACCCCGGGCAGCGGTCCCGACCTCGCCCGGTTCCCCTTCAAGCCCTACTGCCGCGAGTGCGGCCGGGACACCACCACCGCCACGTCGTACGACGACGACAGCACCGACCTCGCCTACACCTGCTCGTCCTGCGGCTTCACCGGCGTCACCAACCTGGCCACCCAGGACGAGGGCAAGCTCGTCTGGAAGGTCGACTGGCCGATGCGCTGGACCTTCGAGGGCGTCAACTTCGAGCCCGGCGGAGCCGACCACGCCACCCCCGGCTCTTCCTACACCGTCGGCAAGGACGTGGTGAAGGTCTTCGGGGGCCGGGCGCCGTCGTTCGTCGCCTACGGGTTCGTCGGCTTCGCCGGCATGCAGAAGATGTCCTCCTCGGCCGGCGGGGTGCCGACCGCCACCGACGCCCTGCGCGTGCTGGAGGCGCCGATCCTGCGCTGGCTCTACGTCCGCCGCGCCCCCAAGCAGACCTTCAACATCGACTTCGGCCCCGAGGTGGTCCGGCTCTACGACGAGTGGGACGCCCTCGGGCGCAAGGCGGCCGACCCTGCCAAGCGCGACGCCGCGGTGCTCGCCCACGAGCGGGCCGTCGGCCCGGCGAGCGGCCCGCTGCCCACCTCCGCGGTCAACGTGCCCTTCCGCACCCTCTCCTCCGTCGCGGACGTGACCGCCGGGTCGGCCGACCTGATCAGCGCGGTGATCGGGCGCGTCGGGTTCGCCCACGACTCGGTCGCCGACCTCGAGCCGCGGCTCACCAAGGCCATGCAGTGGACGAGCGAGTTCGTCCCGGCCGAGGACCGCACCATCGTCCGGGAGACCCCCGACACCGAGCGGCTCGCCGCCCTCGAGCCGCGGGAGCGGCAGTGGCTCGACCTGCTGCTCGAGCACCTGCCCGCCCAGCTCGAGCTGGAGCCGGTCACCACCGTGGTCTACGGCGTGCCCAAGCTGGCCCACGGGCTGGCGGTCGACGCCGCCCCGACCGACGAGGTCAAGGCCGACCAGAAGGAGTTCTTCCGGCTCCTCTACAACCTGCTGGTCGGCAAGGACCGCGGACCGCGGCTGCCCACGCTGATCGTCGCGCTGGGTGCGGAGAAGGTGCGCGCGCTGCTCTCCATGCCATCCTGAGGGCCGAGCCAGGCCGAGCCAGGCCGAGCGAGGCAAGGAGCACAGCATGGGCGGGGACCCCCTTCACCCCCTCGACATCCCCGAGGAGACCAGCAACGCCGGCGTCTTCGGCTGGATGGCGGAGTCGCTCGGGCGCTCCTACGCCCTCCGGCTGGCCGCACCCAGCTCGGCAGCTGGCGGCGCAGCTACCAGTGGTTCCTGATCCTGGCCGTCCTGCTGACGACCGGGGCGCTCTTCGCCTCCGTCGTCCGCCTGGGCTGAGCGACGGTCCTCGCTCCTTCCGCCGCCGTCGCCCGGTCGGAGGAGCGGTTCCGCGACGAGGTCGCGGAGGCCCTGGTCCGCTCCGAGCCACCGCCGTGGATCGCCGACCCCCGCCCGGCGACGTGGCCACCCGACACCGGTCGACCCGGGGATCGGTGAGGCGTCGGCGACGGGTGACATGCTGGGGGCATGAATCACCTCGACCTGATGGCAGGTCCCCCGCCCACCCTCCTCCCCGAGGACCCCGCCGCCGCCGAGCTCGCGGCCGGCGGCTCCCCCACCGAGGCGGTGCGGAGCCACCCGGCGTCCCCCTTCGCCTGGGCCGCGATGGCCGAGCAGGCCCGTGACACCGGCGCCGACGACGTCACCGTCTACGCCTTCTCCCGCGTCGGCTACCACCGCTCCCTCGACATGCTCCGCCGCAACGGGTGGAAGGGTCACGGCCCGGTGCCGTGGGACCACGCACCCAACCGCGGCTTCCTGCGCTCCCTGGCCCTGCTCGCCCTCTCGGCCCGCGCGATCGGCGAGACCGAGGAGTGGGAGCGCTGCTCGGAGTTCCTCCGCGACTCCAGTCCCGCGGCGTACGACGCGCTGCTGGGCTGAGGAACCTGGAGCGGGGGCGGGGGACGGACGTGGTCACGATCACGCGCAGGAATCGCGCCGGACTCGTCGTCGGTCTCGTGACCCTGCTGCTGGGCGCATCGACCGCGCTGCCGGCGGCCGCGACCCGGGCCGAGCCCGGCGACCCGACGTGGCGGAGCACCCCCCGGATCCAGGGCCAGTTCACGCCCGCGCCCCTGTTCGAGGGCTCCTCCGCCCCCGCCCTCGACCCACGCTCCGGGGACCTGTTCGTCCCCACCGTCGAGGGCTCCGGACGTGGCCGACCGACGATCTCTCGGATCGACGGACGCACCGGTCGGGTGGAGTGGACTCGCCGCCACGGCCCCGACGGAGCTCACATCCACCACTTCGTGCTCGACCCCACGCAGCAGCGGCTGGTGGCCGGCGGCACCGAGCCCGACGCAGAGGGCTATGCCCACGGCGCGGTGACGGTGCGCGACCTCGAGGGCCGGCGGCTGTGGCGGGCCGTCGACCCCACGGGCCTCCGCCCGGTCGAGACCCACCAGGTGGCAACCGACCCGGTCAACGGCCAGGTCTGCATGCTCTCCCGGGACTTCTCCCTGATCGCTGACTCGGACCCCACCTGGAGCCTGGCGTGCTTCACCGGCACCGGGTCCCTGGTCTTCGCCCGCACGGGGTTCTCCCCCGACCCCCCGGACCACCTGGTGATCGACCCCGTGACCCACCGGGTCGTGGTCGTGGGAGGCCCGCGGGGACACCGCCCCGGCGTCATGGTCCTCAGCGCGGACGGCGAGCTGCTGTGGGAGCACGAGCTCGAGCGAGGTTTCTTCGTCCGGGACGTCCGGCTCGACCCCGAGCGCGGCCTGCTGCACGTCGCGGGGTCCCGCGGGCGCGTCGCCCGACTCGTGACGAGCGACCTGGACGGCACGGCCGTCCGCCGCGTGGGGCTGCGAGCGGCGGCCTCGCTCGACTCGAGCGTGATCACCGCGTCGGTGCGACCCCGTGACGGTCGCGTCGTCGTGGCCGGCGCCGCCGCGGGGTCGCTGCACCTGCTGACCGTCCGCCCCGGCGGGGGCGTGCGGCGGACTTCGACGCCCGGCTTCACCTGGCAAGCGCGGGTCAATGCCGACCCGGTCAGCGGACGGCTCTACGCAGTCGACCGACGGCGCCGCGAGCTCGTCGTCACCGCGCTCAGCCGCTCCGGGCGACGCCTCTGGGAGCACCGGATGCCCGAGGGCAAGAGCTACGGCGGAGCCTCCGGAGGGGTCCTGGACCTGCGACGCGACCGCTTCACCTTCGCCCGCTACCGGACCTACGTCACCGAGCTCGTCCAGCTGCGGAGCTGACCTTCGGGCCCCTCCTCACCGGGGACGAGGCATGATCTGTCGGTGACCCAGACCGTTCGCCCGGCTGCAGCGCCGTCGCTCCCCGAGAACCCCTGGCCCGCCCTGTGGGCGCTCTGCCTCGGCTTCTTCATGATCCTGGTCGACACCACGATCGTCACGGTCGCGACCCCGTCGATCATGGAGGACCTGGACGCCGACGTGAACTCGGTGGTGTGGGTGAGCAGCGCCTACCTGCTCGCGTACGCCGTCCCGGTGCTGATCACCGGACGGCTGGGCGACCGCTACGGCCCCAAGCGGCTCTACCTGGTGGGACTCGTCGTCTTCACCCTCGCCTCGCTGTGGTGCGGGCTGACCGGCAGCATCACCGGCCTGGTGCTGGCCCGGGTCGCGCAGGGGCTCGGCGCGTCGATGATGACGCCGCAGACGATGGCGGTCATTACCCGGATCTTCCCGGCGAGCCGCCGCGGCAACGCCATGGCACTGTGGGGCGCGACCGCCGGGGTGGCCACCCTGGTCGGGCCCATCCTGGGCGGCGTCCTGGTCGACGGGCTGGGCTGGGAGTGGATCTTCTTCGTCAACATCCCGGTCGGGATCGTCGCCTTCGTGCTGGCCTGGCGGCTGGTCCCGCAGCTCGACACCCACCCGCACCGGTTCGACTGGCTCGGCGTCGCGCTCAGCGGCGCGGGGATGTTCCTGCTGGTCTTCGGCCTCCAGGAGGGCCAGACCTACGACTGGGGCGCGATCACCGGGCCGATCACGGTGTGGCGGCTGATCATCACCGGGCTGGTGGTGCTGGGCCTCTTCGTCTGGTGGCAGGCCCGCAACCGGCGCGAGCCGCTGGTGCCGCTCGCGCTCTTCAAGGACCGCAACTTCTCGCTCGCCAACATCGCGATCACCACGGTCAGCTTCGGCTTCACCGCCATGGGCTTCCCGCTGATGCTCTACGCCCAGCTGGTGCGCGGCTGGTCACCCACCCAGTCCGGGCTGCTGCTGGTGCCGCTGGCGGTCAGCGCGATCCTGCTGGCGCGCACGGTGGGCAAGCTCGCCGACCGGGTGCACCCGCGGCTGCTGACGTCGTTCGGCTTCGTGGCGATGGGCGGCGCGCTCACCTGGCTGGCGCTCGCCCTCGGGCCGAGGACGCCGGTCTGGCAGCTCCTGCTGCCGCTGGCGCTGCTGGGGGTGGGCAGCGCCTTCCTCTGGTCGGTGCTCAGCACCACCGCCAATCGCAACCTCCCGATCCAGCAGGCCGGCGCCGGGGCGGGCATCTACAACGCCACCCGCCAGGTCGGCGCCGTGCTGGGCTCCGCGGGGATCGCCGTCCTGATGCAGTCCCGACTCTCGGCCAACGGGCTCGGTGCACACGGCGGCGGGTCTGCCGAGACCGCCACCGCCTCCGGCGGACTGCCCGAGCAGGCGTGGCCGGCCTTCAGCCAGGCGATGGGCGAGTCCCTGCTGCTGATCCCGGCGGTGCTGCTGCTGGGGCTGCTCGCCGTCCTGGCCTTCGAGGGGATGAAGCACGAGCACTGAGACAGGCACCGGGACGGGTTTCGACGACCCCGTCCCGGGGACAACCCCTGAGACCACGCGCGAGTCCCCCGGTGCTCGCACCGATCTCGGAGGTTCCGATGAGACCCACCACCGCCCGCACGCTGGTCGCGGCAGCCCTGCTTCCCGGCCTCCTCGGCCTGGGCCTCTCCGGGCTCGCCGCACCAGCGGCCGCGCAGGAGGGCGAGGACCGCGCGCCGCTGTGGCGCACCGATCTTCCCGGCGTCCTGCACTCCTACGACCTGGGGTTCGAGGACGGGGCGGTGCTCGACCCCGCGACCGGCGACGTCCTCGCGCACTTCCACGACACCTCCCAGCCGACCGCGCGCACCCGAGTCCGGCGTACCGACGGGGAGACCGGCGAGACGGTCTGGGAGCTCGGACTCGGAGGCGTCGGGTCCTCCAGCACCGAGATGACGATCGACCCCGACGGGGGCCAGGTCGTGGTCTCGACGGGCTCGAGGGTCTACGGGATCGGGCTGGACGGCGAGGTGCGCTGGACCGTCCGGTCGCGCCTGATGGGATTCGGGGCCGACCTCGTGACCAACCCGGCGACCGGCACCAGCTGCCTGACCGGCCACTACGACAACGCCGAGGTCGGCAGGAGGGCCCGCGCCACCTGGTACCTGGCCTGCTACGACCGGGACGGCAACCCCGTGGTCACCCGCCGCTTCGAGCACCGTGGGCTCACCTCCGGGCCCACCGCACTGGGGGTGGACCCCGAGCGAGGCACCTGGTACGTCGCGGGCACCCACCACGTGGTGGGAGGCGGCTCCCGGACGGTGCTGCTCGCCTATCGCGAGGGCGGCAAGCGCCTGTGGAGGGCGACCCGGGACCACCGCGACCGGCGCGCGCGGGTGACCGCCCTCGAGGTCGGCGCCAGCGGCGTGGTCCACGTGGGCGGCGGTCGCCGCGCCGGCGCCACCCTGGTCAGCTGGACCGCCGACGGGCGACCGTGGGGCGACCGGAGCTGGAAGTCGGGCCGCATCGTGGAGGACCTGGCCGCCGACGCCCCTGGCCGGCGCGTCGTCGCCGCGCTGGACACCCGCAGGGGGACGCAGGTGCGGGTGCTGCGCCCGCGCGGCCGGACCCTGAGCACGTTCGAGCAGGTGGACCGCTGGGGCGAGGACGCGGTCCTGGCCCTCGACCCGGGCAGCGGCCGGATCTTCGTCTCCGACGGCCACGTGGCCGCCTACACCTGGGAGGGCGGCCTCCTGTGGCAGGGCACGGAGCGGAAGCTCCGCACCCAGGAGGTGCTGGTCGACCCGGCGCGGGACCGGCTGATCGTGCTGGCGAGCTCCTTCGCCGGCGGTGCCGCCCAGCTCGGGCTCAGCGCCTACGCCCGATGAGGACCTGACCCGCGCGGGGCGAGGAGCGTCAGCGACCGATCTTCGCCTTGACCGTGACCGGGACGAAGCCGGACCGGGTGATCTTGGCCTTCACCTGGCGCGCCTTGCCGCCCGGGACCTTCAGCGTGCAGACGCCCTTGGCGTTGGTGCGGCACGTCTTCTTCCCGACCTTGACCCGGGCGCCGCGCACCCGATCGGCGCCGTCGCGGACCGTGACCTTGATCCTCTGGGCCCGCCCGGCCTTCCAGCGGGCCGGCTTGGCCTCGGCGCCGAGGCCGGGCCGGAGCTGGGTGTGGTGGACGCCGGCGGCACCGCCGGCCACAGTCAGGTCGGCGCCGCCGGCCGAGGCGGAGAGCTGGATCTTGTAGACCGAGCTCACGCCCGCCGGGGCCTTGATCCGGCGCGGGGCGGAGAACCCGGTGCCCGTCGGTCCGGTGTGCGCCACGAAGAGCCCGTCCGACCCGTACCAGGCGGCCCACAGTCGCCCGTCGGGGGCGGCGTCAAGGTCGTACTGGGCACTGCGGGTCTTCTTCGCGACCTTGACCGGCTTGGCCGTGCCGAGTCGCCACGCGGCGAGGTCGGCGTCGGCCTTCGTGTTGTAGGCGAGCCAGCTGGAGCCGTCGGCGCGGGTGACGAACGGGACGCGCTCCTCCGCCCAGCCCTGTGTCGAGTCCGGGGCGGTGACGGGCTCGCCGACGGCCGGCCAGATCTGTCGGACCCGGATGGCGGTGTCGGCCGTCGAGGTGCCGTTGTGGGACTGCCACGCGGCCAGGACGGTGTCGCCCACCCGGTTGAGCGCCACCCGGTAGCCGCCGGGCTGAGCGACCTGGTCCGCAGGCGCGTCGGTGGCGCGGCCGGTGACGGTGCCGACGCGCCACTTGATGCCGCTCAGCCCCGCCCAGGCCTGGATCGTGGTGCCGTCGGGCAGGTACGTCGCGTCCAGGCCGGAGTCACCCCAGGTGGTGTTGTCGCGACTCAGGGCCTCGCCGTGCACCGTCCAGGTGGCGCCCGAGTCCGTCGACGTGGCCTGGGCGAGGCGCCCCCAGCGCAGGTCGGAGGTACCGTCCAGCGAGGTGAAGACGACCCGCAGCTCTCCCGACGGGGTCGCCTGCAGGGTGGGCTGGTCACCGAGGCCGCTGACGTCCATCGGGAGCGGCGTCTGGCGCACAAGGGCGCCGCTCGGGGAGAGGAGCGAGTGCACGTAGCCGACGTTGCCGGAGGGGAGCTTCTCCACGTGCAGGGTGTGCAGGTTGCCGTCGGGCGTGCGGTGCATCGCCACCGACCCGCTGGTCCGGGTCTCCGCGGTGGAGAGCTGGGACCAGCTCCCGGACGCCGCCTCGGCGCCGGAGAGGGTCGCGGGCAGGACGACCGAGGTCGCGGCGAGGGCAAGGGCGGTGGCGGTGGCGCGAAGACGCACGTCTCTCCTTCGGTGGGTGCGCGAAGACGCACCGCCCGAGGCCGGGCGGTGCGCCTTCAGTGCTCTGTGCTGGGTGCTGCTGGGTGCTGCTCGGTGCTGCTGGGTCAGGCGCCCAGCGTGGTGCCGGCGGAACGGAGGTTCTCGCACGCCTCCACGATCCGCGCGGCCATGCCCGCCTCGGCGGCCTTGCCCCAGGCGCGGGGGTCGTACTGCTTCTTGTTGCCCACCTCGCCGTCGATCTTGAGCACGCCGTCGTAGTTCTGGAACATGTGGGCGGCGACCGGGCGGGTGAACGCGTACTGGGTGTCGGTGTCGACGTTCATCTTCACCACGCCGTAGTCGACCGCCGCGCCGATCTCCTCGGCGGTCGAGCCGGAGCCGCCGTGGAAGACCAGGTCGAACGGCTTGGCGCCGGTCTCGAGGCCGAGCTCGGAGACGACGGCCTCCTGGGCGGCCTTGAGGATCTCGGGGCGGAGCTTGACGTTGCCCGGCTTGTAGACGCCGTGCACGTTGCCGAAGGTCAGGGCGGTCATGTAGCGGCCCTTCTCGCCGGTGCCGAGCGCCCGCACGGTGGCCAGGGCGTCCTCCGGGGTGGTGTAGAGCTGCTCGTTGATCTCGTTGGCGACCCCGTCCTCCTCGCCGCCCACGACGCCGATCTCGACCTCGAGGATGATGTGGGCCGCGGCGCACTTGGCCAGCAGCTCCTCGGCGATCTTGAGGTTCTCGTCCAGCGGCACCGCGGAGCCGTCCCACATGTGCGACTGGAAGAGGGGCGCCTCGCCGCGGGCCACGCGCTCGGCGGAGATGTCGACCAGCGGCCGCACGAAGCCGTCCAGCTTGTCCTTGGGGCAGTGGTCGGTGTGCAGGGCGATGTTGACCGGGTAGTTCTTGGCGACCTCGGCGGCGTACGCGGCGAAGGCGACGGAGCCGGTGACCATGTTCTTGACCGAGGGGCCCGACAGGTAGTCGGCGCCGCCGGTGGAGATCTGGATGATGCCGTCGGAGCCTGCGTCCGCGAAGCCCTTGAGGGCGGCGTTCAGCGTCTGCGACGACGACACGTTGATGGCGGGGAAGGCGAAGCCCTTGGACTTCGCGGCGTCGAGCATCTCGGCATAGCGCTCGGGGGTGGCGATGGGCATCTGCTGGCTCCTCGGGATCTGCGCGGCGGTCTTCGCGGACGACGTTGCTCAGCCTAGTCGTCCGGCTCCTCGACGCTCAGCCCGGTCGAACCTCGGGGGTCGCTACGCTGCCGGAACCTGGCCCGGAACCTGCGTGCTCGGCACGCTCGCCGACCAGCTGTGACAACCGGCCGGGACGCCGCACCGTAGGAGGGGCATGGACCCGCGCCTCGGACTCGACCGACTCGACCGGCACCTCACAGGTGGGCCGCCGATGCCTCCGCTCGGTCCGACCCTGGCCGCGGGACGCCGCGCACTACGTCGGGGCCGAGCTGGTGGTGCGCCCGGGCATCGAGGTGCACCAGCGGATCGAGGACCCCGTGGGGGTGGAGCCCGACGGTCGGTCGGTCGGGCTCGACGTCCCTGGGACGGCTTCGAGGACCGGCTGGCCGACCAGGTGGCCGCCCCCCAGCGAGGACCCCACGACCCGGTCCCGGGGTCCGTGGACCCAGACCATGGACTCGCCTTCGAGCAGGACCGGCTGGTCGGGACACCGGGGCGGATCGAGGTGGTCGAGCAGGTGGACGCGCTCGACGGAGGCCCGGTGGCCGGGCGCACCCTCGCCCAGTTCCTCGAGGAGTCCCAGGCTGCCTACCAGGGCGGCGAGGGGCTGCGGTGACCGCTGCGTCGCCTGGCCGCGACCCTGTCGCCCCGCTGAGTCCCCCAGCGGGGCGAGGCTCAGCCCGCGGCCCCCTCGCCCAGCCCGAGCTCGCCGCGCAGCTTGCGCGCCCACGCCGGCTCGTCGCCGTACCGCTGGAAGCCGACCAGGACGCCCCGGGAGCAGCAGTCGACCAGCTCGGCCATCCGCTTGGCCCGGGTCGCGTCCTTCTTGGCCGAGACGACCCAGTGCACGACCGCGCGCCGGTACGACGGCGTCGCCCCCGCCCAGAACGCCGCCGCGGCCGGCGCCACCTCGAGCTCCGCCTGGAGCTCGGTCGGCAGCTCGTCGTCGCGGCCACCCTCGAAGGAGTAGACGCCGGTGCGGTCCTCGCGCCTGGCCTCGAAGGCGGCCAGCCCGGCGGGGTGCATCCGGCCCTCGGCGACCAGCCGCTCGACGTGCTCCACGTTGACCTTGCTCCAGTTGCTGCCCGGACGGCGCGGAGTCCAGCGCTGGCGCCGTGCGTCGTCGTCGACGGGCTGGGAGACCGAGTCGATCCAGCCGAAGCAGAGCGCCTCGGGCACAGCGGCCGCCCACGTCAGCCCGCGGTCCGGGACGTGCTTCTTCCGCAGCCCCATCCACAGCTCGTCCGCGGTGTCGTGGTGGGCCTCGAGCCAGGCGCGGAACTCCTCCGGCCCGGAGAAGAAGAGGGCCGGCTTCTCAGGCGTACCGCCCGGTGTCCCGATCATGGGCCCACGCTAGGGCCCGGGACCGACAGCCGTCACCCGTCACCCGCGCCAGGCACCCTCGTCGGACAGGTCGGCGTACTGCCGGATCCAGCTGTGCATCGCGATGGCGGCGGCCGCGCTGGCGTTGATCGACCGGGTGGAGCCGAACTGGGCGATGGAGAAGGTGCCGTCGCAGGCCGCCCGCGCGCCGTCGGAGAGCCCCGGGCCCTCCTGGCCGAAGAGGAAGCAGACCCGCCGCGGCAGCTCCATCGTCTCCAGGTGCGCCGAGCCGGGCAGGTTGTCGATCCCCATCAGCCGCACCGGCTCGTCGAGCCCGTGCAGGTACGCCGCCAGGGCGTCGGCGTCCTCGTGGTGGCGCACGTGCTGGTAGCGGTCGGTGACCATGGCGCCGCGCCGGTTCCACCGCCTGCGCCCCACGATGTGCACCTCGGCGGCCAGGAAGGCGTTGGCGCTCCGCACGATGGTGCCGATGTTGAAGTCGTGCTGCCAGTTCTCGATCGCCACGTGGAAGTCGTGGCGACGGGTGTCGAGGTCGGCGACGATCGCCTCCACGGTCCAGTAGCGGTAGCGGTCCACCACGTTGCGCCGGTCCCCGGCGGCCAGGAGCTCGGGGTCGTACTGCGCACCCGTGGGCCACTCCCCCTCCCAGGGGCCGACGCCGACCTCGGCACGGCCGTGCGGCATCGGGTCGTAGGGCGCGCGTGAGTCGGCCTCCTGGGGCTCCGTCTGCTCCTCGTCGCGCATGCGGGAAGAGTAGGTGGGCCCCGTTAGGGTGGCGCGCGTGACCTTGCTCCTGGACCTGCAGCTGCTCCTCCAGCCCCTCCTCCTGGGCATGGACTGGATGGATCCCGACTGGCTGCTGGACCGCTTCGGCGAGGAGCTCTTCTGGCTCAGCCTCGCGATCATCTTCATCGAGTGCGGGCTCTTCTTCCCGTTCCTGCCCGGTGACAGCCTGCTCTTCGCGATGGGGCTCTTCATCGCCGGCGAGAAGATCGACATCTTCCCCGGCGGCTCCTTCGTCGAGCTGCTGGTGGCACTGGGCCTCTTCACCGCCGCGGCCTTCCTGGGCAACGTCGCCGGCTACGAGATCGGGCGGGCGATCGGGACACCCCTCTACAACCGGCCGGACGGCAAGATCCTCAAGCGCAAGTACTTCGACCAGACCCAGGTCTTCTTCGACAAGCACGGCAACAAGGCGCTGGTGATCGGCCGGTTCGTGCCGTTCGTGCGCACCTACATCACCGTGGTCGCCGGCGTCACCAAGATGAGCCGCCGGCGCTTCTTCACCTGGAGCGCCATCGGCGCGGTCCTCTGGGTCCTCAGCATCACCCTGCTGGGCTACTTCCTCGGCACCGCCTTCCCGGCCCTCGGAGACAACATCGACAAGGCGATCATCGCGATCATCGCCTTCTCGGTGATCCCGATCGCCTGGGAGTGGTGGCGCCACAAGCGGACCAACGCCCCCGGCGCCGAGATCGGCCCGCAGGACGGCGGCCCGGACCGCGACATCATCGGCCAGGACGTCGACTGACCGTCGCCCGCTCCGGGCTCACCCCCCGGTCAGCACGTCCATCAGCACGAAGGCCCAGGCGGCCACGAAGCTGACCAGCTGCGGCAGCACCGCGCCGATCCGGGCGAGCCGCCGGGCGCGCCCGTCGACGGGTCCGCCCAGCGGGTCCACGACGGGGTCGTCCAGGTGGTCGCGCTCGGCCCAGGCATGGACCAACGACGCCACCAGGACCAGCAGCCCCACCGCGGCGATCGGCCGGGCCGGCAGGGAGAGCAGCACGACGTCCGCGAGGGCCATCAGCAGGGCGACCTGCAGACCGAACAGCGCGCACGCGCCTGCGACGATCTTCCACGGCGCGGCCCGCAGCACCGGGGAGATGAGCCGTGGGGTCAGCAGCACCAGGACCAGCACGAGGCCGACGAGCACCGTCGTTCCCGTGTCGAGGTCGAACCGCTCCCCGCGCCAGGCCTCGCCACCGGTGAAGGCGAAGGCCAGGAAGCCCAGCAGGTCGAGGGCGGCGTACCGCACGGTGCGGCGCATGCCCTCCTGCTGCGCCGCCGTGGCGCTCAGCCCGAGCGCCACGGCGTACTCACGCGGGGCCCCGAACGCCTCCGCCGCCGGCACCTGCGCGTCGGCGAGGAACTCCCGGGCGCTCGCCACGGCGTCGCCGATCCGGTGGCCGTCGACGCCGAGGAGCCTCAGCTCGAGGACGAGCTCGTCGAGCCAGCGCTGGTTCTCCTGCTGCAGCTCGGTGGTCATCTGGTCCCTCCCGGTCGGCGCAGGTGGTCGCCCACCATGCGGGTGAAGTCGGCCCACTCCTGGCTCTGGCGGTCGAGCTCGGCGGCGCCGGCGGCGGTCAGGGCGAAGTACTTCCGCCCCGGGCCACCCTCGCCTGCGCGCCACTCGACACTGACCCAGCCGGCGGTCTCGAGGCGGCCGAGGAGCGGGTAGAGCGTCCCTCCCTTGACCGCGCCGAAGCCCGCCTCCTCCAGCGCCCCGGCGACGGCGTACCCGTAGGTCGGGCCGTCGGCGAGCACCCGCAGCACGCAGAGCGCGAGGGTGGCTCGCACCCAGTCACTGGGCCAGGCGTGAACAGGCATGACTAGATAGTGTCACTAGTTAGTGAGACTGTCTAGCCGCTCCGCGGGAGCGGTCAGCGCGTGACCGCGTCGAGCTGCGCCTTGGTGAGCACCGGCCGCACCTCGAGGCCGACGTCGGCCAGCGGGTTCTCCCCCGCGGGGCTCCGGTCGATGGCGCAGACCACGACCTCCACCACCGCCCCGGCGGCGCGCAGCTCACGCGTCGCGTCGCGGACCGCGCCCCCGGTGGTGATGACGTCCTCGATCAGGGTGACCCGCCGCCCCGCCACCTCCGGGCCCTCGGCGAGCTTGCAGGTGCCGTACTCCTTCGCCTTCTTGCGCACGAAGAGCGCCGGCAGCCCGGTCCGGGCGCTGAGCATCGTGGCGATGGGCACGCCGCCGAGCTCGAGACCCCCGAGCAGCTCGGTCCCCTCCGGCAGCAGGCCCACCATCTGCTCGACCACCCGGGCCAGCAGCTCGGGACGGGCCTCGAAGAGGTACTTGTCGAAGTACTCGGTCGCCTGCTGACCGGACCGCAGGGTGAACTCGCCGGTGAGGCGGCAGGTGGCGTCGATGTCGGCAGCCAGGCCGGGATCGTGGATCGCGTCGCTCATGGCGAGATCCTCGCACTGCCCGCCGGGCTACGCTCGCGGGCATGCGTCCGCACGCCAAGCGACTCGACGGGATCCCCCCGACCATCTTCACCCGGATGTCGGCCCTGGCGACCCGCACCGGAGCACTCAACCTGGGGCAGGGGTTCCCCGACGAGGACGGCCCCGCCTCGGTGGTGGAGGCCGCCCGCCGGGCGCTCGCCGAGGGCCGCAACCAGTACGCGCCCGGGCCGGGCGTCCCCGAGCTGCGGGCCGCGATCGCCCGGCACCAGGAGCGGCACTACGGGCTGAGCCCCGACCCCGAGGGCGAGGTGGCGGTCACCACCGGCGCGACCGAGGGGATCGCCGCGGCGCTGCTCGGGCTGGTCGACCCCGGCGACGAGGTGGCGGTCCTGGAGCCGTACTACGACTCCTACCTGGCGATGATCCAGATGGCCGGCGGGGTGCGCCGGCCGGTCACCCTGCGCGCCCCCGACTTCCGGCTCGACGCCGAGGCGCTGCGGGCGGCGGTCACGCCGCGCACCCGGGTGCTGCTGCTCAACACCCCGCACAACCCGACCGGCACCGTGCTCACCCGCGCGGAGCTGGAGGAGGTGGCCAGGGTCGCGGTCGAGCACGACCTCGTGGTGGTCACCGACGAGGTCTACGAGCACCTGGTCTTCACCGGCCACGAGCACGTCCCGCTGGCCACGCTGCCCGGGATGTGGGAGCGGACGCTGACGCTCTCCAGCGTAGGGAAGAGCTGGTCGTTCACCGGCTGGAAGGTGGGCTGGGCGACCGGCCCCGCCGACCTGGTCGGCGCCCTGGTGGGGGCGAAGCAGTGGCTCACCTTCACCTCCGGCGCCCCGCTGCAACCGGCGGTCGCCCACGCGCTGGACACCGAGTCGGGCTGGCCCGCCGAGCTGGCGAGGTCGCTGGAGCGGCGCCGTGACCTGCTGGTCGAGGGGCTCGCGGCGGCCGGGCTGGCGCCGTTCACCCCCGAGGGCACCTACTTCGCCCTCACCGACATCCGCGCGCTCGGCTGGCCTGACTCGATGAGCTTCTGCGAGGCGCTCCCCGAGGTGGCGGGCGTGGTCGCGATCCCCCTCCAGCCCTTCTACGACGACGTCGAGGCGGGGCGCCACCTGGTGCGCTGGGCCTTCTGCAAGCAGCCCGAGGTCATCAGCGAGGGGGTACGCCGCCTGGCCGCGGCCGACCTGCACGTCCGCGACCGGCAGCAGACCGGACCGTCGGCGTCCCGGGGTCAGCGGTAGAGCTGGGCGAAGACCTTGTCCCCCGGGCTCGAGGTCAGGGCGTGGACGAGCACGCTCTGGTCGTGCAGGTAGACGTGGGCGGCGTCCAGGTCGTAGCGGGCCGCCCCCGTGGTGGGCAGGTCCCAGCTCCGCAGCTCCTCCCCCGTCGCCGCGTCGAGCTCCCAGAGGCGCTTGTCGTAGTCCACCTCGCTGACCACGTACACCCGGTCGGCGTCGGGCGTGGTCGCGGCGACCCGCACGACGCCCTTGAGCGCCTTCGCGCTCCCGGGGACCGACCAGGTCCACTCCCGCTCACCCGTGGCGAGGTCGAAGGACCCCACGGACGGCTCGGTCGCGTCGCTCCAGAGGGGACTGACGACCCGGGAGTCGCCCAGGTGCAGGCTCTCCACGCCGGCGGCGAAGCCGGGTCGCTCCGCCTGCGAGGCGGCCGCCACCAGCCCGGGACCGGTGAGGTCGCCGGTCTCCGGGTCCAGGAGGCGGAAGCGGACGGTCTTCTCCTTGCGGCCCTTGAGCTGGTCCACGAGGAGCCTGCGGTCCTCCGGCAGGGTCAGCAGCTCGCCGCCCCGGCCGGCCCCGGCCTCGTCGCCGGCGGTGAGCTCGAGGACCGGACGCCGCCACAGCACCTCGACCTCGTCACCCTCCACCCGGAACCCCACGAACTGCTGGAGCTCCCGGCGCTCCCGGTCGCTGAGGCCGTAGTCGCCGGCGGCGAAGAGCGCCACCAGGACGTCCGAGCCGGCCGGCGCGAAGAAGCCCCGGAGGCTGGGCTTGGGGATCTCGACGAGCTCGGTGGCCTGCGCCAACAGCGTGGAGCCGCCGTCGGGGTCGATCCGGTGCAGCGCCGTCGTCTCGTCGAACCAGTGGGCGACCCCGTCGACCCGGACGAGCTCGGAGTTGTCCTCCAGCCCGAACGTGCTCGGCGACACGTACTCCTCGACGACGGAGCCGTCCGAGAGCGCGTGCACCGTGAAGTACCCGCACCCGACCGTCGGCCCGTGGTTGACCACCACCACCTCGGCGTCGGGAGCGGGGTGGACGACGTCGCAGACCAGGTGCCCGGTCCCGTCGTCGGCCCGGTAGCGCTTGGCCTTCCACACGACGCTCGCGTCGGTGAGGTCGACCGCCGTCACGGCCTGCGCCGGGTCCGGCAGCACGACCAGGTCACCGGCGAACGCCAGCTTCGGCTTGTCGCCGAACTCGGGGTTGCGGGGCACCCGGAGCGCGCCGACCGGCTGGAGCCGCTCGGCCTCCAGGGGTTCGGCGACCATCCCGGTGTGGTCCGCCACGGCGGTCGGCGACGCGGTCGCGGCGTCGGACCCCTCCCGGCCGCCGGTGTCGCCACCGGTGTCGCCGCCGGTGTCGTCGGCGGTGCAGGCGGCGGTGCCGGCCGCGAGCAGCAGCGCAGCGGCAGCGACCCGCCGTCGTGCGGGCCGGCGCAACGTCGGTCCCCCCATGGTGTTCCCCCTCGATGAGACAGCAGGGAGGAGGCTACTGCGGGGGCCGCGGACCTGCGAGCCAGGTCCGGACGTCGGTGCGCCGCAGCAGCACGATGACCAGCACGGCCGCACACGCGGGCAGCGCCATCACCGGGCTGGAGACCGCGGCGACGAAGCAGCCGAGCGCGGCACCGACCGAGAGCACCAGCAGGAGCGTGCCGGACCAGGGCACCCCCCGCACCAGCAGGACCGCGGCGACCACGGCCGCCAGCGACCAGAGCACCACGAGACCGCCGAGGGTGTAGGTGCTGGCGAGCAGCACCGACTCGGTGACCCCCTGCTCGGCGAGCTCGGGCTGCTGCCGCTCCACCTCCTCCATCAGCTGCTCGGGGGAGGCGGCCAGCACCAGCACGCCCAGCGTCGTGACCAGCAGCGTGAGCCCGGCGAAGATCCAGGTGAGCAGGGCGGCGGCCAGCACCACGTCGGGGCGCTTGCCGCGGGCCGCGGGCCGGCCGGGATCGCCCGGCGCCTGCTCGGGCAGCCAGCCGGGACGGTCCCCGAAGCCCTGCACCGGACGCCCCTCGGTCTCCCCGACCTCGCCGGCCGGGACCTGAGCACCCGCCGGCGGGCTCGGCAGACTGGGCGGGGCGTACGGCGGCGGGGCCGAGGGGTCGAGGCCGGCCGGGCCCGTCTTCTCCCGGACCGACTCCCGGTCACGGCCGGGCGGGGTCCACTCCTTGCCGTTGAACCAGTCCCGGGCCGGCTGCAGCCAGAGCATCAGCGACGCGGCCGCCACCAGGGAGGACATGAAGCCGCCCGTCACCACCCCGGCCACGAAGAGCGGGCCCGCCAGCACGGTGAGACCGACCCGGGCTCCCCGGTGGCGGCGCAGCGCGTGCCAGCCGAGCACGGCGGCGGCGGTCGCACAGCCGGCCGTCACCATGGCGGCGATGCGGAGGAACTCCATCACCGTCTCCGGCGTCCAGCCCAGGGTGTCGCCGGGAGGATCGGCCAGGAAGGAGTCGATCGCCTCCCGGGTCTCCAGCGAGCGCAGCCCCCCGATGACCTCGAAGACGCTCCCCACCACCAGCACGGAGCCGACGATGATCATCCAGCCGGCGAGGGTGACCTGGGGCGGGCGCGGGTGGGTTGGGGAGCTCACGCGGCCCATTGCACCATGTCGCACCCAACCCGATCCCCGGCGGTCGCCGCCCGCCCCCGGCCGGTCCCGCTCAGCGGTGCAGCACCAGCCCGTCGGCGCCGACGTCCACCTTGACGACGTCCCCGTCGGTGACCTGGCCGGCGATCAGCATCCGGGCCAGCGGGTCGCCGATCGAGGTCTGGATCAGCCGGCGCAGCGGCCGGGCGCCGTACGCCGGGTCGAAGCCGACCTCCGCCAGCCACTCGCGGGCGGCCTCGCTCACCTCGATGGTGATGCGCCGGGCGGCCAGCCGCTGCTCGAGCAGCGTCAGCTGCAGGTCGACGATGTGCGCGAGCTCCTCGCGGGTCAGCGCCTCGAAGATCACGATCTCGTCGAGCCGGTTGAGGAACTCGGGCTTGAACGAGGAGCGCACGACCGCCAGCACCGAGTCCCGCTTGGCGTCGCGGTCCATCGTCGGGTCGACCAGGAAGTTGGAGCCCAGGTTGGAGGTCAGGATCAGCAGGGTGTTGCGGAAGTCCACGGTGCGCCCCTGGCCGTCGGTGAGCCGACCGTCGTCGAGCACCTGGAGCAGGATGTCGAAGACCTCCGGGTGCGCCTTCTCCACCTCGTCGAGCAGCACCACGCTGTAGGGGCGCCGGCGCACGGCCTCGGTGAGCTGGCCGCCCTCGTCGTAGCCGACGTAGCCGGGAGGGGCGCCCACCAGACGCGAGACCGAGTGCTTCTCGGAGTACTCGCTCATGTCGATGCGGACGATGGCCCGCTCGTCGTCGAAGAGGAAGTCGGCCAGGCTCTTGGCCAGCTCGGTCTTGCCGGTGCCGGTCGGGCCGAGGAAGAGGAACGAGCCGGTCGGCCGGTTGGGGTCGGCGATCCCGGCCCGCGAGCGGCGCACGGCGTCGCTCACCGCGCGCACGGCCTCGCGCTGTCCGACGAGCCGCTTGCCGATCTCGGCCTCCATCTCCAGCAGCTTGGCGGTCTCGCCCTGGAGCATCCGGCCGGTCGGGATGCCGGTCCAGGCCTCCACCACCTCGGCCACCTGCTCGGCGCCGACCTGGTCGCCGACCAGCGGCTCGAGGGTGGAGCCCTCGGCGTCGGCGGAGGCGGCCAGGGCCTGCTCGAGCTGGGGGATCTGGACGTAGAGGATCTCCGAGGCCTTGCGCAGGTTCTCCTCGCCGCCCTCGCGCTGCAGCTTCTCCGCCTGCACGCGGACGGCGTCGAGCCGGCGCCGCAGCTCGCCCTCACCCTCCAGCGACGACTTCTCCCGCTCCCAGCGGGCCTCGAGGGCGCGCAGCTCCTCCTGGTCGTCGGCCAGCTCGGTGCGCAGCGCGGCGAGCCGCTCGGCGGAGGCCTCGTCGGTCTCCCGGGCGAGGGCGAACTCCTCCATCTTCAGCCGCTCGACGCGGCGGCGCAGCTGGTCGATCTCCTCCGGCGAGGACTCGATCTCCATCCGCAGCCGGGAGGCGGCCTCGTCGACCAGGTCGATCGCCTTGTCCGGCAGCTGGCGGCCGGGGATGTAGCGGTCGCTGAGGGTGGCCGCCGCGACCAGCGCCGCGTCGGTGATCCGGACCCCGTGGTGGGCCTCGTACTTCTCCTGGATGCCGCGCAGGATCTGGATGGTGTCCTCGACGCTGGGCTCGCCGACGAAGACCTGCTGGAAGCGGCGCTCCAGGGCGGGGTCCTTCTCGATCCGCTCCCGGTACTCGTCGAGCGTGGTCGCACCGATCATGTGCAGCTCGCCGCGGGCCAGCATCGGCTTGAGCATGTTGCCGGCGTCCATCGAGGAGTCGCCGCCGGCGCCCGCGCCGACGACCGTGTGCAGCTCGTCGATGAAGGTGATGATCTGCCCGCCGGCGTCCTTGATCTCCTCCAGGACGGCCTTGAGCCGCTCCTCGAACTCGCCGCGGTACTTCGCGCCCGCCACCATCGCCGCCAGGTCGAGGCTGAGCACCCGCCTGCCCTTGAGCGAGTCGGGGACGTCGCCGTCGACGACCCGCTGGGCCAGGCCCTCCACCACGGCCGTCTTGCCGACGCCGGGCTCGCCGATCAGCACCGGGTTGTTCTTGGTGCGGCGGCTGAGCACCTGCACCACGCGCCGGATCTCCGCGTCGCGCCCGATGACCGGGTCGAGCCGGCCCTCGGCCGCCGCGGCGGTGAGGTCGACGGAGTACTTCTCCAGCGCCTCGTAGGTCGACTCCGCGTCCTGGCTGGTCACCCGCCGGTTCCCGCGGACCGCGGTGATCCCCTCGCGCAGTCCCTCGGCGCTGAGGCCGAGGTCGGTGAGCACCTTCTGCGCGGAGGACTCCACCGTGACCAGGCCGATCAGCAGGTGCTCCGTGGCGACGTAGTCGTCCTTGAGGGAGCCGGCCAGGTCGATCGCGGAGGCCAACACCCGGGTCAGCGCGGCCGACGCGGCGGGCTGCTGCACGGTGGAGCCGGTGGCCCGGGGCAGCGCCTCCTGGGCCTCCACGGCGCGCGCCAGCGCGATCTCGGGCTCGACACCGGCCTTGGCCAGCAGGCTGCGCGCGATGCCGTCATCCTGGCGGAGCAGCGCCACCAGCAGGTGGATCGGCTCGGTCTGGCTGTTGCCGCCGGTGGTGGCGGCGAGCTGGGCGGCCTCGATGGCCTCCCGGCTCCGGGTGGTGAACTTGTCGGCTCCGAACTGGCTCACGGGTGACCTCCTGCTTCCCTTGCGGAACGTGTGACGACTGTGGACGACATTCTTCTCAACGCCGGAGAAGTTGAGTCTGTTCCACTCAACTTTGCGTTTTGGCGATTCAACCTGCGCCGAGGGTGGACGCGTGGCACCATTGGTCCGCTGACGCACGACACGTGGAGGAATTGGTGAAGCTGTTTCGAGGCAACTCCGACGCCGGCCGGGCTGCGGAGCCGACGCCGGCTGTGGTGGAGAGCCCTGAGCCGTCTCTCCTCTCCGAGAAGGACCGCGGACCCATCCGGGTGGTGATCGTCGACGACGACGAGGAGGTGCGCTTCGTGCTGCGCATCGCCCTCGACTCCTCCGGGTTCGAGGTGGCCGGCGACGCGGGCGACGCCGAGTCCGCGATGGCGATGATCGCCGCGGAGAAGCCGGACATCGTCCTGCTCGACCTGCACATGCCCGAGATCGGCGGCCTGGAGATCATCCCCCTCATCGCCGAGGACTCCCCGCTGAGCCGGGTCGTGGTCTGCTCCGCCATCAGCGCCACCTACATGACCGAGGCCGCCCTCAAGGAGGGCGCCTGGGGCTACATCGTCAAGGGCGTCTCGGCCAAGACCATCACCGAGCACCTGCTCCGGGTCTACGAGGCCGGGGCCGTCCGCCCGATCCGCCCCTACCCCCTGGGCCGCGACTTCGAGCACCGTGACCACGGGGTCCGCGTCGGTCGGTGAGACCTCTCGAGCTCGTCGCCGACTGCAGCCGGTGCACGGGGCTCTGCTGTGTCCTGCTCCCCTTCCGAGCCGCTGACGGCTTCGGGGTCGACAAGCCCGGCGGGCCGCCCTGTCACCACCTGGCGGCCGACGACCGCTGCTCGATCCACGCCGTCCTGCGCGAGGAGGGGTGGCCCGGCTGCACGGTCTTCGACTGCTTCGGGGCCGGACAGCACCTCACCGAGGTGACGTACGCCGGGCGGACGTGGCGCGACCCGGGGGCCGACCGCGCCGAGATGGCCGCCGTGCTCTCGGTGATGCGGATGCTGCACGAGGCGGCGAGCCACCTGCTCGAGGCCGAGCGCCGCGCCGCCGCTGACGAGGTCGCGGCGATGCTGGCACGGGTCGTCCCGCTCACCGAAGGGACCCCCGAGGAGCTGCTGGCCGTCGACCTCGAGGAGGTGATGGCCGAGGTCTCGCAGGTGCTGCGCGCGGCCTCCAGGAGGGTCCGCGCCCGCGAGGAGGGGCCCGGCCTCGCGCGCGCCGACCTGGCCGGCCAGGACCTGCGCGGCCGCGACCTGCGCGGCGCCGACCTGCACGGCGCGCTGCTCATCGCCGCCGACCTGCGCGACTGCGACCTCACCGACGCCGACCTGCTGGGGGCCGACCTGCGCGATGCGAAGGTCCACGGCGCCCGGCTCGCCGGCGCGCTCTTCCTGACCCGTCCGCAGGTGGCCTCCGCGCGCGGGGACCAGCACACGACGCTGCCCGAGGGCTTCGGGGCGCCAGGGCACTGGCGCTGACCGGCACCGTCAGGAGTAGCGGTGACTCTTGGCGGCGTGGCCCTTCTCGCGGGTGCACGACTTGCCGCCCATGTTGCGGTGGCCGCAGAGCTCCTCGGCGGCCTCCGCGGCCGGGGCAGCGTCGGCGGGCTTCGGCCGCGTCGTCTTCGCGGCGGCGGGCGCCACCGGGGGCTTCGCCTTCGGCTTGGCCGGCGCGCTCCCGGCCCGCTTCATCGTCTGCTCGTAACGGGCCTCACGCATCGCCCGCAGGTTGTCCATCTTGCTCATCGGCGTCTCACGGGCATGAGGCTACGGGAACCCGGCGACACGACCGCAAGTCAGTGCGGGGTGCGACGCCAGACCACCAGGGCGGACGGCGCCTGAGCCTGCCGCAGCACCGGCAGCCGGTCGGGGACGCGACCCAGGGAGCCGTCCTGGCTCCGACCACCCCCGGTGGCGCGTCGCAGCGACTCACGGGTCGCGGCGAGCTCGTCCTCCAGTGCCTCGTTGCGCGCCCGCAGGGCCAGCACCTCGTTGTCCAGGTCGAGGATGCGGCGCACCCCCTCCAGCCCGATGCCGGCGCGGGAGAGGTCGGCGATGCGCCGGAGCAGCTCGAGGTCGCGGTGGGAGTAGCGGCGACCGCCGCCCCCCGTCCGGCCCGGGGTGATGAGCCCCATCCGCTCGTAGGTGCGGAGCGTCTGGGGGTGGAGTCCGGTGAGCTCGGCCGCCACCGAGATGACGTAGACGGCAGCCTCCGGCGACGGCGATCCGAGTCCGTCCCTCATCCTCAGCCCCCTTCGAAGAGGTTCGTCCTCAGCGGCCGACCCGCCGTGGCGGCTCGGTAGGCCTCGACCGCCTCACGCGTCGCGGTGTCCACGGTGGCGGGCACCTGCACCTCCACGGTGGCCAGCAGGTCACCGCGGGTGCCGTCGCGCCGGGTCACTCCCTTGCCACGCACCCGGAAGGTGCGGCCGTTGGGCGTGCCGGCCGGGATCTTCAGGGTGACCGGGGCGCCGCCGAGGGTGGGGATCTTGATCTCCGCGCCCAGCACGGCCTCGTCGAAGGCGACCGGGACCTCGAGGGTGAGGTTGTCGCCCGAGCGCCCGAAGACCCGGTGCTTGCCCACCTTGACGGTGACGAAGAGGTCGCCGGCCGGGCCGCCGTTCTCGCCCGGCGCACCCTTGCCCTTCAGGCGGATCCGCTGGCCGTCCTTGACCCCGGCCGGGATCCTGGCCTGGATGGAGCGCGACGAGGTGCCGCGGCCTGAGCCGTGGCAGGTGGGGCAGGGCTCGTCGTAGACCAGCTGGCGGCCGTGGCAGGCCGGGCACGGCTCGTTCATCGAGAAGGCGCCGCCCACCGAGGAGACCACGAACCCCGAGCCCTCGCACTCCGGGCAGACGTGCGGCTTGGTGCCGGGCTTGCCGCCGGTGCCCTGACAGGTGGGGCAGGCGGCGTCGGAGGTCAGCCGCAGCGAGATGGTGACGCCCTCGATGGCGTCGGTGAAGCCGATGGTCGCGGTCGTCTCGACGTCCTGCCCCTTGCGGGCCCGGCTCTGCGGGCGGGCGCGCCCGCCGCCGCCGCCGAAGAGGTCGCTGAAGACGTCGCCGAAGCCCCCCGCGCCTCCGGCGCCGCCCCGGACCCGGTCGCCGAACAGGTCGTTGAGGTCGAACCCGCCGGCGCCGGCCCCGCCCGGGGCGCCGCCGCCGAAGCCCACGCCGGACCCGTAGAGCGAGCGCATCTCGTCGTACTTCTTGCGCTTCTCCGGGTCCCCGAGTACGTCGTAGGCCTCGGCGACGGACTTGAAGGTGTCGTGCTTCTTCTGGTCACCGGGGTTGGAGTCCGGGTGGTTCTCGCGGGCGAGCTTGCGATAGGCCTTCTTGATCGCGGTCTGGTCGGCGCCCTTGTCGACGCCCAGCACCTTGTAGAAGTCCTTGCTCGCCCAGTCGGCTCGCATGCCGTCGTTGCTCACGTGCTCACCCTCCTCCCGTGCTCCATTGCCTCGTGATCAGTGATGGGGTGCGGCGCCGTCAGGCGCCCGGTTCGGCCGGGCCCTCGTCGGTGGCCCCGGCAGCGTCCTCGGACGGCGCCCCCGCGGCCGGGGGGTCGACGACCAGGACCAGTGCGGCGCGGACGACCCGGTCCCCCATCCGGTAGCCCGACTTGGCGACGACCTTGATCGAGGTCTCGGTGACGTCGGGGTCCTCGCCGAGGTGGCTCAACGCCTCGTGCAGGTTGGGGTCGAAGGGCTCCCCGGGCGCACCGAAACGGACCAGCCCGGACTGCCCCACCGCGCGCTGGAGGTGGTCGGCGACCATGGCGAAGCCGCCCTCGACCTCGCCCGCCTCACGCGCCCGGTCGATGCCGTCGAGCACCTCGATCACCGGCGCCAGCGCCTTGTAGGCCGCGTTCTCGGCGACGAGCTGACGGTCCCGCTCGACCCGGCGCTTGTAGTTGAGGAACTCGGCCTGCAGCCGCTGCAGGTCCGCGGTCAGCGCGACCACGTCCTCCTGCGCCTTGGCGGCCTCGGCGCTGGCCGCGTCCAGGTCGCCGACGGCCGGCTCCTCGGAGCCGGCCGGGGCCGGGGCCCCCTCCTGGGAGGGGGCCCCGGCGACGGAGTCGTCGGTCCCGGCGGACTCCGGACGGTCCTGCTGCTGGGCGGACGGGTCGGAGGACTGGGTCACTTGGACTCACCCTCGTCGGTGGCCTCGTCGACGATCTCGGCGTCGACCACGTCCTCGTCCGCCCCACCGGTGGAGCCGTCGCTGCCTCCGGCCGCGGCCTGGTCGGCCTCGGCGGCGGCGTACATCGCGGCACCCATCTTCTGGCTGGACTCACCGAGCTTGGTGACCCCCGCCTGGATGGTGTCGGCGCTGGCCGACTCGTCGGCCAGGGTGGCCTTGAGGGCGTCCAGGTCGCCCTGGACCTCGGTCTTGACGTCCGCGGGAAGCTTCTCGTCGTTCTCGGTGAGGAACTTCTCGGTGGTGTAGACGAGGCTGTCGGCCTGGTTGCGGGCGTCCACCGCGGCGCGCCGCTGGGCGTCCTCCTCGGCGTACTGCTCGGCCTCCTTGACCATCCGGTCGATCTCGTCCTTGCTCAGCGCCGAGCCACCGGAGATGGTCATCGACTGCTCCCGGCCGGACGCGTGGTCCTTCGCGGAGACGTGGACGATGCCGTTGGCGTCGATGTCGAAGGTGACCTCGATCTTCGGCACGCCGCGCGGGGCCGGCGGCAGGCCGGTGAGCTCGAAGTTGCCGAGCGGCTGGTTCTGCGCCCACATCTGGCGCTCACCCTGCGCGACCTTGATCTCCACCGACGGCTGGTTGTCGTCGGCGGTGGTGAAGATCTCCGAGCGCTTGGTCGGGATGGTGGTGTTGCGCTCGATCAGGGTGGTCATCACGCCGCCCTTGGTCTCGATGCCCAGGCTCAGCGGGGTGACGTCGAGGAGCAGCACGTCCTTGACCTCGCCCTTGAGGACGCCGGCCTGCAGGGCGGCACCCAGGGCCACGACCTCGTCGGGGTTGACGCCCTTGTTGGGCTCCTTGCCGCCGAGCAGGTCCTTGACGACCTCGGCCACGGCGGGCATCCGGGTGGAGCCGCCGACGAGGACCACGTGGTCGATGTCCTTGATCGCGACGCCGCCGTCCTTGAGCACCGACTGGAACGGCTTCTTCGTCCGGTCGAGCAGGTCGGAGGTCATCCGCTGGAACTCGGCGCGGGTCAGCTTCTCCTCGAAGTGGAGCGGGCCGGACTCGCCGTGGGTGATGTAGGGCAGGTGGATCGTGGTCTCGCTGGAGCTGGACAGCTCGATCTTCGCCTTCTCGGCGGCCTCCTGGAGGCGCTGCTTGGCGATCTTGTCGGCGGCCAGGTCGACGCCGTTGTTGTTCTTGAAGCGCTCGACCATCCACTCCACGACGCGGTTGTCCCAGTCGTCACCACCGAGGTGGTTGTCGCCGGAGGTGGCCTTGACCTCGACCACGCCCTCGCCGATCTCCAGCAGCGAGACGTCGAACGTGCCGCCACCGAGGTCGAAGACGAGGATGGTCTGGTCGTCGCCCTTGTCGAGGCCGTAGGCCAGCGCCGCCGCGGTCGGCTCGTTGACGATCCGGGAGACGTTGAGGCCGGCGATCTCGCCCGCCTCCTTGGTGGCCTGGCGCTGGGCGTCGGAGAAGTAGGCCGGGACGGTGATCACCGCGTCGGTGACCGGCTCGCCCAGGTAGGCCTCGGCGTCCCGCTTGAGCTTCTGCAGCACGAAGGCGCTGATCTGCTGGGGGGTGAACGACTTGTCGTCGATCTTGGTGGTCCAGTCGGTCCCCATGTGACGCTTGACGGACCGGATCGTCCGGTCGACGTTGGTGACGGCCTGGCGCTTGGCGACCTCGCCGACCAGCACCTCACCGGACTTGGCGAACGCCACGACCGACGGGGTCGTGCGCGCACCCTCCGCGTTGGCGATGACGGTGGGCTCTCCACCCTCCAGGACGGCGACGACGCTGTTCGTCGTACCGAGGTCGATGCCGACAGCACGTGCCATGTTGGGTTACCTCCGTTGTCACCTCCCGGGTGTCTCCCGGGAGAAATCCAGTGAGCGCCATCCTGCGCCGGTCCCGGCCAGTCTGGCAAATTAGTTGAGTCGACTCAACTCAACTTCGCTCACAGAGCACAACGCAGGACCACTCCGGGTTTGTTCCATCCGGAGCAGGTTCCTTTTTCCGGTCTCATCGGTCGCCGGGGCGGGACCGCGGCCGGGCCGCGACCTTCCGGTCGGTGGAGACGATCCAGACTGTCAGCGCGACGCCGGAGAGCACCGCCAGGGTGAAGAAGGTGAGCGCCACCCCCGGCACCCCGAAGATCCTCGGCCCCTCGTCGACCCGCATCATCAGCGAGGCGCCGACCAGCATCGCGGCGATCACCAGGCCCAGGGTGAGCCGGTTGGCGACCCGCTGGAGCACCGTGTGGAGCCGCTCCTCGTCGATGGCGTCGACGCGGATCACGAACTCGCCGTCGGCGAGGTTGTCCATGATCCGGTTGGCCCGCTTGGGCAGCAGCTTGGTGAACTCCTTGGCCTCCAGCGCCGAGGCCATCAGTCCGCCCGCACTCACCTTCATCCCGCTGGTCAGGATGCTGCTGGCGTTGTCGCGCAGCGCCTCGGCCGGGGAGAAGTCGGGGTCGAGGTGGAGGGTGGAGGCGTCGAGGTTGAGCAGCGCCTTGCCGATCATCGACATCTCCGCGGGCGGCCGGAGGCCGTGCGCGCCGGAGAGCCGGCTCAGCTCCACCAGCACCGAGCCGGCCTGCAGCTGCGGGCCGGCGTTGACCGCCTCGGAGACCAGGTGGGCGACCTCGTTGCGGAAGGCGCCCGCGTCGTAGTCGGAGAGCTGGTGCCCCAGCTCGGCGAGCACCGTGGCCGCCTCCTCGCCGTCACCGTCGGTGATGGCGAGCAGCAGGCGGACCACCTTCTCCTGGAGCCGGGGGGAGATCGTGCTGACCATGCCGAGGTCGAGCAGCGCCAGCCGGCCGTCGTCGGTGAGCAGCAGGTTGCCGGGGTGCGGATCGGCGTGCAGCACGCCCTCCGACAGCATCAGCTCCAGGTAGCAGGAGAAGAGCTGCTCGACCACGGGGGTGGTGTCGCGCTCGACCTGGGCCAGCCGGCCCAGCTCGGTGACCTTGCGCCCGTGGATGTGGTCCATGGTGAGCACCCGCCGCGCACAGTGGGTCGGGACCGGCTGCGGCACCACGAGCAGGTCGTAGCCCGAGGTCAGCTCGCCGAAGCGGGTCAGGTTGCGCGCCTCCCGGCGGTAGTCGAGCTCGCCGGCCAGCGTCTTGCGGAACTCGGTCACCAGCTTCTCGAAGCCGTAGCGCCGCCCCAGCTCGGTGCGCTTGTCGGCCAGGTGGGCCAGGCTGGTGAGGGTCTCCATGTCGCCGCGGACCACCTCGCGCGCCTCCGGGCGCTGCACCTTGACCACGACCTCGCGGCCGTTACGCAGGGTCGCGGTGTGGACCTGGCCGAGCGAGGCCGCCGCGAGCGGCTCCGGGTCGAAGCTGCCGTAGAGGTCCTCCAGGGTCCCGCCGAGCTCACCCTCGACGATCTCGCGCACCTGGTCGAAGTCGAAGGGCGCCACGTCGTCCTGGAGCCGGGCGAGCGCCTGGGTGTAGGCGGCGGGCAGCAGGTCGAACCGGGTGGAAAGGAGCTGCCCGAGCTTGATGTACGTCGGCCCCATGGCCTCCAGGTCGCGGGCGAACGACTCCGCGCGGGCGTCGTCGCCCGCGGCCAGGGGCTCGTCGTCGACGCTGAACTCGTCGAGTTCCATCCCCTGCAGCAGGTCCGAGCGGCCGTGCCGGTAGGCAAGCCTCGCCAGTCGCGCGTAGCGACGGGCGGAGGAGGGGGGCGGGGTCGCGGACCGCGTGAGGCTGCTCATGGATGCCGAGGATGCCACTAAACGACGGCTGGTCCGGTTCCCATCCGCCCAGCGGTGCGAATCGGTACCGTGACCGGATGCAGCTGCTCCGAGGCCGGCCGGCCGGCCTGGTGGGCCTGGGCCTGGTGCTCGTGCTGCTGGCCGGCCTGGCGGTGGCCAGCGCGGTCCTCCTCGCGGCGTACGACGACACCGACGGGCCCGGCGGCGCCGAGGGCCGCGACCGGGAGGAGACCACCGCCGCCCAGGCGCCCCCCGACCTGCCGCTGGTGGCACGGTTCGAGCTCGACGAGACACCGGGGGCGACGGTCTTCCGCGACGCGGTGGGCGGCCTGACCGGGGAGGTCGGCGCGGACGTCACCACCACCGGCCGCCACCACCTCTTCGAGTGGGTCCAGCCGCACTCGGGGGTCTTCCCCGGCCACGTCGACCTGCTGCCGGCCGGGCGCCGGCTGCACCGGCTGCTCAACCCCGGCTCGGCGTCGTTCTCCTTCACCCTGCGCTACCAGACCCGGCACCGCTTCGGGAACGTCATGCAGAAGGGTCAGGGCGAGGCCCCGGGCGGCTACTGGAAGCTGGAGAACCCCGAGCGGGCACCGCGCTGCATGTTCCGCGGGGCCGACGGGCGGACCCGCACCGGCTACCTCGACGGGTTCGAGGAGGGCGCCCGCCTCTCCCCCGGCTGGCACACGCTCACCTGCGTCCGCACGCCCGAGTGGGTGCAGATGTGGGTCGACGGGGTGGCCCAGCCGCGCGCCTGGGGGGCGACCGGCGTGATCCGCAACGACCGCCCACTCTCCCTCGGCGGCAAGAGCGCCTGCGACGCCCGGCGCATCACCTGCGACTACTTCTCCGGCCGGATCGACTGGATCGAGTTCCGCAAGGGCTGAGGCGCCCGGCCGGTGCGGCAGAATCCGCGCCATGCCCGACACCTCGCGCCCCGGCCCCGGCGGGTCGCCCGGCTTCCGGCTGCGGGACGTCGCCCTCACGGCGTACGGCCCGACGATCGTCAACTCGATCGGGCACGGCGCCGTCCTCCCCGTGCTGGCGCTGCACGCCCGCGACCTGGGCGCCGACGTGCCGACCGCCGCCTTCGTGGTCGCCCTGCTCGGGCTGGGGAGCCTGGCGACCGCGCTGCCGATCGGGGCGCTGATCGCCCGGATCGGGGAGCGGCGGGCGCTCTTCCTGGCCGGCTTCGCCGACGCCGGCGCGATGGCCGGGGCGGCCCTCACCGACAGCCTGGTGGGCCTGGCCGTCGCGGTGACGGTCAGCGGCATGGCCTGGACCACCTTCCTGGTCGCCCGCCAGGGCTTCATGATCGACGTCGTCCCGCTGGCCTACCGGGCCCGGGCCCTCGCGGCCCTCGGCGGCAGCCAGCGGGTGGGCGTGCTGGTGGGCCCGCTGATCGGCGCGGGGCTGATCCACCTGGGGGACCTGCGGCTCGTCTTCGTGCTGGCCGCGCTCATGTCGCTGGCCAGCGCCGTGCTCGCGCGGCTGGTGCCCGACCTCGGCGCCGACGACCGGGCCCGCGCCCGGGAGACCGGTCATGTCTCGGTGCGAGCGGTGGTCCGGGGACACCGACGGGTGCTGGCCACCCTGGGGGTCGCCGTGGTGGTGATCAGCACCAGCCGGTCGCTGCGCGGAGCGCTCCTCCCGCTGTGGGCCGAGCACGTGGGGATGAGCGCGAGCACCACCTCGTTGGTCTTCGCCGTCGCCGCGGCCGTCGACGTCGCCCTCTTCTATCCGGGCGGCTGGCTGATGGACACCCGCGGCCGGGCGGTGGTCGCGGTCCCGGTGGTGGCGTCGGCCGCGGTGGCCTGCCTGCTGCTGCCGCTGGCCACCGGGCCCTGGGGGGTCACCGGGGTGATGGTCCTCATGGCGGTCGGCAACGGGCTGGGGTCGGGCATCGTGATGACCCTGGGGGCCGACGCCGCCCCGGCACAGGGGCGGGCACAGTTCCTGGGGGCGTGGCGCCTCTGCGGCGACCTGGGCGTCAGCGGCGGGCCGCTGCTGGTGAGCGCGGCGGCCGCGGTGGTCCCGCTGGCGGGGGCAGCCCTGCTGATCGGTCTGCTGATGGTCGGCGGAACGGCGTGGGTCGGCTTCTGGACCGCCCGCCTCGACGGCCGGACACGCGGATAGGGGGCGGTCAGCCGACCTGGACGACGACCTCGTTGGACTCCAGCCCGCTCTCGGAGTCGACGACGCGGAACTTGTTCTCGCCGGTCTGGCCGGTCATCACGTAGGTCCCGAAGCTCTCCCCGTCGACCGAGACGGTGACCGGGAAGTTGCTCCACTCGCCGTTCTCGAAGCGCTGCACCTGGAGGATCGCGCCGGCCCCCTGCGTGTAGGTGCCGCTCAGGTCGATCTGCTGCATCGCGCCGACGGCCGCCTGGCCCGCGGTGAGGGTGATCGCCTTCTCGGCGGCCGGGGTCTCGGACTCCACGGGAGTCTCGGGGGCCGCAGTCACCGAGCCGGTCGGGACCGGGCCGTTGGCGTCCAGGGTGATCTGGGGACCGCTCGGACTGGCCGTCTCGGAGAACTCCGGCAACGTCAGCGTCTCGCCGGCCGTGGCGCCGGCGACGGAGTCACCGTCGCCCCCGCCGAGGCCGAGCAGCTTGGTGCCCACCAGGACCATGACGCCGGCGAGGACGCCGACGACCAGGGCCACCCCACCCAGGGCGAGCAGTCCGGCGAGGACGGGACGCTCCTCGGACTCGGGACGGTCGCTCACCTGGTGCTCCTGCTCGGTCTGGCCGGTCTGGCCGGTCGGGGGTCGGTCCCGGTCATTGTTCCACCCCGACCCGAACCAGGTCACCTGCTCGGCCCAGATGGCACCGGGCCGGCCGCCAGCACCTCGTGGACGGGGACCGGCTTGGCCGTCAGGTCGGCGCAGCTCTGGCGGCGGGGCTCGCCCGGCCGGGTGACCACGCCCGCCTGCCAGGGGGCGCCGTCGGCGAGCAGCCGCACCACCCCGTCCTGCTCCCCGACGACCACCACGTCTCCCAGGCCGTCGAGACCGGTCTGCTCGATCACGTGCAGCTGGGCCGCCTGGGCGGCCCCGCTCATCCCGGCTCGGCCGCGGGAGAAGCCGATCGGGTGCCGGCCGGCCGCCAGCTCCTCGACCGCCAGCACCGCGGACTCCGGGTCGAGGCGCCCCAGGGTCACCGCGCTGGGGAAGGCGATCATCGTGGCGGAGAAGCGGTGCCCACCCAGGTGGGTGGTCTCCCAGGTCTCCTCCGGCCACCGGCCCGAGAGCGAGGCGACGACCGGGCGGCCGCGCTCGGCGCAGCACAGGTCGCGACGTCCGTTGGTGCAGACCAGGAGCAGCTCCTTGTCGTACGGCGTGAGGCCGGGGCTGCGGCCCGCCGCCAGGGCCGCGGTGTCGACGCCCAGCAGCTCGCCGGCCCCGCCCAGCACGGTCGTCTCGATGCTCACCCGCTCGGGCTCCACCACGACGGTGAAGACCCGGACCCCCGGCCCGGAGACGCCGCCGTGGCGGCGGATCAGCTGGACCCGCACCCCGGCGAGGCCGTCGAGCAGGGTGCGGACCTCGTCGGGCAGCCGGCTCTCGGTGAGCGCCTGACGACCCCAGGCGCCGGCGTACTCCACGAAGAGGAAGGCCCGCTCGGTGGGCGCGGTCCCGGCCAGCGGCTCCCCGTCGTGGCGACTGGCGGTCGTGCAGCGGAAGGTCGGGTCGGGGTCTGCGGAGGGCGGCACCCGGCCGATTCTGCCCGACCTCAGGTCAGCAGCCCCCGGCGGCGAGCCACGGCGGCCGCCTCGGTCCGCGAGGCCGCGCCGAGCTTGCCGAGGATGTTGGAGACGTGGACGCTGACCGTCTTGGTCGCGATGAAGAGCTGCTTGCCGATCTCGCCGTTGCTGCGCCCCTCGGCGACCAGGGCGAGGATCTCCCGCTCGCGCGGGGTGAGCGCCTCCCCGCCGGGCTCGCCGCCCCGACCGGCGGGTGCCCTGCCCTGCGGCGCCACCCCGAGCGCCTGGAGCGCGGCCAGCAGCGGCGGGGCGTCGAGCAGCGCGGCCGCCTCCCGCACCTGGTCGGCCACCTCACGGGCAGTCTCCAGGTCCCCCTCCTGACGCAGCACCTCCACCAGCCGGAGCCGTGCCCTGGCCAGCTCGTGCACGTGGCCGAAGGCGGCGAGCTCGGTCTCGGCGCGACGCCAGGCCGCCAGCAGCTCGGCGCACCGGACCGGCTCGCTCCCGGGCGGGTCCACCTGCGCGAGCCAGCGCCAGCGCAGGTGCTCGGCCTCCAGCAGGACAGCCCAGGCGCGGGTCTCCGGCCCGTAGGTTAGGTCCTCGTCGTGCAGGTAGCCGACCACCCGGTGGCCGTCGTCCAGCAGTCGGTCGGCGTCGGGGCGATGCTCCTCGCGCTCGGCCGCGGACTGGCGGGCCGCGGCCGTCCCGAGCACCCCGAGCGACTGCGCGGCAAGCCGGAGCCGGGCCTGGAAGAGCCCGCGCCACAGCCGGCCGAGGTCGCCCACGACCTGGCCGTAGGTGGCCAGGGCCGCCGCGGCGTCGCCGGACTGCTCGGCCAGCTCCAGCTCCGCACCGGCGGCGTGCAGGGCGACCAGGCCGTCCTGCGTCCAGAAGTCGCGCAGCGCCGCCAGCCGATCGGCGGTGCCGCGCTCCCCCCGGGCGGCGCCCACCGCCGCTCCGAAGGTGTCCAGGGCCGCGACGATCAGCGGCGACGGCGCCTGCCGGGCCTGCGCGGCCGCCGCCAGGACCTCGTCCCAGCGGCCCCGCACGTAGCGCGCCGCGGTGGCCATCACCAGCGCGTCGAAGGAGTACGGCGCCCACCGCAGGCCCACCTCGCGCCCGAGCGCGAGCCCCGCGTCGAAGAGCGCCACCGCCTCCTCGAGCTCGCCGCGGTCCTGGTGCAGCCGCCCGAGCGTGTAGTGGCCGCGCATCTCGGCCTTGACCGCGCCGCTGGCCCGGGCCTGGGCGATGACCTCGCCCATCGCCTCGACCACGTCGTCGCCGAGCTCTCCCTGGCGCAGGCCGGCGAGGGTGGTCAGGATGTCGGCGCTGAGCCTGGGCATGTCGAGCCGCTGGGTCATCGCGAGGGCGGCGGCGCCGACCTCGCGGGCCTCCTCCTCGAAGCGGTGCCCGGCGAGGATGCGGGCGTAGATCGCGTACGTGCGCACCTGCTGCGCCTCGGTGCCATCGGCGACGAGCGCCATCGCCCGGCGGATCATCTCGAGCTCGTCGTCGTTCTCCTCGAACTGGTAGATGTTGATCGCCAGCTGGGAGAGGATCCGGCCGTGGTCGACGGCGCCGACGTCGGCGGGCAGGTCGGCCAGCGTGGAGCGGAGCAGCGCCTGGGCACGCTGGGCGTGGCCCGCGCCGGTGAGGGCGTCGCTGGCGCGGAGCACGAGGTCGGCGTGACCGATCCCGACCTCCTCCTCCAGTCCCGCCACCAGGGCCGGATCGGCGGCCAGCTCGAGCGCGTGCAGGTAGTGCTGGGCCGCCTCGTCGGGGCCGCCCACCTGCATCGCGGCCGCTCCCGCCTCGGCGCTGGCGCGCAGCGCGGTCGGCAGGTCCTGGCCGAGGCGGGCGTGCCGGGCGAGCTCGGCGGAGGTCCCGGGAGCCTGCCCGGCCTGCAGCACCCGGGCGTACGCCGCGTGCCGGCGCACCCGCTCGCCGGGCAGCAGGTCGTCGTAGACCGCCTCGGCCAGCAGTGCGTGGCGGAAGGAGTAGGTGTCGCCGCGCCCCGCCTCCAGCACGTGCCGCTCGACGGCCGTGCGCAGCGCCCCCTCGAGCGCCCGCTCGTCGAGCCCCGAGACCGCGGCGAGCAGGTCGTGCCCCACCCGGCGGCCGGCGACCGCGGCGGTGCGGACCACCTCCTGGGTGTCGTCGTCGAGCCGGTCGAGCCGGACCAGCAGCAGGTCGGCGAGGTCGGCCGGCACGCCTCCGGTGGCCCGGGTCGCCCCCACCAGCTCCTCCACGAAGAAGGCGTTGCCCTCGGCGCGGGCGATGATGTCGTCGAGGTCGGTCTCGGTGATCGGGTCGGGGTGCAGGGCCCGCACCAGCGAGCGCACCGCACCGGCGTCCAGCGGCTCCAGCACCATCCGGTCGACCCGCAGCCGCGACCACTCCGCCACCTGGCGGCGCAAGGGGTGACGGCGGTGCAGGTCGTCGACCCGGTAGGAGACGACCACCGCGACCCGGCCGGCGAAGGTCCGGGCGAAGAGGAAGCTGAGCAGGTCCCGGGTCGACTGGTCGGCCCAGTGGGCGTCCTCGACGACCACGAGCATGGGCAGGCTCTCGGCGGCGCGATCCAGCAGGACGTGCATCGCCTCGTAGAGGTCACCCCGCTCGAGCGAGCCGTCGGCCCCGGTGTCGCCCCCCGAGCGCACCCGGCGGCCGGGCTGGAGATGGCGCAGCACGGGGCGGTCGCTCATCGTCGTCTCGACGACGGCCGGGACCTCGGTGGAGAGCCGGCCGAGGATCTCGGAGAAGGGGAGATAGGGCAGAGCCGAGTCGGAGAGGTCGAGGCAGTGCCCGGCCACCACCCGCCACCCCGCCTCCACGGCCCGGTCGCGCAGCTCGGTCAGCAACCTGGTCTTGCCCACGCCGGCGTCGCCGCCGAGCAGGAGCGCGGTCGTGGGAGGAGTGGGGGGCGTGGGCGGTGCCGCGATGCCGAGCCGGGCGCAGAGCTCTGCCAGCTCGGCCTCGCGTCCGACCATCTCGACGCTGCGGTGAGGCACGTCGTCCATCATGACGTGCCCCGCCGACACGCGCAGGTCAGCGCATCTCCCCGGCGCCCCGCAGCGGCCCCTGCCAGCGGCGTACGCCCCGCGCGTCGCCCTTGCGGCGCCGCGGGCCCCAGGCCCGGCGGACCCGCTCGGTCCGGTAGGCGGTCTCGCTGCGGATGAACTCGTCGTTGCCGTACATCTGATCGTCCTTCCCTCGGTGATGATGAGGAAGAGACTCCGCGGCTGAGGTAGGCCCGCACATCGGACGTGTGCCCTATTCCGGGGGCGGCCGCCGGCGGCTGCTACCTCAGAGGCCGGCGGTGCGCCGACCTAGGCGAGGAGGCGGCGGACCACGTCGTCGAGCTCGTGGCCCACCTCGGCGACCTCGCGGGCGACCACCCAGCCGTCGACGACGACGTGGGTGACGTCGGCCGCCGCGGCGGCGAAGACGATGGTGTCCGCGTCCGCGCCGGTGCCGGCGGTCCGGACGCTGCGGCTGTCGAGGGTGACCAGGTCGGCCCGGCGACCCACCGCGATCTCGCCGGCGTCGTCCCAGCCCAGGGAGGCGTGGCCCCCCACCGCCGCGGCCACCAGCTCCTCGGCCCGCCAGTGGCCGCGCCGCTGGGTGGCCAGCCGCTCGTGCAGCTCCACCGCCCGCATCTCCTCGAAGAGGTCGACCACCGCCTGGCTGCCCGAGCCCAGGGTGATCGGGGAGCCGGCCTCGAGGAGGCGACGGGCGGGCCCCACCCCGTCGGCCAGGTCGCGCTCGGTGGTCGGGCAGAGCGCGACCGTGGTGCCGGTGACGCCGAGCAGGCCGACGTCCCAGGTGTCCACGTGGGTGGCGTGCACCGCGCTGGTGCGGGGACCCAGCACCCCCGCCTCGTGCAGCAGCCGCGTCGGGGAGACGCCGTACGCCGCCCGGCAGGCCTCGTTCTCCGCCGGCCGCGCCGAGAGGTGGACGTGGAGCGGCCGCCCGGCTGCCGCCTCCGCGACGAGGCGCAGCTGGTCGCGTGGCACCGCCCGCACGGAGTGGATCGCCGCCCCGACCCGCGCGTGGTCGAGCCCGGCGAGGGACTTCTCCTGCGCCTCCCGGCGCAGCGCCCACTGCTCGGCGTCACCGTCGCTGTAGCGGAGCCGGACCCCCTCCACCGGCTCCCCGAAGTCGCCCGCGAGGTAGCAGGAGTCCAGCAGCGTGATCCGGATACCGGCCTCGCGGGCCGCCTCCGCCAGGACCGTTCCCATCAGGTTCGGGTCGTCGTAGGGCTTGCCGCCGGGCTGGTGGTGCAGGTGGTGGAACTCCCCCACCACGGTGATCCCCGCCGCCGCCATCTCCCGGTAGACCCCCCGGGCCAGCTCGAACAGGGAGTCCGGGTCGAGCCGCCCGGCGACGTCGTACACCCGCTCGCGCCACCCCGGGAAGCCGCCGCCGCGGTGCGTGCGGCCGCGGAGGGCCCGGTGGAAGGCGTGGCTGTGGGTGTTGGCCAGGCCCGGGAGCGTCACCCCGGGGCGGCGGGTGGGCTCGGGTGGATCCCCGCCTGGGCGGGGATGTGCAGGGTTAGTGGGGTCTGTATGCCCCACTAACCCTGTAGTCCCCCGGCTAGGCGGGGATTCGTGGGACACCTCCACCCGCGAGAAGCGGCCGCCCGTCACCTCCACCAGCACCTCGTCGCGGAACTCGCCGCCGATCCAGGCCCGCTCCAGCAGGTAGGAGGTGTCGGGGCCAGGCGCCGGCGTCGGCCACGTCTCCTCGAAGGTCACGAGCCCAGTGCACCGCGCGCGGCGACCGGGGTCAATCGACACGACGCAGGCAGGACACGGGAGGATGGGCGGGTGGAGCTCTCCGAGGTGGTACGCCGCCGCCGCATGGTCCGCCGGTACGCCGACACCCCCGTCGCCCCGGAGCAGGTGGACCGGATGCTCGCGCACGCCGTCCGGGCCCCCAGCGCGGGCTTCTCCCAGGGCTGGGCGTTCCTGCGGCTGGACCGTCCCGAGGACGTCGCCCGCTTCTGGCGCGCCACCTCCCCCGACCCGGACGCCAGCAACGCCTGGCTCGACGGCATGCGGACCGCCCCGGTGGTCCTGGTGCCGCTGGCCTGCCGTGACGCCTACGTGGAGCGCTACGCCCAGGCCGACAAGGGGTGGGACCCCGACGACGAGGAGCGCTGGCCGGTCCCGTGGTGGTACGTCGACACCGGGATGGCCGCGCTGCTGATCCTGCAGACCGCGGTGGACGAGGGGCTGGGGGCGTGCTTCTTCGGCATCCCTCCCGAGCGGGTGACGGCGTTCCGCGAGGAGTTCGGGGTGCCGGCCGACCACATGCCGCTGGGAGCGGTCACCGTCGGGCACCCCGACCCGGCCGCCGCGCCCGGCGGCTCACCGAGCCGGCGCCGGCGCCGGCCGCTCGACGACGTGGTGCACCGCGGCCACTGGTGACCGGCGAGGGGCTCAGGGAGCGCCTCGGACGCCCTCCCAGTCGTGGGTGCTCTCGGTGAGCTCGTCGACGACCAGCAGGTCCTCACGCACCTGACCGGCCCGGAAGGAGGCCCGGCCCACCATGTGGCTGGAGACCACGCTGGTGGCCATCTGGAGGATCACCACCAGCGCCAGCATGCCGAGCACCGACGGGTCGCGCAGCCGCAGCGCCAGCCCCAGCACCACGAAGGAGAGGCCGATCACCTGCGGCTTGGTCGCGGCGTGCATCCTGCTCAGCAGGTCGGGCAGCCGGACCACGCCGATGGCCGCGACCAGGGCGAACCCCGCTCCCACCAGCAGGCAGACGGCCGCGGCCACGTCCAGCACGGTCTCGATGCTCACGGCTGACCACCTTCCTCCTGCTGGTCGTTCTCGGCCTCCACGTCGTCCACGCCGCTGGCGTAGCGGGCGACCGCCACCGAGCCGACGAACCCGACGGCGGCCAGGCAGAGGAGGGCGGGGAGCGCCACGACGCTCTCCTGCTGCGCCGACCAGACCGCCATCCCGCAGACCATCACCGACATCATCACGTCGAGCGCCATGCTGCGGTCCAGGATGGTGGGGCCGACCGTCACCCGGAAGATCAGCAGGGCGGCGGCCACCACCAGGATCGCCGCGGCCACCATGAGCACGACGGTCATCGGGCCACCTCCTCGGTGATCGGCTCGAACGCCGCCAGGAAGCGGGCCTCGACCGCGAGCGCGTCGCGCCGGAACCGCTCGGCGGCCTCGACGTCGGGCACGTCGAGGACGTGCAGGTAGAGGGTGTGGGTGGACCGGCGTGCCTCGACCACGACCGAGCCCGGCACCAGGCTCAGCATGGCGGCCACGCCGGTGAGCACGAAGTCCGAGGAGCTGTGCAGGTTGACCGCGATCACCGCGTTGCGGACCGGACGGCGCCGCAGCACGACGCGGGTGACGTCGATGCTGGCCCGGACCACGTCGACCGCGAACCGCAGCGTCAGCTGGAGCAGGCGGAGCGGGTGGACCCTGGCCTCGAGCCGCACCGGCGGCAGCGGGAACGCGAGGCAGACCAGCACCGCGACGAGCACCCCGGAGGCGACCAGGAGGGGCGTCACGCCGCCCCACAGCGCCAGCCACACCAGCGTGAGCCAGATCAGGGCGAAGGGCTGGAGCGGGCGGTAGCGGGCCGGCCGCACCGTGCCGTCGCGCCGGATGCGCGTGCGCGGGCTCACTGGCCGCTCTCCGGGAGGACGGCCGAGAGGTACGGCGTCCGTTCGACGAGGTCGCGGGCGGCGCGGTCGGTGAACTCGAAGAGTGGCCCGGCCACCACGGTCAGCAGCAGCGAGAGCACCACCAGGGCCGCGGCGGGGGCGGTCATGCTGGGCGGGGTGGTGCGGGAGTCCTCACCGGCCTCGATCAGCTGGTAGAAGTCACGCTCGGGCTCGTCGTCGTCGACCAGCCTGCGCGACTCCGAGAGCACCTGCGCGGTGAGCACCCCGCCGGCGGTGTGCACGTGGCCGCGGTGCTCGACCCGGGGCCGGGTGTCGTGGCCCGGCAGCGGGTCCGCGCCGACGTCCTCGATCTCCGCGAGCGCCTCGTGCGCCTCGAGCGGGGTGCGCCAGAAGGCGACGGCCCAGGTCTTGGCCACGGCGTACAGGGTGAGCAGGCTGGTGGCCACCCCGGCGACGATCAGCGTCCAGGCCAGGGGGGTGCCGAGCTCCTGGGCCGCCTGGAGCAGCCCGACCTTGCCGATGAAGCCCGAGAACGGCGGGATGCCGGCCAGGTTCATCGCCGGGATGAAGAAGAGCACCCCCAGCAGCGGCGCGATCCGGGCGAGTCCCCCGATCCGCACCAGGGAGGTGCTGCCGGCGCGGCGTTCGACGAGGCCGATGACGAGGAAGAGCGCGGTCTGGACGGTGATGTGGTGGACGACGTAGAACATCGTCGCTGACGCCCCCGCCGCCCCGGCGACGGCGATCCCCAGCACCAGGTAGCCGATGTGGCTGACCAGGGTGAAGGAGAGCATGCGCTTGATGTCGGACTGCGCGATGGCTCCCAGGATCCCGATGACCAGCGTCAGCAGCGCCACCCAGAGCAGCAGGTCGGTCAACGGGCTGTGCGGGAAGATCAGCATCTGCATGCGCAGGATCGCGTAGATGCCGACCTTGGTCAGCAGGCCGGCGAAGACCGCCGTCACCGGGGCCGGCGCGGTGGGGTAGCTGTCCGGCAGCCAGAACGAGAGCGGGAAGATCGCCGCCTTGATGGCGAAGGTGGTCAGCAGCAGCAGCTGGAGCATCAGCGAGACGTGCGGGGGCAGGTCGGCGACCCGCTCGGCGAGGTGCGCCATGGTCAGCGTGCCGGTGGCGGCGTAGGTCGCGGCGATCGAGATGAGGAAGAGCGAGGACGACAGCAGCGCCACCAGGACGTAGATGGTGCCGGCCCGGATCCGGGGGCCGGTGCCGCCCAGCGTCAGCAGCACGTAGCTGGCGAAGAGCAGCATCTCGAAGCTGACGAAGAGGTTGAAGAGGTCGCCGGCCAGGAAGGCGTTGGCGACGCCGGCGACCAGCACCAGGAACGTCGGGTGGTAGATCGACAGCGGCGCGGACTCCTCGTCCTCGACCATGCCCTGCCCGATCGAGTAGCCGAGGACCGCCAGGGTCACCAGCGAGCTGACCAGCACCATGAGCGCGGCGAGCCGGTCGGCGACCAGCACGATCCCGACGGTCTCGGGCCACTGCCCCACCCACATCACCTGCGGGCCGGACTGGTCGGCCTCGATGAGGAGCACCGCCGCGATCACCGCGTTGGCGAGCAGCACGACCACGCTGAGCCAGCGCTGGAGCCGCGGCTTGTGGGTCATCACCAGGCTGATGCCGGCGCCGAGGAGCGGCAGCAGGACGGGGAGCGGGACCAGGAGGCTCATGGGTGACCCACCCCGTCCTGCTCCTCGCGCCGGGCCACGTCGGCCACGTCGCCCTCGGCGCCGAGGCCGGGCTCCGGCTCGTCCACGAGCTCTCCTTCTGCGAAGTCACTGGACTGGTCGACCTCGTCGGGGTCGTCGCTGGCCGCCGAGTAGGCCTGGGAGGTGACGTCGGAGGCCGCGAGCCGTCGGATCATGGCGTCCTCGACGTCGTCCTGGACGTCGTCGTGCCCGGTCAGCTGCCAGCTGCGGTAGGCCATGGCCAGCACGAAGGAGACGGTGGCGAGGGTGATCACGATGGCGGTCAGCACCAGCGCCTGGGGCAGCGGGTCGGAGAGCGGCTCGTCGGCCCCCTCGACCACGATCGGGGCCGCACCGCCGGGGCCGCCGGAGACGAGGAAGGCGATGCTGACGCCGTTGCCCATCATCATCAGGCCGACCAGGACCCGGGAGAGGCTCCGCTCGAGCAGCAGGTAGACCCCGCAGCCGATCAGCGCCGAGGAGGTCAGCACCAGGGTGAGGTTGACGTCGGTCATCGGCTCTCGCTCCCGGCGGTCTCGGCGGTCTCGGCGGCGCGCAGGTCACGGATGATGTGCCGGTCGATCTGGGAGCCGAGCGCCCGGAGCAGGTCGAGCACCAGCCCGACCACCACCAGGTAGACGCCGATGTCGAAGAAGACCGAGGTGACCAGGTGGACCTTGCCGAGCAGCGGGACCGAGAGATCCACGATCGCGGTCTGCAGCACCGCCGCCCCGAAGGCCAGCGGCACGGTCGCGGCCACCGCGGCCACCGCCAGTCCGCCACCGATCAGCTTGCCGGCGTCGACCGGGGCCGCCTCGTCGAGCTCGTAGCGACCGCCGGCCAGGTAGCGGAGCACCAGGGCGAGCCCGGTCACCATCCCGGCGGCGAACCCGCCTCCGGGGTCGTTGTGGCCGGCCAGCAGCAGGTAGATGGAGATCATCAGGATGGTGTGGAAGATCAGCCGGGTGATCACCTCGAAGATGATCGAGCGGTTCTCCGGCGCCAGGGTGCGCGGCGCGGGGAGCCAGGCGCGCTTCCCGGCGATCTTGGGCTCCTTGCGCACACCTGCTGGATAGGGGATCTCGTGGATCCGGCGGATCCCGGCGCCCCGGGTGTCGAGGAAGACCAGGCTGGCCACGCCGGTGGCGGCGGCGACCAGGACGGCGATCTCGCCCAGGGTGTCCCAGGCGCGGACGTCGACCAGGATGACGTTGACGATGTTGTGCCCGCCGCCGTAGTCGACTGCCAGCTCGGGCAGGACGGCGGAGACCGGCTCGGCGGTCCGCGACGAGGCGCCGACCAGCAGGAAGCCGGCGACCGAGACCGCGACCCCCAGGCCGAGCGCGATCCGCAGATAGCGGCGCCGGCTGAGCGGCCGGTCGGTGAAGTACTCCGGCAGGCGGCGCAGGGCGAGCACCGCGACCACCACCGTGACCGTCTCGACGAGCACCTGGGTCAGCGCCAGGTCGGGCGCCCCCTGGATGACGAAGAAGAGGGCCGTGCCGTAGCCGGTCGCCCCGGCGAGCAGCACCGCCCGGAGCCGGCGCCGGGCGCGGGCGGCCATCACCGCGGCGACCGCGATCACCGCGCCGATCCCCGCCTGCACCGGGGACTGCCACAGGGTCACGTGGATGACGTCGCCGGCCTGCAGCAGGGTCGACCCCGGCACCAGCACCACCACCAGCAGGATCAGCGCCAGGTAGGCCGCCGCCGAGCCGCGCTGCACCACTCCGGTGACCTCCACGGCGGTGCGGTCCACCGATCGCATCGTCCACCGGTAGGCCCGCTCCAGGGAGAGCTGGTGGGTGAAGGAGAGCTGCCAGCGCAGCACCGCCTCGCGGGCCACGAAGAGCAGCGCGCCGAGGACCAGGGCGACCACGGTGGCGCCCAGCGGGAGGCCCACGCCGTGCCACAGGGAGAGCTCCGCCGCGTGCGCGCCGGGCGGGAACAGGTCGGCCTGGAGCCCCAGCAGCTCGGTGAGCTGGTGGCCGGCGAAGCCGAGCCCCAGGGAGAGCGCCGCGAGCAGCACGGGGCCGGCGGCGAAGCCGCGGGGCACCGCCCGGACGCCGAGCTCCTCGCTGACCTCGCGGTTGCCGAAGGCGCCCCACACGAAGCGGGCCGAGTAGGCCACGGTGAGCACCGAGCCCAGCACCACACCGATCAGGACCAGCCATCCCACCGCGGCGGGCATCCCGGTGCCGTCGCCCTTCTGCGCCACGTCGACCAGGGCGACGAAGACGCTCTCCTTGGCCACGTAGCCCAGCAGCGGGGGCACGCCGGCCATCGAGGCCGCCGCCACGGCCGCGGAGAGCGCCACCACCGGCATCCGCCGGGCGAGCCCGGTGAGCCGGCGCAGGTCACGGGTCCCGGTGGTGCGGTCGATGAGACCGACGACGAGGAAGAGGCAGGCCTTGAAGAGCGCGTGGGCCAGCAGCAGCGCCAGCCCGGCCAGCGTCGCGCTGCGGGTGCCGACGCCGAGCACGAGGATCATGAAGCCGAGCTGGCTGACCGTGCCGTAGGCCAGCAGCAGCTTGAGGTCGTGCTGGACCAGCGCCCGGATCCCGCCCAGCAGCATGGTGGCCAGGCCCAGGACGACCAGCACCGAGCGCCACCCGGCCACGTCGGCGAAGGCCGGGGCGAGCAGCGCCACCAGGAAGACGCCGGCCTTCACCATGGACGCGGCGTGCAGGTAGGCGCTCACCGGGGTCGGTGCGGCCATCGCCGCGGGCAGCCAGAAGTGGAAGGGCAGGAGGGCGGACTTGCTGATCGCGCCGACCAGCAGCAGGTGGACCGCGACGGTGACCGCCGTCCCGCTCGGCGGGTCGGCCAGGATCGCGCTGATCTGGTAGGTGCCGGCCTCGCTGCCGAGGAGGATCGCCCCGACGAGCAGCGCCAGGCCGCCCAGCGTGGTCACCAGGAGCGCCTGGATGGCCGCCTGCCGGCTGCTGCGCCGCGCCGGGTCGTGGCCGATGAGCAGGAAGGAGAAGACGGTGGTCAGCTCCCAGAAGACGTAGGTGAGCAGCAGGTCGTCGGAGAGGACCAGGCCCAGCATCGCGGCGACGAACGCGGTGAGGACGCCGGCGAACCGGGGCACCCCGGCACTGTCGTCGTGGAAGTACCAGGTGCAGTAGGCCAGCACCACGGCGCCGACGCCCAGCACGACCATCGCCAGCACCCACTGCAGCGCTCCCAGCGAGAAGGAGAGCTCCATCCCGATGCTGGGCACCCAGCTCCAGCTCTCCGCCCGACGCTCGCCGTCGAGCACGGCCGGACCCAGCGTCGCCACCCAGACCGTGCCGGCGAGCACCAGCGCCGCGACCGGCAGGAAGGCGCGGCGACCCCATGCCAGGACCATCGGAGGGCACGCCAAGGAGAGACCGAAGAGTCCGGCGATCAGGATCAGCAACAGGGTCGCCCGTCGGGTCTGGGAGGCTCGTCGAAGGTGCGCGGGGTGGCGCGTCCGAGGTGATTCTACGGAAGGCCGGTCAACCGCCCGGACGCTACCGTCGTCGTGATGGCCGACGAGAGCCCCGACCACGCACGACGCGAGCCGGAACGCGACGCCCGCACCGGTGACACGGCGGCGGCTGCCCGGGTCAAGCACCAGGGCCAGTGGGTGGAGCAGCAGCTGCGCGTCGCGATGGAGCGCGGCGACTTCGACGACCTGCCCGGCTACGGCAAGCCGATCGAGGGGCTGGGCGCCGAGCACGACCCCGACTGGTGGATCAAGAGGCTGGTCGAGCGCGAACAGGTCACCGGCGTGCTGCCGCCGGCCCTGCAGCTGCGCAAGGACGACGCGCAGCTCGACGAGCGACTCGACGGGCTCACCGTGGAGTCGGAGGTCCGTCGCGAGGTCGAGGAGTTCAACGCGAGCGTCCGCAAGGCGATCTACACGCCGCCGGTGGGCAACCAGCCCGCCCCGCCGGTGATCACCCGGCAGCGCGACGTCGAGACGGAGACGGCGCGGTGGCGCGAGCGGCGTACGGCGCGGATCGAGGCCCAGCGCGCCGCCCTGGCCCGCGCCGACTCCGAGGAGCGCGCGCAGCGGCGCGACCGGTCGCGCCGCTGGTTCCGGCGCCGCCGCCGCGACCCCGGCACCCGGGAGCCGTGAGCCGTGAGCCGACCGGTCCACCGTGCGAGGCCCCCGCTCCCGGCTGACCGGGCGCTGTTATCTTCCGCCTCATGCGCACTGCCAAGGACTTCTTCGCCCCGCTCGCCGTCGGTGCCCCCGCACCGGTGCGCGAGATCCCGGCCCGGCCCAGCCGCGCCATCCACTTCTTCGACCCGGGCAACCCCAAGATGGCGGCCAAGGTCCCCGACATGGTCGGCACCGTCGACGTGCTCCTGGGCAACCTCGAGGACGCCGTCAAGGCCGAGAACAAGGAGCTCTCGCGCGAGGGACTGGTGAAGATCGGTCAGGAGACCGACTTCGGCCCCACCCAGTTCTGGACCCGGATCAACTCCCTCGACAGCCCGTGGGTGCTCGACGACCTGACCACGCTGGTGCCGGCGATCGGCGACAAGCTCGACGTCATCATGGTTCCGAAGGTGCAGGGCGCCGAGGACATCCACTACGTCGACCGGCTGCTCGCCCAGCTCGAGGCCAAGGCCGGGATCAAGAAGCCGATCCTGATCCACGCCATCCTCGAGACCGCGCGGGGGGTGGCCAACATCGAGGAGATCTGCGCCGCCTCGCCGCGGATGCAGGGCCTCTCCCTCGGCCCCGCCGACCTGGCGGCCGACCGCCGGATGAAGACCACCCGCGTCGGCGGCGGCCACCCCGGCTACCTGGTCCGGGCGGACGCCCCGAGGAACGACGCCGGTGAGACGCAGTACGACGCGGACCGGACGGTCTACCAGCAGGACCTGTGGCACTACACGATCGCGCGGATGGTCGACGCCTGCGCGATGCACGGCATCTACCCCTACTACGGCCCGTTCGGGGACATCAAGGACACGGTCGCCTGCGAGGACCAGTTCCGCAACGCCTTCCTCCTCGGCTGCGTCGGCGCCTGGAGCCTGCACCCGGTGCAGATCAAGATCGCCAACCGCGTCTTCTCCCCGAGCGTGGAGGACGTCGCCCACGCGCGTCGGGTGATCGCCGCGATGGGCGACGGCACCGGCGCGGTGATGATCGACGGCAAGATGGAGGACGACGCCTCGGTCAAGCAGTGCCAGGTGATGGTGCAGCTCGCCGAGGAGCTCGCAGCCATCGACCCGGAGCTGAAGAAGCAGTACGACGCCATCGAGGTTGAAGGAGTGCAGGCATGAGTGAGTCCACCCCGCAGTTCACCCCGCTCCGTTCCGTCCTCTACATGCCCAGCTCCAACGAGCGGGCCCTGGAGAAGGCGAAGAGCATCCCGTGCGACGCTCTGATCCTCGACCTCGAGGACGCCGTTGCCCCCGACGCCAAGCCGGCCGCCCGCGAGGCCGCCTGCGCCGCGGTCGCCTCCGGCGAGTACGGCCGGCGCACCGTCACCATTCGGGTCAACGGGATCGGCACCGAGTGGCACGACGCCGACCTCGCGGCCGCCAGCAAGGCCGGCCCCGCCGCGATCGTGGTGCCGAAGGTCAACAGCGCCGCCGAGGTCGAGCAGCTCGTCGCCGCGATGGAGGCGGCCGGCGCACCGGAGCACACCAAGCTGTGGGCGATGGTCGAGACCCCGGTGGCGATCCTCGACTGCCTCTCCATCGCCCGGGCGTCCGACCGGCTGACCGCCTTCGTGCTCGGCACCAACGACCTGGTCAAGGAGCTCTACGCCGAGCACGTGCCGGGCCGGGCCCCGATCCTGCCCAGCCTGCACACCGTCCTGCTGGCGGGACGGGCCGCCGGCATCGCGGTCATCGACGGCGTCTACAACAACGTCAAGGACACCGAGGGCTTCCTCGCCGAGTGCGAGCAGGGCCGACAGCTGGGCTTCGACGGCAAGACCCTGATCCACCCGGGCCAGGTCGAGGGCGCCAACGAGGCGTTCGCGCCGTCCGCGCAGGCCGTCGACGACGCCCAGGGGCTCATCCAGGCCTGGGAGGACGGTCAGGGGTCCGGCGTGGTCACCTACAACGGGCGGATGGTGGAGAACCTCCACGTCGAGTCCGCCCGCCGCACGCTGAGCATCCACGAGGCGATCCAGACCCTCCGCGCCTGACCCGACGGCACCGCCACCCCCTGGCCGGCCCGGCTCAGCGCCGGGTCAGCCAGGGGGTGCTCGCCTTGTGCGACCGGGCGGCGCGGCGCCCTCCCCCGGGCGCCCGCTGCGCAGGCACGGCGATGTCGTCGTCTCTCGTGGCCGCCGCCTGCTCCCTGGCGTCGGCGAAACGCTCGATCGCAGCCAGCGCCCGTGCCTCCACCTCCTCGGCGGAGACCACCGGCGACTCGACCGGCGACTCGACCGGCGACTCGACCGGGGAGCCGACCGGCGCCGGGGCGACCTCGTCGGCAGACTCGTCGCGGTCCAGCTGCGTCATCGCCCACCGGGTCCGCAGCGCCGAGCCCGCGAGCAGGGCGACCACGAGCAACCCGTAGAGCCCCCAGGGGACGAGACGGGTCGAGGCGTCGACCGCGCTCTCCTGCCCGCCTGCTGCGACGACCCCGGAGACGGTGTGCTTCCCGTGGGCGAGCGTCCCGAACTCGACCTGCACCTCGACCGTGACGCGGGTGCCGGGGGCGAGCTCGCCCAGCGGCGGGACCCCCACGTCCTTCGGGGAGCCGCTACCGTCGCGCCACTCCAGGTCGAGTGTGGGGACGAGCGGGCTCTGACCCTGGTTGTAGAGCACGAGCTCGAGGACCGGCCGGGCCGCAGCACCGAACCAGGTGCCCAGCGAGCTCGCGCCCTCGAGCCGGGCCGACTGGACGACGACCCGGGGCTCCGACCCCGAGTCGTCGGCGGACGCCGGCGCGGCGCCCATCAGCGCCAGACCTACGAGCGCCAGCACGAGCGTGGGCAGCCAGGCGCGTGCGGTGCTGGTGACGAACATCGTTCCCTCCCGGGCCGGAGGCTCCCAGCCATCGGATCGAGCGTCAACTCGCTTGACACCTTCCCCGCCGCAGGTGTTCGGGATATACCCGATTCTCGGTACTGGCCCTTGATGAAGGTGGTGGCGCGGGCCGTGCGGGGGACCCGGCCCGCGCCACGTGAGACGAACCAAGAACCAACCCGAGAAAGGATCGCCCGGTGTCCGTCTCCTTGTTGGCCCCCCTCCCAAAGGGCCAAAGGAGCATCGATCAGTAGCTAGCTGCGGCAGTGCCGACGACCTCCCAGACGTCTGCACGTTTCCTGACGAGCTCCTTGGATGAAAGTGGCACCAAAGTCGGCCCCACGTCAACGGGGTCGGGCGGAAACTACCTAAAGGTAGGTACTTGCCCGGGCTGCTCAGGCGGGGCGCCGGCCCCCTCCTCGAAACCCCCGGAGATTGGCACGTTTGGCCTCCGTACCGCCGGGTACTAGGCGTTCACCTGCGGCCGTAACCCGGACGCTCTTAACCAAGGAGGAACAGAAATGGTCGTTCTCGGCCTGATTCTGCTCATCGTCGGCCTCGTTGCCAACATCAGCATCCTGACCACGATCGGCGCCATTCTCCTGGTCGTCGGCCTGATCCTGAACTTCGTCCCGATCGGCGGCAACGCCCGACGGGTCTGGTAGCAGGACTCTCACTGTGACCGTGCCTCGCACGGTGTGATGGCCCGAGGCCCCCGCGTACGCCGCGGGGGCCTCGGTCTTTCCATGCCCGGTCGCAATCAGCCCGTCAGCGGAGTGCGGCGCGCACCACATGTCGGGTGTGCGCGCTGGGTACTGCCGGGGCATGGACAATGAAGAGATCGTCTGGCTCGTCGTCGCCATCGTGGTCGTGCTGGCGCTCCTCGCCCTCGCCGCCTGGTTGATGAACAAGAAGAAGCACGAGCGCGCGCAGGCCGAGCAGGCCGAACGCACCCAGCGCGCCGCCGAGCTCCGGCAGGAGGCCGACCGCGACGCCGCGGTGCTGCCCGACGCGGAGCTGCGGGCGAAGGAGGAGGAGGTCCGGGCCGAGAAGCTCCGCCGCGAGGCGCAGCAGGCCGAGGAGCGGGCCCAGGAGGCGCAGGTGGGCTACCAGCAGCAGGCGGCCCGCCACGAGGACCGTATCCGCGAGGCGGACCGTCTCGACCCCGACGGCTCCGCTCGCGCCGACGCCCAGTCGGACGGCACCGTCGACGAGTACGAGAAGGGCTACGAGGACGGCCGCCGCGACGAGACCCCCGGCGGGGACCCCCGCGTCTGAGGCAGCGAGGGCGGGTCAGCGGCAGGCGCCCCACGAGCCTGCAGCCCGGGACCGTGCGGCCCGCTGCGCCTTCACGTAGGCGGACCGGCGCTCGAAGGCCCCCTTGGCCACCCGCAGGTACCCGGTGCGGACCATCCGGAGGCCCAGGTCCTTGCCCGTGACCCGGACGTAGTGGCCGGTGCCGCGCGTCCGGCGATCGCGCACCAGGACGACCTCGGTGCCGCGGCGCAGCTGACTCCGGGCGGCCTTCCGGGCCGCCGGACGGCACGCCGCTCGGGGCTGCCGCACACCGGCGAGCCGGACCACGGTCGTGGCCCCGTCGGCGAGCCTCACCCGGATCCGGTCGGGCCGCTGGCTGCGCAGCACCGTGGCGTGGGAGAGCCGGGGTCCGCCCGCCGGAACTTCGGAGACGCTGCCCGGCGCCCCCTCTGCCGGCACCTCCCGGACCGGGGCCGCCTCCCCGCCCGGGGTGGGGGCGGGGGCGGGGACGGGGTCGGCCGGCGGCGGCTGGCCAGGACCGTAGAGCTCGAAGTCGAAGAGGGAGACCCCGTAGCCGGTGGCCCGCCGCTCCGCAGTCATCCGCACGTACCGCGCCCGGGTCGGGGCGAAGGAGGCGGTGTCGTGCCCGCCGTCGCCGTTGATCGTCGACCAGACGGTGCGCCACCGGGAGCCGTCGTCGGAGACGTCGAGGCGGTAGGCCGTGGCGTAGGCCTTCTCCCAGTTGAGGACCGCACGGTCGACCCACCGGGGCTCGCCCAGGTCGACCTGGAGCCAGGCCCCGTCGGCCCGCTCACCGCTGGCCCACCGGGTCGAGGTGTCGTGGTCGACGGCGTACGACGGCGCGAAGCCGTGCTCTGTCCCCGACGCCTGGACCTGCGTGCCGCGCGCCAGGTCGCGGCCCATCAGGGTCTCGTAGGCGAGCTTGGCGCTGGCCTCCATGCCCGAGGCGAAGGGGTGGTACTCCATCGCCTTGAGCACGTCGATCCACCGGCCCTGCACCCAGGCGTCCTCGCCGGCGCAGGCGTCGTGACCCCGGGAGGGCCCGTACGTGTCGACGTAGAGGACGCCGTGCTCCGCGGCGGCCTCGGCGAGGGCCTCGTTGAGCCGCCGCTGGAGCCCGTCGGCCCAGACCATGTCCTGGCTGGTCATCGGGACCGCACCGTTGGTGCAGGAGCCGCTCTCGGGCATCAGGCGCAGGTAGCCGACCACGGCGACGGTGGCGTAGGGCGAGCGCTCGCGGATCCCGTCGAGGACGCCGAGGACGTCCTTCTTGGTCTGCACGATCTTGGCGGCCATCAGGTCGACCCCGCCCTGAGTGAACTCGTCGCGGCACGGCGAGCCGTCCGGGTCGCTGGGCGCGACCTCCGGGCAGCGGTCGATCAGGGTGCCGAAGAGGCCGCCGTCGTTGCCGCCGATGCCCAGTGTCACCAGGTCGGTGTCGGGGCGCAGCGCGTCGAACTGCGGCGGGGCGGTGCCCAGGATCCCCTCCTGGGGTGCGGCCATGTGCTCGGTGCGCGCCGAGGAGCAGGAGACGTCGGTGAGCTCCAGGCCGAGCCGGTCGGCCAGGATCCGCGGGTAGTTGCGGGTGGAGCGGGCGCAGGGGATCAGCGAGGTCGGCGGGATGAGCGGACCTGCGGTGAAGGAGTCGCCGAGGGCGACGTAGTGGTCGAACGGACGCGTCGGCACCGCGGCCTGGGCCGGGGTCGAGCCGGCCAGCACGGCGGCCAGCGATCCGATGAGGGTGAGCACCACGGAGGTGCAGAGGCGTGGCAAAGGAGGACCTTCCCGAGAGCTGCGGACCCGGGGATGTGACACCCCGGCGCCGACTGTCACGTCGGCGGCAGCAACGTACGTGAGGGGCGCCACAGATCTCAAAAGGTGGTCCAGACCGGTCCAGCCCGCGACCCTGGCCGTGACGGACGTTTTGAGCATATGCTCAAAACATGTCGAAGATCCCGCCGCTGGAGCCGTTCCCCGCCCCGGAACCCGGGCCGCCGGACCCGCCTCCGCGTACCCACTGGGCAGCGCGGGCAGGCATGCTCGCGCTCGTCCTCGTCTTCGCCGTCCTCGGCGTGGTCATCTCCGCGGCCACCGGACGCCTCGACTCGGCGCTGCTCTTCGTCGGCATCCCGTGTGCCCTGGCCCTCGCCGTCGGGTGGATCGACACCAGCCGCAGCGGCGCCGCCACCGCCTTCCAGATCACCACCGTCCTGCTGCTGCTGGCCTCGGCACTGCTTCACGAGGGAGCGCTCTGCGTGCTGATCGTCGCACCTCTGGTCTACGGCGTGGTCTTCCTGGTCTTCGGAGTGGTCTCCGCGGCCCGGGGCGCCTTCACCAAGCACCTCGGCGTGCTGCCGCTGCTCGCCGTGCTCGCGCTCGAGGGAGTCGTCCCGGGCCTGCGGGTCAACCCCGACCAGAGCTCGTCGGCCACCGCCACGGTGGCGCCGACCTGCGCGGAGTTCGAGTCGGCGCTGGCCCGCGGCCCCCGGATCGACCCCGACGACGACCGGGGCCTGCTGCTCCGGCTCGCGCAGTACCCCACCCCCGTCGCCGCCGACGGTGGCGGCCTGGCGGTGGGTGACACCTGGGAGCTCACGATGCCAGCCGGCACGATCGCCACCCGGGTGACGGCCAGCGAGGTCACCACCGGCGAGCGCGGCCGACTCTCCTTCGACGTCACCGAGGACACCGCCCGCACCACCCGCTGGGTCACCCTGCGGACCGGCTCGCTGACCTGGGGGCAGGCCGGCGACGGGTGCCACGCCACGCTGCAGGTGGACTACACGCGCAAGCTCGACCCCAGCTTCTGGTTCGGCCCGATCACCGACCTCTTCATGGGCGCCGGCGCCCAGGCGTTCCTCAACGCGCTGGACTGAGTCGTGGCCCCCGACCCCGGCACGGACGTGCTGCGCAACCTGACGCTCGTGGTCCCGCTGGTGGGGCTGGGGCTCGTGGTGGCGCTGCGCCACGCAGGGGTGCTGCGAAGGCGGCGCCACGACGTCCCGTACGCCGCTCTGGCCGCGCTGCTCGCCTGGGTGGGGATCCTCGCGGTCGAGCAGGCCACGGGGCTGTGGACGTTCGCCGCGGGCCCGACGGACCTGCTGGGGATGCCCCTGGAGACCAGCCTCGGGTGGGCGCTGGCCTGGGGCGCGCTGCCCGTGCTCGCCGGCGGCCGGCTGCTGCTCTGGTGGGGCGCCCTGGCCTGGGTGGACGTGCTGGTGATGCCGCGGCTGGAGCCCCTGGTCGTCCTCGGTCCCCGCTGGTGGGCGGGCGAGCTGTTGCTCCTCGCCGGAGTGCTGGCGCCGGCGCTGGTGCTGGGCCGCACCATGCAGCAGCGCTCCCATCTCTGGCTCCGGGTGACGCTCCAGGGACTCACCGTCGCCGGCGCCTGCCTCTGGCTCGTGCCCACCCTCGCCTTCCGGCGCGACGGCGGCAGCTGGGAGGCCGTGGTGGCCCACCCGCTCCCGGTCCGCACCGCCCTGCTGGCCACGGCGGTGCTGCTCGGCGTCCCGGTGCTTGCCGCAGTCGCCGAGCTGGCCCGCGTCGGCCGTGGCACGCCATACCCGTGGGACCCGCCGGACCGGCTGGTCACCACCGGTCCCTACGCCTACGTCACCAACCCGATGCAGCTGGGCGTCACCGGGATCCTGCTGCTGCTCTCCCTCGCCGCCGGTTCGCCGCACCTGCTCCTCGCCGCGCTCTGCGCCGGCACCTTCTCGGTGACGGTCGCCGGCCGCCACGAGGCGGCGACGATGCGCGACTGGCCCGGGTACGCCGACTACCGCCGCACGGTGCGCGCCTGGCTGCCCCGACGCACCCCCTACGTGCCCGTCGGCTGCGACCTGTGGGTGAGCCGGGAGTGCGGGATCTGCCGGAGCACCGGGGAGGCGATCGTCGCCATGGAGCCGCACGGCCTCACCGTGCGAGCCGCAGAGGAGGCCGGGATCCGCCTGACCCGGATGCGGTGGGTCGGACCCGGTACGGTCGACCGCGGGGTGGCTGCCTTCGCCCGGGCCCTGGAGCACGCCGGTCTCGGCCGTGCCTGGCTCGGGTGGCTGATCCGGCTCCCCGCGGTCACCTGGGTGGTGCAGACTGCCGCCGACGCCTGCGGGCTGGGGCCCCGCGAGGTGGTCCCGTCCCAGGAGCAGAGGAGCACGGCGTGAGCAGCGCGCAGACCCGGCAGAAGCTGATGGACGCGGCCGTCCGGCTGGTCTCCCGGGAGGGGGTCCGTGCGGTGACCGCCAGGGCCGTCGCCGCCGAGGCGGAGGTCAACCAGGCGCTCGTCTTCTACCACTTCGACGGCCTCGACGGGCTGCTCCGCGAGGCCTTCGAGGAGGCCACCGCCCGGATGGTCGCCGGCTACGTCGCCGAGCTCGAGCAGGCCACCACCTTCGCCGACCTGCACGGCGTCGGCGTCCGACTCGCCGAGAACAGCCGGGCGGACGGCACCGCCTCCCTGCTCGCCCACGTGATCGCCGCCTCGCACACCGACGAGGCGATGGCGCGACTCCTCGGCGAGCTGCTGCAGAAGTGGCGGACCGCCCTGTCGGAGACGGTCCGCCGGATCCTCCTCGCGCGGAGGCTCGAGGACTCCCTGGACGTCGACTCGTTCACCGACGCCCTGGCCGCGGCGTCGATCGGGATGATCACACTCGACGCCGTGCCGGGCCAGCCGCTCGGCTCCACCCTGCCGTCGCTCAGCGGGGTGGCGACGCTGGTCGACCGGGCGGCTCGGCTGCTGCCGGCGCCCCTGGTCCGGCGGCTCCTCGGTCGTGCCCAGCGCTGACCTCGCGGACCTGGACGGCGACGTCCCGCGGCTCCTCCTCGGTGCTGCCCCAGATCGTGACCACCGCGAGCCCCGGCGCCACGCCCATCACGTCGTACTCGCGCCCCAGCACGTCACGGACCGCGACCAGCCCCTCGGTCTCGATCCGGAACTCCCCCAGCCTGGTCAGGCCGGGCGCCGGCGCCGGGGAGAGGGCCACCCGGGTCGGGGAGGTGGTCACATCGACCACGGCCACGGCGACGCAGTCGGCCGTCGCCACGCAGGTGGCCCCGCCGAACGTGGTGGGCGGGGAGAACTCCTCACGCCCGACGACGAGGAGCACCGAGTGCGGGGGTCTGGTCATCGTGCTCATCCCGTGATCCTTGCGCAGGACACCGACAACAGCAGCCATCATGGGCGCATGACCTCCCGCCTGCCCGTCGCCCTCGGCGTCCTCCTCTCCGCCGCGGCCCTGCTGGCCGGCGGGCTCTCACCCGCCTCCGCCGCTCCTTCCACGGCGGCCGGCGACGGCACCCGACTGTCGTTCTCCTTCGACCAGGGGCCCGCGCTGGGCCACGGCGACCCCGTGCTCGGCAGCCCCCGACGGGCCTCCGGCACGGCGGTGACCGACGGCAGCGCCCGGATCAAGCGCGCCACGGGCGTGACCGGGCGGGCCATGCGCTTCCCGTGCCTGAGCTGCGGCCGCGCCATCATCGAGGTCCCGGACCGCAACTCCCTCGACCCCCGCCAGGACACCCTCGTCTTCGGCGCCTCGGTGCGGCTGACCGCCCGCCAGGCGGCCGGCTCCATGAACGTGGTGCAGAAGGGCTGGTACGACGAGGTCGGCGGCCAGTACAAGCTCCAGGTCGACGACGGGATCCCCAGCTGCGTGGTCAACGGCTCGGGCGGGCGCGCCACCGTGCTCGGGCAGGCCTCGGTCGCCGACGGCGCCTGGCACGCGCTCGCCTGCCAGCGCGCGGGCAGCGTGGTGGCCCTGCTCGTCGACGGCGCCGTGGTGGCCCAGGTCGCGCTCGAGACGGGCAACGTCGCCAACGCGGCACCGGTCTGGATCGGCGGCAAGGCCGTCGGCACCAGCGACCCCGACCAGTTCCGTGGCCGGATGGACGACGTCTTCATCCGCATCCTCCGCTGACCCGGCCGTCAGCGCTCGCAGCCAGACTCCTGCTCCGCCCGGCACAGGTCGACGCCCTGCCGTCCGAACACGCGGTCCCGGCCGGGACCGCCGAGCAGCCAGGACGAGCACCCCGTCGCGCAGCGTCCGGCCGGCGGCGTTGTCCACCAGCCAGGAGACCAGGTCGACTCCGGGGCCGACGTCGGCCCCGGCTCCGCCGTGGAACCGGTCGGACCCCGCCCCGAGCGACACCACCGCGGCCAGCGCCCTCGGCGGGGCCGCGGGGGCGTCATCGGGATCAGTGGAGCATCCGGCTCCGGGTGACCGCCTCGTAGTAGCGGCTCGACTCCGACTTCCAGAGGAAGACCACGATGACGACCGCGAGCACCACCGTGAGCAGGTTGAGGATCAGGCCGATCCCCGAGGTGCCCGGCTGGGAGAGGCTGGCCAGCGTGAAGAGCACGTTGAGCACCGCCAGGACGGTGGCGGTGATCCTGGCCCAGGACCTGCCCTGCCCGTTCTTCCAGGCCATCCACAGCCAGAGCGCGACACCCACCAGCCCGACCAGGAAGATGAACGCGAGCGAGACCGTGTAGGCCGCGTCGATCGTGCTCTGGGTCGCGTTGGGGTCGGTCTCACGCAACGACTCCTCGATGTCGTCCTTGAGACCGCCGAGGGTGGCCAGGCCGAGGATCAGCGACAGCAGGCTCAACCCCGCCCCGGCGTACATCAGCTTCACCGCGGTGGCGATGCTGCTCGGCTGCTGCGGGGCCGCCTGGCCGGGACCCTGCCCCGCGGGCGACCCGGGGTACTGCGGGTACTGCGGGTACTGCGGATCGGGCTGCTGCGCGTTCGGATCGGACGGATACTGCTCGGACATGGATCCTCCTCGGACCGTAAACATGGGCGTGTTCGTCAGTGTCCGACCCTCCCATGCCCGGCCCCCGGTCCTCAACGTCCGCGGGCTCCTCAGGGGCGCGGCGCGTCTCCGCCGGTCCGCCCGCGGGTCTCGCAGTCGTCGTTGGTGCAGACCCGGTCGTCGATGGTGCCGTCCGGGTCCTTCTCGTTGCGGGAGCGGTGCGCGCGCAGGCGCACCTCGGCGCCGCAGACGCGGCACGGCTGGCTGTCGAAGTACACCGTGAACCCTTCCGTGAAGTTACTGGGCGGCAGCCTCGCTGCACGGGACAGTGCTGACTCGTGCACGGCCACGACATAGGCTCCGCCCTGACGCGTCGTCGCAGGACGGTGCGTGCTGACACCTAGAGGAGCCATCCTTCCATGTTGCAGACCATCGCGATCGTCGTCTCGTTCGCCCTGACCGCCGTGGCCATCGCCATGCTGGTCCCCGCGATCAGGAAGATGCTCGGCGTCATCCGCACCGGCCAGCCCGCGCCGGGCCGCAGCGGCAACCCCGTCGGCCGCACGGTCACCATGCTGAAGGAGACGTTCCTCCACACGCGCATGCTGCAGTGGACGTGGATCGGTGTCCTGCACTGGTTCGTCTTCGCGGCGTTCCTCTTCCTCAGCACCGCCGTGGCGCAGGCGTACTTCCAGCTCTTCGACCCCGAGTTCGTCTGGCCGATCATCGGCCACTTCTACCCCTACGAGTGGTTCAGCGAGCTCATCGGCCTGCTCAGCACCCTCGGCGTGGTGGCGCTCATCGTCTACCGGCAGAAGCACCACCCGCGCTCCGAGGGCCGCAGGAGCCGGTTCTTCGGCTCCACCATGTGGCAGGCCTACTTCGTGGAGTTCCTGGCCCTCTTCGAGGGGTCGGCGATCCTCTTCGTCCGCGGCGCCGAGTACAAGCTCGAGGAGGCCGGCGGCCGGTCGCACTTCCCGATCTCCTCGTGGCTCGGCGACCTGCTCTACCGGACCGATTCCGAGGCCACGCTCCACAACATCATCTTCATCATCGCGATGTTCAAGATCGCGCTCGCCATGGTCTGGCTGATGGTGATCGCGCGCAACATCACCATGGGCGTGGCCTGGCACCGCTTCACCGCCTGGGTCAACATCTGGTTCAAGCGCGAGGACGACGGCAGCACCGCGCTGGGCGCCATGAAGCCGCTGATGTCCAACGGCAAGGCGATCACCCTCGACGACATCGACGACCTCGACGAGGAGTCCGTCCTCGGGGTGGGCAAGCTCGAGGACTTCTCCTGGAAGGGCATCCTCGACTTCACCACCTGCACCGAGTGCGGCCGCTGCCAGTCGCAGTGCCCCGCCTGGAACACCGAGAAGCCCCTCTCCCCCAAGCTGCTGATCATGGGCCTGCGCGACCACGCCTACGCCAAGGTCGAGGGCACCGAGTCGCACGCGGAGCGGGCCCTGGTGGGCAGCGGCTCGAAGGGCGAGAGCGCCGGCGCCGGGACCGACGTCCTGGACTACTTCTACAACCCCGCCGACGGCGACTTCGTCATCGACGAGGACGTGCTCTGGTCGTGCACCTCGTGCGGCGCCTGCGTGCAGCAGTGCCCAGTCGACATCGAGCACGTCGACCACATCATGGACATGCGCCGCTACCAGCTGCTGGTGGAGTCGAACTTCCCCTCCGAGCTCAACCAGCTCTTCAAGGGCCTGGAGAACAAGGGCAACCCCTGGAACATGTCGCCCAACGCGCGCATGGACTGGGCCAAGGACCTCCCCTTCGACGTCAAGGTCGTGGGCGAGACGATCGAGTCCCTCGACGAGGTCGACTGGCTCTTCTGGGTCGGCTGCGCCGGCGCCTACGAGGACCGCGCCAAGAAGACCACCCGCGCGGTCGCCGAGCTGCTCGACATCGCCGGGGTGAGCTTCGGCGTCCTCGGCAACGGCGAGACCTGCAGCGGCGACCCGGCCCGCCGCGCGGGCAACGAGTTCGTCTTCCAGGGGCTCGCGCAGCAGAACGCGGAGACCTTCAAGGAGTACAAGGTCAAGAAGGTCGTCTCGACCTGCGCGCACTGCTTCAACACCCTGAAGAACGAGTACAAGGACTTCGGCGTCGAGCTCGAGGTCGTCCACCACACGCAGCTGCTCAACCGCCTGGTGCGCGACGGCAAGCTCACCCCGGTCAAGGAGGGCGCGGGCGCCGCGAAGCGCTCCATCACCTACCACGACCCCTGCTACCTCGGCCGCCACAACAAGGTCTACGAGCCGCCGCGCGAGCTGCTGCAGATCCTGCCCGGCGCCGAGTACGTCGAGATGGAGCGGAGCAACGAGCGCTCCTTCTGCTGCGGCGCCGGCGGTGCCCGTATGTGGATGGAGGAGAACCTCGGGGAGCGGATCAACGTCAACCGCACCCAGGAGGCCGTGGCCACCGGTGCCGACCAGATCGCCGTCGGCTGCCCCTTCTGCCGGGTGATGCTGGCCGACGGTCTGACCTCGGAGCAGGCCAAGGGGAACGCCCGCGAGGAGGTCGAGGTCCTCGACGTCGCGCAGATGCTGCTGGCCTCGGTCAAGGGCGAGCAGGCGACCAAGGCCGCCCCCGGCTCGTCGAAGAAGGCGGCCGCGGTGGGTGCCAGCGCCGGGACCGGTACGGCGACCGCGGACGTCGCGACTAAGGACGAGCCCGAGGTCGGGGACGTCACCCAGACTGAGGAGACCGTCACCGAGACCGCGGACGTCGGCCCCAACGCGAAGGCCAGCGGCGGCTCCTCGCTCTTCGACACCCCGGCATCCGAGCCCGCCGCCAAGCAGGAGTCCGGCGGCTCGCTCTTCGACACCCCGGCCCCGGCCCCGGCCGAGCAGAAGACCGAGGCCAAGACGGAGACCAAGTCCGACCTCGGCGGCGGTTCGCTCTTCGACCTCGGTTCCGAGACCCCGGCCCCGGCCGAGGCGAAGGTGGAGAAGAAGCCCGAGCCCGAGCAGCCCGAGCAGCCGGAGGCGAAGGCCGCCCCCGCGAAGCCCGCCGCCGACCTGAGCTCGGGTGGGTCGCTCTTCGACCTGGCCGCCCCTGCCGAGGCACCCGCCAAGGCCCCCGCCAAGGCCCCCGCCAAGGCGGAGCCGACGGCAGAGCCCGACGCCAAGGCGGAGCCCGAGCCCACGGCGGAGCCGAAGGCATCGCCCGAGGCCAAGGCAGCGCCCGCCCCGACCCAGTCGATCCCCGCGGGCGGCTCGCTCTTCGACATCGCCACCCCCGAGCCCACCGCCCCGGCGGAGCCCGAGGTCAAGGCAGAGCCCGGGGCCAAGTCCGAGCCGAAGCCGGAGCCCGAGGCAGCGCCCAAGGCAGCGCCGGCACCGACACAGTCGATCCCCGAGGGCGGCTCGCTCTTCGACATCGTCGCGCCGGAGCCCGCCGCTGCGGCGGAGCCGAAGGCACCCGAGCCGGAGGTCGAGGTCGAGGCCGAGCCCGAGGCACAGCCCGAGCCCGAGCCCGAGCCCGAGGCCACGACGGCGCCCCCGGCGCCGGACGGGGCAGCCCTGAGCCAGGAGGCCACCGCCGCCGCGTCGTCCGCCGACACGGTCGCGGAGCCTGAGCAGGCGCCTGCGTCGGCCGAGCCGGCAGAAGAGCCGACCGACGAGCCGGCCGAGGCACCCGCCCCAGAGAAGAAGCCGCAGCCGTCGAACGACGAGGCACACCAGCCGAAGACGGATGTCGACATCCACGGGTCGGGCTCGCTCTTCGACCTCTGAGTCGCATCCCGGCCCCGAACAGCCGCAACCGCCCCGCGCGGTTGCGGCTGTTCCTTTTCCCGAGCATCAACGCCGGTGCTGTCATCTCTGACATCAAAGCTCTTGACCTTGACGTCACAATGACGTCATAGTGATGCGCATGGACATCACGCCGTTCGTCGACCATCTCCGCCGGGACCTGACGTCCGCTGCGGAAGCCGGCGGGGACGAGCTCCGCTCCGCGGCCGAGCGGCTCGCCTTCGCCCTGGAGCCCGCCGCCCGTCTCGCCCTGATGGAGGCCATCAGCCAGGCGGCCGCGGAGATCACCACCGAGATGCCGTCGGGCAGCGTCGACGTCCGGCTCAACGGCCGCGAGCTCGACTTCGTGGTCGAGCTCGCGCCTCCGGCGGGCGGCACCGTCCCCCCGCGGCCTTCTGCACCGCCGCCCTCCCCCGAGGACCCCGACGAGGGGCTCGCCCGCGTCACGCTCCGGCTCCCCGAGTCGGTGAAGGTGAAGGCGGAGGAGATGGCCGCACAGTCCGGGCACAGCCTCAACACCTGGCTGGTCAACCTGGTGCGCCGAGCGACCGACGAGAACGCCGTCAACATCGACATCGACCTGTCGAGCATCCCGTTCCTCGGCGGCGTGGACCCCTTCGGGCGCCCCGGACGCGGAGGCCGCGGCAGCAAGCGCATGACCGGCTGGATCTGACCCGGCACCCACCCCACTCTCCACTCACTCCCCCACCCCTCACGGAGCCGGCCCCGCCGGCGCCGCGGACGAGCACACCCGGAGGTACCCATGTTCCATCGACTCCCCACCCCCGAGCCGGTCCAGCTGCGCGTCGAGGTCGGCCGAGGCAGCATCACCCTCGATGCCACCGGCTCCCGCACCCAGGACGAGACCCTCGTCGAGATCGAGGGACCGCAGGCCGAGCTGGTCGAGGTGAACCAGGACGGCGGACGCATCTCCATCGTGGCGCCCCGCCCGCGCTTCGGCTTCGGCTCCTCGGGCGAGCAGCCGCTCCACGTCACGGTGGCACTGCCCCCCGGCAGCGATGCGGTGGTGCGCAGCGGCAGCGCCCGGACGAAGGTATCCGGCTCGCTGGTCACCCTCGCCGTCAAGAGCGCCTCAGGAGACGTGAACGTCGACCGGCTGGCGGGGCAGGCGCTGCTCGAGACCGGTTCCGGCGCGATCAAGATCGACGTCGTCGCCGGCGAGCTGCAGGTCAAGAGCGGCTCCGGCGACATCTTCCTCGGCTACGTCGGCGCCCCGGCGAGCGTCTCGACCGGATCGGGCGACGTCACGGTGCAGACGGTCGAGGCCGAGCTCGCCGTCAAGACCGGCTCGGGCGACCTCCACGTCACCGAGGCCGGGGCCGGCGCCGACCTCACCATGTCGACCGGCAGCGGCGACGTGCGGCTCTCCAAGGTGCTGTGCGGCCGTGTCGGCGTCCGCGGCGCCTCCGGCGACGTCCTCCTCGGGATACCGGGCGGCACCCCCGTGTGGACCGACATCACCACCCTGTCGGGGGCCATCCGCTCCGACCTCGCTCCGGCCGGTGAGCCGGCCGAGGGCCAGGAGCACGTCGAGGTGCGCGCCAAGACCGTCTCGGGGGACATCGTCCTCACCCAGCTCTGAGGAGAAGACCATGGACTACACCCCCGCCGACATCGAGCTCATCGTCCGCAACCGGATCCGCGGGCGGACGCCGCAGCACCCGCGTCCCCCCGTCGTGCGGCGCCGGACCCGGCTCGCCCAGCAGCTGCGTCACCTCGCCGACCGGCTCGACGGCTGAGCCCCCTGCGCGCCCCCGCCACACTGGAGCCCATGAGCCCCGAAGAAGCCCGCGCCCTGCTCGCCGCCGAGCGGGCCAGCGCGGTGCGCCGGCTGGCCAGCCTGACCGAGGACTTCGATGCCATCGTCGCGGCCTCGCAGGACACCAACGCCGACGACGAGCACGACCCGGAGGGCGCCACGATCGCCTTCGAGCGCTCCCAGGTCGACGCCCTCGTGGCACAGACCCGCCGCCGGCTCGTCGAGGTGGACGACGCCCTGGAGCGTCTCGAGCGCGGCGACTACGGCACCTGCCGCGCCTGCGGTCGGCAGATCCCCGACGAACGGCTCGCGGCCCGGCCGACCGCGCTCACCTGCGTCGCCTGCCCGAAGCCCTGAGAGAGCGCCGGGGAGTCGCCGGGGAGTCGCCGCGTCTCCCCGCCGGAACAGCCATACCCTCGTGAGCATGTCTGCCTCCATGCCAGCCCAGGGAGGATCGCCGTCCCTGCACCAGCCGGACATGTGGTGGTACCGGGCGCGCGCCGATCTTCTCCGCACCGTCTTCGACCCCTGGCTCCCCGAGGCGGGGGCCGGCACGGTCCTCGACATCGGCAGCGCCGACGGCCCCTCGGCCTACTGGACCGGCCGGGACGGCACCGTCGTCCCGGTGGACCCCGACATCCGTGGCCTCAGCCACGGCGGCGTCTGCGCGATGCTGCCCCACCTGCCCTTCCCGGACGCGACCTTCGACGTGGTGAGCGCCTTCGACGTGATCGAGCACTGCGCCGACGAGGCAGCCGCCCTCCGGGAGGTGCGTCGGGTGCTCCGCCCGGAGGGCCTCTTCCTCATGTCGGTGCCGGCCTACACCTGGGCGTGGTCCGACTTCGACGTCAACAACGGCCACCATCGCCGCTACACCCGGACCCGGGCCACCTCCGCAGTCGAGGCCGCCGGGATGGAGGTGGTCAGAGCCACGCATGCCTTCACCTCCGTCTTCCCCGCCTTCGCCGCGCAGCGGCTCACCGCGCGCGTCGCGGAGCGGTTCCGCCGTGACCGCCCGGGAGGCGCCGCGGACGTGGCGCCGGTGCCGAGCATCCCCCAGCCGCTGGAGCGCCTCTTCCTGCGCCTCAGTCAGCTGGACGAGAGGGCGCTGGGGCGGTGGGACCTGCCGTTCGGGTCCTCGATCTTCGTCGCGGCGCGCACGGTGGGCTCCTCGGCGGAGTCGTAGGCGACGACGTACATCGGGCGGTTCTGCAGGTACTGGTAGGTGCGGCCGATGTACTCGCCGAGAATGCCCAGGCTGATCAGCTGAAGGGCGCTGAACCCCGAGACGATCGCCACCGTCGAGGTCCACCCGGGCAGGGTGCGGTCGGCCAGGTGCGCACCCACCGAGGCGGCTCCCGCCGCCAGCGCCAGCATTCCACCGACGAAGCCGACGTAGGTGGCCACCCGCAGGGGCGCGGCGGAGACCCCCGTGATCGAGTCGAGCGACAGGTGCACCATGTCGAAGAGCCCGTACTTGGCCTTGCCGGCACCCCGCCGCTCGCGCCGGTACTCCACCACGGTCGAGGGGAAGCCGAGCGCGGGCACGGCGAAGCGGATGACCCGGCCCTGCTCGGGCAGCCGGACGACGGCGTCCACGAGGGCCCGGGACATCAGCCGGAAGTCACCCGACTGGGGCTGCGCGCTGCCCTTGGTCATCCTGGAGATCAACCAGTAGAAGACTCCCGCGGTCGAGCGCTTGAACCAGCTGTCGCTGGAGCGGTCGTTGCGCACCCCGTAGACCACGTCGGCGTCGTGCTCGTCGGCCGCGGCCAGCATCAGGGGGATGACCTCCGGCGGATCCTGCAGGTCGGCGTCGATGGAGATGACCCGGTCACCGCGGGCTGCTGCCAACCCGGCGGAGAGCGCCGCCTGGTGGCCGGCGTTCATCCGCAGCGCCAGCACGCGCAACTGAGGCCACTCGCGCCGGAGCCGCGCCAGCAGCGCCGGTGTCAGGTCGGTACTGCCGTCGTCGACGGCGACCACCTCGTAGTCCACGTGGAGCCCGTCCAGCACCGGGCGCAACCGGTCCACGAGGAGCGGCAGCACCGCCTCCTCGTTGTACATCGGCACGACGATGCTCAGGGACTGGGACACGCTTTCGATAGTAGGAGCGCACGGGCTCCCGGCGCGGCGAAAGCGGGAGAAAGGGTCAGGAGCGCATGGCGACGCCACGGCGCCAGTAGCCCATGAAGGCGACCTGCCGCCGGTCGACGCCGAGCCCCCTGACCAGGTGGCGGCGGAGCCCGGTGACCATCCCCGACTCGCCCGCGATCCAGGCGTAGAGACCCTCGTGCGGCAGCGGGTCGGCGGCGACCTCCTCACCGGACGAGGAGTAGCTCGGGGTCTCCCACAGGTCGGGGTCGATCTCGTCGGGCTCGACGACCGGGGCCGCGGCCGAGACCCCACGGACGCCGAGGTGCTCGACGACCGCGGCGTGCAGCCGCTCCCCGGGCGTCGACTCCTCACGCGCGATCCAGGTCAGCTCGACCCCCGCGGGCGCGATCACGTCGGGCAGGAAGTCGCCCTCGACCGGCACCTCGAGGAAGGCCGCCCCGCGGGCGTCGGACGGCAGGTCGCGCAGGATCCCGGCCACCGCCGGGACGGCCGTCTCGTCGCCCACCAGCAGCAGCTCGGTGGCCGCCCCGGGGACGAACTCGACCCCGCCGAAGGGCAGCCCTCGCCGCGGCGCGAGGGTGACCAGCCGGTCGCCAGGCTTGGCCTGGGCGGCCCAGTCGGAGCCCGGGCCGTGCTCGCCGTCGCCCACGTGCAGGACCACGTCGACGACCAGGCGGGTGTCGAGCCCGCTGCCGCGGACCTCGCGGATCGTGTAGGTGCGCATGTGCCCGCGCTCCTCGGCGGGGATGTCGAGCCAGGTGGCGAACCACGACTGGTCGGCCCCGGAGAGGTCCGGCAGCTCGCCGGCGGCGTTGGGGAAGACCAGCTTGAAGCGCTGGTCGAGGAGTGGGCCGTCGGTGCCGAAGTCGACGAGGCAGTCGCCTCCCAGCTCGATCCGGACGAACGTCGGCGAGAGGCGGTGCACGTCGACCACCTCGAGGACGCCGAGCACCAGGGGGAGGTCGGGAGCGGTGGTGACAGTCATGGCGGTCCGTTCGGGGTCGCGGTCAGTGGTGGTGGCGGCCCATCGGGACCACCAGCGGGGTGTGGGAGACCGGGTCGTCGATGACCCGGCACTCGAGGTCGAAGACGCGGCGCACCACCTCGGGGGTGACCACCTGGGACGGCGGACCGGCGGCGACGACCTGCCCGGCCTGCATGGCGACCAGGTGGTCGGCGTAGCGCGACGCCATCGCGAGCTCGTGGAGCACCATCACGATGGTCGTCCCGCGGGAGGCGTTGAGGTCGCGCAGCACGTCGAGCAGCTCGACCTGGTGGGCGAGGTCGAGGTAGGTGGTGGGCTCGTCGAGCAGCAGCAGGTCGGTGCGCTGGGCCAGGGCCATCGCCACCCAGACGCGCTGCCGCTGGCCGCCGGAGAGCTCGTCCACGTTGCGCTCGGCCAGCTCGAGGGTGCCGGTCAGCGCGAGCGCGTCGGCCACCGCCTCGTCGTCCTCCCGGCTCCAGCGGCGCAGCAGGCCGCCGTGCGGGTGGCGGCCCCGGGAGACGAGGTCGGTGACGGTGAGCCCCTCGGGGGCCACGGCGCTCTGCGGCAGCAGGCCCAGGGTGCGCGCCACCTGGCGCGACGGCAGGCGGTGGATCGCCTCGCCGTCCAGCAGCACGCTGCCGCCGGTGGGACGAAGCAGGCGGGCCATGCCGCGCAGCAGCGTGGACTTGCCGCAGGCGTTGGCGCCGACGATCACGCTCACCTGGTGGTCGGGCACCGCCAGGGAGAGGTCCTGCACCACGGGGCGGTCCCCGTAGCCGAGGCTGACGTGGTCAGCGACGAGGCGCGACGTGCCGCTCTGCTCCACGGTGACCTCCGGACGTTCGTGGATGAGGGTCACGCGACTCTCCTTCCGGTGCGGCCGCTGGCGAGCAGCCAGAGCAGGAACGGGGCCCCCAAGGCGCCGGTGACGACGCCGGTGGGGAAGTTGATGTCGGCCAGCAGGTAGTCGGCCACGTAGTCGGCCCCCACCACGATGACGGCGCCCACCAGGGCGGAGCCGACCAGGGTGGTGCGCCCGCCCAGCAGCAGCCGCGCGATCGGCCCGGCCAGGAAGGCGACGAAGGAGATGGGTCCCGCTGCGGCCACCCCCACCGCGGTCAGCAGGACGGCCAGCATCAGCACCACGTCGGAGCGGTGCGCCCCGACGCCCAGCCCGGTGGCGGTCTCCTCGCCCAGCTCGAGCAGCGGCAGCGCGCGGGTCGCCCACGCGACGGCGGGGAGGAGCACCAGCAGCGCCAGGGCGAGCAGCCGGATGGTCGGCCAGTCCGCGGAGCCGACGCTGCCGGTGAGCCAGCGCAGCACCAGCTGGGTGTCCCAGACGTCCGCGCGGGTGAAGACGTAGTGGACCACCGAGAGCAGCGCGGCGGCCATGCCGATGCCGGCCAGCACCAGGTGGTGGGTGCCGCCCGGCCCGGCGACCAGCCGGACCAGCACGGCGGCGGCGATGGCGCCGAGGATGGCGGCCAGTGAGACCGCCGCGCCCTCCATGCCGAGGAGCACGATCGCGACCACGGCGAAGGCGCTCGCGCCCAGCGAGACCCCGATGACGTCGGGGCTCGCGAGCGGGTTGCGCAGGGTCGCCTGGAAGATCGCCCCGGCCACGCCGAACGCGACGCCGACCAGCACCCCGAGCACCGCCCTCGGGAGCTTGGACTCCATCAGGATGAACGACGCGCCGGGGATCTCGGCACCGAAGAGGATCCGGAAGAAGTCCGGGACGGTGAAGGTGAAGTCCCCCAGCAGGACACGGGCGGCGAAGACGGCGAAGAGGAGGACGAAGAGTCCGGCGAGCACGAGGCGGCGACGACGGCGGGGGCTCCGGCGCGCGCGACGCACCACGCCCACCCTGTCCTCCGCGGTGCCGCCGAGGTGCTCCTCGAGCAGGAGCGAGCCGCTCACAGCGCCCCCATCCGACCGCGGCGCACCAGGACGAGGAAGAAGGGCACGCCCACGGCCGCCGCCATGATCCCGACCTGGACCTCGGCAGGCGGGAGCACGACCCGGCCGACCGTGTCGGCCAGCACCACCAGCGTCGCGCCGACCAGGGCGGCCAGCGGCAGGAGCCGGGTGTGCGCGGGGCCCACCACGGCGCGGACCGCGTGCGGGACGACCAGGCCGACGAAGGCGATGGGACCGGCGAGGGCGGTCGCGGCGCCGGCGAGCAGGACGATCGCCAGGCCCACCACCGCACGGTCCAGGCCGGCCCGCCGACCCAGGGCACGCGCGGTGTCGTCGCCCAGGACGAGGGCGTCGAGCAGACGGGCCCCGAGGACGGCCAGCACCGCGCCGACCAGGAGGAAGGGCAGCCCGGTGAGCAGCACCCCCAGGCCACGTCCGCTCACGTCGCCGACCTGCCAGAAGCGGTAGGACTCCAGAGTCTCCCGGTCGATCATGAGCACGGCGGTGCTCCAGCTGGTCGCCGCAGCGGTCACCGCGGCTCCGGCGACCGCCAGCTTGACCGGCGTGGCGCCACCGCCGCCCAGCGACGCGATCCCGTGCACCAGCAGCGCGGCGACGGCCGCGCCCGCGAAGGCGAACCAGATGTAGATCTGGAGGGCGTTGATGCCCAGGAGGGAGATGCCGAGCACCATCGCCAGTGACGCGCCGGCGTTGATGCCCAGGATCCCGGGATCGGCCAGCGGGTTGCGGGTCAGGCCCTGCATCAGGGCGCCGGCCAGCCCGAGGGCAGCGCCGACGGCCGCGCCGAGGAGCGTGCGGGCCAGGCGGGCCTCGAAGATCGGGCGGAGCGGGTCGTCGCCGTCGAGGAGCACCGCGGGCGAGAGCGGGCGGGAGCCGATGAAGAGCGAGGCGATGCCGGCGAGGAGCAACGCCACGACCGCTGCCACGCCGAAGCGGGCAGCGGTCGAGGCGCGGCCCCGGGTCCGACCAGCCGTGGTGAGCTGGTCGGTGCCCGGGGCCTGGAGCAGGGTCACGAGCCGTTGGCTCCCGCGGCGACCTCGGCGACCTTCGGCAGGTAGTTCTCGACGATGAAGGGGATCGAGAGCGGCGTCGGGTTGGTGATGGAGAGACCGATGTGCTTGTCGATCTCGCCGTAGACGTTGCCGGCCGCGAGGGCGGGGATCCGCCCGAGCAGCTTGTCCTTGCGGTAGGTCTCGAGCTCGTCCTCGGTCTCCACGTAGGTGAGCAGCAGGTCGGAGTGGATGGTCTCGGCCCGCTCCGCGGAGACGGTGCCGTAGAACTGGCCCTCCTCGACCGACGACTCGACGATGTCGGCGGTGACGAGGCCGAAGCGCTCCAGGATGGCGACTCGCGGGTCCTGGTTGCCGTAGAGGTCGACGGACGCGAGCCTGGTCGGGGTGAAGTAGGCGAAGACGAACGAGGTGCCCTGCAGGTCGGGGTACTCCGCCTTGGTCTCCTCGATCGTGCTGTTGGTCTCCTCGACGACGTCGGCGGCCAGCTCGGCGCGGCCCAGGGCCTGACCGGCCAGCTCCAGCTGGGTCTCCCACGGGGTGACAAACGGGGCCTCGGGGTAGGCGACGACCGGCGCGATCTTGCTGAGCTTCTTGTACTCCGCCTCAGTGATCCCCGAGTTGGTCGCCAGGATCAGGTCGGGCGCCGTCTTGGCGACCTCCTGGACCGGGATGCCGTCGGAGTCGTCGTACCGCACCGGTGCCTCGCCGCCCACCTCGGCCAGCTCGGCGTCGAACCAGTCCGAGGAGCCCTCGTCGTTGCCGCCCCAGCTGAGCTTGGTGGCACCGACGGGGACCACGCCGAGGGCCAGGGCGTTGTCCTGGTCGGTCCAGCCGAGGGTGGCGACCCGGGTGGGCTCCTCCTCGATGGTGGTCTCGCCGAAGGCGTGCTCGATGGTGACGGGGAAGGCGTCGGGGTCGGCGGACGACACGGCCTCCGGGGTCGCCTCCTCCGCGGTGTCGGTGGAGCCGGTGCTGCAGGCGGTGAGGAGGCCCAGGCCGGCGAGGGCCGTGGCGAGCCTGACGGTGGTGCGTCGCATGGAGATCCTTGGGTTAGGGAAGCCTTACCTTTCCCAAGGTAGCCCTGGGCGCGCCCCAGCGCCAGTCCGGGTGACTTCCGTCACCTTCCCAGGTCGGAGCAGGGCCTCAGATCTGGGTGCGGTGGAACCGCGCGAAGGACTTCGACGGGGTGGGTCCCCGCTGGCCCTGGTAGCGCGACCCGTACTTCTCCGACCCGTAGGGATGCGCGGCGGGCGAGGAGAGCCGGAAGAAGCAGAGCTGCCCGATCTTCATCCCCGGGTAGAGCTTGATCGGCAGGGTCGCCACGTTGGCCAGCTCCAGGGTCACGTGCCCGGAGAAGCCGGGGTCGACGAACCCCGCGGTCGCGTGGGTTAGCAGCCCGAGCCGGCCCAGCGACGACTTGCCCTCCACCCGCGCCGCCACGTCGTCGGGCAGCGAGCAGACCTCGTACGTCGACCCCAGGACGAACTCGCCGGGGTGCAGGATGAACGGCTCGTCCCCCTCCGGCTCGACCATCCGGGTCAGGTCGCTCTGGTCGGCCGCGGGGTCGATGTGCGGGTAGCGGTGGTTCTCGAAGACCCGGAAGAAGCGGTCCAGCCGGATGTCGACGCTGGAGGGCTGGAGCATCTCCTCGTCCCAGGGGGTGAGGCCGATGCGGCCGGCGTCGATCTCGGCGAGGATGTCGCGGTCGGAGAGCAGCACGGACGCACCCTACCGTCGGAGCCGCTTGAGCCGATGACGAAGAATGCAGCCATGGCCTTCCATCGTTACGTCGCGCTCGGGGACTCCTTCACCGAGGGGGTGGGCGACCCCGACCCCACCCGGCCCAACGGCCTGCGCGGGTGGGCGGACCGGGTCGCGGAGCACCTGGCGGCCGAGACCGACGACTTCGGCTACGCCAACCTCGCGATCCGGGGGCGCAAGCTCCCCGCGATCCTGGCCGAGCAGCTCGAGCCGGCCCTCGCCCTCCAGCCCGACCTGGTGACGATCCACGGCGGCGGCAACGACGTGCTGCGGCCCAAGGTCGACCTCGACGCCCTCGCCGCGGAGTACGACGACGCCATCGGCCGACTGTCGGCCACCGGCGCCCGGGTGGTGATGTTCACCCTCCTCGACCCCGGACGGGGCAGCATCTACTCCGCGGTGCGCGGCCGGTTCGCGCTCTTCAACGAGTGGGCCCGGGAGATCGCCGACGCCCACGGGGCCACCGTGGTGGACATGTGGCGCATGCGCGACGTCGACCTGGTCGCCCACATGGACGACGACCGGATGCACCTCAACGCCGCCGGGCACCACTACATGGCACTCCAGGTGCTCGACGCGCTGGGCGTGGAGCACCCGCTGGAGCCCCTGGAGGTGGCGGCGGTGCCGCTGCGCGGGCGGCGCGAGCAGCTGCGCGAGAACGTCCGTTGGACCCGCGAGTTCCTCGGACCCTGGGTGCACCGGCGGGTCACCGGGCGCTCGTCGGGCGACGGAGTGCGGCCCAAGCACCCGACGCTCGACCGGATCCGGTAGCATCCACCAGCGTCGGCGCAGCACCACCGCGGCCGGCATGCGGACGTAGCTCAGCTGGTAGAGCGCGACCTTCCCAAGGTCGATGTCGCGAGTTCGAATCTCGTCGTCCGCTCCATGGATTCCACGGAGTTCACCGGCTTCCCGGTCGCGGCACTCGACTTCTACGACGATCTCGAGGTCGACAACACGCGGGCCTTCTGGGAGGCCCACAAGCAGGTCTACGCCGAGGCGGTCCGCCGCCCGATGGAGGCGCTGGTCGCCGCCCTCGAGCCGGAGTTCGGCGCCCCCAAGGTCTTCCGCCCCTACCGCGACGTCCGCTTCAGCAAGGACAAGACGCCGTACAAGACCCACCAGGGAGCCTTCGTCGCGGCCGGCGAGGCCACCGGGTGGTACGTCGAGCTCTCCCCGCGGGGCACCCGGGTCGGCGCCGGCTTCTACGACGCCTCCGGCCCGCGGCTGGCGGCGATCCGGGAGGCGATGGCCCGGAAGACCTCGGGCGCCGCCCTCGCCCGCCTGCTCGAGCACTACGCCGAAGGCGGCTGGGAGATCGGCGGCGACCGGCTCAAGACCTCCCCGCGCGGCTACCCCGCCGACCACCCGAGGATCGAGCTGCTGCGGCACAAGCAGCTCTTCGTGGGGCGGCCCTACGGCTTCGAGGCCGACGCGCTGGGCCCCGGGCTGGTCGACCGGGTCCGTGCGGACTGGCGCGAGCTGCGCCCGCTCGTGGAGTGGATCGCCGACGCGGCCCGCGGCGCCTGAGCAGAGTCGCTCAGTGCGGCTGCCAGGCGTCCTCGTCGCCGGTGCGCGAGGTGACGGCCTCCGGCAGCTCGCGAGCGGCGAGCTGGGCGATGGAGACCTGCTCGAAGACCTCGCGCAACGAGCTGCGGGCGGCGATCCAGACGTGCTGGAGCACCTCGGCCGAGGCGTTGTAGGAGACCGCCTCGGGGCGCAGCCCGTAGACGGAGACGAGCGGGCCGTCGACGGCCCGGATCACGTCGGCGACCGAGACCTCGCCGGGGTCGCGAGCCAGGCGCCACCCGCCGGACTGGCCACGCTGGGAGACCACCACGCCCCCCTTCCGGAGGTCGGCGAGGATCGCTTGGAGGAACCCGTGGGGGATGTCCTGGGACTTGCCGAGCTCCTCGGCGCTGACCGGTTTGGCGTCGGCGCGCGCCGCCATCTCGATGAGGGCCCGAAGGGCGTAGTCGGACTTGGCGGAGACGCGCATGGAGCCATTTTGGCAGACTGCGCCGCCGGCCGGGGTGGCAGCGTGCATCCGCGGTCCTGAACGGACGATTGCGCCTCGTTGCAAAGATCACCACCGAACGGCTTGCGACCGGCCCCGAGCCGGGGCACAATAAGTTACTGACTGGTAGGACCGTGTGTCCACAGTCGCTACGAACAAGGACCGGACCTCGAGGCCCGGTCACCCCATGAGACCGGATAAGGGTGGGTCAGTGAGCCACTACAAGAGCAACCTGCGCGACATCGAGTTCAACCTCTTCGAGGTGTTCGGTCGAGGCGAGATCCTCGGCCAGGGCCCCTTCGCCGAGGTCGACGTCGAGACCGCCCGCGAGGTGCTGGCAGAGGTCGACCGTCTGGCGCGCGAGGACCTCGCCGCCTCCTATGAGGACAGCGACCGCAACCCCCCGGTCTTCGACCCGCAGACGCACACCGCGCCGCTGCCGGAGTCGTTCAAGAAGAGCTACCGCGCCTGGATGGACGCCGAGTTCTGGCGCCTGCAGATCCGTGAGGAGCTCGGCGGCACCCCCGCGCCGTCCAGCCTCAACTGGGCGATCGGCGAGATGGTGCTCGGCGCCAACGCCCCGGTCCACATGTATGCCGCCGGCGCCCCGTTCGCCGGCGTGCTCTACAACAACGCCAACGGCGTGGAGCGCGACCAGCGCGTCGCCCAGATCATGGTCGAGCGCGAGTGGGGCTGCACCATGGTGCTGACCGAGCCCGACGCGGGCTCCGACGTGGGCGCCGGCCGGGCGAAGGCCACCCCCAACGAGGACGGCTCGTGGAACGTCACCGGCGTGAAGCGCTTCATCACCTCCGCCACCAACGACATGACCGAGAACGTCATGCACCTGGTGCTGGCCCGCCCCGAGGGCGTCGAGGGCGCCGGCGGCCCGGGCACCAAGGGCCTCTCGCTCTTCTGGATGCCCGAGCACCACTTCGACCACGAGACCGGTGAGCTGACCGGCGAGCGCAACGGCGTCTACGTCACCAACGTCGAGCACAAGATGGGCATCAAGGTCTCCAACACCTGCGAGCTCACCTTCGGCGACCCGCAGGTCGGCGGCGGCGAGCCCGCCAAGGGCTGGCTGGTGGGCGAGGTCCACAACGGCATCGCGCAGATGTTCGACGTCATCGAGAACGCCCGGATGATGGTCGGCACCAAGGCGATCGCCACCCTCTCCACCGGCTACCTCAACGCGCTGGAGTACGCCAAGGAGCGGATCCAGGGCGCCGACCTCACCCAGTCGGCCGACAAGACCGCCCCCCGCGTCACGATCACCCACCACCCCGACGTCCGCCGCTCGCTGATGGTGCAGAAGTCCTTCGCCGAGGCGATGCGCGCCCTGGTGATCTACACCGCCACCTGGCAGGACAAGGTGATGATCGCCGAGCACGAGGGCGAGCACGACAAGCTGGCCGAGGCGGTCAACGACCTGCTGCTCCCCATCGTCAAGGGCTACGGCTCGGAGCGCTCCTGGGTGCTGCTGGGCACCGAGTCGCTGCAGACCTTCGGCGGCTCGGGCTTCCTCCAGGAGTACCCGCTGGAGCAGTACGTCCGCGACGCCAAGATCGACACCCTCTACGAGGGCACCACCGCGATCCAGGGCCAGGACTTCTTCTTCCGCAAGATCGTCAAGGACCAGGGCCGCGCCCTGGGCCACCTGGCCGGCGAGATCGAGGGCTTCATCAAGTCCGAGGCCGGCAACGGGCAGCTCAAGGTCGAGCGCGAGCTGCTCGCCAAGGCGCTCGAGGACGCCAACGCCCTGGTCGGCCACATGATCAACGACCTGATGTCGGCCGACGCCTCCGCCGAGGGCGGCGACCTGCGCAACATCTACAAGGTGGGCCTCAACACCACCCGCCTGCTGATGGTGCTCGGCGACGTCGTCTGCGCCTGGCTGCTGCTGCGTCAGGCCGAGGTCGCCCTGGGCAAGCTCAACGGCGAGGTCTCGGTCAAGGACAAGGCGTTCTACGAGGGCAAGGTCGCGGCGGCCCGGTTCTTCGCCACCACCAACCTGCCCCGCCTCACCGCCGAGCGTGCCATCGCCGAGTCGATCGACCTCTCGCTGATGGACCTCGACGAGGCCGCCTTCTGATCGCTGCTCCACCTCGAAGGGCCGCCCGGTACGCCGGGCGGCCCTTCGTCGTTCCGCGTCGCCTCAGGCGGAGCCGCCCAGGGGCAGCAGGAGCGTCGCCTCGCCGTCCGGGCTGAGCCGCACCGGGACGCCCCAGTCCTGCTGGTGCACGTGACAGGCCGCCCCCTCGCCGGCGGTGTCGTCGCAGGAGGCCGCGCGCGCCGCCACGTGGAGCACCCCCTCCCCGACCTCGGGGTCGAGCTCGAGCGTGCGGACCAGGTCCGTGCCGCGGCCCTCCCCCGACCGCAGCAGGGCGGCCGGCGTCGCGGTGACCATCAGCTGGGTGGCCGGACCGAAGCGGTCGTCGACCTTCTGCCCCGGCGGCGGCACGAAGACGACGTCGAGCCGCAGCGACGCCCCCACCTCGGTGACCGGCCGCTGGGTGCGGTGGCTGAAGTCGTCGGCCTGCGCGGCCGCCCCCAGCGGCACCCGGGTGAGGCGGTGCGCCGCGGACTCCACGACGACCAGGTGCTCCCCGTCGACGTAGGCCCCGCTCGGCTCGGCGAGCCCGGTGGCCAGCGTCGCCAGCGTGCCCGCCTCCGGGTCCCACCGGCGCAGGGCGCCGTTGTAGGTGTCGCAGACCGCCACCGACCCGTCGGGCAGCGCGGTGACGCCGAGCGGGTGCTGGAGCAGCGCCCGCTCGCCCGGCCCGTCGCGGAACCCGAAGTCGAAGAGGCCGGTGCCGACCGCGGTGTGCAGCTCCCCGTCCTGCACCCAGCGCAACGCCGAGACCTCGCTGTCGGCGAGCCAGAGCCGCTCCCCGTCGGCGGCCAGGCCGCTGGTCTGCGCCAGCCACGCCTGCGACGCCGGCCCGTCGCGCAGCCCCTCGTTGGTCGTGCCCGCGACCACCTGGACCTCCCCGGTGCGCGGGTCGAAGGTCCAGAGCTGGTGGATCCCGGCCATCGCGACCCAGACCCGCCCCTGCCACCAGGCGACGTCCCAGGGGCTGGAGAGCCGCTCGACCCCGTCACCGGGGCGCCACTGCTCCCCGTCGCCGGCCAGCACCCGCACCTCCCCGTCGCGCAGCGCCAGCCCACGCAGCTGGTGGTGCCCGGTGTCGGCGACCACCACGTCGTAGCCGACCTCCTCGGCCACCTCGCTCGGCAGCAGGCAGAGCCCGTTGGGCTCGGCGAAGCCGGCGAAGCGGCGCAGCACCGGGCCGTCGGCGGCCGCCAGCTCCACCACCTCGTCGTGGCCGGCGTCGGCGACCAGGACCCGCCCGTCGGGCAGCGGCACGGCCTTGGCGGGGAAGCGCAGGTCGCTCGGCTCCACCGGCGGCGGCACGTACGGCGTGTCCCCGGGCTGGAGGGTGCCCTGCGCCCGGTGGGTGGCCACCAGCTCCGCCAGCAGCCGGTCGAGCGCGTGCACGTGCCCCTCCCCGGCGTACTGCGCCACCACGTAGCCCTCTGGGTCGACCAGGACCAGGGTGGGCCAGGCCCGGGCCGTGTAGGCCGACCAGGTGACCAGCTCGGGGTCGTCGAGCACCGGGTGGTGCACGCCGTGGCGCTGCACCGCGGCGGCGAGCGCGTCGGGGTCGGCCTCGTGGGCGAACTTCGGGGAGTGCACGCCGACCACGACCAGCTCCTCGGCGTACTTCGCCTCCAGCGGCGCGAGCTCGTCGATGACGTGGAGGCAGTTGACGCAGCAGAAGGTCCAGAAGTCGAGCAGGACGAAGCGGCCCCGCAGGTCGGCGAGGGTGAGAGGACCGGAGGTGTTGAGCCAGCCGCGGCCGGAGAGCTCGGGGGCACGTACGCGCATGCGCCCATTCTCAGGGGCCGGTCCAGCCCCTAGGCTGCGGGCCATGACGCAGAGCGGTTTGGTGCAGCACGTCGACATCTGGTGGCAGGCGGTCAACGACTTCACCGCCCTGCTGGAGGAGCTCTCCGCGGAGGAGTGGTCGACGCCCACCGACCTCGCCGGCTGGGACGTGCACGCCGTGGTCGCGCACACCGCGCACCTGGAGTCGCTGCTCGCGGGCGGGCGCCACGAGGAGGTGGAGGTCGGCGAGGCTGCGCACGTGCGCAGCCCCATGGGCACCTTCACCGAGCAGGGCGTGCTGGCCCGCCGCAACCGCACGCCCGACGACCTGCTGATCGAGCTCCGGGAGTCGACCACACAGCGGCAGACCGCGCTCCTCGAGGATCCGCCGACCGACCCGGACGCCCCGGCCCCGGGGCTCTTCGGGGCGCTGGGCTGGTCGACGCTCACCCTGCTGCGCAACCGTCCGCTGGACGTGTGGATGCACGAGCAGGACGTGCGCCGTGCCGTCGGACGCCCCGGCAACCTCGACGGTCCGGCGGCCCGGCACACGATCGACTACCTCTCCGAGAGCCTCGCCCTGGTGCTGGCCAAGCGGGTCGGCGCGGCCCCGGGCACCACCGTGGCACTGCGGGTGCAGGGGCGCCCCGAGCGGGTCTTCGGCGTCGGGGACGACGGCCGCGGCCGGGAGCTGGCCGAGCCGCCCGCGGAGCCCACCGCCGCGCTGGAGCTCAGCCCGGAGGCGTTCACCGTCCTCGCCGGCGGGAGGCGGAGCCCCGAGCCGGGCACCGCCCGGACCTCCGGCGACACCGCCCTCGGCGAGCGCGTGCTGGCCGCGATGGCGGTCACGCCGTGACCTGGTCGCCCGACGACATCGGCGACCAGACCGGGCGCACCGTCCTGGTCACCGGAGCCAGCCCGGGCGGGCTCGGCCACCACACCGCGCTGGAGCTGGCCCGGCGTGGGGCGCGGGTGGTGCTCGCCGGCCGGAGCCAGGCCAAGCTGGACGCGACCGCGCAGGAGATCCGCGACCAGGTACCCGGCGCGGTGCCCGAGCAGCTGCTGGTCGACCTCGCCTCGCTGGAGTCGGTGCGCGCGGCGTCCGCCCGGGCGCGTGACCTCGGCGACCTCGACGTGCTGGTCAACAACGCCGGCGTCATGGCGCCCCCGCAGCAGGTCACCGGCGAAGGCTTCGAGCTGCAGATGGCGACCAACCACTTCGGCCCGTTCCTGCTCACCGGGCTCCTGCTGCCGCAGCTGTGCGGCAGCGGCGACGGCAGGGTCGTCACGGTCAGCTCGCAGATGCACCGCGTGGCCCGGCACGCGCCGCTGGGCGATCCCCGGGGCCACCACGAGCACTACCGGCGCTGGCCGCGCTACGCCGAGTCGAAGCTGGCCAACCTGCTCTTCACCTTCGAGCTGGAACGCCGGCTGCGCCACGCCGACCTGCCGGTGCGGGCGCTCGCGGCCCATCCCGGGATCGCGGGCACGCACCTGACGGCCAACGGCCAGTTCGGCCGCTCCTCGGGGGGCATGGCCTCGATCCTCGACGCCGCGGTCCGGGCGGTCTCGCAGCCGGCCGCGCACGGCGCCTGGCCGCTGCTGATGGCGGCCACCGCCGACCTCCCCGGCGGCTCCTACTGCGGCCCCGGGGGCCGGCGGCAGATGTCCGGTCCGCCTCGGCTGGTGGGCACCGCGCCGCTGGCCCGGGACGAGGTGGCCCAGCGACGGCTCTGGGAGCTCAGCGAGGAGGCGGTGGGCCTGCGCTGGCCGTGAGCCGGCTCAGTCCTTCTTGGCCTTGCGCTCCACGTCGCGCACCCGGACGAGGCCACCGATGGTGCCGACGTACGCCGCCCCGCGCGGGCCGAGCGTCACCGCGGAGTAGTGGTTGTTGTAGAGCACCCCGGTGCCGGCCCGCACCGAGAAGGCGGTCGTGCCGGTGTGCGCGTCGATCGCGGTGAGGTACCAGCCCGAGACTCCCCACAGGGAGGGCTTCTTGGTCCAGGTGTAGAGCAGGCCGGTCTCCCACGAGACCGTGGGCAGGGCGGAGGGGGCGACCTCGTCGCTGGTCCAGGTGACCCGGCACTCTCCGTCGGCGTGGTCCACCCGGGCGAGTCCGGCCGAGGAGCTGAAGCCCATCACGGTGGAGCGGGGGGTGGCGTAGCCGTGGTTGTTCTCCACGATCACCCCGGAGCCCACCGAGGCCAGCGACGTCTCGGTCGCCGACTCGCCGCCGTCGAAGACGGCCGAGCGGCAGACCTCGGCACCCGTCGCGCGGTCCAGGAAGACCACGTGGAGGCGGGGCTCGGCGTTGTCGGCGATCGCCACCAGGTCCTGGTCGACCAGGGTCGGCGAGGTCCCGCTCCCCTGCGCGAACTGTCCGGTCTTCTGCTCGACGCCGCGGTCGTACTCGGTGCGCCAGGAGACCGCCGGGGCCCCTTCGGCGTCGAGGGCCAGTCGGTAGAGCGCGGTGTCGCTGACGAGGAAGACCCCGCCCGTCTCGTCGACGGCGAAGGTGTTGGTGATCTTCTCCCCCACCAGCTCCGTGCCCTGCACGGACCCGGTGACCGGGTCGACGACCCCGACGCGGCCCTCGCGGCTCGCCCACCAGATCCGGCCGCCCCAGTCCGGCTTGACCGCGACCAGGCAGTCGTCCTCCGGCACCTGCTCCGCAAGGCTCCACGACTCCTCGATGGTGAGGTCGGGGCGCCCCTCGGCGTCAGCCGTGCCGACGACCTGGATCCGTCGCTCGGTGGTCGTCACCACGGCCCGGTCGCCGTTGTCGAGGTAGAACTGCGAGCCGTTGCAGACGTCCTGCCAGCGGTTCGCCCCGGTCTCCGCCCGGGCCGGCAGCCGCCTGGTGCTCAGCGGCCGCATCGACTCGGCGTCGATCACCCGGAGCATGGCGCCACCCCGGTCGTGGCAGAGCGCGACGATCCGACCGGCGGAGTCGAAGGCGACCCGGCCGCACTTCTCCAGGCCGTACCAGGCCGAGTCGACCTCCGGACGATCTCCCAGCGGACCCGCCCCCTGGAGGGCGCCGCTCGACCAGGCGTCGTTGTTGACCGCGTCGGAGCCGGTCTGGGCGAGCCACGGGTGCTGCGGCGGCTGCTCGGCCTCGATCGGCCGGGCGGAGACCTGCCGCCCGTCGTAGCCCGACGCGACCAGGAGCCCGCCCGCGTGCGGCACCGGCAGGCGCCCGTCGGGCACCAGCCACACCAGCCCCGTGAGGGCGAGGAGGCCGCCGACGCCGATCGCGACACCGCGACGGGTGAACCGCGGCCGCGGCACCCGGTGACGCACGCGGGGCACGGCCAGCAGCACGGCCGCGAGCACCAGGGTCCACGGACCCACCAGGAGGTAGGTCAGCCCCAGCAGGGCCAACAGCAGCCAACCCACGTCTCAGAGGCCTCCGTGGCCGGGGACGCCGAGGCGAGTCAGGTGCAGCATGCCCACGAGGATAGTTCGCGAGCCGCCGCCGCCCCGCCTCGGGCCGACCCCCGCGGAGAACGCTCAGGCCGCCAGGCGGGCGTCCTTCGCGTCCTTGGCGCGACGCGCCTCCTGGGTCAGCCGGGCCTGGAGCGCGCGGCGGGTCTTCCGGTCGCCGGTGGCCATCTTGAAGAGGCGGACCAGCTGCTGCGGGGCGTTGCGCACCGTGGTGGTCTCCACGAACCCGTTGGGCAGGCTGAGCCGGACCACCTTGTGCCAGGCGCTGTAGACCTGCTGCGGCAGCGGGCGCTCGAGGTAGGTGAGGCCGTACTTGTCGAAGAGCGCCTTGACCTGCGGGGCGACCTCCTTGTAGCGGTTGCTCGGCAGGTCGGGGAAGAGGTGGTGCTCGATCTGGTGGCTCAGGTTGCCGGTCATGATGTGCATGGCCTCGGAGCCGGAGATGTTGGCCGAGCCCAGCATCTGGCGCAGGTACCACTCGCCGCGGGTCTCCTTCTCCGGGATCGCCGCACGCTCGAAGGTCTCGACGCCCTCGGGGAAGTGGCCGCACATGATGACCGAGTGCGACCAGAGGTTGCGCACCAGGTTGGCGGTGAAGTTGGCGGCCAGGGTCGGCAGGAACGAGCCGGTCGGGATGGCCAGCGCGGGGTGCACGACGTAGTCCTTGGTCATCTGCTGGCGGATCTTCTTCACCGTGTTCTTCGCCCGGCGGGTGAACTCCGGGTCGCGCCGCTCCTTGGGGGTGCGCAGGTTCTTGCCCAGCTCCAGGTCGTAGGCGGCGATGCCGTACTCGAAGAAGCAGGCGTTGATGAAGTTCCACAGGGGCTGACCGAGGTACATCGGGTGCCACTTCTGGTCCTCGTCGACCCGCATGATGCCGTAGCCGAGGTCGTTGTCCTTGCCCACGATGTTGGTGTAGGTGTGGTGGATCTCGTTGTGGCTGTGCTTCCAGCCCTCGGCGGTCGAGGCGTTGTCCCACTCCCAGGTGCTGGAGTGGATCTTCGGGTCACGCATCCAGTCCCACTGGCCGTGCATGACGTTGTGGCCGACCTCCATGTTCTCCAGGATCTTGGCGACGCTCAGGCCGGCCGTGCCGACCAGCCAGGCGGGCGGGAGGGCGGAGAAGAGGAGGACGGCGCGGCTGCCGAGCTCGAGGTAGCGCTGGGTCTTCACCATCCCGCGGATGTAGGCGGCGTCGCTGGCGCCACGGTCGTCGAGGACCTCCTGGCGGATCCGGTCGAGCTCGCGGCCGAGCTCCTCGATGTCCTCGGCGGACAGGTGAGCGGTGGGGTTCTCGGACTTCTTGGTGATGGTGGTCATGTCGACTCCTTGGCCGGTGAGATCGAGCGGGTCAGTGGTCGAGGGTGCAGGCGCCGGCTGCGGCGCTGATGCAGGTCTGGATCTTGATGCCACCGGGGTCAGTCTCACCGGGGACAGCGGTGGTGAGTGCACCGTTGCGCAGATCGCGCACCGTGCCCTCCTTGAGCGGCAGGACGCAGCCCATGCAGATGCCCATCCGGCACCCTGAGGGCATCAGCACGCCCGCCTCCTCGGCGGCGTCGAGGATCGGGGTGGCACCGTCGTCCTCCACCTCGACCCCCGCGCGGGTGAAGGTCACGGTGCCACCTTCCCCGGGCTCGACGCGAGAGACCCGGAACTGCTCGACGGTGAGGTCGAGGCCGCGGGCGGTGTGGTGCGCCTCCAGCGCGTCGAGCAGCGCCGCCGGCCCGCAGGCCAGCGTCTGCCGGGCTGCCAGGTCGGGCACCAGGGAGTCGAGGTCGTCGACGTCGAGGACCCCGTGCACGTCGTCGTAGCGGGCCACCAGCTGGATGAGGCCCGCGGCGTCGAGCGCCTTGAGGTCGCGCAGGAAGATCGAGTCCGGCTCGCTGGGAGCGACGTGCACGACCGTGATGTCGTAGGGGGCGCTGCGCTCGAGGCGCACGACGCCGGAGTCGGCGACCGGGAAGAGGTTGCGCAGCATCCCCACCACGGGGGTGACGCCGGAGCCGGCGGTCACCATCAGGAACTTGCCGCCTTCGGGCGGGAGCACGAACTCGCCGTCGGCCTGCTCGAGGTGGACCAGGGTGCCCGGGCGGGCCTCGCGGACCAGGTGGCTGCTGACGATGCCGTCCTGCACCGCCTTGACGGTGATCGAGATGTTGCCGTCGTCGCGAGGACCGTGGGTGAGCGAGTAGGCCCGCCAGTGGCGGACGCCGTCCACGTCGATCCCGACGCGGGTGTACTGACCGGGGACGTGACCGGCCCAGTCGGCACCGGGGCGGATGACGATCGTGGCCGCGTCGGCGGTCTCCGGCTCGATCGAGACGATCCGGCCGCGGAGCTCGGCGCCGGAGCGCAGCGGGGCGAAGAGGTCGAGGTAGTCGGCGGGCATCAACGGGGTGGTGGCCGCCTCGACGAGCCTGACCGCACGGTCCCGCAGGCGCAGCGGGGCGCCGCCGCGGTGGCGTCCCCCGCGCGGGGACCCGTTGGTCTCGTTCAGAAGCATCGCCATGTCCCCATCATGACTGGTCAACCGAGGTAGATTCCTGACCAACAGACGTGAAGATGCACGTCACATTTGTTCACAGACGCCAAAAAGGAGCCAATATGGCGCGACACGCCGGTCGTCTCGGGGAGGATCACGGCCTGGAGCTCTCCGCGGCCGAGGTCGCGGTGATGCGGAACCGGCTGCCGGCTGTCGCCGACGAGGCCGTCAGCGCCATCATCGCCGAGGTCCCCACCTATGCCAACGCCCTGTCGGGAACGATGGGCGAGACCATCCGCAACGCGGTGCAGCTGGCGCTGGGCGGCTTCATCCAACTCGCCTCCCGACGAGCCCGGACCGGGTCCCGTCCCACGGCCCCCGCCATGGAGGGCGCCTACCAGCTGGGGCGCGGCGAAGCACGCTCCGGCCGGAGCATGGAGGCGCTCCTGGCGGCCTACCGGGTCGGCGCCCGCGTCTCCTGGAGCGAGATGTCGGCCGGATTGCTGGCCGACGGCGTCGACGCCGAGACCCTGGCCAAGTTCGCCGGCCTGGTCTTCGCCTACATCGACCAGCTCTCCGCCTCCAGCGTCGCCGGCCACAGCGACGAGTCGGCGACCACCGGGCGGATGCGGCAGCAGCTGAGGGAGGCCCTCGGCAACGCCCTGCTCCGCGGCGACGCACCCGACCTGCTGGTCCGGGCCGCGGGCCGCGCGGAGTGGGAGCCTCCCGAGACGCTGACGGCCGTGGTGCTGCCGGAGGCCCACCTCCGGGCGGCGCTCTCGGCGGTGGACCCGCGGACCATCACGGTGGCCGATCCCGGCACCGAGGAGCTGGCCGTCCTGCTGGTGCCCGACGTCGCCCGCAGCCTGCTGCTGCGCGCGGTCGCCGGCACCCCGTCGGTCGTGGGCCCGACGCGGCCCTGGCTCGAGGCGCGTGCGTCCTGGCAGCGGGCACGCCGGGCGACCGAGCTGGAACAGGCGGTCCGCGACACCGAGGCGCACCTGGCCGAGCTGGTGGTGCACGCCGACCCCGAGACGCTCGCGGACCTGCGTCTCCAGGTGCTCGCCCCGCTCGCCGAGCTGGCCCCCGCGGCGCAGGAGAAGCTGACCGACACCCTGCGCGCCTGGCTGCTCCACCAGGGCCGGCGCGAGGCGGTCGCCGAGGCGCTCTTCGTCCACCCGCAGACGGTCCGCTACCGGGTGGGTCAGCTGCGCGAGGTGTACGGCGAGCGTCTCGAGGACCCGTCGTTCATCCGGGACGCGACCGTCGCCCTGGCATGAGGCGGGGTGCCGACGGGCACGGCGTGACCATGGAGACCTCGGCAACACCCCATGACCGCGCCCGCCAGGTCGTGGTGACGGTCAGCGAGGTGCTCTGCGTCCTCGGCACCCTCGTCGGCACCGGCGTGATCGGCACCCCGGTCAGCGAGAGCGCGGGGGGCGCCCTCTCCGACCAGGCCACCCTGCTCGCGCCGGCGGGGCCGGCGTTCTCGATCTGGTCGGTGATCTACGCCGGGCTCTTCCTCTACACGGTGTGGCAGTGGCTGCCGGGCCGCGCGACCGACCCGCGGCTGCGAGCCACCGGGTGGCTGGCCGCCGCCTCGATGCTGCTCAACGCCGGGTGGCTGCTGGTCACCCAGACCGGCTCGGTGTGGGGCAGCGTCGTGGTGATCGTCGCCCTGGCCGGGGTGCTGGGGCTGCTGGCCCATCGGCTGGTCACGGTGCGCTCCAAGGCCACCGGTCGGGCGCGCGTGGTGGACCGGGTCGTGGTCGAAGGCACCTTCGGTCTCTACCTGGGGTGGGTGTCGGTCGCCACCTGCGCCAACATCGCGGCCGCGCTGGCCGACAGCGGGGTGACGCCCTCCTCACCGACCGCCGACGTGCTGGCCGCCGTCGTCCTGGCCGTCGTCGCCGCACTCGCGGCGTTCTACGCCTGGCGCCTGGGTGCCCGCAGCGTGCTGATCCTCGGCATCGCCGCCGCCATGGCCTGGGGGCTGGCGTGGATCGCCGTCGGGCGGACCAGCGAGGCGCCGGAGTCGACGCTCACCGCCGTGGTCGCCGTGGTCGCGGCGCTGGTCGCCGCCGGCGCCGCCCTGCTCCGCGTCCGCACCCACGCCGCCTCCCCCGACACCGCCTGAGCTCACCGCTCCACGAACGCGAACTGCGCGGTCTTCCCGGGCATCTCCACCACCGGGCCGAAGGTCGCCCCCAGCCTGTGCAGCAGGCCGACCGACTTCTCGTTCCGCACGTCCGGCTCCAGCACCAGCCGCTCGACCCGCGGGTCGGCGAAGGCGCGCCTGACCAGCTCGGCGACGAGCGCCGGGGTGTGCCCGGCACGCGCCGGCTCCGCGGCCAGGAAGAGGTGGACGCCCAGGTCACCGGGCCGCCGGTCGTAGAACTCGCCGATCTCGTCGACGAACGGGTCGTAGGTCTGGAGGATGCCGATGGGTGTGCCGTCGTCGAGGATGAGCTCGGCGGTGAGGTGCTCCTGCTCGTCGAGGTAGGTGTAGATCGCCTCCACCTCCTCCCGGTCCTTGCCGCGCATCCCCCAGAACTCCGCGCGCGGCTGGTCGACCCAGGAGTGGATCAGCGCGGCGTCGCGCGCCGGGTCGACGGGCCGCAGCACGAACTGCTCCACCGGCACCAGGGACCCGTCCGCCCACCGCGCCACCTGGTCGCCCTCGGGGACCGCCCAGCGACTCCGGGACCGGTCGGCGAGGTCCCAGACGTAGCGCACCACCGGTCCGCGGACCACCAGCTCGGACCCCGGGAACCACCCGGTGGCGGCCACGCAGTCGGTGTCACCGCTCAGCGGGGTGCCGTCGTGGACGAGCCGGTGCCGCTCCCCCCAGGTGCCGCCCGGCGGGTCGGCGGCGACCTCGGCGACCGCGGTGGCCAGCAGGGAAGGGAGGTCGACGTCGAGCAGCCGTCGTACGTCGTCGGGCCGGCGCAGCAGGTGCGGCAGCGCGGTGGCGACCCGCACCCCGAGGTGGAACCAGGGCGCGTGCAGGTCGCCGTACGGGCACGGCCCACGCAGCGGCGCCAGCGCCGGGGCGGCGCAGACGAGCTCCACCAGCCGCGCCCGGACGGCCGCGAAGAGCGCCGCGTCCTCGCTGTCGGCCGCCATCCGGCCGTCCCACTCGCGGAGGCGGGAGACCACCCAGGAGTCACCGACCAGGGCGTCCAGCAAGGGTCGCCAGGCCAGCTGCCGGTCGTCGGTGAGGACCTCGGCGGCCCGCGGCACGTCCCAGCCGTCCCCGACGAGGAGCTCGGTGATCCGGTCCCGGCGGAACGGCGCCGCGAAGTCGTCGGTGAGCACCGCGAAGGAGTCGTCGCGACGGTCGTTGGCGGTGACCAGCACGTCGTCCGGCTTCCCCTCGATCCGGGGAAGCGGCGGGTCCCCGGCCATCCGTCCGGCGACCCGGTGCAGCAGCCGTCCCGTGGTGTCGGCCACGACCCAGTTGTTCACCGGCTCCACCCAGGCGTCGAGGGCGGCCTCCACGTCGGTGACGGTGCGGGCGCGCAGCAGCGGCAGCAGCGCGCCGAAGCCGAGGTCGCCCGCCGACCAGGCGGGGGTCCTCAGCGCCCAGGCCTCGTCCCCGGTGCTGACCACCACCGGCCCGTGCCCGGTGGTGGCGACCTCGATCGTCACCGGCTCGGCCCCGGCGACCTCGATCACCTCGGTGCGCCGCTCCCGCACCTCGTCGTCGTCGACCTGCCGCAGCTCCTGGTGGTCGGCCATCGCGTTGGTCACCGCCCAGGCCGCCTCCCCGGCGTGGCCGAAGTGCTGCACCCCGGGCACCCCCGGGAACGCCAGCCCCGCCACGTCGAACTCGTCGCACGCCAGGCGCACCTGCATGTAGACGTTCGGCGACTCCAGGATCCGGTGCGGGTCCCCGCCGATGATCGGGAGCCCCGAAGCGGTGCGGCCCCCGCCGATCACGAAGGCGTTGCTCCCCTGGGGGACGCCCTCGCGGCGGAAGAGCTCCTTGACCTCCGACCCGAGGAGCCGCTCGACGTGGTGGCGCCACAGCACGCTGGGGTAGTTGGCGAAGTGGATGTGCTGGACCAGGAAGACCGCCAGCGGGGTCCACGGCTGCCAGCCGGTCAGCCCCGCCGCCCGCACGCCGTCCACGTAGGACCCGACGAACTCCCGGCTCTCCCGGTCGAGCCCGTCGTACGCGCGCTCGGCCAGCTCGGCGATCCCGGCACGGCGGGCGAAGGCGTCCCACTCCACCCCGGAGGACCCGGCCACCGAGGCCAGCCGTCCCTCGCCGTGCAGCCGCTCCCGCTCCAGCTGCTCGCCGCGCAGCTGCACGGTCGCCCGACCCTGCAGGTGGGCGAGGTCGACGAGGCTCCCGGCGCGGACCTGCGGAACCCCCCAGGGGTCGAAGGAGACGCTCATGCGACCGGATTCTCCAGCGTGCCCGCGAAGATCAGCGACTCCGCCTGATCCGCGAGATCGACCATCTGCAGGGTGTTGCGCAGCTGGAGCCGGTTGAGGCAGCTGTGCCGGAACCGCTCCCGGGTCAGGTCGTGGCGGGCGACCGCCGCCGCGAGCTCGGGGTGGTCGGCGGCGTGCTCGTCGAGGCAGCGGCGCACCTCCGCCCAGAAGAGCGCGTCGGGGAGGACGCCGTCCTCGTCGAGGATCGCGCCCACGTGACGCAGCACCCCGTCGAAGACGTCGGTGTGGATGGCCAGCGCCTGCACGTCGGGGGGCACGTCGGCGCGGATCCGCTCGACCTCCGGGGGCAGGAGGGCGTCGCCCATCACGGCCACCTCCTCCCCGACGTCCTTCATCACCGCGCGGACGACGACGTGGTCGCGCAGCACGAGGATGAGGTTCTCCCCGTGCGGCATGAAGGCCAGGTCGTGGGCGAGCAGGCAGTGCACCAGCGGCCGCAGGTAGGCGCGCAGCCACGCCCGCACCCACGCGGCGGGCTCCAGCCCCGAGGCCCGGACCAGCGCGCTCACGTGGGACGCCCCGCCCGCGTCGGCGGGGTCGCGGTGGAGCAGCGCGGCCATGGTGGCCAGCCGCTCCCCCTCCGCGAGCCGCGGGACCGGGCTCTCCCGCCACAGCGCGGCGACCATCTTGCGGTACGGCGAGGGGGTCGGGAGCTCGTGGAAGGGGTCGCCGGTCCAGCCGAGGGCGGCGTGCTCGCGCAGCACCGTGAACCCGGCCTCGACCAGCGTGGGGTCGCCGGCGACGAGGTCGGCGACCCAGTCGTTGATGGCCGGGGTGGGCCCCATGTAGGCCGGCGAGAGCCCGCGCAGGAAGCCCATGTTCTGGATGGCCAGCGCGGTCTTCACGTAGGAGCGCTCCGGGTGGTCGACGGGGAAGAAGGTGCGGATCGACTGCTGCGCCCGGAACGCCCCGGGCCCCACGCCGAGCAGCACCACGTCGCGCCGCGCCACCGACGGCGCGAAGGTGACGGCCAGCTTGTTGACCCACTGCCAGGGGTGCAGCGGCAGGAAGCGGTACGCCGCGGCGTCGAGCCCGAGGTCGCGCAGCCGCTCCCGCCACTCCTCGACCGTCGCCGCCCCCAGCTCACGCTGGTAGTGCTCGTCCTCGTCGAGGCCGCGGCCCAGCGAGAGCCGCGACTGGTCGCGGCGCACGGCGAGCCAGAGCAGCCGCACGTCGCGCCCGGTCTCCGGGGCGTACGCCGCGTAGTCGTCGGCGCCGAACCCGATCCGCCCGTTGTTGGCGACGAAGGCGGGGTGCCCCTCGGTCATCGCGGCCTCGATCTCCTGGTAGTCGGCCTTGAGCAGCTCGGTGGCGGAGAACCGGCGGTGGGCCAGCTTCCAGGCCGCGGCACCCAGGGTCGAGGCGAGCTCCTCGAGGTAGAGGGGAAGCAGCCGGTCCGGGATGCCGAGCAGCGGGGCGAGCTCGACCACCAGCTCCTGGGCGTCGAGCTCGGCCGGCACCCCGTCGCGGGTGCGGGTCAGCGACTCCTCGTCGAGGACCCAGTGCTCCAGCGGGTGGACCCGGGCGGTGAACTCGTAGCGGGCTCGCCCGTCGGGGGAGGTGAGCGCCCAGCGCTCACCCTCCCGCACCGGCTCGAGCAGCCGCTCGTGGCTGAACTCGCTGATCGCCTTGGCGACCAGGTGCCGCTGCGCGCGGGCCATCAAGGCGGGGGTGAGGTGCTCGTCGTACGTCATGCGACCACCTCGAACCCCAGCCGCGAGGCTGCGAAGTCGGCCCGGTCGCAGACGCTGAGCGCGGCGATCTTGTCGACCAGCCGCACGTGCCGCACCACCCAGAAGCCGGCCGCGTCGTTGAGGGCGGCGATCCGGGTGTTGCGCACGTCCGGCTCCACCACGACGCGCTCACCCCGGCCGAGGCAGAACGCGACCACCTCCGTCATCACCGCGGCGGTGAAGCCGGGGACCGGGGAGTCGGTCGGAGCGACCAGCAGGTGCATGCCGACGTCGCCCGGCTCGAGCTCGGGCAGGTGACGCAGCTCCGGGTGGTGGGCGGGGTCGTAGGTCTCGGCGAGGAACTGCGGCACCCCGTCGGCGCGGCCGAGCCAGGCGTGGTGGTGCGGGTCGTCGGCGACCCGCTGGTACTCGGTCGCCACGTCGGCCGGCGACGCCCCCTGCATCCCCCAGAAGACCGACCGGGGGTGGGTGACCCAGCCGTGCAGCAGCGCCAGGTCGCGCTCGACGTCCAACGGCTCCAGCGTCAGCCTCATCGGGCGACCTCCTTGAGCCGGTCGGGCACCCCGAACTCCTGGAAGGCGATCCGCTTCTCCACCGGGTAGACCTCCCGGCCGACCATGGCGGCCAGGATCACCGAGCTGCGCATCGCGCCCATCCCCAGGTCGGGGGCGACGAAGCCGTGGGTGTGCTCCTCGGCGTTCTGCACGAAGACCTCGCGCTGCGCGTGGTCGACCGCGAAGGTGGGCCCGGCCAGGAACCGCCCCCGCTCGTCGAGCCGGAGCCGGTCACGCACCGGCTCGAGGAACTCCGGCACGGTCGCGGCGTAGCCGGTGGCCAGCACCACCGAGTCGGTGGTCAGCGCGAACTCCTCCTCGGTCTCGGTGTGGCGAAGCCCCAGCCGCCACCCCGCGCCGCGGCGGGTGGCTCCGGTCACCTCGGTCGCGGTGAGCAGGGTGGTCTCCGGCGCCCCGTCGACCGACCGGGAGTAGAGGGCGTCGTAGATCTCGTTGATGGTGGTCGAGCTGATGCCCTTGGAGAGCGCCGCCTGGCCCGCCTGGACCCGGGCCCGGGTGGCGGCGGGGAGCCCCTGGAAGTGGGTGCTCCACTCCGGCGAGGTCATCTCGAGGGTGAGCTTGGTGTACTCCATCGGGAAGAAGCGCGGGCTGCGCGTCACCCAGTGCAGCGCGTAGCCGTGGGCCGGCTGGTCGGCCAGCAGGTCCGCGTAGACCTCCGCGGCGGACTGGCCGGAGCCGACCACGGTGATCGACCCGGTCCGCTGGAGCTCGGCCTTGCGCCGCAGGTAGTCGGCCGAGTGCGTCCCCACCCCCTCCAACCCGGCCGGCACCCGCGGCGAGGTGCCGGTGCCCAGCACCAGCCGCCGCCCCCGGAACGTCTCCCCCGTGGCGGCGCGGACGACGTACGCCTCGGAGTCGTGGGTGACCTCGACGACCTCGCGACCCCAGCGCAGCGACGGCAGCCGGTCGGCCGCCCACCGGCAGTACTGGTCGTACTCACGGCGCAGCGGGTAGAAGCTCTCCCGGATGTAGAAGGGGTAGAGGCGCCCGGTCTCCTTGAGGAACTGGAGCCAGGAGAAGCGCGAGGTCGGGTCGGCCATCGTCACCAGGTCGGCGAGGAACGGCACCTGGAGGGTGGCGTCGTCGAGCAGCATCCCGTCGTGCCAGGCGAAGCGGTCGCGGGCGTCGAGGAAGACGCCGTCCAGCCCCTCGACCGGGTCGGCCAGCGCCGCGAGCCCCAGGTTGAAGGGGCCGATGCCGACCCCTACGAAGTCGTGGATCCTCATCGACCCACCTCCACCAGTGCACGGGGCCGCGGCACCCGGTGGGCGGTCAGCTCCTCCGCGGTCTGCCGGACCAGGGCGACCACCTCCAGGAGCTGCTCCAGGTCGGCCTTCGGGTTGAGCAGGGTGAGCTTGAGGAAGGTGCGCCCGTCGACCTTGGTGGCCGCCACCATCGCCCGCCCGGAGTCGTAGAGCGCGGCGCGGACCCGGGTGTTGAGCACGTCGAGGCCGGCCTCGTCGACGCCCGCCGGGGCACACCGGAAGACCACGGTGGAGAGCGACGGCTCGGCGGCGAGCTCCAGGCCGGGCAGGGCGCGGATCCGCTCCCCGACCGCACCGGCGAGGTCGATCACGGTGTCGAACCAGTCGCCGATCTCGTCGGCGCCCATGACCCGCAGCGTGAGCCAGAGCTTGAGCGCGTCGAACCGCCGGGTGGTCTGCAGGCTCTTGTCGACCTGGTTGGGATGGGCCGCGTCCTTGGGATTGAGGTAGTCCGCGTGCCAGGTGACGTGCCGCAGGCTCGCGCCGTCGCGGACCAGCAGGGCGCTCGCGGAGACCGGCTGGAACCACGTCTTGTGGAAGTCGACGGTCACCGAGTCGGCGTGCTCGATGCCGGCCAGCAGGTGCCGGCGGGTGCGGGAGGCGAGCAGTCCGCCGCCGTACGCCGCGTCGACGTGGAGCCAGGCGGCGTACCGCCCGGCGAGGGCCGCGACCTCCGGCAGCGGGTCGATCGCCCCGAAGTCGGTGGTGCCGGCGGTGGCGACCACGGCCATCGGCACGTCGCCGCGGGCGACCGTCCCGGCCAGGGTCCGGGCGAGGGCGACCGGGTCCATCGCGCGCGACCGGTCGGTCGCGACCGGCAGCACCGCCGCGTCGCCGAGCCCGAGGAGGCGGGCCGACTTCTGCACGCTGAAGTGCGCCTCCGCGGAGGCCAGGATCCGCAGCCGGTGGGCCGGGGCCCCGGCGGCCACCGCGTGGTCGCGGGCCAGGAGCAGCCCCTGCAGGTTGGACTGGGTGCCGCCGCTGGTGAAGATGCCGTCGGCGGTGCGTCCGTCCCCCCGGGCGTCGTCGCCGTAGATCCGGCCCGCGGTCCAGTCGACCAGGTGGCGCTCCAGGAAGGTCGCTCCCACGCTCTGGTCGAAGGTGTCCAGCGAGGCGTTGACCGAGCTGATCAGCACCTCGGCGAGCAGCGCGGGGATGGCCACCGGGCAGTTGAGGTGCGCGGCGTAGGTGGGCTCGTGGAACCAGACCGTGTCCTGGAGCCAGAGGCGGGAGAGCTCGGCCAGAGCGGCGGCGCTGTCGCCGAGGGGGGCGTCGAGGTCGACGGCCGCGACCTCCGCCGCGGCGTCCCGAGCGGTGCGCCCGGTCGCCGGACGACCTCCGCGGTCGAGGTGGGCGGCGACGGCCGCGGCACCCTCCCGGACGGCGTCCAGGTAGTCACTGGTGTTGTCGTGGTGGAACAGGTGCTGCAAGGGTGGCGTGGTCACCGAGTTGACCTCCAAACAAGTTAGGTAAGGCTTACCTTACTTATCCGCGAGGGTCTTCGCGCAACCCCTTCCTGGTACCGCGACCGGATCGCCTGGCTCGAGACCGCGATCCCCGCGATGCAGCCTGCCGACTGAGCCGTCCCTCAGGCCTGGTCGCGGTCGAAGACCCGCTGCCCGGCCACCCACGTCCCGGCGACGTGCTCGGCCAGCCCGCGCAGGTGGGCGGCGACCTCGGCGCTGCTCCCGGTGCCGCCGAGCGGATCCACGTCGAGGAGCACGAGGTCGCCGGGGTGGCCGGGCGCGACGGCGCCCCAGCCGTCGACCGAGGCGGCCAGCGCCTCCTGCGCGGTGATCGCCTGCTCGGCGTGCCACGGCTCCCGCTCGTCGGCCGAGCGGTGCACGGCGGCCGCCATCGCCAGCCACGGGTCGAGCGGCGCGACCGGGGCGTCGGAGCCCATCGCCAGGCGGACCCCGTCGTCGAGCATCCAGCGCAGCGCGAAGCAGCGGTCGCCGCGCCCGGGCCAGAGCCGCTCACTGACGTCACGGTCGTCGAGCAGGTGGGCCGGCTGGACGCTCGCGGTGAGCCCCAGCGCGGCCATCCGGCGTACGTCGTCGCGCAGGACCAGCTGGGCGTGCTCGACGCCGCCGCGGGCCCCGGTGGCCTCGAAGGCGTCCAGCGCCACGGTGACCGCCCGGTCGCCGATGGCGTGCACCGCGGCGGTCAGCCCGTGGGCGGTGCCCCGGGCCAGCAGCTCCCGGAGCTCCTCGGGCGACTGGTTGGGGTTGCCGTGCGGGAAGCCGAGCGGCGCGGGGCCGGCGTACGGCTCGCAGCACCAGGCGGTCTTGGTGTTGAGCGACCCGTCGCTGATGATCTTGAGCGGCCCCATCCGGGCCAGGTCGCCGCAGCCGGGGAGCACGTCGCCGGTCCGCAGACCGGCCTCGATCACCTCGTCGAGACCGGAGGCGTAGGTGGCCATCCGGATCCGCAGCAGGTCGGCTCCGCCGCTCCACCGACGGGCCCAGTCGCGGTGGCCGCCGCTGAACTCGAAGTCGGTCAGCCCGACGACGCCGAGCGCGGCGGCGTGCTCGAGGGTGCGGCGGTAGGCGTCGGGGCCGGTGCCGTCGTCCCCGATCACCGCGGAGAGGCGGCCGTAGGCGTCGAACCACTCCCGCTCCGAGACGACGCCCTCGCGCAGCGGCAGGTGCAGGGTGTGCAGGGCGACGGAGTTGAGCCAGGCGTGGTGGCCGTCGCCGGCGATCAGCACGATCGGCTGGTCGCTGTCCAGCGCGTCGAGCATGGAGACGACGGGCTCCTCCGGCCACGCGGTGGGGCGGTGGCCCCAGCCGATCACCGGGTGCCCGGGGAGCTCCTCGAGACGGTCGGCGACCATCGTCACCGCCTCGGCCGCCGAGCGCACCGGCCCCAGGTCGAGACGGGAGCTGGCCAGCGTCCACTGCCCGAGGTGGACGTGGTGGTCCCACAGGCCGGGGATGATCCAGCGCCCGTCGGCAGGCACCTCGTCGGCCCCCTCGCGGCCGAGTCCCGGACCGACCTCGACCACCTCGCCGTCGCGGACCCGCAGGTCGACGGGAAGGTCCGGCACGTCGTCGCCGGGGCGCACCGGCACGAGGCGCACGTCGCGCAGGAGAAGGTCGGTCATGTCGGCACCCTAACCACGCGATCCGTACGCCGGGCTGGCACGGCCGCCGGCTTCCTCTTATGCTCCCCCAACCTCCCGCCGTAGTCGATCCGAAGACCTCCCCCATGCTCCCCACACCCCCCGCCGCCCTGCTTCGGCGCGCCGTCTGGCCGGCGGTCATGCTGGTGCTGGTCGCGCTGGTGGTGCTCACGCTGGAGGTGCTGATCGGGCGCACCCACCCCTACGTGGAGAGCACCACCGCGCACCTCGCCCAGCTGCGCCCCCTGGTGCTGCTGCTCGACCTCGCGGTGGTGGCGGTCATGGTGGCCTTCTTCGTCGGGCTCACCGGCTCGCGCGCCGCCGCGGTCCTGCTCACCGGGATGCTGCTGACGGTGGTCGGCATCGCCCACGTGCAGAAGGCGAACCTGCGGGCGGAGCCGCTCGTCCCGACCGACCTCGTCTACCTGCGCCACCCCAGGTTCCTGCTGGAGAGCGCCGGGATCCAGCCGAGCACCGTGATCACCGCGACTCTCGGGGTCGCCGTGCTGCTGGCCGTCCTGGGCGGCCGGACGCGGCTGCGGCGCCGCCGGGCCGGCTCGGGTCTCGACCTGCGGCGCCTCGACGGCCGGGTCCTGCGGGTCGGGCTGGGAGCGGTGGTCCTGGTCTCGCTGCTCCAGTTCAACGACGAGCGCAGCGTGCCGCGGCGGGCCTACGAGGCGCTCGGCGCCAACTGGGTCGAGTGGGACCAGTGGACCAACGCCCACCAGAACGGCTTCCTCGCCTCCTTCCTCTACAACATGCCCGCCCGGGCGATGAACCTGCCGGCGGGCTACGACGCGGAGTCGATGCGCCGCCTCGCGGCCACCTACGAGGAGCGCGCCCGCGAGATCAACCAGCGGCGCGACCCCGCCGCCCTCGACGACACCAACGTGGTGCTGGTGCTGGCGGAGTCCTTCGCGGACCCGACCTGGCTCGACGGGGTCCGGCTCTCCGAGGACCCCATCCCCTTCACCCGTGAGCTGATGACCAGGACGCCGGCAGGCGCCATGCTCTCCCAGGGCTACGGCGGTGGCACGGCGAACGTCGAGTTCGAGGTGCTCACCCAGTTCTCCACCGCCCTGCTCCAGCCGCAGAGCCGGACGCCGTTCCAGCAGGTGGTCGCCAAACGGCTCGAGTTCGACTCGGCGCTCCGCTCGCTGGGACGTCCGGAGCGCTCCCCGATCTCCGTCCACCCCTACAGCCCGGAGTTCTACCAGCGCCACAAGGTCTACCCGGCCCTGGGCTTCGAGCGGAGCCTCTTCTGGGGCCACATGACCCACGCGGAGACCCTCGGGAGCGACACCTACGTCAGCGACGCGTCGCTCTTCGACCAGGTCCTCGCCGAGGTGCGCGACTCCGACGAGCCGCTGCTGGTCAACGCCGTCTCGATGCAGAACCACGGGCCCTACGACGGCCGCTACGAGGACCCGATCGAGGTGACCGGCGAGTTCCCCAGGTCGCAGGGAGCGGCGGCCGGCCACTACCTGCGCGGGCTGCGCCACTCCGACGACGCCCTGCGCCGCTTCGTCCGGCAGCTCGAGTCGCTCGACGAGCGGACGGTCGTCCTCTACTACGGCGACCACCTCGCCTCGGCCTGGCCCGCGAGCGTGCGGAAGGGCAACGACCGGGTGACCCGCTACAAGACCCCCTACCTGGTCTTCGCCAACTTCGACCTCGAGGAGACCCCGGTCCCCGAGGTGGTCAGCTCCCACCAGCTGCTCAACGTGCTGCTGGAGGCATCCGGCGCGCCGGTCACCCCGCTCCAGGCGCTCCTGACGGAGCTCGCCGAAGAGGTGCCCGCCATGGTCCCGGGCCTGCGCCTGCGGCCCGACGGCGAGCCCATCGGCCGCGGGGAGCTGACCGACCGGGGGGCAGAGCTGATCGCCGACTACCGGCTCGCCCAGTACGACCTGGTGGCCGGCGAGGGTCACGCCCGGGACCGGCTGCTCGTCGTCCCGGAGGGGTAGCGCCAGGCCTCCCAGGTCTGCACGGCCCAGAAGGCGACGAAGAGCCCCAGCAGCAGGGCCTCGACGGCGAGGACCCAGCCCGGGCGGGCGTCGGCGACCGCGAGGACGGCGGCCAGCGCGGCGACCGCGACCAGGCCGACCGCCAGGGCCATGTAGACCCCGTCGAGCCGGGTCGCCCCCGTCTCCCCCCGCCGCGCCAGCAGGAGGTGGGCGGAGCCGAGGGAGTCGTCGGCCGGGGTGTCGCCGAGCCGCTCCAGGAGCGCGAGCCCGGTGGTGGTGCGCAGCAGCGCCACCCCGCCCAGCAGCACGAACATCACGACCGCGGCCGGCTCGTGGACGTGCTGGGCGAGCCACGACGGTGCCGCCACGAAGACGACGAGGCCGGCCACCGTCAGCACGGGGGCCACCGCTCCCAGGACCGCCCGGGCGGTGCCCCGCACCCGCCACCCGCCGTCCAGCATCGCCGAGGGCAGCAGCGCGCCGACGACCCGGACCAGCAGCGCCATCACCAGCACCGCCCCGACGGCGTACTCGTTGAGACGGACGACGGCGGGGTCGAACGAGGCCAGTGGCTCGCCGGAGGCGTCCTTCGGCCAGCACGCCGCACCCGCCACCAGGAAGCCGAGGCCGCCGGCCACGTTGAGCAGGGTCTGCTCGGTCAGCGTCTCCCCGCGGACCACGACGAGCAGGCAGGCCGCGGCGGCGAGGCCGAGGACGAAGACCGTGCGCGCGTCGGTGTACCAGGTGTCGGAGATCGAGGGCGGCCAGGAGCCGTCGAGCACCCGCACCGCCAGGGGTGCCGCCAGCACCATCACCGCGGAGAGGACCAGCCCGAGCCGGAGGGCGAAGTACGTCGACCTGAACTCGGGCGAGTCGCGTCCGGGCATCGTGCTACCGACGCCCACCCGCGCGCAGCAGCAGCCACATGCCCAGGGCCGTCCCGACGACCATGATCAGGCCGAGGATCAGCGTGTGCAGGGTCGGGTTCGACGTCGCGGAGGTGCCGGACGCGGTGATCAGCAGGAGTCCCGGGGTCACCCCATGGACGCTAGACCACGGGACAAGAGGGCACGCTCGGAGGAGTGACTAGCCTCGACCCCATGTCCCCCTCGATCGCCACCAACACCCGCGTCGATCTCGACGAGCTGCTGGAGTTCGTCCGCCCCCGCCACCGGTTCCTGCTGATCACCCGCCGCGCCGACGGCAGCCCGCAGGCCTCGCCGGTGACGGGCGGCGTCGACGACTCCGGTCGCCTGGTGGTCGCCACCTACCCGGAGCGCGCGAAGACCCGGAACGCGCGACGCCACCCCGAGGTCGACGTCGTGGTCGTCTCCGACGACTGGAACGGCGCCTGGGTCCAGGTCACCGGGAGCTGCGAGGTCCTCGACGCCACCTCGGGCGACGAGGCGCTGGACGCCTTCGTCGAGTACTTCCGCAACATCTCCGGCGAGCACTCCGACTGGGACGAGTACCGGCAGGCGATGGTCGACCAGGGCAAGTCGCTGCTCCGGATCACCCCCACCGCGTGGGGCCCGATCGCCACCGGCGGCTTCCCCGCCCGGCTGGCCTGAGCGCTACTTCCCGGCCTCGGCGTAGGAGCGCACCACCGCGGTGCTGAGCGGGAAGTCGACGCCCTGCTCGCCGAAGAGCAGCCTCGCTGCGGTGGCGGCCGCGTCGCCCGCCGCCGCCACCACCTCCTCGGCCAGGGCAGCCGGGGTGTGCACCACCACCTCGTCGTGGAGGAAGAAGACCAGGTGCGGCCGCGACTCCAGCGGGCCCTCACCGCCGAGGCGCCAGAGCCGGTTGCGCAGGTCGGCGATCCAGGCGAGCGCCCACTCCGCCCCGGTGCCCTGCACCACGAAGTTCCGGGTGAAGCGGCCGTAGGCCCGCCGGAAGCGGGCCTGGCTCTCGGCGTCGAGGGTCGGCGCGTCGGGATCGATCTCCCAGGCCTCGCCCAGCCCGGGTGAGCCGCGGCCGAGCAGCGTGCGCACCACCTCGCCCCGCTCGCCGGCCCGCGCGGCAGCCTCGACCAGGCCGAACGCGGCGGGGTAGCGCCGGGTCAGGTCGGCGACCATCCGGCCACTCTCGCCACGGGTGGCGCCGTACATCGCGCCGAGCAGCCCCAGCTTGGCGTGCTGGCGGGTCGGCACCGCGCCGGAGTCGACCATGCCCTGGTAGAGGTCGGCGCCGCGCGCCGCAGCGGCCAGCGCCCGGTCCCCGCTCATCCCGGCGAGCACCCGCGGTTCCAGCTGGGCGACGTCGGCGACCACCAGGGTCCAGCCCTCGTCGGCGACGACCGCGGGACGGACCTGGGCGGGGAACGACAGCGCGCCGCCGCCGTTGGACGACCAGCGCCCGGTGCTCGAGCCCGCCGGCTGGTACGACGGCCGGAAGCGGCCGCCCTGGACCCACTCGTCGGCCCAGGCCCAGCCGTTGGTCGAGAAGAGGTGGGCGAGCTGCTTGAACCGCAGCAGCGGCTCGATCGCGGGGTGGTCGATCGCGCGCAGCGTGGAGGCGCGGATGTCGGGGACCTCGTGGCCCGCACGGCGCAGCGCCGCCATCAGCTCGGTCCGTGACTCCGGGTTGAGGCCGCGCACGCCGAGCAGCTCCCCCACCTCCGCGGCCAGCTCGTCGAGCCGCTGGGGCCGCGACCAGGCGGCCGGGCGCGGCCCCAGCAGGTCGGCCAGCAGCCGGGCGTGGACCTCCGCCCGCCAGGGCACCCCGGCGTACGTCATCTCCGAAGCGACCAGCGCTCCCGCCGACTCGGCCGCCAGCAGCAGCCCGAGGCGGGCGGGCTCCGCCGACGCCGCGACGCAGGCCAGCTGGCGCGCGTCCTCGAGGTCGGCGCGCAGGTGCTCGGCCGGGTCGTCGACGGCGAAGAGCCCCGGCTCGGAGACGACGGCCGGACCGAGCCGGTCCCAGACGGCCGACTCGGGGCCGGTGAGCAGGCCCGGGTCCGCCGCCGGCGCCCGTCGCAGCAGCCGGTGGGCCAGGCGGAGGTCCTGGCAACGCTCCACCCGGACCCCGGCGGCGAGCAGCGGCGGGTACCACCGGGCGGTGTCGTCCCAGACCCAGCGCGGCCGCTCGGCCTCGCGCCGGGCGACGTATGCCGGCAGCTCGGCGGCCGCCAGCTCGTGACGGCTCTCCCCCGCCACCGCGAGCACGCGCTCGCCCGGCAGGCGGGAGAGTGCGATCCGGGTCATGGGGCCACCCTGACACCCAGGCGCTACGTTGACGGCCATGAGGTGGCAGACGGCAGCGGCGACCGCCGCCCTGGTGCTCGCGGGCGCCGGCGCGGGGTGGGCGACCCAGCGGGCCGTCGACGGCCCCGGTTCCTCGTCGGGCGCAGCCGCGCCGGCCCCGGCCGCCTCACCGCCGCTGCCCTTCCTGACCGACGAGGAGCTCACCGCCGACCCGCCGCAACCCGCGCTGGGCACCGGCGTGGCACTGCAGGAGGCCTCCTTCGGCAGCAGCCCGACCCGGCTGGTCTTCGAGGTCCCGGTGGGCTGGAAGCGGATCACGAACGCGCCGAACGAGTACCGGTGGAAGGTGCCCGGCCACCCGCAGGACACCTACGTGCTCCGGGTCCAGCACGTCGGCAGCCAGCGGCGCACCATCGCCGAGCACCGTGCCGAGCGGATCCGTGCGACGAAGGCCCGCGAGCACGAGGTCGACGTCGTGGACGACTCCGGCGACGGCCTGACCTACACCTACGTCGACGACCTGGGCCACCGCCGGCACCTCGTCGTGCGCTGGCTCGACCTGGCCGGCAGTCCGTTCGCCGAGGCCGAGATCAACCTCTCCGCCCGGGTGCGCGACGCCGAGGGTGCCGCCGACCTGGTGCGCCGGGTCGCGGCCTCGATGCGCCAGGAGTGACGGCGGTGGCAACCTTTCGGCCGCGGCGCGCGTCTACCCCAGCATGAGAGCACTCGCGGCCGTCACCACGGCCCTCCTGCTGGGTCTGGTCGTCAGCGCCTGCGCCGACGAACCCGACGAACCCGAGGCCACCCATGCGGACCCGACGCCGAAGCCGGAGCCGGAGCCGGAGCCCTCCAGGAAGCCCTCGGCGCCGCCCTCCTCCGTGAAGCCCACCGAGCACGAGCCCTTCGACGATCTCAAGGTCGGCGACCTCTCGGTGGCCGGCACCTGGGAGACCCGTGAGCTGCTGGGCGAGCAGCTGCCGGCCGGGACGCGGTACGGGCTCCCCCAGGTGCTCTACGCCGTCCCGTTCGGCGACAAGGAGGGCGGTGCGGCCCTCTCCCTCGGCCTGCTGAAGGGTGACCGGATCTTCCAGATCGCCCCGGTGCTCTGGCCCCAGGAGGAGGAGGCGCCGGACGGGATCGACCTCTACGGCGGCTACCGGTACGACACCCTGCTCGGCGCCGCGCCCGGCCGGGTGACGGTCTCGATCGAGGGACCGGACGGCACCGTGGTGCCGGTCACCACGCAGAGTCACGACGTGCTGCCGGGCTACACGGTCTTCCAGCACCGCGCGCCCTGGAAGGAGGCATGGGACCCCACCCAGGCCGCCCCGTGGGTGGTGATCACCGACGACGGCGCGAGGGTCGAGGTCCGCGAGCGCAGCTGGGTCGGCTGAGGACGGGTCAGGACACCTCAGGGCCGACGGAGACCCACGGAGTCGAGGACCCGCCAGGCGGCGTCCGCATCCTCGCTGCGCACCTGCACCCACAGCTGCCGGCCGGGGCCGAGCTGCGCGAGGTGCTCCAGGACGACCGGCGCCGCCCCCGGGCAGTCGCGGTGCACGGCGGTCATCGTCTCGGCGCCGGGCTCGCCCTCCACCGTCGGCTCCGGACTGCTGCCGCACTCCGGGTGGCCCGGCAGCGAGGCCGGGAGGTCGTCACGGTCGAGCATGCCCACGAAGACGCCCGTCCCGTCGGTGCGCCACTGATCGCCGGTCCCGGCCGACAGCGCCGGCTGGGACGACCCCGCCCCCGGCGGCGTCCAGCCGCCGTCCTGCACGGACGCCTGCCAGGACGAGGGCACCGTGACCCCCAGCTCTCCTGAGGCGTCCTCGACCCGGGCCTCACCCTCGGTCGCGGCGGCGATCACCCAGCCGGCGAGCGCCCCCACTCCCAGCGCGAGCACGGCGAGAGCCCCCGCGCGGAGCAGGTGCCGGGAGCTCCGCACGGGTTCGCTCGCCGGCTCGCTCACCGGTTCCTCGTGGGTGCGCTGCTGCAGGGTCGGGTCGTCCGTCGCGGCCCGACGGAGCTCGGCGACGAAGTCGGCCACCGACTCCTGCCGCTGCTCGCGGTCGGCGGCGAGGCCGCGCGCCACCACCTGCTCGAGCGCCGGCGGGACACCGCCGCCCATCGGAGGCAGCGGCGGCGGGTCGGCGGCCATGGTCAGCGACTGGTGGGACCAGGCCGGGCGGCCGGCGAGCAGCAGGTAGGCCAGTGCGGCGAGCGAGAAGAGGTCGGCCCGCGCGTCGAGCCCCTCCCCCCGGGCCTGCTCCGGGGCGACGTACGACGGGGTGCCACCGATGACCGTGAGCCTGGAGGAGACGTCGAGCTCCTTGCCCAGGCCCAGGTCGGCGAGCATCGCCCGCACCCCCGCCGCAGCCCCCTCGTCGTGGCGGAGCAGCACGTTGCCCGGCTTCACGTCCCGGTGCAGCACGCCGCGGTCGTGCAGCGCCTGCAGCCCGGCGCCGACCTCGGTCAGCACCCGGACGGCCTCCTCGCGTGGGAGCGGCCCCTCGGCGAGCCTGTCGGCCAGGGTCCCCCGGTCGGCGTAGGCCATCACCAGGAAGGGGCGGCCGTCGTCCAGCTCGCCGGCGTCGTAGACGGGGACGACGTACGGGGAGTCGACCTTGCGCAGGAAGCGCCCCTCCTCCACGAAGCGTCGGCGCACGTGCGCGTCGCCGGCCCAGTTGTCGGCCAGCACCTTGATCGCGACCGGGGAGTCGAGCTCCTCGTCGTGGGCCAGCCAGACGGTCGCGAAGGCGCCGGCGCCGAGTCGACGGCGCACCGGGTAGCGACCGAGGCGGGAGGGCTGGGACATCGGCGACAGTCTGGCAGCATGACCCGGCACCCGCGGGGTACGAGCCGCGCATGAACGAGCCCAGCACCGCACCGGCCAAGCCCCTGGCGCTGGTCACCGGCGCGAGCAGCGGCATCGGCCTCGAGCTCGCACGCCAGTTCGCCGACCACGGCTTCGACCTCGTGGTGACCGCCGAGGACCCGGCCCTGGAGGAGGCGGCCGAGACCCTGCGCGACGGTGGCGCGGAGGTCCGCGCGGTCCAGGTCGACCTCCGGCGGCCCGACGGGGTGAGCGAGCTGATGACCGCGGTCCGCGAGACCGGTCGTCCCCTGGAGGCCGTCGCGCTCAACGCGGGCGTCGGCCACGGCGGTCCCTTCGTCGAGACCGACCTGGCCCACGACCTGGGGATCATCCAGCTCAACATCGTCTCCACCGTCCAGCTGGCCAAGGTGGTGCTGGTCGAGATGGTCCGCACCGGCCACGGCAAGGTGCTGGTCACCTCCTCGATCGCCGCGGAGATGCCCGGCGCCTTCCAGGCCACCTACAACGCGTCGAAGTCGTTCCTGCAGTCCTTCACCCAGGGTCTCCAGGAGGAGCTGAAGGAGACCGGGGTCTCGCTGACCCTGCTGATGCCCGGGCCCACCGACACCGAGTTCTTCGAGCGCGCGGAGATGGAGGACACCCCCGTCGCCAAGGGCGCCAAGGACGACCCCGCCAAGGTCGCCCACCAGGGTTTCGAGGCCCTGATGTCCGGGGAGTCCCGGGTGGTCGGGGGCGGGTGGCGCACCCGGGTGCAGGAGGCGGCCAGCAAGGTGCTGCCCGACCGGGCGAAGTCGGTCCTGCACCGCCGGATGGCCGAGCCGGAGTGACGCCCGACGACATCGACGATCTCGCCCGCCGGGCGCAGGACGGCGACCGGGCGGCGATGGAGCAGCTGCTGGGCGAGGTCCGGCCCCGGGTGCTCCGGCTCTGCCAGGGGGTGCTGCCCTACTCCGACGACGCGGAGGACGCCTGCCAGGAGGCGCTGATCAGCCTCGCCGGCAAGCTCGGTCAATGGCACCGGCGGGGCCGCTTCACGACGTGGCTGCACGTGGTGGCGCTCAACAGTGCGCGCACGACGTACCGTCGGCTCAAGAGCCGGGCCACGCCCACCGACATCGTGCCGCTGGAGCAGCCGGACCCGCGCACCACCAGCGTGATCGCCGGCACCCGGCTGGACCTCCTCGAGGCGTTGGAGACCATCGAGGCCGAGCACCCGGCCTTCGTGCAGCCCCTGGTGCTGCGCGACGTCTACGGGCTCGCCTACGACGAGATCGCCACCCAGCTCGGCGTCCCGCTCGGGACGGTGAAGGCGCAGATCCACCACGGCCGGAAGCTGGCCCGGCCGCTGCTGCGCGACCAGGCCTGAGGCGGCGTCACGGCCCGCCTGGCATAGCCTTCGGCCCGTGACCGAACGCCTCTCCGCCCGCGAGCTCGCCGATCTGGTGCTGGACGAGGGGTCCTGGTCCTCCTGGGACACCCCGCCCGACCGCGGCGAGGTGGACCCGGCGTACGCCGACCAGCTGGCGCGGGCCCGCGAGAGGTCGGGCGCCGACGAGGCCGTCATCACCGGCGAGGCGCGGCTGGACGGGCACCGGGTCGCCGTCGTGCTCGGCGAGTTCTCGTTCCTGGCCGGCTCCATCGGCCGGGCCACCGCCGACCGGTTGGTCTCGGCGATCCGGCGCGCCACGGCCGAACGGCTCCCGCTGCTCGGCGCCCCCGCCAGCGGCGGCACCCGGATGCAGGAGGGGACGGCCGCCTTCGTGCAGATGGTCCGGATCTCCGAGGCCGTGGCGGCGCACAAGGCCGCCGGGCTGCCCTACCTGGTCTACCTGCGCCACCCCACGACCGGCGGGGTGATGGCCTCCTGGGGCTCCACCGGCCACCTGACCGTGGCCGAGCCGGGCGCCCTGGTGGGCTTCTTGGGCCCGCGGGTCTACGAGGCGCTCTACGGCAAGCCGTTCCCCGAGGGCGTGCAGACCTCGGAGAACCTCTACGCCCGCGGCATCGTCGACGGGGTGATCGAGCCCGCCGGGGTGCGCAACATCCTCGGTCGCACGCTCGACATCCTGGAGCGGGCACGGTCCCCGCTGCCGACGGCCCCCGACCCCGCCGAGGAGGAGGTCGGCGAGATCGACGCCTGGGACGCCGTCACCCGGTCGCGCCGTCCCGACCGCCCCGGGGTGCGCCGGCTGCTGCGCTACGGGGCCACCAACGTGATCCCGCTCAACGGCACCGGCCAGGGCGAGAGCGACCCCGGGCTGCTCTTCGCGCTGGCCCGGTTCGGCGAGGCGCCGTGCGTCTTCCTGGGCCAGGACCGCCGCGGCCAGACCACCGACCACCCGATGGGACCGGGCGCGCTGCGCGAGGCCCGCCGCGGGATGCGGCTCGCCTCCGAGCTGGGGCTGCCCCTGGTGACGGTGATCGACACGCAGGGGGCGGCGCTCTCCGCCGAGGCCGAGAACGGCGGGCTGGCCGGGGAGATCGCCCGGTCCCTGGAGGACCTGGTCACCCTGGAGGCCCCCACCCTCTGCCTGATGCTGGGCGAGGGCAACGGTGGCGGGGCGCTCGCCCTGCTGCCCGCCGACCGGGTGGTCGCGGCTCAGCACGCCTGGCTCTCCCCGCTGCCGCCCGAGGGAGCCAGCGCGATCGTGCACCGCGACACCGAGCACGCCCCGGAGATGGCCCGAGCCCAGGGGATCCGCGCCCTCGACCTCAAGCGCCTCGGCATCGTGGACCGGATCGTCGCCGAGCACCCCGACGCCGCCGACGAGCCCGCCGAGTTCTGCCGGCGCGTCGGGGCCGTGCTGGAGCACGAGCTGCTCGGCCTGCTCGCCCGAGGTCCGGGGACGCCGGAGGAGCGGGCGCAGCGGATCCGCTGACCGCCCTCAGTCTCCTCTGCCGAGATCCGATCGACTGGCGCCGACCCATCCGGACCAGCCGCTACGTTCGTCGAATGTCGACCTCGGAGCGCGTACTCGTCAGCCATCAGGGTGCTGCGTGGCTACCGGCTCACGGTCGAGCCGACGTCGTACTTGCCGGGGTGCCCGCCGTCGCTCCTTCACCCATCTGTCTGGTCCGACTCCTAGTGACCCGTGGCAACAGCATTCTCGTGGAGGCTCGTTCTGACGGCAGAGGGCTCGACATCCCAACCCGTGAAATCCGCGATGGGGCATGGGAAGAACCGCTTGAGGACCTGCTGCGCCGGACAGGGACCAACGATGGGCACTACGCCCGGTTGCTGGGATACGTGCGCAACGACGTGCCCGGAGCGCCTCACGACTATCCATGGCCCGCACCGCACGCCTACTTCGCGGTCTGGCACTTCCCGTTGCCCCCGCACCGAGACGCACCTGGGATGTGGCTCGACGCGGTTGAAGCCGAAGCGGAGTTGCGTGACCGCCATTGGTGGCCGCTGGCTGCGCATGCGACGCACGCCAAGCCCTAGGCCGCGGAGCACCCTGCTCGACGCCGCAGGCGTCACCATCCGCACATGCCGCGACGAGTGCGGCCCGCACGGGGCGTGCTCGCTTGCCGGGCCCGTTGAACACGTTCCACTGCTCACCGGTCAGACCGGGAGTGGGGGCGGCTTGCCGTGATAGGTGCGGCCGTTGCTGGTGAAGCCGCGGATCTCGGGGCCACCGGCGGAGAAGCCGACCCAGCTTGTCCAGCCGGGTGCCTCCTTGACCTGGTTGCAGGCCTCGCAGAGCCCCTGACCGTTCTCGAAGCTCGTCAGGCCACCCTCGCGGTCTGGGACCACGTGGTCGAGCTGCCGGATGGGGGCGTCGCACCAGGGCGTCCGGCAGGTCCCGCCGTCGCGCAGCCGGATCATCTCCGCGAGCAACCCGTCGAAGCAGCGGCTCGGGCGCTCCATGGCGACCAGCTGCCCGTCGTCGGGGAGGGCGAAGAGGCGACGCACGGTGACCGCGTGCCGCTCGAAGGCCTCCCCCAGCAGCTGGCGGCAGACCTCCACCGGCAGGTGGCCCGACCCCGGGACCCAGCCCGGCTCGTCGCAGTCGCCCCACAGGCTGGAGAGGCTCATCACGAGCCGCAGGTCGATCCGTGGCGGGGCTGCCGGGTCGAGGCCGGTGACCCGCTCGACCAGGACGTCGGCGCGGACCTGGTCGGCGGTCCGCGGGTCCCCGGCGGCCCGGGCGGAGGCGGCGGCCTCCTGGAGTGCCTTCATCACCGGCCCGTAGTGCTCGGAGCGGACCACCGCGGTGATCCGCCCGGTGCCGTCGCCCAGCAGCCTGCCGGCCACGTGACGGCGGGCGCGGGCACGGGCCATCCGCCGGGCCGCCGCCTCGGAGTCGGCGGCGATCACCAGGCGACGGACCAGCTCGCGCAGCTGGTCGGTGCCGAGGGTGGCCGCACAGCCGGCCCCGGTGCCCGTCCACAGGTCGGCGTCGACCCGGGTGCGGTCCTCGCGGCTCAGGTCGTCGGTCTCCCGGACGATCAGCAGGGCGCGCTCCTCGGTCAGCTCGCCACGCTCCAGCGCCGCCAGGGTCCTCGGGAGCTCCTCGACCAACGCAGTGGCCGCACCGACCAGGAAGCGGCCGCGGGCCGGTGACTCCCGCCGCGCCAGCCCGAGCTGGCTGCCGATCACCGGCTCGAGGGCGGCGCGGCGACGCTCCCGCGCAGCGAAGGCGGCGGTGACCCTGACCTGAGCGGCGGCCGCAGCCGCCTTGAGTGCCTCCAGGGCCTCGACCTGGGCCAGGCACTCCGAGGTGCGGGTCGGGGCGGCGCCGACCTCGGCCAGGCTGCTCGCCAGCGCCGACAGCTCCTCGGTGGACCAGGCCTCGGGCCCGTCGGGCGGCGTGGGTGCCGCGGGGCCGGTCTCGGCGTCCCAGTGTGATGTCTCGGGACATTGGTGACAGTTCTGGGTCAGGACATCGGTGACGGTTCATGTCTCATGACTTGGGTGACG
>NZ_JBYTTI010000002.1:0-859106 GCF_058134365.1 Nocardioides sp. Z22_16
ACCCTCTACCACGCCGGGCTGGCCCACGGCTCCAACCACCTGGTCACGCTGGTGACCGAGGCGATGGAGATGCTGGCCGCCTCCGGCGCCGACCAGCCGGCGGCGATCCTGCGCCCCCTGCTCTCCGCTGCCCTGGACAACGCGCTGGACCACGGCGACGCGGCGCTGACCGGTCCCATCGTGCGCGGCGACGTGCAGACGGTGGCGGCCCACCTGGTCGACCTGCAGGCCAACGCACCCCAGACGGTGCCGTCGTACGTCGCGCTCGGTCGCGCCACGCTCGGCCGGGTGGTGACCGACGGCCGCGTGCTGCCGATCCGCGCCGCCAGGATCCTCGAGCTGCTCGACGCCGCGGCCCGCGGGGTCGAGGTGACCGGGCTGCTGCGCACCGACGAGGGTCGTCCGGCCCGATGAACGGCGACGTCCACCTCGCGCAGAGCCGCGAGGAGCTCACCGGGCTTCTCGGCCGGCCGGCGGGGCCTGCCCGGGTCGCCCTGGTGCCGACGATGGGCGCCCTGCACGAGGGGCACGCGAGCCTGGTCCGCGAGGCGCGACGCCGGGTCGGACCCCAGGGCCACGTGGTGGTCAGCATCTTCGTCAACCCGCTCCAGTTCGCGCCCGGGGAGGACCTGGACCGCTACCCGCGCACCCTCGAGGCGGACCTGGCACTCTGCGCGGCCGAGGGGGCCGACGTGGTCTTCGCGCCGCGGGCCGAGGAGGTCTACCCCGGTGGGGTGCGCGCAGGCCACACCGACGAGCAGATCACCGTCGACCCGGGTCCGCTGGCCCAGGAGCTCGAGGGGGTCACCCGGCCCACTCACTTCCGTGGGGTGCTCACGGTGGTCGCCAAGCTCCTCGGGCTGGTCCGCCCCGACGTGGCGGTCTTCGGCGAGAAGGACTACCAGCAGCTGGTGCTGGTGCGGCAGATGGCCGCCAACCTCTGCCTGGGCGTCGAGGTGGTCGGGGCCGAGACCGTCCGCGAGCCCGACGGCCTGGCGCTGAGCAGCCGCAACCGCTACCTCGACCCCGAGCAGCGGTTCCGCGCCGCCGCCCTCCACCGGGTGCTGGCGGCGGCCGACGAGGCCGCCTGCTGGGGGCCCGACGTCGCCCTGGAGGCCGCCCGTGCCGAGCTGCGGGAGTCCCACGGCGTCGACCTGGACTACCTCGAGCTGCGCACCCCCGAGCTGACCCCCCTGACCGGCGTGCTGCCCGAGGGCACCCCGGCCAGGATCCTCATCGCCGCGCGCGTGGGCTCCACGCGGCTGATCGACAACCTGCCCCTGACTCTCGGCCTCCGCCGGGAGCCGCGCGCCACCGAAGGAGAACGCTGATGCTGCGCACCATGATGAAGAGCAAGATCCACCGGGCCACCGTGACCCAGGCCGACCTGCACTACGTGGGCTCGGTCACCGTCGACGAGGACCTGCTGGACGCGGCCGACCTGCTCTCCGGCGAGCTCGTCCACATCGTCGACGTCACCAACGGCGCCCGGCTGGAGACCTACACGATCGCCGGCGAGCGAGGCTCGGGGGTGATCGGCATCAACGGTGCCGCCGCCCGCCTGGTCCACCCCGGCGACGTGGTCATCCTGATCGGCTACGGCCAGATGGAGACGGCCGAGGCCAAGGAGTACCAGCCGGCGGTCGTCTTCGTCGACGGGGAGAACAAGATCCTCGCCACCGGCTTCGACCCGGCGGAGACCTTCGGCGACCCCTCGCTGAAGCGCGGCGACCTGATCGGTCGCTGAGTAGGTGGTCCAGCACCTGGCGGCCCCCGGGGTCCCGGCCCGTCTCGTCGCGCCGGCGCCGGGGTGGACCACCCGTGCCGACGTGGTGGTCGTGGGCTCGGGGATCGCCGGCCTGACCGCCGCGCTGCGCATCGACGCGGCCGATCCCGGCCTCAAGGTCCTGGTGGTGACCAAGGACGTCCTGGACGCCGGGTCGACCCAGTGGGCGCAGGGCGGCATCGCCGCGGCGCTCGGCCCCGGTGACACCCCCGAGCAGCACGAGCACGACACCCTGGTGGCCGGCGCGGGTGCCTGCGACGTGGAGGCGGTCCGGACCCTGGTCACCGAGGGCCCGGCCGCCGTGCACGAGCTGATCGCGCTGGGCACTGAGTTCGACCACCATCCCGACGGGGAGCTGAGCCTGACCCGTGAGGGCGGGCACCTGCGCGACCGGATCGCGCACGCCGGCGGCGACGCCACCGGGGCCGAGATCCAGCGCGCCCTGATCGCCGCCGTCGAGCGCGCCCCGCAGATCGAGGTGGTGCAGCACGCCCTCGCCGTCGACCTGCTGCTCGCCGAGGACGGCGGCGTCGCCGGGCTCACCCTCCACGTGCTCGGCGAGGGCCAGCGCGACGGGGTGGGGGCGGTGCACGCGCGCGCGGTGGTCCTCGCCAGCGGCGGCCTCGGCCAGGTCTTCTCCCAGTCCACCAACCCGGCGGTCGCGACCGGGGACGGCATGGCGCTGGCGATGCGGGCGGGCGCGGTGGTGCGTGACCTCGAGTTCGTCCAGTTCCACCCCACGGTGATGTACCTGGGGCCCGACTCCCAGGGCCAGCAGCCGCTGATCTCCGAGGCGGTCCGCGGCGAGGGCGCCTTCCTGGTCGACTGGGAGGGGCGACGGGTGATGGAGGGGGTCCACGAGCTGGCCGACCTGGCACCCCGCGACGTGGTGGCCAAGGCCCTCACCCGCCGGATGCTGGAGACCGGGCGGCCGCACATGTGGCTGGACGCCCGCCACCTGGGTGCGGCGTTGTGGGAGCACCGGTTCCCCACCATCCTCAGCGTCTGCCGCTCCCACGGGGTCGACCCGGTCACCGAGCCGATCCCGGTCTCGCCGGCCCAGCACTACGCCTCCGGGGGCGTGGCCACCGACCTGGACGGCCGCACGACGGTCCCCGGCCTCTACGCGACCGGCGAGGTCGCCTGCTCGGGGGTGCACGGGGCCAACCGGCTGGCCTCCAACTCGCTGCTGGAGGGCCTGGTCTTCTCGCGGCGGATCGCCGAGGTGCTCCCCGGTGAGCTCCGCCCCTGGGCCGAGCCGAACGCCGACCGCCGCAGCGAGGACGGCTGGCTGGTCCCGGGGGCGGCACGCCGCCCGCTCCAGGAGCTGATGACCCGCCACGTCGGGGTGCTGCGCCACGACGACGGGCTGCGTGAGGCGCTCGCCGACCTCGCCGCGCTGGCGGAGGCCGGCGTGCGGGAGCCCGCGGCCCCGGGCGTCGACGCGTGGGAGACGACCAACCTGCTCACCGTCAGCGCCGCCCTGGCCCACGCCGCGCTGCTGCGCACCGAGACCCGCGGCTCCCACTGGCGCGAGGACCACCCCGACCGCGACCCGCGCGTCGCCGGCCACGTCGACGCCTGGCTCGAGGACGGCGAGATCGACTCCCGGTGGTCCCCGTCGCCCTCCACCGACCCCACCGACGCCCACCCGCCCACCCTCGCGTCAGGGAGCACCGCATGAGTCCGTCGTACGCCGCCCTTCCCGACGACCTCGCCGGCGAGCTCTGGGTCGCCGGCCTCGACCCGGAGGCGGTGTGCCGGCTGATCCTGGCGGGTCTGGAGGAGGACCTGCCCGACGACGGGGTGGACACCACCAGCGTCGCCACGATCCCGGCCGACCAGCAGGGCACCGCCGGCTTCCACGCCCGGGAGCCCGGCGTGGTCTCCGGGCTGGGGGTCGCGGCGGCCGTCTTCGCCGTGGTGATGGGCGACGACGTGCAGGTCACCGACCGGCTGCCGGACGGCGCCCGGGTGGCCGCGGGTGACCGGGTGATGACGGTCAGCGGGCCCACCCGGGGCCTGCTGACCGCGGAGCGGACCGCCCTCAACTTCGCCAGCCACCTCTCCGGGGTGGCCACCGGCACCGCGCGCTGGGTCGAGGCGCTCCACGGGACCCGGGCCAGGGTGCTCGACACCCGCAAGACGCTGCCGGGCTGGCGGGCCCTGCAGAAGTACGCCGTGCGCTGCGGCGGCGGGGTCAACCACCGCTTCAGCCTGACCGACATGGCGATGGTCAAGGACAACCACGTGGTGGCCGCCGGGGGCGTCGTGCCGGCGCTCGAGGCGGTCCGCGAGGCGTTCCCCGGTCTGCCGGTGGAGGTGGAGGTCACCGACCTCGGCCAGCTCGCCGAGCTCCTCGACGCCGGCTGCGACCGCGTGCTGCTCGACAACATGGAGACCGCGACGATGGCCGAGGCGGTGCGGTTGCGCGACCGGCACCCGCGGGCCGCCGCGGTCGAGCTGGAGGCCTCCGGCGGGCTGACCCTGGCGCGCGCCCGGGAGGTCGCCGAGACCGGGGTCGACTACATCTCGGTGGGGGCGCTGACCCACTCGGTGACGGTCTTCGACCTCGGGATGGACCTGGCATGAGCGCCCTGCTGGCGGCCGACATCGGCAACAGCAGCACGGTGCTCGGTCTCCTGGTGGGGGAGGAGGTGGTGGCCCACTGGCGGGTCGCCACCGACGAGCGGCGCACCAGCGACGAGTGGGCGGTGCTGGTGCGCGGGCTGCTCGCCGACACCGAGCACGGGTCGCGGCTGTCGGGGATCGCGGTCTGCGCGACCGTGCCGGCGGTGCTGGCGGAATGGCGGGAAATGCTCGCCACATATTTCTCCGACCTTTCCTCGGTCATCGTCGAGCCCGGCGTGCGCACCGGAATCCCGGTGCTGATGGACAATCCGCGGGAGGTGGGCGCGGACCGCATCGTCAATGCCCTCGCCGCGGCCAGGATCTATGGCGGGCCGGCGATCGTCGTCGACTTCGGGACCGCCACCACTTTCGACGTGGTCAACGACCAGAACGCCTACGTCGGCGGCGCCATCGCCCCCGGCATCGAGATCTCCCTGGAGGCGCTGGGGCGTCGCGGCGCCCAGCTGCGCAAGGTCGAGCTCAAGCGCCCCCGGCAGGTGATCGCCAAGAACACGGTGGAGGCGCTCCAGTCGGGGATGCTCTTCGGGGTCGCCGCCCAGGTCGAGGGCATGGTGTCCCGGATGGTCGCCGAGCTCGGCGCCGACCCGGCGCAGGTGCGGGTCATCGCCACCGGGCACCTGGCACCCCTGGTGCTGGGGGAGAGCCACTGCTTCACCGCGCACGCGCCGTGGCTGACGATCCAGGGTCTGCGGATGGTGCACGAACGCAATTGCCAGTAACTCGGCCGAAGGCCGGAGAATTCACCGTGGTCGCGTGCGGCGCAATCCCCAAAAAGTGAGTACATCCTTTTTGCCGGGGGAATTGTCGCGGCAATATTCCGTGTGGCAAGGTGGTGGGGTTGCTCCGACCAGAAGTAAGGAATTGAATCCTGTGGCTCAAAAGGTGAACATCGTGCTGGTCGACGACCTCGACGGCAGCGAGGCGACCGAGACGGTCAGCTTCGCCTTGGACGGCACCTCCTACGAGATCGATCTCAACGACGACAACGCCGCGGCCCTGCGTGAGGCGCTGAGCGGCTACGTGGGCCACGCCCGCAAGGCGTCCGGTGGTCGTCGCGGCGGTGCCCGGCGCTCGTCCGGCTCGACCAGCGGCTCCGCCGGTGGCCCGAGCGCCGCCGACGTCCGCGCCTGGGCCCGTGACAACGGCTTCGAGCTCTCCGAGCGGGGCCGGGTGCCGGCCGAGGTCCGCCGGGCCTACGACGCCGCGCACTGAGGGGAGTCCCGCCGACCCGCCCTGTTCGCTGTCAGCGGACCGCGTGGGGTCGGTCACCGGGAACACGTAGGCTGTCGGGAGAGTTGGAACTCGTGTCCGCACCCCCGCTGCCCCGACCCTGGTCGGTACGTCGCGAGGGGGACACACGACGTACCACCTGTGCACACTGCTGAGAATCGAGGCGCACATGTTCGAGCGGTTCACCGACCGAGCCCGACGAGTTGTCGTGCTGGCCCAGGAAGAGGCCCGCATGCTCTCCCACAACTACATCGGTACCGAGCACATCCTGCTCGGGCTGATCCACGAGGGCGAGGGTGTCGCGGCCAAGGCGCTCGAGTCCCTCGACATCTCGCTGGAGGCCGTGCGCGCCCAGGTCGAGGAGATCATCGGCCAGGGCCAGCAGGCGCCGTCCGGTCACATCCCCTTCACCCCGCGCGCCAAGAAGGTCCTCGAGCTCTCGCTGCGCGAGGCGCTCCAGCTCGGCCACTCCTACATCGGCACCGAGCACATCCTGCTCGGGCTGATCCGGGAGGGCGAGGGCGTCGCCGCGCAGGTGCTCCAGAAGCTCGGCGCCGACCTCAACCGGGTCCGCCAGCAGGTCATCCAGCTGCTCTCGGGCTTCCAGGGCAAGGAGGCGGCGGGTGCCGCGGCCGGCCCCGGCGCCAGCGGGAGCGAGGCGCCGTCCTCGTCGCTGGTGCTCGACCAGTTCGGGCGCAACCTGACCCAGGCGGCCCGCGAGGGCAAGCTCGACCCGGTCATCGGGCGCGAGCAGGAGATCGAGCGGGTCATGCAGATCCTCTCCCGCCGCACGAAGAACAACCCGGTGCTGATCGGCGAGCCCGGCGTCGGAAAGACGACGATCGTCGAGGGCCTGGCCCAGGACATCGTCAAGGGCAACGTCCCCGAGACGCTCAAGGACAAGCAGATCTACACCCTCGACCTGGGTGCGCTGGTGGCGGGCAGCCGCTACCGCGGTGACTTCGAGGAGCGCCTCAAGAAGGTGCTCAAGGAGATCCGCACCCGCGGCGACATCGTGCTCTTCATCGACGAGATCCACACCCTGGTGGGTGCCGGTGCCGCCGAGGGCGCGATCGACGCCGCCAGCATCCTCAAGCCGATGCTGGCCCGCGGCGAGCTGCAGACCATCGGTGCCACCACGCTCGACGAGTACCGCAAGTACCTGGAGAAGGACGCCGCGCTCGAGCGCCGCTTCCAGCCCATCCAGGTCGCCGAGCCGTCGATCGCGCACACGATCGAGATGCTCAAGGGGCTGCGCGACCGCTACGAGGCCCACCACCGGGTCACCATCACCGACGAGGCCCTGGTCTCCGCGGCGACCCTGGCCGACCGCTACATCTCCGACCGCTTCCTGCCGGACAAGGCGATCGACCTGATCGACGAGGCGGGCTCGCGCCTGCGGATCCGCCGGATGACGGCGCCGCCGGACCTGCGTGCCTTCGACGACCAGATCGGCGAGGTCCGCGAGCGCAAGGAGGCGGCGATCGACGGGCAGGACTTCGAGGCCGCGGCCCGCCTGCGCGACGAGGAGAAGCAGCTCATCGCCAAGAAGTCCGAGCGTGAGAAGCAGTGGCGCGCGGGGGACATGGACGAGATCGCCGAGGTCGACGAGGAGCTCATCGCCGAGGTCCTGGCGGTCGCGACCGGCATCCCGATCGTCAAGCTCTCCGAGGCGGAGTCCACCCGCCTGCTCAACATGGAGGAGGAGCTCCACAAGCGGGTCATCGGGCAGGAGGAGGCCGTCAAGGCGCTCTCCCGTGCCATCCGGCGTACCCGTGCCGGCCTGAAGGACCCCAAGCGTCCTGGCGGCTCGTTCATCTTCGCCGGGCCCTCGGGCGTCGGCAAGACGTGGCTCTCCAAGACGCTGGCCGACTTCCTCTTCGGCGACGAGGACTCCCTGATCCAGCTCGACATGAGCGAGTTCTCCGAGAAGCACACCGTCTCGCGGCTCTTCGGCTCGCCTCCGGGCTACGTGGGCTACGAGGAGGGTGGTCAGCTGACCGAGAAGGTGCGGCGCAAGCCGTTCTCGGTGGTCCTCTTCGACGAGGTCGAGAAGGCGCACCCGGACATCTTCAACTCGCTGCTCCAGATCCTGGAGGAAGGTCGCCTGACCGACTCCCAGGGCCGGGTCGTCGACTTCAAGAACACCGTCATCATCATGACGACCAACCTCGGCACCCGGGACATCGCCAAGTCGGTCAACCTGGGCTTCGCCCAGGTCGGCGACGCGGCGGGCTCCTACGACCGGATGAAGAGCAAGGTCGCCGACGAGCTCAAGCAGCACTTCCGGCCCGAGTTCCTCAACCGTGTCGACGAGATCATCGTCTTCCCGCCGCTCTCGCAGGCGCAGATCGTCTCGATGGTCGACAACATGATCGCCGCCGTCGAGCTGCGTCTGCGCGACCGGGACATGCAGCTCGAGCTCACGCCCGCCGCCAAGCAGCTGCTCGCCGTCCGGGGCTTCGACCCGGTGCTCGGTGCCCGGCCGCTGCGTCGCACGGTGCAGCGGGAGATCGAGGACACCCTGGCCGAGAAGATGCTCTTCGGCGAGGTCGGCCCCGGCCAGATCATCCTGGTCGACGTCGAGGGCGAAGGGCCGTCCGCGACCTTCACGTTCCACGGCCAGAAGGTCAACGCGCTGCCCGACATGCCCCCGCTCGAGACCGCCGACACCGGGGTCGCCCCGATCGAGGGTCCCGACGACTCCGCCGGCCCGGTGGACGTCCCCCGCGCGGAGGACTGAGTCCCGTTCCACGCCATCCCGGCCGCCCCTCGTGGGCGGCCGGGATGGCTGCGTTCTGGGGCCGCCCGCCCCACCGACCCCGTCAGGGCAGCGCGTAGGTGGTCGGCGACGTCGCGACGGCCAACCCGTCGGCGACCAGGCCGGCCAGGCAGCGCTCCCGCTGGACCGGGTCCGGCCAGGCCGGCTCGATGCTGCTGCGGTGCACGGGACCCTCGGTCTCCCGGAGGACGGCCATGATCCGGCCGCGGCACTGCCGGTCCGTGCCGTCCCAGGTCTGGCCGCGTCGCGGGGGGCCGTCGTACGCCGGGTAGCCGGCCGCGCGCCAGGCGCACAGGTCGGCCACCGGGCAGGAGTCGCACCGCGGGTTGCGGGCGGTGCAGACGAGCGCGCCCAGCTCCATCACGGCCACCGACCAGGTGGCGGCGGTGGCCGGGTCCTCGGGGAGCAGTCCCGCGGCGTCGCGCCGCTCGTGGGCCCGGACCGCGTCCGGCGGGAACTCGACGCCGCGCAGCACCCGGTGGTGCACGCGCCGCACGTTGGTGTCGAGCACCGCGGTCCGACGCCCGAACGCGAAGGCGGCGATGGCCGCCGCGGTGTAGTCGCCGACCCCCGGCAGCGCCCGCAGCGCGTCGGCGGTGGAGGGCACCTCCCCGGCGTGGTCGTCGACGAGAGCGGTCGCCGCGGCGTGCAGGCGCAGCGCCCGCCGCGGATAGCCCAGCCGTCCCCAGGCCCGCAGCGCCTCCCCGACCGAGTCCTGGGCCAGGGCAGCCGGGGTGGGCCACCGCGCCAGCCAGGCGGCGTGGACCGGCAGCACCCGGGCGACCGGCGTCTGCTGGAGCATGAACTCCGAGACCATCACCGACCACGGCGAGGCCTCGGGGCGACGCCAGGGCAGGTCGCGGGCGTGCTCGTCGTACCAGCCCAGCAGGCGGGCGTGCAGCACGCCGTGGATCGGCTCAACCACCGAGGACGTCGCCGAGGAAGCCGCCCGAGCTCGAGCCGCCGTCCTCCGGCCCCTGCCGCGGGCCCTCCGAGGGCTGGACGACGACGAAGCCGGGGCCGTGGAAGACGTACTGGAACGCCTCGCCGCTGCCGCCACGGAGCATCGACCGGAGGTTCATCGAGCTCTGCACGGTCGGCTGCAGGCCCGCGGACCAGCAGACGACGGCGTTGACGTCGACGTACGTCGGGTGACGGCTGCAGTCCAGGACGAGCGGGGTGCCGTGACAGGTCAGCGCCACCCGGCCGTGGCCGCGCAGGAGCGTGTTGAAGGCCCCGGCGGCCACCATGCCGACCCCCTTCACCCGGTGGACGTCGTGGTCGAGGGCGGACTCGAAGGCCAGCAGGCTGGCTCCCGAGACGCTCAGCGCGTCGTGCGGTCCTTCGAGGTCGACCAGGAAGACGTGGCGCCCGGAGTCGGCGAAGAAGACCTGGCCCTCTCCGGAGACCGTCATCAACGGGGTGTCCTCGCTGGTGGCGGAACGTCTGAGCCAGCGGCCCAGGGAGCCCGCCGACTTGTGCTCGAAGGACACCTGTCCCTGGTAGGCCACCATCGACCCCTTGGTCGCGACCACGGGAGGGCCCAGCGTCGCCCTGAGGAGGTAGCCGTTCTGCAGCGCCAGCGCCTCGGGTGACGAGACCTCCTCGTGGACGCGGGAGAAGAGATCACCACGCATGCGCGGAAGCCTAGACGCAACGCCGTGAGAACGTGGTCCGTACGGTGTGGCACCCACCACTCGGCGCTCCGGCTCGATAGCGTGCCGGCATGTCTGCGCTGACCGCACCCAAGGGGCCGCTGCCCGCCCGGGTGTACTGGTTCCGTCGGCTCCTGGTGCTCTCGACGGTCCTCGTCCTGCTCCTCGGTGCCGTGCGGCTCTTCGGCGGCCGCGGCGACGAGACGCCCGAGGCGGACGTGCAGGCCACGACCGCCGGAGCCGAGGTGGCCCCCGAGGACGACGGCGCCGCCGCGCCGGAGGCTCCCGTGGACGAGCCCGCGGGCAAGAAGGGCGCCGGCAAGCAGGAGCCGACCGCAGAGCCGACCGCAGAGCCGACCGCAGAGCCGACCCCGGAGCCCACCCCCGAGCCGACGCCGGAGCCCCCGCCGCTGCCGACCCCGACCGGGCCGTGCGTCAACGGCGACGTCGTGGTCACCCCCCTCGTCGGGGCGCCCCGCGTGGACGGGAAGGTGGACATGGCGCTGGTGCTGCGCACCCAGACCACTCCCGCCTGCACCTGGCAGGTCTCGGCCGAGACGGTGACGATCAAGATCAGCTCGGGCAGCGACGACTACTGGTTCAGCAGTCACTGCCCCGGCTCGCTGCCGGCGCAGGACGTCGTGCTCTACCAGGCCACCGACACCACGGTCCCCTTCGTGTGGAGCGGCCGCCGCTCGGATCCCGAGTGCTCCCGGGCGACCGACTGGGCGCAGCCCGGCTTTTACCACGTCATGGCGGCCGCGTTCGAGGGCGAGCCGACCGAGGTGCAGTTCGAGCGCACGCGCGCCTCGATCACCGCGACCCGGGCCCCGGAGCCGGAGCCCGCCCCGGGGACGAAGAAGAGCAAGAAGAAGACCAAGAACCAGAAGAACAAGACCAAGAAGAAGCCCGCTCAGTCCACCCCCGCGACGCCCGAGCCCTCGGGCGCGGTCGAGCCCACGCCGGCCGACTGATCGGACCGCACGGCGCGGCGGCCGTGGCGGAGCTCAGACGTAGCGCTCGAGGATGCTCGACTCGGCCAGCCGGGAGAGTCCCTCGCGGACGCTGCGGGCGCGGAGGTCGCCGACACCGTCCACCACCTGGAGGTCGTCGATCCCCGCGGAGAGCAGCTGCTGGAGCCCGCCGAAGTGCTCGACCAGGCGGTCGACGACCGGGCTCGGCAGCCGGGGCACCTTGGCGAGCAGGCGGTAGCCACGGGGGGCGACCGCGCCGTCGAGGTGGTCGCCGGTGGTGAGGCTGAGGGCCTTGGCCACCGCGGCCGGGTCGACCAGCTCGGTGGGGGAGAGCAGCCCGAGGTCGTCGAGGAGAGCCTCCGGCGAGGTGGTCTTCCCGCTCGGCAGGTAGTCGCGGATGACCAGCTCGCGGTCGGCGTCGACCCCGGTGATCAGCTCCTCGAGCTGGAGGGAGAGCAGCCGGCCGTCGGTGCCGAGCTCGAGCACGTAGTCCTCGATCTCGCGGGCAATGCGGGTGACCATCTCGAGCCGCTGGGCGACCACCGCGACGTCGCGCACGGTGACGAGGTCCTCGATCTCCAGCGCGGAGAGGGTCGAGGAGACCTCGTCGAGACGCAGCTTATAGCGCTCCAGGGTGGCCAGCGCCTGGTTGGCGCGGGAGAGGATCTGGCCCGAGTCCTCCAGGACGTAGCGGGTCTCGCCGACGTAGACGGCGATGATCTGCATCGACTGCGAGACCGAGATGACCGGGAAGCCGGTCTGCCGGGCGACCCGGTCGGCGGTGCGGTGCCGGGTGCCGGTCTCCTCGGAGAAGATGGTGTGGTCGGGCATCAGGTGGACGGCGGCGCGGTGGATCCGCGAGACGTCCTTGTCGATGATGATCGCGCCGTCCATCTTGGCGAGCTCGCGCAGGCCGGTGGCGGTGAAGGGGACGTCGAGGGTGAAGCCACCGCTGGCGATGGAGTCGACGAGCTTGTCGTGACCGAGCACGATGAGCGCGCCGGTGCGCCCGCGCAGGATCCGCTCGAGTCCGTCGCGCAGGTGGGTGCCGGGAGCGATCGTGGCCAGCGTCGCCCGTAGGCGCAGGCTCTCGTCGCTGCGCTCGATGCCGACCAAGGCGCCCTCCATCACGGACCACGTCACCACTGAAACGCCTGTGGCTGCAGCGCTCCGCGCGTCAGTCTATGGGACGCAGGGCGGTGGCGCGGGTCCTGGTGAGCCGCAGCAGCCCCAGAGCCGTGGCGACGTCGCCCACGTCGAGCACCTGCATGCCGTCCACGGTCCAGGACTCGGGGGACCGCGGGCCCGGCGGGGCGTTGCGCTCGCTGGGCACGACGGCGACCTTGAACCCCAGTCGCGCGGCCTCCGAGAGTCGCTGGGGGAGGTCGCGGACCCGGCGCAGCTCGCCGGCCAGCCCGATCTCGCCCATCGCGACCACCCCGGTCGGCGCCGCGATGCCGAACGTCGCCCCGGCCAGCGCGACCGCGATGGCCAGGTCGCTCGCCGGCTCGTGGATCCGGGCGCCGCCCACCGTGGAGACGAAGACGTCCATGTTGTGCAGCCGGATCTGGCAGTGCTGCTGGAGCACCGCCAGCACCATCGAGACCCGTGAGGAGTCGACACCCGAGGTGGTCCGCCGGGGGCGCTCGGCCGGCGTGGGCGCGACCAGGGCCTGCACCTCGGCCAGCAGGGGACGGCGTCCCTCCATGGTGACCGCCACGCAGGTGCCCGGCACCTGCTTGGAGTGGTGCTCGACGAAGAGGCCGGTGGGATCGGTGACCGCCCGGATGCCCTGCGCGGAGAGGTCGAAGCAGCCGACCTCGTCGACCGGGCCGAAGCGGTTCTTCATCGCCCGCACCATCCGGAAGCGCGAGTTGCGGTCGCCCTCGAAGTGGAGCACCACATCGACGAGGTGCTCCAGCACCCGCGGCCCGGCGATCGAGCCGTCCTTGGTGACGTGGCCGACGATCACGGTGGTGATGTTGCGGGTCTTGGCGACCCGGACCAGCGCCGCGGCCACCTCCTTGACCTGGGTGACGCCGCCGGGCACGCCCTCGAGCCCGGAGGCGCCGATGGTCTGGATCGAGTCGACCACCAGCAGCGTGGGCTTGACCTGCTCGATGTGGCTCAGGACGGCGCCGAGGTCGGTCTCGGCGGCGAGGTAGAGCTCGTCGTGGACGGCGTCGGTGCGGTCGGCGCGCAGCCGCACCTGGGAGGCGGACTCCTCGCCGGTGATGTAGAGGGTGCGGTGCTTGTGCCGCGCGGTCTGGGCGGCCACCTCCAGCAGCAAGGTGGACTTGCCGACCCCCGGCTCCCCGGCGAGCAGGATCGCGGCCCCCGGGACGAGCCCGCCGCCGAGCACCCGGTCGAGCTCGGCCACCCCGCTGGAGCGGAACGCCGACTCCAGCACCGAGACCTGGCCGATCGGCACGGCCGCGGTGGTCACCGCGCTCGCCTGGGTGCGCCCGACCGGGGCGGCCGCGGCCTCCGCGACCGAGCCCCACGCCTGGCACTCGCCGCAGCGACCCACCCACTTGCCGGTCTCCCACCCGCACTCGGAGCAGCGGTACGCGGGGCGGGTCCGGGCCTGTTTGCTCATGGGGCAGACGCTAGGCCACGCCGCCGACACCGCCGACGGTGCCGCGAGGGGGAGGTATGCGCCTATGCTCTCTTTGGATCGATCAAGGACGGGCCGCAGGCCGGTCCCGCACCGGTCGGAGGGGGTGCACGGTGGCGGTCAACCCACCCACGCTGGCGGACGTCGCGGAGCGCGCCGGCGTCTCCCGCCAGACCGTCTCCAACGCGGTCAACAGCCCCCACCTGCTGCGTCCCGAGACGCTCCTGCGGGTGCGCACGGCGATCCAGGACCTCGGCTACTCGCCCAACCGGGCCGCGCGCAACCTGCGGACCAGGCACTCCCACCTGGTGGGCCTGCGGTTCACCCCGGCCCAGGAGGGCACCGCCAACGCGCTGATGGACCGCTTCCTGCACAAGCTCGTCGCGACCGCGGCCCTCACCGGCTACCACGTCCTCCTCTTCTCCGACGACGACACCGAGCCGCTCCAGGCCTACGACGACCTGCTCCGCTCGACCGCGGTGGACGCCTTCGTCGTCACCGACACCTACCTGGGCGCCCCGCAGGCCGCCTTCCTCACCCAGCAGCGAGCCCCGTTCGTGGCCTTCGGCCGTCCCTGGGAGGATCCGGCGGCGACCCACGCGTGGGTCGACGTCGACGGGGCCGCCGGGACGGCGCTGGCCACCGACCACCTCCTGGACCGGGGCCACTCCCGGGTGGCCTGGATCGGGTGGCGCAAGGACTCCTTCATCGGCGAGGACCGCCGCGCGGGCTGGGTCCAGGCGATGCGTGTCCGCGGCCTCTCCACCAGCGGGCTGGCCTCCCGGGTGGAGGACACGGTCGCCAGCGGGCGCGAGGCCGCCGCCGTGCTGCTGGACGAGGCGTCCCCGAGCGCCTTCGTCTGCGCCTCCGACACCCTCGCCATGGGGGTGCTCCACCTGCTCGCCGAGCGCGGCCTGGTGGCCGGGCACGACGTGGCCGTGGTCGGTTTCGACGACTCCCAGGTGGCCCAGGTGGCGCCGGGCGGCCTCACCTCGGTGCGGCCGCCGCTGGAGGAGGTGGCGGTCGAGGTGGTGACCGCGCTGCGCCGGGTCCTCAGCACGCCGCCCCAGGCCAACACCGGGGTCCTGCTCACCCCCACCCTGGCCTGCCGCGGCTCGAGCTGACCCTGGCCGGGCGGTTCACGGCCTCAGTAGTGCCGCCACCACACGTTGACCGCGTAGTCGACCTCGGTGGGTGAGCCGCCGGCGCGCCACTCGGCCAGGACCGCCTCCGCGGTCGCCGCGTCGAACTCGATCCGCACCACCGCCGCCAGGTCCGCGGCGTCGGCGAACGACCACCGGGTCAGCACCGGGGTGCGGCTCCAGCCGCGCCCCGACCAGAACCGCTCCACCTCGGCCGCGTCGATGGTGGGGTAGCCGCGGCGGAACCAGCGGCCGAACGTCGAGCGGGTGGGGTCGTTGTCGACGACGAACGCGGTGCCGCCGCGGCGTACCACCCGGTCCAGCTCGGCGAGGCCGGGCTCGCAGCCGGGCCCGAAGAAGTAGGCCCACCGGGCCTGCACCACGTCGACCGACGCGTCGGGCAGCGGCAGGTCCTGCGCGCTGCCCGCGAGCACGCTCACGTGGGGGATCCGCCGGGTACGCCGTCGGGCGAGCGAGACCAGCGGAGGGTGCGGCTCCACCCCGATCACCGAGGCGGCCTGCTCGGCCCAGCGGGGCAGGTGGAAGCCGGAGCCGCAGCCGACGTCGAGGAAGGTGCGGGCGCGCCAGCCGGCCACCTCCGTCATCGCGGCCTCGACCAGTCGGTCGGGGTCGAAGGCGTGGTTCTCCAGCTCGTAGGTGGAGGTGTGGTGCCAGATGTTGGGGCTCGGCGTGGCGCCGTGCCGCCGGAGCGGTCGGGTGATGACCGGCTCCGTCAGATGCGGACCAGGCCGGTGGGGGTCTGGACGTTGACCGCCATCAGCCCGGGGGTGCCGTTGGGTGCGACCCAGTCGACCTTGACGTCCTCCAGCGGGGCCTCGACCGGCTCCCCGAGCCACTCGCTGACCCGCTGCGGGTCACCGGCGATCTCCAGGCAGGCCAGCGAGTACGCGCCGTCGGCCCCCTGGCTCGGGTGCAGGTCGGGGGTGAGCCACTTGATGAAGAAGGGCAGCTGGGGGTCGCCGATGAGCCCGTTGACGCCGATCTGCAGCCAGCGCAGCTCGGTGCCGTCGGGGCGGTGCCGGTTGCCGGGCACGGCCTCCCGGCCGAGGCGCTCCTCGACCACGTCGAGGTCGTCGACCGCGACGACCCAGCCGAGCCAGCCACCGCCGTCGGCGGAGCGGGCCTTGACCGCCTGGCCGAAGGGCGCCTTGTCGGAGGCGGGGTGGTCGAGGGCCTCGACGATCTCGAGGTAGGTCCGGCCGGCGAGCGGCAGGATCATGTTGCGGGTGCCGAAACGAGGGTGCACACCGCCATCGAGGAACTCACGACCCAGCAGTCCCCCGATGCGCGCGGCCGTCGCGGCCAAGCCGTCCGGTCCGGCGGCATATGAGATGTGGTCCAAGCGCATATCAAGCATTGTGGACCGTCGTGTCCGGGCGTCCTCACCGGGGTGCTGGTCTCTTGACGTCGAGCCTTCCGGGGGCCCGACCGGTCCCGGTGCGACGTGCGGTCAGCGCGGGTCGGCCGGGTGCAGCGCCAGCGCCGAGCGGGAGCGCAGGTGGGCCTCGCAGTGCCGCACCAGCTCGTCGTAGGCGGGTCGTCCCATCAGCTCCACCAGCTCGGCGGCGCTGGTCACGAAGAGCGGCTCGAGCGCCACGTGGGCCTCGGTGTTCCCCGAGCAGTACCAGTCCAGGTCGTGACCGCCCGGCCCCCAGCCGCGGCGGTCGTACTCGCTGATCGAGACCTCGGTGTAGGAGGTCCCGTCGGGCCGCTCGACGGTGCGGTAGGTCCGCCGGATCGGCAGCTGCCAGCAGACGTCCGGCTTCGTCTCCAGCGGGTTGCGCCCCTGCGCCAGCGCCAGCCCGTGCAGCGCGCAGCCGGCGCCCCCGGCACCGGTGTGCGGCGCGAAGTCGCTGCGGTTGTGGAAGACGCAGGCCTGCTGGCCGTCGACCGTCAGGGTGGCGGTCTTGCGCTCGCCCTCGTCCTCGACCTCGATCCAGTCGCCCTTGCGGACCTTGCGGCCGGGGTGGAACTGCCACAGCTCCGGCGTCAGCTGGTCGACGTACGCCGCCACCCGCCGCTCGTCGTCGGTGTCGCTGAAGTGCGCGCCCAGGGTGCAGCACCCGGTGTCCGGGGCGTCGGCGTAGATGCCCTGGCAGCCCCGGCCGAAGATGCAGGTGTAGGCCGAGGTCAGCCAGGTCAGGTCGCAGCGGAAGAGCTGGTCGGGGTCGGCAGGGTCCGCGAACTCGACGTACGCACGGGGGAAGACGAGGTCGACTTCTGACACAGGAGAACCCTACGTCGCGCCCGACGGGTACGTTGGAGACATGCGGCTCGGCGTCCTCGACATCGGCTCCAACACCGGCCACCTGCTGGTGGTGGACGCCCATGGTGGTGCCGCCCCGCTGCCCGCGTTCAGCCTCAAGGAGCCGCTCCGCCTCGCCGAGCACCTCGACGAGTCCGACGCGCTCGGCCCGGCCGGTGTGGAGGCACTCATCGAGTTCACCCGGCACGCGATCGTCTTCGCGGAGGAGAAGGGCTGCGAGGAGATCCTGGCGTTCGCCACCTCGGCGGTCCGGGAGGCGGTCAACACCGACGCCGTGCTCGACCGGGTCGAGGCCTCCACCGGGACCCGGATCAGCGTCCTCTCCGGCGAGGAGGAGGCACGGCTGACCTTCCTCGCAGTGCGCCGCTGGTTCGGGTGGTCGGCCGGGCGGCTTGCGGTCTTCGACATCGGCGGCGGCTCGCTGGAGATCGCCGGCGGCCCCGACGAGGCTCCCGACGTCGCCTGGTCGCTGCCGCTGGGGGCGGCCCGGCTGGCCCGGGACCGGCTCGGCCCCGGCGCCGACGAGGAGAGCGTGCGCGAGCTGCGTCGCTGGATCCGCACCCAGATCGCCCGCGACGCCGGCGGCCTGCTCCGCGGCGGCGCCCCGCACCGGGCGGCGGCCACCTCCAAGACGTTCCGCTCGCTGGCCCGCATCTGCGGGGCGGCCCCCTCCGCGCAGGGCCACCTGGTGCCCCGGGTGCTGCGCCGCGACGACCTCGCCCAGTGGCTGCCCAAGCTGGTCTCCGCCCCGCTCGCCGAGCTGGCGCAGCTGCCGGGCGTCTCACCGAGCCGGGCCCACCAGATCCTTCCCGGTGCCCTGGTGGCCGAGGCCGTGATGGACATCTTCGACCTTCCCGAGCTGGAGATCTGCCCGTGGGCGCTCCGCGAGGGCGTCATCCTGGAGCGCCTGGACCGCCTCTCGGTGCTGGACTGAGGGGGGTCAGGTGACGGCGTCGATCGGTCTCTCCTCCGCGTCGGTCTACCCCGAGTCGACCGCCCACGCCTTCTCCTACGCCGCGGCGCTGGGCTACGACGCGGTCGAGGTGATGGTCGGGATGGACGCGATCTCCCAACAGACGGCCGCCGTGCGCCAGCTCTCCGAGCACCACGGGATCCCGGTCTGCGCCGTCCACGCACCCTGTCTGCTGTGGACCCAGCGGGTCTGGGGGCTGGAGCCGTGGGGCAAGCTCGAGCGCTCCGCGCGGATGGCCCAGGCGCTGGGGGCGCCGGTGGTGGTGGTCCACCCGCCCTTCCGCTGGCAGCGGGAGTACGCGACCGGCTTCGAGGACGGGATCGCCGCCCTCGAGGCCTCGACCGGGATCCACTTCGCGGTGGAGAACATGTATCCCTGGCGCACCGGCACCGGGCGGCGTGGCCCCCGGACGATGGAGATGTACATGCCGCACTGGGACGTCTCCCTGGGCGACTACGCCCACACCACCCTGGACCTCTCCCACGCGGCGACCTCCCACTCCGACGTGGTCGACATGGCGGTGCGGATGGGCGACCGGCTGCGGCACGTCCACCTCACCGACGGGCGGGGGAGCGCCAAGGACGAGCACCTCGTGCCGGGGCGCGGGACCACCCGGGCCGACGAGCTGCTCGAGCTGCTGGCCGCGCAGGGGTTCGACGGCTCGGTGGTGCTGGAGATCAACACCCGCCGGTGCGGCACGGTCGAGGAGCGGGTCGCCGACCTCACCGAGTCCCTCGCCTTCGCCCGCCAGCACCTGGCCGTCGCGACGGGCTGAGGAGCCGGCCCGGATGGAGCACGTCGTGGAGGTCCGGGACCTGACGGTCGAGCGCGGCGGTCGCTCGGTGCTCCCGGGGATCTCCCTGGACGTCGGGCGCGGGGTGACCGGGCTGCTCGGGCCGAGCGGCTCCGGCAAGACCACGTTGATGCGCTGCCTGGTCGGCGGGCAGCGGGTCCGGTCCGGCACGGTCCAGGTGCTGGGGCTGCCGGCGGGGAGCAGCGCGCTGCGCGACCGCGTCGGCTACGTCACCCAGTCGGCGAGCGTCTACGACGACCTGACCGTCGCGGAGAACCTCCGATTCTTCGCCCGGGTGCTGGGGGTGGACGGCGGCGAGGTCGACGTCGCCCTGACGGCGGTGGACCTCACCGACCTCCGCGACCGGATCGTGGGCCGGCTCTCCGGTGGCCAGCGCAGCCGAGTCAGCCTGGCGGTGGCCCTGCTCGGCGCCCCGGACCTGCTGGTCCTCGACGAGCCGACGGTGGGGCTGGACCCGGTGCTGCGCCGGGACCTGTGGGACCTCTTCCACCGGCTGGCCGACGCCGGCACCGCCGTCCTGGTCTCCAGCCACGTGATGGACGAGGCCGAGCGCTGCGAGCGGCTGCTGCTGATGCGGGAGGGCCGGGTGATCTCCGACGGCACGCCCGCGCAGGTGCGCGAGCGCACCGGCGCCCCCGACATCGAGCAGGCGTTCCTGGCCCTCGTGGAGGGCCGGGCATGAGGCCGCGGACCACCCTCGCCGTCGCCGCGCGGGTGCTGACGCAGGTCCGCCGCGACCACCGGACCCTGGCCATGCTCATGGTGCTGCCCAGCGCCCTCACGGTGCTGCTGTGGTGGGTCTACGACGGACTTCCCGGCGAGGTCTTCGACCGGATCGCCCCGGCCCTGCTGGCGATCTTCCCCTTCCTCGTGATGTTCCTGGTCACCAGCGTGACGACGCTGCGTGAGCGCACCAGCGGCACGCTCGAGCGACTCCTCACCATGCCGATGGGACGGCTCGACTTCCTGGTGGGCTACGCCCTGGCCTTCGGGCTGCTCGCCGCCGTGCAGTCGGTGGTCGCCGTGGCGGTGACCGTGTGGGGGCTGGGCCTGGAGGTGCAGGGGCCGCTGTGGCTCCTCGCCGTGGTGGCGGTCTGCGACGCGGTGCTGGGCACCGCCCTGGGCCTCTTCGTCAGCGCCTTCGCCCGGACGGAGTTCCAGGCCGTCCAGTTCATGCCGGCCCTCGTCGTCCCGCAGATCCTGCTCTGCGGCCTGCTGGTGCCCCGCGACCGGATGCCGGCGGTGCTGGAGGCGGTCGGGGACGTGCTGCCGCTCTCCTTCGCGGTGGACGCCATCGGCACCCTGACCACCAGCGGCTCCACCGCGCAGGCGTGGCAGGACCTGGCGCTGGTGGCGGGCTGGGCGGTGGCGCTCCTCGGGCTCGGCGCACTGACCCTGTCGCGGCGCACCCCGTAGCCTGAACGCATGTCGTTGCTCCGCCAGCCCATCCTCATGCTGTCGCGCTCCGGGAAGGTCAAGGAGCTGATCAGCACCCTCCCGGTCTCCTCCGGGATCGTGGCGAGCTACGTGCCGGGGGAGACCACCGAGGCGGCCGTGCGTGCCACCGCCGACCTCGTCGACGAGGGGATGGCCGTCACGCTGGACTTCCTGGGGGAGGACACCACCGACCGCGCGCAGGCCGAGCGCACCGTCGCGGCGTACGTCGAGCTCCTCGAGCAGCTCTCGGCCCGCGGCCTGGGGCGCCAGGCCGAGGTCAGCGTCAAGCTCAGCGCGATCGGCCAGGCCCTCCCCGAGGAGGACGGGGTCTCCGGCCGGGCCGTCGCCCTGGCCGGTGCCCGGAAGATCTGCCTGGCCGCCCGCAACGCGGGCACCACGGTCACCTTGGACATGGAGGACCACACCACCACCGACGGGACCCTGGAGATCCTGCACGAGCTGCGCAAGGACTTCCCCGAGACCGGGGCGGTGCTGCAGGCCGCCCTCCTGCGCACCGAGGACGACTGCCGTGCACTCGCCCACGAGGGCTCCAGGGTGCGGCTGTGCAAGGGCGCCTACCTCGAGCCGGACGACGTGGCGCACCAGGACCGCGCCGAGATCGACAAGGCCTACGTGCGCTGCCTCAAGATCCTGCTAGCCGGCTACGGCTATCCGATGATCGCCACCCACGACCCCCGGATGATCCAGATCGCGACGTCGCTGGCCAGCCGCCACGGCCGGGTCCAGGGCACCTACGAGTTCCAGATGCTCTACGGGATCCGGCCCGCCGAGCAGCGACGCCTCGCGGCGGCCGGGGAGACGATGCGCGTCTACGTCCCGTACGGCCAGGAGTGGTACGGCTACCTGATGCGCCGCCTCGCCGAGAAGCCGGGCAACGTGTCGATGTTCCTCAAGTCGCTGGTCCGGAAGAAGTAGCGGCACAATGGCCGCCATGGCGACCACGAAGCAGACCGCGATCCTCGGCGCCGGTGTGATGGGCGAGACCCTCCTCTCCGGCCTGGTCCGGGCGGGCCGTCGGGTCGACACGCTCCTGGTGGGCGAGAAGCGTGCGGAGCGTGCGGCCGAGCTCGAGGAGCGGTACGGCGTCACGGTGCTCGGCAACGTCGAGGCTGCCGCGAAGGCCGAGACGGTCGCGCTGGTCGTGAAGCCCCAGGACATGGCCGACCTGCTCGCCGAGATCACCCCCGTGCTCCGCCCCGGTCAGCTGCTCGTCTCGCTCGCGGCCGGCATCACCACCGCGTGGATCGAGTCGCGGGTGCCCGCCGGCGTGGCGGTGGTCCGGGTGATGCCCAACACCCCGGCGCTGGTCGACGAGGGGATGGCCGCCATCTCGCCGGGCTTGCACTGCGACGAGGCGCACCTGGCCGAGGTGGAGGCGCTGATGGACTCCTGCGGCAAGGTGATGCGGGTGCCGGAGAAGCAGATGGACGCGGTGACCGCGATCTCCGGGTCCGGACCGGCCTACGTCTTCTTCGTGATCGAGTCGATGATCGAGGCGGGTGTCCACCTCGGGCTGCCTCGCGCGACCGCGACCGAGCTGGCGGTGCAGACCCTGGTGGGCTCGGCCATCATGCTCCGCGAGACGGGCACCCATCCGACCGTGCTGCGCGAGCAGGTCACCTCGCCGGCCGGCACCACGGCGGCCGCGCTGCGCGAGCTGGAGATCCACAAGGTGCGCGCGGCGTTCCTCGCCGCCATGGAGGCCGCGCGGGACCGTTCCCGCGAGCTGGCCGCCGACGCCTGAGGCTCAGCCGGCGAAGGGGTCGGGGAGCAGGCCCGGGGTGGCCGCCAGGATCTCTCGGGCCCGCTCCCGGTGCTTGTGCTCGACCAGCACCTCGTAGCGCGTGGCGACGACCGCCTGGATCGAGGAGAAGTCGCGTCGCCCCCGCGTCGCGGCGTAGCCGGCGAGGCCCCAGATGAGGCCGAAGACCGCCCCGAAGAGCGCGGCGGAGAGCATCATCGGCAGCCAGCCTCCGCCCTCGACGAAGAGCCCGAGGAGCAGGCCCAGGAAGATGCCGATCCACAGGCCCGAGAGCAGCCCGGCCACGGCCACCCGGCCCCAGGTGAGGCGGCCGGTGATCCGCTCGACCTGCTTGAGGTCCGTCCCGACGATCATGCAGTTCTCCACCGGGAACTCCTGGTCGGAGAGGTGGTCGACCGCCTTCTGGGCCTGCGCGTAGGTGTCGTAGACGGCCAGGGACTGGGGGAACTCGAGCGCGAGCGCGCGCGCGTTCGGGGTGTTCATCGAGGGTCCGGACATCCCTCCAGTCTGCCGCGCGAGCGTCCACGTGCCCAGAGGTGTGGTGTTCATCTCTTCACTTGCACAAGTCTTCAAGTGAAGAAACTGTCGACCTACGCTCGAAGGCGCGGGAGACGGGCGTCTTCCCGAGGACAGGAGGAGATGGAGGAGAGATGTCCACCCACGACGCGCCACGGCGCGCGACGAGCAGCTGGGTTCGGCTGGCTTCGGGACTCGCCGTCACGGGAGTCCTCGCCCTGGTGAGCGGGGGTCTGGTGATCGCGACCCACGGACCGGCCGCGGCCGACCCCACCCCGACCCCCACCCCGAGGCCGACGTACCTCCCGAATCCGACCCCGACCCCGGAGTCGACGCACGGCCCGACCCCGAAGCCGACCCCGACCCCGACCCCGAGGCCGACGTACCTCCCGAATCCGACCCCGACCCCGGAGTCGACGCACGGCCCGACCGCGGAGCCGACGCCGGAGCCCACGCACGAGCCCACGGGCGAGCCGACGGGCGAGCCGACGGGCGAGCCGACGGGCGAGCCGACGGGCGAGCCCAGCGTGACCCCGAGCCCTGAGCCGAGCGGGACGCCCACGACCGAGCCCGGTACGTCCGAGAGTCCGACCCCGGGTCAGCGTGACGAGGGTCAGCGCGGCAAGGGCCAGCGTGACGAGGGCCAGCGCGGCAAGGGCCGGCGTGCCGAGGGCCAGCGTGACGAGAGCCCGCGTGCCGAGGGCCAGCGCGACGGGGGCCGGCATGACGAGGAGGAGCGCGTCGCGGTGCCCCGCAGCGTCGACGCGGGTGTCGCGGGCTCTTCCTCGGCCACCACCTGGGGCGCCGGGCTGGTCGGCGGCGGCGCCGCGCTGCTGCTGAGCTCCGGCGGCGTCCTGGTCGCTGCCCGGCGGTTCGAGGAGGAGTGAGGGGGCAGGCACGACGCCGCCCGGGCCTCGCCCTCACCCTGCTCTGTCTTCTGGTCGTGACCGCGCTGCTGGGGGCCTGCCGGGGGACGGCGGAGACCGGGCAAGCCGGGGCCCGGCCACCCACCCGGGTCGACCCCGCTGCCCGCGGGGTCCCCCTCCGCCTCGAGGTGCCCGCGATCTCCGTCGACACCGAGGTGGTCCCGGTCTCGATGGGCGCGGACGGCGCGCTGGCCCCGCCGGCGGACGTCACCACGGTGGGGTGGTGGTCCCAGGGGGCGCTGCCCGGCAGCCGCCGGGGCGCCGTCCTGCTCGCCGGGCACTCCGTCAGCACCGGCGGCGGCGTCTTCGACGACCTCGCTGACCTCGCGCCGGGGGACGTGGTGCGGCTGCGCACCGACTCCGGCCGGATCGCCTACCGGGTGCACGAGGTGCGCAGCTACTCCAAGGAGGAGCTGGCGGCGGTCTCGCAACGGCTCTTCGGGCAGTCGACCCGCGGGCGGCTGCTGCTGGTGACGTGCTCGGAGTACCAGCGCGGCGCTTACCGGGGCAACACGGTCGTCATCGCCCACCCGGTCGATTGGTCCGCGGCCCCGGCGGGCTGAGCCGCCAGGGTGCACCTCGAGGTGCCGGTCGCGCGCGAGCGCGGGGGAACCTCGTGGGGCGGAGCCTCCCGGGAGTAGCGTGCCGCCCATGAGGGAGTGCCACGGACCGGCCAGTGTCGTCTTCGACAAGACGCTCGCCGAATATGACTTCGGCCCGCACCATCCGATGTCGCCGCTCCGGGTCGACCTGACGATGCGGCTCGCCGAGGAGCTCGGCGTGATGGAGCGGGGGCTCCAGGTGGTGCAGGCACCGATGGCCGACCTGGAGCTGATCGCCTCGGTCCACTCCGAGTCGCTGATCGAGGCCGTCCAGCGGGTCGGCTCCGCGCCGGGGCTGGTCGACGAGAAGCACGGCCTCGGCACCGACGACAACCCGGTCTTCCGGGACATGCACCACGCCTCCGCCCACGTGGTCGGCGCCAGCGTCGAGGCGTTCCGACAGGTCTGGAGCGGCGAGTCGCTGCACAGTGCGAGCGTGGTCGGCGGCCTGCACCACGCGATGCCCGACCGGGCCAGCGGGTTCTGCATCTACAACGACGTGGCGGTCGGGATCCGCTGGCTGCTCGACCAGGGCGTGGAGCGGGTCGCCTACGTCGACATCGACGCCCACCACGGCGACGGCGTGGAGAAGATCTTCTGGGACGACCCGCGGGTGCTCACCGTCTCGCTGCACGAGACGGGGCAGATGCTCTTCCCGGGGACCGGCTTCCCGGCCGACCTGGGGGGTCCCGAGGCGTCCGGCACCGCGGTCAACGTGGCGCTGCCACCCGGCACCGCCGACGCGGGCTGGCTGCGGGCCTTCCACGCCGTGGTCCCGGAGCTCGTCGGCGAGTTCGACCCGCAGGTGCTGGTCACCCAGCACGGCTGCGACTCCCACATGGAGGACCCGCTCACCCACCTGATGCTGAGCGTCGACGGCCAGCGGGCGGCCTACCTGGCGCTCCATGACCTGGCGCACGACGTGGCCGACGGGAAGTGGGTGGTCACCGGGGGCGGCGGGTATGCGATCCCCTCGGTGGTGCCTCGGGCCTGGGCCCACCTGCTGGCCATCGTCGGCGGTCAGCCCCTGGACCCCTTGACGGACACCCCGGACGCCTGGCGCGACCACGTCTCCACGGTGCTGGGGACGGGGGCTCCGCACCGGATGACCGACGGGCGCACCCCGGCGTACCGTGACTGGCGGGACGGCTACGACCCGGAGACCTGGTTGGACCGCGCGATCCACGCGACCCGGATGGAGGCGTTCCCCCTCCACGGGCTGGATCCCTACGCGTGAAATCCTGCGTCAAGGGCCGCAATCGGGGGGAAATCAACGCGACACGCCGTCAAAGGGAAGTTTCACAAGTCATTCCCTTCCCCACGGGTCACAAGAAGCCCTATTCTCACGAGTACGCCACACGTCTGTGACGCCGGTGGGGAAGCCGGCGCCGTGGGGCAGAAGGACAGGTGCACAGATGGCCAACCCCTCGGACAGGTCCGACGTCAAGTTCCTCACGATCGCCGAGGTGGCCGCCATGATGCGGGTCTCCAAGATGACCGTCTATCGGCTGGTGCACAACGGGGAGCTCCCCGCGGTGCGCGTCGGCCGGTCGTTCCGGGTGACCGAGGACGACGTCGACGAGTACCTGCGCAAGAGCTTCTTCAACGCCGGCTGAGTCGTGGGCCGCCCACGGGGTGGCACCCGATTCTGCCCGGGTGGTGCGGGCAAGTAGGCTGACACACCGGTCCGGCGAATCGCCGTGGACGTGAAGACGTTGAAAGGTTTCCTGTGGGTTCTGTCATCAAGAAGCGGCGTAAGCGCATGGCCAAGAAGAAGCACCGCAAGCTCCTCAAGAAGACGCGCGTGCAGCGTCGCAAGCTCGGCAAGTAGCACCACCACACGGTCATGGGGAGGGTCGTGCTGGTCACCGGGGTCTCCCGGGACGTGGGCCGACGCTTCGCGCGCGCGGCAGCTGCCGACCCCTCCATCGACCGCGTCATCGGCGTGGACGTCGTCCCGCCGCGTGGTGACGTCGGCGACGTCTCCTTCATCCGTGCCGACATCCGCAACCCGGTCATCGCCAAGGTGATCGCGCGCGAGAACGTCGACACGGTGGTGCACATGAGTGTCATCGCGACGCCCACCGGAAACGGTGGGCGGGCGGCGATGAAGGAGATCAACGTCATCGGCTCGATGCAGCTGCTGGCGGCCTGCCAGCGCGCGCCGGGCCTCAAGCACCTGGTCGTGAAGTCGAGCACCGCCGTCTACGGCGCCAGCAACCGTGACCCGGCGATGTTCACCGAGGACATGGGCGCCAAGAGGCTGCCCCGTGCCGGCTACGCCCAGGACGTCTCCGAGGTGGAGGGCTACGTCCGCGGCTTCGCGCGCCGCCGCGCCGACGTCCGGGTGACGATGCTGCGCTGTGCCAACGTGATCGGGGCGCACGTGGTGAGCCCGATGACCTCGTTCTTCCGGATGCCGGTGGTCCCGATGGTCCTCGGCTTCGACCCGCGCCTGCAGTTCCTGCACGAGGACGACCTCTACGACGTGCTGCTGCACGCCACGCGGAGCGACGGGGCCCACGGCTCCTTCAACGTCGCCGGCGACGGGGTGATCATGCTGTCCCAGGCGATCCGCCGCCTGGGCAAGGTCCCGCTCCCGCTCCCTGCCATGGCGCTGGGGCGGGTCGAGTCGGTGCTCCGCTCGGCCCGGCTCGCCGACGCCTCCCCCGAGCACCGTGCGCTGCTCACCTACGGGCGAGGCGTCGACACCACCCGGATGCGTGAGGACCTCGGCTTCAACCCTCGCTACACGACCTCCGAGGCGTTCGCCGACTTCTGTCGGAGCCTCGGTCGCAGTATCGACGACGCCCCCGCCCTCGCAGGAGGTCCCCGTGCCTGAGGCAGAGATCATCCCCCTGGGCACCGGGGGCCGCCCCGGTCGGGGGAGCGGCCGGAGCAAGCCCTCGACCGCCGCGCGCGACCTCGCCGGCCAGTCCGCCGCCAAGCCGGCCAAGCCTCGCGCTGCCGCCGAGACCGCCGCGGACGAGCAGCCTCCGGGTCCCCGGAGCGCCTTCACCACCGAGGAGCGCGAGCCCGCCGGCGGGATCCCGGTCGGGGAGTGGCTGGCCGCGATCGAGGCCGGGGCGCGTGAGGTCTTCGGCGACGACTGGGAGCGCCGGCTGGCCGAGCTGCTCTCGTTCCTGCGTCGGCGGCTCGACGGGGACTACCCGATCGACGACTTCGGGTTCGACCCCGAGCTGACCGAGCGCCTGCTGCTGGCCATGCTGCGCCCCATCGCGGAGAAGTGGTTCCGCATCGAGGTCCGGGGGGTGGAGAACATCCCGGCCGACGGCGGCGCCCTGGTGGTCTCCAACCACTCCGGCACCATCCCGGTCGACGGCCTGATGACGATGGTCTCGGTCCACGACCGCACCGGACGCTTCCTGCGCCCGCTGGCCGCGGACCTGGTCTTCCGCCTGCCGATGGTGGCCGGGCTGGCGCGCCGCTCGGGTGCCACCCTGGCGTGCCAGGCGGACGCCGAGCGCATGCTCAACCAGGGCGAGCTGGTGGGGGTCTGGCCCGAGGGCTTCAAGGGTGTCGGCAAGCCCTTCTCGGAGCGCTACAAGCTGCAGCGCTTCGGCCGCGGCGGCTTCGTCTCGGCGGCGCTGCGCACCGGTGTCCCGATCGTGCCGCTCTCGGTCGTGGGCGCCGAGGAGATCTACCCGATCGTCGGCAACCTCACCACCCTGGCCCGGCTCCTCAACCTGCCCTACCTGCCGATCACCCCCTTCTTCCCGCTGCTCGGCCCCCTGGGGCTGGTGCCGCTGCCGTCGAAGTGGCTGCTGGAGTTCGGCGAGCCGATCCGCACCGACGCCTACGACGAGGCGGAGGCCGAGGATCCGATGCTGGTCTTCAACCTCACCGACCAGGTCCGCGAGACGATCCAGCAGACGCTCTTCGCGCTGCTCAAGGAGCGGGGCTCCGTCTTCCGCTGACCCTCAGCGGCTGCTCAGGGCGTCGGCCCGGCGGTGCGACCAGGTCCCCGCAGCACGCCGGAGAGCAGCCGTCGGACCCCGTCGGTGGTCTGCTCGACCGCCTCGCCGACCGGGGTGCCCAGCAGGTTCCCGGTCACCTCGCCCAGCCCCTCGCCGACCCCGCCGAGCAATCCCGTGGACGGCGAGGCCCCGGGCGCCGGGGCGCCACCCACCAGCGCCTCGGTCAGACCGTCCAGCACCGGGGTGCGGGTGGGCTCGGACGGCAGCTCGGGAGGCGGCGGCGAGCTGGACGGCCGGGGCTTCGGGGTGGGAGCCGAGGTCGGCGTCGGTGCCGGGGTCGGCGGCTGCGTGGCGTGGGGCTCGGCGGGGTCGCGCGGGGGCTCGCCGGGCGGCGTCTGCTCCGGGGGAGGAGGGGTGGCCGGAGTGCCGGGCGGCTCCCCGGGTGCGCCACCCGGAGGCTCGGCCTCCCGGACCCGGGGGCGAGAGGCCGGCCCCGGCCCGAGCGCGCGCGCTCCCTCGCCGGCCGGCTCCGCAGCCGGGCCCGCCGGCGCGCCGGGAGCCACGGGCTGCGTGCCGTCGGCCAGGAGCCGGGGGACCGCGAGGCCCGCGCCGTCCCCGCAGTCCGGGCACGCGGCCACGGCGCGGTCGTCCAGCGCGACCAGCGTCGCGGCCGCAGCCGCCAGCTCGTCACGGGCCTCGGCCGGCAGGACGGGAGCCAGCGCCTCCAGCCGAGGCATGGCCGCCGCCGCGAAGTCGCGCAGGGCTAGCACGGACGCGCGGCGCCCGGAGCTCTCGAACTCGTCGATCAGCAGGTCGCCACCCTCCCGGGCCTGCTCGTCGAACGTCTCCAGGGTGGGGCCGGTCGCGCGGCGGCTGCCGGCGTCGTCGCGCGTCACCAGCTCCTCCACCTCGTCGAGCCGCGAGTCGGCGCGCGAGAGGAGCAGGATCCCGGTGTCGTGATCGCCGCTGGCGATCTGCTCGCGGGCCGACTCCAGGGCCGACTTCACCGGGTAGAGCAGCTCACCCGGGAGCGCGGCCTGCGAGGCGACGCCGACGGAGCCGCTGGCGACCAGGAGTGCCGCGGTGCCCAGCGCGGCCGCCGTCCTCCGGTCGCGCCGGACCCGCTGCGGGTCGCGGGCGGTCCCCGGGCCGGCCGGCGTCGGGGCGGCCGGTGTCAGGACCGTCTCGGCCTCTGCCAGCAGCCGCGCGCGCAGGTCGCGGACGAACTCCGGCCGCGGCGCCGGGTCGGGCACCTGGCCCAGGCGCTCCGCCACCGCGAGCACCCGGGCGTGGCGCTGCGCCGCGCGGTGGTCGGTGCCGTCTCCCCGCAGGAGGGCGTCGAGCTCGTCGGCGCGACGGCGCGAGGTGGACGGGGTGATCATGGTCGGCTTCCTGGGTGCTCGCCGCCGGCGGCGGACGACCACCGGGTCACCCGACGCAACGAGTCGGGGCCGGGGGAGGTTACGGGGCGGGTCGTCGCGCTCACGGCTCCGACACCTCCTCGGGCAGTCGCTCGGCGAGGTTGCGCAGCGCGCGCAGCTGGAGCTGCTTGACCGCCCCGGTGGAGCGCCCCAGCGCCTCCGCGGTCTCGGCGAGGCTCATCCCCTGCAGGAAGCGCAGCACCAGGCAGTCGCGCTGGTCGTCGGGGAGGGTGCGCAGCGTGCGCAGCAGCACGTCGTTGGTCAGCCGGGAGAGCACCGCCTCCTCCGTGGCCACGTGGTCGGGGCGGGCCCGGCCCAGCGCCCCCTCGTGGTGGGTCATGTCCTCGGTGGTGGACTCCAGCCGCGTCCGGCCGGCCTTGAAGTGGTCCAGCGCCAGGTTGCGGGCGATCGTCATCAGCCAGGCGCCGAAGTCCTTGCCCTGCCAGCGGAAGTCCTGCATCGCCCGGAGCGCCCGGAAGAAGGTCTCCGAGGTCAGGTCCTCGGCCAGCGTCACCGACCCGGTGCGGTGGTGCAGGAAGCGGTGGACCGCCCGGTGGTAGTGGTCGAAGAGGAGGCCGAACGCCTCCGCGTCCCCGGTCCGCGCCAGCTCGACGAGGGCGATGAGCCGCTCACGGTCGTCGGGCGACGTCTCGTTGGAGGTGGCGAGGTCGTGGTCGTCGTGCCCGCCGCCCGGACGGGGGACGGAGACGGGGGCGGCGGCCCGGACCCCGGCGCGCCCGGCGCCCGAGGTCGCGGCCTCGGCCAGCAGCAGGCCGGGGGGATGGAGGACCTCCAGCACGGCTCGGCGCAGCGCGCCGATGCCAGGCGTGGCGTCGTCGATCCCGAGCATGCCCAACCCTCCCCGTCAGACGTGCTCCTGAGGTTACGGAGCGCGCCACCCTTTGTGAAGGGGCGGCTCAGCCGCGGTGCCGCCCGCGGACGGACAGTCCGGCCGCGACGCCCCCGGCCGTGGCGCCCAGCGCGGCGCCGGTCAGCAGGCCGATGCGGGCCGCCTTGCGGCCGGTGCGGTAGTCGCGGACCCGCCATCCGTTCGCCCGGGCGTGAGCCCGCAGCGCGGGGTCCGGGTTGATGGCGACCGGGTCGCCGACCAGGGAGAGCATCGGCAGGTCGTTGTAGGAGTCGGAGTAGGCCGAGCACCGGGACAGGTCGAGCGCCTCCCGCTCCGCGATCGCCCGGACCGCCTCGGCCTTGGCGGGCCCGTGGAGGAGGTCGCCCACGAGCCTGCCGGTGTAGACGCCGTCCTGGTGCTCCGAGACGGTGCCGAGGGCGCCGGTGAGTCCGAGCCGCCTGGCGATGATGGAGGCGATCTCGATGGGGGCCGCCGTCACCAGCCACACCCGCTGGCCCCGGTCCAGGTGCATCTGGGCCAGCGCCCGAGTGCCGGGCCAGATCCGGTGGGCCATCACCTCGTCGAAGATCTCCTCGCCCAGCTCCTCGAGCTCGGCGACGGTGTGCCCGGCGATGAAGCCGAGCGCGGAGTTGCGCGCGTCCTCGATGTGCTCGGGGTCCTCCTTGCCCACCACCCTGAACCAGGCCTGCTTGTACATGGCGCCCGCGATGTCGCGCGTGGTGAAGAAGTTGCGCTGGTAGAGGCCCTTGGCCAGGTGGAAGATGCTGGCCCCCTGCATCACGGTGTTGTCCACGTCGAAGAAGGCTGCGCTGCTGGAGTCCACCGGCGTGGAGAGGGCCACCTCCACCTCCGCCGAGGCTGCCGCGGCCTCCCCGGCGAGCGTCGAGCGACGCCGTAGGTCGGACGGGGTGCGGTGCTGTCCGGAGCGGCTCACCCGATCAGCGTAGTGGGACACGGCGGGGGCGGGTTGTGGAAGTATCATCGACATGGCCTCCACCTCACACATAGCCGACCTGGTGGTGACTGCCGCCGCCGAGTCCCCCGAGCGGCTGGCCCTGGTCGAGGTGGGCGGCCGGAGCCTGACCTGGGGGCAGCTGGACGACGAGGTGCAGCGCGTGGCGGCGGGGCTCGGCCGCCTCGGCCTGGTGGCCGGCATGCGGATGATGATCGTGCTGGGCAACCGGCTCGAGTTCGTCACCTCCTACCTCGGCGCACTCGCGGCGCAGGTGGTCGCGGTGCCGGTCAACCCGGGCTCCACCCCCTACGAGCTGGTCCGGATGCTGGCCGACTCCGGCTCGCGCGTGGTGGTCGCCGACGGCGACACCGCGCCCGTCGTCCGCCAGGCGTTCGAGATGCTGCGCGCCGCCAAGGACGGGCAGCCCCTGCCCGACGGGGAGGTGGAGGACGACCTGCTGGAACGGGCCCGCGACCCTCGCCTGGTGGTGATCGGCGACGTCGACGGGGCCGACGGCGGTAGCTACGCCCAGCTGGTCGCCGAGCCGGCGGCCGCGCAGCCCGCCCTCCAGGACCCCGAGAAGCTCGCGGTCCTGCTCTACACCAGCGGGGCCTCGGGTCGCCCGCGCGGCGCCATGCTCACCCACCGGGCGCTGATGGCCAACATCGAGCAGGTGGCCGCCGTGCGCCCCGCGATGATGCACGGGGACGACGTGGTGCTGGGGGTGCTCCCGCTCTTCCACGTCTACGGCCTCAACGCCGTGCTGGGCAGCGTGCTGCGCCACCGCGCCAAGCTGATCCTGGTCGACCGCTTCGAGCCCGAGGCGACGCTGGACGTGATCGACGACGAGGCCGTCTCGGTGGTCCCGGTCGCGCCGCCGGTCTTCGCCCACTGGCTGCCGGTCGAGGGCTTGCGCGACCGCCTCGGGCCGGTGCGGCTGATGCTGTCGGGGTCGGCGCCGCTGGCCGCGGAGGTGATGGACCGGTTCACGGAGGCCTCGGGGGTCGAGGTGCACCAGGGCTACGGCCTGACCGAGGCCGCCCCGGTGGTCACCTCCACCCTGTGCAGCAAGGGGTACGTCGAGCACGGCCCCGGCCACGCCGCGGACGCGGCACGGCACACCGGGTCGGTGGGAGCCGCGCTGCCCGGCATCGAGCTGCGCCTGGTCGACGAGCACACCGGGCACCTGGAGGGCGACGACCCCGGCGAGATCCAGGTCCGCGGTGACAACCTCTTCTCCGGCTACTGGCCCGACGGCTCGGGCGGACCCGACGGCGAGGGCTGGTTCAGCACCGGGGACGTGGGCTACCTCGACGGCGACGGCGACCTCTACCTGGTCGACCGGGTCCGCGAGCTGGTGATCGTCTCCGGCTTCAACGTCTACCCCTCGGAGGTCGAGGACGTCATCCGCGACGTCGACGGGGTCGGCGAGGTCGCGGTGATCGGCGCGCCGGACGAGGGGACCGGGGAGTGCGTGGTCGCCTACGTCGTCGCCGCCGACGGCGCCGATCCCGGCGCGGTGGAGGAGGCGGTCCGGGCCCGCACCAGCAGCCGGCTGGCCAGGTTCAAGTGGCCCGCCCGGATCGAGGTCGTCGGTGAGCTGCCGCGCACCGCCACCGGCAAGATCCAGAAGGGGCGGCTGCGCGGCATCGAGCGCCGGCGCCGGCTCGGCCTGCTGGAGTGACGGGGATGGGCGGGCTCGACGGGACCCGGGACCTGGCCCGGGTGGTGGTCTACGGCCGGCAGGGGTGCCACCTCTGCGAGGAGGCGGTGGCCGTGGTGAGCCGCGTCTGCGCGGAGACCGGTGACACCTGGACCGAGGTCGACGTCGACGAGGACGAGGACCTGCTCGACCGCTTCTCCGAGGAGGTGCCGGTCACCTTCGTCGACGGCCGGCAGCACGACTTCTGGCGGGTCGACGAGTCGAGGCTGCGGTCCGCGCTGGCCCGCCGCTGACCTCGGAGTGGGAGTTCTCACTCGGGAGCCTCCACGGCCTCACTGGATTTTGTTCTCGCGTTCACAAACTCCTACAGTGAGGAACGCCGAGCGATTCCGGACCCGGACCCGACCGGGCCGTCGTTCTGGCTGGAAAGAAGAATCCAGTGACTGCACGGACTTCCGCCGAGGCGGCCAGGGAGATCCCTGAGGCGACGGTGGCCCGGCTCCCGGTCTACCTGCGCGCCCTGACCAGTCTCTCCGAGGCTGGCACCCTGACGTGCTCGAGCGAGGAGCTGGCCGCGGCCGCGGGCGTCAACAGCGCCAAGCTCCGCAAGGACCTCTCCTACCTCGGCAGCTACGGCACCCGGGGCGTCGGCTACGACGTCGAGTACCTGCGCTACCAGATCGCCCGCGAGATCGGGGTGACCCAGGACTGGCCCGTCGTCATCGTCGGCATCGGCAACCTCGGTCACGCCCTCGCCAACTACTCGGGCTTCCGCAGCCGCGGCTTCCGCGTCGTCGCCCTGCTCGACGCCGACCCGACGCGGCACGGCGAGAAGGTCGCCGGCGTCGCGGTGCGCCCGTTCGACGACCTCGAGGCGATCGTGCGCGACGACGAGGTGGCGATCGGTGTGGTCGCCACCCCGGCGCCCGCCGCCCAGGACGTGGCGAACCGGATGGTCGCGGCCGGGATCACCAGCATCCTCAACTTCGCGCCGGGCGTGCTCTCGGTGCCCGACGGCGTCGACGTGCGCAAGGTCGACCTCTCCATCGAGCTGCAGATCCTGGCCTATCACGAGCAGCGCAAGGCGCAGCACCTGCGGCAGGACGGCGAGGCCTCCGGTGAGCCGCCGGTCGACGGCGCGCTCCGGCTCCCGGTCCTCGAGCAGGGGAGCGCGTCATGAGCGTGCTGGTGGTGGGCATCTCCCACAAGTCCGCGCCGGTGGCGGTGCTCGAGCGCCTGGCGCTGGACGCCGACGGCGTCGGCAAGCTGATCACCGACGTCTCCGGCTGCGAGCACGTCGCGGAGGCGACGGCCATCTCGACCTGCAACCGGCTCGAGGTCTACGCGGACGTCGAGCGCTTCCACGGCAGCGTCGAGGAGCTCTCGCGCCTCCTGGTCGACCGTGCCGGGGGCAGCTCCGACTCGCTGCTGCCGCACCTCTACGTGCACTACGACGACGGTGCGGTCTCCCACCTGTTCCACGTGGCCGCGGGCCTCGACTCGATGGTCGTCGGCGAGGGCCAGATCCTGGGCCAGGCCCGGGAGGCCCTGCGGGTCGGGCAGGAGCTCGGCACCGTCGGGCCCTCCCTCAACCTGCTCTTCCAGCAGGCGCTGCGGGTGGGCAAGCGCTCCCACGCCGAGACCGGGATCGACGCGGCGGCCCCGTCGCTGGTGACCGCGGCGCTGGAGCACACCACCGAGCCGCACGGCGGCCTGGCCGGTCGCAAGGTCGTGATCCTCGGGGCGGGCTCGATGGCCGGCCTGGCGACCGCCACCGTCACCCGGATGGGCGCCGGTGAGGTCGTGGTGGCCAACCGCTCCCTGGAGAACGCGGAGCGCCTGGCGACGGAGCACGGCGTCTCGGCCCTGCCGCTGGCCGAGCTCGACTCCGCGCTGGCCGACGCCGACGTGCTGATCACCTGCACGGGGGCGACCGGGATCCTGGTGAGCGCCACCATGCTCGCCGCGTCCCGGGGGACACGTACCGGCCGGCTGGACATCATCGACCTGGCCCTCCCGCACGACGTCGACCCGGACGTCTCCCGGCTGCCCGGCGTCACCCTCACCGGGCTGGCCGAGCTCGCCTCGGTGCTGGACGGCAGCGACGCCGCCCGCGACGTCGCCGGCGTCAAGCAGATCGTCGCCGAGGAGATCCAGGCGTTCCTGAACGCGCGGCGCCAGGCCAGTGTCACCCCCACCGTGGTCGCGCTGCGCACCATGGCCACCGGGGTGGTGGAGAGCGAGATGGATCGCCTCGCCACCCGGCTCCCCGACCTGGACGACGCGGTCCGTGCCGAGGTGCGACGCACCGTGCACCGGGTCGCGGAGAAGCTCCTCCACCAGCCCACCACCCGGGTCAAGGAGCTCGCGGGCGAGACGGAGCCGGTCTCCTACGCCGAGGCGCTCGCGGAGCTCTTCGCCCTCGACCCCAAGGCCGTCTCCGCGGTCACCCGCGGGATCCTGCCCGACGAGGGGGATTCGCGATGAGCACGCTGCGACCCCTGCGGCTCGGCACCCGGGCCTCCGCCCTGGCCACGACGCAGTCCGGCCACGTCGCGGAGATGGTCCGTCGCTGCCTCGGGCGCGACGTCGAGCTGGTCGAGGTGACCACGCACGGCGACGTGAGCCGAGCCCCGCTCGCCTCGATGGGGGGCACCGGCGTCTTCGTCAGCGCCCTGCGCGACGCCCTGCTCGCCGACGAGGTCGACTTCGCCGTCCACTCGCTCAAGGACCTGCCGACCTACCCGCACCCCGGCATCACGCTGGCGGCCGTGCCGCCGCGCGAGGACCCGCGCGACGTCCTCGTCGCCCGCGACGGGCTCACCCTGGGCGAGCTGCCGGTCGGCAGCAGGATCGGCACCGGGTCGCCCCGGCGTGCCGCCCAGCTCGGTGCCCTCGGCCTGGGCGTGGAGATCGTGGAGATCCGCGGCAACGTCGGGACCAGGATCTCCAAGGTGACCGGCGGGGAGCTGGACGCGATCCTGCTGGCCCGCGCCGGGCTGGCCCGCCTGGGCCGGCTCGACGAGGTGACCGAGGTGCTCGACCCGATCCAGATGCTCCCGGCCCCCGGCCAGGGTGCGCTGGCCGTCGAGTGCCGGACGGACGACCACGAGCTGATCGCCGCCCTGCGCGAGCTCGACGACCCGCACACCCGCGCGTCCGTCGAGGCGGAGCGGGCCGTGCTGGCCACGCTCGAGGCCGGGTGCAGCGCACCGCTGGGTGCCCTGGCCGAGGTGGTCGAGGGGGAGACGGGGGAGGAGCTGTGGCTCAGGGCGGTGGCCCTGTCCATGGACGGGGGCCTGTCGGTGCGCATGAGCGCCACCGGCCGGCCGGAGGAGGCAGCGGGCGTCGGCGCCCGCCTGGCGAGCGAGATGCTCGCCGATGGCGCCAAGGACCTGATGGAAGCACCGCACGAAGCAGCAGTGAGGAACCAGCACCCATGACCCGAGGCAACACCCCCGCCACCAAGTCCACTCCCACCGGTTGGGTCTCCTTCGTCGGCAGCGGCCCGGGCGACCCGGGCCTGCTGACGGTCCGCGCCGTGGAGCTGATCAAGGACGCCGAGGTGATCGTCACCGAGGCTCCCGAGCACGAGGGCCTGGTCCGCGCGGTCCTCGGCCTGCCGGCCCGCGTCTCGGGCGAGGAGCTGGAGCCCGTCGAGGGCGCCCCCGTGCTGGTCGACGGCGGCTTCGGCGAGGACGGTCAGCCCCTGACCCACGCCAACCGCGCCCGCGTGGTGGTCAAGCACGGCAAGAAGCACCGCGTGGTGCGGCTGATGACCGGTGACCCGTTCCTCTACGCCTCGGGGCCGGAGGAGGCCCAGGCGTGCGTCAAGGCCGGTGTCGGCTTCGACATCGTGCCGGGCGTCTCCTCGGTCCAGGCGGTCCCGGCCTACGCCGGCATCCCGCTCACCGACAAGACCCACCGCGAGGTCGCCGTGGTGACCTGCGGCGGCAGCGTCGACTGGTCGCAGTACGCCGACGACCGCACCCTGGTGCTGCTCTCGGGGGTCGGCACGATCGGCGAGACCGCGGCGGCGCTGCAGGCGGCCGGTCGCTCGCCCCAGACCCCGGTCGCGGTGACCCGGGTCGGCACCACCACCGAGCAGGAGACGCTCACCTCCACCCTCGCCGACGTGGCCGCCGACGTGCGGGCCGCCCGGGTGGCGCCGCCGGCCATCATCGTGATCGGCGACGTGGTCAACCTGCGCGACACCCTCTCGTGGTTCGAGACCAAGCCGCTCTTCGGCTGGCGGGTCCTGGTGCCCCGCACCAAGGAGCAGGCCGGCTCGCTCTCCCAGCGGATCCGCGCCTTCGGGGGCGTGCCCGAGGAGGTGCCGACCATCTCGGTGGAGCCGCCGCGCAACCCGCTGCAGATGGACAAGGCCGTCCGCGGCCTGGTGGAGGGCCGCTACGAGTGGATCGCCTTCACCTCCGTCAACGCCGTCAAGGCGGTGCGGGAGAAGTTCGAGGAGTACGGCCTCGACGCCCGTGCCTTCTCGGGCCTCAAGATCGCCGCGGTGGGCGACAAGACCGCCGAGGCCATCGCCGCCTGGGGCCTGCGGGCCGACCTGGTCCCGGTCGGGGAGCAGTCGGCGGCCGGGCTGCTGGCCGAGTGGCCGCCGTACGACGAGCTGCTCGACCCCATCAACCGGGTCTTCCTGCCCCGCGCCGACATCGCCACCGAGACCCTGGTCGCCGGCCTCGTCGAGCTGGGCTGGGAGTGCGACGACGTGACCGCCTACCGCACGGTGCGCGCGACGCCCCCGCCGGCGCCGACGCGGGACGCGATCAAGACCGGCCGGTTCGACGCGGTCGTCTTCACCTCCTCCTCCACCGTGCGCAACCTGGTGGGGATCGCGGGCAAGCCGCACCCCTCCACGGTGATCGCGGTCATCGGTCCGGCCACGGCCAAGACGGCCGAGGAGCACGGGCTGCGGGTCGACGTGCTCTCGCCCCAGCCGGACGTCGAGGTGCTGGTCGAGGCGCTCGCCGACTTCGGGGCCTCCCGGCGGCTCGCGCTGGTGGAGGCCGGTCAGCCGGTGACCAAGCCGTCCGACCGCAAGGCCTCCGGGCGGCGCAAGGTCGGGTCGAAGTAGGTGCCCGCCGCAGGTCCGTCCGAGGAGTCCGGGACGTCGGCGGGCGGACCCGGGGCCGTCAGCGGCCCCGTGGTGCGGCCCCGGAGGCTCCGGACCACCCCCGCGCTGCGGCGGATGGTCGCCGAGGTCGCGGTGCAGCCGCGCCAGCTGGTGCTGCCGCTCTTCGTCCGTGAGGGCATCTCCGAGCCGCAGCCGATCTCCTCGATGCCCGGGGTCGTGCAGCACACCCGGGACTCGCTCCGGGCGGCGGCGGCCGAGGCGGCCGAGCTCGGCCTCGGCGGGGTGATGCTCTTCGGCGTCCCCGCGGAGAAGGACGCGCTGGGCTCGGGGGCCGTGGACCCCACCGGCATCCTCAACCTGGCGATCACCGACGTGGTCGCGGAGGTCGGCGACGGCCTGACCGTGATGAGCGACCTGTGCCTGGACGAGTTCACCGACCACGGCCACTGCGGGCTGCTCACCTCCGACGGCCAGGTCGACAACGACCGGACCCTGGCGGCCTACGCGCAGATGGCGCTCGCCCAGGCCGACGCGGGCGTCGACATGGTGGGCCCCAGCGGCATGATGGACGGCCAGGTCGCCACCATCCGCACCGCGCTGGACGCGATGGAGCACACCGACGTCTCGATCCTGGCGTACTCCGCGAAGTACGCGTCCGCCTTCTACGGGCCGTTCCGGGAGGCCGTGGACTCCACCCTCGAGGGCGACCGGCGGACCTACCAGCAGGACCCGGCCAACGCGATCGAGGGCGTCCGCGAGGCGCTCCTCGACGTGGAGCAGGGCGCCGACATCGTGATGGTCAAGCCTGCCCTGGCCTACCTCGACGTGGTGCGGCGCGTCCGTGACGCGGTCGACGTGCCGGTGGCGGCCTACAACATCTCCGGCGAGTACGCGATGGTCGAGGCGGCCGCGGCCCGCGGCTGGATCGACCGTGAGGCGGCGATCCTGGAGACGCTCACCTCGATCCGCCGCGCGGGTGCCGACGTGATCCTGACCTACTGGGCCTCGGAGGCGGCGCGGCTCCTCGCCCGCTGACCTACGGGGCGGCCGGCTCAGGTACGGGCAGGAGCCACTCGGCCAGGCAGCCGCGGAGCGCCTCGGTCTCCTCCAGGGTCACCCCGGCCTCCAGGCAGAGCGCAGTGGCGGTGAGCAGCGCCGTGGTCCACTCCTCGTCGAGCGCCAGGTCGTCCGGCACGGGCAGGCCCTCGGGCACCGGCAGGGTGGCCGGGTCGAGCTCGGGCAGCGGCCCCTGGGGCACCGGCAGCACCGGGAGCTCGTAGGGCGGCTCGGTGGGCGTGGGCGTGGGTGTCGGCTCGCTGGGCTCGCTGGGCTCGGTAGGTGGTGCGGCCTGCGGCGTGAAGCCCGGGTCCGCGGGGGGCGTGGGGGTCGGGGGTGCGGGCAGGGGCGGCTCCGTCTCGGTCGGCGGCCGGTTCGCCGGGGGCGCCGACCGGGTCGGCGGCAGCCCCTCGACCGGTCCCAGTGCCTGCACGGACCGCTCCTCGGGCGGCGCCGTCGGCCGCACCCGCGGCTGCTCAGGCGACGGGGTGCGCCCGGTCGCGCCTGAGCCGACCCCCGGGGTGGGGACCCCGCGCCCGCCCGCGGGACCGGGCTCGGCGCCGCCGCCCACCAACGCCGCCGCGGCCTGCAGGGTCCCGGGGCCGAGGGGGTCCTGCCACGCCCCGGCGCGGTAGGCGTCGGCCACCCCGATCACCAGCCGCACATAGCTGGCGGAGCGGTTGTAGCGCAGCAGTGCGGCGCGGAGCGTGGCCGGCTCGGCGAGCGATCCCGGTCCGGAGCAGAGGTGGACGGCGCTGGCCAGGGCCGCGTCGTCGAGGTCCTGGGGGTCCCGGACGCCGTCCGCGTCGCCGTCCACGGCGACCGCCGTCCAGGTGGAGGGGATGAACTGCATGGGGCCCACCGCACGGTCGAAGCGCGCGTCGCCGTCGAGCCGCCCCTGGTCGGTGTCGGTGATCCGAGCCGTCCCGGCACTGCCGTCCAGTGGGATGCCGATCACCCCGGGGGTGGAGCGCCCGCCCTCGTCCAGCACGTTGCCGCCGTAGCGACCGTGGTCGGACTCCACCCGGCCGATCGCGGCCAGCACGGGCCAGGAGAGGGCGCAGTCTCCGTCCGCGGTCCGCATCACCGCCTCGGCGAGCTGGTAGGCCGCCAGGGCGGGGGCCGGGATCGCCCCGGTGCTCACCGCGTCGGGGTCGACGCCGGGGTGGACCGGGCGCGGGACGCTGTCGGCGTCGGCGGCGCGGACCACCTCGGGCACCACCACCTCGGGGGCCGCTGCGGGGACCGCGAGCGTCGTCGCGCCGGGGGGCACCTGCCCTGCACCCGCGTCGTCGGGGGCCGAGAGCGGGTCCAGGCACGCCGTCCAGCCGAGCGTCAGGGCGACCAGGGGCAGCGCAGCGGAGGTCCGCTGCCACCTCCGGAAGCCTGTGCGTGCCATGTCGTGTCCCCTGCCCGAGCCGAGTCCTTTCGATCATGCCTCCGGTCCGGGGGCGGGGGGAACCCCTGCGGCTGGGCTCTTCGGACTGCGATTCGGCGGCCTTGGGTCGGTGCGCGACAATGAGGCGGTGACTTCCCCCAGCCCGGTCTCGGCCGACCTCTTCGCGCGCGCGCGGGCGGTGACGCCCGGCGGGGTGAACTCTCCGGTGCGCGCCTTCAACGCCGTCGGCGGGACCCCTCGTTTCATCCGGTCCGCGTCCGGCCCGTGGCTCACCGACGTCGACGGCCAGGAGTACGTCGACCTGGTCTGCTCGTGGGGTCCGATGCTGCTGGGCCACGCCCACCCCGAGGTCACGGCAGCGGTGCAGGCCGCGGTGGCCCGCGGGACCTCCTTCGGCACCCCGACCGAGCCGGAGGTGGAGCTGGTCGAGGAGATCGTGCGGCGCACCCCGGCCGACCGGGTGCGCCTGGTCTCCAGCGGCACCGAGGCGACCATGTCGGCGATCCGGCTGGCCCGCGGCTTCACCGGCCGCGACGTGGTCGTGAAGTTCGCCGGCTGCTACCACGGGCACGTCGACTCGCTGCTGGCCGAGGCCGGCTCGGGAGTCGCCACCTTCGCCCTGCCGGGCACCCCGGGCGTCCCCGTCTCGGCCACCGACCTGACCCTGGTGCTGCCCTACAACGACCGGGCCGCGGTCACCGCGGCGTTCGCCGAGCACGGGCCGCGGATCGCGGCGCTGATCACCGAGGCCACCCCGGGCAACATGGGCGTGGTGCCGCCGGAGCCCGGCTTCAACGCCTTCCTCGCCCAGACCTGCCGGGAGGCCGGCGCCCTCTTCGTCTCCGACGAGGTGATGACCGGCTTCCGGGCCACCGCGCAGGGCGGTTGGGGGCTGGACGGCGCGCACGAGGGCTGGACGCCCGACCTGATGACCTTCGGCAAGGTGATGGGCGGCGGCTTCCCGGCCGCGGCCTTCGGTGGCCGCGCCGACGTGATGGCCCACCTGGCGCCCGAGGGGCCGGTCTACCAGGCCGGGACGCTCTCGGGGAACCCGGTGGCGACCACGGCGGGGCTGGCCACGCTGCGGCTGGCCACCGACGAGGTGTACGCCGCCCTGGACGCCACCGCGACGACGATCCGGGAGGCGGCCGCGAAGGCCCTGGCCGAGGCCGGGGTCGCGCACGTGGTGCAGTCGGCCGGCACCATGTTCTCGGTCTTCTTCACCGACCGGCCGGTGCGCGACTTCGCCGGCGCCTCGCGGCAGGACACCGCCGCCTACGCCGCCTTCTTCCACGCCATGCTCGACGCGGGCGTCTACCTGCCACCCTCGGCGTACGAGTGCTGGTTCGTCTCCGCCGCCCACGACGACCGGGCGGTCCAGCACGTGCTCGACGCCCTGCCCGGCGCGGCCCGCGCCGCGGCCGCCGCCCAGGAGACCAACCGGACCGCGGAGGTAGCCCGATGACGGACAAGACCATGGTGCACCTGCTGCGCCACGGCGAGGTGCACAACCCGGAGGGCATCCTCTACGGGCGCCGCGACGGCTTCCACCTCTCCGAGCTCGGGCAGCGGATGGCCGAGCGGGTCGCCTCCGTGGTCGGCACCCGCGACATCGTGCACGTGCGCACCTCCCCGCTCGAGCGCGCCCGGGAGACCGCCGCCCCGCTGCTCGCCGCCCGTGGCCTCGAGCCGGTGGTCGACCCCCGCGTCATCGAGTCGACCAACCTCTTCGAGGGGATCAGCTTCGGCGAGGGCGCGAAGACGATCCTCAAGCGGCCGCGCCTGTGGCGCCACCTCTACAACCCGTTCAAGCCCTCGTGGGGCGAGCCCTACGCCCAGATGGCGGCCCGGATGATGGCCGCCGTCCACGACGCCCGCGACGCCGCCCGGGGCCACGAGGCGGTCATCGTCTCCCACCAGCTGCCGATCTGGACCACCCGCCTGGCCGCGGAGGGCCGCTCCTTCGTCCACGACCCGCGCAGCCGCGAGTGCACGCTCTGCTCGCTGACCACCCTGCACTTCGAGGACGACCGGCTGGTCCGGCTCTCCTACTCCGAGCCGGCCGGTGACCTGATCCCCGCCAAGGACAAGAAGGCGCCCTTCTCGGCCGGCGGCGCGCCCGCGGAGAAGCGACCCTGACCGTGCCCGTGCTCCGCTCCGCCGGGCCCCTCAGGGTCCTGGCCGCCGTCCTGACCGCCTGCCTGCTGCTGGCGGGCTGCTCGGACCTCTCCGGCACCGGGGAGAAGGGCTACGTCGCCGGCGACGGCCGGATCCGCACCCTCGACCCCGATCAGCGCCAGGAGCCGGTCGAGCTGGCCGGCGAGGACCTGCAGGGCAACGCCCTGGACCTCGCGGACCTGCGCGGCCGGGTGGCGGTGGTCAACGTCTGGTGGTCGGGGTGCCCCCCGTGCCGCAAGGAGATGCCGATGCTGGTGGAGGCGGCCGAGGAGACCTCGGCCATCGCCAGCTTCGTGGGGATCAACATCCGCGACAGCGACACCGCCCAGGCGCAGGGCTTCGCCCGCAACTTCGGGGTCGACTACCCGTCCTTCTACTCACCCGACGGCAAGGCGCTGCTCCCGTTCAGCGGCACCGTCCCGCCGAGCGCGATCCCCTCCACCGTCGTGCTCGACCCCGACGGGCGGGTGGCCGCCGCCATCATCGGCGAGGTGCCCTCGACCCTGACCCTGGTGGGCCTGGTCGAGGACGTCGCCGCGGAGCAGGAGAGCGGCTCCGATGGCTGAGTGGTTCGAGCAGCAGGCGGCCGTCGGCTCGCTCGCCCTGGCGATCCCGGTCGCCCTGGTCGCGGGCCTGGTCTCCTTCTTCTCCCCGTGCGTGATCCCGCTGCTGCCGGGCTACCTCTCCTACGCCACCGGGCTCTCCGGCGCCGACCTGGCCGCCGGCGAGGCGGAGCGCCGGCGTGGCCGGATGCTGCTGGGCTCGCTCCTCTTCGTGCTGGGCTTCACGGCGGTCTTCGTGGCCCTCGGCGCGCTCTCCGGCGCCCTGGGGGAGTGGCTGGTCGACTGGGAGCGGCAGATCACCGTGGTGCTGGGGCTGCTGACCATCGTGCTCGGGCTCGCCTTCGCCGGCCTGCTGCCGTGGTTCCAGCGGGACTGGCGGATCCACCGGGTGCCGGCCGTCGGACTGGCCGCCGCGCCCTTCCTCGGCCTCCTCTTCGGGCTCGGCTGGACCCCGTGCATCGGCCCCACCCTCGGGGTGATCCTCAACCTCTCCTACCAGGAGGGCAGCGCGGGTCGCGGCGCCCTGCTCTCCGCGGTCTACTCGATCGGCCTGGGGGTGCCCTTCATCCTCGCCGGGCTCGCCTACGGCCGCGCGATGCGGGCCTTCTCGTTCTTCCGGCGCCACCAGGTGTGGGTGATGCGGACCGGCGGCCTGATGCTGGTCGCGGTCGGCGTCGCCCTGGTCACCGGGTGGTGGGCCGAGATGGTGACCTGGGTCCAGACCAACCTGGTGAGCGGCTACGAGGTGAGCGTGTGAGCAAGTCCCCCGTCGACGACCGCCCCGACGGCCGTCGCCCCGGCGAGCTCGGGGCCCGTGAGCTGGGTCGCTGGGTCTGGCGGCAGCTGACCTCGATGCGCACCGCCCTGGTCCTGCTGCTGCTCCTCGCCCTCGCCGCGGTGCCCGGGTCGGTGGTGCCCCAGGAGGAGATCGACGCCCTCAAGGCCTCGCAGTGGAAGGAGTCGCACCCGACCCTGACCCCGGTCTACGAGAAGCTGGGCCTCTTCAACGTCTACGAGACGCCGTGGTTCGCCGCGATCTACCTGCTGCTGATGATCTCGCTGGTCGGCTGCATCATCCCGCGGACGGTCGTCTACTGGCGGGCGCTGCGAGCCCGCCCGCCGCGGGCCCCCCGCAACCTGACCCGGCTGCCCGACCACACGACGTACGAGACCGACGAGGCGCCAGCGCAGGTGCTGGCCCGGGCCCGCGAGGTGCTCAAGGGACGCCGCTACCGGGTGGAGGTGGCGCCGGAGGCGGCCGAGGACCAGTGGGTCGCCGCCGAGCGCGGCTACCTGCGCGAGGCCGGCAACCTGCTCTTCCACCTCTCCATCCTGGTGGTGCTGGTCGGCTTCGCGATGGGCAGCCTGCTGGGCTACAAGGGCGGCGCCATCGTGGTGGTCGGCAACGGCTTCAGCAACAACCTCACCCAGTACGACGAGTTCGTGCCGGGCAGCCTCTTCCGCCAGGAGTGGATGGAGCCCTTCGCCTTCGACGTCACCGACTTCGACGTCGAGTGGCTCACCGAGGGGCCGGCGGCCGGGCAGGCGCGCAAGTTCGTCTCCCACCTGACCTACACCGAGGAGCCGGGCGGCCCCGAGCGCGAGTACGACCTGCGGGTCAACCACCCGCTGAGCATCGGCGGCACCGACATCTTCCTGATCGGTCACGGCTACGCCCCGGTCATCACCGTCCGCGACGGCAACGGCGACGTCGCCTACTCCGGGCCCACGATCTTCCTGCCCACCGACGCCTCCTTCCGCTCCTTCGGCGTGGTCAAGGCCCCCGACGCCCAGCCGGAGTCGATCGGCCTCCAGGGCGAGCTCTACCCGACGTTCGCCTTCCAGGGCGGCGAGGACGGCATCGGCCCCTACTCGGCCTTCGGCGACGCGGTGGACCCCCTGGTCTCGCTGACCGTGTGGAAGGGCGACCTCGGTCTCGACGACGGCGTCTCGCAGTCGGTCTACGTGCTCGACACCAGCGAGGCCGAGGAGGTCACCGAGGAGGACGGCTCGATGTTCCGCCTCGACCTGCGGCCCGGGGAGACCGCCGAGCTCCCCGACGGGCTGGGCAGCGTCAGCTTCGACGGCCTCGAGCGGTGGAACAAGATCCAGATCAGCCGGACGCCCGGCAAGCTGGTCGCCCTCGCCGGGGTCAGCCTGGCCCTGCTCGGGCTCATCGGCTCCCTCTACATCCGGCCCCGGCGGGTCTGGGTGCGGGCCCGGCGCACCGGCAGCGGGCCGGGTGCGCGCACACTCGTGGAGATCGCCGGGCTCGACCGCTCGGGCGGCGGGGACGTCGCCGCGGAGCTCGCCGAGGTCAGGAGAGGCATCATGGACGAAGCAGCAACGACCAAGGAGCAGCAGGCGTGACTGACGCACAGTGGGAGACCCTCAGCAACCAGGCGATCGCCGCGGCCGGGGTGGTCTACTTCCTCGCCCTGCTCAGCCACCTGGTGGAGTGGACGGCCCTGCGCAAGATCCCGGCCACCGTGGTGCCGGAGACGGGCCGCACCGCGCTCTTCGGCCGGCTCGGCGTGCTGCTGACCGTGATCGCCACCGGGGCGCACTTCGTGGCCCTCGTGGGCCGCGGGATGGCCGCGGACCCCAACCGGGTGCCGTGGGGCAACATGTACGAGTTCACCCTCTCGGGCGCCTTCTTCGTCTCGCTCCTCTACCTGGTGCTCTACCGCCGGTTCTCGCTCTCCTGGATGGCGCCGATCGTGGTGGCCTTCGTGCTGGCCACCTCGATGACCGCCGTGGTCTGGCTCTACGACCCGGTGGCCCCGCTGAGCGAGGCGCTCTACTCCCCGTGGCTGGTGATCCACGTGGTCTCCGCGGTGATCGCCACCGGCGCCTTCACCCTCGGCGGCATCACCTCGGTCCTCTACCTGCTCAAGGCGCGTCAGGAGCGGCGTACGGCGCAGCCCGAGCGGGTCGCCGTACCCGCCGGGGGAGTGCCCGACGCGGCACCGGTGGAGGAGTCGGCCGCCGCCGGCACCCCGGGGCGCACCGGCTACCTGGCCCGGGTGCCCGACACCACCACCCTGGACCGCATCTCCTACCGGATGCACGCCTTCGGCTTCCCGGTCTGGACGTTCGCGGTGCTGATCACCGGCCCCATCTGGGCGCACGAGGCGTGGAGCTCCTACTGGAGCTGGGACCCCAAGGAGGTCTGGGCCTTCATCACGTGGGTGGTCTACGCCGCCTACCTGCACGCCCGGACCACGGCCGGGTGGAAGGGGCGCAACGCGGCCCTGCTGGCGCTGGTCGGCCTGGCCACCCTGTGGTTCAACTTCATCGGGATCAACTTCTTCTCCACCACCTCCCAGCACTCCTACGCGGAGGGTGCGCCGGCGGTCGTGGAGGCTCCGTGGGAGCAGCCGGCTCAGCCGGCCTCGGCCTCGGGCTCGTCCTTCTGACGGCGGCGCCGCTCCCGCTCGAGGTTGCGCAGGAAGTCGGGGTCGTCGTCGGGGCCCACCACCCGGGGCGGCGCCTGGGGCCGCCGGGGCCTGGGCCGGGCGGCCCGGCGGCGCTTCTCCAGCAGCCGGGTCACCGCATAGATCGCCAGGGCGACCAGGAGCACGACGAGCAGGATCTTCAGCACGTCACCAAATGTAGGCGGTGGGTGGGCAGCGACCTACAGTTGAGGTGTGAAGCCGTTCCTCGTCTACAACGCACTCCGTCTTGCCCTCCTCCTCGGCTCGCTGGTGGTCGTCGTGGGGGTCTGGTCCCTCTTCGCCGACCAGGTGCCGCTCCTGTGGGCGGCGGTCGTGGCCCTGGTGATCTCCGGCGTCTCCTCGTGGTTCCTGCTGGCCAAGCCGCGGGAGGCCGCGGCCCTGTGGATCGAGCAGCGGGCGTCGCGGGCCAGCGCCGCCTTCGAGGCTCGCCGCGCCAGCGATGACGTCGACTGACCCGGCGTAGCCTGCCGTCCATGGACCTCGACTTCGCAACCCTTGACCCGCAGGACGAGACGCCCGCGAACGTCGCCCGGCTGAAGGGCTGGTCCAACGCGGTCGCCCGGGGCTTCCACAAGTCGCGGCTGGGGGACCAGCCGTACGGCGTCTGGCTCGACGCCACCCGCGACCTGGCCCCCCGGATGCGTGGAGCCTGGGTGCCCGAGGGCGAGTTCGGCGCCGGGCCGATGCCGGTGGCCACCTTCGTCTCCTTCGCCGGCGAGCTCAGCACCGGCAGCACGCAGCTGCCGCTGCACATGATCACCGACGTCACGGTCAGCCCGGCCCACCGTCGCCAGGGACTGCTGCGCCTGCTGATCACCGAGGACCTGCGCCACGCGGTCGAGCAGGGCCGGCCGGTTGCCGCCCTCACCGTGTCGGAGGGGTCGATCTACGGCCGGTTCGGCTTCGGGCCCGCCACCTGGCGGGCCGAGGTGGAGGTCGACACCTCCCGCTTCGCGATGCACGGACCGGTGCCCGCCGGGCGCTGCGAGATGGTGGAGCCGGCCGAGATGTGGCCGCTCCAGCAGGAGCTCTTCGGGGCCTGGCACCGGGCGGCGCGCGGCTCGATCTCGCGCCCCGCCTTCTACGGACCGATGAACCGGGGCGAGTGGGACTGGGAGAAGCAGGCGCCGGACCTGACCCTGCGCGGCGCGGTGCACCTCGACGCGGACGGGCGCCCTGACGGCTTCCTGCTCTACCGGCACCTCGGGTGGGACCGGCCCTTCACCGCCCAGGTCCAGGACCTGGTGGGCACGACCCCGGCTGCCGAGCTCGCGCTGTGGCAGTTCCTCGCCGACCTCGACCTGACCCAGCGGGTCAAGGCGCGCGCCCCGGTCGTGGACCCGTTGACCTGGGCGCTGGCGGACCCGCAGTGCCGTCGGGTCACCGAGGTCGGCGACCACATCTGGGTGCGGGTGCTGGACGTCCCGGCCGCCCTGGAGGGACGCCCGTGGTTCGGTGACGGCGACGTGGTGCTGGGGATCGAGGACGCCCTCGACCACGCCGCGGGCAGCTGGCGGGTCGAGGTCCGCGACGGGCAGGCCTCGGTCACCCGCACCGAGGAGCCGCCGGCGGTGAGGATGGACGTCAGCACCCTCTCGGGGATGTACCTGGGCGGTGTGGGGGTGCCCACCCTGGCGGCGGCGGGCCGGATCCTCGGGGAGGACGAGCCGGTCGCGCGCTGGGCCGCGATGGCCGACGGCGGCCCGGCGCCGTACTCGCGCACCTCGTTCTGAGCTCAGGGCACCAGCAGCAGGACCACCACGAGCCCGGACCACCAGAGCTGGGCGGTCCCGGTCTGCGCCAGCACCGGGATCAGGGCGGGTCCGCGCGCGCCGCCGAGCACGGTGCGCACCGCCGGCACCAGCTGCACCACGAACGCCAGGGCGCCCAGCACCAGCCAGTGGGTGGCCGCCGCGACGGCCACCACGGCGACGGCCGCGGCGGCGACCAGCAGGACGTAGAGGTAGCGGGTCCGCTCCTCGCCCAGCCGCACCGCCAGCGTCATCTTGCCCGCCTCGCGGTCGGTGGGGATGTCGCGCAGGTTGTTGGTCACCAGGATCGCGCAGGCCAGGGAGCCGATGCCGATCCCGGCGTAGAGCGCCGGCCACTCCCAGCCCCCGGTCTGCACGAACGTCGTGCCGATCACCGCGACGAGGCCGAAGAAGACGAAGACCATCACCTCGCCCAGCCCCAGGTAGCCGTAGGGCTTCTTGCCGCCGGTGTAGAACCAGGCGGCCACGAGGCAGACCAGCCCGACGGCGACCAGCCACCAGGCGGTGATCGCGGCGAGCACCAGGCCGGCCGCGGCGGCGACCCCGAACGCCAGGAACGCCGCCCGCTTCACCGCGCCGGGCGAGGCGGTGCCCGAGCCGACCAGCCGCATCGGCCCGACCCGGTCCTCGTCGGTGCCGCGGATGCCGTCGGAGTAGTCGTTGGCGTAGTTGACCCCCACCTGGAGGGCCAGGCTGACCACCAGCGCCAGCAGCGCCTTCCACCAGACCAGGCCGTCGGCGTACGCCGCGACCCCGGTGCCGGCCAGCACCGGCGCGACCGCGGCGGGCAGGGTGCGGGGCCGGGCTCCGGCCCACCAGTCGGCGGCGCTCACCGGCGCGGACCCCGCTGGTAGGACATGCCGTCGGAGAGGTCGACGGTGCGCCGGCTGTTGGCCAGCGCGGTGACGGTGGCGACGCCGAACGGGCCCTGCCGGTCGTAGACCGTCGCCGAGCCCACCGCGATGCCGTCGCTGGCGTGGTGGTCGGTGGCCAGCAGGCCGATCTGCACCCCCGCGGGCGGCCGGGCGATCGAGAGCGTGATGTCGGTGTTGATGTACTGCACGCCCTCGGTGCCCCAGTTGGTGACCAGGCTGGTGGCGTCGGCGATGCTCGCCGCCGAGACGAACGGCGAGGGCCTCTCCCCGAGCACCACCGGCAGGCCGGTCTGCCAGGTCTGCTTGCGCGAGGCGTTCTGGTGCTGGCCGAAGTCCTGGGACCAGCCCGACTCGCTGTGGAAGAACGGGATGTGCGGGGTGTCGTCGTCCGGCGCGATCTCGAGCGGCGGGGGCGACGGGACGTCGTCGGGGGACCAGACCGCGCCGCTCGGCACCTCGGTGCGGCGCAGCAGCACCGCGCTGGCCCGGGCGACGGCCTCGCCGCCCTGGCGCATCACCGCGTCCACCAGCAGCAGCCGGGGCCCCTCGCGGACCACCTGGGTCTCCAGCTCGCAGGGCTGCTCCATGCTCGCCGCCTTGAAGAGGTCGACGGTGTAGCGCGCCGGCACCAGCTCAGGACGCCCGGCGGTCAGGCCGCGTGCCTCGATCGCGCGCCCCAGGGCGCCGCTGACCGCCAGCCCGTGCATCTGGTCGTCGCGCCACATGCTGCGCGCGAGGTCGAGGGGGACGAGTCGGTCGCCGTCGAGGCGGAAGAAGGCCAGATCCACCAGAGGATTGAAGCAGGCGCGGCGCGGGCGGCGGACATCCGCGTCGGGCGCGTCGGGCACGTACGGTGTCCGCCGTGGACTTCGATCAGCCGCCGTACGCCGGGTGGAGGTGGCGGACCCCTCCGCCGTCGCGGGCGACCGCTGGCCGTTCACCGTCCCGGCGGTGGCGCAGCTGGCCCGGGACGGCCTGGACCTGACTCCCGGCGTCACCTTCCTGGTCGGCGAGAACGGGTCGGGCAAGTCCACCCTGGTGGAGGGGATCGCCGAGGCCTACGGCCTCTCCTCGGAGGGCGGCGCCACGCCTGGAGGAGAGGTGGGAGGTGGCGACCCGCCGTTCCACGAGATGAGCCACGGTGAGTCGTTCCTCGCGGTCCTGGAGTCGCGTTTCAGCTCACGCGGGTTCTACTGCCTCGATGAGCCCGAGGCAGCACTCTCCTTCTCCGCCACCCTGGGCCTGATCGCCGTGGTCCAGCGGGTCGTCGAGGCCGGTGGGCAGGTGCTCTGCGCCACCCACTCGCCCGTGCTGGCGGCGATGCCGGGCGCGCGGATCCTCGAGGTCGGGGAGTGGGGACTGCGCGAGGCCGAGTGGGCCGACCTCGACCTGGTCGGGCACTGGCGCGGGTTCCTCGCCGCCCCGGAGCGCTACCTCCGGCACCTGTGACCTCCGACCAGCGAGCTCGGCTCGCGGTCCGGACCTCGGTCGGCGCGGGGTGGTGAGGAGGGGATCGGCGACATCCTTTCCCGGGGCGTCATCGCTGTCGCTCCCTTTTCCGGCGTGACCCTTGACACCGATGTCTCGGCGCCGCTCAGATGTCTGGACGCGGTGGTCTGGTCCACCGTGCCTTTCGGGAAAGGTTGACCACCGTGAACGACCGATCGAAGCGCCTGCCGACCTGGCGTCGGCGCGCGGGGGTGGCCACCGCCGCCCTCGCCACCGTGGCCCTCACGAGCTCCGCCCTCACCGCCCCGGCCACCGCCGGAGCGGACCGGGACCGAGCCTCCGCCCAGCACCAGGCCCAGAAGCCCGGCAAGGACAAGGGCACGCAGCACGGCAAGCACAAGCCGGGGAAGAACAAGCCCGGCAAGCCCGGCAAGCCCGGCAAGCACAAGCCCAAGCCCGGCTCGGACAAGTCATCCCGTGCGTTGCAGAAGGCCGTCACGCTGCGCGGGGTGCGTAACCACCTGGTCGCCCTCCAGCGGATCGCCGACCAGAACGACGGCAACCGCGCCTCCGGGACGCCGGGCTACCGGGCGTCTCGCGACTACGTCGTGCGCACCCTGCGCCAGGCCGGCTACCGCCCCCAGGTGCAGAAGTTCGACTTCGCCTTCTTCCAGAAGACGGCGCCCACCACCTTCGCGCAGGTCTCGCCCACGGCGACGACGTACGTCGAGGACCAGGACTTCGCGCTCATGGACTACTCCGGCTCCGGTCAGGTGACGGCGCCGGTGCAGGCGGTCGACCTCAACCTGGGCAACCTCGCGGGCTCGACCAGCGGCTGCGAGGACTCCGACTTCGCCGGCTTCACCGCCGGCAACATCGCGCTGGTCCGCCGCGGCACCTGCCCGTTCGGCGACAAGGTGGTCAACGCCCAGGAGGCCGGCGCCGCCGGCGTCATCCTGATGAACACCGGCACCCCCGGGGCCACCGACGTGTTCGCGGGCACCCTGGGTGGCCCGGTCGGCACGGTCCCGTCGGTCGGCACCAGCTTCGCGATCGGCCAGTCCCTGGCCGAGGGAGCGACCGCGACCCTGTCGGCGAGCACCGAGTCGGAGATCCGGCCCACCTGGAACGTCGTGGCGGAGACCCGTCAGGGGCGGACCGACAACGTGGTGATGGCCGGCGCCCACCTCGACAGCGTGGTGGAGGGCCCGGGCATCAACGACAACGGCAGCGGCAGCGCCGGCCTGCTCGAGGTCGCGGTGCAGCTGGCCAAGCAGAGGACCACGCCGCGCAACCAGGTGCGCTTCGCCTGGTGGGGGGCCGAGGAGAAGGGTCTGCTCGGCGCCGAGCACTACGTGGCCGACCTGGTCGAGAACGACCCGGACACGTTGCAGGAGATCGCCCTCTACCTCAACTTCGACATGATCGGGTCGCCCAACTACGCGCTCTTCGTCTACGACGGCGACAACTCGGCCGCCTTCCCCGACGGTGCGGTCGGACCCGAGGGCTCCGACTCGATCGAGGCGCTCTTCCACGAGCACTTCGAGGACGCCGGCCTCGAGTCGGCCGAGACCGCGTTCTCCGGTCGCAGCGACTACGGGCCGTTCATCGACCAGGGGATCGCCTCCGGTGGTCTCTTCACCGGTGCTGAGGGGATCAAGACCCCCGAGCTCGCGGCCGCCTTCGGTGGGACCGCGGGGGTGGCGTTCGACGAGTGCTACCACGCCGAATGCGACGACCTGGGCAACGTCAGCGACGCGGCCCTGGACGCCAACTCCGACGCCATCGCCCACGCGGTGCACACCTACGCGCAGTCCACCTGGACGGTCAACGGCGTGGGGCCGCGGCCGCGCGGTGCGGTGCGCGGGGGTACGGCGAGCCCCCGCTCGGGTCTGACCGCTCCCTCCGACGGCGGCCGCGACCACGCGCACGACCTGCCCGCTCACTGAGCCGGGCACGGCGGCACCACCCCGGTGGGGAGGGGGATAGCGTTCGGGGAGTGAACCGGACGTCCCCCTCCCCCCTGTCGCCGTCGCCCGACCCGGGGCAGGCCGTGGGGCAGCTGGCCGAGTGGCTGGAGGCCGACGAGCCGCCCCTCCTCCAGGTGGAGACCTCCGGATCGACCGGGCGGCCCAAGCGGGTCCTCCTCTCCCGGGACGCGGTGGTCGCCTCGGCTCGGGCCAGCGCCCGTCGGCTGGGCGGTCAGGGCAGGTGGGCGCTGCTCCTGCCGTCCTCCTACGTCGCGGGCGTCCAGGTCGTCGTCCGCTCGCTGCTCGCCGGCCACCCGCCGGTCCTCGGTGGCTGGGACGACGGCGGGGTGCCGGTCTCCTACACCTCGCTGGTCCCCACCCAGCTCCACCGGATGCTCCGCGACCCCGGCGGGGCGACGGCGCTCGCCTCCCTGCGGGCGGTGCTGGTGGGAGGTGCCGGGACGGCCCCGGCGCTCCGCGCCGAGGCGGAGCGCGCCGGCATCCGGGTGGTCGCCACCTACGGTGCCTCCGAGACCGCGGGCGGGTGCGTCTACGACGGCCTGCCGCTGGACGGGGTCGCGCTCTCGCTGGGCACCGACGGACGGATCCGGCTCGGCGGGCCGACGATCTTCGAGGGCTACGCCGACGACCCGGAGCTGACCGCGCGGACCCTGGTGGACGGCTGGTACCTCACCGCCGACGCCGGCCGGCTCGACGAGGACGGCCGGCTCCAGGTCCTCGGCCGGCTCGACGACGTGGTGGTCTCCGGTGGTGTCAACGTGCCGCTGCCCGCGGTGGCCGCGCGGTTGCGCGAGCACCCCGCGGTCGACCAGGCCGAGGTGGTGGGGGTGCCGGACCCCGAGTGGGGCCACCGGGTGGTCGCCTGCGTGCTGCCCCGGGAGGCGCCGCCCGCGCTGGCGGAGCTGCGCGACTGGGTCAGCGGTCCGCACCCCCGGTCCTGGGCGCCCCGGCAGCTCGCGCTGGTGACCCGGTGGCCGCTGCTGGAGAACGGGAAGATCGACCGGCGGCGGCTCGTCGCGCTGGCCGCCGAGGCCGGGGAGGAGGATCGGTGAGGCTCCACGTCTTCGCCCTCGAGATGCGGACCAGGTTCCGCGGGATCACCGTCCGTGAGGGCGCCCTGCTGGAGGGGGAGCACGGCTGGGGGGAGTGGAGCCCCTTCCTGGAGTACCCGCCCGCCGTCGCGGAGCCGTGGCTGCGCTGCGCCCGGGAGGCCGCCGCCGGCGACTGGCCGGCCCCGGTGCGCGACCGGGTGCCGGTCAACGTGACGGTGCCGGCGGTCGGTCCGGAGCGGGCCCACGAGATCGTCCTGGCCGGCGGGTGCACCACCGCCAAGGTCAAGGTCGCCGAGCCCGGGCAGTCGCTGGCCGACGACCAGGCCCGGGTCGAGGCCGTCCGGGACGCCCTGGGGCCGGGGGGACGGGTCCGGATCGACGTCAACGGCCTGTGGAGCGTGGGGGAGGCAGTGGCTCGGATCCCGGTGCTGGACCGGGCCGCGGGCGGGCTGGAGTACGTCGAGCAGCCGTGCGCCGAGGTGGAGGAGCTCGCCGCGGTGCGCCGCCGGGTCCAGGTGCCGATCGCGGCCGACGAGTCGATCCGCCGGGCCGAGGACCCCTACCGGGTCAGGGACCTGGAGGCCGCCGACATCGCGGTGCTCAAGGTGCAGCCGCTGGGCGGGGTGCGGGCCTGCCTGCGGATCGCCGACGAGATCGGGCTCCCCGTGGTGGTCTCCTCGGCGCTGGAGAGCAGCGTGGGGATCGCGGCCGGCGTGGCCCTGGCCGCCGCCCTGCCCAGGCTCGACCACGCCTGCGGCCTGGCCACGGTCCAGCTGCTCCGCGACGACGTGGTCGCCGACCGGCTGCTGCCGGTGGCCGGGATGCTCCCGGTGCGGTCGGTCGCGGTGGACCGCGACGCGCTGGCGCGGCTGGCCCCGGGGCCTGACCGGGTGGCGCACTGGACGGCGCGGCTCGAGGCGGTGCGCGGGCTCGAGAGGTCCAGGGGCGAGGATGGTGCGTCGTGACTGAGGCAGCCGACCAGGTGAACGACTCGACCCTGCTGGCCCGTGCCGTGGTGGGCGCCCTGACGGAGGCCGGTGCCGTCGAGGCCGTCCTCTCCCCGGGGAGCCGCAACGCCCCCCTGGCCTTCGCCCTGCACGACGCGGCCACGGCCGGCCTGCTGCGCCTGCACACGCGGATCGACGAGCGCAGCGCCGGGTTCACGGCCCTGGGCATGGCCCGCTCGTCGGGTCGTCCGGTGGTGGTGGTGTGCACCTCGGGAACGGCGGTGGCCAACCTCCAGCCGGCCGTGCTGGAGGCTCGGCACAGCGGCGTCAGGCTGGTCGCGGTCACCGCGGACCGGCCGGAGCGGCTCCGCGGCACCAGCGCCAACCAGACCACCGACCAGCCGGGCCTGCTCACCGGCGCCCGGGTCCTCGACCTGGACCGCGGGGACCGCGACGGGCGCCGGGTCCGCGACCTGCTGGCCGACGCGCGACCGGGACCGGTCCACCTCAACGTGCAGCTCGACGAGCCGCTGCTGCCCGCCGACCGGTGGAGCCCCGGGCCGGTGGAGAGGCAGCCCGTGGCCGAGCACCGCTGGCGTGAGTACCAGGACCGGGCGGTGGAGATCCCGCTCGGCCCCCGCACCGTGGTGGTGGCCGGGGACGACGCGGGGCCGCCGGCCCGCCTGCTCGCGGAGCGGGGTGGCTGGCCGCTGCTGGCCGAGCCGAGCTCGGGCTCGCGCACCGGCACCCACGCGCTCCGGGGCTACCGCCTGCTCCTCGACACCGGGCTCGGGGCCGAGATCGAGCGGGTGGTGGTCCACGGGCACCCCACCCTCTCGCGTCCGGTGACCCGGCTGCTCGCCCGCGACGACGTCGAGATCTGGGACGTCGATCCCGAGGGCCTCTGGCAGCGCCGGCCCTTCCGGGTCGACCGGGCGGCGCCCGCGCTGCGGGTGGCGGCCCCCGACGAGGCGCACGCCGGCTGGCTGCGCCGCTGGCGGGAGGCCGACGACTCGGTCTCGGCCCAGCTCGACAGCCTGCTGGCCGCGGAGGCCGAGCTGACGCCGTACGAGGTGGCCGGGTCGGTGGCCCGGGCGCTGCCCCCGGGCGGCCTGCTCTGGGTGGGCGCGTCGAGCCCGATCCGCGACCTCGACCTGATGATCCCGCGGTGGCAGGTCGGGGCCCGGCGCAAGGTGCTGGCCAACCGCGGCCTGGCGGGCATCGACGGTGTGGTGAGCAGCGCGATCGGCGCCGCCCTGGTGCGGGGGCCGGCCTCCCGCAACCTGGCGCTCCTGGGCGACGTCACGTTCCTCCACGACGCCGGCGGCCTGATGCTGGGCCCGCGCGAGGAGCGCCCGGACCTCACCCTGGTCGTGGTCAACGACGACGGCGGGTCGATCTTCAGCATGCTGGAGCAGGGCGCCGAGGGCTACGCCGACCGCTTCGAGCAGCTCTTCGGCACCCCGCACGGGGTCGACCTGGCGGCCTGGTGCGCCGCCACCCGGACGCCGCACTGGCGGGTGGAGTCGCGCGCGGAGCTGGAGCACGCGCTGGCTCAGCCCGCCGGGGGCATCGAGGTGGTCGAGGCGCGGGTGCGCCGGGACAACCGCCGGGCCCTCGACGCCTCGATCCGCACGCTCCGGCCCCGCTGAACGGCCGACGCGCCGCACCCCCGAGGGGATGCGGCGCGCCGGATGCTGCTGGTCTGACCTGGGTCTGACCTGGGTCAGTTCGTCTCCCAGATCCGGATCCAGTCGACGTTCAGGTGCTGGGGGAGCTTCTTCTCGTTGCCCAGCTGGTTGAGCTCGTAGTCGGAGCTCAGCAGCGACAGGATCGGGTACTGCGGCTGACCCGAGACGCCGCGGTTGCTCCGCCAGGTCTCCTGGCCGTCGATCCGGAAGATGTACTGCGTCGGGGTCCACTCGACGGAGAAGACGTGGTACGCCTTGAACCAGTCGTCGTTCTTCTTCGCGGTGTACTGCTTGACGTTCTTGAGCCAGTTGCCGGTCTTCACCCGCTGGCCACCCTTGGCCCAGTGGTAGGTGAAGCTCGTCAGCCCCATCGAGTCCTTCGGGCCGGAGCCCTTGCCGAAGTGCTCGATGACGTCGATCTCGGCACCCGAGAGCTTCGGGTCGGTGGAGCCGACCACGTGCTGGGCGGGCTGCATCCAGAACGAGCTGTGCTGGCCCCGGGCCTTGGGGAACTTCATCCGCGCGGCCGCGATGCCGTACTTGAAGCTGTAGCTGTTCTCGGTGGAGATGTGGCCGTTGAGCCGGTAGGCGAACTTGCCGACGACCTTGCCGCCGCGCTTGGCCACGCACTTGTCGCTGCGCGCCGGGTCCTTGATCACGCTGAGCCGGACGGTGCCCTTGCCCACGCTCACGGCCTCGGGGCCGCCGCGCGAGCAGTTGCGGTTGCCCTCGGGGTTGTAGTCGGGGATCCGGTGGGTCCAGGCCGCGTCGAGCGTGCTGCCGTCGAAGCCGTCGGTGAAGTTGGGGTTGAGCCAGGCCGCGGTGCTGGCCGACGGGGAGGTCGCGTTGCCCAGCTTGACGCGGTACTCGAGCGGCTGGCCGCCGCGGCTCGCGGCCGCGAGGATCTGGGTCTTGCCGCGCTTGTCGGTCTTGCCCTTGCCGGCCTTCTTCCAGGACGAGCCGCTCTTGACCTGGAGGACGACCTTCTTGTTGCGGGCGGCCTTGCCGGGCTTGGCGCTGACCTCGACGACGGCCTTGGCCGAGTCGGGGCTGGAGGGGCGCTTGCCGTACTGCGCGATCTGCGGCAGCACGTTGATGCTGACCTTGGCCTTGCGCTGCTTCTTGCGCGCCAGCAGGTCGGCGGTGGCGGTGCTGCTGAGGTCGGTGGCGGCGGGCTTGTCAGCCGCGCTCGCCTGGGTGGAGACGAGAGCCGCGGCGGGCAGCAGCAGGGCTGCGGCGCCAGCGGCGATGAGACGACGTCCAGACATGGAGATCCTGTTCGGGCGATGGAGTGTGGTCGAGTGCCGCCCCCCTACGGCGACGACGCGCTCACGGTAACGGGTGGGACTCACATTTCTGGTCTTCTCGCCGCGCTGGCGTCGCCGGGGGACTCTTCCTAGGCTGGGCAGCGTGCGGATCACGAAGTACGGCCATGCCTGTGTCCGGGTGGAGCACCGCTCCACCACCCTGGTGCTCGACCCGGGTCTCTTCACGGAGGCGGACGCGGTCGCCGGCGCCGACGTGGTGCTGGTGACCCACGAGCATCCCGACCACCTCCACCCCGCCCACCTGCGCGCCTGTGCGGCCGAGGTGGTCACGATCGAGGCGGTCGCCGCGCGGATCCGGGAGGAGGCGCCCGACCTCGTCGACCGGCTCCGGGTGGTCGCCCCGGGCGACCTGCTGGACCTGGGGGTCCCGGTCCGGGTGGTGGGGGAGAGGCACGCCCTGATCCACGCCGACCTGCCGCTCGTGGACAACTCCGGCTTCCTGCTCGACCTCGACGGCACCCGGGTCTACCACCCCGGCGACGCGCTCACCCCGCCCGGCGAGCGGGTCGACGTGCTCCTGGCCCCGGCGAGCGCGCCGTGGCTCAAGGTGGGGGAGGCGATCGACTTCGTGCGCGCGGTCGGGGCGCCCCGCAACCTGGCGATCCACGACGCGATCTACTCCGAGACCGGGCTCGGCATCGTCGACGGCCACATGGAGCGGCTCAACGGACCCCGCGGCCTGGGCTGGACACGGCTGGCCGCCGGGGAGGACCTCGACCTCTGAGCGGTCGGCCGGGCGGTCAGCGAGCCGTCAGCCCAGCGAGTCGCGGACCGGGACGAACTTGGCCTGGGCCTCGGCGAGCTCCGCCTCGGGGTCGGAGTCGGCCACGATGCCGCAGCCGGCGAAGAGCCGGACGACGTTCCCCTCCAGGCCGGCCGAGCGCAGCGCGATGCCCCACTCCCCGTCGCCGGAGGCGTCCATCCAGCCTACCGGGCCGGCGTACCTGCCCCGGTCCATCCCCTCGATCTCGGTGATCAGCGCGGTGGCCACCGGGGTCGGCGTCCCCCCGACGGCCGCCGAGGGGTGCAGCGACTCGGCGAGCTGGAGCGAGGAGACGGTGGCGGCGTCGTGGACCACCCCGTTCACGTCGCTGGCCAGGTGCATCACGTTGGGCAGGTGCAGCACGAAGGGCGCCTCGGGCACGTTCATCGAGGAGCAGTGCGGCTCGAGTGCGTCGGCGACCGAGCGGACGGCGTACTCGTGCTCCTCCAGGTCCTTGGAGCTGCGCGCCAGGGTGGCGGCCAGGGCCAGGTCGCGGTCGTCGTCGCCGGTGCGGCGGATGGTGCCGGCCAGCACCCGGGAGGTGACCAGGCCGCGCTCGCGGCGCAGCAGCATCTCGGGGGTGGCGCCGAAGAACCCGTCGACGTGGAAGGTCCAGCACATCGGGTACTGCTCCGCGAGGCGGCTCAGCGGCCAGCGGACGTCGACCGGCTCGTCGGCGGTCGCGAGCAGGTCGCGCGCCAGCACCACCTTCTCCAGGTCGCCGCGCTGGATCCGGGCCACCGCGTCGGCGACCACCGACATCCACTGGTCGCCGTTGAGCGCGCCGTCGGCGAACTGCACCGTGCCGGGGGCCCGCGGCGGCTGCGCCGTGCCGCCGGCGAGGCGGGGGACCTCGGCGGCGCCGGCCGAGACGGTGGTGCACCAGGTGGTGGCGCCGCGCCGCCCGACGATCACCGACGGCACCACGAGCACGGAGTCGCCGGGCTCGTCGGCGAAGGCGAACGAGCCGAAGGAGACCAGGCCGGTGCCCGGCTCCTGCACGGCGTCGTCGACCTGCGCGCGGGCGACCAGCTCGGCCCACCACTTGTCGGCGTCGCGGAAGCGGGTGGCCCCGCTGGTGCGGATCCGGGCCGCGACGCCCCAGCCGACGAGGCCCTCGCCCTTGCGGAGCCAGGTGACGGGCTCGTCGTCGGGGAGCACGGCCAGCAGGTCGTCCACCTCGGAGGGGTCGAGCGCGACGGTCCGCACGACCAGTGGGCCACCGGTGGCAGGACCTGACGCAGGGGGGGCCGCGCGGTTGTTCACCCCGAGAGACTACCGCCGGGCCGGGTGGCGGCCCCCGGGGACCAGGGTGGTCCCGGCTGCGTAGGCTCCACCCGTGGCCCGTGCAGAACTCGACAAGCAGCCCTTGGACGTCCAGCGGATGTTCGACGCCGTCGCGCGTCGCTACGACGTGACCAACGACGTCCTCTCCCTCGGCCAGGACCGGCGGTGGCGCCGCGAGGTCCTCGCCGCGGTCGCGCCGCAGCCCGGCGAGCGGGTCCTGGACCTGGCGGCCGGCACCGGCACCTCGAGCGTGCCGTTCGCGGAGGCCGGGGCCACCGTGGTGCCCTGCGACTTCTCCCTCGGCATGCTCCGGGTCGGGAAGCGGGCCAGGCCCCACCTGCCCTTCACCGCCGGGGACGGCACCAGGCTCCCCTTCGCGGACGCCTCCTTCGACGCCGTGACGATCTCCTTCGGCCTGCGCAACATCGTGGACCCGCTGGCCGGCCTGCGCGAGCTGCGGCGGGTCACCCGGCCGGGCGGACGCCTGGTGGTCTGCGAGTTCAGCCACCCGACCTGGGCGCCGCTGCGCACGGTCTACCTGGAGTACCTGATGAAGGCGCTGCCGGCGATCTCGCGGGCCGTCTCCTCCAGCCCGGACGCCTACGTCTACCTCGCCGAGTCGATCCGGGCCTGGCCCGACCAGGCGGGCCTCGCCGAGCTGGTCGGCCGGGCCGACTGGCAGGGCGCCGAGTGGCGCAACCTCAGCGGCGGCATCGTGGCGCTGCACCGCGCCACCGCCTGAGGAGCGCCGTACGGCCGGGCAATTACGCAAGGCCGACAGGTGGAAAATCCCCTGGTCAGTGGTGGGATCGCCGGGCGGCACCCCCGGCGTGACGTGCGCCGCACAGACACCTAGACTGGCTGCCGCGGCCATTCGTGAAGCCTTTCACAATCGCACGACTGTGACTCGGGTCTCCTCATGTGGTCGTGCCAAGAGAAGGAGTGCGCAGGGGTAATGGAGCTCTACACGCCAGTTCTGTTCCTGGCCGCGATCGCGGCCGGGTTCGCCGTCCTGTCGATCGGGTTGAGCTCGGTCCTCGGGCCCAAGCGCTACAACCGGGTCAAGGTCGACTCCTACGAGTGCGGCATCGAGCCGACGCCCCAGCCGGTGGGCGGGGGCCGCTTCCCGGTGAAGTACTACACGATCGCGATGACCTTCATCGTCTTCGACGTCGAGATCATGTTCCTCGTGCCGTGGGCGGTCTACTTCGACCAGCTGAGCTGGTTCGGCCTGGCGGCCGTCGCGCTCTTCCTGCTCAACGTGACCATCGTCTACGCCTACGAGTGGCGTCGCGGCGGACTGGACTGGGACTGAGGACCAACTGACATGAGTATCGAGGACAAGCTCCCGAGCGGGGTCATGCTCACCACGGTCGAGGGACTGGCCGGGTGGATGCGCAAGTCGTCGTTCTGGCCGGCCACCTTCGGCCTGGCCTGCTGCGCCATCGAGATGATGACCAGCGGCGGACCCAAGTACGACCTGGGCCGGTTCGGCATGGAGGTCTTCCGGGCCAGCCCGCGCCAGGCCGACCTGATGATCGTCGCCGGCCGGGTGAGCCAGAAGATGGCGCCGGTGCTGCGGCAGATCTACGACCAGATGCCCGAGCCCAAGTGGGTCCTGGCGATGGGCGTCTGCGCGAGCTCCGGCGGCATGTTCAACAACTACGCGATCGTCCAGGGCGTCGACCACGTGGTGCCGGTCGACATGTACCTGCCCGGCTGCCCGCCGCGTCCGGAGATGCTGATCGACGCGATCCTCAAGCTCCAGGACCAGGTGCAGCACACCAAGATGGGTGCCCACCGCCTCGCCGAGATCGAGGAGCGGGAGAACGCCGCCCTGCGTGCCCTGCCGACCTCCCAGATGCGGGGGCTGCTGCGATGAGCGACGACAAGAAGAAGGAGTTCGGCTCCGCGGAGAACGTGCAGGTCACCCGGGACACCCCGGAGACCCGCGCCCGCGAGGACGAGGTCCGCGCCTCCGGCGAGGGCGGCGACCTGCTGCCCCCCGGCGCGACGGAGGAGCGTGCGGTCGGCGTGCGCCACGGCATGTTCGGGACCGCCGGCACCGGTGACACCAGCGGCTTCGGCGGCCTGGTCGCCCCCACCGTCTTCCCCGGCGCCACCCAGCGCCCCTTCGGCGGCTGGTTCGACGAGGTGGCCGACGTGCTGGCCCAGCGGCTGGCCGACGGTGGCCTCGAGCACGCGACCGAGCGGGTGGTCGTCCACCGCGGCGAGATCACCTTCCACGTCCGCCGCGAGGACCTGCCCACCGTGGCCCAGCTCCTCCGCGACGACGAGCGCCTGCGCTTCGAGCTCCTCTCCTCGGTCTCCGGGGTGCACTACCCCGAGGACGCCGGCCGCGAGCTGCACGTCGTCTACCACCTGCTCTCGATGACCCACAACCGCCGCGTGCGGCTGGAGGTCTCGGTGCCCGACGCCGACCCGCACCTGCCCTCGGTCGTCGGGATCTACCCGACCGCCGACTGGCAGGAGCGCGAGACCTGGGACATGTTCGGGATCGTCTTCGACGGCCACCCCGCGCTGACCCGCATCCTCATGCCCGACGACTGGCCGGGCCACCCCCAGCGCAAGGACTACCCCCTGGGGGGCATCCCGGTGGAATACAAGGGTGGGTCCGTCCCGCCGCCGGACCAGCGGAGGTCCTACAACTGATGGCAACCACAGACCACAACGACCTCTCCGCCCAGGACATGTATGCCCAGGGCTCGGAGACCAGCCAGGGGCGCGTCTTCACCGTCACCGGCCAGGACTGGGACACGATCTCGGAGGGCCTCGGCGAGGGTGTCGAGGAGCGGATCGTCGTCAACATGGGCCCGCAGCACCCGTCGACCCACGGCGTGCTCCGGCTGATCCTCGAGCTCGAGGGCGAGACGGTGACCGAGGCCCGCTGCGGCGTCGGCTACCTGCACACCGGCATCGAGAAGAACATGGAGTACCGCTCCTGGGTCCAGGGCGTCACGTTCTGCACCCGGATGGACTACCTCTCCCCGTTCTACAACGAGGCGACCTACTGCTTCGGGGTCGAGCGGCTGCTCGACATCGAGGACCAGATCCCCGAGAAGGCCCAGGTCATGCGGGTCCTGCTCATGGAGCTCAACCGCATCTCCTCGCACCTGGTCGCGGTCGCCACCGGCGGCATGGAGATCGGCGCGCTGACGGTGATGACCATCGGTTTCCGCGAGCGCGAGCTCGTGCTCGACCTCTTCGAGACGATCACCGGTCTTCGGATGAACCACGCGTTCATCCGGCCCGGCGGTGTCGCGCAGGACCTCCCCGCCGGAGCGCTCGACGACATCCGCGCCTTCATCGCCCTGATGAAGAAGCGCCTCCCCGAGTACGCCGCCTTCTGCAACGCCAACCCCATCTTCCGGGGGCGGCTGGAGGGCGTGGGCGAGCTCGACCTCGCCGGCTGCCTGGCGCTCGGCATCACCGGACCGCCGCTGCGCGCCACCGGCTACGCCTGGGACCTGCGCAAGACCCAGCCCTACTCCGGCTACGAGGACTACGACTTCGACGTCCAGACCTGGGACACCCAGGACTCCTACGGCCGGTTCCGGGTGCGGCTCAACGAGATGTGGGAGTCCCTGCGGATCGTGGAGCAGTGCGCCGACCGGCTGGCCAAGCTCGACGGCGCCCCGGTGATGGTGGGCGACCGCAAGATCGCCTGGCCGAGCCAGCTGGCGATCGGCAGCGACGGCATGGGCAACAGCCTCGACCACATCCGGCACATCATGGGCGAGTCGATGGAGGCCCTCATCCACCACTTCAAGCTGGTCACCGAGGGCTTCCGGGTCCCGCCGGGCCAGGCCTACGTGCCGGTGGAGAGCCCCCGCGGCGAGCTCGGGGCCCACGTGGTCTCCGACGGCGGCACCCGGCCCTTCCGGGCGCACTTCCGCGACCCGTCGTTCGTCAACCTGCAAGGCACCAGCGTGATGTCCGAGGGCGGCATGGTCTCGGACGTGATCGTGGCGATCGCCTCGATCGACCCCGTGATGGGAGGAGTGGACCGATGACGGAGCCGATCGACCCGAGGACGACCGCCGAGCTGCGCGAGATCGCGGCCCGCTACCCGCAGCCCCGCTCGGGCCTGCTCCCGATGCTCCACCTGGTCCAGTCGGCCCAGGGGAGGATCACCCCCGAGGGCATCGAGGCGTGCGCCGAGGTGCTCGGCATCACCGCCGCGGAGGTCAGCGGGGTGGCCACCTTCTACACGATGTACAAGCGTCGGCCGGTCGGCGACTACCACGTCGGGGTCTGCACCAACACGCTCTGCGCGGTGATGGGCGGCGACCAGATCCTCGAGCGGCTCAAGGACCACCTCGACGTCGGCAACGACGAGACCGCCGCGCGGCGCGACGGCGACACCGCCACGGTCTCGCTGGAGCACATCGAGTGCAACGCCGCGTGCGACTTCGCCCCGGTGATGACGGTCAACTGGGAGTTCATGGACAACCAGACCCCCGAGTCGGCCGTCGAGCTGGTCGACGACCTGCGCGCCGGCCGTGAGGTGCACTCCACCCGGGGCCCGAGGATCTGCACCTGGCGCGAGGCCGAGCGGGTCCTCGCCGGGTTCAACGACGGTCTCGCGGACGAGGGCCCGTCGGCCGGGCCGGCCTCCCTGGTGGGCCGCGAGCTCGCCCGGGAGAACGGCTGGACCGCTCCCGAAGTGAAGGCGGACGAGAAGTGAGCGACCCCATCGACACCCTGACCCCGGTCCTGACCGCCAACTGGGGCGACGAGCGGTCCTGGACCCTGGAGGCGTACGAGGGCCAGGGCGGCTACGGCGCGCTCTCCAAGGCGCTGGCCATGGCCCCCGACGAGATCATCGGCGTGGTCAAGGACTCCGGGCTCCGCGGCCGCGGCGGCGCGGGCTTCCCCACCGGGATGAAGTGGGGCTTCATCCCGCAGGACAACCCGAAGCCCAAGTACCTCGTGGTCAACGCCGACGAGTCCGAGCCGGGCACCTGCAAGGACATCCCGCTGATGATGGCCAGCCCGCACACGCTGATCGAGGGCGTGATCATCAGCGCCTACGCGATCCGCGCCAACCACGCGTTCATCTACGTGCGCGGCGAGGTGCTCCACGTGATCCGGCGGCTCCAGCGGGCCGTGCAGGAGGCCTACCTCGCCGGCCACCTGGGCAAGGACATCCAGGGCTCCGGCTACGACCTCGACCTGGTGGTGCACGCCGGCGCGGGCGCCTACATCTGCGGCGAGGAGACCGCCCTCCTGGACTCGCTGGAGGGTCGCCGGGGCCAGCCCCGGCTGCGGCCCCCGTTCCCCGCGGTGGCCGGGCTCTACGCCAGCCCCACGGTGATCAACAACGTCGAGTCGATCGCCTCGGTGCCCAGCATCGTGGCCAACGGCCCGGAGTGGTTCTCCTCGATGGGCACCGAGCGCTCCAAGGGCTTCGGCATCTTCAGCCTGTCGGGCCACGTGGCCCGCCCCGGCCAGTACGAGGCTCCGCTGGGCATCACGCTGCGCCGGCTCATCGAGATGGCCGGGGGCATGCGCCACGGCAACGCACTCAAGTTCTGGACCCCGGGCGGCTCCTCCACGCCGCTGCTGACCGACGAGCACCTCGACGTCCCGCTGGACTTCGAGGGCGTGGGCAGCGCCGGCTCGATGCTCGGCACCCGTGCCCTCCAGGTCTTCGACGAGACCGTCTGCGTGGTCCGCGCCACGCTGCGGTGGCTGGAGTTCTACAAGCACGAGTCCTGCGGCAAGTGCACGCCGTGCCGCGAGGGCACCTGGTGGCTGGTGCAGGTCCTGGCCCGGCTCGAGAAGGGCCAGGGCACCGAGGCCGACCTCGACCAGCTGCTCGACCAGTGCGACAACATCCTCGGCCGCTCGTTCTGCGCGCTGGCCGACGGCGCCGTCAGCCCGGTCCAGTCCTCGATCCAGTACTTCCGGGACGAGTACGTCGCCCACCTCACCCACGGTGGATGCCCGTTCGACCCCGCTGCCTCCACCCTCTTCGCACCCGCAGGAGCGCACGCATGACCCAGGTCTCCACCGAGCTGGTCAACCTCACCATCGACGGCGTCGCCGTCAGCGTCCCGCCCGGCACCCTGGTGATCCGCGCCGCGGAGCAGATCGGCGTCCAGATCCCCAGGTTCTGCGACCACCCGCTCCTCGCCCCGGCCGGCGCCTGCCGCCAGTGCCTGGTCGAGGTCGCCATGCCCGGACCCGACGGCTCGATGCGTCAGATGCAGGGCCCTCCCGGCCGGATGAAGCCGCAGGCCTCCTGCACCCTCCCCGTCGCCGAGGGGATGGAGGTGCGCACCCAGCTGACCTCGCCCGACATCGACAAGGCCCAGCAGGGAGTGATGGAGCAGCTGCTCATCAACCACCCCCTCGACTGCCCCGTCTGCGACAAGGGCGGCGAGTGCCCCCTGCAGAACCAGGCGATGTCCAACGGTCGCGGCGAGTCCCGCTTCTCCGCCCAGGGCGGCATCAAGCGGACCTTCCCCAAGCCGATCAACATCTCCGCCCAGGTGCTGCTCGACCGTGAGCGCTGCATCCTCTGCGCCCGGTGCACCCGCTTCTCCCAGGAGATCGCCGGCGACCCGTTCATTGCGCTCATCGAGCGTGGCGCCCTCCAGCAGGTGGGCATCTACGAGCGGGAGCCCTTCGAGAGCTACTTCTCCGGCAACACCGTGCAGATCTGCCCGGTGGGCGCGCTGACCAGCGCCGACTACCGGTTCCGCTCCCGCCCCTTCGACCTCGTCTCCGCCCCGGGCGTGGCCGAGCACGACGCCTGCGGCGCGGCCATCCGGATCGACCACCGGCGCGGCAAGGTGATGCGTCGCCTGGCCGGCAACGACCCGGAGGTCAACGAGGAGTGGATCACCGACAAGGACCGCTTCGCGTTCCACTACGCCCGCCAGGACGACCGGCTGACCTACCCGCAGGTGCGTGACCGGGTCGAGGACGGCGGCACGGGCGAGCTGCGTCCCGCCTCGTGGCCCGAGGCCTTCGCGGTCGCGGCGCGCGGACTGGCCGCGGCCGGCGGCTCCGCCGTGCTGACCGGCGGCCGCGTCACCGCCGAGGACGCCTACGCCTACGCGAAGTTCGCCCGGGTCGCGCTCGGCACCCACGACATCGACTTCCGCGCCCGCCCGCACAGTGCCGAGGAGGCCTCCTTCCTGGCCTCCCAGGTGGTGCTCACCAGCCACGAGGCCGGGGGAGTGACCTACGCCGACCTCGAGCGCGCCTCCGTCGTCGTGCTCGCCGGCCTCGAGCCCGAGGACGAGGCCGGCACGCTCTTCCTGAGGCTCCGCAAGGCGGTCAAGCGGCACGGGACCCGGGTCGTCTCGATCGCGCCCTACACCTCGCGCGGGCTGGCCAAGCTGGACGGGCGCCTGGTGCGCACCGCGCCGGGGGCCGAGGCCGAGGCGCTGCGCGACCTGGCCTCCGACGGCGAGGTCGCCCTCGACGGCGGCGGTCTCATCCTGGTGGGGGAGCGGCTCGCCGCCACCCACGGCGCCCTGACCGCGGCGGTCGAGCTGGCGCGGACCACCGGTGCCCGGCTCGCCTGGGTCCCGCGCCGTGCCGGTGACCGTGGCGCGGTCGAGGCCGGCTGCCTGCCGACCCTGCTGCCGGGCGGCCGCCCGGTGAGCGACGCGGGCGCCCGGATCGACGTCGCCACCGCCTGGGGCGTGGAGTCCCTCCCGGCGCAGGCCGGGCGCGACGGCGACGCCATCGTCGCCGGGCTCCTCTCCGGCGCGGTCGGCGGCCTGGTCGTCGGCGGCGTGGACCCCGACGACACCTCCGACCCGGCCGCCTTCCGCCAGGCGCTGGCGCAGGCCCGCTTCGTGGTGCAGCTCGAGCTGCGGGCCACCGACGTGAGCCGGCACGCCGACGTCGTCTTCCCGGTGGCCCCGGTCACCGACAAGGCGGGCACCTTCGTGACCTGGGACGGCCGGACCCGCTCCTTCGACGCGGTCTTCACCAACCCCGGCTCGCTGCCCGACCTGCGGGTGCTGGCCGGCATCGCCGAGGAGCTCGGTGCGCCGCTCGGCTTCCGCACGGTGGACGAGGTGCGCCAGGAGATGGCCGCCCTCGGCCCCTGGGACGGGGAGCGCCCCGTGCTCGAGGCGGGCAAGGCGCCCAAGCAGTCGCGCCAGAAGGCCGGCACCATGGTGCTGGCCAGCTGGAAGCAGCTGGTCGACCTGGGCTCCATGCAGGACGGCGAGGTGCACTACCGTGCCTCCGGGCGCCGCGCCGTGGCGCGCCTCTCGGCCACCGACCACGACCGGATCTTCGGGATGATCGAGGCCGGCACCCCCCGGGTGCAGGTCTCCGGTGACCGGGGCAGCGTGACGATGCCCGTCGAGGTGGCCGACCTGCCCGAGGGCGTCGTCTGGCTGCCCGCGCGCTCGTGCGGGCGCGGGGTGCTGGCGGACGTCGCCTCGCCCGGGAGCCAGGTCACCGTGAAGGGAGCAGCCGAATGAGTGCCCACCTGAGTGCGCTGCACATGCTGGCCGACGCCTCCGCGGAGAGCGGCGGCGGTGGCGGCCTCGACGCCTTCGGCCAGGACCCCTGGTGGCTGGTGCTGGTCAAGGCCGTGCTGATCTTCCTGGTCCTGGTGCTGCTGACCCTCTTCAACATCTGGTTCGAGCGCCGCGTCGTCGGTCGGATGCAGCACCGGATCGGCCCCAACGTCAACGGCCCCTTCGGCCTGCTGCAGTCGCTGGCCGACGGCACCAAGCTGATGTTCAAGGAAGACATCTTCCCCAAGGCGGCCGACAAGGTCGTCTACTTCGCCGCGCCCTTCATCGCGGTGATCCCGGCCTTCGTGACCTGGTCGGTGATCCCCTTCGGGCCGGAGGTGAAGGTCCCGTTCAGCGACATCACCACCCCGCTGCAGCTGACCGACATGCCGGTCGCCGTCCTCTTCCTGCTCGGCATCGCCTCGATCGGCATCTACGGGATCGTGCTGGCCGGCTGGTCCTCGGGGTCGACGTACTCGCTGCTGGGTGGCCTGCGCTCGAGCGCGCAGATGATCTCCTACGAGATCGCCATGGGCCTGGCCCTGGTCGCCGTCTTCATCTACGCCGGCTCGATGTCCACCTCGGAGATCGTGGCCGCCCAGGCCGGTGGCCACGTGGAGCTCTTCGGGGCCGAGATCCCGGTCCCCGGGTGGTTCGGGCTGATCCTGCTGCCCTCGTTCGTGGTCTACGTGATCGCGATGGTCGGCGAGACCAACCGCGCCCCCTTCGACCTCCCCGAGGCCGAGGGCGAGCTGGTGGGCGGCTTCCACACCGAGTACTCGGCGATGAAGTTCGCCATGTTCTTCCTGGCCGAGTACATCAACATGGCGACCGTCTCGGCGATCGCGACCACGCTCTTCCTGGGCGGCTGGCGCGCACCGTTCCCGTTCTCCATGTGGGACGGCGCCAACGAGGGCTACTGGCCGGTGCTCTGGTTCTTCGGCAAGATGTTCATCTTCATCTTCATGTTCATCTGGCTCCGCGGCTCCCTGCCCCGGCTGCGCTACGACCAGTTCATGGCGTTCGGGTGGAAGGTGCTCATCCCGATCTCCCTGGCCTGGATCATGGCGGTCGCCGCCATCCGGCTGGCCGCCGGGCCCGACGGGATCGACCGCAACTACCTGCTCATCGGCTTCGCCGTCGCGGTGGTGCTGCTCGCCGGCGCGCTGCTGATCCCCGGTGGCGGCGGCGACGAGACGGCCGACGAGACCGACGAGCAGGACGCCTTCGCGGGCGGCTTCCCGGTCCCGCCGATGCCCGAGGGTGGTGCCGTGCGGGGCGCGGCCGCCCCGCTGACCTTCCCGACCCGCACGACCGACCACGCTGGTGAGGAGAGCTGATGACCACCCCGAAGCCCCGTGCTGAGAGGGCAGAGTCCGAGACGGGGTCGAAGACCCTGAAGGAACAGCTGTGGGACCCCGTCGCGGGATTCGGCGTCACCTTCCGGACGATGTTCCGCAAGGTGGTCACCGAGCAGTACCCGTTCGACAAGCAGCCGACCGCGCCGCGCTTCCACGGCCGGCACCAGCTCAACCGCTGGCCGGACGGCCTGGAGAAGTGCATCGGCTGCGAGCTGTGCGCCTGGGCGTGCCCGGCGGACGCGATCTACGTCGAGGGTGCCTCCAACTCCGACGCCGAGGGCGGCGAGCGGTTCAGCCCGGGCGAGCGCTACGGCCGCGTCTACCAGATCAACTACCTGCGCTGCATCCTCTGCGGGCTCTGCATCGAGGCCTGCCCGACCCGTGCGCTGACCATGACCAACGAGTACGAGCTGGCCGACTCCACCCGCGAGTCGCTGATCTACGAGAAGAGCGACCTGCTGGCCCCGCTGCTGCCCGGCATGGAGCAGCCGCCGCACCCGATGCTCCTCGGCGACGACGAGGGCGACTACTACCGGGGGAGCTTCGCGAAGAAGGAGGGCGACCGGTGACCGCCTTCTGGATCCTCGCCCCCGTGATGGTGCTGGCCGCGCTGGGCGTGCTCTTCGTGCGCAAGGCCGTCCACGCGGCGCTGCTGCTGGCCGTGGTGATGATGAGCCTCTCGGTGCTCTACCTGGTCCTCGAGGCCCCGTTCCTCTTCGCCGTGCAGATCATCGTCTACACCGGCGCCATCCTGATGCTCTTCCTCTTCGTCGTGATGCTGGTCGGGGTCGACGCCAGCGACTCGGTGGTGGAGACCATCCGCGGGCAGCGGGTGGCGGCCACGCTGATCGGCCTGGTGCTGGGTGCCGTGATGGTGCTGGCCGTGGGCCAGATCTCGCTCGGTGCCGCGACCGGCCTGGGCGCGGCCAACGCCGACGGCAACGTCGAGGGGATCGCCGCGCTCCTCTTCAGCCGCTACGTCTTCGCCTTCGAGGCGATCGCCGCGCTGCTGATCACCGCCGCGCTCGGCGCCATGGTCCTCGCCCACCGCGAGCGACTGACCCCCAAGCAGGGCCAGGCCGACATGGCCGCGCAGCGGATGCGCGACTACGCCGAGTCCGGCAAGCACCCCGGCCCGCTGCCGGCCCCCGGTGTCTACGCCCGCCACAACGCGGTGGACACCCCCGCCCTGCTCCCCGACGGGACGATCTCGGAGATCTCGGTCTCCCGGGTCATGCAGGCCCGGGGCGTGGTCCGCTCGGCGCCGGCGCTGGCCGACGACATCGACCCCATCGCCCGCCAGATCGGCGTTCCCGAGAGCGCACCCGAGACCGGCGGCAAGGACTCCGGCGTCGCCGCCACCGAGGAGGACCGGGCATGAGCCTCACCCCCTACATCGTCCTCTCGGCGATCATCTTCACCATCGGTGCGGTGGGCGTGCTGACCCGGCGCAACGCGCTGGTGGTCTTCATGTGCGTCGAGCTGATGCTCAACGCCTGCAACCTGGCACTGGTGACCTTCGCCAAGCAGCACGGCAACCTCGACGGCCAGATCGCCGCCTTCTTCGTGATGGTGGTGGCCGCGGCCGAGGTCGTGGTCGGGCTGGCCATCATCATGACCATCTTCCGGACTCGTCGCTCGGCCTCGGTCGACGACGCGAGCCTGCTGAAGTACTGACGAGGTCGCTGACATGTCAATCTCCCTTGCTGACGCGCACATCCCGGTCGTCGATCCCGGCGCCACCGACGGTGTGCTCTCCCTCCTCTGGCTGATCATCGCCCTGCCCCTGGCCGGCGCGGTGGTGCTGCTGCTCGGCGGTGCCCTGGCGCGCGGCGCCATGGACCGCTGGGGCCACTGGCTCGGCACCGCCACCGTGGCCGGGTCCTTCGTCCTGAGCCTGCTCTCCTTCGTCGCCCTGCTGGGACGCGACGAGGCGGACCGGCAGGTCGGCCAGGAGCTCTACACCTGGTTCGAGTCCGGCGGCCTCAAGGTCGGCATGGACCTCCTCTACGACCCGCTGACGGCGCTCTTCCTGCTGCTGATCACCGGCGTGGGCACCCTGATCCACGTCTACTCCATCGCCTACATGGAGCACGACCCGCGGCGCCGCCGGTTCTTCGGCTACCTCAACCTCTTCGTCGCGGCGATGCTGGTCCTGGTCATGTCCGCCAACTTCCTCGGTGTCTTCCTCGGCTGGGAGGGCGTCGGCCTGGCGTCCTACCTGCTGATCGGCTTCTGGCAGCACAAGCCCTCCGCGGCCGCCGCGGCCAAGAAGGCCTTCGTCATCAACCGGGTCGGTGACATCGGGCTCTCGCTCGCCATCGCGCTGATGTTCGCCACCTTCGGCTCCACCGACTTCTCGGTGATCAGCGCCGCCAGCTCCGAGGCAACCCAGGGCACGCTCAACGCGATCGGCCTGCTCCTGCTGCTCGGGGCCTGCGGCAAGTCCGCGCAGGTGCCGCTGCAGGCCTGGCTCCTCGACGCCATGGAGGGCCCGACCCCGGTCTCGGCCCTGATCCACGCCGCGACCATGGTCACCGCCGGCGTCTACCTGGTGGTCCGTTCCAACTTCATCTTCGAGCTGGCGCCGGCCGCCCAGACCGTGACCGTCATCGTCGCCACCGTCACCATCCTGTGGGGTGCGGTCCTCGGCTGCGCCAAGGACGACATCAAGAAGGCGCTGGCCGGCTCCACGATGAGCCAGATCGGCTACATGATGCTGGCCGCCGGGCTCGGCGTCGCGGGCTACGCGTTCGCGATCTTCCACCTGCTGACCCACGGGTTCTTCAAGGCCAACATGTTCCTCGGGGCCGGCTCGGTGATGCACGGGATGAACGACGACGTCGACATGCGCCACTACGGCGGCCTGCGCAAGTACATGCCGGTCACCTTCCTGACCTTCGCGATGGGCTACCTCGCGATCATCGGCTTCCCGCTCTTCTCCGGGTTCTGGTCCAAGGACAAGATCATCGAGACCGCGATCGCCGAGAACTGGGTCGTCGGCCTCTGCGCCCTGCTCGGCGCCGGCATCACCGGCTTCTACATGACCCGCCTGATGCTGATGACCTTCTTCGGCGAGAAGCGCTGGGAGGCCGACGTGCACCCGCACGAGTCGCCCCGGTTGATGACCGTGCCGCTGATCGTCCTGGCGGCGCTCTCGGTCCTCGGTGGCGTGCTGCTGCTCGGCGACTGGATCGTGGAGTTCCTCGCGCCGGTCACCGGCGTGGCCGCGCACCACGAGCCCCCGCTGCCGGCCCTGGTGATCACCCTGATCATCGTCGCGGTGGTGGCGCTCGGGGTGGCCGCCGCCTGGTTCCTGGTGGGGAAGCAGGAGATCCCGCGGGTCGCGCCGTCGGAGGTGTCGCCGGCCACCCGGGCCGCGCGCGCCGACCTCTACGGCGACCAGATCAACGACGTCCTGGTGGTGCGGCCGGGCGCGGGCCTGGCCCGCGGCCTGACGACCGTCGACCGGGTCGGCGTCGACGGGGTCGTCGAGGGCGGCGCCGCCGCGCTCGGCGGGCTCTCCGGGGTCGCCCGGCGCCTGCAGAACGGCTTCGTCCGCTCCTACGCCCTTTCCGTTGTCGGCGGCGTGCTGCTCGTCGTCCTGGCCCTGATGGCGGTGAACCTCGCATGAGCGAACTTCCCTGGTTGACCCTCCTGATCCTCGTCCCGCTCGTCGGGGCGCTGGTGACGGCCTTCCTGCCCAGCAGGCCCGGCCAGCCGCTGGCCAAGCAGGTCGGGCTCGGCTTCGCCGCGGCCACCCTGGTGCCCGCGGTCGTCGTGGCAGCCGGCTTCGACCTCGACGGTGGCTTCCAGTTCACCGAGGAGCACGAGTGGATCAGCCTCCTCGGCGCCCACTACGCGCTCGGCGTAGACGGCCTCGGGCTCCTGATGGTGCTGCTCACGGTGGTCCTGGTGCCGCTGGTGATGCTCGCCTCCTGGCGTGACAGCGACGAGGGCAACACCCGTGCCTTCTTCGCCTGGGTGCTGGCGCTCGAGGGCCTGTCGCTCGCGGTCTTCACCGCGACGGACGTCTTCCTCTTCTACGTCGTCTTCGAGGCGACGCTGATCCCGGCGTACTTCCTGATCGCCGGCTTCGGCCGCGCCGGCCGCAGCCGGGCCGCCACCAAGTTCCTGATCTACCAGCTGGCCGGCGGCCTGGTGATGCTCGCCTCGGTGATCGGGCTCTACGTCGTCTCCGCCGACGCCGGCACGCCGTCCTACCTGCTCGGCGACCTCGCCGCGCTGGAGATGAGCGAGACCACCCAGCGCTGGCTCTTCGTCGGCTTCTTCATCGCCTTCGCGATCAAGGCGCCGATGTTCCCGGTGCACACCTGGCTGGCCGACACCACCGAGAAGGCGACCACCGGCACCTCGGTGCTCCTGGTCTGCGTGCTCGACAAGATCGGCACCTTCGGGATGCTCCGGTTCTGCCTGGGCCTGCTCCCGGACGCCTCCCAGTGGGCGACGCCGGTGGTGGTCGTCCTGGCGCTGATCTCGATCGTCTACGGCGCCCTGGTCGCGATCGGGCAGGACGACCTCCTGCGCCTGATCGGCCTGACCTCGCTCTCGCACTTCGGCCTGATCGTGCTGGGCATCTTCGTCCTCTCCAGCCAGGGTGTCGCGGGTGCGATCCTCTACATGGTCAACCACGGCCTGGCCACCGCCGCCCTCTTCCTGGTGGCGGGCTTCGTCATCCGCCGCAGCGGCACGCCGCTGATCAGCCAGATGGGCGGCCTGGAGAAGGTCGCGCCGGTGATGGCGGGGGCCTTCCTGATCGCCGGCCTGGCCGCGCTCGGGCTGCCCGGCCTGTCGCCCTTCGTCTCGGAGATGATGGTGCTCATCGCCGCCTTCGGCTACGCCTGGTGGGCCGGGGCGGTGGCCGTCACGGCGATCGTGCTGGCCGCGATCTACATCCTCTGGACCTACCAGCGAACCATGACCGGCCCGACCCGTCCCGAGCACACCGGCGTCACCGACCTCGACACCCGTGAGGTCGGCACCCTCGCCCCGCTGCTGCTGGCGCTGGTCCTCCTCGGATTCGTGCCGATGCCGCTGCTCGACGTGATCAACCCCAACGTCGAGGACACCCTGACCCACGTCGGGGTGACCGACGACCCGCCCACTGTGGGAGCCACCAAGTGACTGAGTTCGTCAAGCCGTCCCTCGACTACCTCCAGCTGACGCCCCTGCTGGTCGTCTTCGGCATGGCCTGCGTCGGGGTCGTCGCGGAGGCGTTCGTGCCGCGGACCTACCGCTACGTCACCCAGACCGCCCTCACCCTGGTCGGGCTGGTCGCCGCCCTGGCCTGCGTGGTCCTGATCGCCCTCGACTACTCCGGCGACCAGGCGTTCACCCACGGCGACGGCGCGGCCTACGGTCTCATCGCCGCGATGGGAACGGTGGCCGTCGACGGGCCGACGCTCTTCCTCTGGGGCCTCATCCTGGTCCTGGCGATCCTGGGCACGATGCTCTTCGCCGAGCGCCGGCTCGACGGCGGCGTCTCCGCCTTCGCCGGCCAGGCCGCGGCGCTGCCCGGCACCCAGGGTGAGCGCGAGGCCTCCACCCGCGGCCTGGAGCACACCGAGATCTACCCGCTGCTCCTCTTCGCGGTCTCCGGCATGCTGCTCTTCCCGGCGGCCAACGACCTGCTGACGATGTTCGTGGCCCTGGAGATCCTCTCGCTGCCCCTCTACCTGCTCTGCGGCCTGGCGCGGCGTCGCCGGCTGCTCAGCCAGGAGGCGGCCCTGAAGTACTTCCTCCTCGGCGCCTTCTCCTCGGCGTTCTTCCTCTACGGGGCGGCGCTGATCTACGGGTACGCCGGCTCGATGGAGCTTGCGGCGATCAGCGAGGCCGTCGCCGGGTCGACCGACAACCAGGCGATGCTGCTGCTCGGCGTGGGACTCCTCGCCGTGGGGCTGCTCTTCAAGGTCGGTGCCGCGCCGTTCCAGGCGTGGACGCCGGACGTCTACCAGGGCGCACCCACCCCGCTGACCGCGTTCATGGCGGCCGCCACGAAGGTCGCCGCCTTCGGCGCGCTGCTGCGGCTCTTCTACGTGGGCCTGGGCGCGGACCGTTGGTCCTGGGCCCCGATGCTCTGGGTGGTGGCGATCCTGTCGATGGTCGTCGGCACCCTGCTGGCGCTGACGCAGAACGACGTGAAGCGGCTCCTGGCCTACTCCTCGGTCGCCCACACCGGTTTCATCCTGACCGGCGTGCTGGGCCTCCAGGCCGGCGCGGACCTCTCGCCCGGCGAGATCACCTCCCTGCAGGCCGTCCTCTTCTACCTCGCCACCTACGGGCTGATGACGCTCGGCGCCTTCGCCGTGGTGAGCCTGGTCCGCGACTCCGGTGGCGAGACCACCCACCTGAGCCGGTGGACGGGCCTGGGCAAGGAGGCGCCGTTCGTCGCCGCCGTCTTCGCCTTCTTCCTGCTGGCGATGGCGGGCATCCCGCTGACCTCGGGCTTCATCGGCAAGTGGGCGGTCTTCTCGGTGGCCCTGGCCGCGGGCGCCTGGCCGGTGGTGGTCGCGGCGGTGCTGACCAGCGCGGTGGCGGTCTACATCTACGTCCGCGTCATCGTCCTGATGTACTTCCGTGAGCCGGTCGGCGACGGCCCGTCGGTCGTCACCCCGTCCGTGCTGACCGCCTCCGCGATCGCCGTGGGTGCCGCGGCGACGCTCGTGCTGGGCGTCGTGCCGGGTCCCCTGCTCGACCTGGTGGCGCGTGCGGGAGAATTCATCAGGTGACCACAGAAGCGACCCCCGGACTGGCACTGCCGGTCGTCGACGACGAGCTCGCGGCGCGGCTGCGCGCGCGGCTGGCCGAGGTCGAGGAGGCGCTGGCCGGGCACGTCCGCGGCAGCGCGGAGTTCGTCACCCAGGCCGCCGGCCACCTGCTCTCCGCGGGCGGCAAGAGGTTCCGGCCCCTGCTGGTGCTGCTGGCCGCCGAGACCGGGCCCCGGCCGGCTGCCCCTGAGGTGCTGACCGCCGCCTGCGTCGTCGAGCTCACCCACCTGGCCTCGCTCTACCACGACGACGTGATGGACGAGGCCGACCTGCGGCGGGGGGCCGACTCGGCCAACGCCCGCTGGGACAACCACGTGGCGATCCTGATCGGCGACTTCCTCTTCTCCCGCTCCTCGGAGCTGACCGCCGACCTCGGGGCCGACGCCGTCCGCATCCAGGCGCAGACGTTCTCCCGGCTGGTCCAGGGCCAGGTGCTGGAGACGGTCCAGCCGGCGCCCGGTGCCGACCCCCTGGAGCACTACCTCGAGGTCGTGGCCGGCAAGACCGGATCCCTGATCTCCACCTCCGCCCGCTACGGCGCGATGTTCTCCGGCGCACCCGACGAGGTGGTCACCGCGCTCACGTCGTACGGCGAGCTGGTGGGATCCGCCTTCCAGCTCTCCGACGACATCCTCGACGTCGCCTCGGAGTCGGTGGAGTCGGGGAAGACGCCCGGCACCGACCTGCGCGAGGGGGTGCTGACGCTCCCCGTGCTCTTCGCGCTGCGCTCGGGCGACCCCGCGGACGCCCGGCTCCACGAGCTGCTGGGCCAGGACCTGAGCGACGACGCGCTGCACGCCGAGACCCTCGACCTGCTCCGCAAGCATTCCGCGATGGACGAGGCGCGTGCCTACGTGAAGAACCAGGCGGGCGAGGCCAAGGCCCTGCTGACCGCCCTGCCGGAGGGCCCCGCCCGCCAGGCGCTCGAGGCCTTCGCCGACGTGGTCGCCGTCCGCTCCTCCTAGAGGGCGGAGCCGGCGACGGTCCTGCTCAGCTGCCGGCGGTGGGAGACCATCTCCGCGGTGAGCAGCACCAGGGCCAGCCAGACCAGCGCGAAGCCGGCCCAGCGGCCCGGCGGCATCGCCTCGCCGAACCAGAGGACGCCGATCGCGAACTGCAGGATCGGTGCCAGGTACTGCATCAGGCCGAGCCCGACCATGCTCACCCGGGTGGCGGCGGCCCCGAAGAGCACCAGGGGGATCGCCGTCACGATCCCGCTCGTCGCGAAGAGGAGCGCGTGGCCGGTGCCGTGGGCGCCGAACTCGGCCGATCCGGTGACCACCAGCCAGCCGACGTACGCCCCGGCCAGCGGGGCCAGCAGGAGCGTCTCGACGGTGAGCGACTCGATCGCGCCGGCGTCCGCCTTCTTCTTGAGCAGGCCGTAACTGCCGAAGCTGAACGCCAGCAGGAGGGCGATCCACGGGGGGCGCCCGTAGTCGACGGTGAGGACCAGGACGGCCAGGAACGCCACCCCGAGGGCGAGCCACTGCCGGGTGCGGAGCCGCTCGCCGAGGAGCGTCACCCCCATCAGGACGGTGACCAGCGGGTTGATGAAGTAGCCCAGCGAGGCCTCGACCACCCGGCCGTTGTTGACCCCCCAGATGTAGCCGCCCCAGTTGACGGTGATGACGACGGCGGCGCAGGCGAGCAGCGCCAGGGTCCGGCGGTCGGCGACCAGGGCGCGGACCTGCCGGCCGCGACCCAGCAGCAGCGCCACCACCAGCATGATCAGGGCCGACCACAGCACCCGGTGGGCCAGGATCTCCAAGGCCCCCGCGGGCTCGAGGAGCGGCCAGTAGAGGGGGAAGGCGCCCCACAGCACGTAGGCCACGACCCCGCACGTCAGGCCGGCCCCGGTTCTGCTCACCGGCACAGCCTAGGTCGCCGGCCTTCTCCGGGTTGGCGCGACCCTGCCACGTGTCCCGCCCTAGGATGAGCGGGTCAGCACCAGTCCACGCCACACCGGGGGTACACACTCATGCGGATCATCCGCGCACTCATCGCCACCCTGACCGCGACGCTGCTGGGGGCCACCCTGCTCGGCACCGTCCCGGCCCAGGCCGCCGACCGTCCGGTCCGGACGATCACCTGGGAGACGACCCAGAAGACCTATCGCGCCTTCCAGCTCAAGGCGACCATCTCGGACATGGTCGAGGGCAAGGCGATCATCCAGCAGAAGAAGTGCGGCAAGTGCCCCTGGAAGAAGTTCAAGAAGATCAAGGTCAACGAGAAGGGTGTCGCCAAGACGCGGATCGTTGCCCCGAAGACCAAGGGCAAGTGGCTCTACCGGGTGCAGATCAACGCCCAGGACGGCTTCGCCCGCTCGCGCAGCACCCGCATCGGCGTCATCATGCCGGGCAGCAAGAAGCGCTGACACGCCTGCCCTGACACGACGAGAGCCCCACGCCGATGGCGTGGGGCTCTCGTGCTGCTCAGGGGTGCGGGAGTCTGCTGCTCAGACCACGGTCCAGGTGTCGCCGCCGCCGATCAGCGAGGCGAGCCGCGTCGTGGCGTCCGCCTGGTCGGCCGCGCCGCCCGCCAGGGTCAGCTGCTCGCGGGCCTGGTCGTCGTAGGTGGGGCGTTCGACGGCGCGGAAGATGCCGATGGGGGACTGGTTGAGGTAGCCGGAGTCGGTGAGGCGGCTGATGGCGAAGGCCAGCGTCGGGTCGGGGTTGTGGGCGTCGTGGACCAGGACGGCGTCGTCGGGGACGTCGGTGGCGAGGGCGGCGCGGACGCCGCCGGTGACCTCGTCGCGGATCAGGACCTTGGTGCCGAGGCCGTTCTCGTCGTGGGGGCCGAAGCGGATCTGCTCGCCGTGGACGAGGGGGATGATGGCGTCTTGCTTGGTGTCGGGGTTCTTGATGGCGTCGAAGGCGCCGTCGTTGAAGATGGGGCAGTTCTGGTAGATCTCGACCAGGGAGGTGCCGCGGTGGGCGGCGGCGGCGGCGAGCACGGAGGTGAGGTGCTTGCGGTCGGAGTCGATGGTGCGGGCCACGAAGGTGGCTTCGGCGCCCAGGGCGAGGGAGACGGGGTTGAAGGGGTGGTCGACGGAGCCCATGGGGGTGGACTTGGTGACCTTGCCGGTCTCGGAGGTGGGGGAGTACTGGCCCTTGGTGAGGCCGTAGATGCGGTTGTTGAAGAGCAGGATCGTCATGTTGACGTTGCGGCGGAGGGCGTGGATGAGGTGGTTGCCGCCGATGGAGAGGGCGTCGCCGTCGCCGGTGACGACCCAGACGGAGAGGTCTTCGCGGGCGGTGGCGATGCCGGTGGCGATGGAGGGGGCGCGGCCGTGGATGGAGTGCATCCCGTAGGTGTCGAGGTAGTAGGGGAAGCGGGAGGAGCAGCCGATGCCGGAGACGAAGACGATGTTCTCGCGGCGCAGTCCGAGGTCGGGGAGGAAGGACTGGACGGCCTTGAGGACGGCGTAGTCGCCGCAGCCGGGGCACCAGCGGACCTCCTGGTCGGAGGTGAACTCCTTGCCGGTCTGCTTCTCGCCGTCGGCGATCACCGGGACCCCGGCGGTACCGGAGGCCGGGAAGGGGAGGTCGGTGGTGGTCATCGCAGGACTCCTTCAACGGACGTGGTCAGGTCCACGGGCGTGCCCTCGACCTCGCCGACGAGGCTGCCGAGGGCCTCGGCGAGCTCGGCGGCCTTGATCGGCATGCCGTTGACCTGGTTGTAGCCCACGGTGTCGACGAGGTACTCGGCGCGCAGCAGCAGGGAGAGCTGGCCGAGGTTCATCTCGGGGACCAGCACCTTGTCGTAGCGGGCCAGGATCTCGCCGAGGTCCCGGGGGAACGGGTTGATGTGGCGCAGGTGGGTCTGGGCGACGCGGCCACCGGCCCGGCGGACCCGGCGGACGGCGGCGCCGATCGGGCCGTAGGTCGAGCCCCAGCCGATCACCAGCACCTTGGCGCCGTTCCCGGACTCGGCACCGGGGTCGTCGACCTCCAGCGGCGGGAGGGAGTCGGCGATGCGGGCGATCTTGGCGGCCCTGGTGCGCACCATCAGGTCGTGGTTGGCCGGGTCGTAGGAGATGTTGCCGTGGCCGTCGGCCTTCTCCAGCCCGCCGATGCGGTGCTCGAGACCCGGGGTGCCGGGCACCGCCCAGGGGCGGGCCAGGGTCTCCTCGTCACGCAGGTAGGGCCAGAAGTCGGCCACCTCGCTCTGCTCGCCGGTCTTGGTGTTCTTGCCGACCGTGGTGTGGTTGGGCCCGGTGGCGAAGGACGGAGCGATCGAGGGCAGCTCGGAGGTCTCGGGGATCCGCCACGGCTCGGAGCCGTTGGCCAGCATCCCGTCGGAGAGCAGCATCACCGGGGTGCGGTAGGTGATCGCGATCCGGCACGCCTCGATCGCGGCGTCGAAGCAGTCGCCGGGCGACTGCGGAGCGATCACCGGGACCGGCGACTCGCCGTTGCGGCCGAACATCGCCTGCAGCAGGTCGGCCTGCTCGGTCTTGGTGGGCAGACCCGTGGAGGGGCCGCCGCGCTGGACGTCGACGACGACCAGCGGCAGCTCGGTCATCACGGCCAGACCGATGGCCTCCGACTTCAGCGCCACCCCCGGACCGGAGGTGGTGGTGACCCCGAGGTGGCCGGCGAAGGAGGCGCCGATCGCCGCGCCGACGCCGGCGATCTCGTCCTCGGCCTGGAACGTGGTGACGCCGAACGACTTGTGCCGGCTCAGCTCGTGGAGGATGTCGGAGGCCGGGGTGATCGGGTAGGAGCCCAGGAAGACCGGCAGCCCCGACTGCACGCCGCCGGCGACCAGGCCGTAGGAGAGCGCCAGGTTGCCGGTGATGTTGCGGTAGGTGCCCGGCAGCATCGGCGCGGGCTTGATCTCGTAGGAGACCGCGAACGCCTCGGTGGTCTCACCGAAGAAGAAGCCCGCCTTGAAGGCGGCGATGTTGGCGTCGCGGATGGCCGGGACCTTGGCGAACCGCCGCGAGAGGAACTCGACGGTGGTCTCGGTGGGGCGTCCGTACATCCACGACAGCAGGCCGAGGGCGAACATGTTCTTGGCCCGGGCGGCGTCCTTGCGGGAGAGGCCGAACTCCTTGACCGCCTCCACCGTCATCCCGGTCAGGTCGAGCGGGTGCACCGCGAACTCGGCGAGGGAGTCGTCGTCCAGCGGGGAGCCGGCGTAGCCCGCCTTGGTGAGGTTGCGGGCGGTGAAGTCGTGGGTGTCCACGATCACCGTCGCACCCTTGGGCAGGTCGGCCAGGTTGGCCCTGAGGGCGGCCGGGTTCATCGCCACCAGCACGTCGGGACGGTCGCCCGGGGTCAGGATGTCGTGGTCGGCGAAGTGCACCTGGAACGACGAGACGCCCGGGAGGGTGCCCTGCGGGGCGCGGATCTCGGCGGGGAAGTTGGGGAACGTCGCCAGGTCGTTGCCGAACGCGGCGGACTCCTGGGTGAACCGGTCGCCGGTGAGCTGCATGCCGTCGCCGGAGTCGCCGGCGAATCGGATGATGACGCGATCCAGTTGCTTGACCTGCTTGGTCACTGCTGGCCTTCCTTTTGCATGTGCTGCCCCGGCGTGCTGCGGGCGGAGGTGGGGTTGCCTCCGGCGGCGGGCCTCTGGCGGAGGCACGCGGATTCCACACTAACCCCGCGCCAAGCGCGGCGTGGCGCTGTCTTGAAGTGACCCCGACGCGAGCGCGGTGAAAACCGACACGTTCAAGGCCTTGTCTCATATGCCCAGTAAGCCACTAAAGTGCAGTACCTTACTGTTCAAACACCACATCACGCCGCCGACAGGTGGCCGCACAAGGGGAGCAGCAACATGAGGTCGAGCACCAAGGGTCGAGGGATCGCAGCCGCCGGCATCGGGCTGGCGCTGCTGGCGCTGAGCGCGTGCGGGGGAGGGTCGGACGCCTCCGACGGGGACGACAAGACGCTCAGCATCGTCGGGTTCGCGGTCCCGGAGGCGGCCAACAAGGCCATCGGCGAGGAGTTCGTCAAGACCGACGCCGGCAAGGGCTACCGGTTCAAGACGTCGTACGGCGCCTCCGGCGACCAGAGCCGCGCCGTCGAGTCCGGCCTGGACGCCGACTACGTGCACTTCTCGGTGGCCAGCGACGTGACCCGCCTGGTCGACGCCGGGCTCGTCGCCGACGACTGGGACGCCGGCGAGAACAAGGGCGTCGTCTCCCGCTCCGTGGTCGTCTTCGGCGTCCGCGACGGCAACCCCAAGGGCATCGAGGACTGGGACGACCTGATCAAGCCCGGCGTCGAGATCGTGACGCCCAACCCGGCCTCCTCGGGTGCGGCCCGCTGGAACGCGCTGGCGGCCTACGGCCAGGTCGTCCGCAAGGGCGGCACTGAGCAGGAGGCGACGGAGTACGTCGACAAGTTCTTCGGCAACGTCGTCTCCCTGCCCGGCAGCGGCCGGGACGCCACCACCGCCTTCCTCGGCGGGACCGGTGACGTGCTCATGGCCTACGAGAACGAGGCGATCCTGGCCGCGCAGAACGGCGAGGAGTTCGAGTACATCATCCCCGAGACCACGCTGCTCATCGAGAACCCGGGCGCCATCCTCACCGAGGCCGACCCGGCGGCGGAGGACTGGCTGGAGTTCGTCCTCAGCGACGAGGGCCAGCGGCAGTTCGCCCTCACCGGCTTCCGCCCGATCCGCGACGACGTCGACTACGGCGGCACCGTCGAGGGCGCCAAGGACCCGTCCGACCCGTTCCCGACCGTGCCCGACCTGATGACGGTGGCCGAGGACTTCGGTGACTGGGACGAGCTCTCCACCAAGTTCTTCGACGAGGAGGAGGGTCTTGTCACCAAGGCCATCGCCGCCTCGGGCAAGGGCGAATGACCACTCCATGACGAGTGTCTCCCTCGAGGCCGCTGGCCGGTCGGCGCGCACGCGCCGGCCGGCCCTCGGCACGAACCTGACCGCCACGTCCGGCGTCGGCCTCGGCGTGGCCATGATCTGGTTCAGCCTCCTGGTCCTCATCCCCCTCTGCGCCGTGGTGGTGACCGCGGCCGAGGGCGGCTGGGGAGCGTTCTGGACCACGATCACCAACGAGCAGACCGCGTCCGCCATCAAGCTGACCGTCTCCCAGGCGGCGCTGGTCACGCTGGTCAACGTCTTCATGGGCACCCTGATCGCGTGGGTGCTGGTGCGCGACCACTTCTGGGGCAAGGGCGCCCTGGAGATCCTGATCGACATCCCCTTCGCGCTGCCCACCATCGTCGCGGGCCTGGTGCTCCTCTCCCTCTACGGCCGCGACAGTCCGCTCGGGTTCGACGTGGTCAACACCCGGGCCAGCGTCTTCCTGGCCTTCCTCTTCGTCACCCTGCCGTTCGTCGTCCGGATGGTGCAGCCGGTGCTCGCCGAGCTCGAGAAGGACGTCGAGGAGGCGGCCGCCTCCCTGGGCGCCAGCAAGATCACCACGTTCCGCCGGGTCATCCTGCCCAGCCTGGTCCCGGCGATCGCCGCCGGCGCGGCGCTCTCCTTCGCCCGCGGGGTCAGCGAGTACGGCTCCCTGGTGCTCCTCTCCGGCAACCTGCCCTTCGAGACCGAGGTCACCTCGGTCCGCATCCTCGGCAGCATCGAGAACGACAACGTCGCGGCGGCCGCGGCCACCGCCACCGTCCTGCTGATGATCTCGCTGACCGTGATCGTGCTGCTCGACGTGATCCAGAGGAAGGTGTCCAAGCGTGGTTAAGTACGTGCTCCGGCTCGTGGTCGTCGCCTACCTGTTCCTGCTGGTGGCGTGGCCGGTCTCGCTGGTCGCGCTCAACACCTTCGACGGCGGCACCACCGCGCTGGTCGAGGTCCTGCAGGACCCGGACGTCCAGGTGGCGCTCCGGCTCACGGTGATCGCGGCCTTCTCGGCGGTCGTCATCAACACCCTCTTCGGGGTCGGGATGTCGCTGCTGCTGGTCCGCTACACCTTCCCCGGCAAGCGGATCCTCAGCGCGCTGATCGACCTGCCCCTCTCGGTCTCGCCGATCGTGGTCGGCCTCGCGCTGGTCCTGGTCTACGGCGGCCGGGGCGGGTGGTTCGGACCCACCCTGGAGTCGGCGGGGTTCCAGGTCATCTTCTCCACCCCCGGCATCATCATGGCCACCGCCTTCGTCGCGCTGCCCCTGGTGATCAGGGAGGTGGTGCCGACCCTGGAGGAGATCGGCATCGAGCAGGAGCAGGCCGCGCGGAGCCTGGGGGCCAACGCCTGGCAGACCTTCTGGCGGATCACCCTCCCCGGGATCAAGTGGGCGGTCGTCTACGGCGTGGTGCTCTCGCTGGCGCGCTCGCTCGGCGAGTTCGGCGCCGTCAAGGTCGTCTCCGGCAACGTGCTGGGGGAGACCCGCACCGCCACGCTGGTGGTCGAGGAGAAGTACCTCAACTTCGACCAGCAGGGCGCCTACGCGATGGCCTTCCTCCTCGCCATGGTCTCGGTGCTCTGCATCGTGATCGTCGCCATCCTCCGTCCCAGCAACGAGAAGTCAGCAAAGAAAGGCGCACGCGCATGAGCATCGAGGTCAAGGGCCTGCACAAGAAGTTCGGTGACTTCGTCGCGCTGCAGGACGTCAACGTCTCCATCCCCACCGGGCAGCTCACCGCGCTGCTGGGACCCAGCGGCGGCGGCAAGTCCACCCTGCTGCGGATCATCGCCGGCCTCGAGAGCGCCGACTCGGGCACGGTCGAGATCGAGGGCGTCGACGCCACCCGGCTGTCGCCGCAGAAGCGCAACGTGGGCTTCGTCTTCCAGCACTACGCGGCGTTCAAGCACATGAGCGTGGCCAAGAACGTCGCCTTCGGCCTGGAGATCCGCAAGAAGCCCAAGGACGAGGTGCGGCGCCGGGTGGAGGAGCTCCTCGAGCTGGTCCACCTCTCCCAGTTCGGGCACCGCCTGCCCTCGCAGCTCTCCGGCGGACAGCGGCAGCGGATGGCGCTGGCCCGCGCCCTCGCGGTGGAGCCGACGGTGCTGCTGCTCGACGAGCCCTTCGGCGCGCTCGACGCCAAGGTGCGCAAGGAGCTGCGCGACTGGCTGCGCCGCCTCCACGACGAGGTGCACGTGACCACCGTCTTCGTCACCCACGACCAGGAGGAGGCGCTGGAGGTCTCCGACGAGATCGTGGTGATCAACGAGGGCCGGGTCGAGCAGATCGGCACGCCCGACCAGCTCTACGACGAGCCCGCCAGCGACTTCGTGATGAGCTTCCTGGGCGACGTCACCACCCTGGGCGGACACGCCATCCGCCCGCACGACGTTGACGTCGCGGTCTCGCCGCAGGTGGCCGGCGTGGTCGAGGGCACGGTGGCGCGGGTCCTCCGGATCGGCTTCGAGGTGCGGCTCACCGTGCACACGCTGGACGGCGAGGAGGTCACGGTGCAGCTGACCCGCACCCACGCCCGCTCGCTCGGGCTCGCCGAGGGCACCACGGTCTGGCTCAGCCCCGCCGAGGGTGCGACGGTGATGCCGCAGCAGGCGATCGCCACGGTCTGAGCGTCACCCGCCGAGGGGAGGCGGAGACACCACCCGTCGTACGGGAACGGTGCTCCGGCTTCCCCTCGGTCGTCTCAGCGGTAGTTGGTGAACTGGACGGCGAAGTCGAGGTCCTGGGACTTCACCAGCTGCTGCACGGCCTGCAGGTCGTCGCGCTTCTTGCTGGACACCCGCAGCTCGTCGCCCTGGATCTGCGCCTTCACGCCCTTGGGTCCCTCGTCGCGGATCAGCTTGGAGATCTTCTTGGCGTCCTCGGAGGTGATCCCCTCCTTGAGGGTGATCGAGATCTTCGACTGCTGGCCCGAGGGCCGCGGCTCGGAGGCGTCGAGGATCTTCAGCGACTGCTGGCGCTTGATCAGCTTGTCCTTGAAGACGTCGAGCACCGCGGTGGCGCGGTCGTCGGCGGAGGCGGTGATCTCGATCGCCTGCTCGCCCTGCCACTCGATGGTGGCGCCGGTGCCCTTGAAGTCGAACCGGGTGGCGACCTCGCGAGCGGTCTGCCCGAGGGCGTTGTCGACCTCCTGGCGGTCCAGCTTGCTCACGATGTCGAACGACGAGTCGGCCATGTTCTCTCCTGTGCTGGCTGGTGGCGTGCTGGCCCCGCGTGGGTGGCGGGGACCTGATTTGTCCCTGCGCGCGGTGCTTGGGCTATTCTTCCTTCTCGTCGGCCAGGGGTTCAAACGGGCTCCGGGACGACGGTGTGAGGCAGGTTGCCCGAGCGGCCAATGGGAGCGGACTGTAAATCCGTCGGCTTACGCCTTCGAAGGTTCGAATCCTTCACCTGCCACATCGCATGACACTGGCCCCCGCCTCAGGCGGGGGCCAGTGTCGTTTCCGGGGGTTTGTCAGCCATGGCTAATTCATGCACATCATTGCTATGGTGTGGGCCACGGGCGCCCGGGCCGGGACCCGTGGAGCCTACGCAGATTGGGAGATCACCATGGGACGCTTCGACGGCAAGACCGCGTTCATCACCGGCGGCGCCCGCGGCCAGGGCAAGTCGCACGCCATGCGCCTGGCGGCCGAGGGCGCGAACGTCGCCATCATGGACATCGCTGGCCAGATCGACACCGTCGCCTACCCGATGTCGACGCCTGACGACCTCGCCGACACCGAGCGGGCCCTCAAGGACCTCGGCGCCGAGGTGCTGACCATCCAGGGCGACGTGCGCGACCAGGCGGCCGTCGAGGCCGCCGTCGCGGCCACCGAGGAGCGGTTCGGCGGGATCGACATCGTCCTCGCCAACGCCGGCATCATGGCCAGCTACGGCGACCGGAAGAACGACATGCAGGCGTGGCACGACTCGGTCGGGACGATGCTGAACGGCGTCTACTTCCTGCTCCGCGCGGTCACCCCGGGCCTGATCGAGCGTGGGCGCGGCGGGGCCATCTGCATCACCGGCTCGACCTCCAGCTTCATCGGCGTCGCCTACAAGGAGGAGATGCTCAACCCGGGACAGATGGGCTACGGCGCGGCCAAGACCGGGGTCCTGTCGCTGATGAGGAACTTCGCCATGGTGCTCGGCAAGCACGGGGTCCGGGTCAACACCGTGATCCCCGCCGGCGTCTCCACGAAGATGATCGTCAACGACTTCTTCAGCTCCGACCTCTCCGGCGACGCGCCCGGCGGGTGGATGGCCAACGTGATGGAGCGTGGGCCCGTCGAGCCCGAGGAGATCACCAACGCCGTGACCTGGCTCTGCTCCGACGAGGCGCGCTTCGTGACCGGGCAGACCCTGGCTGTGGACATGGGGACGCTCCTGCTCTGACTCCCTCGGGTGGGGCAGACTCCCTCCATGCCCCCCGAGCAGCTCCACCAGATCGGACGACGGCGGGCCTGGAGCATCTGGCTGGTCGCCATGGCGGTCTACGTGCTGGCGATCTTCCACCGCAGCTCGCTGGGGGTGGCGGGGCTGCTGGCCTCGGAGCGGTTCGAGATCACCGCCACCGGGCTGGCCTTCTTCACCGTCCTCCAGCTGGTCGTCTACGCGGCGATGCAGGTCCCCGTCGGGGTCCTGCTCGACCGCTTCGGCTCCCGTGTCCTGCTGCTCGGCGGGCTGGCCCTGATGACGGTGGCACAGCTGGTCTTCGCCTTCGCCACCTCCTTCGGCGTCGCGGTGCTGGCCCGCGCCCTGCTGGGCGCCGGCGACGCGATGGTCTTCGTCAGCGTGATCCGGCTGGTGGCGGTCTGGTTCCTGGTCCGCCAGGCGCCGATCGTCACCCAGGTGACGGGCTGGGGCGGTCAGCTCGGCGCGGTCGCCGCGGCCGCCCCGCTGACGCTGCTGCTGGAGCACCTGGGCTGGACCCGGACCTTCGCCGCCGCCTCCAGCCTGGGCGTGGTGCTGCTGGTCGCCGTCGCGGTGCTCGTCAAGGACTCGCCGTACCGCTCCCAGGAGGTGGTGCAGGTGAAGTTCCGGGCGCTGGCCGCCTCCGTGCGCACGGTCTGGGGCAACCCCGGCACCCGGTTGGGGATGTGGACCCACTTCACCGCGCAGTTCTCCGGGACCGTCTTCGCGCTGCTGTGGGGCTTCCCGTTCCTGGTGCGGGGCCAGGGCTGGTCGGAGGTCGCGGCCGGCACCCTGATGATGGTGATGATCGGCTGGGTGGTGGTGAGCGGTCTGCTGCTGGGCGCCGCGGTCGCCCGGTGGCCCTGGTTCAGGTCGTGGCTGGTCCTCGGCATCGTCGCGGTGATGGCGCTGGCCTGGGGCGCGGTGCTGCTGCGCTCCGACCCCTCGCCGTCCTGGCTGCTGGTGCTGATGGCCTTCGCGACGGCGAGCGGCGGCCCGGCCTCGATGATCGGCTTCGACCTGGCCCGCACCTTCACCCCGGTACGAGCCCTCGGCCGGGCCAACGGCATCGTCAACGTCGGAGGCTTCGTGGCCAGCCTGCTGACCATGGCGGCGATCGGGGTCGTCCTCGACCTGCGCGAGCCCCGTGGCATGGCCGCCTACGACCTCCACGACTTCCGGTGGGCGATGGCCACCCAGTACCTCTTCTGGATCTTCGGGGCCTGGCAGATGCTGCGGTTCCGGCGCCGCGCGGTGGCCCACCTGCAACGGGTCCACCCCGGTGCGGTGGAGCAACTGAAGGCCGGGCGCCCCTTCGTCCATCCCGGGCTGGCCGACGACGGGGTCTAGGCCGTGACGGGTGTCATGGGCCACCCGTGCGTTCCGGCGCCTCCTCCATGACGCCTGACACTGGTGAGTGGCCCGGACCCGCGAGACGGTGGAGCCATGACGGAGACGACACAGGCGACCACGGGGGCCACCCGGCAGCATGGCGGCGGCCCCGCCCTCGAGGTGCTGGGGCTGCGCCGCACCTACGGCACCGGCGACGACGCCTTCGAGGCGGTCCGCGGCATCGACCTGACCGTGCCGGCCGGCAGCATCCACGCGCTGCTCGGGGTCAACGGGGCGGGCAAGACCTCCGCGCTGGAGGTGATCGAGGGGCTCTCGCCCGCCAGCGGCGGTGAGGTCCGGGTGCTCGGCCTCGACCCGGTCGCCGACCGCGCCGAGGTGCGCCGCCGCACCGGCGTGCTGCTGCAGCGCAGCGGGTTCGTCGGCGACCTGACGGTCCGCGAGACGCTCAGCATGTGGGCGGCGACCGTCACCGGCGCCCGCCCGGTCGAGGAGTCGATGGAGATGCTCGACCTGACCCGGCACGCCGACTCGCGGATGCGCGCGCTCTCCGGCGGCGAGCACCGCCGGGTCGACCTGGCGTGCACCCTCACCGGCCACCCCGAGCTGGTGATGCTCGACGAGCCGACGACGGGCCTGGACCCGGAGAGCCGCCGCGCCGTGTGGGAGCTGGTGCGCCGGCTCCGCGACGAGGGCGCCACCGTGGTGCTGACCACCCACTACCTGGAGGAGGCCGAGGCGCTCGCCGACCACGTCTCGATCATGCGGGCCGGCGAGATCGTCCGGGCCGGCACCCTGGCCGAGATCGTCGCCGGCCACCCGGCGGAGATCTCCTTCCGCACGCCGAGCCAGCCGCTGCCCGTCCCGGACGGCGTCGAGGAGTCCCGCGACGGCGACCGCACCGTGCTGCGGACCGCCGAGCTCCAGCCGGCGTTGACGCGGCTGCTCCTCGACGCCCGCGACCGCGGCGTCACCCTCGACCTGCTGGACGCCCGCACCGCGACGCTCGAGTCGGTCTTCCTGTCCCTCGCCCACGACTCCGCCTCCGACCTGCAGGGAGCCACCCGATGAGCACCGCGACCCAGATCCCCGCCGTCTCGCGCACCCTGGGCCTGGCCCGCTTCAACGCGATCCTGATGATCCGCAACCGGACCACGATGCTCTACGCCTTCCTGGTCCCGCTGGTCCCGCTGGGGCTGCTCTTCCTCGTCCAGGAGCCGGACCCGATGGCGGGGACCGCCACGATCGGCATCGCGATCCTGATGGCGCTGCTCTTCCCGGGCTACTACAACCTGCTGTCGATGTTCGTGACCCGTCGCGACGAGCTGGTGCTCAAGCGGCTCCGGACGGGGGAGACCCGGGACGTCGAGCTGGTCACCTCCATGGCGCTGCCCGGGGCCGCCCTGACCCTGGTGGTCACGGCGCTGACGGTTCCCATCGCCGCGATCGCGGGCTTCGACCTGCCGACCAACCCCCTGCTGCTCCTGCTCGGCGTCGCGCTGGCGATCGTCACCTTCGCCGCCCTGGCGCTGTGGACCGCCGCCTGGACCAAGACCGCGGAGTCGGCCCAGCTGACCAGCGGCCCGGTGATGATCATCGCGATGGCCGGCTTCATGACCCCCGCCGTCCCCGACAACATCGCCCGCTACCTGGACCTGCTGCCCGGGGCTGCGGTCAACGAGCTCATCCGGACCGGCTGGTTCGGGCTGGCCCGGGGCTCCGACGAGCAGACCGTCGGGTTCTGGCAGACCTGGGTGGAGGCCGCCCCGGGGATGGCCGTCCTCGTCGGCTGGACCCTGCTGGCCCTGGCGCTGGCGGTCCGGTCGATGCGGTGGGAGCCGCGTGGCTGATCCGCTCCTAGGATCAGCGGCGATGAGCGACCCCCGCGACTCCTCCTCCCGCCTGCCCCGCCTGCCCCGGCTGCCGGGGTGGGCGGGGCGCAGCGACGTCGAGCTGGTCGACCTCTACACCCGCGGCTCGCTCCACCTGCTCCTCTGGTTCCTCCTCGCGCTGGGCACCCTGGGCTCGGTGGCGGTGATGTCGACCACCGGCGACCGGGTGGCGACCGTGGTCGCCGTGCTGGCGGTGGCCGTGCCGGGCGTGCGGGTGCTGAAGGCCGCCTTCCGCCTCTACCCGGCGCCGCGGCCGTTGCCCTGGACGACGCTGCTGCCGGTGGCGATCCTGACCGTCCCGGTGCTGGGCTGGCTCGCGACGCTCGAGCCCGACGAGGCGGTCTCTCCCGGGATCGTGCTGGTCGGCACGCTGGCCTGGACGGTCGGCGGCCTGCGCGACCGCCGGGTCACCTGGACGCTGGTCCTGCTGGGCGCCGTCGTCCTGGGCGTGCTGGGCCAGAGCCTGGCGGGCGCGGCGTACGGCGCGGCCCTGACGGCCTTCTTCGCCTTCACCGTGCAGAGCTCGCTGTGGCTGCTCGGGGTGGTCGTCGAGCTGGACCGCGGCCGGAGCACCCAGGCCGCGCTGGCGGTGGCCGAGGAGCGGCTGCGCTTCTCCCGCGACGTGCACGACGTGATGGGGCGCCACCTCTCCACGATCGCGGTGCAGGCCGAGCTCGCCGCGACCCTCGCCGAGCGGGGCGACGACCGCGCGCCCGGGCTGGTGCGCGAGGTGCGGGGCACCGCGCACGAGGCGCTCCGCGAGGCCCGCGAGCTGGCCCGCGGCTACCGTCCCCTCGACCTGGAGAACGAGCTCGACGGCGCCGTCGCGCTCCTCGGCTCGGCCGGGATCGCCGCCACGGCGGACCTGGCGGGGCTGCCGGAGGCCTGGCACCCGCCGGTGGCGCGCCTGGTCAGGGAAGGGGTGACCAACGTGCTGCGCCACTCGACGGCCACCCACGTGCGGATCGGGTACGACGGGGAGGCTGTGGAGATCGTCAACGACGGGGTGTCGGCGAGCCAGCAGAGCGACGGCGACGGCACGGGGCTGGCTACCCTGGCCGAGGACGTGGCCGCCCTCGGCGCCGAGCTGGTCCACGAGGCGCGCGGCGACCGGTTCCTGGTGCGGCTGCGGCTGCACCCGGCAGCCTCGGGGGCGACCAAGGAGGGGACGCGATGATCCGGGTGCTGCTGGCCGACGACGAGAACCTGATCCGCAGCGCGCTTGCGCAGATGCTCGACCTGGAGGACGACCTCGAGGTGGTCGCCGAGGCGGCGGGCGGCGGGGAGGCGATCGCCGCGGCCCGGGCGCACCAGCCCGACGTGGCCGTCCTGGACCTGCAGATGCCCGACCTCGACGGGATCGAGACCGCGGCCCGGATCGCCGAGGTCGCCCCCGGCTGCGCCTGCATGATCGTCACCAGCCACGGGCGGCCCGGCTATCTCAAGCGGGCCCTGGCCGGCGGCGTCCGGGGCTTCCTGCCCAAGACGACGTCGGCGGCCACCCTGGCCCGGGTGGTGCGGATCGTGCAGGCAGGGGGTCGTCACGTCGACCCCGAGCTGGCGGCCGAGGCGATCGCGGCCGGGGACTCCCCGCTCACCCCGCGGGAGGCCGACGTGCTGGAGGCGGCCGCGGACGCCGCGCCGGTGGAGGAGATCGCCCGTCGCGTCCACCTCTCCGCCGGCACCGTGCGCAACCACATCTCCAGCGCGGTCACCAAGCTGGGCGCCGCCAACCGACACGAGGCGGTGGCCACCGCACGACGGATGGGCTGGATCTGACTCTGGTTGGATGGCGGTGCCTAGACGCAGATCGCGTCGGCACGAGGGGGACGAGATGGTCTGGTTGGCAGTAGGGCTCGGGGTTCTGGCCGTGGGAGCGGCGGTGGTCGCGCACCTGGCGCGCAGCGAACGGCAGGAGCTGCTCGGCAACGAGACCCTGACGGCAGCCCAGCTCCGGGAGCTGCACGCGGCGGCGAACGAGGCCGCCGGCCCGGACGCGTTCCGGCAGGCGGTCGAGCTCAAGGGTCGCAGCGCGGCACACGTCGACGGGCTGCTCACCTCCGAGCTCACCTCGACGCCGTGCGTCTGGTACCGGCAGAAGGTGACGCGGAAGTACGAGGAGGTCCGCCGGGACTCCGACGGGGACCGCAGCACGGTCCAGCGCGAGGAGGTGATGACCGACAACCACTCCGACAAGTCGTTCTTCGTCGTCGACGAGACCGGCCGGATCCCGGTGGTGCCGGGCAAGGAGGTGCAGGGGGCGCGCAAGGTGCTCAGCGAGTTCCGGCAGGCCGAGCACGCCGGCGGCTCCTCCAAGCTGGAGCTCGGCTCCTTCAAGGTCAGCCTGCCGACCGGCGGCGGCCGGGGTGGGACCCTCGGCTACGAGTACGAGGAGTGGGTGCTGCCCGAGGGTGTGCAGCTCTTCGTCTGCGGCGAGGCCGTGGACCGCGGGGGCAGGCTCACGGTGCGCAAGCCGCAGAGCAAGGGCTCGCTGCTGATCACCACGAAGTCCGAGGAGGAGCTCGTGGAGGGCGCGGCGAAGCGCTACCAGATCGCCGTGGCGGTCAGTGTGGTGGCCGGGCTCGCCTCGGTCGTGGTCGCCGCCGTGGCGGCCGTCTCCGCCTTCGCCTGAGCCGGCCTACTCGTCGACCGGCTCGCCGGTCGGGTCCGGGGCGGAGTCGTCGTCGAGCAGGTGGCCGCCGAGCGGGTCCGCGTGCCACTCCACCAGCCGCCACCCCCGGGTGGGGTGACCCTCCACGGTGACCAGGCCGGTGTTGTGCAGCGGGCTGGTCGCCTCGGGGGTGCCCGCGACCTCGGGCACCCGGGCGGCGACCCAAGTGCGGATGGCCGCGCCGTGGCTGACCACCAGCGCGGTGCCGGCGCCGCTCTCCGCGATCCGGGCGACGTCGGCGTCGTAGCGCGCGAGGAACTCCTCGCCGGTCTCGCCGCCGGGCATCCGGGTGGCGAGCTCGCCGTGCACCCAGCGCTGGACGGTGGTCAGGTAGCCGTGGACGGAGTCGCGGTCGGTGGCCATCTCGTAGCGGCCGGCGGAGATCTCGTGGAGCCCCGGCAGCACGCGCTGCGGCAGGTGGGCGCTCTCGAGCAGCGGCGCGGCGGTCTGCTGGGTCCGCACCAGCCGGGAGACGAAGACCCCCTCCACGCCGGTGCCGGCCAGGATCCGCGCGGCCGCGGCCGCCTGCGCGCGCCCGAGGTCGGTGAGGTCGAGCCCCGGCTCGCCGGTGTCCAGCGCCCCGGCCACGTTGGCGTGGGTCTGGCCGTGGCGCAGCAGCAGGAGGCGCAGGGAGGGAGCCGCCACGCCTCAGGCCTCGGCCGCGGTCGGAGCGTCGAGGCGGGCGAGCACCCGGAAGGCGTTGCCCGGCTGGTCCAGGCCCTCCCGGCGGGCCGACACCTGGGCCACGGCCGCGGCGACCGCGCCGACGGGCAGGGCCGCGGCGACGACCGCGGCCCGCGCGAGCCGCTCGGCACGGGTGGGGCGGGGCAGCCACGGCATCCACGGCCGAGGCACCACCTGGCCGGCCGCGAACCAGACGGCGGGCAGCACGTCGATGCCCCGCGTGCTCGGCTCGCGGTAGCGGTCGAGCACGGTGAACCCGCGTTGCTCCAGGGCCTGCTCGAGGCGCGCCATGGAGAGGAAGTGCTGGTGCTGCGGCTGGAGCCAGGGCATCCAGTACGGACCCAGCAGGCGTCCGGAGGCGCAGTCGGGGTCGGGTACCTCCACCATCAGCAGGCCACCCGGCTTGAGCGCGGTGACCGCCGCGTCGAGCTCGGCGAGCGGCTCCCGGGTGTGCTCGAGGTAGTGGAGCATGCTGACCACGTCGAACTGCCCGGCGAGATCGGCCGCGACGTCGGGGAAGAAGCCCCGGTGTGCCCGGTCGACCCAGCCGCGGAGCGCGGCGTCGTCGATCGCCTGGCTCTGCTCGACCCCCTCGAAGGAGGTGGTGGGGAACCGCTCCTTGGCGATGAGGCAGAAGTGGGCGTGCCCGCTGCCCACGTCGAGCCAGCGCGCGGGCTCGGTCGTGGCGTGGGCGGCGACCATGCCGACGCGGCCGGCGTACTCGTCGTCGGAGGAGGCGAAGACCTTCTCCATCTCCGCGCCCGCGAAGCCGTCGTAGTAGTCGCGGTAGTAGAAGTCGAGCCCCTCGAGGCTCAGTCGCGGGTTCTGGAAGACGTGTCCACAGGTGGCGCACTCGTCGAGGGTGAAGGCACCCGGCTTGTGCTGGATCAGGTCGGGGGAGGTGATGCGCGGCGCGACGTCGGGCGAGCCGCACCAGCGGCACGAGTCGACCCGCTCCTCGAAGAACCGCGCGGTGCCGCGCTCCAGCTCCTTGGCGTAGAGCGGCCGCAGCTCGTCGGAGAGGCGGACGGTGGGCGCCGGCGGCGCCGGTGCCCGCATCAGGGCGAGCGAGCGACGCGCCTCGTGGAGCCACCGCCCGGCGCGGCCGCCGGCACGACCGCGGCCGACCAGGCGCGGCTGGAGCTGGTGGGCGAGGAGTGCCGGGAGGCCGACCCGGGGCGCCAGCAGGGCGCCGGCGCCGACCACGGCCAGGGACGCGGTCGTCCCCACCTGGTGGCTGGTGGCGTAGCGGTCCAGCACGGTGCGCAGCACCGTGAGCTCCTCGGAGGCCGAGAGGGGGATCGACCGCTCGTCCGGGGCCACCACGAAGTCGGTGCGGCGCGGGGCGAACCGCTTGACCTGCCGGCTGGCCTCGACGAGCTCGGCGGCGCTGACCGGCCCGGCCGGCAGCTGGGCGCGGCCCCCCAGCTCGCTGCGGACCAGCAGGGCGTGGCCGGCGCTGTGCCCCTCGCACAGCGGGTCGCGCCGGAAGGTGCGGGTGTCGACCTGCCGCAGCAGACCCGTCACCCGCTCCGCCGGGAGGTCGTCAGGCACCAGGTCGACGGCGTCCAGACCCTCGCGCTCCGCCCAGGCGACGGCCGCGGCCACGGTCGCCGGACGCACCTCCACACCGTGGGCGGCGAGGGTCACCCAGCCGTCGGGGGCGGGGGCGTCCCCGGCGGGCAGCGGCACGAGCCCCTCGCCCCGGCCGCGCAGGCGCAGGCCGTTGAGCACCATCCCGGCCGCGGTGGCGGCGGTGAGGGTCCGGGCGGCTCGGGTGAGGCTCTTGGGCATGACTCGTCCCTGACTCGTAGCGCTGGCTGGTCGGCGTCCCCACCGCCTCGGCGGGGTCCTGCGACCCTAGCGAGGTGGGACGCGGGGCGGGAGGCGTTCCGAGTGCTGGCGGGTCAGGGGCGCGCGGGGGCGATCCGGCCCGCCACGTCGCCCAGGGTGATCCGCCCGCCGCCCGTGCCGGGGGCGGAGTAGCGCAGCACCACCTCGTCCCCGTCCTCCAGGGCGATCCGCTCCTCGGCGCCCACGGCGACGGGCTCGCGCCAGCCCCACGTGAGCTCCAGCAGCGAGCCGAGCTGGTCGGGCCGGCCCCCCGAGACCGTGCCGGAGGCGAAGAGGTCACCGGGGGTCAGCGAGGCGCCGTTGACCGTCAGGTGGGCGAGCATCTGGGCCGGCGACCAGTACATGGCGGCGTACGGCGGCCGGCTGACGACGTGGCCGTTGACCAGCACCTCCACCGCGACGTCGAGGCCGCGGGTCCGGCCCGGGGCCAGGTAGGGCAGGGGGGTCGGGTCCTGCCGGGGCAGGTCGGTCCAGGCGGCCTCCAGGGCGGCCAGCGGGGTCACCCAGGCGGAGACGCTGGTGGCGAAGCTCTTGCCGAGGAACGGGCCGAGGGGGACGTACTCCCAGCCCTGGATGTCGCGGGCGCTCCAGTCGTTGAGCCCCACCACCCCGAAGACGTGGTCGGCCAGGTCGTCGGCCGCCACCCGCTCGCCGAGCGCGGTGCCGGTGCCGACCACGAAGCCGAGCTCGGCCTCGAGGTCGAGGCGCGTGGTCGGGCCGAAGACGGGGGCGGGGTCGGAGGGGCCCTTGCGCTGACCGAGGGGCCGGATGATCTCGGTGCCGCTGACCACCACGGTGCCGGCCCGGCCGTGGTAGCCGACCGGCAGGTGCCGCCAGTTGGGCAGCAGCGGCTCGGCGTCGGGGCGGAAGATCCGCCCGACGTTCGAGGCGTGGTGCTCGGAGGCGTAGAAGTCGACGTAGTCGCGCGGCGCGAAGGGCAGGTGCAGCGTCACGTCCGCCAGCGGCAGCAGGTGCGCCGCGACCCGGTCCGGCTCGTCGCGGAGCAGACCGGTGACGGCGCTCCGGGCGGTCTCCCAGGCCGCCCGCCCCGCGGCCAGGAACGGGTTGAGGGAGCCGGCCCGCCAGTGCGCGTCCGGCAGGACGGCGGAGAGGTCGAGGACGTGGTCGCCGTACCGCACCCCCACGCGCGGTGCGGGATCCTGCGCGGTGGAGAGGACGCCGTACGGCAGGTGGTCGAGCCCGAAGCCGTCGCCGGTGGTCGCGCTCACCCCAGCAGGCCCAGCGCGCGCAGGTCCGCGAGCGGCTCGGCGACCGAGCAGGAGCCGAACGAGGTGAACCAGCGCCTGGCCCCGGCGAGCGCCTCCTCGGCGCGCAGCGCGTCGGCCAGGGCGGCCGGGTCCCGCTCGGCCAGGGTCGCCACCACCTCGTCCCGGGCGGCGCCGTCGAAGGCGCGCCGGGTCGCCAGCAGCACGTTGGCGAAGCCGTGCTCGTCGTCGTGGCGCACGGCGCGGTGCAGGCCGGCGGTGCACTTGAAGGGGGTCTCCCGGTCCAGCGCCGCGTCGATCCGCTCGGCGAGGTCGGCCTCGTCGGCGGGGAGCGAGCCGTCGGGGGCGCCGGTGCGGAGCTTGAGCCGCAGCTCGGCGGCGGCGAGCTCGTCGACGGCCCGGAGCCAGGAGGCGCCCACCCGGCCGGGGACCTCCACGTGGACCGGGGTCTCCTCGTCGAGGAGCCCCTCGTCCCGGGCTGCGTCGACCGCGGCCAGCACCCGCCGGGCGTTGCCGGCCAGGTCGTCGAGGTCGCGCAGCGCGATCTCCACCCCCGCCACGTCGAGGCCGGTGCGGGCGGCCAGCCCGAGCGGACCGGCGAGCTGGCCGGCGCCCCCGGTGACGACCACCGAGAGGGGCACGCCCGCGTCGCGGGCCTCAGGCAGGTCGGTGTCGCGGAGCACGAAGGTGCCGACCAGCCCGGTGGCGCGGTGCGCCGGGTAGGCGGCGAGGGCCTCGCCCAGCGGCGCGTTCCCCGGCGGGAAGATCGCCGCGTCGTCGACGATCCCGGCCCAGGCGGGAGGAAGGGTCTCTGGCGTGGTGGCGGTCACGGGGCTACTCTAATCAAGCGATATGCGAACACAAACGTTCGATGAGCGAACCACACGAGTCGACGGCAGGAGGCGCCTCATGACCTACTACCGGAGCGTGGGAGACGTCCCGCCCAAGCGGCACACCCAGCACCGCGACCCCGACGGCGCGCTCTACCGCGAGGAGCTGATGGGGGAGGAGGGCTTCTCCTCCGACTCCTCGCTGCTCTACCACCGCGGCGTGCCGTCGGCGATCGTGGACAGCCGGGTCTGGGAGCTGCCCGACCAGGCGCGCACCCCCAACCACCCCCTCACGCCGCGCCACCTACGCCTCCACGCGCTCTTCGGCGCCCCGGGCGAGGGTGCCGGGGCGGATCCGGTCACCGGCCGCCGGCAGGTGCTGGGCAACGCCGACGTGCGGATCGGCTACGTCGTCACCGGCGTGGAGCCGAGCCCGCTCTACCGCAACGCCGTCGGTGACGAGTGCGTCTTCGTGGAGTCCGGGAGCGGCACCGTCGAGACCGTCTTCGGGGTGCTGCCCTACCGCAGCGGGGACTACGTGCTCGTCCCGCGGGCCTGCGACCACCGCTGGGTGCCGGCGGAGCCGTCCCGGCTCTACGCGATCGAGGCCACCAGCCACATCCACCCGCCCAAGCGCTACCTCTCCCGCTTCGGGCAGCTCCTCGAGCACGCGCCGTACTGCGAGCGGGACCTGGGCGGCCCCACCGAGCCCTGGCTGGTCGAGGGGAGCGACGTGGAGGTGCTGGTCAAGCACCGCACCTCGGGCGGGATCGTCGGCACCCGGCTGACCTACGCCACCCACCCCTTCGACGTGGTCGGCTGGGACGGCTGCCTCTACCCCTGGACCCTCAACGTCGCCGACTTCGAGCCGATCACCGGACGCGTGCACCAGCCGCCGCCGGTCCACCAGGTCTTCGAGGGGCACAACTTCGTGATCTGCAACTTCGTGCCGCGCAAGGTCGACTACCACCCGCTGGCGGTCCCGGTGCCCTACTACCACTCCAACGTCGACTCCGACGAGGTGATGTTCTACGTCGCCGGTGACTACGAGGCGCGCAAGGGCTCGGGGATCGGCGTCGGCTCGATCAGCCTGCACCCGGGGGGCCACTCGCACGGCCCGCAGCCCAGCGCCATCGAGGCGTCCCTGGGCGCCGAGGCCTTCGACGAGCTGGCCGTCATGGTCGACACCTTCGCCCCGCTGGAGCTCGGGGAGGGCGGCCTCGCCGCCGAGGACCCGGCGTACGCGTGGACCTGGGCGGGCGGGGCCAGGGGGGAGCGGGGCTAGGCTCGCCCTGCCATGGCCCCGGAGAACGCACGCAGGCTGCTGCTCGCCGTCGACGCGCCGTCGCTGCTGCACCGCCACCACCACGCCCGGGTCCTCTCCGACCTGCGCGACCGCAACGGCCGCCCGGCGTGGGCGCTGCACGGGATGCTGCGCCAGATCCTCGAGGCGATCGACATGTTCGCCCCCGACGCGGTGATCTTCGGCCTCGACGACCGCACCAGCTCGGTGCGCGAAGAGCTCTACCCCGACTACAAGGCCGGCCGCGCCGAGAAGGACGCCGCCCTGGTCGAGCAGCTGGAGCGGGCGGGCGCGCTGCTCGACGCGCTCGGGCTGGCGACGCTGACCCCGCCGGGGCTGGAGGCCGACGACGTCAACGCCTCCGCGGCGACCTGGGCGGTGGAGCACGACTGGGACTGCGTGCTGGTCACCTCCGACCGTGACTCCTTCGCCCACATCAGCGACCACACCCGGGTGCTGCGGCTGATCAACGGCGGGATGGCGGGCTCGCCGCTGCTGACGCCCCGCGCCCTGCGGGCGATGTACGACGTGACGCCGGCGCAGTACCTGGAGTTCGCCGCCCTGCGCGGCGACGCCAGCGACAACCTGCCCGGGGTGACCGGCCTGGGGGAGAAGACGGTCCCCGTGCTGCTCAACCAGATGGGGTCGATGCAGGCGGTCTGGGCCGACATCGACCACAGCGGTGGCCGCCACCTCGTCGCCACCCTCGACTCCTGGAGCGAGGAGACCGGCCGGCGCCGGATCGGGGCCGGGCTGCTGCGCCGGCTGACCGCCCCGGGGGCGCGGGAGCGGTACGCGTTCAACCTGGCCCTGATGTCCGGCCGCACCGACCTCGACCTGGGCCTGACCCCGGACGTCCCCGGCACCCCGGGCCTGCTGCCGCTCGACCCGCTGCGGGTCTCCAGGGTGGTGGGCCACCTCGGGGTCGAGACGACCACCGCCCTGGCGCTGCGGGTGCTCACCGAGCCGCCCGCCTCGACCGGTCAGCTCGCGGGGTACGCCGCCCCGAGGTGAGCGAGGTGGGCCAGGACGCCGCGCTCGAAGCGACGCACCTCGACCAGCCCGACCCGCTCCGGTTGCACGGCGGAGACCAGGGCCTCCACCTGCTCGGTGGTGCCCAGCTGGAGCACCGCGTGGCCGCCGTCGGCGAGGTGCCGGTCGACCAGCGCCAGGCACTGGGCGGCCACGTCCAGCCCCTCCGGGCCGCCGTCGATCGCCAGCTCCGGGTCGTCGGGGTAGCGCGCGACCTCCGCCCGGGGTACCCACGGCGGGTCCGCCAGGACCAGCGGGAACCGCTCGTCGGGCCGCAGCACCTCGGCCATGAAGCCCTGCCGGATCTCCGGCGCGAGCCCCGCCGTGGCGGCGTTGGCGGCGGCGAAGTCGCAGGCCACGGGGTTGGCGTCGACCATCACCAGGTCACGCCCCGTGAGGTGCTGCAGCACCAGGCCGATGTGCCCGGCGCCGCTGCACAGCTCCAGCGCCGGACCGGCCGGGGCGTCGTCGGCGAGGGCGGCCAGCCACTCGGCCTGCGCGGCCGTCCACGGGCGCGGCTCGAGGACGCGGCGGTCCCAGGCGATCCGCAGGCCGCCGATCAGGCTCTCCCTCACTGTCTCCATGGGCCCTGATCATGCCAACCCCTGCCCAGCGCATACTCGTGCGGTGACCCAGCCCTCGCTCGACCCCCGCAGTCGACGGGCCCTGGTGGTGATCCCGGCCGTGCTGGCGATGCTCTCGATGATCGGTCCGTTCAGCATCGACACCCCGTTCCCGGCGTTCACCCAGATGCGCACCGACTTCGGCGTGGGCGCCCCGGAGATGCAGCTGGTGGTCACCGCCTACCTGGCGTCGTTCGCGGCGATGAGCATCTTCCACGGGCCGCTCTCCGACGCGGTGGGCCGCAAGCCGGTGATCATCGGCTCGCTCGCCGTCTACGTGGGCGCCTCGATCGGCGCCGCCTTCTCCCCGGACCTCGGGGTGCTGCTGGCCTTCCGGGTGCTGCAGGGGCTGAGCGCCGGCGGGGCGACGATCGTGAGCCGCACCGTGATCCGCGACCTCTTCGACGGCGACCAGGCACAGGTCCTGATGAGTCGCGTCGCGATGATCTTCGGCCTCGCCCCGGCCATCGCCCCGGTGGTCGGAGGAGTGGTGCTGCAGCTCGGCCCGTGGCCCTGGGTCTTCTTCTTCATGGCGGTGCTGGGGGTGGTGCTGGTCGCGGCGACCGCGTGGGTGCTCCCCGAGAGCCACCCCCCGTCGCGGCGGGTGCCGCTGCGTCCGGCCTCGGTGCTGGGCGGGTTGGTCGAGGTGGCCCGACTGCCGGGGTTCCACCGGGTCGCGTGGGCGGCGACCTTCGCCTTCGGCGGCCAGTTCCTCTACATCGGCGGCGCCGCGCTCTTCGTGGTCGACCTGCTCGGGCTGGGGGAGCTCGACTTCTGGGTCTTCTTCGTGCCGATGATCGGGTCGATGGTCGTCGGCTCCTGGATCTCCGGGCGTGCCGCCGGCCGGATCACCGGACGCCGCCTGGTCAGCGCCGGCTTCGTCGTCTCGGTGACCGGGGCGGTGGTCGGCGTGGCGCTCTCGCTGACACCGTGGTCCACCGACCTGCCGTGGGCGGTGGTCGGGCCGAGCATCCTCGCCCTGGGCAACGGGATGTCCTACCCGACCCTGCAGCTGATGCTGCTCGACCTCTTCCCCGAGCGTCGGGGCGCGGTCGTCTCCGGCAGCTCCTTCCTCACGCTCATGCTCAACGCGACCGTCGCGGTGCTGGTGACGCCGCTGATCGCGGTCTCGGCGCTGGGCTTCGCCGCCACCGCGCTGGTCATGGTGGTGCTGGGTCAGCTCCTCTGGAGCTGGCACTGCCGGGTCGAGGACCGCGACACCGAGCCGCCCCCGCGTCCGGAGCGGCTGGAGCCGACCGACCTCATGTGAGGGCGGGGTAGTCCGTGTAGCCCTCGGCGCCGCCGCCGTAGAAGCTCCCGGGCCGCTGCGCGTTGAGGGCGGCGCCGCGGGCCAGCCGCGCGGGCAGGTCCGGGTTGGCGAGGAAGGTGCGACCGAACGCGACCGCGTCGGCCCAGCCGGCGGCAAGGACGCGCTCGGCCTTCGCCGCGTCGTAGCTGCCGGCGACGACCAGGGTGCCGGGGTACGCCGCGCGCAGCGCGTCGCGGAACTCGCCGTCGAGGGCGGGCCCGCCCGCCCAGTCCGGCTCGGAGAGGTGCAGGAAGGCCAGGTCGCGGTCGGCGAGGTCGCGGGCCAGCAGCAGGCCCTCGGCGGCCCCGTCGGGGTCCTCGAGGCCGTTGAACCGCCCCATCGGCGAGAGCCGGACGGCGACCCGCCCCGCGTCCCACTCGGCGCCGCACGCGTCGACCACCTCGAGCAGCAGCCGTGCCCGGTTCTCCCGCGAGCCGCCGTAGCCGTCGGTGCGATGGTTGCTCACCGCCGAGAGGAACTGGTGGAGCAGGTAGCCGTGGGCGGCGTGGATCTCCACCAGGTCGAACCCTGCGTCGCGGGCGTGCGAGGTGGCGCGGCGGTACTCCTCGACCAGGCGCGGGAGCTCCTCGGTCCCCAGCGCCCGCGGCACCGGCACGTCGGCGCGGACGACCCGGCCCTGCTCGTCCTTGAGGCTGGTGCGGGTCCGCACGCTGACGGCCGAGGCGGAGACCGGCTTCTCGCCGTCGTGCAGCGACTCGTGGCCGACCCACCCGGTGTGCCACAGCTGGGCGGCGATCAGACCGCCCTCGGCGTGCACCGCGTCGGTGACCCGGCGCCACGCCGCGACCTGCGCCGGGCTGTGCAGCCCGGGGGTGTCGGCGTACCCCTTGCCCTCGGGGCTGATCTGGGTGCCCTCGCTGATCACCAGGCCGGCGGACGCGCGCTGGCGGTAGTACTCGACGTGCAGGTCGCCGACGAGGTCGCCGGGCTGCTCGGCTCGCATCCGGGTCAGCGGCGCCATGAAGACCCGGTTCGCGGCCTCGACCGCGCCCAGCGCCAGCGGCTCGAGGAGTGCGGAGGCAGGGCTCGGTGCGGGGTGGTCGGCCATGCCGTGCCCCAACCGGGGCGTCGAGGGGCCTATTCCCCCGCGGTCGCGTGCGGCCTCCGTCTCGCGTGCTCGACACACCTGGTGACGAGCCTTGCCAAGGTGGACAGTATGGGGACCATGACCAATCCGGAGCCACGCCCGCGGGAGCAACGGATCACGTCCGGCGACACCGAGCTGTCGCTGGAGGTCCTGCCGTCCCGGGAGGTGCCGCTGGGCGGCCCGCGGGGAATGCGGGTGCGCCGGACCCTGCCGCAGCGCCACCGCTCCCTGATCGGCGCCTGGTGCTTCCTGGACCACTACGGACCCGACGAGGTGGCCGAGAGCGGCGGTATGCGGGTGCCCCCGCACCCGCACACCGGGCTCGCCACGGTCAGCTGGCTCTTCACCGGTGAGATCGAGCACCGGGACTCCTCCGGGGCCCACGCCATGGTGCGGCCGGGGGAGTTCAACCTGATGACGGCGGGTCGCGGCATCAGCCACTCCGAGGTCTCCACCGAGGAGACCGACGTGCTGCACGGCGTCCAGCTGTGGCTGGCGCTCCCGGAGGGGGCCCGCGACGTCGAGCCGCGCTTCGAGCACTACGTGCCGCGGCCGGTGCGCGGCCCCGGCTGGGAGGGCCGGGTCTTCCTCGGCTCCCTGCTGGGCGACCGGTCGCCGGTGCAGACCCACACCCCGCTCGTCGGTGCCGAGGTGATGCTCGCCGAGCGGGCCACCATGGACCTCGACGTGGACCCCGCCTTCGAGCACGGGGTGCTGGTCGACGTCGGGCACGCCAGCGTCGACGGCCAGGAGGTCAAGCCCGGCGAGCTGCTCTACCTGGCGCCAGGCCGCTCCCGGCTCGAGCTGGAGTGCCACGACGAGGCGCGCCTGGTGCTGATCGGCGGACCTCCCTTCGGGGAGGAGATCATGATGTGGTGGAACTTCGTGGGCCGCACCCACGAGGAGATCGTGGCCTACCGGGGCGAGTGGCAGGCCCAGCTGCACCGCGACGGCGGGCTGGTCACCGACAGCACGCAGGTGAACCCGGGACGGTTCGGCGTCGTGGCCGGGCAGCACCTCCCGCCGCTGCCCGCGCCCACCCTGCCCAACGGCCGCCTCAAGCGCCGCCGCTGACACCTCCCGCGACGCGCCCCCCTGCGCGGCGCTGGCAGACTGCTGGACCGTGAGCGTGCCTGAGGCGGTGGTCGGCGAGGACGGCCTGGCGCGCTGCCCGTGGGCGGTCGGGCACCCGGTCAACCTCGCCTACCACGACACCGAGTGGGGGGTCCCGATCCACGGGGAGGCCGCCCACCTCGAGCGCCTCACCCTGGAGGCCTTCCAGTCGGGGCTCTCCTGGCTGACCATCCTCAACAAGCGGCCCGCCTTCCGGGCAGCGTTCGCGGGCTTCGACGCGGACGCGGTGGCGGCGTACGACGAGCGCGACGTCGAGCGCCTGCTGGCCGACGCGGGCATCGTGCGCAACCGGCGCAAGATCGAGGCCGCGGTGACCAACGCGCGGGCGACCGTGGCGCTGCGCGAGGCGGGCGGTCTCGAGGAGCTGATCGCGCGGCACCGCCCCGCCGGCCCCGTGGTGCCGCAGGCGGCCACCACCTCGGCGGAGTCGCTCGCGCTCTCGAAGGCGCTGAAGCAGCGCGGCTTCGTCTTCGTCGGGCCCACCACCATGTATGCCCTGATGGAGGCGATCGGCCTCTTCGACCCGCACCTTCCCGGGTGCTTCCGGCGCGGGGCCTGCTGATGCTGCGCGGGCTGACCGTCCTGCTGGCCTGCCAGCTCGCCGGCGAGGTGGTCGTGACCGCGGCCCGGCTCCCGGTGCCCGGCCCGGTGGTCGGGATGGTGCTCCTCTTCCTGCTCCTCCAGGCACGCCCGCCGGAGGCCGGCGCGGGCACCCTCCGGGCCGCCGACGTGCTGCTGCGCCACCTGCAGCTCCTCTTCGTGCCCGCCGGGGTCGGCGTGGTCGTCTACCTGACCGTGCTCCGCGAGGACGCGCTGCCGATCACCGTCGCCCTGGTGGGCTCCTGGCTGGCGGGGCTGCTCGTCGTCGGGTGGACGGTCTCCTGGCTCGGACGACGGCGAGGCGTCCGGTGAGCGGGGAGTGGCGCGAGCTCGCCTCCTCGCCGCTGGCGCTGGTGCTGGTCACCCTGCTCGGCTACCGGCTCGGCCTCCGGCTGCGCGACCGGACCGGCGGGCACCCGGTCGCCCAGCCGGTCCTGGTCGCGGTGGTGGTGGTCGCGGTGGCGATCACGCTCGCCGACGTCGACTACGCGACGTACGCGGACGGCGCGGCGCTGATCAGCTTCTGGCTCGGGCCGGCGACGGTGGCCCTCGCGGTCCCGCTGCACCGTCAGGTCCGGCGGCTGCGCGGCGTGGTGGGGCCGATGCTGGTGGCGATCCCGCTGGGCGCCGCGGTCTCGATCCTCAGCGCCTACGGCCTCGTCACGGCGCTGGGCGGCGGCGAGGAGCTCGCGCTGACCATGTCGCCGAAGGCGGCCACCACCCCCGTCTCGATCGCGCTGTCGGAGGAGATCGGGGGGATCCCCGCGCTGACCGCGGTGGTGACCGTCACCGCCGGGGTGCTCGGCGCGGTCGCGGGCCCGACCCTGCTGACCCTCGCCCGGGTGCGGAGCCGGGAGGCCAGGGGGCTGGCCCTGGGCGCCTCCTCGCACGGCATCGGCACCGCTCGGGCGCTGCACGAGGACGAGACCGAGGGCGCCTTCTCGGGGCTCTCGATGGGGCTGACCGCTCTGGCGACCAGCCTGCTGCTGCCGATGCTGCTCTGGCTGCTCTAGGACGCGGAGTCGTCGAGCTCCTTGAAGTAGCGGGCGACCGGCCAACGTGCGAAGCCGAGGGACTCGTAAGCCAGACGAGCCGGCGTGTGCCCGGAGTCGGCGCCGGTCTCCACCATCACCATCGTCATGCCGGCTGCCCTCGACCGAGCGAACGAGCGCTCCAGGAGGGCGCGCCCGACGCCCCGCTGCTGGTGGTCGGGGTCCACGACGACGACGTACACCTCGCCCATGCAGTCCTCGGGGTGCAGTCGCGTGCAGACCCAGCCGATCGGCCGGTCGCCGTCGAGCGCGACGTCGACGTTCTCGGGCTCGCTCTGCAGGATCTCCGCGAGGTCCTGGCGCTGCCGGTCACGCCAGCCCGTGGGGTAGAAGGCGGCGTAGACGAAGGAGGGAACCTCCTGCTCGACCGCCGGAAACACGGGCTCCCAGGCCCGCAGTGCGAGCTCGAGCAGCGCGGCGTGGTGGCTCGGGGCGTACGGCACGAGAACCGGAGGAACGGGGTGGGAGGTCACCCCAGGAGTGTGGACCATCACGTGTGGTCAGGGGACCGGTGAGATGGGTTCGTCGGCGTCACGTCCCCCGCACGCACGCCAGGTGACAGGTCGGAAAGCGGGAGGAGTCGTCGCGCTGGGCCACCACCCGCCACCGCTCGGCAAGGCCGGCGTCGGCCAGCGCCGAGGCCATCGCGTCGGGGTGCCAGCGCCACGCCCTGGCGACGGCGTGGTCGAACTCGAGCACGGGGCGCCCCGGGTCCTCGCTGACCTGGAACGCGACCAGGACGTGGGCGCCGGACCGGAGCCGGGCGGCCCACGCCGCCAGCACTCCCGGCACGGACGCGGGGGCCACGTGGATCAGGCTGAACCGAGCCAGGATCCCGGCGAGGGGGACGAGGTCCCTGGGCAGACGCCCCAGGCCCGCGTCGTCCTGGTGCCACGGCAGCTGCGGGTAGCGCCGACGTGCGAGGTCGAGCATGCCGGTCGAGGGATCGACCCCCAGCACCTCCAGCCCGCGCGTGGCGAGGTCGTGGGTGATGTGTCCCGCACCGCACCCCACGTCCGCGACCGGTCCTCCCGGCCCGTCGGACCGGAGCTCGTCGGCGAAGAGGGCCACGACGTGCCGCTCCAAGGGTGTGGCGTAGCCGGTCGGGAACGTCTCGTCGTACGCGCTCGCGAGGGCGTCGTAGCCGGGCTGGGTCTGCACGACGCCATGGTCGCAGCCGGGGGTGTCCACCCGGCGTCCGGATGCTGATCTTGGCGTGGTATCCGAATGTGTGTTCGAGAGAGAATGGACCATGGTGCCGCCGCCCGCGACCGAGTCGATGCTCCTCTCCGAGCGCGTCGACGAGCTGGACGCTGTCGGCGTGCTGGCGGAGTCCGCCCGGATGTTCCGTGAGCGCCGCGCGGCCGAGGTCGCCGAGCTGCGGCTGGCCGGCCAGTGGGCGGTGCTGCACGGCACCGACCCGCGCGAGGATCCCACGGCGTCGCCCGCCGAGCGGCTCGTCCCCTTCGGCGGCGAGGGGACTCCGTGGGTCCGCGACCTCTGTCCGGGCGAGCTGGCACTGGTCCGCCAGGTCGGCTGGGCGACCGCCCGCGCCGCCATCGCCGACGTGCTCGACCTGCAGCACCGCCTGCCCCGGGTCTGGGCCGTCGTCGAGGCGCTCGAGGCGGAGCCCTGGGTGGCCCGGAAGGTCGCTGTGCTCAGCCGCGCGGTGGCGCTGGGCGACGTCCGCGTCGTCGACGCGGCCGTCGCCCAGGCCATCGCGGGAGAGGCGCCCAGTCGGGTGCTGGAGCTGGCGAGGGCCAAGGTGATCGAGGCGGACCCCGAGGCCCACGCGCACCGGGTGGCGGTCGAGCGAGGACGGCGGCACGTCACCCTCTCCCGCACCGACGAAGTCGGTCTGAGGCACGTGATCGCCCGGGTCGAGGCAGGCGACGCGGTCTACGTGGACGCGATGGTCGCGCGGGTCGCCGAGATCCTCCGCGAGCGGTTGCACGCATCCGGTGTGCCGCCTCGCGAGCAGCCGACGGGCGACGTGCTGCGCTCCGAGGCGTTCGGCTGGCTGGCTCGGCCCGCCGAGCTCCTGCGGCTCCTCCTGGAGCACGCCGAGGGAGCGGACCCCGGCGACCCGGACCCGGACCCGGACCCGGACCCGCCAACGTCCCGCACCACGGCGTTCCCCGCCGACCTGCTGGCCGCCCTGCGATCGATCGACCCCACCCGCCTGCGCCCCCGAGCCTGCCTCTACGTCCACGTGACCGCTGATGCGCTCGCCGACGCCGACCGGGCCGTGGCCCGGCTGGAGGAGCACGGACCGCTGCTGGTCGCTCAGCTCGCCGGTCTCCTCCGGCACGCACGGGTCGATCTCAAGCCCGTGGTCAACCTGGCCGAGGACGTGCGGGTCACGGCCTACGAGCACCCGGAGTGGCTGCGCGAGCGCGTCTGGCTCCTCGCCGGCAGTGGCGACCGGTTCCCGTGGTCAGGCTCGGCCAGTCGCCACGTGGACCTCGACCACGTCCGGCCCTGGTCGCGCGGTGGGCCTCCGGGGCAGACCGGCACCCACAACGCGCACCCGCTGCTGCGCCGGCACCACCGGTGGAAGACGCACGCCCGGGGTGGGGTCTGGCAGGTGGGCCGAGCCCGATGGCTCTGGCGCAGTCCGCACGGCAGGTACGTGCTCGTCGGACCGGAGGGAACGGCGGCCCTGTGACGCGATGGCGACGTGTCCTCGACTCGCGTGGTGACGCAGGTTACTGTCCGGTCGCATGACGCGACGCCATGCCTACGCCGAGGACGCTTTGCTCGACCACGACGCCGTCGGCCTGGTCGAGATGCTGCACCGGGGCGAGGTCTCGCCCGTCGAGCTGGTCGAGGCGTCGATCGCCCGGACCCTCGAGGTGGACGAGCACCTCGGCACCCTCGCGGTGGAGATGTTCGACCTGGCGCGGCACCGGGCGCGGGACCCGCGCGGCGGCTACTTCTCGGGGATCCCGACCGTCATCAAGGACAACGCCGACGTGGCCGGCGTCCCGACCCAGCACGGCACCGACGCCTTCGTCTCCCCGGCTGCCACCCGGGACGGCGACTTCGCGCGGATGTTCCTGGCCACCGGCGTCATCCCGCTCGGCAAGTCCCGGCTCTCGGAGTTCGGGTTCTCCGGCGCGGTCGACCACCCGCGGCTCGGCCCGGTGCGGAGCCCCTGGCACCACGACCACTACGCCGGAGCCTCCTCCGCGGGCTCGGCCGCGCTGGTCGCCGCCGGGGCCGTGCCCCTGGCCCACGCCAACGACGGGGGAGGGTCGATCCGCATCCCGGCGGCCGTCAACGGGCTGGTCGGCCTCAAGCCCACCCGCGACCGGGTTCCCCAGGACAAGCTCAACCGCAGCATGCCGGTGCGGATCGTCGCCGACGGCGTGCTGACCCGCACGGTGCGTGACACGGCCGCCTTCCTGCGCGAGTCCGAGCGCATCTACCGCAACCCGGCCCTCCCGCCGGTGGGCGACGTGAGGGGGCCGTCGGGCCGGCGGCTGCGGGTCGCGGTCGTCACCGAGGGGGTGGGACGCAGCGCGTCGCCGGAGGTGCGGGAGCTCACCCTGAAGACCGCCGCCCTGCTCGAAGAGCTCGGCCACCAGGTCGAGCAGATCGACCCCCCGGTCCCGGACTGGTTCGCCGACCACTTCCTGCTCTACTGGTCGATGCTCTCGATGTTCCTGGTGCGCACCGGCCGCTCCACCCACGGCGACTCCTGGAGCCCGGCCAACCTGGACAACCTCACCCTCGGCCTCGCCCGGCACTGCCGGCGCAACCTGCACAAGCTGCCGGTGGCGATGGCGACCATGGCGGGCTCGCAGCTGATCTCTCGCAAGCACTACGAGCGGTACGACGTGACCCTCACCCCGACGCTGGCCACCGAGACCCCGCGCGTGGGGCACCTCGACCCGACCCGGGACTACGAGGAGGTCATCGACCGGCTCATGGACTGGGTCGCCTTCACGCCCCTGCAGAACGCCACCGGCGAGCCGGCCGTGAGCCTGCCGCTGGCGACCACCGCCGCGGGACTTCCGCACGGCATGCAGCTGGCCGCGGGCAAGGGTCAGGAGGCCCTTCTCCTCGACCTGGCGTACTCCCTGGAGGAGGCCCAGCCATGGCCGCGGATCCAGGACTGAGGGGCCGATTTCACGCCCGGCTCAGGCGTGTGTATTCTCTTCCGTCGTTGCCCCTTTAGCTCAGTCGGCAGAGCGTCTCCATGGTAAGGAGAAGGTCTACGGTTCGATTCCGTAAAGGGGCTCTGGGACGGGTCCCGTACTCTTGAGTGCGGTGCCTCCCCGGTGGCGGGGTAGCTCAGGTGGTTAGAGCACACGACTCATAATCGTGGTGTCGCGGGTTCGAGTCCCGCCCTCGCTACGAGAACGACCCCCTGGACGAAGCACCACGCCGGACCAGCCGGTACCGCATCACACCAAGCATTCGACGAAGGACTTCCCGTGGCCAGCAAGAGCTCTGACGTTCGCCCCAAGATCACGCTTGCGTGCGTGGACTGCAAGGAGCGCAACTACATCACCAAGAAGAACCGTCGGAACGACCCCGACCGTATGGAGATGAAGAAGTTCTGCCCGCGCTGCCGCACGCACACCGCGCACCGCGAGACCCGCTGACGGCTCGCTCTCCAGCGTCTCGACGCCGCGCGTCGCCGACCCGCCCGGTCTCACCCGGCGGGTCGCTCGCTATTTTGGCTGCCATGCCCCTCGACCAGTCCCTGGTGGGACGCAGCTTCCCGCCCACCGCCCCCTACGTGGTGACCCGCGAGGCGGTCTCCGCCTTCGCCGCGGCCACCGGCGGGGCCTACGACGGCGGCCCGGCGCCGGTGACCTTCCCCATCGTCCTCGCCTTCGACGCCATGCAGGACTTCCTGGACGCCGAGGGCCTGGCGCTGCACCGCGTCGTCCACGGGGAGCAGCGGTTCGCCTACGAGCGGCCCGTGCTGGTGGGTGACACCCTCACCGCCACCCTGACGGTCAGCTCGCTGCGCCACATCGGCGGCAACGACATCATCGGCACCACCAGTGCGCTCGCCGACGCCGACGGCACCCTGGTCTGCACCGCGCACGCCACCCTGGTCCACCGGGGCGAGGAGGAGTCGTGAGCACGCTGACCGCCGGGCAGGCGCTGGAGCCGCAGACCTACACCCTCGTCCGGGACGACCTGCTCCGCTACGCCGCGGCCAGCGGCGACCACAACCCGATCCACCAGGACGAGGCGGTCGCTCGCTCCGTCGGCCTCCCCGGGGTGATCGCCCACGGCATGTACACGATGGCGCTGGTCGGCCGCGCGGTGCGGGAGTGGACCGGCGGTGGCGAGGTGCGTCAGCTGGGCTGCAAGTTCACCAACCCGGTGGTCGTCCCGGCCGACGCCGGGGTCGAGGTACGGGTGGCCGGCACCGTCAAGGAGGTCGTGCCGGAGGCCGACGGCTCCGCGTCCGTCACCCTGGCGCTCGAGGTGACCAGCGCGGGGCAGAAGGTGCTGGGCATGCCCCGCGCCGTGGTGAGGCTGGCACCCGTTGGCTGAGCCCGCGCCGCGGCCCCTGCTGCGCGACCACACCACGCTGCGGCTCGGCGGGCCCGCCGACGAGCTGCTCGTCGCCACCACCGAGGCCGAGCTGGTCGGGGCGGTCGCCGACGCCGACGCCGCGGGCGTCCCGGTGCTGCTGCTCGCGGGCGGCTCCAACCTGGTGGTCGCCGATGCGGGGTTCGCGGGCCGCGTGGTCAAGATCGCGACCTCCGGCGTCGTCGCCGACGTCGAGGGCGACGCGGCGGCCTGCGGCGGCGTCCTGGTCAGGGTGGCGGCGGGGGAGTCGTGGGACGGCTTCGTCGCCCGGGCCGTCGCCCAGGGCTGGAGCGGCGTGGAGGCGCTCTCGGGCATCCCCGGCTCGGTGGGTGCCTCCCCGGTGCAGAACGTGGGCGCCTACGGCCAGGAGGTCTCCCAGACGATCGCCTCGGTGCGGACCTGGGACCGCGTCGAGCGGCGCCAGCGCACCTTCGCCGCCGCCGACTGCGGCTTCGCCTACCGCGACAGCCGCTTCAAGGCAGAGCCGGAGCGGTACGTCGTGCTCGAGGTGACCTTCCAGCTGCCGCTCGGGTCGCTGTCGGCCCCGGTCGGGTACGCCGAGCTCGCCCGCGCCCTCGGCGTGGAGGTGGGCGAGCGCGCCCCCCTGGACGCGGTGCGCCGGACCGTCCTCGCGCTGCGCCGCGGCAAGGGGATGGTCCTCGACGACGCCGACCACGACACCTGGAGCGCCGGCTCGTTCTTCACCAACCCGCTGCTCAGCGCCGAGCAGGCGGCCGCCCTGCCGCCCGGGGCGCCGCGCTTCCCGCAGCCCGACGGCCGGGTCAAGACCAGTGCCGCCTGGCTCATCGAGCACGCCGGCTTCGCCAAGGGGCACAGCCTGGGCGCCCCGGTCAGCCTCTCCACCAAGCACACGCTGGCGCTGACCAACCGGGGCGGAGCGACCACGGCCGACCTGCTCGCCCTGGCCCGCGAGGTCCGCGACGGGGTCGAGCGGGCCTACGGCGTGCGCCTGGTCAACGAGCCGGTGCTGGTGGGCGCCTCACTCTGAGAGCCAGGCGTCGATCTCGGCCAGCACCCGGGTGCGCAGGTCCGACGGCGCCCGGGAGGCGCGGATCGACATCCTGGCCAGCTCGGCGAGCTGCTCGTCGGTGAGCTCGTGGGCAGCCCGCATGGTGGCGTACTGCCCGGCCAGCTGCGACCCGAAGAGCAGCGGGTCGTCCGCGCCGAGGGCGACGGTGGCGCCGGCGGCCATCAGCTGGGGGAGGGGGACCGAGGTGAGGTCGGAGTAGACGCCCAGGGCGACGTTGGAGACCGGGCAGACCTCCAGCGCGGTCCCGCTCGCCACGATCCGCTCCAGCAGGCGCGGGTCCTCGGCCGCACGCACGCCGTGGCCCAGCCGGTCGGCGTGCAGCTCGTCGAGGCAGACCCGGATGTGCTCGGGGCCGCGCAGCTCGCCGCCGTGCGGCACGAGCAGGAGCCCGGCGCGCTCGGCGATGGAGAACGCGTGCGCGAACTCGTGGGTCAGCCCCCGGCGCTCGTCGTTGGAGAGGCCGAAGCCGACCACACCCCGCCCGGCGTACTGCGCCGCGAGCCGGGCCAGGGTGCGGGCGTCCATCGGGTGCCGGGTCCGGTTGGCGGCGATCACCACCGCCATGCCCAGCCCGGTGCGCGCCGAGGCGTCCGCCACGGCGTCCAGCACCAGGTCGGTGAAGGCGGTGATGCCGCCGAACCGCGCGGCGTACCCGCTCGGGTCGACCTGGATCTCCAGCCACCGGCCGCCGTCGCGGACGTCGTCCTCGGCCGCCTCCCGCACCAGGCGCCGGACGTCGCCCTCGGTGCGCAGCACCGAGCGGGCGACGTCGTAGAGGCGCTGGAAGCGGAACCAGCCCTTCTCGTCCGCCGCGGAGAGCTGCGGCGGCCACTCCGAGACCAGCGAGTCGGGCAGCGCGATGCCGTCGCGCTCCGCCAGCTCGAGCAGCGTGGCGTGCCGCATCGAGCCGGTGAAGTGCAGGTGCAGGTGCGCCTTCGGCAGCGTCAGCAGATCGCGCCTCACCCGGCTGGCCCCGGAGGTCAGGAGAACAGCTTCTGGATCCGGGAGACGCCCTCGATGAGGTCCTCGTCGCCCAGGGCGTAGGAGAAGCGGAGGTAGCCCGAGGAGCCGAACGCCTCGCCCGGCACCACGGCGACCTCGGCCTTCTCGAGGATGTACTCGGCGAGCTCGGCGGAGGTCTCGATCCGCACGCCCCCGTGCTCACGACCGAGCAGCCCCTTGACCGAGGGGTAGGCGTAGAAGGCCCCCTTCGGCGTCGGGCAGTAGACGCCCTCGATCTCGTTGAGCATCTCCACGATCTTGCGGCGGCGCCGGTCGAAGGCGACCTTCATCTCCTCCACCGCGGACAGGTCGCCGCTGATGGCGGCCAGCGCCGCGCGCTGGGAGACGTTGGCGACGTTGGAGGTGGCGTGCGACTGCAGGTTGCCGGCCGCCTTGACGAGGTCCTCGGGGCCGAGGATCCAGCCCACCCGCCAGCCGGTCATCGCGTAGGTCTTGGCGACCCCGTTGACGACGACGCAGTTGTCGGCGAGGAACGGGCACAGCACCGGCATCGACCCGGTCTCGACGTCGTCGTAGACCAGGTGCTCGTAGATCTCGTCGGTGAGCACCCACAGGTCGTTGTCCTCGACCCAGCGGCCGATCGCCCGGATCTCGTCGCTCGTGTAGACCGCTCCGGTCGGGTTGGACGGGGAGACGAAGAGCAGCACCTTGGTGCGCTCGGTGCGGGCCGCCTCCAGCTGCTCCACGGTGACCTTGTAGTCCTGCGTCTCGTCGGCCAGCACCTCGACGGCCACGCCGCCCGCGAGCGCGATGGCCTCGGGGTACGTCGTCCAGTACGGCGCCGGGACGATCACCTCGTCGCCCGGGTCGAGCATCGCCGCGAAGGCCTCGTAGATCGCCTGCTTGCCTCCGTTGGTCACCAGGACCTGGGCCGGGGTGACCTCGTAGCCGCTGTCGCGGCGGGTCTTCTCCACGATCGCCTGCTTCAGCTCCGGCAGGCCGCCGGCGGGCGTGTAGCGGTGGTTGCGCGGGTCGCGGCACGCCTCGGCGGCGGCGTCGACGATGTAGTCGGGGGTGGCGAAGTCCGGCTCCCCGGCACCGAAGCCGATCACCGGACGACCCTGCGCCTTGAGCGCCTTCGCCTTCGCGTCGACCTTGAGGGTCGCGGACTCGGCGATGGCGCCGATCCTGCGGGAGACGCGCCGCGCGCGGGGGTTGTCGGAGGACGGGGTCGAGGTGGGAGACTCACTCATGCGGCCATGGTAGGCGTTTGGACGAGAGCTCCGACGCCCCGTACACTCCTCGTCTGGTGGTTTCTCCACATGCTTCGGCCTGCCCTCCACGGTGGGTCGGCGCCGGGGAGCGACCCGGAGGGCACTAGCTCAACTGGCAGAGCATCGGTCTCCAAAACCGAAGGTTGGGGGTTCAAGTCCCTCGTGCCCTGCAAGGCGCACCACGTCTGCAGCAGAACTCGTCACACATTCCGATGGAGGCCCGAACGTGTCTGACACGAAGGCGGCTCCCGAGCCACGCGGTGGCAAGGGCCCCGACAAGGACACGGGCAGCACCCGCACCGACCCGGTGACCTTCATCCGGCAGGTGATCGCCGAGCTCCGCAAGGTCGTGTGGCCCACCCAGTCGCAGCTCGTCACCTACTTCATCGTGGTGATGGTCTTCGTGCTGGTGATGATGACGCTGATCGCAGGTCTCGACCTCGCGTTCGGCAAGCTGGTCTTCGAGATCTTCACCGGCGACAGCAAGTTGTGACCGGTTCCCCGGAGCCCCGGGGCCCACGCAAGTCCAGCGAGAAGCAACGGAATCCCAAGTGACGGAGCAGCACGTGTCTGAGCAGAACGACTCGACCGAGGCCGAGCAGGCCGACATCGAGGCGACCGAGCCCACCGAGACCGAGCACACCGAGACCGACGACGCCGACCTCGAGGCCCAGGACGCCGGGACCGAGGACGCGGAGACGGACGACGACTCCGCCGAGCAGTCCGACGAGCCCGCCGACGACGACCCGCTGGAGAACTTCCGCCGCGAGCTGTGGGCCAAGCCCGGCGACTGGTTCGTGGTGCACACCTACTCCGGCATGGAGAAGCGGGTCAAGGCCAACCTGGAGAACCGCATCCAGGCCCTCGACATGGGTGAGTACATCCACGAGATCGTCGTGCCGACCGAAGAGGTCGCCGAGATCAAGAACGGCCAGCGCAAGATGGTCACCCGCACCGTCCTGCCCGGCTACGTCCTGGTCCGGATGGACCTCACCGACGAGTCCTGGTCGGCCGTGCGCCACACGCCGTCGGTGACCGGCTTCGTCGGCCACAGCCACAACCCCGTCCCGCTCTCGATGAGCGAGGTCGAGTCGATGCTGGCGCCGAGCGCCGTGGCGGTCGCCGAGGCCGAGGCCGAGGCCGCGAGCGTCAAGTCCGGGGGCACCCCCTCGGCGTCGAAGAAGCCGGTCGAGGTGGCCGACTTCGACGTCGACGACTCCGTCATGGTGGTCGACGGTCCGTTCGCCACGCTGCACGCGACGATCACCGAGATCAACGCCGAGTCGCAGAGGGTCAAGGCCCTCGTCGAGATCTTCGGCCGGGAGACTCCGGTCGAGCTGAGCTTCAGCCAGATCCAGCGGGTCTGAAGCACCAGCGCAGCAACACCTGAGGTGGCAGAGCCGGGATCGTGCCCGGCTCGAGAAGACCACGACGTACGAATCGAAGGAAGCACCTAGAGATGCCCCCCAAGAAGAAGATCGCTGCCCTGGTCAAGGTGCAGCTGCAGGCCGGCTCCGCGACCCCGGCGCCGCCGGTGGGTACCGCGCTCGGCCCCCACGGCGTGAACATCATGGACTTCTGCAAGGCGTACAACGCCCAGACCGAGTCCATGCGCGGCAACGTCATCCCCGTCGAGATCACCATCTACGAGGACCGCTCGTTCACGTTCATCACCAAGACCCCGCCGGCCGCCGAGCTGATCAAGAAGGCCGCCGGTCTGGCCAAGGGCTCCGGCGTGCCCGACAAGGAGAAGGTCGGCAAGCTGACCAAGGACCAGGTCCGCGAGATCGCGCAGACCAAGCTGCCGGACCTCAACGCCAACGACATCGAGGCCGCCATGAAGATCGTCGAGGGGACCGCCCGCTCCATGGGCGTCACCACCGACTGATCCCCGCACGGCCCACCTGATCGACACCCCGTGGCAGAGCCGCGCTGGCTCACCGACCACACTGGAGAGAAACGAGTACCAGACATGCAGCGCAGCAAGACCTACCGCGCGGCGGCGGAGAAGTTCGACAAGGACGAGCTCTACGCCCCGCTCACCGCGATCAAGATCGCCAAGGACAACAGCAAGAAGAAGTTCGACGAGACCCTGGACGTCGTGATGCGTCTCGGTGTCGACCCCCGCAAGGCGGACCAGATGGTGCGCGGCACCGTCAACCTGCCCCACGGCACCGGCAAGACCGCCCGCGTCCTCGTCTTCGCGAACGCCGAGAAGGCCGACGCCGCCCGTGAGGCCGGCGCCGACTTCGTCGGCGGCGACGAGCTGATCGAGAAGGTGAACGGCGGCTGGCTCGACTTCGACGCCGTCGTCGCGACCCCGGACATGATGGGCAAGGTCGGCCGCCTGGGCCGGGTGCTCGGTCCGCGCAGCCTGATGCCGAACCCGAAGACCGGCACCGTGACCCCGGACGTGGCCAAGGCCGTCACCGAGATCAAGGGCGGCAAGATCGAGTTCCGCGTGGACCGTCACGCCAACCTGCACTTCATCATCGGCAAGGCGTCCTTCTCCGAGGTCCAGCTCGCGGAGAACTACGCCGCGGCGCTCGAGGAGGTGCTGCGGCTCAAGCCCGCCAGCTCCAAGGGCCGCTACCTCCGCAAGGTGACGGTCTCCACGACGATGGGCCCCGGCATCCAGATCGACCCGACCCGCACCAAGAACGTCGCCTCCGAGGAGGAGGGCCAGGCCTGATCGCCTGACCCACCAGCACGGCAGACAGGGCCGGCCGCCCCGAGGGGTGGCCGGCCCTGTCGCGTCCCCGGTGCGGCTGGTCCGCCCCGCCCCGGGGATCAGTCGACGAAGACGCGCTCGTCGACCAGCTTCTCGGTGACGACCTCGCCCTCGGCGACGAAGCGCCCGTAGGCGAAGTGCTTCTTGAACTCGATCTCGGCACCCGTCCGGCCGGAGCGGTTCTTCTCCACGGTGAGCACCGACCACTCCTTGAAGTGACCGCCGTTGTTGGCGGCGTACATCAGGTGGTGACGGGCGACGATGTCGGCCTTGTTGGCGAGGATGAGCACCACGTCGGCCTCGTAGGCCAGCGCGGTGGAGCCCTTCATGTTGCGGGCGCGCATCCTCATGCCCGGCTCGAGGCCGGCGCGGTCGGAGGCCGAGATGGCCAGCACCGGGCAGTCGAACTCGATGGCCACGTCCTTGAGCCGCTCGGTGACGTGGGTGATGGCCTGCTCCTCCTCCATCTCCACCGCGGGCCGCACCTTCTGCAGGTAGTCGACGATCACCAGCGGGGACTCCCCGTGCTCGGCCAGCACCTCCTTGACGGCGGCGGAGATGACCTCGAGGTTGGTGTGGGTGGTGGTGGAGCGGTGGATCATCAGCCGGGGGGCGTAGTCGCTCACCGTGGAGAGCGCGTCCAGGCCGCCGGGGAAACGGCCGAGCCGCTCCGGCAGCCCGCCCTCGACCCCGTCGCTGTCCTCGAAGGCGGCCCGCACCTGGTAGACCGAGATGGGCCCGGGGACGCCGGTGTCGGCGGCCTCGGCGGCGATCACCTTCTGCAGGAGCACCTCCGCCTCGAGCTCGTAGGAGAAGAAGAGGACGGGGCGGCCCTGCCGGGCGCTCTGGCGGGCCACCTGCAGCGCGAACGTCGTCTTGCCCTCGCCCTGGGAGCCGGCGAGGAGGTTGAGGGCGCCGGCACGCAGGCCGCCGCCGAGGGCGTCGTCGAGGAGGGGGAACCCGGTGGACCAGATGCGCACGTCCGCCCCGGGGGAGAGGAGCCGAGCGTCGACACGCTCGAGGACCTCGTCGAGGGAGTTCATCGATTCCACGTGCTGGATTTCACCACAGCAGGGGTCCGAAAGGGTGGGAACGACGATTTGGCCGCCGCCGGGGGAGCCCCTACAGTTGTCGGCGTAACCAGAGACCGCCGGTGACCGACACTCCCTCGTGGAGTTCGGTCGAAGGTTCCGCGAAGCGGACGGCCAGCGCAGGTTCCAGAGCCGCCCCGGAGTGATCCGGGCTCCACGCCCTGGGCCTTGCGCCCGGGGCGTTCGTCTTTCCGGTGCCGTCCGACTGTCTTCGACGTAGTCCGGAAGGAGACCCATGGCGCGGCCAGAGAAGACAGCAGCCGTCGCGGAGATCGTTGAGTCGTTCAACGAGTCCGCCGGCGCTGTGCTGACCGAGTACCGCGGTCTCACCGTGAAGCAGCTGCAGGACCTGCGGCGCTCCCTCGGCGAGAACGCCAACTACGCCGTGGTCAAGAACACGCTGGCCAAGCTGGCCGCCAATGAGGCGGGCATCGAAGGCTTCGACGACCTGTTGACCGGCCCCACCGCCATCGCCTTCATCAGCGGTGACGTCGTGGAGGCGGCCAAGGGTCTGCGTGACTTTGCCAAGGCGAACCCCGCCCTTGTGATCAAGGGTGGTGTCCTGGACGGCAACACCATGGACGCGGCAGAGGTGGCCAAGCTGGCCGACCTCGAGTCGCGCGAGGTGCTCCTGGGCAAGATGGCGGGCGCGATGCTCGCCTCGCTGTCCCAGGCCGTCTACCTGCTCAACGCCCCGCTCGCACAGGCTGCCCGGCTCGCCGGCGCCCTGCAGGCGAAGGCGGAGCAGGACCCCTCGATCCTCGCAGGTGGTGCCGGTACGCCGGCCCCGGAGGCCGCTGCCGACGAGGCCGCAGCTCCCGCTGCCGAGGAGGCCGCTGCCGAGTCGTCCGACGAGGCGACCGAGGCCACCGACGCCTGAGGGCGTCACACCACCACCACCTGAAACCCTCGGACGGCCCGGCACCCCGGACCGCCCACCGAATGGAAGGAAACGCCAACCATGGCGAAGCTCAGCACCGCTGACCTCCTCGACGCGTTCAAGGAGATGACCCTCATCGAGCTCTCCGAGTTCGTGAAGGAGTTCGAGGACACCTTCGGCGTGACCGCCGCCGCCCCCGTCGCCGTTGCCGCTGCCCCGGCCGCCGGTGGCGCCGCCGGTGGCGAGGCCGCCGCCGAGCAGGACGAGTTCGACGTCATCCTCGAGGCCGCTGGTGACAAGAAGATCAACGTCATCAAGGAGGTGCGCGCCCTGACCTCCCTCGGTCTGAAGGAGGCCAAGGACCTCGTCGAGGGTGCCCCCAAGGCGATCCTGGAGAAGGTCGACAAGGCTGCCGCGGAGAAGGCCAAGGAGTCCCTCGAGGGCGCCGGCGCCACCGTCACCCTCAAGTGACCCACGCCCCCTCGGGGGCAGCAACACCGCCGAGGCGGCCACCCCACGGGGTGGCCGCCTCTGTGCTTTCCCTGCCTCCCCGGGAGCTTCCTCCGGAGCCGCGCGGCCGCGCCGCTTGACCTTCCGGGCCAGGGGAGCCATCATCTTCGCAACCGCACGGGATTCCTGGACCCCCATCGGGGGTTTGTCCTGCGTGCGTCTCTGCGCTAGCATCATGAGTTGCGTCTGCCCTCATATGCTCTCACCCTGACCGGACGGGTGATGTAGTGGTGGGTGACGCCACTTCACCTTCAGCGATGATTCGAAGGACGCATCTTGGCCGCGCGCAGCTCTGCTGGAAACCCCCGCCGCATCTCTTTCGCAAAGATCAAGGAGCCTCTCGAGGTTCCTCCCCTCCTGGCTCTCCAGACCGACAGCTTCCACTGGCTGATCGGTGACGAGAAGTGGGAGGAGACCGTCGCCGCCCGCCGCGCCGCCGGCGACGACGTCTCGGAGAAGTCGGGCCTCCAGGAGATCTTCGAGGAGATCTCTCCCATCGAGGACTTCAACGACACTATGTCGCTGTCCTTCGAGAACCCCGTCTTCGTGGACCCCAAGTACACCGAGGAGGAGTGCAAGGAGAAGGACTTCACCTACTCCCGGCCCCTCTACGTCTCGGCCGAGTTCATGAACAACACCACGGGCGAGATCAAGGCCCAGACCGTCTTCATGGGCGAGTTCCCGATGATGACCCGCAAGGGCACCTTCATCATCAACGGCACCGAGCGCGTCGTCGTCTCGCAGCTGGTCCGGTCGCCCGGCGCCTACTTCGAGCGCACCGCCGACAAGACGTCCGACAAGGACATCTACACGGCCAAGGTCATCCCCTCGCGCGGTGCCTGGCTGGAGTTCGAGATCGACAAGCGCGACCTGGTCGGCGTCCGCCTCGACCGCAAGCGCAAGCAGAACGTCACGGTCCTCCTCAAGGCGCTGCAGGCGCTGGCCCAGGAGGAGGGCTACGAGGGTGAGCCCTACGACTACGAGTCGGTGATGGCCGAGCTGCGTCAGTACGAGTCGATCCAGCTCACCGAGGAGAAGGACAACACCCAGGGCCCGGACGACGCCCTCCTCGACATCTACCGCAAGCTGCGGCCCGGCGAGCCGCCCACGCGCGAGGCCGCGCTGACGCTGTTGAAGAACTACTACTTCAACCCCAAGCGCTACGACCTGGCCAAGGTCGGTCGCTACAAGATCAACAAGAAGCTCGGTCTGCACGAGGCCTTCGACCAGCAGACGCTGACCATCAACGACGTCGTCAACGCGATCCGCTACATCGTGCAGCTGCACGCCAGCGGCGCCCCGCAGGACCCGGTCGACCTGGTCGACCCCTCGGGCGCGGTCGTCATCGGCAGCGACGACAAGCCGGTCAAGGTCTACGCCGACGACATCGACCACTTCGGCAACCGCCGGATGCGCACGGTGGGCGAGCTGATCCAGAACCAGCTGCGCACCGGGCTCGCCCGGATGGAGCGCGTGGTCCGGGAGCGGATGACCACCCAGGACGTCGAGGCCATCACGCCTCAGTCGCTGATCAACATCCGTCCGGTCGTCGCGGCGCTGAAGGAGTTCTTCGGGACCTCGCAGCTCTCGCAGTTCATGGACCAGACCAACCCGATCGCGGGCCTGACCCACAAGCGCCGCCTCTCGGCGCTGGGTCCCGGCGGTCTCTCCCGTGACCGCGCGGGCATGGAGGTCCGTGACGTCCACACCTCGCACTACGGCCGCATGTGCCCCATCGAGACCCCGGAAGGCCCCAACATCGGCCTGATCGGCTCGCTGGCGTCCTACGGGCGGATCAACCCGTTCGGCTTCGTGGAGACGCCGTACCGCAAGGTCGAGAACGGTGTGGTGACCGACCAGATCGACTACCTCACCGCCGACGACGAGGACCGCTACGTCATCGCCCAGGCCAACGCGCGCCTGGACGCCGACAACCGGTTCCTCGAGGAGCGCGTGCTGGTCCGGCAGAAGGACGGCGAGGTCTCCGAGATCCTCCCCGCCGACGTGGACTACATGGACGTCTCGCCCCGCCAGATGGTCTCGGTCGCCACCGCGCTGATCCCCTTCCTGGAGCACGACGACGCCAACCGCGCGCTCATGGGTGCCAACATGCAGCGCCAGGCCGTGCCGCTGATCCGCAGCGACAGCCCGCTGGTCGGCACCGGCATGGAGTACCGCGCCGCGGTCGACGCCGGTGACGTGGTCGTGGCCGAGAAGGCCGGTGTGGTCAAGGGAGTCTCCGCCGACGCCATCGAGACGATGAACGACGACGGCACCTACCAGACCTACCGGATGGCGAAGTTCAAGCGGTCCAACCAGGGCACCTGCATCAACCAGCGCCCGCTGGTCGTCGAGGGTGACCGGGTCGAGGTCGGCTCGCCGATCGCCGACGGTCCGTGCACCGACAACGCCGAGATGGCGCTGGGCACCAACCTGCTCGTCGCCTTCATGCCGTGGCAGGGCCACAACTACGAGGACGCGATCATCCTCAGCCAGCGCCTGGTGCAGGAGGACGTGCTCACCTCGATCCACATCGAGGAGCACGAGGTCGACGCCCGCGACACCAAGCTCGGCCCCGAGGAGATCACCCGGGACATCCCGAACATCTCCGAGGAAGGTCTGGCCGACCTCGACGAGCGGGGCATCATCCGGATCGGCGCGGAGGTCACCACCGGTGACATCCTGGTCGGCAAGGTGACCCCCAAGGGCGAGACCGAGCTGACCCCGGAGGAGCGGCTGCTCCGGGCGATCTTCGGCGAGAAGGCGCGCGAGGTGCGCGACACCTCGATGAAGGTGCCGCACGGCGAGTCCGGCACCGTCATCGGCGTCCGGGTCTTCGACCGCGAGGACGGCGACGAGCTGCCGCCCGGCGTCAACCAGCTGGTCCGCGTCTACGTGGCCCAGAAGCGGAAGATCTCGGTCGGCGACAAGCTGGCCGGCCGCCACGGCAACAAGGGCGTCATCGCCAAGATCCTGCCCGTCGAGGACATGCCGTTCATGGAGGACGGCACCGCCGTCGACGTCGTGCTCAACCCGCTGGGTGTGCCGCGACGGATGAACATCGGCCAGATCCTCGAGCTCCACCTGGGCTGGCTGGCCAAGCAGGGCTGGGACCTCGACCTGCACGCCGACCGCGGCTCCGCGGAGTGGCAGGACCGGCTCATGTCGATCCACGCCGAGAAGAGCGAGGCCGGCACCAAGGTGGCGACCCCGGTCTTCGACGGTGCCCGTGAGGACGAGATCACCGGCTTGCTGGGCGCCACGCTGCCCAACCGTGACGGCGTGCGGCTGATCGACGAGACCGGCAAGGCCAACCTGTTCGACGGCCGCTCCGGCGAGCCGTTCCCGGACCCGGTCTCGGTCGGCTACATGTACATCCTCAAGCTCCACCACCTGGTCGACGACAAGATCCACGCGCGCTCGACCGGTCCGTACTCCATGATCACCCAGCAGCCGCTCGGCGGTAAGGCCCAGTTCGGTGGCCAGCGCTTCGGTGAGATGGAGGTCTGGGCGATGGAGGCGTACGGCGCCGCCTACGCCCTGCAGGAGCTGCTGACGATCAAGTCCGACGACGTGCCCGGTCGCGTCAAGGTCTACGAAGCCATCGTGAAGGGTGAGAACATCCCCGACTCCGGTATCCCCGAGTCGTTCAAGGTGCTCATCAAGGAGATGCAGTCCCTCTGCCTCAACGTGGAGGTGCTGTCGCAGGACGGCTCCACCATCGAGATGAAGGACGCCGAGGAAGACGTCTTCCGCGCGGCCGAGGAACTCGGCATCGACCTGTCCCGTCGCGAGCCCAGCTCCGTCGAAGAAGTCTGAGTCGTGAGGCGGCGCGTCCGACGGACGCGCCGCCCTCCTCAGTCACCGTCTTGATTCAAAGAGAACTAACGAAGGAATTGAAGCCAACGTGCTCGACGTGAACTTCTTCGACCAGCTTCGGATCGGCCTGGCCACCGCGGATGACATCCGCACGTGGAGCCACGGTGAGGTCAAGAAGCCGGAGACCATCAACTACCGCACGCTCAAGCCCGAGCGTGACGGCCTCTTCTGCGAGAAGATCTTCGGTCCCACCCGGGACTGGGAGTGCTACTGCGGCAAGTACAAGCGCGTGCGCTTCAAGGGCATCATCTGCGAGCGGTGTGGCGTCGAGGTCACCCGCTCCAAGGTGCGCCGTGAGCGGATGGGCCACATCGAGCTCGCCGCCCCGGTCACCCACATCTGGTACTTCAAGGGCGTGCCCTCGCGCCTGGGCTACCTGCTCGACCTGGCGCCGAAGGACCTCGAGAAGGTCATCTACTTCGCCGCCTACATGATCACCTCGGTCGACGAGGACGCGCGCCACCGCGACATGGAGACCCTGGAGAACAAGGTCGGCCTGGAGCGCGAGCGCCTGGAGAAGCGCCGCGACTCGATGGTGGACGAGCGGGCCAAGAAGCTCGAGGAGGACCTCGAGGCTCTCGAGGCCGAGGGTGCCAAGGCCGACCAGCGCCGCAAGGTCAAGGACGGCGCCGAGCGCGAGATGGCCGCGATCCGCAAGCGCGCGGACAGCGAGCTGGCCCGTCTCGAGGAGATCTGGTCGACCTTCAAGTCGCTCAAGGTCCAGGACCTGCTCGGCGACGAGATCCTCTACCGCGAGATGAAGAACTGGTTCGGCAAGTACTTCGAGGGCTACATGGGCGCCACGGCGATCCAGAAGCGCCTCCAGGACTTCGACATCGAGGCCGAGGTGGAGTCGCTGCGCGACACCATCGCCAACGGCAAGGGCCAGCGCAAGGTCCGTGCCCTCAAGCGCCTCAAGGTCGTCGACGCCTTCCGCAAGACCGGCAACCAGCCGATCGGCATGGTGCTCGACGCCGTCCCGGTCATCCCGCCGGACCTGCGCCCGATGGTCCAGCTGGACGGTGGCCGCTTCGCGACCTCCGACCTCAACGACCTCTACCGCCGGGTGATCAACCGGAACAACCGGCTCAAGCGGCTGCTCGACCTCGGTGCGCCGGAGATCATCGTCAACAACGAGAAGCGGATGCTCCAGGAGGCCGTCGACTCGCTGTTCGACAACGGCCGTCGTGGTCGCCCCGTCACCGGACCGGGCAACCGGCCGCTGAAGTCGCTCTCGGACATGCTCAAGGGCAAGCAGGGTCGCTTCCGTCAGAACCTGCTCGGCAAGCGCGTGGACTACTCGGGCCGTTCGGTCATCGTGTCGGGTCCGCAGCTCAAGCTGCACCAGTGCGGTCTGCCCAAGCAGATGGCGCTCGAGCTCTTCAAGCCCTTCGTGATGAAGCGGCTCGTCGACCTCAGCCACGCCCAGAACATCAAGTCCGCCAAGCGGATGGTCGAGCGGGCCCGCCCGGTGGTGTGGGACGTGCTGGAAGAGGTCATCACCGAGCACCCGGTGCTGCTCAACCGTGCACCCACCCTGCACCGTCTGGGCATCCAGGCCTTCGAGCCCCAGCTGATCGAGGGCAAGGCCATCCAGATCCACCCGCTCGTCTGCAGCGCGTTCAACGCCGACTTCGACGGTGACCAGATGGCGGTGCACCTGCCGCTGTCGGCCGAGGCCCAGGCCGAGGCGCGGATCCTGATGCTCTCGACCAACAACATCCTCAAGCCCTCCGACGGCCGGCCGGTCACCATGCCGACCCAGGACATGATCATCGGGCTCTTCTTCCTCACCACCGACCGTGAGGACCAGAAGGGCGCCGGCCGCGTCTTCTCCTCGCAGGCCGAGGCCATCATGGCCTTCGACCGCGGTGAGATCTCGCTGCAGAGCAAGGTCCGGATCCGGCTCGACGACATCGTCGCGCCGCTGGACCTCGAGGGTGCTGCCGACCTCGAGCCCGGCCAGCCGGTCCTCTTCGAGACCACCCTGGGCCGGACGATCTTCAACGACTGCCTGCCCGCCGACTACCCCTTCGTCAACTACGAGGTGGGCAAGAAGGCTCTCGGCCAGATCGTCAACGACCTGGCGGAGCGCTACACCAAGGTCGAGGTCGCGGCGTCCCTGGACGCCCTGAAGGACGCCGGCTTCCACTGGGCCACCCGCTCGGGTGTCACGGTCTCCATCGACGACGTCACCACGCCGCCGGAGAAGGCCCAGATCCTCTCGGGCTACGAGACCCAGGCCGCCAAGGTGCAGACCCAGTTCGAGCGTGGTCTGGTCACCGACGAGGAGCGCCGCCAGGAGCTCATCGAGATCTGGACCCAGGCCGCGGCCGAGGTCGGGCGCGCCATGGAGAAGACCTTCGACCGGGCCAACCCGATCTTCATGATGGTCGACTCGGGCGCCTCGGGGAACATGAACCAGATCCGTCAGGTGGCGGCCATGCGAGGACTGGTGGCCAACCCGAAGGGCGAGATCATCCCCCGGCCGATCAAGTCGAACTTCCGGGAGGGCCTGACCGTCCTGGAGTACTTCATCGCCACCCACGGTGCCCGCAAGGGTCTGGCCGACACCGCGCTGCGTACCGCCGACTCGGGCTACCTGACCCGTCGTCTGGTGGACGTCTCGCAGGACGTCATCATCCGCGAGGAGGACTGTGGCACCGAGCGCGGTCTGCCCAAGCAGATCGGTGAGCGTCGCGAGGACGGCACGGTCGTCAAGCACCCGCACTCCGAGACCGCGGCGTACGCGCGCTCGGCGGCGGTCGACATCGCCCACCCCGAGACCGGGGAGGTGCTCGCCGTCGCCGGTGAGGACCTGGGTGACGTCAAGATCGCGGAGCTCGTGGCCGCCGGCATCGAGGAGGTCAAGGTCCGCTCCGTGCTCACCTGCGACGCCAAGACCGGCACCTGCGCCAAGTGCTACGGCCGCTCGCTGGCCACCGGGCTGCTGGTCGACATCGGTGAGGCGGTCGGCATCATCGCCGCCCAGTCGATCGGTGAGCCCGGCACGCAGCTGACCATGCGTACCTTCCACACCGGTGGGTCGGCCTCGGCCAGCGACATCACGCAGGGTCTGCCCCGCGTGGTCGAGCTCTTCGAGGCGCGTCAGCCCAAGGGTCTGTCGCCGATCTCCGAGGTCGCCGGTCGGGTCGAGATCGAGGAGACCGACAAGGCGCGCAAGGTCATCATCACGCCCGACGACGGCTCCGAGGTCGTCGAGTACCCGGTCTCCAAGCGGTCGCGCCTCAACGTGGCCGACGGCGAGAGCATCCAGGTCGGCCAGCAGCTCACGGTCGGTACCCCCGACCCGAAGGAGGTGCTGCGGATCCTCGGCATCCGCCGGGCGCAGCAGCACCTCGTCGACGAGGTGCAGGAGGTCTACCGCAGCCAGGGTGTGTCGATCCACGACAAGCACATCGAGATCATCGTGCGGCAGATGCTGCGCCGCGTGACGGTCATCGAGTCGGGCGACACCAACCTGCTGCCCTCCGACCTGGTCGACCGGTCGCGCTTCGAGGAGGAGAACCGTCGGGTCGTCTCCGAGGGCGGTACGCCGGCCTCGGGTCGTGCCGAGCTGATGGGGATCACCAAGGCCTCGCTGGCGACCGAGTCGTGGCTCTCCGCGGCCTCGTTCCAGGAGACCACCCGGGTGCTCACCGACGCCGCGATCCACGGGCGCTCGGACTCGCTGCTCGGCCTGAAGGAGAACGTGATCATCGGAAAGCTGATCCCGGCGGGTACCGGCCTCGAGCGGTACCGCAACGTCCGGGTGGAGCCGACCGAGGAGGCCCGCGCCGCGGCGTACTCCGTCACCGGCTACGACTCCTACGACTACGACTTCGGCCAGGGCTCCGGCCAGGCCGTGGCGCTGGACGACTTCGACTTCGGGTCGTACCAGAACTAGTCACCCCGCGACACCACGAGGGCCGGATCCCGCTACGGCGGGGTCCGGCCCTCGTGCGTCCGGCTGCCGGCCGCGGCTGGCAGGATGGCGACCATGGGTGAGCGGGCCGGGTGGGCGCGGCAGGCCGAGCGGCTGCTGGCCGAGCTCGCCGCGGTCGCGGACGAGGCCGGGGTCGACGTCTCCGGAGAGCTGGCGGCGCTCGCCGAGCGGTTCGCGGCGGGGCCGGCCCTCGCGACGGCCCTGCCCGCGGACGCGCCGCCGGTGCTCGGGATCGACGCCGGGAAGGGCGGCTGGGTGGGGGTGCTGCTCGCCGGCGGCCGGAGCCGGGTGCTGGCCGCCCCGGCCCTGGCGACGCTGGTGGAGCTGGCCCGCGAGGCCGAGCCCGTCCAGGTGGTCGGCGTCGACATCCCGATCGGGCTGCCCGACGAGGGACGCCGGCAGGCCGACGTCCTGGCCCGGCGCGAGCTGCCGGGGAGGGCGAGCTCGGTCTTCACCACCCTGACCCGGGCGGCCTACGAGGCGGCCACCTACGCCGAGGCGCGGGCGGCCAACGTCGCCGCGACGGGCGGGCAGAGCGCCTCGGCCCAGGCGTGGGCGCTGCGGGAGCGGATCCTCGACGTCGACGGGTACGTGCGCGCCCGCCCGCCGGTGCAGGTCGTGGAGGTCCACCCCGAGCTCTCCTTCGCCCGGCTCGCCGGGGCTCCGGTGCCGGCGCCGAAGCGGACTCCGGAGGGGCAGCAGGCCCGGAGCGACGCGCTGCGCGCCGCCGGGTTCCCGCTGCCCTGGCTCGCCCCGGGGCCGGGGTACGCCGTGGACGACCTGCTGGACGCCTGCGCCGTGGCGTGGAGCGCCGCCCGGTGGGCCGTGGGGCGGGCCGAGTCGTTCCCGCCCGTCCCCGAGGTCTTCGGGGACGGGCTGCCGGCCGCGATCAGGGTCTGAGCGGGCCCGGTGTCAGGGCCTCCCGCGCGGGGTGACGACCGCGGCCGCGCCGCCGCCGCGGCGGACCGGCTCGGAGACCGCGGTCAGCCGGCGTCCGGAGAACTCGATCGCCGTGGCGGCGCCGATCTCGGCCTGACTGGTGAAGGCGTCACCCGCCGCCACCAGCGTGTGCCCGTAGGCGGTCAGCCCCGCTCCGTAGGCGGTGATGAACTCCGGCTCCGCGGTGGTGCTGGCCCCGTTGCGCTGGGTCGCCCTCGGTGCGGCGATCGCCTGCTCGATGGTCATCCCCAGGTCGATCCGGTTCACCAGCATCTGCAGCACGGTGGTGATGATCGTGGACCCGCCGGGGGAGCCCAGCGCGAGGAACGGCTTGCCGTCCTTGAGGACGATCGTCGGCGACATCGAGGACCGCGGCCGCTTGCCGGGCTGGATCCGGTTGGGGTCGGCGGCGTCGTAGACGGTGGAGAAGTCGGTCAGCTCGTTGTTGAGCAGGAAGCCGCGGCCGGGCACGGTGATGCCGGAGCCGCCGGTCTGCTCGATGGTCAGTGTGTACTCCACGACGTTGCCCCACCGGTCGGCGACGGTGAGGTTGGTGGTGGAGATGTTCTCGGTGTCGGCCGCGTCCTCGCCGGCGTCCGGCGCAGCGGCGCAGACCCCGTCGTAGTCGGTGACACTGCCGGGCGCGGTGGGCTTGGCCAGCGCCTTGCCCGGGGTGATGGCGCACGCCCGCTCGGCTGCGAAGGTGTCGCTGAGCAGGTCGCGCAGCGGGACGTCGACGAAGGCGGGGTCCCCGACGTACTTGTTGCGGTCGGCGAACGCCAGGGCGCTGGCCTCCAGGTAGTGGTGCAGCGCGTCGGTGACCGACATCGACCGGAGGTCGTAGCGCTCCAGGATGTTGAGCGCCTCACCGACCGTGGAGCCGCCCGAGGAGGAGGGCGCCATCCCGTAGACCTCGTACCCGCGGTAGTCGACCTTGGTCGACCGCTGCTTCGCCACCTGGTAGCCGCGCAGGTCCTTGCGGTCGAGCGCGCCGGCCGGGACCGGGAGGGCGGTCCCCCTGGTCCGGTCGGGCTTGCGGACCGCCCGGACGATCTGCTTGGCGAGGGGGCCGTCGTAGAAGGCGCGGACGCCCTTGCGGGCGATCAGGTCGTAGGTGTCGGCGAGGTCGCGGTTGCGGAAGACGGAGCCGACCCGGGGAGCGTCACCGCTGGGCAGCCAGAGCCGCCTGGACTCCTTGGTCGCGCGGAACCGCTCGGCGTTGTCCAGGGTCTGCTGACGGAAGGTCTCGTCGACCTTGAACCCCCGGCGGGCGATCTTCGTGGCCGGGGCCAGGGCCTCGTCCAGCTTCCAGGTGCCCCACGTGCGCAGCGCCTTGTCCCAGGTCGCCAGGGTGCCGGGTACCCCGACGCTGACGCCGCTGGTGACCAGCTCGGGGGTGAAGTTGTACGGCTTCCCGGTGGCCGGGTCGATGAAGGCGTCGCGCCGCATCTTGCGCGGTGCGGTCTCGCGCCCGTCCAGGGTGCGCACCTTGCCGGTCGCCGCCTCGTAGAGCACGAAGTACCCGCCGCCTCCGATGCCGGCGCTGTAGGGCTCGGTGACGCCGAGGGCGGCGGCCGCGGCGACCGCGGCGTCCACCGCGTTGCCCCCGGCCCGCAGCACCTGGAGACCGGCGCGGGTGGCCTCGGGGTCCACGGTGCTGACCGCTCCACCCCGGCCCACCGCCGTGGGCACCTTGGTGTCGTCCCGGGGACCGGCGGCCGCCGCGGCGGCCTGGGCCGGCCCCGCCGAGACCAGGACGGAGGCGCCGAGGGCGAGCGCCCCGACGGCGGTGACGAGGGTGCGTGCTGATCCTGGCATGGGTCCTCCCGAGGGGTGCGCCGGTCTGCTGGTGCCGGGCCAGTACCCATTCCCTCATCTGGGGAGGCCGCTGTCGAGGGCGGTTTGGGCACTCACCCGCGGCCTGAGAGAATCGGCGGGTGCCAGAGCCACTGCCTGCCCAGACCGACGTCCTCGTCGTCGGCGCCGGTCCCGCGGGCTCGGCCGCCGCAGCCTGGGCCGCCCGCCACGGCCTGGACTCCCTCCTGGTCGACATGGCGGTCTTCCCCCGCGACAAGACCTGCGGCGACGGCCTCACCCCCCGCGCCATCGGCGAGCTCACCAGGCTCGGCCTCGAGGACTGGCTCCGCGCGCACACCGTCAACCAGGGGCTCCGCGCCCACGGCTTCGGCCAGACCCTGCACCTGCCGTGGGCGGTGCCGGGTGGCACGCTGCCCGACTGGGGCTCGGCCGTCGCGCGCACCGAGCTCGACGACCACCTGCGCAGCACCGCCATCAAGTGGGGCGCCACCGCGGTCGACGGCACCAAGGCGGTCGACGTCGTGAGGGACGGCGACCGGGTGGCCGCCGTGGTGCTGGAGCGCGACGGCGTCCGCACCGAGGTCCGCTGCCGCTGGCTCGTGGTGGCCGAGGGGGTCCGCTCGCCGCTGGGCAAGAAGCTGGGCCGGGAGTGGCACCGCGACACCGTCTACGGCGTGGCCGGCCGCTCCTACGTCGCCTCGACCATGTCCGACGACCCGTGGATCTCCTCCCACCTGGAGCTGCGCGACGAGACCGGCAAGGTGCTCTCGGGGTACGGCTGGATCTTCCCCCTCGGCACCGGCGAGGTGAACCTCGGTGTGGGGGCGCTGGCCACCTCGAAGCGGCCGGCCGACATCGCGGTCAAGCCGCTGATGCGCTTCTACGCCGAGCAGCGCCGCGCCGACTTCGGGATCACCGGCCAGCTGCGGGCCGAGACCTCCGCGCTGCTGCCGATGGGCGGTGCGGTCAGCAACGTCGCCGGCCGCAACTGGGCGCTGATCGGTGACGCCGCCGCCTGCGTCAACCCGCTCAACGGCGAGGGCATCGACTACGGGCTGGAGACCGGCCGGCTGGTCGCGGAGACGATCGCGGACGGCGGCGACCTGGGCGAGGCGTGGCCGGCGCTGCTGCGCGAGCACTACGGCGAGGCGTTCTCCATCGCCCGGCGGCTCGCCGGGATCGCCACCGTCCCGCGGGTGGTGGCCGCCCTCGGGCCGGCGGGGATGCGCTCGGACTGGCTGATGACGCTCGCGCTGCGCTGGATGGGCAACCTCGTCACCGAGGAGGACCGGGACCGGGCCGCGCGGGTGTGGCGCTGGGCGGGCCGGCGGTCACTGGCGCTGGACGCGCGCCCGCCCTTCTCGTGACTCCACCGGGGAGCAGCTGACCGAGTAGACGGCGCCGCGGTCAGCCCGACGTGGGGACCTGGGGTCGTGCCCGCTCCGCGCGCCACCGGGTGAAGGTGTTGATCGGGTCGACCAGCCAGAGCAGCCGGGTGGCCAGCGGACGCCAGCCGAGCAGCAGGGCCAGCGCCACCGCCGCGGCCACGGTGATGGCCAGCGACGCCCAGCCGTTCCCCGGCATCCACTCCTGGTAGCCCTGCGCCTCCACCCAGCGGATGACGAAGCCGTGCAGCAGGTAGACCCCCATCGTGTAGGCGCCGACGTCGGTGACGGCCGTGCGCCGGTGCGGCACCAGGCTCAGCACCGCGAGAGTGCCCAGGAGGGCGATCGCGATCAGCTGGGCCCGGATCTCGGCGCCCTCGGCGAGCCCGACGCCCAGGGTGTCGTAGGAGTTGCGGTAGTAGAGCCACTGGGTCGACCAGTGGTCGTCGGTCCGGGCGGCGAGCCACCAGAGCCCGGCCAGCACGGCCAGGCCCACGAGGCCGGAGCCGCGGGCCCGGACGGCCCCCAGGACGGCGCGAGGCAGGTGCAGCCCGACGACGAAGAAGGGCAGCAGCCCGAGCGCGCGGTTGAGGTCGAGGAGCTCGACGTCGACTTCCCCGGCGAGCAGGCTCACCGCCACCGAGGCCGGCACCATCAGCCAGTGCAGCCTCAGGACCGGCGTGGCGAGGCGCCACAGGATGAGGACCATCAGGTACCACATCGGCCAGTGCGGGTTGAGCCAGAGCGGGGAGAGCACCTCCAGGCTGGAGACCTGGTGGACCACGTGGACCCGCCACAGGGCCATCAGGAGCTCGAAGAGCAGGTAGGGGACCGCCAGGGTGGTGACCAGCGACCACAGGTGCTGACGGGTCCACCGGAAGCTGCGCGACAGGTAGCCGGTGAGCAGCACGAAGGCCGGCATGTGGAAGTAGTAGATGAAGTCGTAGGCGCGCGACTTCAGGTCTCCGGTGGGCAGCAGCACGAGCGCATGGCCGACCACCACCAGGACCACGAGCACGGTCTTGGCGTTGTCCAGCCACGGGTCCCGGCGTCTGGGCACGCCGTCACCATAGCCTTGGGCCATGAGTACCCCCGGCGGCCTGCCCAGGCACCAGCGCGTGGCGGCCTACGCCGTGATCCGACGGATGGGCGAGACGGGTGAGGAGGTCCTGCTGAGCCGCATCTCCGAGCGGATCGCCCCCCACGAGCTCTGGACGCTGCCCGGCGGCGGGCTGGACCACGGGGAGGACCCCCGCGCGGCCGTGGTGCGGGAGGTCCACGAGGAGACCGGCCTGGCGGTCACCGTCAGCGAGACCACCCGCGTCTACTCCGCCCACATGCCGGGGGTGCGGCGGGAGGGCCGGGTGGTCGACGCCCACGCCCTGCGCATCGTCTACGAGGGCTGGGTGCCCCCCACGTCCCCGGAGCCTCACGTGGTCGAGGTGGACGGGTCGACGGTGGAGGCCGCGTGGAAGCCGCTGGCCGACGTCGTGGCCGGGACGGTCCCGGTGGTGCCGATGGTGACCGAGGCGCTGGCCGACCTGCAGCCGGCGCGGAAGCAGCGGGTGGCGGCCTACGCCCTGGTCCGCCGGGCCGGGACGTCGGGTGAGGAGGTGCTGCTGACCCGGATCTCCGCGCGCGGCTTCCACGCCGGGAGCTGGACGCTGCCGGGCGGGGGAGTCGACCACGGGGAGCGGCCGGCGGCGGCCCTCGCCCGCGAGGTGCGGGAGGAGACCGGGCTGGAGTGCCGCGTCGGCGCGCTGCTCGACGTGCACGACGTGCACTTCTCCGGGACCGCGCCGAACGGCCGGTTCGAGGACTTCCACGGCGTGCACCTCATCTTCGACGCGACGGTGACCGGGGGAGCCGACGGGGCCGAGCCCCGGGTCGTCGAGGTCGACGGCACAACGGACGCTGCCGCGTTTGTGCCGCTCGCACAGATCGAGGACGGCACGGTGGAGGTATTGGACGTGGTGAGGCACGCTGTGGCCCACCCCCGGCACTGAGGAGCATCTTGTGAGCGAGCACATCTTCACCTACGCGGCACCCGCGCTGAAGTTCGGGCGCGGCGCCTCCGGTGAGCTCGCCCACGACCTGCGCGCCCTGGGCGCCTCGCGGGTCCTGCTGGTCACCGACCCTGGGGTGGCCGCCACCGGCCACCCGGCGCGGATCGCCGACCAGCTGGGGGCCGCGGGCCTGGAGGTCACGACGTACGACGAGGTGCACGTCGAGCCGACCGACGCCTCCCTGGAGCACGCGATCGGCTTCGCGCGCGACGCCGGCCCGTTCGGGGCCGTCCTCGCGGTCGGGGGCGGCTCCAGCATCGACACCGCCAAGGCGGTCAACCTGCTCACCACCAACGACGGCGAGCTGATGGACTACCTCAACGCCCCGATCGGGAAGGGGCGGGCGCCGCAGCGCCCCCTGCTGCCCCTGGTGGCCGTGCCGACCACCACCGGCACCGGGTCGGAGTCGACCACCATCTGCGTGCTCGACGTGCTGGCTCTCGAGGTCAAGACCGGGATCAGCCACCCCGCGCTCCGCCCCACCCTGGCCGTGGTCGATCCCGACCTGACGATGAGCCAGCCCCCGGCGGTCACCGCGGCGGCCGGCATGGACATCCTCTGCCACGCGCTGGAGTCGTGGACGGCTCGCTGGTACGCCGACTTCGACGCGAAGACGCCCGAGCAGCGGGTGCCCTACTGCGGGGCCAACCCGATCGCCGACATGTGGGCGACCCGGGCGCTGGGCCTGCTGGCGGGGGCCTTCCGCGACGCCGTCCGCGACGGTGGCGACGGCCGGGCGCGGGAGCAGATGGCCCTGGCGGCGACCTTCGCCGGGCTCGGCTTCGGCAACGCCGGCGTCCACGTGCCGCACGCCTGCGCCTACCCGATCGCCGGGCGGGTCCGTGACTTCCGTCCCGAGGGGTACCCGGGGGAGGGGGCGATCGTGCCGCACGGGATGGCCGTCTCGCTCACCGCTCCGGCGGCCTTCCGCTTCACCTTCGAGGCCGACCCCGGGCGCCACCTGGAGGCCGCCCGGCTGCTCGACCCCGGCACCACCGCCACCGGTCCCGAGGCGCTCCCGTCGGTGCTCAGCGCGCTGATGCGCGACATCGGCATCCCCAACGGGCTGGCCGCGGTCGGCTACCTCGACGCCGACGTCGACGCCCTGGTCGACGGCGCCATGGCCCAGCAGCGGCTGCTGGCCACCGCCCCCCGCGCGGTGGGCGAGGAGGACCTCGCGGAGGTCTTCCGCGGTTCCATGTCCCTGTGGTGAGTCGGGCGGGTGGGGCGGCGTGGTTCACAATTGGCCCATGACGTGCGCCACGAGGTCCATCCGGTGAGTCGACTGGGCGGATCCACCGACGTGCTGGCGGCGCTGCGGCGCGCCGGCGTCACCGACGCCTCGGACGCCACGGTCACCCGGGCGACCTACTCCACCGACGCCTCGCTCTACCGCGTGGTGCCCCAGGTGGTCGTCCGGCCGCGGCACCGCGACGAGCTGGCGGCCGTGCTGTCGGTGGCCCGCGAGAGCGGGATGCCGCTGACCATGCGCGGGGCCGGGACCTCGATCGCCGGCAACGCGGTGGGGCCGGGCATCGTGGTCGACACCAGCCGCCACCTCCACCGGGTGCTCGAGGTCGACGGCGAGGCGAGGACCGCGCGGGTCGAGCCCGGGGTGGTGCACGCCTCGCTGCAACGCGCCGCGGCCCCGCACGGGGTCCGCTTCGGCCCCGACCCGTCGACCCACACCCGCTGCACGATCGGCGGGATGATCGGCAACAACGCCTGCGGCTCCCGGGCGCTCGGCTACGGACGGACCAGTGACAACGTGCTGGGCCTCGAGGTGCTGTGGGGCGACGGCACCTCCGCCACCCTGGCCGGCGGCACCGCGCCGACCGACCCGGTGAGCCGGGGCCTGGTCGACCTGGTGGACGGCGAGCTGGGGCACGTGCGCCGGCACTTCGGCCGGTTCTCCCGGCAGGTGAGCGGCTACTCGCTGGAGCACCTGCTCCCCGAGCACGGCCGGGACGTGAGCCGCTTCGTGGTCGGCTCCGAGGGCACCCTCGGGCTGGTCCTCGAGGCGACCGTGCGGATGGTCGAGGAGGAGCCCCGGCGCCTGGTGGTGCTGGGCTACCCCTCGATGATCGAGGCGGCCGACGCGGTGCCGGGCATCCTCGCCGGCGCCCGCGAGCAGGGTCTCGGCCTGGTCGCGTGCGAGGGCCTGGACGCCCGGATCGTCGAGCTGGTCCGCGGGGCCGGCAAGGCCGTCCCCGAGCTGCCGCGGGGCGCTGGGTGGCTCTTCGTCGAGCTCACCGGAGAAGGGGTGCTGCCGCCCGCCGAGGAGCTGTCGCGACTGGAGGTCGACGACGACGCCGCGGCGGTCGCCCTGTGGCGGATCCGTGAGGACGGGGCGGGCCTGGCCGCGCGCAGCCTGAGCCGCCCGGCGTACGCGGGCTGGGAGGACGCCGCGGTGCCGCCGGAGAAGCTCGGCGCCTGGCTGCGCGAGTTCGACGAGGTGCTGCGCGAGTTCGACCTCGACGGGGTGCCCTACGGCCACTTCGGCGACGGCTGCGTGCACGCCCGCATCGACTTCCCCTTCGACGGGGACGCCCCCGACGGCGGGCGGGTCGTCTTCCGCGAGTTCCTCGAGGCGGCCACCGACCGGATCGTCGCCCTCGGCGGCTCGCTCTCCGGTGAGCACGGGGACGGACGGGCCCGCTCGGAGCTGCTGTCGCGGATGTACGACGCCGACTCGCTGCGGCTCTTCGGGGCGGCGAAGGCGATCTGCGACCCCGAGGGGCTGCTCAACCCCGGCGTGCTGGTCGACCCGGCGCCGGTCGACGCCGACCTGCGTCCCGGCCGGCCCGTGGCCAAGGTGCCCACCCTGCTCCGCTTCGTGGAGGACGGCGGGTCAATGGGCCGCGCGGTGCACCGGTGCACCGGGGTCGGCAAGTGCGTCGCCGGCCCCGCCACCGGACCGGCCTCGTCGGTGATGTGCCCCTCCTGGCAGGCCACCCGCGACGAGAAGGACTCCACCCGGGGTCGCGCGCGCGTGCTCCAGGAGGCGCTCGACGGCACCCTGGTCGACGGTCTCGCCGACCCGGCCGTGCACGACGCGCTCGACCTCTGCCTCTCCTGCAAGGGCTGCTCGAGCGACTGCCCCACCGGGGTCGACATGGCCACCTACAAGTCCGAGGTGCTGCACCAGACCTACCGGGGGCGGCGGCGGCCCCGCACCCACTACACGCTGGGCTGGCTGCCGGCGCTGGTCCGGCTCGCGCCCAAGCGGTTCGGCCGGGGCCTGGCCAACCGGGCGATGGCCGCGGGCCCGGTGGCCCGGATCGCGATGAAGGCGGCGGGGATCGACCCGCGCCGGTCGCTGCCGCAGGTCGCGACGCGGACCGCCCGGTCGACTCTGGGCACACGGACGCTGGGCACACGGGCGCTGGGCACACGGACGCTGGAGTCGCCCGCGCCCCAGGTGGACGTCTGGATCTGGGCGGACACCTTCACCGACCACTTCCGGCCCTCCGCCGCCCAGGCGGCGATCCAGCTGCTCGGGGAGGCCGGCCTGACGGCCGCCCTCATCGGGCCGGACGCCTGCTGCGGGCTGACCTGGATCTCGACCGGTCAGCTCGACAAGGCGCGGAGCACCATGCAGGAGACGATCGAGGCGCTGGCGCCCTACGTCGCCTCCGGCTCCCCGGTGATCGCGCTCGAGCCGTCGTGCCTGGCCACCCTGCGCTCCGACGCCGTCCAGCTCAGCGACGACCCGCGGGCCGAGGAGGTCGCCGCCGGCGTCCGTTCGCTCGCGGAGCTGCTGACCCGGCTCTCCGACGAGCGCGGCTGGCAGCCGAGGGACCTGAGCGGCGTCGAGGTGGTGGCCCAGCCGCACTGCCACCAGCAGTCCGTGGTGGGCTGGCAGGCCGACGCCAGGCTGCTCGAGCGGGCGGGTGCGACGGTCACCCGGGTCGGCGGCTGCTGCGGCCTGGCCGGGAACTTCGGCATGGAGCAGGGCCACTACGACGTCTCGGTGGCGGTCGCCGAGCTCCAGCTGCTCCCGGCGGTCCGGGCCAACCCCGACGCCGTGGTGCTGGCGGACGGACTCTCCTGCCGCCTGCAGCTCGACGACCTGGCCGACGTCAAGGCGCTCCACCTCGCCGAGCTCCTCGCCGGGCGGCTCCCGGAGGCACCTGCGCGACAGGCGTGACGGACGCCTCCCGACCGCCCCGGGCGGACCTTGGCAGATGTGGTCGCCTGGCCTGAGGGAACTAGCATCGACCCCATGAACCCGCACCACCGTCGACTCGTGATCCCGCTGGCGCTCGGGGGTCTGATCCTGATCGTCCTGGTCGCCGCCCTGGTGAAGTGAGAGTGCGCTGATGGCCGCCGAACCCCTGCTGCGCGCACTGGCCCGGATGCGCAGCCTGATCCTCGACCCGGACGTGCTGGTCCGGGCCGTCGCCTCGGGGCGGAAGAAGGGCTCCCAGCCGCGCTGGAAGCGGGTCGAGCTGCGCTACGTCGACCTCAAGGCCGGGCTCCACCTGCAGGTCACGGCCTACGACGAGACCCAGGCCCACACCTCCAACTACGCCGTCGGGGAGCCGGGGCGTCCGAGCCCCGCCCGGGACGCCGTCGACGACCTGATGGACGAGCCCTTCGGCAACTGGCACGTGGAGACCACCACGCAGCAGCACCAGGTGCGGGTGACCAAGAAGCTCGAGGCGCTGGTGCACACCACCGAGCGCGGCGAGGCGGTGGCGGTCGACCGCGAGCACGACCGCGACAAGGAGCGGCTGCTGGCCGAGGACGACCCCGTCCTCGTCGCCCTGGGCATCTCCACCGCCGAGGGAAAGATCAAGCCCAGCCGCCAGGCGAAGTACCGCCAGGTCGAGGAGTTCCTCCGGCTCCTCGACGCCTCCCTCACCGACGCCCTGGCCAAGGGGCACCTGCGGCGCCCCACCGCCGAGGAGCCGTTGCGGGTGGTCGACCTCGGCTGCGGCAACGCCTACCTGACCTTCGCGGCGCAGCGGTTCCTCACCCACGTCCGCGGCCTGCCGGTCCAGGTGACCGGTGTCGACGTGAAGCAGCAGTCCGCCGACCACAACGCCTCGGTGGCGGCGGGCCTCGGCATCGCGGCCGACTTCGTGGTGGGCAGCATCGCCGCGGCCGAGCTCGACGAGGCACCCGACGTGGTGCTGGCGCTGCACGCCTGCGACACCGCCACCGACGAGGCCCTCGCCCGCGCAGTGGGCTGGGAGGCGCCGCTGGTGCTGGCCGCCCCCTGCTGCCACCACGACGTCGCGGCCCAGCTGCGGCGCACGCCCACGCCCGCGCCGTACGCGATGCTCACCCGGCACGGCATCCTGCGTGAGCGCTTCGCCGACACCCTCACCGACGCGCTGCGCGCCTCCATCCTCCGGCTCCAGGGCTACCGGGTCGACGTGGTCGAGTTCGTGGAGAGCGAGCACACCCCCCGCAACACCCTGCTGCGTGCGGTGCGCAGCAGTGGCCCGGTGAAGGGTGGCGGGGTCCGCAAGGAGTACGACGACCTGGTCGCCGCGTGGGGGATCCGGCCGCACCTGGCCGAGCTCCTGGACCTGTGAGCCCGCCGCGGACCTGGGCCGCCGGCCTGGTGCTGGCCACGCCGTTCGTGCTGGGCGCGGCGGCCGGGGACGCGGCCCCGCGGGGCGAGGTGGTCACGGTGATGACCGACCCGGCGATCGTGGAGTCCTCGGGCCTGGCCGTGGTCCCGCAGCCGGCCGACGAGCCCGGTCCGCTGCTCGCCACGGTCAACGACAGCGGCGACACCGGCCGGGTCTTCGCCGTCGACCCGGGGACGGGCCGGACGGTGGGGGTCACCACCTGGGCGCAGGACCCCGTCGACGTCGAGGCGCTGGCTCCGGCGGGTCCGGGCGAGGTGTGGGTCGCCGACATCGGCGACAACCTCCGCGCCCGCGGCTCGGTCGAGGTGGCGAGGGTCCCCGTCGGCCGGAGCACGGTGGAGGTGGCGGCGCCGCGGTGGCGGCTGACCTGGCCCGACGGCGCGCGGGACGCCGAGGCGCTGCTGGCGCACCCGGTCACCGGCCGGCTCATGGTGGTGAGCAAGGGGGTCTTCGGCGGGGAGCTGATGGCCGCCCCCGCCGCGCTGGACCCGGCGGGGCCCAACCCGATGACCGAGGTCGGGCGGGTCGCCGGCATGGTCACCGACGGCGCCTTCTGGCCCGACGGGCGTCACCTCCTGCTCCGCACCTACGACCGGCTGCACGTCTACTCCCACCCCGAGCTGGAGCGGGTCGCCGAGCTCGAGCTGCCCGCGCAGCCCCAGGGGGAGGGGCTCGCCGTCACCGCCGACGGCGAGGTCTGGATCAGCACCGAGGGGGCCCGCAGCGAGGTGCTGCGGGTCGATCTCCCCGACGACCTGCGGCGCCTGCTGGCCGGGACGCCGGGCGAGGACGACGCACCGGCCGGACCACCGGGGTGGTGGCAGCACGTGCGGCGCGCCCTCTTGCCCTGGGTGTGAGGATGAGCCCATGCCTCGCCTGCGCCGCACCTCCCCGGACCAGCCGGGCTGGACCCGTCGCCGCGCCGGCAAGGGGTTCGTCTACCTCGACGAGCACGGGCGTCGCCTCGAGGAGGAGGATGCCCAGCGGGTGCGGGACCTGGTGATCCCCCCGGCCTGGCGCGACGTCTGGGTCACGCCCTACCCGCACGGTCACCTGCAGGCGGTGGGGACCGACGACGCGGGGCGCCGGCAGTACCTCTACCACCCGCAGTGGCGGGCCAAGCGGGACGCGGCCAAGTTCGACCGGGTGCTCGAGTTCGGCCGGGCGATGTCGGTGGCGCGGGAGAAGGTGCTCACCGACCTCGGCGCCGAGGGGATGGAGCTGGGCCGGGCGTGCGCGGTCGCGGTGCGGCTGCTCGACCTGGGCTACTTCCGGATCGGCAACGACGTCTACGCCGACCAGAACGGCAGCTTCGGTCTCACCACGCTCGAGCGGCGCCACGTCTCCCGGCGCGGCCGGCGGCTGACCTTCTGCTTCCAGGGCAAGTCCGGGGTGGAGCACTGCATCGAGATCGACGACCCCGCCGTGGTCGAGGCGCTGGAGGTGATGCGCCGGCGGCGCGACCGCGAGCAGCCCAGGCTCCTGGCCTGGAAGGACGGGCGCACCTGGCGGACCCTGGACTCGGCCAGCGTCAACGACTACATCCGGGAGAGCACCGGGGTGGACGCCACCGCCAAGGACTTCCGCACCTGGCACGCCACCGTGATCGCGGCCGCCCACCTGGCCCACACCCCTGAGCCCGGGGCGACCAAGGCCTCCCGCAAGCGCGCCGTCGCGGCCTGCTACCGCGAGGTCTCGGAGTTCCTCGGCAACACCCCCACCCTGGCCCGCACCTCCTACGTCGACCCGCGCGTGGTCGACGCCTACGAGGAGGGCAGGACGATCGAGCCGGTCGACGAGCGGTCCTGGAAGACCCCCGACGAGCGTCAGGCGGCGCTGGAGCGGGCGGTGCTGGAGCTGCTCACCGAGGAGTCCTGAGCCGCTCCACCACGTGGTCGAGGCAGCGGGTCAGCTGCTCGACGTCGGAGGGGTCCACGGCGGGGTACATCGCGATCCGCAGCTGGTTGCGGCCCAGCTTGCGGTAGGGCTCGGTGTCGACGATGCCGTTGTCGCGCAGCACCTGGGCGAGCCGCGCGGCGTCGACGGAGTCGTCGAAGTCGATGGTCCCGATGACCAGGGAGCGGTGCGCCGCCTCGGCGACGTACGGCGTGGCGAACGACGACCGCTCCGCCCACCCGTAGAGGGCGTCGGAGGAGGCGGTGGTCCGCTCGACCATCGCGGGGAGACCGCCCTGGCCGTTCATCCAGTCCAGCTGCTCGGCCATCAGGAAGAGCGTCGCGACCGACGGGGTGTTGTAGGTCTGGTCCTTCGCGGAGTTGTCGATGGCGGTCGGCAGGTCGAAGAACGGCGGGATGTAGCGGCCGCTCGAGGCGATCTCCTCGGCGCGGGCCAGCGCGCGGGGCGACATCAACGCGATCCACAGGCCGCCGTCGGAGGCGAAGCACTTCTGCGGGGCGAAGTAGTAGACGTCCGCCTCGCGCACGTCGACCGGCAGGCCGCCGGCCCCCGAGGTGGCGTCGACGAGGACCAGGGCGTCCTCGTCGACGCCCGGCGGACGCAGCACCGGCGCCATCACGGCGGTCGAGGTCTCGTTGTGGGCCCACGCGTAGGCGTCGACGCCCTCCTCCGCCAGCGGCTCGGGGCGTGAACCTGGCTCGGAGCTGATCACCGACGGCTCCTCCAGCCAGGGCGCCGCCCGCACCGAGGCGGCGAACTTGGAGGTGAACTCCCCGAAGGTGAGGTGCTGGCTGCGGCTGCGGACCAGGCCGAAGGCGGCGACGTCCCAGAAGGCCGTGGCGCCGCCGTTGCCGAGGACCACCTCGTAGCCCTCGGGCAGGTCGAAGAGGGCCCGCAGCCCCTCGCGCACGCGGCCCACCGTCCGCCGGACCGGCGCCTGGCGGTGCGAGGTGCCCAGCAGGGAGGTGCCCGTGGCGGCGAGCGCCTCGACGTGGCTCGTCTGGATCTTCGAGGGCCCCGCCCCGAAGCGTCCGTCGGCGGGCAGCAGCTCCGCCGGGATGATGAGCGCGTCGTGGGCGGTTGAGGTCACCAGGCATCCTTTCGGGGACCCGCGGCTGCGGACCAGGCACGGGAGTCCTGACGACACTGTCAGCGCGGCCTATTGTGGCACCCGGTCACGAGCTGAGCGAAACGGAACGAGCATGAGCACCGCAGTACCCGACCCCGTCGCACCGGTCCTCCACCTGCGGCGGCGCGCGCTCACCCACCCGGACTCGGTCCGTCTGGTGCGACAGGTCCAGGCCGAGTACGTCGCCCTCTACGGCGGACCCGACGAGTCGCCGATGGATCCCGGCGAGTTCGAGGGTGCGGCCGGCGCCTTCTACGTCGGCTACCTGGGCGAGGTGCCGGTGGCCACCGGGGCGTGGCGCCGGGTGGAGCCGCCCGCCGGAGTCACCGGCGAGCCGTGCGCGGAGATCAAGCGGATGTACGTCGCCGCGAGCCACCGGCGCCGCGGGCTGGCCCGGCAGGTGCTGGCGCAGCTGGAGGAGGCGGCGGCGGCCGCGGGGATCCGCGCCCTGGTGCTGGAGACCGGGCTGAAGCAGCCCGAGGCGATCGCGCTCTACGAGAGCGGCGGCTACCGGCCGATCCCGGGCTACGGCTACTACTGCGGCTCCGAGCTCTCCCGCTGCTTCGCCAAGGAGCTGTGGTCCGCGCACTCGGCGGAGTCGGCCCGCGAGTCGCGTCCAGTCGACACGCCGTGCTGATCTGACTTTCTCCGCGGTATTTCGGACAGCGACCCTCCGCCCGACGTAGCGTCACAGGCGTGACTGGAGGGACTCGGGGAGGAGATCCGCAGGTGAGCAGGGAGTGGTCCGCACGAGCAGTCGTGAGGGCGCTGCTGGTGCTCCTGCTGGCCTCGGTGGTGACGGCGCCGGGCCTGGCTCAGGCCGGCCCGGCGCCCGAACCCGTGCCCCGACAGGCCGCGGCCCGGGTGCCGCTGCTGAGCACCGCCCTGGTCTACAGCTCGGTGCTGGAGGGCTACGCGTCGTACCAGCCGCAGACCCGGTGCCGCTCCCAGGCCAAGCCCGGGGTGCTGATGCTGGCCGAGGCGCTGGTGGCGCGCGGGGGCGGGACCGGTCCCATCGGCCGCAGCTGTGCCGGCTCCTCGACGTCGGAGCACAAGGAGGCCCGGGCCTTCGACTGGCTGCTCGACCACCGTGATCCCGCCCAGCGCGCGCTCGCCGACCAGTTCCTCGCCGAGATCCTGGCGCCGGACCAGCTGGGCAACCCGCACGCGCTGGCTCGCCGGATGGGGATCATGTACGTCATCTGGGACGACCGGATCTACTCCGCCTACGACGGTTTCTCCGCCCGGCGCTACCTGAGCTCCTCGTGCCGCACCAAGCGCCGCTGCTCCGCGACCCTGCGGCACCGCGACCACGTGCACATCTCGCTGACGCGCAAGGCGGCCCGCGGCCTGACCAGCTGGTACCTGGAGCAGCCCCCGGCCCTGGGCTGAGGTCCAGGGCCGCGGGGGGTCACTCCTCCACGATGTGGACGGCGGCCTCCTCGGCGCTGGCGCCGGCGCCGTCGATGCCGACGTCCTCGCCCACCAGGTCCTTCTCGGTGTCCTCGCCGAGCCCCTGGTCGGGGTCGACCAGCCGGCCCGCCCGCTCGTCACCGACCTCGCCGTCGTTGAGGTCCTCGTCGGCCTCCCGCCGGGCGGCCTCTTCGTACGGGTCGGGCTCGGGCTCCTCCTGGGCGATCCGCTGGTCCAGCGACTCGCCCTCGGCCTCCTCGAGTGGCGTGTTGCCGTAGCCCTGGGCGGGGGACCACTTCTCGGGGGGCGAGTAGCCCTCGTCGAGCGGCTCCGCCAGCCCGCGGTCGCCGACCAGGCTGTCGCCCTCCCCCTGAGGCTGGTCCTCGTCGTCCACGCTGTAGCCGTGGTAGGACTCGCTGTCCGGGGTCTCGGTCATCGTCGCTCCTGGGTCTCTCGTCTCGGGTACGACCCTCGACGTACCCGATCCAGGGCAGGCGATGCGTGTGGTCAGGCCGACCAGTCGGGGTTCCAGCCCTCGATCTCCGAGGCCGGGCGCGAGGCCGGACCGGTGTAGAGCGCCGAGGGGCGGATCAGCCGGCCGGTCCGCTTCTGCTCCAGGATGTGTGCCGACCAGCCGCCCGTGCGGGCGCAGGTGAACATCGAGGTGAACAGGTGCGCGGGCACCTCGGCGAAGTCCAGGACGATGGCCGCCCAGAACTCCACGTTGGTCTCCAGGACCCGGTCGGGGCGACGCTCGCGCAGCTCGGCGAGGGCGGCCTTCTCGAGCGCCTCGGCGACCTCGTAGCGCGGCGCGCCGAGCTCGCGCGCGGTACGCCGCAGCACCCGGGCGCGGGGGTCCTCCGCGCGGTAGACGCGGTGACCGAAGCCCATCAGGCGCTCGCCGTCGTCCAGCAGCTTCTTGACGTAGGCGCGGGCGTCGCCGGTCTTCTCGACGTCCTCGATCATCCCCAGCACCCGCGACGGGGCGCCCCCGTGCAGCGGGCCGCTCATCGCGCCGATCGCGCCGGAGAAGGCGGCGGCCACGTCCGCCCCGGTGGAGGTGATGACCCGGGCGGTGAAGGTGGAGGCGTTCATGCCGTGCTCGGCGGCCGAGGACCAGTAGGCGTCGATCGCGTGCGCGTGCTTGGGGTCGACCTCGCCCTTCCAGCGCAGCAGGAACTTCTCGGCGAGGGTGCTGCCCTCGTCGACGAGGCGCTGCGGGACGACCGGCTGGTGGAGGCCGCGCGCCGACTGAGCGGCGTAGGAGAGCACCATCACCGCGACCCGGGCCAGGTCCTCGCGGGCCTGCTCGTCGCTGATGTCGTAGGTCTGGCCGAAGCCGAAGGCCGGCGCGAGCATCGCGATCGCGGCCTGGACGTCGACGCGCACGTCACCGGTGTGCACCGGGAGGTTGTAGGCCTCCGCGGGCGGGAGCCCGGGGGTGTAGGTGCCGTCGATGAGCAGGCCCCACACGTTCTCGAAGGGGACGCGCCCCACGATCTCCTCGATGTCCACACCACGGTAGCGAAGGGCGGACCCTTCCTTGTCGGGCTCTGCGATCTCGCTCTCGAAGGCGACGACGCCCTCCAGTCCGTGGTGAACCTCGGTCATGCGGCTTCGACTCCTTCGTCGGGGGATGCGGCTGTCGGCAATTCTGCACCCCGGCCGGTTCCCGCGCAGCATTCGGCCGGTCTAGGGTCGCGCTCGTGGAGCTCCAGCCGGACAGCCAGCCCGATCCCGCGCGGTCCCTCGCCGCGCTGCGCCGCGAGTACGCCGAGCACGGCCTGCTCGAGGAGGAGGCCGGGGAGGACCCGGTCGCGCTCTTCGGGCGCTGGCTCGGTGAGGCGTTGGCCTCGGCGATGCACGAGCCCAACGCGATGGTCCTCTCGACCGTCTCGGCGAGCGGGGTCCCGTCGTCGCGGACGGTGCTGCTCAAGGGCTTCGACGAGCGCGGCTTCGTCTTCTTCACCAACCGGGGGTCGCGCAAGGGCGTCGAGCTGGCCGGCAACCCCCGCTGCGCCCTCCTCTTCGGCTGGCACCCGGTGGAGCGTCAGGTGCGGGTCACCGGAGAGGCCTGGTCGCTGCCGCCCGACGAGGTCGCCGCCTACTTCGCCACCCGGCCGCGGGGTGCGCAGCTGGGCGCGTGGGCCTCCGCCCAGTCCGAGCCGGTCGGCTCGGTGGCGGAGCTCCAGGCCGCCTACGCCGCCGCGGAGGCACGGTTCACCGGCGCGGAGGTGCCGGTGCCGCCGCGGTGGGGCGGCTACCGCGTGCTGCCCCTGGCGTGGGAGTTCTGGCAGGGACGGCCCGGGCGGATGCACGACCGGCTCGAGTTCCGGCGCCCCCAGCACGACCGTGCCGGGTGGGTCCGCCGGCGGCTGGCGCCCTAGCCAGCGGGGTCCGGCGGAGAGAAAAACCTCTTGGCGCGACGCGCCGGGCGGCCTACCGTGGAGGGACACGGAAAGGAGGTGGTCCGCGAGATGAAGTCTTCACGGATGTGTGAGGTGGCTGCGAGCTAGCAGCTAATCCACCGCAGTCACCCGACCCGCAGGCTCCGGCTCCATCCAGCCGGCCCCGGCTCCACCCGGAGCAGCCTGCGGGTCGTCTGCGTGGCGGGGCCCTGGCGCGTGAGACGCTGGCGCCATGGGGGACGGCGTGGGCGAGGACCTGCCCGACGAGCTGGTGGAGCGGCTGCGGCTCCTGCTGGCCACGATCATGGACCTCGGCTCCGACCTCGAGGAGCAGACCGTGCTGCGCCGCCTCGCCGTCGGCGGGTGCGAGGTGGCCGGCGCGGCGCGGGCCAGGGTCGAGGTGCTCGACGAGCGGGGCTCGGTGCGGCAGGTGGTCACCCAGCGCGGGACGACGTACCGCCGCGCCCCGGCACCTGACCCACGGAGCGCGCGGCTCAGCGAGACGGTCGAGGTCGCCGGCGTGCCGGCGGCCCGGCTCACCGTCTTCGAGCCGGAGGGGGGCGGTGGGTTCGACGCCTACGCCGCCCAGCGGGTGGCGGCGGTGGCGCGGACGGCGGGGATCGCGCTGCGCAACGCCCGGATGCACGCCCAGGGCGAGCGGCGCCGGATCAGCCTGGAGGCGACCACCCAGGTCGCCCACGCCATCACCTCCGCCGTCCCGCTGGACGAGGTGCTCTCGGTGGTGACCGGCTCGATCCGGCGGGCGCTCGCCGCGACCGGCGCCGGGGTCCTGGTGCCGCACCCCAGCGGGCTCCACGAGGTCAGGGCGCTCGACGTCAGGCGGGGCTACCTGCCGCGCAGTCGCACCCTCTTCGCCGCGTCCCGGCCGGCGCTGGGGGAGATCCTCGCCTCCGGTGGGGAGCGCGTCCTCACCCTCGACGGTGACGTGGTCGCGGTGCTGCCGGTCGGGGTGGCCGGCGAGGAGCGTCATCTCCTCGCGGTCTGGTGGGCCGGCCGCACCTGCCCGCCGGGGGAGGAGGAGCGGGCGCTGGTCGCCACCTTCGCCGAGCAGGCCGGGGTGGCGATCGACCGGGCCCGGGCGGCCCGGGACCGCGAGCGCCTGGTGGTGGTGAGCGAGCGCGAGCGCATCGCACGGGACCTGCACGACGTGGTGATCCAGCGCATCTTCGCCAGCGGGCTGCAGATCCGCAGCCTGCTGCGCGAGGACGACCTGGAGGTGACGCGGCGGGGCCTCGCCGCCGCGGTGGACGACCTCGACCTGACGATCCGCGACATCCGGTCGACGATCTTCGCCCTCCAGCACGCTTCCGGGCCGCGCCTGCGGCAGGACGCCCGCGCGCTGCTGCGCGAGTACGCGCCCGGGCTCGGCTTCGCCCCGCTGCTGCGGACCCAGGGCGATCTCGACGCCCTGGAGTCCCCGGTGGTCGTCGAGCACCTGCTGGCCACCCTGCGCGAGCTGCTCGCCAACGTCGCGCGGCACGCCGGCGCCGGCAGCTGTCAGGTGGAGATCAGGCTCACCTCCGGCTGGCTCAGCCTCGAGGTCGCCGACGACGGTGTCACGCTCGACCCGGACGCCCCCCGCAGCGGCCTGGAGAACGTGGCGCTGCGCGCGGCGATGCTCGGCGGCACCTTCAGCGTCGGGGGCCGGGAGCCGACCGGGACGCTGGCCCGCTGGCGGGTCCCGGCGCCGCCTCAGGCGCTCTGAGCCGCGGTCTGAGGCTCTGTGCCGTCCGTGGCCCCGGCGGGAAGCGGCACCGGCGGCGGCGCGGACGTCGCAGCGCGAGGAGTGACCAGCTGGGCGACCACGTTGAGGGCGGCCCAGCACATCAGCACCGAGACCAGGTAGCGGGAGAGGGCGTCGCCGAGCGGCAGGGTGCCGTCGACCAGCGCGAGCCAGAGGGCGGGGGACGAGACCACGGCAGCCGCCCCCAGGACCGCTCCGTTCAGGGGGCCGATGCTCATCGCTGGGCCCCGGTCGGGTTGAGGGCGCGGTCACCGGTGACGACGCCGACGGACCGGACCTGCCCGCTGCCGCCGAGCTCGGAGTAGGAGAGCACCGGCAACCGGTCGAGGGTGGGCCGGATCAGCCGGCGCAGCGCGGCGCGGATCTGGGGGGCACAGACGAGGACCGGCCGCTGGTCGCGGTTCTCCGCCTCCGCGGCGAGGCCGGCGAGCTGGACCAGCACCTGCTGCCCGATGTCGGGGTCCAGCGCCAGCACGGCGCCGTGGTCGGTGGCCCGCATCGACTCCAGCATCCGGTGCTCCAGCTGGGGCTCCAGGCTGATCACGTGCACGTCGCCGTTCTGCAGGTAGGGAGCGACCACCGCGGGCCCGAGCGCCTGGCGGGCGGACTCGACGAGGCCGTCGAGGTCCTTGGAGGCGGCGGCGCGCAGCGAGAGCGCCTCGAAGATCCGGACCAGGTCGCGCACCGAGATCTTCTCGTCGAGCAGGCTCTGGAGGACCCGCTGCACCTCACCGAGGCTGAGCTGGGTCGGGGTGAGCTCCTCGATGACGACCGGGTGGGAGCGCTTGACCACGTCGGTGAGCAGCCGCACGTCCTCGCGGCCCAGGAGGCGGGCGGCGTGCTGGGTGACCACCTCCGCGAGGTGGGTGGTGATCACCGAGGCACGGTCGACCACGGTGGCGCCGGTGATCTCCGCCTGGTTGCGCAGCTCGGTGGGGATCCACTTGGCCTCGAGGCCGAAGACCGGCTCCACACCGGCCTGGCCGGGGAGGTTGCCGAGGTAGTCGCCGATGGCCATCACGTGGCCGGAGGGGGCCTCGCCACGGGCGACCTCGATGCCGAAGAGGGTGATCGCGTAGGTCCGCGAGGGCAGGTCCAGGTTGTCGCGGGTGCGGACCGGCGGCACCACGATGCCGATGTCGGAGGCGACCTTGCGGCGCAGAGCCTTGACCCGGTCGAGCAGGTCGCCGCCGACGGTGGGGTCGACGAGGTCGATGATGTCCGGGGCCAGCTCCAGGCCGAGCGGGTCGACCTGGATCTCGGCGGCCAGCTGCTCGGGGGAGTCGGGGTTGGGGGCCGCCTCGACCGCGCGCTGCGCCTCGGCCGCGGCCGGGTCCGGCTTGGGCGGCACCCGGGTGGAGGCGAGCATCATCACCCCGCCGGCCAGCAGGAAGGGGAGCTTGGGCAGTCCGGGGATCAGGCAGAGGGAGAAGGCCGCGACGCCGGCGATGCGCAGCGGCATCTGGTTGGCGGTGACCTGCTTGATGATGTCGCTGCCCATGTCCTCGTCACCGGCGTGCCGGGTGACCACCAGGCCGGTGGCGACGGAGAGGAGCAGGGCAGGGATCTGGGAGACCAGGCCGTCGCCGATGGTGAGCAGGCTGTAGGTCTGGATCGCCTCGCCGAAGGGCATGCCCAGCTGGGCGACGCCGATCGCGAAGCCGCCGATGAGGTTGACCAGGGTGATCACGATCGCCGCGATCGCGTCGCCCTTGACGAACTTCGACGCGCCGTCCATCGCCCCGTAGAAGTCCGCCTCCGCGTGCACCTCGGCCCGGCGCAGCCGGGCCTGGTCCTCGGTGATCAGCCCGGAGTTGAGGTCGGCGTCGATGGCCATCTGCTTGCCCGGCATGGCGTCGAGGGTGAAGCGGGCGCCGACCTCGGCGACCCGGCCCGCACCGTTGGTGATCACCACGAACTGGATCACCAGGAGGATGGCGAAGACGATGATGCCGACGATCAGGGACCCGCCGACCACGAAGTGGCCGAAGGTGTCGATCACCTTGCCCGCGTAGCCGTCGAGCAGCACCAGGCGCGTGGCGCTCACGTTGAGCGCCAGCCGGAAGAGCGTCATCACCAGCAGCACCGCCGGGAACGAGGCGAAGTCCAGCGGCCGGGTGACGAACATGGCCACCATCAGGATGAGCAGCGCACCGGTGATGTTGAGGGCGATCAGGACGTCGAGCATGACCGCCGGCAGCGGGACCACGAGCATCACGACGATCATCACGATGCCGACCGGCACACCCAGCTGGGTCAAGCGCTTCACGCACGGTCCTCTCGAAGGGTCACCTCATCCGGTGCGCCCTCCGTGGCGCGGCAGACACCGTCCTGGTGTCACGAGGGTCCTATCGGCCGTCGGCGGCGGGTTCTGAGGACTTTCGGCGACGGCCCGCCGGCAGCACCGGCGGCAGCTCCGCCTCGCTGCGCGGGCTGCGGTGCTCCCCGCCGTGGTGGCCTCGGGTGCGCCGGCTGATCACGAAGGCGAGCACCTGGGCGACCGCGCCGAAGAGCTCGGCCGGGATCTCCTGGCCGACCCGGGTGGAGGAGTGCAGGGCGCGCGCCAGCGGCACGTCCCGCACCAGCGGGACCCGGTGGCTCGCCGCCTCCTCCCTGATCTTGGCGGCGACCGCGCCGGCGCCGCGCGCCACCACCAGGGGGGCGCCGCGCTCCGGCTCGTAGCGCAGCGCCACCGCCACGTGCGTGGGGTTGACCAGGACCACGTCGGCGGTGGGCACGTCGGCCATCATCCGGTTGCGGGCCGCGGCGAGCTGGCGGGACCGCATGGCGCTCTTGACGAGCGGGTCGCCGTCGGAGTTCTTGTGCTCCTGCTTGACCTCCTGCTTGGTCATCCGGGTCTGCTTGCCGATCTTGCGCCGCTGGAAGGCGTAGTCGGCGGCGGCCATCACCAGCCCCGCCAGGGCGACGTTGCGGATCAGCCCCAGCGACTCCTCGGCGATCACGTCCAGGATGGCCGGGATCGGCATCAGCCCGCCCAGCATCGGCATCATCGACCGGATGACCAGATAGGCCAGGAGCGCCACCGCCGAGCTCTTCACCAGCATCTTGGCGCCCTCCCACAGGGCCTGGGGCCCGAAGACCCGCTTGGCGCCCTGGAGCAGGTTGAGCTTCTTGACGTTGGGCTTGACCGCCTTGGTGGCCAGGTAGAACCCGCCCTGGGCCAGCGCTCCGGCGACGCCGATGACCATCACCCCCGAGGCCAGCACCACCAGGGTCAGGCCCACGTGCCACAGCCCTCGACTCAGCAGCTCCAGCGCGAGCGCCACGTCGGCCTCCTCCATGGCGACCAGGCAGCTGGTCATGAGGTCGCGCAGCGCCGTCAGCTCCCGGCCGAGCAGCATCGGCAGGGCCATCCCGACGGCCAGCATCGAGGCCCACCCGCCGAGCTCCTGGGTGCGGGGGACCTGGCCCTCCTTGCGGTTCTCCTTCTTCTTCTTGGCTGTCGGTTTCTCGGTCTTCTCCTCGCTCACCCGCCCTCACCCCCCGCCGGCGATGGCGGCCATCGCCTCGTTGGCGAGGTCGACCAGCCGGTCGACCGCCTCGGGCAGGACGGGGAAGGAGAGGCCGAGCAGCAGCAGGGTCAGCCCGATCTTGGCCGGGAACATCACGTTGATGGCGTTGAGCTGCGGGGCGACCTTGGTCAGCAGGGCCAGCCCGAGGTCGGCGACGAAGAGCACCGCGATCATCGGCAGGGCGATCTGCACGGCGGTCACGAAGAACATCCCGAAGGCGGTGGTCAGGATCCCGGGCGCCCCGGCGGTCTCCGGCAGCTCGCCGAGCGGGAGCAGCTCGAAGGTGGTGAGCAGGCCGCCGATCACCAGCAGGTGGCCGCCGGTGGCGAAGAGGAGCATCGTGGCCAGCATCTGGTGGAACTTGCCGAAGACGGTGTTCATGTTCATGCCCAGCGGGTCGAACCCCTGGGCCAGCGCGAAGCCGCCGAAGATGTCCACCAGGCTGCCCGCCGCGGTGATCGCCTGGAGGAGCAGATGGGTGACGAAGCCCATCCCGACCCCGACCAGCACCTGGGTGACCGCGACGACGACGAGGTCCCAGGTCCCGACCGAGACCTGCCCCGACAACGAGGGCGCCACCGTGAAGGCGAGGCCGAGGGCCAGCACCACCTTGGCCATCGTCGGCACCGAGCGCGACGAGAACGGCGGGACCACCGCCAGCCACGCCCCGATCCGGATCGAGGCCATCAGGTAGGCGAGCAGCTCCTGGCCGGCGAGGGTGAGGACCACGGCGGGCGCCTAGGAGAGCATCGAGGGCAGCGCCTCGAAGAGGTCCAGGGTGAAGGTCACCAGTGTGTGCAGCATCCAGTTGCCGCTGATCAGCAGGGCCACGCCCACCCCGATCAGCTTGGGGACGAAGGCGAGCGTGAACTCCTGGATCTGGGTCATCGACTGGAAGAGCGAGATGGCGAAGCCGATGACGAGCGAGGTGACCAGGATCGGGGCGGAGAGCTTGAGCGCGACCAGCATGGTGCGCAGCGCGATCTCGATGACGACGGTGTCGGTCATCCTGGCCCCCCGTAGCTGGAGACCAGGGAGGTGACCACCAGCCCCCAGCCGTCGACCAGGACGAAGAGCAGGAGCTTGAAGGGGAGCGACACCATGACCGGCGGCATCATCATCATGCCGAGCGCCATCAGTGCGCCGCTGACCACGATGTCGATGACCAGGAAGGGGATGAAGATGATGAAGCCGATGATGAAGGCCTGCTTGAGCTCGCTGAGCACGAAGGCGGGCACCAGCGTGGTCATCCCGACGTCGTCGCGGTCCTCGGGGAGGTCGCGGCCGGCCACGTTGGTGAGCAGGATCAGCTCCTCGTCGCCCGACTGGTCGAGCATGAACTCGCGCAGCGGCTCGATCCCGTCGGTGAAGGCGGCGGAGGAGGTCTTGTCCCCGTCGAGGTAGGGCTGGAGCGCGACCTCGTTGATCTGGGAGAGCACCGGCCCCATGATGAAGAGGCTCAGGAAGAGGGCGAGCCCCGCGAGCACCTGGTTGTTGGGGGTCTGCTGCAGGCCCAGGGCGTTGCGGGTGAGACCGAGCACCACCAGGATCTTGGTGAAGCTGGTGCAGGTCAGCAGGATCGCCGGCAGCAGCGAGAGCAGCGTCAGCGCGATGATGATGACGACGGAGTTGGTCGGCGTCTCGGTCAGCCCGTCGAGCTCGATGGTGACCGAGCTGCCCCCCGGTCCGCTGGGACCGCCGGGGCCGCCGGGGCCCTCGGGGGAGAGCGCCAGGTCGACGGCGTGCGCGGCGCCACCGACCGACCCGAGGAGGAGGACGAGCAGCAGGCCCGCCAGTGCGGCGCCGAGCAGCCGGGGCAGCCACCTCATGGCCGGTGCCCGCCGGAGGGGCCGCCGTCCTGGCCCCGGAGCGCGGCGAGCGCCTGCCGCCAGGTGCGCGGGGAGAGGACCGAGCCGCCCACCGCAGTCGGGTCGGCGGCGGTCTCCCGGGTCCGCAGCTCCTCCTGCGCGGCCAGCTCCTCGGCGACCAGCTCCTCGGGGTCGAGCTCGGCCAGCACGCTGACCTGGTGCTCGGTAGTGCCGAGCACCAGCACCCGGCTGCCCACCGTGACGACCGCCACCGACGAGGTGCGGCTCAGCGGCTGGCGGTGGACGACCCGGACCAGCGAGCCGGCCCCGCCCTTGAAGCGGCGGGCGCCGAGGCGGGCCAGCAGCAGGAGCAGGCCGATGACGACGGCCAGGGAGAAGACCAGCCGGAGGGTGAGCTCGAGCACGGGTCAGGCGCCCGTTTCGTCCACGATCTCGGTGATCCGGAGGCCGAAGTCCTCGTCGACCACGACGACCTCGCCGCGAGCGATCAGCCGGCCGTTGACGAGCAGGTCGGCCGGGCCGTCCGCCGCCCGGTCGAGCTCGAGCACGGCGCCCGGCGAGAGGGCCAGCAGGTCGCGCACGGCCATCCGGGTGCGGCCGAGCTCGACGGTGACCTCCATGTCGACCCCGGCCAGCATCTCGATCCCCCGGCGGGAGGAGACGTGCTCCCCGGTGGGACGCACCGGGTCGGGCGCGCCGTACGAGAGCGGGCCCGTGGGGGCGGGCGGGGTGAAGACGGGGGACGCCGTGCTCGCCGCGGCGACGAGGCTGGGGGCCAGCGCCGAGTCGGTGAGGAGGACGGCGGCCTCGATGCCCTGACCGACCAGCGGGACGGCGGTGAACGGCCCGCCCAGGTCGGTCACCACCATCGACAGGTCCACCGGTGTGGCGGCGCGGGCCGTGCAGTCGAGGGCGGCCGCCGCGGCGTCGATCGCCGGCTGGGTGGCGGCGGCCAGGTCGAGCCCGCCCAGGGGGCTCTCCATCAGGGCTCGGACGAACTCCTCGCCGACCAGCACCGCGATCCGGTGGGTCCGGCCGTCCCGACCCTCCAGGACGGCGACCGAGGCCCCGGAGAAGGCGGCGGTGACGTGCTCGTTGCCGGGCTGGGCGCCGACCGCGCTGAGCGGGGTGACCGCCGGCAGGACGCCGGCGGCGGCCGTGGCCGCGGTGACGGCGAGGGTCTGGTCCGGCACGGTCGTCTGGGGGGTCATGAGTTCTCCTTGGGGGTGCCCACGATGAGGGCGGCGAGCCGTGGGCCCTTGGCCCCGGCGGTGGCGTGGGCGAACGGGGTGTCGTCGACGCAGACGTCCAGCGGTGCCGAGGCGGGGTGGGCGAGGCGGACCACGTCGCCGGGCTGCAGCGCGGCGAGCGCCGCCGGGTGCAGGGTCGTCGGCCGGAGCCGGACGGTGGCCTCGACCGGCACGTCCGCGAACCGCTGCTGCAGCAGGCTGGCCGCCTGCTCGCGCTTGAACTGCTCGCGCTCGGAGACCGGGGCCGGCGCGGCCGCCTTGGTCAGGTGGGGGAGCAGCCCGTTGAACGGCAGGCAGAGGGTCATCCGGTGCGGGATGTCGGTGATGCGCACCTCGAACTCCACCACCACCATGATGTCCGCGGCGCCGGCGATCTGGGCGAACTGAGGGCTGTACTCGATGCCGGCGGGGAGGAGCTCGAAGTCCGCGATGGCAGCCAGGCCGTAGCGCATCTCGCTGAGCAGCCGGTCGATCAGCCCGCGGATCACCCCCGACTCGATCTCGGTGAGGGGCCGGACCGGCTGGGTCTTCCCGCCGGGACCGCCGAGCATGTGGTCGATGCTGGCCATGGTGCCGGGCAGCGGCAGCTCCAGCATGGCCAGGCCGTGCATCGGCTCCGCGGTCAGCTTGACCATGTAGGTGGGCGCCGCGAGGGAGTCGATGTACTCGTCGTAGCTGAGCTGCTGGATCGAGAGGAGCTGGACGGCGCAGACGGTGCGCAGCCAGGAGGTGAAGACGGTGGTCGCCTGTCGCGCGAAGCTGTCGAAGCCGAGCTGCAGGATGCGGGAGTGCTCGCGACTGAGCTGGATCGGGCGCCGGAAGTCGTAGACGACCGGCTCCGCGCCGCGGCCGCGACGGCGCGCACGGGCACCCGGCGTCCCGTGCGGGGACGCGGCCTGGGCTGCGGGAGGGGTCACGTACGTCGTATCGGCCCCCCCGGGACACTCCTGAGGATTTTGGACTAGACCATTCCGGCGCGCCCGCCGGTCCGGCTCCGCGGCGGCGTCACTGGGTGACGAACTCGGTGTAGTACACCTCCAGCACGTCGCCGTGGTAGGAGTGGTCGAGCTTCTCCATCAGCTCCTCGCGGAGCTTCTCGCGCTGCTCGCCGGTCACCAGCTCCGACATCTCCCGGCCGCTGAAGACGGTGATGGAGGCGTCGAGGGCCTTGCTGCCGTCGACCTCGTGCGCCCCCTCGACCAGCTGGAGGGCCAGGCCCAGCCGCAGGTAGTGGCCGGCGGCGAGGTTGAGCTGCATCGACTCCAGCGCCATCACCTCGCCGGCCACCGGCTCGACGGGTCCCGACGGCTTGAGGAAGAAGAACCAGCCGCCGGCCAGGGCCAGCACCAGGACGACGACCACGATCAGCTTCTTCTTCTTGCCGCCCTTCTTCTCGGCCTCGGGCTCCTCGATCTGGGCGCTCCCCGGGGCGGGGGGCATCGCGGTGACGGTCATGTCCGGTCTCCTTCGTCCTCGACGTCGCGGGAGGCCTGCTCGAGCAGCTCCCGGGTCTCGGCCGGCAACGAGGAGAGCACCACGATGTCGACCCTCTTGTTGATCTGCTGCGACCCCGGCTCGGCGGGGTCGATCAGCGGCTTCTCGTGGCCGAACGCCGAGGCGGTCAGCCGCTCCCCGGCGATGCCGCGCTGCTCGCTGAGGTGGCGCAGCACCGTGATCGACCGGGCGGCGGAGAGGTCCCAGTCGCTGGCGTAGTACTTCGGCTTCACCGGCACCTGGTTGGTGTGCCCGTCGACCTGGAGCGGGTCCGGGATCCGGGCGAGCACCGGCGCGAGGGTGTCGACCACCTGGCGTCCGCGCGCGGTCAGGTCGGCGACATCGGCCTCGAAGACCACGTGCCGGGAGACCAGGCTGACGACCAGGCCCCGGTTGTCGATGGAGGTGACCACGTCCTCCTCGAGGCCCTGGGCGGTCAGCGCCCGGCGCAGCTGGCGCCTTATCTTGGCCAGGCGGTCCGCCTCGGCCTCGGCCTCGGCGTAGGAGCGCTGGGTGCGCAGCCGCTCGTGCTGGGCGACCGCCTCGGTCACCGCCTCCTGCTGCTCGGGGCTGAGCTGGGCGTACTGCTTGGGGCTCATCGTCTTGACCGCGGCGCTGCCGGGGTTGTCGAGGAGCGACTCGGAGCCGTCCATCACGACCGCGGACTGTCCGAAGCCGGCGGCCAGCCCCTCCTTGAGGGCGCTGAACTTCTTCTCGTCGACCTGGCTCATCGCGAACATGACGATGAAGAGCACCATCAGCAGGGTGACCATGTCGGCGTAGGTGACGAGCCAGCGCTCGTGGTTCTCGTGCTCCTCCTCGATGTGCCGCTTCCCGGAGGCCATCAGGCGGCCTTGGCGAGGGCGGCCAGCTCCGCTGCGGGGAGCAGGGAGTGGAGCTTCTGCGCGATCACCCGGGGGTTGGCGCCGGCCTGGATGGCGGCGATCCCTTCGATCGCCACCTCCATCCGGGTGCACTCCAGGTCGCTGAGGCGCTTGAGCCGGGCGCAGATCGGCAGCCAGATGGCGTTGGCCGAGCAGACGCCCCACAGCGTCGCGAGGAAGGCTGCGGCGATGAGGTGGCCGAGCTCCTCGGGCTGCGCGAGGTTCTCCAGCACGTGCACCAGGCCCATCACGGTGCCGACGATGCCGATGGTGGGTGCGTAGGCGCCGGCGTCCCCGAAGAACTTGGCCGCGTGCTTGTCCTGCACCCGCTTGGAGTAGACCTCGGCCTCCAGGATCTCGCGGACCTCGTGGGGGTCCGTGCCGTCGATGGCCAGGGTGACGCCCTTGACCAGGAACGGGTCGTCGATGCCGCGCAGCTGGTCCTCCAGCGCCAGGAGGCCGTCGCGGCGGGCGCGCTCGGCGAGCTGGACGACCACCGGCACCAGGTCCGCCGAGGAGGCGGCCTTGCCGGTGAAGGCGCGCTTGAGCGAGGTCAACGCCGCCTTGCCGTCGGCCACGGTGCCGCCGGCGAAGCAGATCGCCAGGGTGGCCCCGAAGACCAGCAGCATCGGAGGGAGGAGCAGCATCGACATCGGGTTGCCGCCCTCCATCATGTTGGACACGATGATGATGAGGAAGGCGAGCAGGATGCCGATCAGGGTTGCCGGATCCATCACTGCTCCCGTCGCTCGGCGTGGGCGGAGGCCTCGAAGCCCGGCAGGGCCGAGACCGGGGCCAGGCGCGCCGTGGAGGGCGTCGGGAAGAGCTCCTCGAGGTCGGGCGGCACCATGGCGGAGAGCGCGACGATCTCGGAGCGGAAGCCGCGGATCGCCGCCACGACCTGGGTCATGGAGTCGGCGACGACGTACTTCGTCCCGTCGGTCAGCGTGATGACGGTGTCCGGGGTGGCGTCGATGCGCTCGATCAGGTCGGAGTTCAAGACGAACGTCGTCCCGGAGAGTCGGGTCAGCAAGATCACGATCAGCACCATCCTTGTGCGTCCAGCCGAGGGCCGTCCGTGGCCCTCGATGTTCAGTTCGGCCGGTTCGTGCCCGACCTGAGGCCTTCTGGCCGGTCCGTCCCGATCTGGGGCGGACCGGCCAGAAGCTGGTGCGTCAGCGCTTGATGTTGACCAGCTCCTCCAGGACTTGGTCGGAGGTGGTGATCACCCGCGAGCTGGCCTGGAAGCCGCGCTGGGCCAGGATCAGGTTGGTGAACTCGGCGGCCAGGTCGACGTTGGACATCTCCAGCGAGCCGGCCTTGACCGTGCCGCGGCCCGCCTGGCCGGCCACGCCCAGCTCGGCCCCGCCGGAGCTGGCCGAGGCGCGGTAGCTGGTCTCGCCGACCTTCTCCAGGCCCTGGGGGTTGGTGAAGTCGGCGATGGCCAGCTGGGCCAGCCCGCGCTGGATCCCGTCGGAGAAGAGACCGGTGACCTTGCCGTCGCTGCCGATCGAGAACGAGGTCATCTCCACCCCCGCGGGCACGGCCGGCAGGACGCCGGCGGTGCCCTGGGTGACGTCGACGAGGTCGCCGGTGGCGACGCCGGCGGCGTCCAGCGCGTAGCCCTGGACCCGGTTGCCGGTCGGGGTGACCAGAGCGCCGGTGTTGTCGAAGGAGAACGCGCCGGCCCGGGTGTAGAGCTGCTCGTTGCCCTTGCGGACCACGAACATGCCGTCGCCCGAGAGCATCAGGTCGGTGCCGCGACCGGTGGTCTGCTCCGAGCCCTGGGTGAGGTTGGTGACGGTGCCGGCGAGCTGGACGCCCAGGCCGACCTGGACGGGGTTGGTGCCGCCGTTGTTGGCGTTGGCGGCGCCGGCGCCGGTCATCATCTGGCTCAGGGTGTCCTGGAAGACGGTGGTGCTGGACTTGAAGCCGGTGGTGTTGGCGTTGGCGATGTTGTTGCCGGTCACGTCGAGCATGGTCTGGTTGACGCGCAGGCCGGAGATGCCGGTGAAGAGAGAACGAAGCATGGTGGTTACCTCACGAAGTGGGAAGGGACGGATCAGGGGTGGTGGAGCCGGGAGCGGCCGCCGCGGTCACGGAGGCGACCATCGCCAGCGGCACCTCGGTGCCGTCGACGTCGAGGACGGGGCCCTGGGCGCCGAAGGTGACGCCGCCGACCAGGCCGCTGCCGACCGTGCCGTCGGGGTTGGTGAAGGAGACGTTGCGGCCCACGAGCCCGCTGGCACCGAAGGCCATCTGGGCCGAGAGCAGCAGCGCGGTCTGGTCGGCCACGGCCTGCATCTTCTCCAGGGCCGTGAACTGCGCCGACTGGGCCAGGAACTCGCCCGAGTCAGCCGGGTTCAGCGGGTCCTGGTAGCGCATCTGCGCCACCATCAGCTGCAGGAACATGTCCTTGTCGTTCTGCGTCGACGGGGTCGCCGCCGCGGTCGTGGCCGGACCGAACATGCCGGGAGCCACGGCCTCCGTTGCCTGGACAGACACGGATTCCTCCTCAGACGGTCACGTCGAGCCCCGTGGCACGGGGACGGCTGACCGGTTCGTGCGCAGCGGGGTTTCCCCGGGCTCCGCGGATGGTGCCGTCCGTGGCGTTCTGTCCCTCACGCGTCCCTGCGTGGTGGTCTGTGGGTCCCCGGTCTCCGCCGGGGGTGTCGGCGTCGGCCCGGGGGCCGTCGCCGTCGCGGGCGCCGTCGCGGGCGCCGTCACGGGTGCTCGCGGAGGCGGCCGGGTCGGCCGCGCCCGGCTCGCGGACCAGCACCCGGCTCTCCGAGGCGCCGGCGAGCTCCAGCAGCCGGGCCAGCTCGGGGGCGCCCTCGCGGAGCGCGCCGCGGGCCTGGTCGCCGGCCGCGAAGCTGACCGTCACCTCGCCGTTGCGGACCACGAGCGTGACCCGGACCTCGCCCAGCGCCTCGGGGTTGAGGGTGAGGGTGATCCGGTGGGTGCCGTTCCCGCGGCTGACCAGGCTGGTCACCTCGGGGAACACCTGACCGCGCACGTGCGCGGCCGTCTCGGTGGTCGCGCTCGTGGCGGGCGCGGCCGCCGCGGTCATGCCACCCGGGATCGCGGTGGCGCCGGCTGCGCCGACCTCGCCTGGCGCGACCGTCGTACCTGCCGTGCCGCTGGCGGCCCCGGCCGAGGCCCCGACGGGGCCCGCCTGCGGCGCCGCCGCCGGGCTGACGTCATCGCCGGCGGTCGCCGGGGCGACCAAGTCCGATGACGTCCCGAGCGGGGTGGCCGACGGGCTGGTCCCGCCCGGCGTGACGTCATCGCCGGTGGTCGCCGGGGCGACCAAGTCCGATGACGTCCCGAGGGGGGTGGCGGGGGCGGGGGTGCCCCCGCTCGCCACCCGGGCGGCGTCGAGCCCGAAGGGCCCGAGCAGCGCCACCGCCGCCGAGACGTAGAGCGGCGGGAGCGCGGCAGCGGCGTCGGGAGCAGCCAGCGGCTCGGTCCCCTCCAGCTCGGTCCCGTCCAGCTCCGGCTCGTCCTGCTCGGTCCCGTCCACCTGGACGCCGCCCTGCGGCGCCGCAGTCGTGGCCGGGTCGGGGGCCGGGGTGGCACCAGGAAGCGCGGCGAGCAGCAGCCCGAGGAAGCCGGAGACCGTCTCGGGCGGGACCGGGGCTCCGGTCGGCGTGCTGGCGGCGGGGGTCGCCAGGGTCGGGACGGTCGGGACGGTCGGGACGGTCGGGACGGTCGGGAACGACGTGAGGGGCGTCATCGGGCACCGCCGAGCGCGCCCATGACGGAGCGCACGTAGTTCTGGGTCTCGGCGTAGGGCGGGACCCCGTCGTAGCGGATCACCGCACCGGGCCCGGCGTTGTAGGCGGCCAGCGCCAGGTCGGTGCGACCGAACCGGTCGAGCAGGTCGCGCAGCAGGCGGGCAGCGCCGTCGACGGCCTGCGTCGGGTCGAAGGAGTCGGTGACCCCGAGCCCCTGGGCGGTGGCCGGCATCAGCTGCATCAGGCCCTGGGCCCCCGCGGGGCTCACCGCCTGGGCGTCGAACCCGGACTCCTGGCGAGCGACGGCGGAGAGCAGTGCCGGGGAGACGCCGTGCCGGGCGCCGGCGCTGCTGAAGAGGTCGGCGTACGGCGTGCCGCCGGCACCGGCGGCGGGCACGGCGGAGGCTCCGGCGACGCCGGCCGTGCTGCCGGTGGTGCCGGCGGCCGCGGCGTCGGGCAGGATCCGCCGGATCACGTGCGGGGTGGTCGGTACGTCGACGACCCGGATGTCCAGCCCCGTCCGGGGCGCCTCGATCATCTTGCCGCCGCCGATGTAGATGGCGATGTGGTCGACGCCGTCGTTGCGGCTGGAGTTGTCCCAGGCGATCAGGTCGCCGGGCTGGGCCTGGCTCATGCTCTCCACCGGACGCCCGGAGGCGGCCTGCTGGAAGGAGACCCGGGGCAGGTCGTAGCCGAGGTTCTTGTAGACCACCTGCACCAGCCCGGAGCAGTCCATCCCCTTGGTCGGGTCGGTGCCGCCCCAGACGTAGGGCAGGCCGAGGTACTTCCGCGCCTCGGCGACCACGTCGTCCCCGGAGACCGAGCCGGCGGGTGCGCTGCTGGGCACGGGAGCGGCACCGGTCAGCGGCGCCGCGCCGGTGGAGCCGGTGGTGGAGGTGCCGGTGGCCAGGGCTGAGTCGCCCAGCGCCTGGCCGAGCGCGGCGGAGAAGTCGCCGCCGGAGGTTCTGGGCGGGGCGAGCAGGGCCAGCTGGGACTGGATCTGGGCGATCCGGCTGGTGACGTCGGCGACGGTCATCGGGTCCCCTCCTGCTGGCGGATCCACAGCTGGCCGGCGATGTCGTCGAGCTCGCGCGCCTCGTGCCGGGCCCGCTCGGCGCGGCGGGCGGCGGCCCGCCGCTCCAGCAGGCTCTCCACCGCGGAGAGCCGGGTCTTGTCCTGGCTCCAGTGGGCGTGCGCCGAGTCGGCGATCCGCTGCGCGGAGGCCACCTCGTGCTCGGCGCGACCGATCGCCTCCCCGAGGGAGAGCAGCGAGCCGCGCAGGGCCAGGTAGGAGCCGGTGGTCCCCTCGCCCCAGGCGGGGGCGGTGGTCAGCCGGCCCTCGAGCTCGGTGAGCCGGCCGCGGAGACGGTCCCGCTCGGCGGTCGCCTCCTGGAGGCCGAGGCGGCTGTCGCGCTCCCGCACGGAGCGGACCCGCTCCACGGCCCGCATCCCGCGGTCGACGGCGTCGGGGCGCGCGCTCATCGGGCCACCAGCTCGTGGAGCCGGGTCCAGGTGGCGAAGGTGGGCGTGCTCTCCTCCATCGACTGGCGCAGGAAGTCGTTGATCTGCGGCATCAGCGCCAGGGCGGCGTCGGCGTCGGCGTCGGCGCCGCGCACGTAGGCCCCGATCTCGACGAGCTCGCGCACGTCGCGGTGGGCGGCCAGCATCCGGCGCAGCCGGGTCGCGTCGGCGCGCTGCTCGGGGGTGGTCACCGCGCTGGTAACCCGGGAGATCGACTCCAGCACGTCGATGCTGGGGAAGTGGCCGGAGGTGGCGAGACGGCGGGAGAGGACGACGTGGCCGTCGAGGATCGAGCGGGCGGTGTCGCCGACCGGGTCCTGCATGTCGTCGCCCTCGACGAGCACCGTGTAGAGGCCGGTGATGCTGCCGGCGGCAGAGGTGCCGGCGCGCTCGAGGAGGCGGGGGAGCAGGGCGAAGACGCTCGGCGGGTAGCCGCGGGTGGCGGGCGGCTCGCCGGCGCTCAGGCCGATCTCGCGCTGGGCCATCGCGACCCGGGTGAGGCTGTCCATCATCAGCACCACGTCGCGCCCCTCGTCGCGGAAGGACTCCGCGATGCGGGTCGCCACGAACGCCGACCGCAGCCGCTCCACGGGCGGGGCGTCGGAGGTGGCGACCACCACGACCGAGCGCGCCAGGCCCTCGGGACCGAGGTCGTTCTCGATGAACTCGCGAACCTCGCGGCCACGCTCGCCCACCAGCGCCAGCACGCAGACCTCCGCGTCGGTGCCGCGGGCGATCATCGAGAGCAGGCTCGACTTGCCGACGCCCGAGCCGGCCATGATGCCGATCCGCTGGCCGCGGCCGCAGGGGGTGAGGGAGTCCAGCGCCCGCACGCCGAGGCCGAGCTGCTGGGTGATCCGCGGGCGGGAGAGGGCCGGGGGCGTGGGGTGGTCGACGCTGACCCACGGCAGGTGGTCCAGGGAGGGGCCGTCGTCGATCGGCCGGCCGAGCCCGTCGAGCACCCGGCCGCGCAGCTCCTCGCCGACCCGGATCCGCAGCGGCCCGCCGGTGTGCTGCACCAGGGCACCGGCGCGCAGGCCCGTGGTCGGGCCCAGCGGCAGGCAGACCAGCCCGGTGGAGCCCGACGCGGCCACCTCGGCGAGCACCGGGATCCCGGTGGTGGACTCGATCTCGACCAGGTCGCCGACCGCGGCGGCGACGCCGCGCACCAGCAGGTGGAGGCCGAGGATCTCGGTGACCCGTCCCAGCCGGGTGGGGCCGGCCGCGGCGAGGGCAGCCTCGTGCCGGGCGGTGGTCAGCGCGCTCATCGCAGCGCCTCCCGGACCCGGGCCATCGCGGGCTCCAGCCGCAGGTCGAGGGCGTGGTCCTCGACCTCGACGACCGCGTCGACCGGACCCAGGGAGGGATCGGCGACCACGGCCACACCGCGGTCGGCGAGGTCGGCGACGGCCGGGTGGTCCAGGTGCCCGGGGGCGAGGTGGACGCGGGCGATCGGGCCGCTGGGCGTCAGCGCCAGCACCCGGCGTACGACGTCGGCGCCGTCGGCGGAGGCGATCGCACCGGCGAGCAGCTCCTCGGTCAAGGACCAAGCGAGCTCGGTGCCCTGCGCCTCGAGCCGCTCCACGGTCTCGGCGACCCGGGAGGTGAGCTGCTCGGCGGCCGCGGTCAGCGCGGCCAGCGCGGCGGCGTGCTCCGCGGCCCGCTCGCGCTCGGCCAGCGCCCAGCGCTCGGCCTGGTCGTGCGCCGCGACGGTGGCCTCCTCGGCCGCCTCGCGGCGACCCTGGGCCCAGCCCACGGTGTAGCCCTGGGCGCGGGCGGCCGCCCGCGCCTGCTCCGCGACCGCGGAGAGGGTGTGCTCGGCGACGGCGTCGCCCAGCAGGCTGTCGGGGCCCAGCCGGGTCCACTCGCCGCGGCGCAGCTCCGGGGGACGGACCCGGGTGACCTGCGGCTGCACCGGGACGGGAGCCTGGACCGGAGCCTCAGTCGACGAACTCATCGTCGCTCCCTCGCCGGACCATGATCTGGCCGGACTCCTCGAGCTTGCGGATGGTGCGGATGATGCCCTGGCGGGCCTCCTCCACCTGGGTGAGACGGACCGGCCCGAGCAGCTCGACCTCCTCGAGCAGGTTCTCGGCGGCGCGCTCGGAGAGGTTGCCGGTGATCTTGGCCCGTACCGGCCCGTCCTCGATGCCCTTGAGGGCGAGGGCCAGGTCGGACCCCTCGACCTCGCGCAGCACCTGCTGCACCGAGCGGTCGTCGAGCATGACGATGTCCTCGAACATGAACATCCGGCTCTTGACCTCGTCGGCCAGCGAGGTGTCCAGCGCCTCGAGGCCCTCGACGATCTGCCGCTCGGTGGAGCGGTCGGAGCGGTTGATGATGTTGACCAGCGGGTCCAGGCCCCCGACCCGCGACATCTCGGCGGGCTGGAGCATGGAGGAGAGCTTGCGCTCCAGGGTCGTCTCGACGACGTGGACGATCTCGGGGGAGGTGCGGTCCATCACCGCGATCCGGTGGGCGATCTGGGCCTGCTGCTCGGGCGGCAGCCCGGAGAGCACCAGGGAGGCCTTGTCGGCGGTCATGTGCGCCAGCACCAGCGCGATCACCTGGGGGTGCTCGTCGGCGATGAAGGAGCGCAGCTGCGCGGGGTCGGCGCGGTGCAGGAACTGGAACGGCATCTGTACCGCGGCGGCCTGGAGCCGCTCGATCACCTCGGCGGCGCGGTCCTCGCCCAACGAGCCCTGGAGCAGCTCGCGGGCGTACTCGAGACCGCCCTTGGCGATGTGGGCGCGGGCGGTGAGCAGGGTCCGGAACTCGCCCATCACCTGGTCGGACTCTTCCCCGCTGACGTAGGCGAGGCGGGCGATCTCGCCGGAGATCGCCTCCACCTCCTCGGGGGAGAGGTGGCTGAGCACCTCGCTGGCGCGCTCCTTGCCGAGCTGGATGAGGAGCACCGCGGTCTTGCGCAGGCCCTTGGTGGCGACGGCGGTCATCAGGGGCGCTCCACGAGCCAGCCGCGCAGCAGCTGCGCGACGTCCTCGGGCTGGCGCTCCACGAGAGCGGTCAGCTCGTCACGCAGCTCCTCGGCGTCGGTGCGCTCCGCGGCCTCCAGCGCCATCAGGGCGGGGCTGGTCTCGATCGGCTGCTGGCTGCGGGTGGCCTGGTCGGCGCGGAGCTGCTCCACGACGTAGGTGGTGGCCTGGGCGCGGGCCTTGGCGCGCTGGCGGCCCTTGAGCCACGCCAGCAGCAGCATCAGCGCGATGAGTGCCCCGAGGCCGAAGTTGCGCAGCATCTCGTTGCGGGCGGCCTTGGCGTCCGCGGCCGCGGCGAGCTCGAGCTCGCGCTCCGCCGCCTCCTGGGCGCTGCGGTCGAAGGGCAGGGTGGCGACCTCGATGGTGTCGCCGCGCTCCAGGTTCTCCCCGATCGCCGCGGCGATCAGGTTGCGCATGTCGGCGGCGCCGACCTTGACCTCGGAGTTGGCGTCCAGGGCGACGCCGATGTGCAGCGACTCCACGCCGCCGGGGGCCGCCTCGCGGGTCTCGACGACCTTGTTGACGGCGTTGTCCTCGGTGGTGGTCTCCTTGGTGTAGGCCGAGTCCCCGGTCTCGCCCTGGTTCTCCATCTGGCCCTCGGGGCCCACGACGCCGCCGGCGCCGTCCGGGCCCGCGCCGCCGTTGTAGTTCTCGCGCTGACTGGAGCGGGAGAGCGGCTTGGCGTCGGGGTCCGACTCGTAGGTGGTGGTCGTGCTGACCGACTTGTCGAAGTCGAGGTTGGCGGTGACCGCCACCGTGGAGTTGCGGGGACCGACGACGGTGTCGAGGGTCTGCTGGATCTTGGCGCTCAGGTCGTCCTGGTACTCCTCCACGGCCTGGGCGCGGGTGCCGGCGCCGGTGCCGCTGGTGGCGTCGTCGGCGGAGAGCAGCCGGCCGGTGGAGTCGGTGATGGTGACCTTCTCGGGCGCCAGGCCGTCGATGCTGGAGGCGACCAGGTGGACCACGGCCTGCACCTGCTCGGGGGCGAAGGTGTCGCCCCGGTCGGTGGCGACCAGCACGGAGGCGGTGGCCGGGTCCTGCTCCTTGGCGAAGACCTGCTTGGCCGGCAGGGCGAGGTGGACGACGGCGGTGCGCACCCCGTCGATGGCCTCGATCGTGGCGGCGAGCTCGCCCTCCATGGCCCGCTTGAAGGAGGTCTGCTCCTGGAACTGCGAGGTGGACAGGCTCTGCTCGTCGAGGAGCGAGTAGCCGTCGCCGCTGCTGGCGGGCAGGCCCTCGCCGCTCAGCGCGATGCGGGTCTCGTGGACCTGCTCCTTGGGCACCATCACGGTGGCGCCGTTGTTGCTGATCTCGTAGGGGACCCCGCTGGCCTCGAGCTCGTCGATGACCGCGGAGGCGTCCTCGGCGGCCATGTTGGAGAAGAGCGGGCTGTAGCTGGGCGTGGCGGCCCACCGGAAGACCATGAAGCCCGCCAGGAGGAGAGCCAGCGTCCCGACCACGGCGACGACCTTCTGGCCGGCGGTGAACGAGGTGAACGTGGTCTGGAACCGTCCCAGGCCCCGCGTCATCGTGTCCTTCATCAGACCTGCATCCGCATGATCTCGTTGAACGCCTCGAGCGCCTTGTTGCGCACCGCGACGGTCAGCTGGGTGGTGACCGCGGCCTCGGTGGCGGCGATCGTGTAGTCGTGCATGGCGGCCAGGTCACCGGTGGCGGCCTGGACGGCGAGCTTGTCGGCGCGTTCCTGGACACCCTCGAGCCGGTCGAGCCCGTCGAGGACCAGACCGCCGAAGTCGGAGCCCGCCCCCTGCGGGCCCTGGGGACCCTGGGCGCCCGAGGCGCCGCCGGCGGCGCCGACACCGACGTTCTGGGGGACGAACGGCGTGAAGCCGACGCCCTCGATACCTGAGATGCTCATCAGCCACGTCCGATCTGCAGGGCGGCGTTGTAGGAGTCTTGGGCGTTCTTGGTGACCTGGACCGAGGCCTGGAAGCCCCGCTGGGCCATCACCAGCTGCGTCATCTGGGAGGACATGTCCATGTCGGGCATGCGCACGTATCCGTTCTCGTCGGCCAGCGGGTTCTCCGGGCTGTGGACCAGCAGGCCCTCGGCGTTGCCGAGCTCGACGCCGGCGACGTCGACGCCGCCGTCCGGCCGGGCCCGGGCCACGACCATGCGCGCCTGGAAGGCGTCCTCGTCGGTGCTGGTGGCGGTGTTGCCGTTGGCGATGTTGTGGGAGAGCGAGTCCAGCCACGTCTGGTGCATGCCCAGGCTGGAGCCGGCGATCCGGAGCAGGTCGAAGGCGCCCATCACTGGCCCGTCGCCGCGGTACGGACCAGCGAGAGGCGGTCGTTCACCGCGCGGGTCAGCAGCTGGTACTGGAACTGCGACTGCATCGCGGCCAGCGACTCCTTGCGGAGGTCGACGTTGTTGCCGTTGACGCCCACGGGGGTGTCGGTCGGCGTCGAGGTCATGGAGACCTGGCCGTCGCCGCGGGCGAGGCCGCCGTCGGCGATGGCGGCGCGCAGCGAGGACTCGAACTCCACCGAGGTGGCCCGGAAGCCGGGGGTGTCGACGTTGGCGATGTTGTCGGCGATCACGCGCTGGCGCAGCGCGACCCCGTCGAGGGCGGCGCCGAGCGCGGACGACACGGCGTCGGTGACGGCGAAGGACGACAAGGCAGATGCCTCTCTCGAGGGTGTGCCGGTCCTTCGGCGGGGGTGAGCGTTCCGTGCTCGAGGGTCAGTTCGGCCCGTAGCGAGGGGAGTTGAGGAGAATCTGGCCGCGCAGCCCAGGTCGGGACCAATGGCGGGCCGAGACCCCCCGGAATGACCATGCGGGCATGGTCATCCTCACCGCTGGACGAGCACCACCGAGAGCGCGCCGCTGCCGTAGCCGGCCACGTCGACCGCGACGTCGGTGCGCTGGCCCAGCGTCAGGGACCGCGCCAGGACGTCCTGCGGCACGGCTGCGCCGGCGGGGTGGACGGCGTGCAGCCGGAGGTGGTCGGCGTCGCCGGCGTGGAAGAGGTTGACGGTGACGTTGAGGACCTCGCGCAGGTTCTCCTCCAGCAGCGGCGGCAGCACGCTCCACTTGATCGCGTTCTGGGCGACGGTGCGGGGCACCAGCCCGATGGCGGCACCGGCGTAGGCCGACAGCGGGACGTCGAGCACCAGCAGCGCGGAGACGCGCAGGTAGTCGTCGACGTAGACCGCGAAGGTCGCCGGGGTCTTGGGGCCGGGAGCCAGCGGGGCCGCCAGCGAGATCTCGACCTGCCGGCCGAGCAGGTCGGCGAGGAGGTCGCGGATCTCCTTGGGTGCGGGGAGGTGGACGCTCATGGGGCGGGCGGCAGGACCGTGGAGATCTCGTGGGCGAACACCTCGGCGGTGAACGGCTTGGCGATGAGGAACTGCGCACCCGCCGCGGTGGCGCGGACGCGCATGTCCTCGGTGCCCTCGGAGGTGACGAAGCCGAACGGCACCCGGGAGCCGGAGGCGCGGATCACCGCCAGCGCGTCGATGCCGTTCATCTCCGGCATGTTCCAGTCCGAGAGGACGAGGTCGGGGCTGTGGGTGCGCACCAGCTCGACCGCCTGGCGCCCGTTCTCGGCCTCGACCACGTCGTGGCCGGCGAAGCCGGCCTGGCGCAGCGTGCGGATGACGATCTGGCGCATCACCCGGCTGTCGTCGGCGACGAGGATCTTCACCGCACCCCCAGCTGCTTCGTCGGACGGCCGGCGTGCACCGTGATGGCCAGCGGCTCCTGGGCCCAGGTGCAGCCGAGCCGCACGACCTCCATCTGGCCGGAGCCGTGGGCGAACCGGCCCGCGGCCACCAGCGGCAGGGAGAGGCGGCACGGACCGCGGACCAGCCCCTTCACGTTCCCCCCGATCATGTTGACCATCTCGCCGATCGCGTCGACCAGGTCGCCGTCGACCAGGTCGTCGCCGGTGGCGAGGCCGAGCATGCTGCGGGTCAGCTGCTGCGCGCCCGAGGTCGTCATCTCCAGCGCGACCACCCCGTTCCACTCGCCCCTGACACTCACGCTGGCCGACCACTCGGGGTGGAAGTCGAGCCCGGTGCCCACCTGGAGCGGACCGTGCTCGTCGAGGAAGGAGGCCCACACCTCCTCGGTCAGCTTCCGCACGTCGGTCGGCTTGGGGCTGGCGGCCACCAGGGCCTGCTCACCGTTCATCGCCAGGATCACGTGAGGGCTCCGTCCTGGATGAGCCCGAGCAGCTCCAGCTTGTCGCGGATGGCATCCGCGGTGAAGGGTTTGATGACGTACTCGTGGGCACCGGCGGCCAGGGCCTTGACGATCTGGGCGTGCTCGCTCTCGGTGGTCACCATCATCAGCGTGATGTCGCGCCACTCGCGGACCTTGCGCACCTCGGAGACGAAGTCGTAGCCGTCCATCACCGGCATGTTCCAGTCGATCAGGCAGAGGTCGGGGTGGAGACCGACCTCGAGGAGGTCCAGCGCCTCGCGCCCGTTGGCGGCCTCGGTGGCGCCGAAGCCCAGCCCGACCAGGATCCGGCGCAGGATCAGGCGCATCGCCCGTGAGTCGTCGATGATGAGTGCGTGCATGTCAGGATCCCGTCGCGGTGAGTCTCGGGCCGCCCGCCGCGGTGGCTGCCGCGGCAGGTGGGGCGGTGGTGGCCCCCGGAGCGGGCCGGTGCAGCTGCAGCCGGCCGCAGGTGTCGCGGACCCAGTCGCTGCCCAGGTCCATGGCGGTCTCCGACGAGCCGAGCACCAGGTAGCCGCCGGGGGCCATCGTGGCCCTCACCCGGTGCAGCACCTCGCGGCGGACGTCGAGGTCGAAGTAGATGAGCACGTTGCGCAGCAGCACCACGTCGAAGAGGGGCGTCGGGGGCAGGTCCTGGACCAGGTTGACCACCGCCGGGCGGACCATCGCGCGCAGCTCGGGGACGACCTCCCACTCCGAGCCGGCCCGGGTGAAGTACTTGACCAGCGAGGTCGCCGGCAGGCCGCGGTTCATCTCCACCTGGCCGTAGCGGGCGTCGGCCACCCGGTCGACCATGGTGGGGGAGACGTCGGTGGCCCAGATCTCGGCCGTCCAGCCGTGCGGCAGGTGCTCCTTGAGCGTCATCGCGACGCTGTAGGGCTCCTGGCCGCTCGAGCAGGCCGCCGACCAGATCCTCAGGTGGCGCCCCTTCCGCTCCCGCACCAGTGCGGGGACGATGTCGGTGGCGAGCGCACGGAAGGGGGTGTTGTCGCGGAACCACGAGGTCTCGTTGATGGTGAGCGCGTCGACCACCCGGCCCTGCTCGACGACGTCGTGGCGCAGCCTGGCGACGTACGCCTCCAGGCTGCAGCCCGCGGTCGCCGCGAGCGGGGCGAGGCGCGACTCGACCAGGTAGGCCTTGTCCGGGGGATACAGCATCGCCGTCTCACGACGCACGAGGTCGGAGACGTAGCCGAAGGCCAGGGACGAGAGACTCACGTCGTCCTCATCGGTCATCGGCCGCCGCTCCTGAGGGAAATCGGCATCCGCCGGCCCTCACGTCGCGCGGCCGGCTGCCGATAGGAGCCACGTGATCAATGTTCTCGTCGTCGACGACTCCGCCGCGGTCCGCCGCATCGTGACCGCCGCCCTCGAGACCGATCCGGGCCTCACCGTCGTGGGCCAGGCTGTCGACGGCCAGCACGCGCTGGAGCTGGCCGACGAGCTCTCGCCGGACGCCGTCGTCCTCGACATCGAGATGCCGGTGCTCGACGGGCTGGCTGCGCTGCGCAGACTGCGCGCGGCCCACCCCCGGCTGCCGGTGATCATGTTCAGCACGCTCACCGAGCGGGGCGCCATGAAGACGCTGGAGGCGCTCTCGCTGGGCGCCTCGGACTACGTGACCAAGCCGACCGGCAGCGACAGCCTGGCCGCCAGCGTCCGCGAGATCGCCGACCAGCTGATCCCCAAGATCACGGCCCTGGTCGGGACCGCGCAGGCGGTGCAGGTGGCCGACCAGCTGCTCCCGCCGCGGGTCCTGGCGAGCGGTCAGACCACCCGGCCCGAGGTGCTGCTGGTCGGCTGCTCGACCGGTGGCCCCGACGCCCTCGCCGGCGTGCTGCGGGACCTCCCCTTCAACTTCCGGGTGCCGGTGGTGGTGGTGCAGCACATGCCGCCCGTCTTCACCGCGATGTTCGCCTCCCGGCTCGACCGGGTGAGCCCGTTGGCCGTCACGGAGGCCGTCGACGGCGAGCCGCTGCTCCCCGGCCACGTCTACCTGGCCCCGGGCGACCGGCACCTCTCGGTGCACCGCAGCGGCGGGGAGGTGCTGACCCGCATCGACGCGGGGCCGCCGGAGAACTTCTGCCGCCCCTCGGTCGACGTCCTCTTCCGCTCCGGCGCCCACGTCTACGGCGCCGGAGCCCTCGGGGTGGTGCTCACGGGCATGGGCCACGACGGGACCGCGGGCTGCCGCGCGATCCAGGCCACCGGCGGCACCGTGCTGGTCCAGGACCAGCCGTCCTCGGTCGTCTGGGGGATGCCCGGGGCCGTGGTCGCCGCGGGGCTCGCGCACGAGGTGCTGGCCCTGGACGAGATCGCCGAGCGGCTCGTGGAGGTCGTTCGCGGCTGAGTCGCCCCGCGCGGGTCAGGCGGTGATGTCGAGGTACGCCGGCGCGGCGGGCCCCGCGGCGGTGGCGATGCTGACCCGGTCGGCGAACCCGCGTTGGCGCGCCAGGTCGGCCAGCGCCCGGGTGAGCTGCGTGCGCACCTCGTCCTGGCGGGCCAGCAACGTCTGGGCGCGCGCTGCGAGGTGCTCCGGGATCGGCCCGAGCGAGGGCGCGTGCCAGGCGGGGCGGGTGTGCCACGAGAGCAGCGCCTCGGTCGGGTCGGAGAGCAGCTGCTCGGTCCGACGGACGTCCTCCTCGAGGCGCTCGAGCTCGGCGACCCAGGCCGCGGTGCTCAGTCCGGTGGACGGGGTCTCAGCCGTGGTGCTCATCAGCTCGCGGCCGCCTGCTGGAGGGCCGCCTCGCGCCAGGTGGCGGCGAGCTGCTCGGCCAGGGCCAGGACGTGGCGGGTGGCGGCGGTGTCGCGACGGGTGTTGGCCAGGACCATCTGGCCGAACATCCAGTCGTAGAGGGAGGCCAGCCGGGGTGCGCCCTCCCAGGCGTCGGTGCGCAGGGTGGAGCGGAGCTCGACGACGATGTCCTGGGCGTGCAGCAGAAGCGTGTGGGCGGCCATGTGGTCGCCGGCGTCCTGGGCATCGGCGGCGCGACGGAGGTCGAGGGTCATCCGCTCGCAGAGCATGACGAGCAGCCGCTCGGGGCTCGCGGTGTTCACCGACGCGCCGAGGTAGGCGGCGCGGGCGTCGTTGGGGACCATGACGATCATCCGTTCCAGGAGGGGAGACTGCTGATCTGGCTGGCCAGCCAGCTGGACTGGCTGTTCATCTGGCTCAGGGCGGTCTCGAGGGCGGTGAACTGACGAGTGAGGGTGGTACGACGGAGCTCGAGGCGGGTGTCCCACTGCTCGACGGAGTCGTTGAGGCGCTTGATGCCGGCCTGACGGCCGGCGACCGCGCCGGAGAGGGTGCCGTCGAAGGCGTCGCTGGCCTTCTTGGCGACGTCCTGGACCCGGGACGCGAAGCCGCTGCCGGCTGAGCCGAGGGCTGCGGCCAGCTGCGCCGGGTCGGTCTCGTACGCCTTGGCCAGGGCCGTCTCGTCCAGGACGAGCTTGCCGTAGCGGTCGGTCTGGATGCCGAGGGCCGCGAGCGAGGTGCCGTCGCCCGGATAGACGGAGTCGAGCAGCGCCGTCCGGATCGAACGGACGGTGTTGTCCCCGGCCAGCAGGCCCTTCGCCGCCCCGCTTCCGCCCGAGGCGGTCAGGGAATCGATCTCCTTGAGGACGGCGTTGAGGTCGTCGACCAGGGACTTCACCGAGGCGGTGACGGCCGTGGCGTCCCGCGCGACCGTGAGCTCGGCGACGGTGCCGGCGGTGGCCGGGGGAGCGAGGGTCACCGAGACCCCGGGCATCAGGTCGGCGAAGGTGTTGGTCGAGGAGGTGGCGGTGATGCCGCCGAGGGAGACGGCGGCGTCCTGGCCGGCTCGTGCGGTGGCGCCGCCGAGCAGCTCCGAGCCGTCGAGGTTGGTGAGCGCGAAGTTCGAGGATTCACCGGTGGTCGTCGACTCCACGAGCAGCCGGTAGGAGCCGTCCGAGACGCGGACCGCGGTGGCGCGGACGCCGGTCTCGTTGGCGGGGTCGTTGAGCGCCGAGACGAGCCCCTGGAGGGTGCCGTCGGTCGCCAGGTCGAGGGGAGCAGCGCCGTCGAGCCGGTCGAGCCGCACGGTCGTCGATCCCGAGGTGACGGTGTCGGTGAGCGCGGCCGGGGCGGCGAAGGGCAGCTGGTGGGTGAGCGCGAGGCGCTCGACGGTGACCGAGAAGGAGGAGGCGGCCGTGGCGGCGGAGGCGGTGGCGCTCACGCCGGGAGCAGAGGAGGTGGCGGTCAGGGTGGACCAAGCCCCTGCCTTGCCGGTGTCGGCGGCCTTGGTCGCGAGCGCGGCGAGCTTGGTGTTGAGGCCCTGGAGCGCCTTGAGGGCGCTCTCCTCGGTGCGGACCCGGGTCTGCACGCGGGTCTTGCCGACGGTCTCCAGCTGCATGAGCTGGTCGACGATGCTGGCGCTGTCGAAGCCGGAAAGTCCGGAGACGCTGGCCACGGGGTCCTCCTCTCAACCAGGCCGGGTGCTGGATGCGGATGCTGAGACGGCGGCCGGTCGGGACACCGGAGTGCCCGACCGACCGCCGTCAGCCATCAGCGGAGCAGGGACAGGACGCCCTGGGGCGCCTGGTTGGCCTGCGCCAGCATCGCGGTGCCGGCCTGGGACAGGATCTGCGAACGGGTGAAGTTCATCATCTCCTGCGCCATGTCGGTGTCGCGGATCCGGCTCTCGGAGGCCGAGAGGTTCTCCACGGTCACGTTGATGTTGTTGATGGTGTGCTCGAAACGGTTCTGCACGGCACCGAGCTCGGCACGCTGAGCCGACACGTTCTCGATGGCGGTCTGCACGGCGGCGCTGCCGCCGGCGGCCGTCAGGGCGGTGGTGCCGGTGGTGAAGTCGGCGAGCGCGGTGCCCGAGATCGAGATCGTGTCGGTCGCGGCGTAACCGGTCTGGAAGGCCAGGGCGGTTCCGCCGAAGAGGTCAACACCGTTGAACTGGGTGTTCTCCTTGATCCGGGTGATCTCTTCGGTGAGCGCCCCGAACTCGGCCTCGATGGCCTCCTGCGACTTCGTGTTCTGCGTGCCGTTCTGGTACTGCACCGAGAGGTCGTTCATGCGCTGCAGCATGGAGTGGACCTCGGTGAGGGCACCTTCCGCGGTCTGGGCGACGGAGATGCCGTCCTGGGCGTTGCGAGCACCCATCTTCAGGCCGCCGATCTGCGAGCGCAGGCCCTCGGAGATCGCGAGACCGGCGGCGTCGTCGCCGGCCCGGTTGATGCGGAAACCGCTGGAGAGCTTCTCGAGCGACTTGGCCATCTGGCCGGACGTCGTGGAGAGGTTGCGGTAGGCCGACATTGCGTCGATGTTCTGGTTGATGCGAAGACTCATGATGGTTTCCTTCCTGGAATGGAGTCACGTGCTGGAGTCCGTCCGTGGACTCCGTTGGCGTTCTCATCGGCCCCCGTCGGACCGGCCTGAGGAATTGGCGAAAGTTTTTCGCGACTTCCCTGGCCCGGGGGCGAGTGGGCTCAGGCAGTCGCGTCCAGCACCGGCCGCGGGGCCGGGCGGCGGAGCGTGGCGGCGTGCCGCGCGGAGACGGCGGCGAAGTAGGACTCGCGGCGGCGTGCCGCGCAGCCCTCCGGCTTGGCGGCCGGCTTGACCAGGCCGGGCTCGAGCTCGCGGTGCAGCGCCTCGCGGAGCAGGCCGAGCGCCTCGGCGCGCAGCTGGGAGACGCGGGACTCGCTCACCCCGAGCTGCTCGGCGATCTCGGCCATCGGCCGCTCGTTGAGGAAGTAGTCGCTGACCACGACGCGCAGCCGCTCGGGGAGCTCGGCGACCGCCTCGATCATGTAGGTGAGGCGCTCCTTGTGCTCCAGCAGCTGCTCGGGGGTGGCGCCGTCTGCGGGCAGCAGCTCGTCGAGGGAGTCCTCGGGGGCGCCCTGGAGAGAGAGCACCTGGGCCCGGGCGATGTCGTCGTCGTTGGCGACGACCTCGTCGAGGGTCATCCCCATGGCGCTGGCGACCTCGGCGCTGCTCGGGACGCGGCCGAGGGTGGCGGCCATCCGGTGGCGGGTCTCGTCCAGGTCGCGGGCCCGGCGGCGCACCGAGCGGGAGGCCCAGTCGACGCTGCGCAGCTCGTCGAGCAGGGCACCTCGGATCCGGGTGGCGGCGTAGCGGGCGAACGGGACGCCGCGCTCGGCGTCGAAGGCGTGGGCGGCCTGGACCAGCGCGGCCAGTCCGGCCGACGTCAGGTCGTCGCGGGAGACGTGGGACGGCACCCGGCCTGCCATCTCACGGACGATGTGCCCGACCAGCGGCATCGTCGCCGTGATCAGCTCCTCGGTGGCCTGCCCGGCCTTCATCTCGCTCACAGGACGAGAGTCGTTCAGGGAAGCGCACCGTGTACCCACTATTGGGGATCAACCCTCCGGGTGTGCAGGAATGAGGACCTAGGTCCCGGGAGGGGATGGCCCGCTCCGGCTACCCCGGCGTAGGCCGAGTGGCGCGAAGGGTCCCGGAGACGCCGCTCGGAAAAGGCTCAGGTCACCCTCACCTCCGCCGATGGGAGGTCTCGAGGAGCTGCCCACCTCACTCGTCTCACACACGAAGCCCACCGCATCCAGCCCGACACCGAAGGGACCCGGTCATGGAGAAGCTCTCGCTCATCCTGTGGCGCGAGCGCGAGCTGCTGGAGACCCTGCTGTTCAAGCTGGAGGTCGAGCAGCTGGTGATGGCCACCGGTCGCACCAAGTGGCTGCTGCGCGCCGCCAAGGAGGTCGAGGCCGTCCTGGAGACGATCCGGCAGACCGAGGTGCTCCGCGCCGTCGCCGCCGACGAGGCGGCCGCCCAGGCGGGCCTGGCTCCCAACCCGAGCCTCCGGGCGCTGGCCGAGTCGGTCGCCGAGCCGTGGGCCTCCATCCTCGCCGACCACCGCGACGCTTTCGAGGCGATCACCCGCGAGGTCACCGCGATGGCCGAGGCCAACCGCGACCTGGTCACCGCCGGCATCCGCTCGGCGCGGGAGACCCTGCTGACCCTGGGCGAGGGGACCGAGGGGTACAGCGCCGACGGCACCGCCGTCGCCGCCGGCTCCCGCCGTCCGCTCTTCGACCGGAGCCTGTGAGCCGGCCATGAGCGGGACCTTCGCCTCCTTCAACACCGCGCTCAGCGCCCTGCGCTACAACCGCGTCGTGATGGACACCGCGAGCGGCAACATCGCCAACGCGGCCACCCCGGGCTACAACCGCCGACGGGTCGAGGGGGAGACGGTCGCCGCTCCGGCCCAGCCGGCCATGTGGTCGCGCTACGAGGGTGCCGGCGACGGCGTCCGGGTCGCGGACCTGCGCCGGATGACCGACCAGTTCCTCGACACCCGGGTGCGTCAGGAGCGCGCCACCCTGAGCTACCTCGACGTGCGCCGCACCACCTTGGAGCGGCTGGAGACCGGGGTCGCCGAGCCCGGTCCGAACGGCGTCTCCGCGGCGCTCGCCGACTTCCGCGCCAGCTGGCACGCCCTCTCCAACGCGCCCGGCTCCGACACCGCCCGCACCCAGGTGCTCACCGAGGCGCAGTCGCTGGCCGACTCGATCCGTACCCAGGCGGCCAACGTCGCCCGGGAGACCGCGGACGCGCGCACCCGGCTCGACGGGTCGGTCACCGAGGTCAACGGTGCCGCGGCCGAGCTGGCCGAGCTCAACCGGCAGATCGCGCAGCACGGCGCGGCCGGGGTGGACGTCAACGCCCTCCTCGACCGCCGCGACCAGGTCGCCACCGGTCTCGCCGAGCTCACCGGGGGGACCGCCACCGAGCGGGCCGACGGCGGGCTCGACATCAGCGTCGGCGGGATCCCGCTCGTCTCCGGCCGCCAGGCCGGCACCCTGGTGGCCAGCGCGCCCGGCACCGTGCCGGTCACCTTCGAGATCCGCGGGATCGGACCGAGCACCCCGGTGCCGGGAGGGATCCGCGGCGAGGTGGGGGCGGGAGCCGACCTGCTCAACGTCACGCTGCCCGCCTACGCGGCCGGGCTCGACGCCGTCGCCGCCCAGCTGGCCCAGGAGGTCAACGACCAGCAGGCCCAGGGGTTCGACCGGGCCGGCGGCGTCGGCGGCCCGCTCTTCGCCTACGACCCGACCCAGGGGGCGGCGTCGCTCCGGCTCGTCTCCACCGACCCCGGCCGCCTCGCGGCCTCCTCCCAGCCCGGCGCGCTGCTGGGCGACGTCGCCGCGGGCCAGGGCGCGGCCACCGAGGTCGAGTCCGCCTACCAGCGCCTGATCAACGGGCTCGGCACCGAGGTCTCCTCCGCCGGCCGCCAGGTGGTCAACCAGGCCTCCCTGGTCGCTCAGGTCGACGGGCAGCGTGAGCAGCTCTCGGGGGTGAGCCTCGACGAGGAGATGGTCTCCCTGATGTCCGCCCAGCGCGGCTACGAGGCCGCCTCGCGGGTGATGAACGCCGTGGACGCCATGCTCGACACCCTCATCAACCGGACAGGACTGGTCGGCCGATGACCATCACACGGGTCACCCAGAACATGATGACCCAGCGTTCGCTGGAGCAGCTGAACACCGGCCTCGCGCGCCTCTCCAAGCTGCAGGACCAGGTCTCCTCGGGCAAGGCGCTCACCCGCCCGTCGGACAACCCGGCCGACACGACCACCGCGATGCGGCTGCGCGGGCAGCTCACCGAGGCCGCCCAGCACCGGCGCAACGCCGAGGACGGGCAGGGCTGGCTCGCCGAGGTCGACACGGTGCTGCAGTCGATGATCACCCAGACCCGGCACGCTCGCGAGATCGGGGTCCAGGCCGCCAACCCCGGCGCCGTCAGCCCGAGCTCGCGCGAGGTGCTCGCCGCGGAGATCGAGCAGATCCGCGACTCGCTGGTCGCCCTGGCCAACACCAAGCACCAGGACCGCCCGGTGATGGGCGGCGTCACCGCCGGCAGGGACGCCTTCGAGCGGGTCGGCAACCAGGTCACCTACGTCGGCGTCCCCGGCGAGGTCACCCGCACCGTCGCCGAGGGCGTCAAGGTCCGCGTCGACCTCGACGCCCGCGCCACCCTGGGACCCGAGGGCGCCACCCTCTTCGACGACCTCACCGCCATGGCCGCCGCCGTCCGCACCGGGGACACCGCCGGGCTGCGCACCGGGCTCGACGCGCTGGCCGGCGACCTGGACCGGCTCGGCGTCGCCGTGATCGACGTGGGCAACCGGAGCGTCGCCCTGGACCGCGCCGTCGAGGCAGCCGAGGAGCGCGAGTTCGCGCTCACCAAGTCGCTGGTCGGCGTCGAGGACGTCGACCTCCCGAAGGCGATCATGGACCTGCAGATCCAGCAGACCGCCTACCAGGCGGCGCTCGCCGCCACCAGCCGCGTCATGCAGCCCAGCCTCATGGACTTCCTGCGATGACCGCGTCTGTCATGATCGGGCCGGACAGCCGGGCAGTGCCGAACCGGCAGGAGGAACGGAGCGTCGTGGACGAGATCCCGGTGATCGAGCTGGTCAACCCCATGCCCGGCTTCCCCGAGCACCGCCGCTTCGCGCTGGTCCGCCTCGACGAGGACGGGACACTCTGCGCGCTGCGCTCGGTGGAGGACCCGGAGCTCCGCTTCCTGGTCACCAGCCCGATCGCCTTCTTCCCCGACTACGCCCCGCTCGTCGACGACGACCTGGTCGACCAGCTCGGCATCACCGACGCCTCCGACGTGCTGGTCCTGGTGGTCCTCACCGCCGGCGCCAGCCTGGCCGAGACGACCGCCAACCTGCTGGCGCCGATCCTGGTCAACACCGTCACCCGGCGGGCCAGCCAGGTCATCCTGGACGACCCGGATCTCTCCGTCGCCACGCCGCTCGTCGCCTGAGTCCTCCCGTGCAGTCGCCCCGAGTGCCGTAGGGTCGTCCCCATGCTGGTGCTGAGCCGTCGTACGGGGGAGAGCGTCGTCCTGGGTGACGACATCACCGTGACGATCCTCGAGGTCCGCGGCGACGTCGTCCGGGTGGGCATCGACGCGCCGCGCTCGGTCAAGGTGCACCGGGCCGAGCTCCTCGCGGAGCTCGCCTCCAGCAACCAGTCGGCCGCCTCACCCCCCGAGGACGCCGTCGCCTCGCTCGCCGCGGCGATGCGCAAGCGCCAGGAGTGACGCGAGAGCACGACTGATCGGGGCGTACCCCTCAGTTCCGGCGCGCCGCGGCCGATGGATCCAGCGAGGCACTGCGCACCAGCGCGCCGTGCCAGAGCGCTGGGAGGAGGTCGCGTCATGGACGACGATGCCGAAATCATCGCCGAGTTCCTGGTCGAGAGCCACGAGAACCTCGACCAGCTCGACCGCGACCTCGTCGCGCTCGAGCAGCACCCCGGGACTCCCGAGCTGCTGGCCAGCATCTTCCGGACCATCCACACCATCAAGGGCACCAGCGGCTTCCTCGCGCTCCACCGGCTCGAGGCGCTGACCCACGTCGGGGAGAACCTGCTGGCCACCCTGCGTGACGGCGAGCGCACCATGACCAGCGAGGTCACCGGCGTCCTGCTCACCATGGTCGACGCGGTCCGCCGGCTCCTCGCCGCGGTCGAGGCCACCGGCTCCGACGTGGCCGGTGACGTCGACGTCGACTCCGTCGTCGCCGCGATCAAGGGCGTGCTCGGGGAGGGAGACGCGCAGGCCCCGGCTCCGTCCCCCGCCCAGCCGCAGCTCGCCGCCCTGCCTGCCGAGCCCGAGCCCGAGCCGGAGCCCGAGGCCGAGACCGAGGCGGCCCCGACTGCCGCCGCACCGGGCCGGTCGGCGGTCGACTCGACCGTCCGCGTCGACGTCGACCTCCTCGACAGCCTGGTCCAGCTGGTCGGCGAGCTGGTCCTGACCCGCAACCAGATCCTGCGCCGCACCGAGACCGAGCAGGACCTCGAGCTCGTCCGCGCCGCACAAAGGCTCGACCAGGTCGCCAGCGAGCTGCAGGAGGGTGTGATGCGCACCCGGATGCAGCCCATCGGGCACATCTGGTCGAAGATGCCGCGGGTGGTGCGCGACCTGGCCCACCAGCTCGAGCGCCAGGTGCAGCTGGACCTGGAAGGCCACGAGACCGAGCTCGACCGCTCCCTGCTCGAGGCGCTCAAGGACCCCCTGACCCACCTGGTCCGCAACGCGATCGACCACGGCATCGAGAGCCCGGCCGTCCGGCTCGCCGCCGGCAAGGCGGCGACCGGCCGGCTGCTGCTCCGGGCCCGGCACGTGAGCGGCCAGGTGGTCGTCGAGATCAGCGACGACGGCAAGGGCATCGACCCCGACGTCATCGGTGCCGCCGCGCTGGCCCGCGGTGTGGTCACCCGCGACGAGCTGGCGCGGATGGAGGAGCGCGAGGTGCTGGGGCTGGTCTTCGAGCCCGGCTTCTCGACCGCCTCGGTGGTCACCAACGTCTCGGGTCGCGGCGTCGGGATGGACGTGGTCCGCACCAACATCGAGCGGATCGGCGGCACCGTCGACGTGCAGAGCGTGATCGGCCAGGGCACCACCTGCCTGGTGCGGATCCCGCTGACCCTGGCGATCATCCCGGCGCTCCTGGTCCAGGAGGGGAGCGAGCGCTACGCCCTGCCCCAGGTCAGCCTGGTCGAGCTGGTGCGGGTGGAGGGCGCGGCGCTGACCTCCGACGTGGAGCTGGTGGCCGGCGCGCCGGTGCTGCGGCTCCGCGGCGAGCTGCTGCCGCTCGTCCCGCTCGGCTCGGCGCTCGGGGGCGGGGCGCCCGGACCCGCGTTGCCGCTCGACGAGCGCGACGGGATCACGGTGGTCGTGGTCCAGGCCGACGGCGTGCGCTACGGGCTCTGCGTCGCCGACGTGCACGACACCCAGGAGATCGTGGTCAAGCCGTTGGGCCGGCAGCTCAAGGCCCTGGGGATGTACGCCGGCGCCACCATCATGGGAGACGGCCGGGTGGCGCTGATCCTCGACGTGGCGGGGCTGGCCCGGCACCACGGCATCGCGGCGTCGCCGGTCTCCAAGGTCGAGGTCGCGGTCACGCGGCAGGAGACCACCGCGATGCTGGTGCTGGACGTGGTGGCCGGCCGGCGTGCGGCACTACCGCTCCAGGAGGTCTCCCGGCTGGAGGAGATCGAGGTCGCCCGCGTCGAGGGTGCCGGCCGGCTCGAGGCCGTGCAGTACCGCGACGGGATCCTGCCCCTGGTCCGGCTCTCCTCGCTCATCGGGCTGCCCGCCTCGGCCACCGCCGCCGAGCTCGAGCTGGAGGATCGCACCACCCTCTCGATCGTGGTCCACGAGGACGGCGAGCGCCGCGTCGGCCTCGTCATCGACCGCGTCGTCGACGTCTTCGACACCGTCCTGCGGCGCAGCGACGTGGGCCGACGCTCCGGCGTCCTGGGCTCGGCCGTCATCGACGGCCGGGTGACCGACCTGCTCGACCTGGAAGCGGTCGTGGCCGCGGCGGGAGTGGCCTGATGAGTGCCTCGACGACGTGGACGCCGCCCGACGTGGCGACGCAGTACTGCACCTTCGTGGTCGACGGGCTCCGCTTCGGCGTCCGGGTCCGGGAGGTGCAGGAGGTGCTGCGGTTCCAGCCGCTGACCCCGGTGCCGCTGGCCTCGGCCCAGGTGCGCGGCCTGCTCAACCTGCGCGGCCAGATCGTCACCGCGATCTGCCTGCGGCGCTGCCTGGACCGGCCGCTGGGCGAGCGGGAGGAGCTGCCCCTCAACGTGGTCGTCCGCTCCCGCGGCGAGGCGGCGAGCCTGCTCGTCGACGAGGTCGGCGACGTGGTGGACACCGCGGGTCACGACCTGCTGCCGGCTCCGGCCAACCTGCCCCCCGCCGTCCGCGACCTGCTCGAGGGCGTCATCGCCCTTCCCGACGAGATCCTGCTCGTCCTCGACGTCGACCGCACGGTCGACGTGCCGCTTGAGAGCCCCACCGGAGGAACGCCATGACCGACCTGCTCGCAGAGCCGACCGCCCTCGTCGAGTCGGAGGACCGGCCCGCTCCGGGGGCGCCGGCGATCGTGCAGCACGTGCTCGACGGGTTCCCCGCGGCCGTCCTGCTCGCCGACTCCCACCAGCGGGTCGCCTACGTCAACGAGAAGGCGCTCGAGGACCTGCGGCCGCTGGAGGCCTTCCTCCCGCTGCCTCTCGACCAGTGGGTCGGCGCCGAGGTCCGGCCCCTCTTCGCACTGCTGGGCGACGTGGGTCCCTTCGAACGGGTCTGGGGCGACCCGTCGCTCCTGCCCTTCGAGACGCAGGTCGAGATCGGCGACGAGGTCGCCGACCTCAGCATCACCGGCGTCACCTCCGACGGCGAGTTCGGCGGGGTGATGCTCTCCTGGATCAAGAAGACCGCGCAGGTGCGCGAGCAGCGCAAGTTCGCGCGCGTCCACGCGATGCTGGAGAACTCCCCGACCAAGATGATGTTCGCCAACGCCGAGGGGATCATCACCTACCTCAACCCGGCGTCGCTGCAGGCCCTCGAAAGGCTCGTGGAGCACATGGTCGTGCGGCCCGAGGAGCTGGTCGGCGTCCCGCTCGCGATGATCTACGAGGAGCAGGACGCCCAGCGGGCCGGCCTGCTCGACCCCAAGGGCACCCTGGCGCGGTCCGAGGAGCAGCTGAAGAAGGTGCAGTCGACCAGGCACCGGATCGGGCCGGAGACCCTCGACGGCACGATCACCGAGATGTTCGACGACGAGGGGCACCGCCTCGGCTTCCTGCTCACCTGGGACGTGGTCACCGAGAAGCTGCAGATCGAGCGGGACCGCGAGCAGGCGATGGCCGACACCGCGGCGATGAACCACGTCCTCGGGCTGCTGGGCGCCGCCACGTCGGTGGACGAGGCGATCGAGCAGACGCTGGAGGCAGTCCGCCAGGAGTTCCGGTGGGCTGCCGGGACGGCGTGGCGGGTGGATCCCGAGATCTCCCGGCTGCGGCTCGCCAAGGTGGTCGGGCACATCCCCCCCGAGATGCTGCGCGAGTTCTCCGGCACCACCCTCGCCCGCGGCGAGGGGATGGCCGGCAAGCTGTGGGCCAGCGGCGAGGTCCACAAGGAGATCGACCGCTCCGACATCCCGGCCGGCATCCTCGCCCGGTGGCCCGACCTCCCCACTCCTTCCGCGGTGGGCTTCGCGGTCCGGGCGGAGCGTGAGGTGGTCGCCACCATGGAGTTCTTCGCCGACGCGCCCATGGTCCTCAACGAGCAGCGCCTCGGCACCCTGCGCAACATCAGTGACCTGGTCTCGCAGGCGGTGGCGCGGATCCAGCGTGACGAGGCGGACCGGGCGGCGGCCGCGGAGCTGGCGGGGAAGGTGGACCTGGTGCTCGATGTGGTCCGCGCGGCCGGTGAGGGGGATCTGACGCGGGAGATGCCGGTGACCGGTGATGACGCGATCGGTCAGCTGGCCCAGGGTCTGGGTGAGGTGCTGACGACGTTGCGTGGGTCGTTGGGTGACATCGGTGGGACGGCGGATGCGTTGGCGGTGGCGGCTGAGCAGCTGTCGTCGTTGTCGCAGGGGATGGGGGAGGGGGCGATCCTGACCTCGGAGCGGGCGGGGAGTGCCTCGGGTGCCTCGGTGCAGGTCTCGGCGTCGATCCAGACGGTGGCCACGGCTGCGGAGGAGATGACGGCCTCGATCCGGGAGATCGCGAAGAACGCGACGGAGGCGGCGACGGTGGCCACGACCGCGGTGGGGGTGGCGTCGTCGGCGCAGGGGACGGTGGCGAGCCTGGGTGAGTCGAGTGCGGAGATCGGGAAGGTGATCAAGGTGATCACCTCGATCGCGCAGCAGACGAACCTGTTGGCGCTCAACGCCACGATCGAGGCGGCTCGGGCCGGTGATGCGGGCAAGGGGTTCGCGGTGGTGGCCAACGAGGTCAAGGAGCTGGCGAAGGAGACTGCGCGGGCGACGGAGGACATCGGTCAGAAGATCGAGGCGATCCAGTCCGACACGCGGGGTGCGGTGACGGCGATCGCGGAGATCACCGACGTGATCAGCCGGATCAACGACATCCAGACCACGATCGCCTCGGCGGTGGAGGAGCAGACGGCCACCACCAACGCCATCGGCCGCAACGTCGGCGACGCCGCGGCCGGCGCGGGCGCCATCTCGGCCGACGTCTCCCAGGTCGCCGCCGCGGCCGAGGACACCCGCCAGGGGGCCAGCAACACCATGGCCGCCGCCACCGATCTGGCTGCCATCGCCGGCCAGCTGCGCGACCTCGTCGGTCGCTTCAAGGTCTGAGCGTCACCGTGACGCCCTCGACCACGCGCCGTAGCCCGAGCTCGACCCAGATCCGTGGAGGAACCCGATGACCGATCTCGCCGCTCCGGCCCAGCTGAACGGGACCGGTGACCACGACTCGCTCCTCCTCGAGACGACCGAGCCTGCGGTCCTGCCGCAGGACGTGCTGGAGACCACCGCCCAGGAGCGCGAGCTTCTCGACGCGATGCCGGCGCGGGTCTTCCTCACCGACCGGAACCGCCGGATCCGCTACGCGAACAAGAAGGCCGTCGAGGAGCTCCGGCCGGTCGAGGAGTTCATGCCCTACAAGGTCGACGAGATGGTGGGAGCCGACGTCAAGCCGCTCTTCGCCTTCATCGGCGACGTCGACAAGGTCGAGTACTACTGGGAGAACCACCACGAGCTCCCGTACCAGAACCAGCTGATGATCGGCGCCGAGTACGCCGACATGACGGTGAGCGCCATCTACCGCGAGGACGGCGAGTTCAACGGGGTGATGGTGGCCTGGGTCTACGTCAGCGACCGGGTCAGGGCCGAGCGCCGCCTGCACCGGGCCAACGCGATGATGGAGAGCTCCCCGCTGCCGCTGATGTACGCCGACCGCAAGCGGGTGATCACCTACATGAACCCGGCGGCGGTCGAGACGATGCGCCGCCTCGAGCCCTACATGCCGATCACCGCCGAGGAGATGGTGGGCCTCAGCGTCGACATCCTGGCCACCGGCACCGAGCAGACCGAGACCGCCCACGGACAGGCCGACATCGACGAGCTGCGCCTGGAGAACCTGCCCCTGCGCGCCGAGCGCCGGGTGGGTCCGGAGACGCTCGACGTGCTCTTCTCCGCGATCTACAACAGCGACGGTGACTACGTCGGGATGATGGTCACCTGCGAGCTGGTGACCGAGAAGCTCCAGGTCGAGCAGGAGGCCCTCCAGGCAGCCTCCGACACCGCGGCCGTCAACCAGGTGCTGGAGGCGCTGAGCGCGGTCACCACGGTCGAGGAGGCGATCAGCCGCACCCAGCAGGTGGTCTGCCAGGAGTTCACCTGGCAGTACGCGTCCGCGTGGCGGGTCGACTCGGCAGCGGACCGGCTCGTCTTCGCCTCGGCCTCCGGGGACATCAGCGACGAGGTCGCCCGGCTCCTGCACCGCAGCACCTTCCTCCGCGGGTCCGGCCTCCCCGGCCGCACCTGGGCGGAGGACGACGTCGTCCTCACCGCGGCCTCGAGCCTCCCGGAGCTCTTCACCGGACTCATGCGCGACCACGGGGTCGAGCTCAGGTCCGGGGTCAGCCTGCCGGTGCGCGGTGTCGGCGGGATCGTGGCCACGCTCGACTTCTTCAGCTGCCGGGAGGCCGAGCTGACCCACCAGCGGCTGGAGACCCTGCGCAACATCAGTGACCTGGTCTCGCAGGCGGTGGCGCGGATCCAGCGTGACGAGGCGGACCGGGCGGCGGCCGCGGAGCTGGCGGGGAAGGTGGACCTGGTGCTCGATGTGGTCCGCGCGGCCGGTGAGGGGGATCTGACGCGGGAGATGCCGGTGACCGGTGATGACGCGATCGGTCAGCTGGCCCAGGGTCTGGGTGAGGTGCTGACGACGTTGCGTGGGTCGTTGGGTGACATCGGTGGGACGGCGGATGCGTTGGCGGTGGCGGCTGAGCAGCTGTCGTCGTTGTCGCAGGGGATGGGGGAGGGGGCGATCCTGACCTCGGAGCGGGCGGGGAGTGCCTCGGGTGCCTCGGTGCAGGTCTCGGCGTCGATCCAGACGGTGGCCACGGCTGCGGAGGAGATGACGGCCTCGATCCGGGAGATCGCGAAGAACGCGACGGAGGCGGCGACGGTGGCCACGACCGCGGTGGGGGTGGCGTCGTCGGCGCAGGGGACGGTGGCGAGCCTGGGTGAGTCGAGTGCGGAGATCGGGAAGGTGATCAAGGTGATCACCTCGATCGCGCAGCAGACGAACCTGTTGGCGCTCAACGCCACGATCGAGGCGGCTCGGGCCGGTGATGCGGGCAAGGGGTTCGCGGTGGTGGCCAACGAGGTCAAGGAGCTGGCGAAGGAGACTGCGCGGGCGACGGAGGACATCGGTCAGAAGATCGAGGCGATCCAGTCCGACACGCGGGGTGCGGTGACGGCGATCGCGGAGATCACCGACGTGATCAGCCGGATCAACGACATCCAGACCACGATCGCCTCGGCGGTGGAGGAGCAGACGGCCACCACCAACGAGATCGCCCGCAGCGTCACCGACGCCGCCACCGGTGCGACCGGCATCTCGGCCGACGTCTCCCAGGTCGCCGCCGCGGCCGAGGACACCCGCCAGGGCGTCAACGACGCCATGCAGGCCGCCCACAACCTGGCCTCGATGGCCGCCCAGCTGAAGGCGCGGGTCTCCACGTTCACCCTGTGAGGGTGCCGGGCCGGGCCCCGTGTGGGGTGGGGCCCGCCCGGCAGCGGTCCTGGACGGCTCAGCCGCGCATGCGTTCGGCGAGCACGGCCGCCTGGGTGCGACGTTGCACACCGAGCTTGGCCAGCACCGAGGTGACGTTGTTCTTGATGGTCTTCTCGGAGAGGAAGAGCCGCTCGCCGATCTGCCGGTTGGTCAGGCCCTCGCCGATGAGCTCCAGGATGCGTGACTCCTGGGCGGTGAGCTTGGCCAGCCCCTCGTCGGGCTCCGCCCTGCTCCGCTCGCGCATCCGCTCCATCATCCTGGCGGCGACCGCGGGCGCCACCAGCGACTGCCCGGCCGCCACCTTGCGGATGCCCTCGAGCAGCGAGTCCGCGCCGATCTCCTTGAGCACGTAGCCGGCGACGCCGGCCGAGAAGGCGGCGGAGAGCGTGGCGTCGTCGTCGTAGCTGCTCAGCATCAGGCTGCGGACCCCCGGAGCGCGGTCACGGAGCCCGCGGACGACGTCGACCCCGGAGCCGTCCGGGAGCCGGGCGTCCACGAGTGCCACGTCGGGGTGTTCGGTCAGCATCGCGGCGAGTCCCTCGCGGGCGGTGCCCGCCTCTCCGACGACGGTGATGTCGTCCTCGCCCTCGAGGAGGGTGCGCAGACCCCGCCGCACGATCTCGTGGTCGTCGAGCACGAAGACCCGGATGTTCGCCATGGCCTCTTGATACCCGACGCCGTGGGTCAGGAGAGACCAAAGTGTCGAACGCGAAGCCTGTCCCGCCGGATGGCCGGATCGCGGGGTCGAGGAATAAAGTTGCCCCCGGCAACCTTCTGCTCCGAGCCGGTCCCGTCGGGCCGGTTCCACCTCCCCGATCGGAAGTGATCAGTGACTGACTCCCCCCAGATGACGCACCGCCAGGTGCTCGAGGCCCTGACCGGCCTCCTGCTGGCGATGTTCGTGGCCATGCTGTCCAGCACCGTCGTCTCCAACGCCCTGCCGGCGATCGTCGCCGACCTCGAGGGCAGCCAGACCGGCTACACCTGGGTCGTGGTGGCCACGCTGCTGACGATGACCGCGACGACCCCCATCTGGGGCAAGCTCGCCGACCTCTTCGACCAGAAGGTCCTGGTCCAGGCGGCCCTGGTCATCTTCTCCATCGGCTCCCTGGCTGCCGGGTTCGCGCCCTCCATGGAGGTGCTCATCGGGGCTCGCGCCTTCCAGGGCCTCGGCGTCGGCGGCCTCACCGCGCTGGTGCAGGTCGTCATCGCGAGCATGGTGAGCCCCCGCGAGCGGGGCCGGTACGCCGGCTACATCGGCTCGGTCTTCGCCCTCTCCACCGTGAGCGGACCGCTGATCGGCGGTGTGCTGGTCGACACCCTCGGGTGGCGCTGGTGCTTCTTCGTGGGACTGCCGGTCGCCGTGGCCGCCTTCATCGTGCTGCAGAAGACGCTCCGCCTGCCGCGTGCCCCGAAGCGCAAGGTGCGGATCGACTACCTCGGCGCCACGCTGATCATGGCGGGTGTCTCGCTCCTGCTGGTCTGGGTCAGCCTGGCCGGCTCGCAGTTCGCGTGGCTCTCCACCACCACCGCTCTCCTCGTGGGCGGCGGTCTCGTGCTCGTCGTCGCCGCGGTCGTCGTGGAGATCAAGGTGGCCTCCGAGCCCGTCATCCCGATGCGGCTGTTCCGCGACCGGACCACGAGCCTGGCCACCGCGGCCTCGGTGCTGATCGGGGTCGCCATGTTCGGCTCCACGGTCTACCTCAGCCAGTACTTCCAGCTCGCCCGCGGCATGTCGCCGACGCGGGCCGGCCTGATGTCGATCGCCATGGTCGGCGGCCTCCTGGTCTCCAGCATCGTCTCCGGAAAGGTCATCAGCGACACCGGCCGCTGGAAGAGGTTCCTGGTGGGCGGCATGGTCGGGGTCATCCTCGGGCTCTCGCTCCTCTCCACCATCGACAAGTCCACCCCCCTGGTGTGGGTCGGCGTCTACATGGCCGTCCTCGGGCTCGGCATCGGCGCCACCATGCAGAACCTGGTGCTGGCGGTGCAGAACAACACCTCCAGCGCCGACATGGGCGCTGCCTCCTCGCTGGTGGCCTTCTTCCGCTCCATCGGCGGCTCGGCCGGCGTCTCGGCGCTGGGTGCCGTCCTGGCCCACCAGGTCGCCGACGAGGTCCAGGCCGGGTTCGCGAAGCTCGGCATCCGGGGAGGGGAGGAGTCCAGCCACTCGATCCCCGACCTCGACACCCTGCCCGGTCCGGTCCGGGAGGTCTTCCAGGCCGCGTTCGGCGAGGCGTCGGCCCACCTCTTCCTGGTGGCCGTGCCGTTCGCCGTGGTCGCCCTCGTCTGCGTGCTGCTGATCAAGGAGGTCCCGCTGCGCGAGACCATCCGTCGCGAGGACGAGCTCGCCCCCGAGGTCCGCGCCGAGCTCGAGCTCGTCCAGGAGCGCCGGCCGTGACCGACCCGTCGGGCTCCCTGGCGGAGCACGAGTCCCCGGTGCAGACCGCCACCCTCGACGCGCTGGAGCGCGAGGTGGGGATCCTGCTCCGACGGGCCCGACGGGCCATCACCCTGCGCGCCCGGCTGGTCGACCCCGGCCTGCACCCGGCGGCCTACCTGATGCTGAGGCTGCTGATCGAGCGCGGGCCGCTGCGCCCCTCGGTGATCGCCGACTTCCTCGACCTCGACAAGGGGGCGGTGAGCCGGCAGGTCCAGCAGCTGGTCGACCTGGGTCTCGTCGTCCGCGAGGTCGACCCCGACGACCGGCGGGCCAGCATCCTGACGCCCACCGCCGAGGCGCGGCGCGGCATGGAGGAGGTCGGGCGGGCCCGCCAGGAGCGCCTCCGGGAGCGCCTGGGGGAGTGGCACGACGGAGCCCTCACGGACTTCGTCACCCGCCTCCAGCGCTACAACGAGGCCCTGGAGCGCCCGCACTCGGAGTGAGCGTCGTGGGGGCTCGCGGGGCGCTCAGCGCAGCCAGACCGCGGTGTCGGCGGGCAGGCCGTCAGGCGCCAGCTCGCCGGAGACCACCAGCGGCTCGCCGTCCGGCAGCGGAACCACCCGCTCCCCGCAGTTGAGCACCACGGTGAGGGGGCCGCGACGGAAGGCGAGGACGTCCTCGCCCCACTCCGCCGACGGGGGCAGCAGCTCCACCTCGTCGCCCGCCCCCAGCGCGTGCTCGCGGCGGAGGGCCAGGGCGGTCCGGTAGAACTCCAGGGTCGAACCGGGGACGCCGCGCTGCGCCGCCACGGTGAGCGTGGCCCAGTCCGGCGGCTGGGGTATCCACGGGGTGGAGCCCTCGGGCCCGAAGCCGTACGGCGGCGCCTGGCCGGACCAGGGGATCGGCACCCGGCAGCCGTCGCGCCCCGGCTCACCCGTCCGGAACCAGGAGGGGTCCTGCCGGTGCTCGGGGGCTACCTCCACCTGCTCCAGCCCGAGCTCCTCGCCCTGGTAGAGGTAGGAGGAGCCCGGCAGGGCCAGCATCACGCAGGTCGCCGCCCGGCCCCGGGCGAGACCGCGCGGCCCGCCGCCGTAGCGGGTGGGGTGCCTGACCACGTCGTGGTTGCTGAGCACCCAGGTGGGCGCGGCGCCGACGGGGGCCACCGCGGCGAGGGTGCCGGTGATGACGTCGGCGAAGGCCCGGGCCGACCACGGCGCCAGCAGCCAGGAGAAGTTGAAGGCCTGGTCGAGCTCGTCGGGCCGCACGAACCGCGCCAGCGACTCGGGCGTCTGGGTCCACGCCTCCGCCACCGCCATCCGGTCCGGACCGTACTCGTCGAGGACCCGCGCCCACCGACGGTAGACCTCGTGCACCTCGGGCTGGTCCCACATGGGCTCGTCGGCCAGAGTCAGCTCGACCATCTCGCGGTGCCGGTCCGGGCTCTCCAGCTCCTCGGCGGAGCGCTCCTGGTCGCGCAGCGACGCGACCTTGAAGAGGCCGTGGGCCACGTCGACCCGGAACCCGTCGACCCCTCGGTCGAGCCAGAACCGGAGGACCTCCTCGAACATGTCGCCGACCTCGGGGTTGCGCCAGTCGAGGTCGGGCTGGGTGGAGTCGAAGAGGTGGAGGTGCCACTGGTCGGTCGCGCCCTCCGGCGTGGTCACCCGGGTCCACGCCGGGCCGCCGAAGACCGACTCCCAGTTGTTGGGCGGCTCCTCCCCGCCCTCCCCGCGTCCGGTGCGGAAGAGGTAGCGGGCCCGGGCCTCGGAGCCCGGCTCCGCGGCGAGCGCCGTCACGAACCAGGGATGGGCGTCGGAGGTGTGGTTGGGCACCAGGTCGATGATCACCCGCAGGTCGAGCGCGTGGGCCCGGGCCAGGAGCTCCTCGACGTCGTCGAGCCGGCCGAAGAGCGGGTCGACGTCGCGGTAGTCGGCCACGTCGTACCCGTGGTCGCGCTGCGGGGAGCGGTAGAAGGGCGTGAGCCACACCGCGTCGACGCCGAGGTCACGCAGGTGGGGCAGCCGGGAGGTGATCCCCGGCAGGTCGCCGATGCCGTCGCCGTCGCTGTCGGCGAAGCTGCGCACGTAGACCTGGTAGACGACCGCCTGGCGCCACCAGGACGCGTCGGTGCTGCTCACGCGAAGACCTCCGGGTCGACGGTGATCCAGACGTGCTCCGCGACCGCGACGACCCGCCCGTCGGAGTCGTGGAGGGTGGCGGCGGTCCAGGTCTTGCGGCCCTCGCTGCGCCGGCCCTCGCCCACCACCACGTGGGTCTCGCCGACCACCGGCAGCGCGTCAACCCGGGCGGTCATGGTGCCCAGCACCATCGCGCGGCCGGCCATGCCCGCGCCCCAGGCGCCGGGGCAGTCGAGGGCCGCCCAGGTCGCGGCCAGGCCCACCCGGCTCTCCCCCTCGTCGTCGTGGGGGCCGGCCTCGGCCAGGCTGGGGTGGGGGGTCCAGGTCGCGGCGACCACCGGCTGGTCGTCGCCACCGACCGGGCCGGGGAAGATCCGCAGGCCGTCGCCCAGCTCCCGGTCCGGCCCGCAGGTGAAGCAGCCGGGGAACGGGTGGGCGTCCAGCCCCTCGTAGGACTTCTCGGCCGCGCGGGCCGTCTCAGCGGTCACCGGGGGCACCGGTGCCAGGTCGTCCTCCTTCCCGTCGACCAGGCGTGCCTCGGCCACCACCTGACCCTCCGGGTCGAGGAGCCGGGCCGCCGCGGGCTCCTCCTCGATCCGGAGCCCGACGTCGAGCGGCGGGGGCCTGCGCAGCCGCACCTGGACCGGGGGCCGGGCGCCGCTGGAGCCGGCGGTGCGGCCGGCGGCGAGGCGGGAGGCCAGCGCGCCGGCGGTCCAGCCGCCGTTGCCGGATCCGGGAGGCCCGCAGAAGCGGTGCGGGACGATCAGCTCGCTCACACCGCCACCCTGCCACCTTCAGGCCCGATGGGACAGAATGGCCCCGTGAGCGACCTCATCGACACCACCGAGATGTATCTGCGCACCATCTACGAGCTCGTGGAGGAGGGGATCGTCCCCCTGCGCGCGCGGATCGCCGAGCGGCTGCACCAGAGCGGGCCGACCGTCTCCCAGACGGTGGCGCGGATGGAGCGCGACGGGCTGCTCACGGTGGAGGGCGACCGGCACCTCGAGCTCACCGAGCAGGGGCTGCGGCTCGCCACCCGGGTGATGCGCAAGCACCGGCTCGCGGAGAGACTGCTGACCGACGTGATCGGCCTCGACTGGGAGCTCGTGCACGCCGAGGCGTGCCGCTGGGAGCACGTGATGTCGGAGACGGTGGAACGACGTCTCATCGAGCTGCTCGGCCACCCCACCGAGTCGCCGTACGGCAACCCGATCCCGGGGCTCGACGAGCTCGGCCAGGAGACCCCGAGCGAGGACTTCATGGAGGGCGTGGTGCCGCTGTCCAAGGCGGCCCGCTTCGAGGAGGGCCGGGTCCTGGTCCGGCGCATCTCCGAGGAGATGCAGAAGGACGAGGCGCTGATGAGCGCCCTGCGCCGCGTCGGCGCGCTGCCCGACACGACGGTCGTGGTGGTGGCCACCACGGAGGGCGTGCTGGTCGGCTCCGGCGGCGAGACCTGCGAGATCGACCTCGAGGCCGCGGACCACATCTTCGTCACCGCCGTCGCCTGACCCGCACACGAGGAGGGGAACCCATGCCCGAGCCGCACGGTGGGCCCGAGATCGCGAGGCTCGACCCGGTGCCGGTCGCGGTGCTCCGCGAGCAGGTGCCGATGAGCGAGCTCGTCGGTCTCTTCGACCGCGGGTTCAGCGCGGTCGCCGACGAGCTGGAGCGGCAGCAGGTGGGGCGGATCGGGGCCGCGGTCGGGATCTACTACGGGATGCCGGGCGACACCGTCGACGTCGCGGTCGGCTACCCGGTCCAGCGTCCGGTGAGCAGCGCCGGACCCGTCACCGGGACTGAGCTGCCGGGTGGCCGGGTGGTGCGTGCGCTCCATGTCGGTCCCTACGACCGTCTGCCCCAGACCTACCAGCGGCTCCTGGCCTACGCCGACCGCCACGGCGTGCAGCTCGACGAGGTGATGTGGGAGTCCTACCGGACGCAGCCCTCCCCGGACGCGGACCCGGCGCAGATGGTGACCGAGGTCAGCTGGCTGCTGCGGGAGTGAGCCGGTTCTCCGCCAGGGCGGTGAGGAACTCGCTGCAGCCGGTCTCCACCGTGCAGGTGGCCAGCTCGTCGCCGCGGGTGGCTCCCCGGTTGACGATCACCACCGGCACCCCCTCGCGCGCGGCGCGCCGGACGAAGCGCCGCCCGCTCATCACCGTGAGCGAGGAGCCGGCGACGAGCAGCGCGCCACCGCTGGCCGCCAGCGACTCCACCGCGGCGTAGCAGCGGGCGACCCGGGGCGCCGGGACGTTCTCGCCGAAGAAGACGACGTCAGGCTTGAGCGCCCCGCCGCAGTCCAGGCAGTCGGGGACCACGAAGTCGTCGGTCCGCTCGAGCTCGACGTCGCCGTCCGGGTTGGCCGCGACCGCCGCATGGCGCCGCGCCCATCCCGGGTTGGCCTCCCTGAGCCGCTCCTGGAGGCTCGCACGGCTCACCCCGCGGTGACAGCTCAGGCAGACCACGTCGGCGATCCGTCCGTGCAGGGCCACCACCCGGCGCGAGCCGGCAGCCTCGTGGAGCCCGTCGACGTTCTGGGTGATGAGCAGCTCGGGGTCGAGGGCGGCCAGCGCGCGGTGCCCGGCGTTGGGCTCCGCGCGTCGCATCAGCCCCCACCCCAGGTGGCTGCGGGCCCAGTAGCGCTGCCGCGCTGCGGGGGTGGCCACGAACTCCTGGTAGGTCATCGGCGCCCGCGGCCGCGAGTCCGGGCCTCGGTAGTCGGGGATGCCGGAGTCGGTGGAGAGGCCGGCACCGGTCAGCACCACCAGCGGGCGGCCGGCGAGCAGGTGGAGGGCGGACTGCCAGGTCACCGGGCGTACCGGAGCTCCGCCCGGGCGCGGGCCTTGGCGGCCTCGACGTCGCGGTCCTTGGGCGGGGCGGTGGTGACCAGGCCGTCGACGAGGAGGCGGGTGGCCTCGGTGACCTGGGCGACGGCCCGGTCGAAGGCCTCCTGGTTGGCGGCCGAGGGGCGAGTGGTGCCGCTGACCTTGCGCACGTACTGCAACGCGGCGGCGGCCACCTCGTCGTCCGTGGCCGGCGGCGCGAAGTTGTTGAGCGGGCGGATGTTGCGGCACATGCCGTCGAGGGTACGCCGCGCGGTGCCCGGGCGGACATGCCAAGATGTTCCTCGGTCCGCGAGGACCACGCCCCAGTAGCTCAGTGGATAGAGCAGCCGCCTCCTAAGCGAAAGGTCGCAAGTTCGACTCTTGCCTGGGGCACCAGCAGTCGGCGCACCCGCGGCGTCACTCGCCCGCGAGGCGCGCGCGCAGCGTCTCCACCTCGTCCTCGAGCTCGAGGACCTTGGCCACGCCCGCCAGGTTGAGCCCCTCGGCCAGCAGGTCGCGGATGCGGTGCAGGGTCTCGATGTCGTCGCTGCTGTAGAGCCGGGTGCCGCCCGCGGTGCGATCGGGCGCGACCAGGCCGCGCCGCTCGTAGACGCGCAGGTTCTGGATCTCCATCGAGACCATCGAGGCGGCGACCGAGATGGCGTAGACACCGGTGGATGCCTCGGGCAACGGCTCCTCCTTCCAGGTGTCGACGGGGCTTGCCTCCACTCTATCGGGTGTGTTAAAAAATCTGCATCTGCCATTACAGATCCGTGAGGAGGATCCCGCCATGCTGCTCCGCAACACCGACCCGTTCCGCGACTTCGACCGCCTCACCCAGCAGCTGCTGGGCACCACCAACCGGCCCGCCGTGATGCCGATGGACGCCTGGCGCGAGGGCGAGCGGTTCGTCATCGAGTTCGACCTGCCCGGCATCGCCAAGGAGTCGATCGACCTCGACATCGAGCGCAACGTCCTCACCGTGCGTGCCGAGCGGGTCGCCCGCAACGGCGACTGGGAGATGCTCGCCTCCGAGCGCCCGCGTGGCGTCTTCAGCCGCCAGCTGGTGCTGGGCGACAACCTCGACCTCGAGCACATCGAGGCGACGTACGCCGACGGCGTGCTGCGGCTGCTGGTGCCGGTCGCCGAGCGTGCCAAGCCCCGCAAGATCGAGGTGACCCGGGCCTCGGACGAGAAGCCCGCGCAGCTCGCCGGCTGAGGCGAAGGGCACTTTCTGGGCAAACCGCCCCGCCCCGGGACGGTCTGCGTCACTGTGGTGAGTATGAGCACCCATGGGGCACGTGCGGCAGAGGTGATCGCCACCATCGAGGCGCAGACCGAGGCGGCGATCGCCCGGCTGCGCCAGGTCTCCGCGCTGCGCGAGGAGCTCGGGGCGGTGCGTGGCACCGGGACCTGCGAGGGCGTGACGGTCACGGTCAACGCCTCCGGGGTGCTGCTCGACGCCGACTTCGGCCGGGCCGGCCTCCAGGGCGGGGTCGAGCTGAGGCGGCGCCTGCTCGCCGCCCACCGCGCGGCGCAGCGCGACGTCGCCGCCCGGGCGGGGCGGCGCACCGGCCCGCGCCTGGTGCCCGACGACGTCAGGCGCTGACCACCTCGAACCGCATCCCCGCGGCTTGGAGGCGCCGGGTCAGCTGCTCGCCCATCGCCTGGGCGGTGGTGACCTGTCCGCGGGTGGGCGGGTTGTCGTCGAGGAGGAGGCACAGTGCCGACTCGGCCAGCATCTTCGCGGTCTCGGTGTAGCCCGGGTCCCCGCCGCTGACCCGGGTGCGGACGCGCTGCGCCGCCGTCTCACCGACGAAGTCCACGGTGAACCAGGCGCGGTCCCGGCGGGCCTGGTCCGGCCCCTCGCCCTGCTTCACCCGGGAGAGCACCGCGCGGCGCAGCGGTGGGACCTGGGCGGAGAGCGCCAGCGCGCCCACCGCGACCGCACCTCCGGCGGCGAAGCGCAGCGTCTTGGTCCCCGCGTAGTGGGAGTAGCGGAACCGCGGACCGTAGGAGGGGAGCGCCGCGCCGCTGCGCGCCACCACGGCCGGGTCCAGGGTGGGCAGCGGCAGCAGCCAGTAGCCGAGCACCGGGTCGCGGTGCGGCTTCCCGGCGACCGCCCGCGAGGACCGGCCGCCCTCGGGGCAGCCCTCCAGCTGGTGGCGACGGCGCGCCGCCCGGCTCGACTCCCGGACCCGGGACATCGCGTTGACCGCCGAGTGGAAGGTGCCGCCGGAGACGGTGCCACGGGAGCGGACCACCCCGCGCAGCGTGATCGGCACGTCGTCGGGGAGCTGGGAGACCGTGAAGAGGGCGCCGAGGTCGTGGGGGATCGAGTCGAACCCGCAGGCGTGCACCAGGCGCGCCCCGGACTCCACCGCGGTCGCGTGGTGGGCCAGGTAGGTCAGGTCGACGAACTCCGGCTCCCCGGTGAGGTCCACGTAGTCGGTGCCGGCCGCGGCGCAGGCCGCGACCAGGGGCTCGCCGTGCTCCAGGAAGGGCCCGACCGTGGTCGCCACCAGTCGGGTCGAGGCGGCGAGCCGGGCCATCGAGGCCGCGTCCGCGGAGTCGGCGACGACCAGCTCCAGGCCGGCGAGGTGCGGGTGCTCCGCGGCCAGCCGGGAGCGCACCGCCTCCAGCCGCTCCAGGGAGCGGCCCGCCAGCGCCCAGCGCAGCTCGCGGGGAGCGTGCGCCGCCAGGTAGTCGGCGGTCAGCCCGCCGGTGAAGCCGGTGGCGCCCAGCAGGACGAGGTCGAGGTCACGGGATGCGGTCATCGGCCCATCGTGACAGTAGGCGTGACAGTAGGCGTGACAGTCGGCGTGACAGGCGCCACTCGCCGCACCGGCGTCATTTGCCCCGGAGTGGGCGGCGCGGGGACACTGGCTGTGTCCAGTAGGTTGCGTCGAGTAGATTTCGCCGCGTCGGCCCGCTCCGGGACGACGATTGCCGAGCCATCACGAGGTGCCAGTGTCCGACGAGACGTCAGCTGACGAGCCCGTCGGTCCCGGCGCGGACGGCGTCTCGCCCCAGCCCCCCGACGACTCCTCGGTGGAGGCGGGCAAGCGGAAGGGCAAGGGGAAGAAGAAGCACACCGTCGGCACGGTGCTGCTGGCCTCCCTGGTGGTCCTCGGCCTGGTCACCGGTCTCTCCGTGGCGTTCGTCTACCGCCACCTCAACGGGAACATCACCGTCTCCGAGGGCTTCGACGAGGTCGACAACCGACCGGAGGACCTCGGTCCCAAGGGCGCGCTCAACATCCTGGTCCTGGGCTCGGACACCCGTGACGGCGAGGAGAACAAGATCGACGGCGAGGCCGGCGGCGGGGTCTCCGACACCACGATCCTGCTCCACATCTCCGAGGACCGCGAGCGTGCCTACGGGGTCTCGATCCCGCGCGACTCCCTGGTGACCCGCCCCGACTGCGGCAAGGACGACGAGATCGCCGGCGGCGAGGACCAGATGTGGAACGCCGCCTACGCCCTGGGTGGTGAGGCGTGCACCGTCGAGCAGTTCGAGCAGATGACCGGGGTCGTGCTCGACGACTTCGTGGTCGTCGACTTCGCCGGCTTCAAGGACATGGTGGACGCCGTCGACGGCGTCCCGGTCTGCATCCCCGAGGACATCAACGACCCCGCGCACAACATCTTCATCAAGGGCGGCGAGGACCGCGTCCTGAAGGGCGACGACGCCCTCAACTACGTCCGCGTCCGGGCCACCCTGGGCGACGGGTCCGACATCGGGCGGATCAAGCGGCAGCAGAACTTCATCGCCTCGATGGTCAACAAGGTCGTCTCCAAGGGAACCCTGGCCCGGCCCGACCGGCTCGTCGGCTTCCTCGACGCCGCCACCGCGTCGCTCACCGTCTCGCCCGGGCTCAGCAACCTCACCAAGATCGGCGGGCTGGGCCTGAGCCTCCAGGACGTCGGCCTGGACAAGGTCCAGTTCGTCACCGTCCCGTGGGAGTACGACCAGCGCCCCGACTACCTCGGTCGCGTCGTCTGGAAGCCCGAGGCGAAGAAGCTGTGGAAGAAGATCGCCAAGGACAAGCCGTTGACCCGGAGCCAGAGCGAGGGTGCGATCAGCGCGGCGGCGCCCCCCGGTCAGCAGCCGACGGCCACGCCCTCCGCCGAGCCGACCGACGAGCCCACCGAGACCCCGTCGGAGACGCCCAGCCCGACCCCGACCCCGAGTCCGTCGCCCACCGCGACGCAGGGGCCGAGCGAGGAAGAGATCGAGGACGCCCGCAAGGAAGGCCTCTGCGCGTGAGCCGGGAGACCGGCGAGGGGACCGGCGGCGAGTCCGCGTGGGCGCGCCGGCGCAGGCTCGAGCAGGTCTTCGGCGACGTCCTGCCCGAGACCACCTCCGACGAACGCGATGACGAGGCGCCCCGGGATCGCGCCGAGGCGTCCTCGGACGCCTGGCTCCGTGCCCAGGTGCCGCCGCACCACGGCGGCTGACTCGCTCAGACGCCGCCGTCGCGGCCCCGCAGCAGGTCGCGGATCTCCTCCAGCAGCGCGATGTCGGCCGGAGTGCCCTCCTCGCTGTCCTTCTTGGGGAAGAAGCGCTCCTGCGCCTTCGTGTACGGCAGGACGATCGCGTAGTAGACCACCGCCGCCAGGATCAGGAACGAGATGAGCGCGGTCAGCCAGGCGCCCACCGAGACGCCGCCGGGCGAGTAGTCGGAGAAGTCGGGCGTCCCGCCGACCTTGCCGATGAGGTCCATCAGCAGGTCGACCGTGGCGGTGACCACCGCGGCGAAGGCGGTGGCCATGATGAAGGCGACGGCCAGCTCGACCAGGTTGCCCTTCATGATGAAGTTCTTGAAGCCGGTCATGCTCGCTCCTCGGGTCCGAGCTCCGCGGGGGAGCGTGGATGGGGCGTCCGGTACCGGACCTCCGCACGCTAGCGCGAGAAGGCGGGGGTCAGGAACTGCTGCACGGCGGCGATGCTGACGCTCCGCACCTGACCGGGCGTCAGCCCCAGCACCACCAGCCGGCCCCCGGAGGCGTCTCCTGGGGCAGCCGGGTCCTCACCGGGCAGTGCCAGCACCGGCGACCCGCTGGCGACGACCTCCGCGGTGGCCGACTCCGGGTCGCTGGCCACCAGGTCGATCTCGTCGCCGACACGGAGCAGCTGCACCGCAGCGGCGTCGGGAAGCCGGACCGGGAGCGCGACCAGCCCCGGGTAGCCCGCGAGCAGGGACGGGGCCGTCAGCCGCAGGTCGGTGAGGGGCTCCCCGCGGCGCAGCGGCGCGGCCAGCGTGCGGCCCTGCGGCCGGACCGCGACCCCGTCGGGCCGGGCGCCGGCCGGCCAGTGCACGGTCGCCAGGTCGTCGGGGGTGAGCACCGTGCCCGACGGCAGGTCACGCGCGGCGACGACGACCGGCTCGGTCGCGGGGGGCGGCGGCGCCACCGCCCGGAGGGCGGCACCGGCGGCCAGGGCCAGGCAGACGGCGGCCAGCAGGCGGCGGTGGGCCAGCACCCGGGTGCGCAGCCACCGGCGCACCCGGCCGCGGACCACGGTGGAGCGAGTGCGGGGCTCGGGCGGGTCGGGCATGCGGGCGACGCTAGGCCGCGCGGGCGGCCCGGACGCGGGGACCGCGCACACCCACCGAGCGCGAGCCGCCGTCCACAGGCGGGCGAGCCCCGAGCGGCCCGCCCAGGATCAGCTGGCGGTGGCCTTCGCGGCGCCGGAGCCCGAGCCGGAGGAGCCCGAGGTGCTCGAGGCGGGGGTGGTGGCGGCGGGGGCGCTCTTCGAGGAGTCCGCGGTCGAGGAGGTCGTCGACGACGTCGAGCCGGAGCGGCTGTCGGTCCGGTAGAAGCCGGACCCCTTGAAGACCACACCCACGGCGTTGAACACCTTGCGCAGGCGTCCGTCGCACTGCGGGCAGTGGGTCAGGGCGTCGTCGCTGAAGCTCTGGAACTGCTCGAAAGCGTGCCCGCACTCGGTGCAGGCGTACTGGTAGGTCGGCACGCCGCACAGTTTACGTCACCGGGAGGCGGCACAATGGGTCCGCGATGAGCGACGAGAGCACAGCCCTGGGCGAACGGACCTCCTGGTGGGGCACCTTCCTCGCGTGGCCGCGATGGGCGCGGGTGACGACCTACACCGCGATCGGGCTGGTGCTGGTGCTCCTCGCGGTCGCGGCCGCCGCCGCGGTGATGGTCCGTCGGCCGCTGCCCCAGACCGAGGGCGAGCTGGAGCTGCCGGGGCTGAGCGCCGAGGTCGAGGTGCTGCGCGACGCTCACGGCATCCCGCAGCTCTACGCCGACTCCGACCACGACCTGCTGCAGGCCCAGGGCTACGTGCACGCCCAGGAGCGCTTCTTCGAGATGGACGTCCGCCGGCACGTCACCTCCGGGCGGCTCGCCGAGCTCTTCGGCGAGACCGCGCTGGAGACCGACAAGTACATCCGCACCATGGGCTGGCGCCGGGTGGCCGAGCGTGAGGTCAGCCGCCTCTCCCAGGAGACCCAGCAGGCGCTCGAGTCCTATGCGGCCGGGGTCAACGGCTACCTCGACCAGCACTCGCCGACCCAGATCTCGGTCGAGTACACGGTGCTCGGCCTCACCGGGCTCAACTACCAGCCGCGGCCGTGGACGCCCGTCGACTCGCTGGCCTGGCTCAAGGCGATGGCCTGGGACCTGCGCGGCAACATGAGCGAGGAGATCGACCGCGTGGTGGCCTCCCTGGACAACGCCGCCGAGGTCGTCGAGGAGCTCCACCCGCCGTACGACGCGGAGCGGCACGCGCCCATCGTGACCGAGGGCCGGGTGGTCGACGGGGTCTTCGCCCAGGGTGCCTCGGCGGCCACGGGCGACGTCTCGCAGGAGCCGGCCGCGGTGGCGGCGCTCGAGCGCGTCGACGAGGCGCTGGCCGCGCTGCCGGCGATGCTCGGCAGCGGCGACGCCCTGGGCTCCAACTCGTGGGTCGTCTCCGGGGAGCGCTCCGCGACCGGCAAGCCGCTGCTCGCCAACGACCCGCACCTGGGGGTGAGCCTGCCGGGCATCTGGATGCAGATGGGCCTGCACTGCCGCGAGGCTGCCCCCGACTGCACCCTCGACGTCTCCGGCTTCACCTTCTCCGGCGTGCCGGGAGTGGTGATCGGTCACAACGCCGACATCGCCTGGGGCTTCACCAACCTCGGTCCGGACGTGACCGACCTCTACCTGGAGAAGGTCGAGGGCGACACCTGGACCTATGCCGGCAAGCAGCGGCCGCTCGAGGTGCACGAGGAGACCATCCGGGTCCGCGACGGCAAGGACTTCACCCTCCGGGTGCGCCGGACCAAGCACGGCCCGCTGATCTCCGACGTCTCCCAGGAGGCGAGCTCGGTGGGCGCCAACGCGGCCGCCGAGGACCGGGTGGCCGGCGACGAGCCGCCGGAGGAGGGGTACGCGGTCGCCCTGGCCTGGACGGCACTGGAGCCGAGCACCACCGCCGACGCGATCCTCGAGCTCAACCGGGCCTCGGACTGGGAGGGGTTCCGGGCGGCCGCCGCGAAGTTCGCGGTGCCGGCGCAGAACCTCGTCTACGCCGACACCGAGGGCAACATCGGCTACCAGGCCCCCGGGCTGGTGCCGATCCGCAAGCCCGGCCACGACGGGAGGACGCCCGCGGCCGGCTGGCTGCCCGAGAACGACTGGACCGGCGAGCACGTGCCCTTCGACGCCCTGCCCTCGGTGCTCAACCCCGAGGAGGGCTTCGTGGTCACCGCGAACCAGGCGGTCGTCGGGCAGGAGTACCCGTTCCACCTCACCGACGACTGGGACCACGGCTTCCGCTCCGAGCGGATCCGGACGCTGCTGGAGTCCGAGCAGGAGGTCACCGTGGAGCAGATGGTCGACCTGCAGACCGACGAGCACAACCCGATGGCCGAGATCCTGGTCCCGTACCTGCTCGAGGTGGAGGGGCTCCAGACCCAGTACCAGCGCGACGGCGTCGACCTGCTGCGCGAGTGGGACTTCCAGGACGCCGTGGACAGCCCGGCGGCCGCCTACTTCAACGTGGTCTGGTCCAACCTGCTGCGCCTCGCCTTCCACGACGACCTGCGGGCCCGGATCCACCCCTCGGGCGGCGACCGCTGGTTCACCGTGGTCGACCGGCTCCTGGACGAGCCGGCCCACCGGCTCTGGGACGACCGCACCACCGAGGACGTCCGGGAGGTGCGCGACGACGTGCTCCGGCAGGCGCTGGTGGACGCCCGCGACGAGATGACCCGGCGCCAGTCCGTGCGGCCGTGGGAGTGGAGCTGGGGGCACCTGCACCGGCTCGATCTGCGCAACCAGACGCTGGGGACCTCCGGGGTCGCGCCCGTGGAGCGGCTGCTCAACCGGACCGGCTTCGAGATCGGCGGCGGCTCCTCGGTGGTCAACGCCACCGGCTGGGACGCGGCAGACGGCTACACCGTCACCTCCGCGCCCTCGATGCGGATGGTGGTCTCGCTGGCCGACCTGGACGACTCACGCTGGATCAACCTCACCGGGGTCTCCGGCCACCCCGCGAGCGGGCACTACGTCGACCAGACCGAGCTCTTGGTCGAGGGGCGGACGCTGCCGTGGCCGTCGGGCCGCGACGCGGTGCGCGAGGCGAGCGAGCAGCGGCTCCTGCTCACCCCCCAGGGCCTGCCGGAGGAGTGAGCAGCCGGACGCCCTGGTGGGTCGCGACCGCCCGGACCGGGCGGTCGTGCGGCTCTGCCGGGACCGCGAGCCCGACCTCGTCGGGGTGGAGCAGCACGCAGGTGAGCACGTCGGCCGGCACCCGGGCCAGGGCCCGGTCGTAGGAGCCGCCCCCACGGCCCAGCCGCATGCCGTCGTCGGAGACCGCGAGCCCCGGCACCAGCACCGCCTCGGCCCGCGCCACGGCCGCCACACCGAGCCGCGGGCCGCTCGGCTCCAGCAGGCCCCGCGTCGCCGGCACCAGGCCGCCGGGGCCGGTGTAGGCGGCCCAGTCCAGGTCGCCGTCGGGCAGCAGCACCGGCAGCAGCACCCGGGTGCCGGCCGCCGCCAGCGCGTCGAGCAGGGCGCCGGTGCCGGGCTCGCGCCCGGTCGAGACGTACGCCGCGACCGTCGCCGCCCGGCGTACCGGCGCGAAGGCGACGAGGTGCGCGGCGAGGCGCGCGGCCCCCTCCGCCGACTCCAGCAGCGGGCGGCGTCGTCTGGCCGCCAGCACCTGGTCGCGCAGGGCGACCTTGGCGAGCCTGACGGAGCCCGGGTCCGGATCTCGGGGGAGATGGTCCTGGTTCACGTCGCTCAGCCTACGATCGGAGCATGGCTAGTCACTCACAGTCCCAGGGCCTCTCCAGGGCCACCGCGAAGATGCGCGAGGCGGGAGTGGACCAGGTGGCGATCGAGACCTTCGCGCACTACCACCGGCTGCTCGAGCACGGTGAGACCGGGATGATCCCGGAGTCCTCGATCGAGCCGCTGGAGATGGAGTCGCTGGCCGACGTCGAGGTGGGCGACGAGACCGCCGGGGCGGCGATCCGGGCGACCGTCTCGATCAAGCTCAACGGCGGGCTGGGCACCTCGATGGGGATGGACCGCGCCAAGTCGCTGCTCTGTGCGCGCCGCGGCCTCTCCTTCCTCGACGTCATCTGCCGCCAGGTGCTGCACCTGCGGGAGAAGTACGACGCCCCGCTCCCGCTGGTCTTCATGAACAGCTTCCGCACCTCCTCCGACACGATGGCCGCGATCGCCCGCTACACCGACCTGCCCGTCGCGGGGCTACCGCTGGAGTTCCTGCAGAACAAGGAGCCCAAGCTCCTCGTCGACTCGCTGCTGCCGGTCTCGTGGCCCAAGGACCCCGACCTGGAGTGGTGTCCGCCGGGCCACGGCGACATCTACACCGCGCTGCGGGGGAGCGGCCTGCTCCACCAGCTCATCGAGGCGGGATACCGCTACGCCTTCGTCTCCAACTCCGACAACCTCGGCGCGGTGCCGGACCCGCGGGTCGCCGGCTGGTTCGCCGACTCCGGGGCCCCGTTCGCCATCGAGGCGGTGCGGCGCACGCCGTCGGACCGCAAGGGCGGCCACTTCGCCCGGCGCCGCTCCGACGGGCGGATCGTGCTGCGCGAGTCGGCCCAGACGCTGCCGGAGGACAAGGAGGCGCTCGCCGACCTCGAGCGCCACCGGTTCACCTCCACCAACAACCTCTGGTTCGACCTGCGCGCCATGCAGGAGGCGCTCGACGCCCGCGACGGGATCCTCGGGCTGCCCCTGATCCGCAACGTGAAGACCGTCGACCCGGGCGACCCGAAGTCGCCCGAGGTGGTGCAGATCGAGACCGCGATGGGCGCGGCGATCGAGGTCTTCGCCGACGCCCGCACGATCGAGGTGGGGCGCGACCGGTTCGTGCCGGTCAAGACCACCAACGACCTGCTGGTGCTCCGCTCCGACGTCTACGACCTGGGCGGCGACTTCGTCCTCGACCAGGCCGCGGACGAGGTGCCCTTCGTCGACCTGGACGGCACCTACTACAAGCTCGTCCGCGACTTCGACCTGCGCTTCCCCGAAGGGGCGCCGTCGCTGCGGGAGGCCACCAGCGTCCGCATCAACGGGGACTGGACCTTCGGCAGGGGCGTCACCCTGCGCGGCGAGGTCGAGCTCGCCGCGGCGTCCGCCCAACGGGTGGAGCCCGGCGCGGTGATCGGGGAGGACGCCGGCTCCGATGGCTGACCAGCCGGGCGAGCCGACCAGCGTCCACGACCTGGTCCAGCGGGTGCTGGCGAGCGTCTCGCCGCTGCCCGACTTCCCGCAGCCGTTGATGGAGTCGCTCGGCATGGCCGTCGCCGAGGACGTGTACGCCGAGGTGGCGCTGCCCAGCTTCGACAACTCCGCGATGGACGGCTACGCCGTCCGGCTCGAGGACGTCGCCGGGGCGACCCCGGAGGCGCCGGTGCGGCTGCCGGTGGTCGGCGAGATCGGCGCGGGGCAGGCCCGCCTGCTCGCGCTCTCCCCGGGCACGGCCGCCAAGATCATGACCGGCGCCCCGATGCCCGCCGGCGCCGACTCCGTGGTGCCCTACGAGTGGACCGACCGCGGGGTGGCGGAGGTGGTGATCGAGCGGGCGCCCGACTTCGGCCAGCACGTGCGGCGCACCGGCGAGGACGTCTCGGTCGGCGACCTGCTCCTCGACCACGGCACGGTGATCGGTCCCCGCCACCTGGGCCTGCTGGCCTCGGTCGGCCGGTCCACCGTCCGCTCCCGGCCCCGCCCGCGGGTCGTGGTGATCTCCACCGGCTCGGAGCTGCGCGATCCCGGCACCACGCTGGGTCACGACTCCATCTACGACGGCAACTCCTACCTGCTCGCCGGTGCCGCCCGCGCGGCCGGCGCCCTGGCCTACCGGGTCGGGATCGTCCCCGACGACCCTCGTTCCTTCACCGACGCGCTCAGCGACCAGCTGGTCCGGGCCGACCTGGTCGTCACCAGCGGCGGGGTCAGCGAGGGCGACTACGACGTGGTCAAAGAGGCGCTCGCCGAGCTGGGCACGGTCTGGTTCGGCAAGGTCGCCATGCAGCCGGGGAGGCCGCAGGGCTTCGGCACGGTCGGCGAGGACCGGATCCCGATCTTCACGCTCCCCGGCAACCCGGTCTCGGCCTACGTCTCCTTCCAGGTCTTCGTGCTGCCGGCGCTGCGCCGGATGATGGGGCGGCTGCCCTACGAGCGGCCCACCCGCCGGGCGCGGCTGACCCACCCGATCTCGTCGGCGCCGGGACGGCGGCAGTTCGTCCGCGCGACCTACGGCACGGACCGGGGCGGCGCCTTCGTGCAGCCCGTCGGCGGCCACGGCTCCCACCTGATCGGCGACCTGGCCTCCGCCAACGCCCTGGTGGTCGTCCCCGAGGAGGCCACCGGCGTGAGCGCGGGCGAGATGGTCCAGGTGCTCTGCCTGGACGAGGAGTTCTGAGGAGGCGGCGATGGACCGGTTGACCCACGTGGACGAGTCGGGCGCGGCCCGCATGGTCGACGTCTCCGCCAAGGAGGTGACCTCCCGCACCGCGGTCGCCTCCGGGCGGGTGCTGGTCTCCGCGGAGGTCGTCGCCCTGCTGCGCGGCGACGGCGTGCCCAAGGGCGACGCCCTGGCGGTCGCCCGGGTCGCGGGGATCATGGGCGCCAAGCAGACCTCGTCGCTGGTGCCGCTGTGCCACCCCCTCTCGGTCTCGTCGGTGACGGTCGACCTCACGGTGGCCGACGACGCCGTCGAGATCCTCGCCACCGTCTCGACCAACGACCGCACGGGGGTGGAGATGGAGGCGCTGACCGCGGTCTCGGTGGCCGCCCTCACCGTGGTCGACATGGTGAAGGCCGTCGACAAGGCCGCGACCATCACCGACGTGCGGGTGGAGCTGAAGACGGGCGGCAAGTCGGGGGAGTGGCGGCGATGAGCCTGCCCGGCGCCGTGGTGGTGGCCTCCAACCGCGCCGCCCGGGGGGTCTATGCCGACGAGACGGGGCCGGTCATCGCGGAGTTCCTGCGCGGGCTCGGCTTCACCGTCGGCGACCCGGCGGTGGTGCCGGACGGCGAGCCGGTCGCCGAGGCGCTGCGTGCGGCCGTGGCTGCCGGGGCGCGGGTGGTGCTCACCACCGGCGGGACCGGCCTGACCCCCACCGACCGGACCCCGGAGGCGACGCGGTCGGTGCTCGACTTCGAGGTCCCCGGTCTCGCCGAGGCGATCCGTGCCCACGGCGCCGCCCAGGGTCAGCCGCTCGCCGCGCTCTCGCGGGGGGTCGCCGGGGTGGCCGGCCGCTGCCTGGTGGTCAACCTGCCCGGTTCGCGGGGCGGGGTCCGCGACGGGCTCGCCGTCCTCGAGCCGGTGCTGGTGCACGCGGTGGAGCAGGTCGTCGGCTCCGACCACGACCGCGGGAGCGGGGGATGACCCCGTGACCGGCCGGTGAGGGTCCCCGGCTGGCCCGGTCCCCCCACGGCGCCCGGATGGCCGGCCAGGCTGGTGGACGGCGACGTGGTGGTGCGGCCGCTGGCACTCTCCGACGAGGAGAGCTGGACCCGCGCCCGGCAGCGCAACTTCGAGTGGCTCAGCCCGTGGGAGGCGACGGCGCCGCCCGGGGGCGACCGGCGGCCCACGTCGTACCGCCAGCTCGTGCAGCGGCTGCACCGGGCGGCCCGGCAGGGCACCACGATGCCGTTCGCGATCGAGGTCGAGGGCCGGTTCGCCGGACAGGTGACGGTCAACAACATCGTGCGCGGCTCGGCGCTCTTCGCCTCGGTCGGCTACTGGCTGGACCAAGCGGTCGCCGGCCGCGGGGTGGTGCCCCGCTCGGTGGCGCTGGTGGTGGACCACTGCTTCGGGCCCGCGGGGTTGCACCGGATCGAGATCTGTGTGCGGCCGGAGAACTCCAACTCCTTGCGCGTGGTGGAGAAGCTGGGCCTGCACGAGGTCGGCTACGCGCCGCGGTTCCTGCACATCGACGGGGCCTGGCGGGACCACCGGATCTTCGCGGTGACCGCCGAGGAGGTGCCCGGGGGCCTGCTGGCCCGGCTCCGCGAGGGCGGGTGAGCCCCGAGAATCCCACAGGTCACAGGAGTTGCTCTGCGACACACCTAGGCACGTCCGCCCCAAGTTCGGCTATCGAACCTAATCTCGACTCGTGGACCTGAGCGCACTCATCTTCGTCGCCCTTGCCGTGGCGTGGGCTGCCTATCTCGTGCCCAAGGCGATCAAGCACCACGACGAGGTGCAGCGGACGCGCTCGGTCGAGCGGTTCTCGCGCACCATGCGGGTGCTGGCCCGGCGCGAGCCGGTCAGCTCCCGCGACTCGCGCCTGGTGGTGACACCCGGGCGCGCCCCCTCCGTCCCCCGCATCGAGACCAAGGGCCCCGAGCCCGTGGTCGCCACCGTCGCCGCCCGCCGGGCGGCCGCCAACCGAGCCGCCCGCCGCCGCCGCAACGTGCTCAGCGTCCTGCTGCTCGCCCTGGTCACCGTGGTCGGCGTGGCCGCCTGGGGAGCCATCTCCTGGTGGTACGTCGCGATCCCCGGCACCCTCCTGGTCGCCTGGCTGGTCGCCTGCCGGCTGATGGTGCGCAAGGAGCGGGGCCTGCCCGTGGTCAAGCCCCGGCGTGCCGCCCCGGTGGTCGCCGAGGAGGCTCCCACCACCGACATCCCCGTCGTCCCGGCCGCGGTCGCCGAGGAGCGCCAGACCGTGGTGGCGACGGCTCCCGACGTGGTGGTCCAGGACCCGTCCATGTGGGACATGGTCCCGGTGACGCTCCCGACGTACGTCTCCAAGCCGGCCGCGGTGCGCCGTACCGTGCAGACGATCGACCTCGACTCGACCGGCGTGTGGACCTCGGGGCGCACCGACGAGGACGCCGCGATCGCCCGCGCCGCGGAGGAGTCGGCCCGCACCGAGCAGGCCGCCCAGGGCGACGACGGCGAGACGCGGCGAGCGGTCGGCTCCTGACTGGCGAACCTGATTGGGACGAGCCCCGAACCGGGTGCTAACGTTCCTACTCGCTTGGGGCTGTGGCGCAGTTGGTAGCGCGTCTCGTTCGCAATGAGAAGGTCAGGGGTTCGAATCCCCTCAGCTCCACCACTGGGATGTCCCGCCCGCCGTCAGGTGGTGCGGGACATCCTGCATTTCCACGGAGTCCGGTGATCGCTAGGGTCGGCCCACCCGACGCCGCCGCACCCCTGGGGACCGCCATGCTCCGAGTGCTCACCGCCGCCACCACGCTGGGCATGGTGGCCAACGCCGCCCGGCTCCGCTCCCACGCGGCGGGCCTCGTCGGCCTCGGCCCGGCGCCGGACCCCGGGACGGGCCGGGAGGCGGACCTGGACGAGTGGCGCGTGATCGCTGCCACCGGCGTGACCCTGCACCCGCAGACCATGACGACGGTGGCGGCCTGGGCGTCCCGGGAGGGTCTCGACGCCGTCGACCTGGTGCCCCAGGACCTCCCGGTCGCCAGGGCGCTCGACCTGGTGCGTCGACTGGACACCACGACGTTCCGGGCCGACCCGCTGGCCGAGGGCAGGACGGCCGGGCACGCCCTGGTGGTCCGGAGGGAGGTGGCGGACCGGGCGGAGCTGCCACCGGGACCCCTGGCGCCGTCGGCCATGGTCGAGGTGGCGCGCCAGGTGAAGCGGTTCGCGCCGCGCACCACCGACGTCGCCGTCGCTCCGCTGGAGCGCGCCGTCGACCACGACGCCGACGAGGAGCTGGCGGTCCAGCGCGCGCTCCTCGACCGGTACGCGACCGGGCACGTCAACGGGATCGGCGCCGCGCTCGCCGTCCTGGCCGCCGGGCTGCTCGCCTCCCCGCGCCTCGGTGCCCTGGGGGTGCTGGTGCACCATGCCCAGCCGACGCTGGTGCTGCACGGCAACCCTGCGGGCCTGGCCCCCCGCGACCTCCGGCTCCAGACGGCGGGTCGCCTGCTGCTCGAGGCGCGGCGGTTCGCGGACCTCGTCCGTGGTCGCGCCCCCCGGGCCGCGTCGCTCCGTGTCGCGGAGGAGCTTCGGCCGCGCTACGCCGAGGAGCTCGCCCAGGGCACCGACCGCTTCTTCGAGCCTCCCGCCGACAGCTGCCGGTGGTGCGGCGCCGCCGAGCTGGTCACGCGGTTCACGACGCCCGACCTGGTCCAGCACAAGCCCGGCACGTTCCGGCTGGTGGAGTGCACCGCGTGCGGCCTGGTCTTCCAGAACCCGCGGCTCAGCCTCGAGGGTCTCGACTTCTACTACCGCGACTTCTACGACGGGTTCGGCGGCGACGAGATGGAGAAGATCTTCGCCACCGAGGCCGCGGTCTACGACGGGCGGGTGGCCATGGTCGCCGACCAGCTGGGTGCCCCGGCCCGGTGGCTCGACGTCGGGACCGGGCACGCCCACTTCTGCCTGGTCGCCCGGGACCACTTCCGCCAGACCTCGTTCGAGGGGCTCGACCAGGGCTCCTCGGTCGAGGACGCCGCGCGGCGGGGATGGATCGACCGCGCCCACCGCGGCTGGTTCCCCGAGCTGGCCGACGGGCTGGCCGGGCAGTTCGACGTCGTCAGCATGCACCACTACCTCGAGCACACCCGCGAGCCGAAGGCGGAGCTGGACGCCGCCGCGACGGCGTTGCGGCCGGGCGGGCTGCTGATGATCGAGGTGCCGGACCCCGAGTGCCCGTCCAGCCGGTTCCTGGGCCGCTACTGGATGACGTGGCTGCAACCCCAGCACCTGCAGATGGTGCCGCTCGCGCGGCTGGAGGAGGCCCTCGAGCTGCGCGGCTTCACCGTCCTGGAGCGGTTCCGGACCCCCGAGGTGCGCGGCCTCGACACCCTGGCCGCCGCGTGGTTCGCCGCCGGGCACCTGGTGCCCCGGCCGTGGATGCCCTGGCGGCCGGCCCCCACCCTCGCCGAGCGGGTGACCCGAGCGGCCGTCTGCCTCGCCGTGCTCCCCGTGGGGCTGGCCGCGGCGGTCGTGGCCCAGGCCAGCGGAGCGGTGCGGGGTGAGCAGCCGGGCAACGCCTACCGCGTGCTGGCCCGCCTCGACGGAGTCGACGGCAGCTGGTCGCCCGTCTGCACCGCCCACAGGTGCGCGTAGGAGCCCCCGGCCGCCACCAGCTCGTCGTGGGTGCCGGCCTCGACCACCCGGCCGGCGTCCAGCACCCAGATCCGGTCGGCGTTGCGGACGGTGGAGAGCCGGTGGGCCACCACCAGGGCGGTGCACTCCGCGGTCGCGACCCGCAGCGAGCGCTGGATCGCCGCCTCGGTCTCGTTGTCGACCGCGCTGGTGGCCTCGTCGAGCACCAGCACCGCCGGCCGGCGCACTAGTGCCCGGGCCAGCGCCAGTCGCTGCCGCTGGCCGCCGGAGAGGGTGACGCCGCGCTCGCCGACCGGGGCGTCCAGCCCCCCGGGCAGCGCCGCGATGAACTCCCACGCGGCGGCGGCCTCGGCGGCCGCCCGGATCTCCTCGCGGGTCGCCTCGGGTCGCCCGTAGGCGATGTTGTCGGCGACGGTGCCGGCGAAGAGGTAGACGTCCTGGGCCACGTAGCCGGTGGAGCCGCGCAGGGAGTCCCAGTCCAGGTCGCGCACGTCCTGGCCGTCGAGCAGCACCTGGCCGGCGCGGGGGTCGTCGAAGCGCATCACCAGGCGCAGCAGCGACGACTTGCCCGCCCCCGTCGGGCCGACGACCGCGTGGGTCTCCCCGGCGGGGACCACCAGGTCGATGCCGTGCAGCACGTCGGGCCCCTCGCCGTACCCGGCCCGGACGCCGCGCAGCTCCAGGCGGCCGGCGACGGGCTGGGCGAGCCGCTGCTCGCCCGCCGGCACCGAGCTGGTCTCCTCCAGCAGGGCCAGGATCCGCACCGTCGAGGCCCGGCCGCGCTGGTAGAGGTCGAGCACCTGCGCCACCTGGGTCAGCGGCCACAGCAGGCGCTGCGTCATGAAGACCAGCACCGAGTAGACGCCGAGCTCGAGCCGGCCGTCCAGCGTGGCCCACCCGCCGAGCAGCAGGGTGGCGGTGAAGCCGACCAGGATGGCCAGGCGCACCAGGGGGACGAAGGCGGCCGAGGAGCGGATCGCGTCGGTGTTGGCGTCGCGGTAGGCCGCGGAGACGGCCGCCACCCTGTCCCGCTCGCGGTCCTCGGCGGTGAAGGCCTTGATGGTGGTGATGCCGGAGAGGTTGGCGCTCAAGGTGCCGGAGAGGTCGGCGACCGCGTCGCGGACGCGGGCGTAGAGCGGCTCGAGGCGGCGCTGGAAGACCAGGGACCCCAGAACGATCGCCGGGATCGGCAGGAAGGCGAGCAGCATCAGCTGCCAGGAGGCGGCGGCGAAGATGGCCCCGACGAGGACGACGTTGAGCGCCGTCTGCAGGATCTGCGGGGCCCCGACGTCGAGGAACCGCTCGAGCTGGTTGACGTCGTCGTTGAGCGTGGCCAGCGTGGTGCCCTGCGCCCGGGCCTCGTGCCAGCCCACGTCGAGGTGCTGGGCGTGGTCGTAGGCCTCCACCCGCAGGTCGTGCTCGACCCCCTGGGCCAGCCCCCGCCACAGCACGTCCGCGACGTACTGGCTGGCCGACTCGATCAGCCACACCACCACGTTGATCGCCGCGAGCCACCCCAGCTGCGCGTGGCGCGACTCGACCCCCAGCAGCGTGGCGACGAAGGAGGCGTCCCCGCGCACCACCACGTCGACGGCGGCGCCGATCAGCAGCTCGGGCATCACGTCGGCGACCTTGTTGACCGTCGAGGTGGCGACCGCGGCGAGGAAGCGCCCGCGGTAGGCCCGGTGCCGCTGCCAGAGGGCACGCAACGGGCGGTCCTGCGGTCGCAGGCCCGCGGCGGCAGGGGAGGGGGAGGAAGGCATGGTGTCGATCCTAGGAAGCCGTCGCCGTTTGCCACCGCCGCCCCCAGCCGGTTCAATCGTGGGCCGACGCCCTCTCTCCCCGACAGGACCCATGTTCGAGTTCCTCTGGCTGCGCGAGCTGCTGCTCGCGCTGTCGACCGTGGTCGCGGCGGCCCTGCCCGCGGGGCCGGCCGTGCCCGACCCGCCGGTCGTCGCGCCGGCCGCCGAGGCGGCTCCCGAGGAGGTCTTCCGCGACGACTTCGGGCCGACCGCGACGGGCGCTCCGGGGGAGCACTGGGAGCACCTCGCCAGCTCGACACCGGCGCGCACCAAGCTGACCCAGGTCGACGGTCTCAGCGTGCTGCGGGTGCGCCCGGAGGGCAACCTGATCGCCCGGGACCCGGTGCCGCTCAAGGTCGGCACGACCTACCGGGTGAGCGCCTCGATCAAGATGCCGCGACGCACCGGCACCCACCCGTCGTTCTGGCTGCGCACCCACCACGCCGAGCGGGTGGGGGAGATCGACGTGGTGGAGAGCTGGGGCGGCGACGGTGCCTGTCGTGTCCAGGTCGCGTTCTACTGGCGCTACTTCCCGCGCACCGGGCCGAGGGAGTGCGCGGGTGCCCGCTACCCCGCGGAGATGACCGGCTGGCACGAGTACGCCGCCGAGTTCACCTACGCCGGGCCCGGCCAGGACCCGGCGACCGCCCTCGCCACCCCGACCCGTCTCTTCGTGGACGGGGTGGAGACCTGGTCGACGCCGCACTCACCGGTCGCTCCGGAGTACCTGCGCCTCCAGCACAAGCGCAACTGCGCCGACTCCGAGCAGCCGAGCTGCGGGGTGCCGGCCGACGACCTGTCGGGAGCGTCGATGTACGTCGACTGGGTGCGGGTCGAGGTCGTCGGTCGCGGCGTGCCCACCGCCCAGCCCGCCGGGGTGCACGCGGTGACCGAGGGCGCCTCCGGGGCGATGGAGCTCCACGCCCTCGACCCTGCCACCGGCTTCGCGAGCTTCAGTGCCCAGACCACGATCCCGCTCTTCGTGCGCGAGTGGCGGCTGGCCCGCGGCGACTACGACGGGGACCTCGTCCAGGACCTCTACGCGGTCGATCCCACGGGCCGGGTCCACGTGCTCGACGGCGCCACCGGCTTCCAGGGTTTCCTGGTCCACGACGTCGTGCCGGGGGTGGACCTGTCGGCCGGTCGCGGCGCGGAGATCGGGGCCGGCGACGCCGACGGAGACGGCCGCGCGGACCTCCACGTGATCACCCGGGACGGCGAGGGGGTCGCCACGGTCACGGTGCTGGACGCCGGCTCGGGACTCCGCTCCACGCTCTCCTCCGGCGCGGTCCCGCTGCCCGCGCCGGGGTCCGGGCAGTGGCGGACCGCGGTCGGGGACCACGACGACGACGGGATCGCCGACCTCCACGCGGTCAACCTGGCGGGGCCGAGCGGCCAGGTCGAGGTGCACGTGCTCGACGGTGCCGCAGGGTTCCAGGGCTACCTGACCCAGACGACCACCGCGATGGCGGCGGTGGACCCGGCGACCTGGGTGGTGACGGTCGCGGACCACGACGGCGACGGCCGGGCCGACCTGCAGCTGGTGGACCGCGACGACCAGGGGCACACCTCGGTGCACGTGCTCGGCGCCGCGAGCGGGTTCGGTGCGTTCCTGGCCCAGCAGGTCAGCGCGCTGGGCGCGACCAGCGACCCGGCCTGGCAGCTCTACTGAGCGCCCTGCTCCTCCCGGGCGAGCGAGACCAGGACGTTCTCCCGCCACGGGCGGACGTGCCCGCGGCCGGTGGTGGTGAGCTCGGGCAGCGCGTCAGCCAGCAGTTGCTCCAGCTGGACGCGGTCCATGAAGTCGACGTCCTTGTCGCCGGTCACGTAGCGATCGGCGAGGTACGCGAGGCGGCCGAAGACGACGCGTCCCTTCTCCCACTCCTTGACGAGGAGCAGCCCGTCGGGCGCGAGCAGCGCGGCGGCGTCGCGGAGCACGCCGGGGCGGACCGCGGCAGGGATGTGGTGCAGGACGTCGATGAGGACGACGAGGTCGAAGGGCGCCGGCTCCTCGGTGACCAGGTCGCCGCTGGTCATCACCCGGAACTCCACGGGACCCTCGGGGCCGCGGTACATCCGCCCGGCGTCGGGGGAGGGGTCGATGCCGACGTACGTCGCCCCGGGGAAGGCCCCCACCAGGCGCTGCGCCGCCGCGCCCTCACCGCAGCCGATCTCCAGGATCCGGGCGGGGGCCCCGCCGGGCCGGTGGGCCGACCAGGCCGAGGCGGCCAGCGCGCCGAAGTCGTCGAGGTTGATGAACGCCGCCCGGTAGGCCTCCGCGGCCGGCTCCTCGAAGCGTCCGAGCCGGTGCCTGACCGCAGTTCCGATTCCCATGGCGCCATCCCAGCACACGTTTGTCCGGGGGACCCGGAGGGTACGCGGCGTGGGTCGCTCAGGAAGTCGGGCGCCACTGCTCGACCAGGAGTCCCGATGCCGCTGCGCGTCCTGTCCATCCCCTCTGGGCACGTCTACGTCCGGCACCTCTCGGCGCCCGCGCAGGAGGAAGCCGGCAGCCCGGCTGTGCTGCGCCTGCCCGACCCGCCCGTCCCCGGCGACGTGCCGGCGGCCCAGTGGTGGCCGCCCGCCGCGCTGGACGTCCGGTGGGTGCTCGACAACCAGCACTCCTTCGACCTCGCCCACCTGCACTTCGGCTTCGACGCCCGGAGCCCGGAAGAGCTGCGGGGCTGGGTGGAGACCCTCGGCTGGTGCGGCAAGCCGCTCGTCTACACCGTGCACGACCTGCACAACCCCCACCACCGCGACAGCGCGCTCCACGACGCCCAGCTCGACGTGCTGGTGCCGGCCGCCGACGCGCTGGTCACCCTGACTCCCGGGGCGGCGGCCGAGATCGAGCGCCGGTGGGGGAGGACCGCGACCGTCCTGCCGCACCCGCACGTGGTGCCGGAGCCGCGGATCGCCTCCCCCCGGCCGCAGCACGAGGAGTACGTCGTCGGCGTCCACCTCAAGAGCCTGCGCGCGGGCATGGAGCCGATCCCGGTGGTGGACACCCTGGTCAAGGTCCTGGCTCCGCTGCCCGACGTCCGCCTGGTCGTCGACGTGCACACCGACGTGATGACGCCGGGCTCCCGCAACCACCACCCCGCCCTCGCGCAGATGCTCACCGGCCTGGCCCACGACGGCCTCCTCCAGCTCTCGGTGCACGACTACTACGCCGACGACGAGCTGTGGGACTACCTCTCCGGGCTGGACCTCTCGGTGCTGCCCTACCGGTTCGGGACGCACTCGGGCTGGCTCGAGGCGTGCCACGACCTGGGCACCGCCGTGGCGGCCCCCACCTGCGGCTACTACGCCGAGCAGCGCCCGTGCCTCTCCTTCGGCCTCGACGAGGACGGCCTCGACGTGGCCAGCCTGGAGGAGGCGGTGCTGACCGCCTACGGGCAGCGTCCGCGCTGGCGCGCCGACCCCGAGGAGCGCCGTCTCGAGCGGCTCCGGCTCGCGGAGGCGCACGAGCGCCTCTACGCCTCGGTGCTCGGCACGTGACGGGGCGGCCCCTCCGCGTGGCGATCGTGGCGGACTCCCGGTATCCCATCGCCGAGCCGTTCGCCGGCGGGCTGCAGTCGATGACCTGGCACCTGGCCCGGGGCCTCACCGTCCGCGGGGTGGAGGTCCGGGTCTGCGCCGCCCCCGGCAGCGATCCGCTGCTCGGCGTGGAGGAGCTGACGGTGAGCCCGGCCCGCATCAGCGGCACGGCGCGCGCCGACGTCTCCATGCTCCCGGGCGAGTGGCTGGAGCAGCACCACGCCTACCTGCGGCTGATGCTCGACCTGGCCGCGCGCCCCGACGTCGACCTGGTGCACAACAACTCCCTGCACTACCTGCCGGTGGCGATGGCCGGCGCGCTGCGGGTGCCGATGCTGACCACCCTGCACACCCCGCCCACCCCGTGGCTGGAGCCCGCCGTCGACCACTCCACCAGTACCGAGAGCCTCTTCGTCGCCGTCAGCTCCTTCACCGCCTCCCAGTGGTCCCACGCGACCACCGCGAAGGTGGTGCCCAACGGCATCGACACCCGGCTGTGGCCCGAGGGCCCGGGTGGCGACGACCTGGTCTGGTTCGGCCGGATCGTGCCCGAGAAGGGTCTCCACCTGGCCCTGGACGTCGCCGAGCGCGCCGGACGCCGCCTGGTGATCGCCGGGCCGGTGGTCGATCGGGACTACTGGCGCGCCCTGGTCCTGCCGCGCCTCGGCTCCGGGGCGCGGTACGCCGGGCACCTCCACCAGCGCGAGCTGGCCCGGTTGGTGGGCGGCAGCGCCGCTGCCCTGGTGACCCCCGACTGGGACGAGCCCTACGGCCTGGTGGCCGCCGAGGCGCTCTCCTGCGGCACCCCGGTGGTCGGGTTCGCCCGGGGCGGGCTCCCCGAGGTGGTCGACGACGCGAGCGCGCGGCTGGTGAGCGCCGGCGACGTCGCCGCCGCCGCGGCCGCGGTGCCGGAGGCCGAGCGGCTCGATCGTGCCGCGGCCCGACGGCGCGCGGTCGCCTCGTGCTCGGTGGAGACCATGGTCGACCGCTACCTGGAGCTCTACACGCACCTCGGGGCGGAGCAAGCGGCGTGATCGGCTGGTACGTCCACCACCACGGCGCCGGGCACCTGCACCGGATGCTCTCGGTGACCGCCCATCTCGATGAGCCGGTCACGGTGCTCAGCTCGCTCCCGCGCCCCGCGGCGGCATCGTCCGGGACGGGAGCCCCCCGGGAGTGGCTCCAGCTCGACCGGGACGACGCCGCGGGACCCGCCGGCCGGGACGTGACCGCCCACGGGGCGCTGCACTGGGTGCCGCGCCACGACCAGGGGCTGGCCGGGCGGGCTGCCCAGGTCGCCTCCTGGATTGCGCAGGCCCGGCCGCGGCTGATGGTGGTGGACGTGTCGGTGGAGATCACCGTGCTGGCGCGTCTGTGCGGTGTCCCCGTCGTGGTGGTGGCGATGCCCGGCCGGCGGACCGACCCGCCCCACCGCCTCGGCAGTGCCGTGGCCGATCTCATGGTCGGCGCCTGGCCTCCGGGCGCGGACGGCGACGACCCGGGCAGCGGCGTGCGGTGCGTCGGCGCGATCAGTCGCTTCGACGGCCACCGGGTCACCGGCCCGCGTCGTCCCGGGACGGCGTACCTGCTCTGGGGCACCGGGGGTGGTCACGACCGCGACGAGCTGCTCGCCCGGCTCCGCCGGGCCGTGCCCGGCCGGGAGTGGATCGGCGCGGCCACCACCACCGACCCCGAGCGGGTGTGGGAGCACCTGTGCGCCGCCGAGGTGGTGGTCACCCACGCCGGGCAGAACGCCGTGGCCGAGGTGGCGGCTGCCGGGGCGCCGGCCGTGGTGGTCGCGGACCCGCGACCCTTCGGCGAGCAGGAGCACACGGTGGCCCGCCTGGACCGCCTCGGGATCGGCGTGCCGCTGGCCGCCTGGCCGGAGGACGGCCACTGGCCGGGCCTGCTGACGCGCGCCGCCTCCGCGGGCGGGGGCGCCTGGGCCCGGTGGCACGACGCCAAGGGTGCCCGGCGCTTCGCCGAGCTGCTCGGCGGCTGGGCGCCGTCCCCGTGAGGCTGGTGGTGGCCACGGTGGTCGCCGGCCGGCACGACCACCTGGCGCGGCAGCACCGCTCCCTGGCCGCCGCGTCGAGGCGCCCCGATGCCGTCGTCGTCGTCTCGATGGGGGACCCGGGCGTCGCCGGCGTGGTCGCCGCCGGGCCACTCGCGAGCCTCTCCCGGGTCGTGGAGGAGGCGCCGGACGTCGGGGCCGGGGGCGAGCCCAGGCTGCCGCTGGCCCGCGCCCGGAACCGGGCGGTCGCCGAGGCCTGGGCACTGGGTGCGGAGCTCGTCGTCCTGCTCGACGTCGACTGCCTGGCCGACGAGCACCTGCTGGCGCGCTACGAGGAGGCGGCGACGCGCCTCGAGGGCGAGGCGCCGCTGCTCTGCGGGCCGGTGGCGTACCTGCCCCCACCGCGGGACCCTGCCCACGGGTACGACGAGGCCGAGCTCGCCGCGGCCCGCGCCCACCCGGCGCGACCGGCACCGCCGGCCGGGGAGCTGGTCCGGCTGGAGGACTGGCGGCTCTTCTGGTCGCTCTCGTTCGCCCTGGGGCCGGAGGCGTGGCGCGCCGTCGGCGGCTTCGACGAGGCCTACACCGGCTACGGGGGAGAGGACACCGACCTGGGGCAGCGGGCGCGTGCGGCGGGGGTGCGCGGCTGGTGGGTGGGAGGCGCCCTGGCCCGCCACCAGTGGCACCCGGTCGAGGACCCGCCGGTGCGACACCTGGACGACATCCTGCGCAACGCCCGGCTCTTCCGGGAGCGCTGGGGCTGGTTCCCGATGGAGGGGTGGCTGACGGCGTTCGAGCGCCGTGGCCTGGTCCGGAGGACGCAGACAGACTGGGAGCGCGTGTCCTGAGCTTGTCAGGTCACGCGCTCCCAGCCCGTCGGTGACGCGGGCGCTACTTCTTGAAGGCGTCCTTGACCTTCTCGCCCGCCTGCTTCAGGTCGGCGACGCTCTGGTCGCCCTTGCCCTCAGCCTTCAGCTCGTCGTCGTTGGTCGCGTCTCCCGCGGCTTCCTTGCCCTTGCCGGACAGCTTGTCCGTGGCGTTGGAGATCTTGTCGTCGAGACCCATAGGTCTTTCCTCCTCGTGTTGGGGACGACCCTCACGTACCCGCGAGGAGCCGCCGGCATGCAGCCCTCAGGCGGCGGGGGCGTCCATCGCCGTGCGGAGCTTGGTCAGCGTGGCGCTGAGCAGACGCGAGACCTGCATCTGGGTGACGCCGATCTCCGCCCCGATCTCCGCCTGCGTCTTCCCGCCGGCGAAGCGCAGCTCGAGGATCAGCCGCTCCCGCTCGGTGAGGGTGGCCAGCACGGGCTCAAGCGCGGCGCGTGCCTCTGCGGCGTCGAAGCCGAACTCGTCCTCCCCGAGGGAGTTGCCGAGCTCGTTGGCCTCGCCCGGAGTGAGCGGTGCGTCGAGAGAGCTGGGCACGAAGCACCCGCTGGCTCCCAGCGCCTCCAGCACGAGGTCGAGCTCGACGCCGAGGTGCGCGGCGATCTCCCGCGGTCGCGGCGAGCGGCCCAGCTCCTGGACCAGTGCCTCCTCCGCGCCGTTGATGGCGGCCTGCATCTCCTGGATGGAGCGGGGCGGACGGACCATCCAGCCGCGGTCCCGGAAGTGACGCCGCAGCTCACCACGGATGGTGGGCACGGCGAAGCTCAGGAAGTCACGTCCCTTGTCCGACTCGAAGCGGCGGACCGCCTTGACGAGCCCGAGGCAGGCGACCTGCTCGAGGTCGTCGAGGTCGATCCCGCGGTTGCGGTAGCGACGGGCGACGTCACGGGCGACCTCGACGTTGAGCTCGACGACGAGCTCCTCGAGCTCCCGGCGCTCGTCGCCCTCCTTGGACGCGGCCTTCTCAAGCAGTTGTGCGGTGGCGGCCCGGCGGTCCGCCGGGTCCGGCCAGATGTTCTCTACGCCAGCTTTGCTGGCCAGCTTCTGCAGCACGAGGAACCTCCCAGAATTGGGGGTTGACGTGGCAACGACTTCTCGACCACTCGCACTACATAAGCATGCTCGACCGACAGTCGCAAGCCAGCGGTTGAAGAATAAAAAACTTTGCGAGGGGAGGTTTCGACCTTCTCGGGTGCGGGCATCAGCCTGACGTGGACTGCGCCCGGTAGACCAGCGCGGCTGCCACCTCGGCCACCCTGACGTTGGTGTCGTTGGAGAGCTTGACCAGCACCTTGAACGCCTCCTCCGGGGTGCACCCGCGGTCGGCCATCACGAGGCCCTTCGCCTGCTCGATCGTGGCCCGCGAGGTCATCGCCTCACGCAGCTGGACCACCTCGCGGCCCAGGTTGCTGATCTGGGCGATCGCCTGGGTGAAGGCCTCGACGCGCTCCTCGGCGGCCGGCTCGTCGAGGAAGAACCCGCCTCCGGTCGCGTCGTGCACCGCCCGGACCGCCGCGAGCGCCGCGGCCGTGGGCTCCTCGACCGGCCGCACCCGGTTGATCACTCCCCGGACCGAGGAGTCCAGGAAGAAGGGGCGGTTGACCGGGAGCCAGTAGCGGGTGAGGAACTGCCCCTCCACGGTGCGGTCCGGGATGTCGTAGCGCTGGAGCAGCATGTGGTGGAGCCGGCCCTCGCGGAGCACCCGCTCGGCGGACCGTTGCAGCTGCACGTGGCCGTCGCTCTCCGGCGCGGCGGGGTTCTCGGGGAAGAGGTCGAAGAGGCCGAACGAGAGCAGCTCGTCCTCCGCCAGGCTGGTGACGGCGGTGAAGGCGGGGTTCACCGCGCGGATGACGAAGTCGTCGTCCAGGACGCAGGTCGGATCCGGTGAGCGGAGGAAGGACTCCTGATGCCTGACGGCTTCGAGGTGATGGGTCATGGCTGCCTCCGTGAAGCATGCGGCACGTGCGGAAGCTCGCGGCAGAACCTCTGGTCTCATTGAACCATCAGGGGCGCAATCGGCGCATCGGCGGTTTCCCGTCGCCGCCTGGGGGGTACGCCGCGCGGGTGAGCGATCCGATCTGGCTCGACGGCAGGCGTGCCGAGCGGCACCCGCCGCTGAGCGCCGACACCGAGTGTGACGTCCTGGTGATCGGGGCCGGCATCACCGGGATGAGCACCGCCTGGGAGCTGGCGCGCGCCGGCCGCCGGGTGGTGCTGCTCGAGGCGCGCGAGGTCGGCACCAGCACCACGGGCGGGTCCACGGCCAAGGTCAGCGCTCTCCAGGGGACGACGTACTCGCAGATCGCCGCTCGCGCCGGCCTGGAGTCGGCCCGGGCCTACGCGCAGTCCCAGCGGATGGCCGTGGAGCACCTCGCCGGGGTGGTGGCCCGGATCGGGGGCGACTGCGGGCTGGAGCGGCGGGCCAGCTGGCTCTTCGCCGAGGATCCGAAGGAGGCCGCGGCGCTGCGCCGCGAGGCCGAGGTGCTGGCCGAGTGCGGCCTCGCCGTGCGGACCGGCGCGGATCCCGGCCTGCCCTTCGCGGTGGAGGAGACGCTCCGGCTCGACCGTCAGCTGCTGGTGGACCCGGTCGCCTACCTGGACGCCCTGGCCGCCGACTTCCGCCGTGCCGGCGGGGTGCTGCACGAGCAGAGCCGCGTGGTCGAGCTCGACACCGGCGACCCCCACTGCGCCGTGACCCAGGCGGGCCACACGGTGCGCGCGCCGCACGTCGTGGTCGCCACCCACTTCCCGGCCTTCTCCGAGGGACTCCTCTTCGCGCGCCTCAAGACGCACCGCGAGCACGTCCTCAGCGGCCCGGTGCCCGACGGGAGCTCGCTGCCCGACATGTACGTCGGCGTCGGCTCGCTCTCGCCCGCGCTGCGCCCCGTCGGCGGGACCGACCGGCCCCGGCTGCTGGTCTCGGGTGCCTCCTACATGCCCGGCAAGCAGAGTGCCGCCGTCCGGCTCAGCGACCTGATGGGCTGGGCGCGCGACCGGCTCCCCGGCTACGAGGCGGAGCGACAGTGGTCGGCGCAGGACCACTGGTCCCCGGACCGCATCCCCTTCATCGGCGAGTTGCGCCCGCTCACCCGGCCCGGCGCCGGGGTCTGGGGGGCCACCGGGTTCGGCGGGTGGGGGATGGCCAACGGGGTCCTGGCCGGCGTGCTGCTCCGCGACCTCGTCCTGGACGCCGACCTGGCGGACGAGGCCGCCCGCCGGCCACCGGAGGCGGGGGCGGAGCTCGGCTGGCGCGAGCTCTTCACGCTGCGGCGCGCCCGCTGGGGCGCGGAGAGCCGGCAGGCCGCCGAGCAGGGGGCGGCGTTCGTGGGCAACGCGGTCGCCGGCCGGCTGCTCGCGGCCGGCACCACGGTCCTCCCCGGCACCGCGGCCGACCTCTCCCCGGGAGCCGCGGGCCGTTTCCAGCGGGGCGCCGAGGTGGTCGCCGCCTACCGCGACCGCGACGGCGTCCTCCACCAGGTCGCCGCGACCTGCACGCACATGGGCTGCCTGGTCTCCCTCGACGAGACGGCGGAGAAGTGGCAGTGCCCGTGCCACGGGTCGCGCTTCGAGCTCGACGGCCAGGTCCTCGAAGGGCCCGCGACCGCGCCGCTGCGCCGCATCGACGAGTGAGGCGCCCTCAGGGGCGGAGCTTGGGCGGCAGCACCTTGTGGGTGCCGTCGCACCACGGGGCGGTCTCGGTCTTGCCGCACCGGCAGACCGCGCTGACCGGTCGCTCGGTGCGGACCACGTTGCCCTGCCCGTCGTCGACCAGGTGGTCGCCGCGCAGCAGCAGCGGTCCACCGGGGCAGATCACCACGTCGGCGTGCGGGATCTCGTCGTGGCTCACGCGGCCACCCCCCACCGCTCCAGGAAGTGACGGGCGATCCGGTCCTCCTGGTCCAGGCAGGTGAAGGCGCCGAAGATGACGTCCTCGAGCAGCTCGGGCGACTCCTCCAGGAGCGCGCCGCAGATCGTGCGCACCGCGAGCTGCTCGTGCACGGCGTCGGCCTCGACGTGCTCGCGGTAGTAGTGCTGCATCTCGTCGGGAAGCCCCAGGCGGTCCAGGCCCTGGGCGATCCGCCGGCTGGGCAGGGAGCTGGTCACCTCGAAGGCCGCCAGGTGGCCCAGGGCGGCGCCGCGGAGGCGACGCTGCAGCCCGAAGAGGGTCATCACGTTGTTCTGCTCCAGGACCTCGGCAGGCGTCTGGGCCACGTAGGCGCCGTAGGAGGCCTCGAGCCCGCAGGCGCTCATGCCGCGCGCGAAGAGGTGGGAGTGGAGCTTGTTGGGGTCGCCGCCGCCGTACTCGTCGTACTGCAGCTCCATGAGGGCCGCCTTGGAGCGGGTGCCGAGCCGCGGGACGACCCAGGAGACCGGGTCCGACTCCTTCAGGTGGTAGATCGAGCGGGCCGCGAGCAGCTCGAGGAACTGCTCGCGGGTGGCGTGCCGGTGCAGGTACGGCGAGAGCGAGGCCCCCTCGTGCTCGTCGGCGATCCGGAAGATCTCCTCCGCGCTCTCCGCGGTGGTGCCCGACTTCTCGAACCGCGCGCGGAGGTCCTGCTCGAGGTCGTCCTCCAGGTGACGGCGGAGCCCGATCAGCGTCGGGTCCCACTCCAGGCCGTCGTCGACCCCGTCGAAGCCCTGGTAGTGCAGCTCGTGGAGGATCCACAGGCTCAGCTGGGCGTCGTCGTCGTCGTCGGCGACGGGGGCGGGACGGGAGGCGAGGGGCCGGGTGCTGGAGGCGGCGAGGGCGTCACGCAGGCGGTGACTGAGCGTCCCGCGGGGAGGAGGCAGCTGCATGCCGGGGTCGTACCCGGCGTCAGGGGCCGCCATGCCCGTGCCGGGGCTCAGATCCAGCGCCGGAACCACATCCGCTGCAGCCACTCCTGGTGGGTGAGGAGCTCGTTGGTCCACACCGGCCAGAACCAGACGAAGCAGAGGGCGACCAGGGCGACGAAGGAGCCGCCCAGCACCGCGCCCACGGTCCGCCGCCGGTTGGGCCGCGGGTCCGGACCGACCATCCGGGCCAGGCAGAGCACCACGGCGAGGACCAGGAACGGCAGCGTCGCGATGGCGTAGAAGAGGAAGATGGTGCGGTCGTCGTACTGGAACCAGGGCAGCCAGGTCGCCGCGGTGCCCACCACGGGGACGCCGAAGCGCCAGTCGCGGGCACCCACCCACAGCACCAGCGAGGCGAGCAGGGCGAGGGTGCCGCCCCACCACAGCACCGGGTTGCCCAGCAGCAGGACCTGCCGCAGGCACGTCGAGCCCGCGGGCGCCTCGCACCCCTGCTCGCCGGGCTGGATGTCGAGCTCGGTGGCGACCCCCACCGGCCGGCTCATCAGCAGCCAGCCGTAGGGCTTGGAGGCGTAGGTGTGGGTGGCGTCGTTGAGGAAGGCGGTGTGGAAGGTGTAGACGTCGCGGTGGTAGTGGGCCAGCGAGACCAGGGACTGCCTCACCTCGTCCAGGCCCTCGGCGTCGGGCTCGTCGCGGGTCGGCCACGCCTCACCGCCGTCGTGGGCGGAGTACTGCGTGTTCGACAGGGCGCGCTCGTACTCGTCGGCGTTGGCCAGCCACCCCGACCAGGACGCCACGTAGACCACGAAGGCCACCAGGACCAGGTGGACGAAGGCGGGGACGCCGTCCAGCAGCGCCGAGCGCAGCACCGGCCAGCGCACCCCCCGGGCCCGACGGGCGCCCGCGCTCCAGGCCCAGACCAGGAGGCCGAAGGCCGCCATCGGGTAGAGCGCGGTCCACTTGGTGCCCACCGCCAGGCCGAAGGCGATGCCGCCGGCCAGCAGCCAGGGCCGGAACCAGACCCGCGGCCCCCACCCCCGGGCGACCCCACCGGGTGCGCGCTCGTCCAGCCGCTGCCTGAACCACTGCCGGTCGGCCACCAGGCAGTGCACGGCGCACAGCATGAAGAACGCCATGAAGATGTCGAGCAGCGCCAGGCGGGAGAGCACCAGGTGCAGTCCGTCGAGCGCCAGGAGGAACCCCGCCAGCAGGCCCCACAGGACCGAGCCGGTGAGCCGCAGCGCGAGGCGGCACATCACCAGCACCATCAGGGAGCCGACCACCGCAGAGGCGACCCGCCACCCGTAGGGGTCCATGCCGAAGGCGCGCTCGCCCAGTGCGATCAGCCACTTGCCGACCTCGGGGTGGACCACCATCGAGGGGTCGTCGAGCCAGAGGCCGTCGGTCGTCCCCGCCAGGATCTTCTCGTCGGCCCCCTCGGCGTAGCCGCGGGCGTAGCCGTGGTGCAGCAGCGACCAGGCGTCCTTGGCGTAGTAGGTCTCGTCGAAGGAGAACTGGTGCGGCGAGCCCAGCCGCCACAGCCGCAGGAAGAGGGTGGCCCCGGTGAGGAGCAGTGCCGCGGACCACGCGACGACGGGGTCCTGGAGCCGGGGCCGGCGGCGCGGAGGAGTCACGGACGGACACACTAGACCGATGCGGGTGCAGGATGGGGCCATGCACTCAGAGCGGGATCCAGCGTGTGGCGGCACCTCATCGAGCGACGGGCGCGCCGGTGTGCTGGTGCTCGCCGCGACGCCGATCGGCCAGATCGACGACGCACCGCCGCGACTGGCCCACGAGCTCGCCACCGCCGACGTCGTCGCCGCCGAGGACACCCGCCGCCTGCGCCGGTTGACCGGCGACCTGGGACTGGAGCTCGGCGGCCGGGTGGTCTCCTACTTCGAGGGCAACGAGCAGTCGCGGACCCCGGTCCTGCTCGAGGCGCTGCTGGCCGGGGAGCGGGTGGTGCTGGTGACCGACGCGGGGATGCCCAGCGTCTCCGACCCGGGCTACCGCCTGGTCGTCGCCGCGGTCGAGCACGACGTCCGGGTGACCGCGGTGCCGGGACCGAGCGCGGTGCTCACCGCGCTCGCGGTCTCCGGGCTGCCGGTGGACCGGTTCTGCTTCGAGGGCTTCCTGCCGCGCAAGGCGGGGGACCGGGCCCGGCGGCTCGACTCGCTGCGCGCCGAGGAGCGGACCATGGTCTTCTTCGAGGCTCCGCACCGCACCGCCACCGCGCTGGGCGCGATGGCCGACGCCTTCGGCGACGAACGCCCCGGCGCGGTCTGCCGCGAGCTCACCAAGACCTACGAGGAGGTGCGCCGCGGAGGTCTGCGCGAGCTGGCTGAGTGGGCGTCCGAGGGGGTACGGGGCGAGGTGACGGTGGTGGTCGCCGGGGCGGAGGGCGCCCCGGAGGTGGCTGACGACCCGGAGAGCCTCGCGGCCGCCGTCACGGCAGCGGAGGAGGACGGGATGAGCCGCAAGGAGGCGATCGGCGCGGTCGCCAAGCGGGCCGGCGTGCCCAAGCGCGTGGTCTACGACGTGGTGCACGTCCGATGAGCGGTGGCCGGATCTCGTCGTACCGTCGCGGCCCGCTGACCTTCGACGTCGTCGACGGCGGGCCGCGGGACGGCGACCCGGTGGTGCTGCTCCACGGCTTCCCCGAGCGGGCCGGCTCCTGGCAGGCCGTCAGCGCCCTGCTCCACGACGCGGGGCTGCGCACCCTCGCCCCGGACCAGCGGGGGTACTCCGCCGGGGCCCGGCCGGCCACCCGGTGGTCCTACCGGTTCCCCGAGCTGGTCCAGGACGTGGTCGCGCTCGTCGACGAGATCGGGAGTCCGGTCCACCTGGTCGGCCACGACTGGGGGGCGGCCGTCGCCTGGTCCCTGGCCGACCGGCGCCCCGACCTGGTCCGCTCGCTGGTCGCGGTCTCGGTGCCGCACCCGCGGGCGATGGCGCACGCCGCCCTGCACGGCCCCCAGCTGGCCCGCTCCTGGTACGTCGCTCCGTTCGCCGTCCCCGCCCTGGTCGAGACGGTGGTCCGGCTGCGGCCGGAGCTGATCGACGTACCGCTGCGCAAGGGCGGGATGCGGGCCGAGGACGTGGAGCGGTTCCACCGCGAGATCGTGGACGACGGCGCCCTGCCCGGCGCCCTCGGCTGGTACCGCGGGGCCTTCCTCTCCCCGCCGTCGGTGGGCCGGATCCAGGTGCCCACCACCTACGTGTGGAGCGACGGCGACGTGGCGCTCTCCCGCGAGGCGGCGATGGCCTGCGGCGACCACGTGGACGGCGACTTCGAGCTGGTGGTGCTCGAGGGGGTGACCCACTGGATCCCCCGGCAGGCCCCCGAGGCCCTGACCGAGGCGATCCTGGCCCGGATACGGTCGGTCGGGTGAGCCGAGCCGACCGACCCAGCCGCAGCCGCGCCGCCACCGAGGAGAGGAGCGGGGCCACCCGCGACCGGGCCCGCCCGCCCGCTCCCGAGCCGCTGCCGCACCCCGTGGTCGACAACCACTGCCACCTCGACATCGCCGACGGCGACTGGGTGGCCACCACCGAGGCGATCGCCGCCGCGGCCGCGGTCGGCGTGCCGAGGATCGTGCAGATCGGCTGCGACCTGCCCGGCGCCCGCTGGGCGGTGGCGGCGGCCGCCGAGCACGAGGCGCTGGTCGCGGGCGTGGCGCTCCATCCCAACGAGGCGCCCCGCCTCGCGGCCGAGGGCCGCCTCGAGGAGGCGCTGGCCGAGATCGAGGCGCTGGCCCGGGCGCACGACCGGGTCCGCGCGGTCGGGGAGACGGGCCTGGACCACTTCCGGACCGGGGAGGAGGGCCGGGACGCGCAGGAGGAGAGCTTCCGCCGGCACGTGGAGATGGCCAAGCGGCTGGACAGGACGCTGGTCATCCACGACCGCGACGCCCACGACGACGTGCTCCGGGTCCTCGACTCCGAGGGGGTCCCCGACCGCTGGGTGATGCACTGCTTCTCCGGCGACGCGGCGTTCGCCCGCGCCTGCCTGGACCGTGGCGCCCACCTGAGCTTCGCCGGCACGGTGACCTTCAAGAACGCCGAGCCCCTGCGGGAGGCGCTGGCGCTGGCCCCTATGGACCGGATCCTGGTGGAGACCGACGCGCCGTATCTGACGCCCGTCCCGTTCCGGGGTCGGCCCAACGCCTCCTACCTGGTGCCGCACACGGTGCGGGCGATGGCGGAGGTCCGCGGAGACGACCTCGAGGCCCTCTGCGCGGCCGTCGACGCCAACACCGACGCCGCCTTCGGGGGTCGCTGGTAGCCGGGTGCCTGTGACGCATGAGTGGGGTGCGAGTGGTGTGACGGTTGGGGCGAGAGGAGTGTCACTTTCCCCGCTCATTCACCCCGTTCGAGTTTGTCGCGTACCCAATTCTCGTTATCGTCTCGTGACTGTTGGCCGGGATCGGATGATGTTGACCAGCCGGACCCGCCCCACACCCGCTCCTCACCAGGAGCACGTGGATGCCGGGGTCGGCGCCGAGGCCCGGGAGGAACGAAGCTTGGAGACTCGTGCGCGAAAAGATCGCACACCTCAGTAGGAGCACCCCGTTGCTCGCCTCGCTGGTGGCCCTCGTGGCCGTCGCACTGGTGGGCACCACCCTCGGCTACGCCGCCCTCACCAAGTCGGTGACCCTGACGCTGGACGGCGAGACGCGCGAGGTCAGCGCGATGGGCGACACCGTCGCGGACGTCCTGGAGGCCGAGGGCATCGAGGTCGGCGAGCGCGACGAGGTCGCGCCCGGTCTGTCCACCCCCGTCAGCGACGGGAGCGAGATCACCGTCGCCTTCAGCCGCCCGCTGGAGCTGGTCGTCGACGGGAAGGCCGAGACCCACTGGGTGACCGCCGCCGACGTCGCCGGCGCGCTGGCCCAGATCGGTGACCGCTACCGCGGCGCCGACCTGTCGGCGAGCCGCAGCGCCGACATCCGGCGCTCCGGCATGGAGCTCGAGATCGTCACCCCCAAGCGGGTCTCGGTGGCCGTGGCCGGCCGCAAGGCCCGCAAGCACCGCGTCCCGGCCCGGACGGTCCAGGACGTGCTCGACGAGCTCGACGTCAGCCTCGACGACGACGACGAGGTCAAGCCGGCCCTCGGCCGCGAGGTGAAGCCCGGCGACCGGATCACCGTCACCCGGGTCAAGGTCCTGCGCAAGCAGGTCAAGGGCGAGCCCGTCGCCTTCCGCACCGTCGAGCAGAAGGACGACGGCATGCCGGAGGGCGAGCGCGACGTGGTCCGCGAGGGCCGCAAGGGCCTGCGCGACGTCACCTACCGGCTGCGCTACGAGAACGGCGAGCTGGTCAGGCGGACCGTGCTGGAGACCAAGGTGCGCCGCAAGCCCGTCGACGCCAGGGTGAAGGTCGGGACGCGGTCGACCGGCCCCGACTTCTCCACCGGCAACACCGTCTGGGACAGGCTCGCGCAGTGCGAGTCCGGCGGCAACTGGGCCACGAACACCGGCAACGGGTACTACGGCGGCCTCCAGTTCAGCGCCAGCACCTGGCGCTCGGTGGGCGGCACCGGGCTCCCGCACCAGCACAGCCGCGAGGAGCAGATCAAGCGTGGCCAGATCCTCCAGGCGCGCGCCGGGTGGGGCCAGTGGCCGCACTGCAGCGCGCAGCTGGGCCTGCGCTGACTCCTGCTGCGACGGGGTGAGGTCATAGGGTGGCGCGCATGACGACGAGACCGCCGAGGCTCCTCGGTCCGGCGGAGGTTCGTCTGCTGGCGGCCGAGCTGGACCTGCGCCCCACCAAGCAGCGGGGCCAGAACTTCGTCATCGACGCCAACACGGTGCGGCGCATCGTGCGTGACGCCGCGGTGAGCGGCGACGACGTGGTGGTCGAGGTGGGCCCCGGGCTGGGCTCGCTGACGCTGGCCCTGCTCGAGGCCGCCGGGCGGGTCGTCGCCGTCGAGGTCGACCCGCTGCTGGCCGGGCGCCTGCCGGCGACGATCGCCGAGCGGGCGCCCGACCACGTCGACCGCTTCGAGGTCGTGCTGGGCGACGCGCTGCGGGTCACCGAGGTGCCGGGGCCGGCGCCCACCGTGCTGGTGGCCAACCTGCCCTACAACGTCTCGGTCCCGGTGCTGCTCCACATGCTCGCGCTGCTGCCCTCCCTGGAGCGGGGGCTGGTCATGGTGCAGGCCGAGGTCGCCGACCGGCTGGCCGCCTCTCCGGGCTCCAAGGTCTACGGGGTGCCGTCGGTCAAGGCGGCCTGGTACGCCGACGTGCGTCGGGCCGGTGCGGTCGGGCGCAACGTCTTCTGGCCCGCCCCCAACGTCGACTCCGGACTGGTGGCCTGGACCCGCCGGGAGCCACCGACCACCACCGCCACCCGCCAGCAGGTCTTCGCGGTCGTCGACGCGGCCTTCGCGCAGCGGCGCAAGACCCTGCGCGCGACGCTGCGGGGGATGGCGGGCTCCGCGGAGGCCGCGGAGGCCGCCCTGGTCGCCGCGGGCGTCGACCCCCAGGCCCGGGGCGAGGTCCTCGAGGTCGCCGACTTCGCGCGGATCGCCGAGCAGCTCCAGGAGGTCTCGTGATCAGGCGGATGGAGAGCGCGGACTCCGGCGTCCTGACGGTGCGCGCGGCCGCCAAGATCAACCTGCACCTCGGGGTGGGCGCGCCGCGCGACGACGGGTTCCACCCGCTCGACACGGTCTACCAGGCGGTGAGCCTCTATGACGACGTCTCCGTGGCGGCGTCCTCGGAGTGGACCGTCGAGACCGTCCTGGCGCCGTACCTGGAGGGCGCCGAGGTGCCCGCCCCCGGCGCCAACATCGTCGACCGGGTGGGGCGGCTGATGGGCGGGGAGCGCGGGCCCGGTGCGTCCGTGCGGATCGGCAAGTCGATCCCGGTGGCCGGCGGGATGGCCGGCGGGTCGGCCGACGCCGCTGCCGCGATGGTGGCGCTGGACCGCCTCTGGGACCTGCGCACCCCCGACGCCGAGCTGCTGGCGATGGCCGCCGAGCTCGGGAGCGACGTGCCCTTCGCCCTGCTGGGCGGCACCGCTCGCGGGCAGGGCCGCGGCGAGCGGGTCACCGAGGTGACCGACCACGGCGACTACGCGTGGGTGGTGGTGCCCGACGACCGTGGCCTCTCCACCCCGGAGGTCTACCGCCGCTTCGACGCGCTCTTCCCTGACGCCCCGGCCGAGCCCCCCTCCGCCACCCGGGTGCTGGAGGCCCTCTCCTACGGCGACCCGGGGCGGCTGGCCGTCGCCCTGCACAACGACCTCCAGGCGGCCGCCCTCGACCTGCGCCCCGAGCTGGCCCGGGTGCTGGAGCGCGGCGAGGCCGCGGGTGCCCTGCGCGGCCTGGTCTCGGGCTCGGGCCCCACCTGCGTCTTCCTCTGCGAGTCGACCGAGGCGGCCCAGTCGGTGGCCGACGCGATGGCGGCGGTCCACCCGCTGGCGCTGCTCGCCGTGGGCCCGGTCGCCGGGGCGCACATGGTGGAGGTGCTCTGATGGCCGGCGGCTCGGTGCGCCCCAACCTGCTCAACCTGGAGCGGGTCTCGAAGTCCTACGGCGTCCGCCCCCTCCTCGACGACGTCTCCCTCGGGATCGGCGCGGGGGAGCGGATCGGGATCGTCGGTCGCAACGGCGACGGCAAGACCACCCTGCTCGAGGTGATGACCGGGATCGAGGAGCCGGACTCCGGTCGCGTCTCGCGCACCGGCGGCCTCGACGTCGGCTACCTGCACCAGGGCGACGAGCTCGAGGACACCCACACCGTGCGCGAGGCGGTGCTGCGGGGCAAGGACGACCACGAGTGGGCCGCCGACGCGACCGCGCGCGGCGTGGTGCGCGAGCTGCTGGTGGGGATCGACCTCGACCGTGCGGTCACCGGCCTCTCCGGGGGCGAGCGGCGGCGCTGCGCGCTGGCCGCCCTGCTGCTGGAGCCGCACGACCTGGTGATCCTCGACGAGCCCACCAACCACCTCGACGTGGAGGCCGTGGCCTGGCTGGCCCGGCACGTCGCCTCGCTGCCCAGCGCCCTGGTGGTGGTCACCCACGACCGGTGGTTCCTCGACGAGGTCTGCCAGACCACCTGGGAGGTCCACGACGGCCAGGTCGACTCCTACGAGGGCGGGTACGCCGCCTTCGTGCTCGCCAAGGCCGAGCGTCAGCGCCAGTCGGCGGCCAGCGAGAGCCGCCGGCAGAACCTGGTGCGCAAGGAGCTGGCGTGGCTGCGGCGCGGCGCCCCGGCCCGCACCTCGAAGCCGAAGTTCCGCATCGACGCCGCCAACCAGCTCATCGAGGACGTCCCGCCGCCGCGGGACCGCCTGGAGCTGCAGCGCTTCGCCGCCCAGCGGCTGGGCAAGGACGTGCTCGACGTCGAGGACGTCGACCTCTTCCGGGGTGAGCGCCAGCTGCTCTCCCACGCCACCTGGCGGCTGGGCCCCGGTGACCGGGTCGGGCTGGTGGGGGTCAACGGCGCCGGCAAGAGCTCGGTGCTGGCCATGCTGGCGGGCGACCTGGCCCCGCGGGCGGGGAAGGTCAAGCACGGCCGCACGATCGCCATGCAGCACCTGAGCCAGCAGCTCGACGACCTCGACCCCGACGCCCGGGTGCTGCCGATGGTGGAGTCGGTCCGCCGCGTGACCAGGACCGCGGACGGCCAGGAGGTGACCGCCAGCTCGATGCTGGAGCGGTTCGGCTTCACCGGCGACCGGCTGACGACGCGCATCGGTGAGCTCTCCGGGGGTGAGCGCCGGCGCCTCCAGCTGCTCCTGCTGCTGCTCACCGAGCCCAACGTGCTCCTCCTCGACGAGCCGACCAACGACCTCGACATCGACACCCTCAACGTCGTCGAGGACTTCCTCGACGGCTGGCCCGGAACGCTCGTGGTGGTCTCCCACGACCGCTACTTCCTGGAACGGGTCACCGACTCGGTCTGGGCGCTGCTCGGCGACGGGCAGATCTCCATGCTGCCCCGCGGCGTCGACGAGTACCTGGAGCGGCGCCAGGCGATGCTGGCCGCGCCCGCCGTCCCTGCCGCCAACTCCCACACGGAGCCGGCGCCGAAGGTGCGCAGCGGCAGCGCCGAGGAGCGGGCCGCCCGCAAGACCATGGCCCGGATCGACAAGCAGCTGGCGCGGATCGCCGAGCAGGAGGCGACGCTCAACGCGCGGATCCTCGAGGCCGGTCAGGACTACGAGCGGATGGGGGCGCTCAACGCCACGCTGCAGGAGCTGGCCGCGGAGCGCGACGAGCTCGAGATGGAGTGGCTCGAGGCGGCCGAGCAGGTCGAGTGAGCCGACCGGTCAGCTGAAGGGGCGGAGCAGCTTGCGCAATAGCGCGGCCAGCTGCTCCCGGTCGGCGTCGGGGAGGTCGCTCATCAGCCTGCCCTCCGCCTCGAGCAGCGCCTCGAAGGCGCCGTCGACGGTGACCTTGCCGTCGGGGGTGAGGCGCACCAGCACGCCGCGTCGGTCGTGCGGGTCGGGCAGTCGCTCGACCAGGCCCCGGCTGGTGAGCCGGTCGACGCGGTTGGTCATGGTGCCGCTGGTGACCAGGGTCTCCCGCAGCAGCCGCCCGGGGGAGAGTTCGTAGGGCTCGCCGGCGCGGCGCAGCGCGGCGAGCACGTCGAACTCCCACGACTCGATGCCGTGCGCGGTGAAGGCCGAGCGGCGAGCCAGGTCGAGGTGCCGGGCGAGGCGCCCGATCCGGCTGAAGACCTCGACGGGCGCGAGGTCGAGGTCGGAGCGCTCGCGCGCCCACGCCTCGACCAGCCCGTCCACCTCGTCCCGCATGGGTCCCACACTATCGGAGGGTCGAGAATCTTGACATCAAGACAAATATTGGCGAGGGTGGACGTCATGACCTTCTCCTGGGACCCGGCCCTCTACCTCGAGTACGGCGACGAGCGCGGTCGCCCCTTCGTCGACCTGCTCGCCCGAGTCCCCGCCGCGGCGCCGGCCCGGGTGGTCGACCTGGGCTGCGGCCCGGGCAACCTGACCCGGCTGCTCGCCGAGCGGTGGGCGGGGGCGGAGGTGACCGGGGTCGACTCCAGTCCCGAGATGATCGAGCGCGCCCGCGCCGTGCCGGGCATCGCCTGGCAGGTGGCGGACCTGCGCGACTGGCTCGCCGCCGGTCCGGACCCGGTCGACGTGCTGGTCTCCAACGCCACGCTGCAGTGGCTGCCCGACCACCTCGACCTGCTCCCCGCGCTCCTCGAGGCGGTCCGTCCCGGGGGGTGGCTCGCCTTCCAGGTGCCCGGCAACTTCGAGGAGCCCAGCCACACGATCCGGCGCGAGCTCGCCGCCTCGCCGCCGTACGCCGCGCACACCGGGGGAGCCGCGGTCCCGGACTCGCACGACGCGGCGACCTACCTGCGGGCGCTGCGCGGCCTGGGCTGCTCGGTCGACGCGTGGGAGACGACGTACCTGCACGTCCTCTCCGGCCCCGACCCCGTCTTCGAGTGGGTCTCGGCGACGGGTGCGCGCCCGACCCTCCAGGCGCTGCCGAGCGAGCTGCGGCCCGCCTTCGAGGACGAGTTCCGTCGCCGGCTGCGCGAGGCCTACCCGGCCACGGACGGAGCCGTGGTGCTGCCCTTCCGCCGGATCTTCGTGGTGGCCGCCGTCACTCCGTGAGCAGGCTCGGGCTGGCCTCCATGCCGGAGAGCCCGTTCCAGGCCAGGTTGACCAGGTGCGCGGCGACGACCTCCTTGGCCGGCTGCCGGGTGTCGAGCCACCACTGGCCGAGCATCGCGGTCATCCCGACCAGCATCTGCGCATACATCGGGGCCACCTTCGCGTCGAGGCCCTTCTCGCCGAACTTCTGCACCAGGATGCCCTCGACCCGGCTCGCCACGTCGCCGATGAGCGACTTGAAGGTCGACGTCGACGCCCCCACCGGGCTGTCGCGGACCAGGATCCGGAAGCCGTCGGGGCACAGCTCGATGAAGTCGAGGAGGGCCCCCACCGAGTTCTGCAGGAGCTCGCGGGAGCTGTCGCCGGTGAGCGAGGCTCGCATCATCGTGAGCAGCGTGGTGACCTCGCGGTCGACGACCACGGCGTAGAGGCCTTCCTTGCCGCCGAAGTGCTCGTAGACGACGGGCTTGGAGACCCCCGCCCGGGCGGCCACCTCCTCCACGGCCGTGCCGTCGAAGCCGCGCTCGGCGAAGAGCCCGCGCGCCACGTCGATGAGCTGCTCGCGGCGCTCGGCTCCCGTCATCCGGCTGCGTGGCGGCTTGGTGCTCATGCCCACGAGCCTAAGTGGTCGTGCTCCGCTGTCTAGGGTGGGGCCATGAGCCTTCCGCAGCGACCCCTCGGTGACCTGTCCGTCAGTGCCATCGGCCTCGGCGGCATGCCGCTCTCCATGGGCGGGGAGGAGGCGGCCGGCCGGGCGCGGGCCACCATCCACGCCGCGCTCGACGCGGGCGTCACCCTGATCGACACCGCCGACTGCTACGCCCCGGACGGCACCGGGCTGGGCCACAACGAGAGGCTCGTCGCCGACGCGCTCGCCACCTACTCCGGTGACGCCGGCCGGGTGGTCGTCGCCACCAAGGGTGGGCTCCGCCGAGACGGCGCCGCGTGGCCGGCCGACGGTCGCCCGGAGTGGATCCGCGAGGCGGTCGAGGGCTCCTTGGAGCGTCTCGGCGTCGAGCGGATCGAGCTCTACCAGCACCACCGCCCCGACCCGACCGTCCCCTACGAGGAGACGATCGGCGCGTTCGCCGAGCTGGTGGCGCAGGGCAAGGTGGCCCGCGTGGGCCTCTCCAACGCCGACCCGGGGCAGATCCGGCTGGCCCACGGCATCCTCGGCAGCTCCCTGGTCTCGGTGCAGAACCGGTTCTCGCCGAGCTTCCGCGGCTCGCGCCCCGAGCTGGAGCTCTGCGCCGAGCTGGACCTGGCCTTCCTGCCGTGGAGCCCGCTGGGCGGCATCTCGCACGCCGCCGACCTCGGCTCGTCGTTCGCCGACTTCGCCGACGTGGCGCGCAAGCACGACGCCACCCCCCAGCAGGTCGCCCTGGCCTGGGAGCTGGCCCAGGACCCGTGCGTCATCCCGATCCCGGGTGCGAGCCGCCCCGAGTCGATCCGGGGATCGGTCGAGGCCCTGCAGCTCCAGCTGGACGCCGAGGACGTCGCCCGGCTGGACGCCTCCTCGGAGCAGTGGGCCACCGGCGCCTGAGCCTGCTCAGACCCGCTTGTCGTCGTCCGGAGCGCCCCCGACCATCGAGACCTGCAGGACCTTCTTCTCCCCGACGAAGCGCTTCTGCACCAGGGTGGCCAGCCAGGTGAGGATCAGGTTGATCACGATGTAGAGCAGGGCCGTGACGAAGAGGGTCGGCACCCGGTTGTCGAACTCCAGGTAGATCTGGCGGGAGACCTGGGTGAGCCCGGGCGCCACCACGTAGAGACCCAGGGCGGTGTCCTTGAGCGCCACCACGCACTGGCTGATGATCGCCGGCAGCATGATCTTCACCGCCTGGGGGAGCAGGACGATGTTCATCACCTGCGTCTTGCGCATCCCGATGGCGTAGCCGGCCTCCGCCTGGCCCTGGGGCACCGCGTTGACCCCGGCGCGGAGCACCTCGGCGAGGACAGACCCGTTGTAGAGGGTGAGCGCGATGACCACGGCCCAGTAGGAGGAGCCGCCGTCGGCGATGCCGAGGGCGTACCAGGTGAAGACCATCAGCAGCAGCACCGGGACGGCCCGGAAGAACTCGACCACCGCCCAGGCGGGCCACCGGATCCAGCCGTGGTCCGACATCTTGCCGAGACCGAGGACGGCGCCGAAGACCACGGCGCCCGCCACGGCGGTGCCCGCCATCTTGACGGTCTCCAGCACCCCGTCGATCAGGAGGGCCTCGATGAACCGGGGGGTGACGAAGACCTCCCACTTCTCGCCGTCGAGCTGCCCGGCCTCGTAGAAGCGCCAGATCGCCCAGCCGAGGAAGCCCACGAGCGCCACCAGCGAGACGACGCTGTAGAGGCGGTGGCGTGCGACGGTGCGGGGGCCGGGGGCGTCGAACAGCACGCTGGTGCTCATCAGGCGATCCTCCAGTGACGCTCGAGCCGGTTGGCGGCGAAGGAGAACAGCTCGACGAGCACGATGTAGCCGAGGGCGAAGGCGATGAAGATCGCGGTGCGCTCGGAGCTGTAGTTGTTGGTGAACGAGCGCATCTGGGAGACCGCCTCGGCAACCCCGAAGACCGCGGCCACCGAGGTGTTCTTGATCAGCGCGATCTGGACGCTGGCCAGCGGCGGCACCGACGCGCGGAACGCCTGCGGCAGCACCACCTGGCGCATCACGCCGGCGAAGGGGAGGCCGATCGCGCGCGCCGCCTCGGCCTGGCCGAGCGGGACGGCGTTGACGCCGGAGCGCAGCGCCTCGCAGACGAAGGCGGAGGTGTAGAGCGAGAGCGAGACCACGGCGGCGCCGAAGAAGGCGGTGAGGTCGAAGTCGCCGAACGAGATCTGCAGCCAGTTGAACCGGATGTCCAGCACCGGCGCGGCGAAGGAGAAGAAGGCGAAGACGATCACCAGCGGGGTGTTGCGCACCGTGGTGACGTAGAAGGCGGCCGCCTTGCTCAGCACTGCGACGGGGCCGACACGGAAGGCGACCAGCAGCGTGCCCAGGAGCATCGAGAGGACACCGGAGAAGAGGAAGAGGAAGACGGTGTAGCCGAAGCCCTTGAAGTAGAGGTCGAGGTTGTCCAGGACTGCGGTCAAGCCGGGCTTCCCTTCTCGGTGGTGGGGACCTGGCCCGGGGCGGCGCGTGGCGCGCCGCCCCGGGTCATGGCGTCATGCGTGGTGCGTGGTCACGCCTGGATCAGGCGCAGTCGTCCAGCTTCGGCGGCTCGGGGGTCTCGACGCCCGACGGGCCGAGGGTGTCCTCGAAGGCCTTCGCCCACGTGCCGTCCTCGAACGCCTCGGTGAGGGTGTCGTTGATCCACTGGCACATCTCCGGGCTGTCCTTGGAGTAGCCGACGCCGATGCGCTCCTCGGAGAACTCGTCGCCGACGACCTTGAGCTGGCCCTCGTTCTGGGCGGCGAAGCCGGCCAGGATCGCACCGTCGGTCGACATGCCCGCGACGGTGCCGTCGAGCACCTTCTGCACGCACTCGGAGTAGCTGTCGAAGCCGACACCCTTGGCGCCCGCGTCGTTGATCCGGTCGATCGAGGTCGAGCCGGTCACCGAGCAGACCTCCTTGCCCTTCAGGTCGTCGATGCTCTCGACGTCGCTGTCGGCGGGGACGAGCAGCTGCTGGCCGGTGACCATGTAGGGCCCGGCCTGGCCGACCACCTTGCGGCGGTCGTCGGTGATCGAGTACGTCGCGAGCACCAGGTCGACGCGGCCCTCCTCGAGGAAGGGCTCACGGTTGTCGGAGATCGTCTCGGTCCAGATGTCGGCGTTGTTGGGGTCGATGCCGAGGTCGGCGACCAGGATCTTGGCCACCTCGACGTCGAAGCCCTTCGGGATGTCGTCGGTAGCACCCTTGAAGCCGAGGCCGGGCTGGTCGAACTTGACGCCCACGGTGATCTTGCCGGACTCGGCGAGCTCCTTCATGCGAGTGCCGTCCTCGAAGTCGTCGGCGGCGTTCTCCGAGACCTCGACCTCCTCACCGGCGTTGTCCTCGCCCGCGTCGCCGCAGGCGGCCATGGTCAGCGCCAGCGTGGCGCCGACGATGAGCGCCTTGCTCCTGATGAATCGCATGCGTTCTCCCTACTGCTTCTCTTCGGTTGTTGAGTGGTACGTCTGGGGGATGCTCAGTGCTTGAGGATCTTGCCGAGGAAGTCCTTGGCCCGCTCCGAGCGCGGGTTGGTGAAGAACTCCTCGGGGGTGTTCTCCTCCACGATGATGCCGTCGTCCATGAAGAGCACCCGGTCGGCGGCCGTGCGGGCGAAGCCCATCTCGTGGGTGACCACGACCATGGTCATGCCACCGCCGGCGAGGTCGACCATCACGTCGAGGACCTCCTTGATCATCTCCGGGTCGAGCGCGGAGGTCGGCTCGTCGAAGAGCATCACCTTCGGCTCCATCGCCAGGGCGCGGGCGATGGCGACCCGCTGCTGCTGGCCGCCGGAGAGCTGGGCGGGGTACTTCGCGGCCTGGTGGGCGACGCCGACCCGCTCGAGCAGCTCCATCGCGCGCTTCTCGGCGGCGGCCTTCTCCTGCTTGCGCACCTTGATCGGCCCCAGGGTGACGTTCTCCAGGATCGTCTTGTGGGCGAAGAGGTTGAAGGACTGGAAGACCATCCCGACCTCGGCGCGGAGGTTGGCCAGGGCCTTGCCCTCCTGGGGGAGCGGCTGCCCGTCGAGGCTGATGGAGCCGTCGTCGATCGTCTCGAGGCGGTTGATCGCCCGGCACAGCGTCGACTTGCCGGACCCCGACGGTCCGATCACCACGACGACCTCGCCGCGGGCGATCTCCAGGTCGATGTCCTTCAGCACGTGCAGCTGGCCGAACCACTTGTTGACGCCCTGGAGGCTGACCAGCGTCTGGCCGGTGGAGGTGCTCTGAGCCACGGTCATTGCGGCAACCTACCCAGACGATGCGGTGCCAGGCACCCCCGAAGGGGTGGGTTCACCGAATCGTGACCTCGCTGACTCCGGAATCTGGGCGTGGGCCCGGCTCTGCAATGGGATGAGGAGCCCTTGCTGGGTCCGGGTGACACGGGGTTCTCAACGGGTACGAAGTGAACGCGCTGGTGCCCCCAGCGCCGTGCGTCATCGCCCGACGGCGACCCGCTCGGGCGTCCCGGACGAGGTGGTGCCCGAGCGATCCCGGAAGAGCAGGCTGAAGCCGACGAGACCGGCGAGCGAGCCGAGCATGCCGAAGGCGACGTACGGGAACTCGGTGCCGACGGCGTGGGCGATACCGGCGGCGACCACGCCACTGAGCATGCCACCGACGGCACCGCGGGCATTGAGCAGCGACGTGCCGCGCAGCGAGAAGCCCAGCAGGATCGGGATGAGGAGCGCGGACACTGAGTAGGCGAAGGTCATGACCAGCCAGGTGAGGGCCTGGCGGTAGAACACCGCCAGCAGCACGCCGATGATGACGACGATCACCGAGCACAGCCGCGAGAGCCGCAGCACCTTCTCGGCCGGCGCGTCGGGGGCGATGTAGCCCTGGTAGACGTCCTTGGTCAGGTTCACCACGACCGACTGCACCGCGCTCGACGCGGTCGACATGATGGTGGCGACGATGAGGGCGGCGAACATCGCGAGCAGCACGGTGGGAATCTGCGTCAACAGCCAACCCATCGCCATCTCGGGGTTCTCCAGGTCGGGGTTCATGGTGCGGATCGACATACCCATCAGGCCCGCCCACACGAGCGCGCCGGCGTACAGCACCGCGGCGACGGCAATGCCGATGCGGGCACCACGCACGTCGCTGGCGGCGAAGACGCGCTGGTAGACCTGCTGGTTGGTCAGGTTCCCCGGCATGACCGCGAAGAGCCAGAAGACGACGGTCAGGGCGCCGACGGCCCCCATGCCCTCGGGCAGTGCCGTGACGTTTTCGGGCAGGGCGGTTGTGATGCTCTCCCAGCCGCCGGCCTCACGCAGCGTGAAGACGGTGGTCAGCACGACCAGCACCAGCATGCCGACGCCGAAGACGAAGTCGGTCCAGGCGACCGAGGTGAGCCCGGCGGGCATCACGAATCCAAGGCACACCAACCCGAAGATCGGGATGAGCAGCTTGGGGGAGATGCCGCTGATCAGGGAGAAGAGATTGCCGAAGGCGACCAGGTTGCTGATCAACCAGCCGAAGGGGATGACAGCCGACATGATGATGGCGATGACGCCCATCACAGGGTGCGAGCCGTAGAGCTTGGCCAGCACGTCGGGCAGCGAGGACATGCCGCCCTCGCGCAGCCAGCGGGCCATGATGATCAGAGGGATCAGGCCGATGGCGCTGAGCAGACCGTAGGTGATCGTCGACCACCCGTTGACGTAGCCGATCCCGACGTGCCCGACGAGCACGCCACCGCCCATCAGGGTGGCGAGCTGGGTGCCCGCGATGACGTAGACGGGGAGGCTGCGACCTCCGGTCGACCAGTCGTCGGCACCATTGCGGCGGCGGCTGACGACGAACGAGAACGCGACGGTGCCGAGCAGCACCAGGGCGCTGGTCACCACCACCGTGATGAGACGTGTGTCCACGGGATTCCTCCATAAGCGTGTCGGGTCGGCCCGCATTCACAACGCGGACGGGATGAGCGGTCAGGCGGGGTGGTGCTCCGACCACCAGGTGGCGATGTCGTGGCGTCGGGTCACCCAGACCTTGCTGGTGCCCAGGGCGTGCTCGATGACGCGCTGTAGTGCCGCGGCCCGGGCGGGGTGGCCCATGATGCGAGGGTGCAGCCCTATCGACATGACGACTGGGCGGCCCTCCTCGACGAGGTAGTCGAGGTTGGAGATGCTGTACGCCGCGAAGTCGTCGGGGCTGGCATATCCGGTTCCCCGGACGAACTTGCCGTCGTTGATGAACTGGGAGTACGGCACCACGAGGTGGTCCTGCCCCGAGACCTGGACCCAGTACGGCAGATCATCGTTGTAGGCGTCGGCGTCGTAGGTGAAGCCACCGTGCTCGACGAGCAGTTCGCGGGTGTTGACCGACGGCCCGTAGCGGGTGTACCACCCGGGAGGCGCGCTGCCGGTGGTGCGGGTGAGCGACTCGACCGCCATCGCGATGCGTTCGCGCTCCTCCTCGCGAGTCAGCCGCCACGCCTTCTCCCAGCGCCAGCCGTGGGCGCACACGTCGTGGCCACGCTCGCCGATCCAGTCGGCGACCTCACGGTTGCGCTCGAGCGCGACGGCGGCGGCGAACATGGTGATCGGCACGTCGAGCCGGTCGAAGAGGCGGGCAAGGCGCCAGATGCCCACGCGGCTGCCGTACTCGTAGAGCGACTCGACCGCGAGGTCGCGCTGCTCGTGGGGCATGCCGTTGGGCAGGTCGACCATGCCCTCGTTCTCGGCATCACCGAGGGGCTTGGACTGCTCGGAGCCCTCCTCGTAGGACACAACGAGGTTGAGCGCGACGACGGCGCCGCCGGGCCAGGAGAACTGGGGGGCGTGGCGGCCGTAGCCGACGAAGTCGCGCTGCGGGCCGGGCACGTCGGCGTCCTGCAGCGGATAGACGAAGCTCACGAACACTCCTTGAGGTGGACGGCGATGGACGGCTCGATGGGCCGCAGGTCGAGGTCGGGGGTGGTGCTGTCCGCCATCGCGGTCACGAAGGTCATCGCCCCCTCGAGCACCACGAGCGGGCTGTGCCACGTACCGGGCGCGAAGCACACACCCTGGTCACCGTCGACGAGGAACACCTGCAGGTGATCCGGTTGGGGAGAGTCGGAGTGCGCTCCAGCGACAGCGACGAGGTAACGACCCCGGCCGGTCGGCACGAAGAGCTGATGGGTGAGCTGGTGACGCTCGAGCACCCGCACCTGCGCCTCGGAGGCGGTTGTCCGGATCAGCCCGAGGTTCATCGGGCGCTCGAAGGCGGCCGGGGGCACGAGTCGGTCCCACTTCTCCGACAGCCCGGCGTTGATGATCCGGGGAGCACCGTGGCGACCGATCACCTGCCCGATGCCCGCGAGGGCGCCCTCGGTCAGGGGCTGGGCGGTGACCTGCGCAGGCCACGTCACAGCGGCTCGGCGATCTCGTCGGCTGCGGTGCGCAACAGGGGCAGCAGGTCCTTGTGGCCTTCGAGCTCCTCGGGACCGTGGGCGATGCCGACGATGCTGACGGTCGCCACCACGGTGCCGTCCGGGTCGCGCACCGGGACGGCGCAGGAGAAGAGCGAGTCCTCGAACTGGCCCAGCGTCAGGTCGTAGCCCTGCTGACGCACCTGCGCCAACTCGCGGTCGAGCGCCTCGATGTCAGTGGTCGCGTTGACGAACGTCTCGAGCGGGCCGCTGGCGTAGTAGTCCGCGCGCTGCTGCGGGGTGAGGAAGGCGAGCAGGACGCGGCCCGTCGCCCCAGCGTGCAGCGGGAAGAGCTTGCCGGGCGGCACCAGGATTCCAATGGGGCGACCGGAGTTGACCGAGTCGAGGCAGACCGCATGCCGGCCGCTGTGCACCGTGAGCATCGCTGTCTGGTTGGCGGCGCGGGCCAGCCGCTGTAGGGGGCCCCGGGCTCCGCGGAGCATGTCGTTGTCGGCGCGCACGATCGCGGCGAGCCGCAGCAACTTTGGCTGCAGTCGGTACAGCCCGTCGTCGGACGCGTCGAGGTAGCCGGCCTCGCGCAGGGTGCGCACACTGCGGTAGACCGAGCTCTGGGGCTGGCCGACACGGGCGGCGATCTCGCCCACGGTGAGCGCCCGGTGCTCCAAGTCGAAGGTGTCGAGGATCTCGAGCAGTCGGTCCCCTGCGGCCATTCTCACCTCCTGATAATGGATTCTCAATTCGAGACGCTGGGGAGGGTAACAGAAATCTTCCGCGGTCAGTTCCGCAGCGTCTCGCGCGACAGGGCTGTGGAGCGCCCCCGAGGCCGAGTTCCGTTGTCACTTGAGCGACCGGATCACGTACCTTCATCTGGTGCTGCCTCCGGTGAAAGAAGAACCTGTAGTGACCGCTCCCCGCACCTACGAGGTCCGCACCTACGGGTGCCAGATGAACGTCCACGACTCCGAGCGCCTCACCGGGCTGCTGGAGGAGGCCGGCTACGCCGCGGCGGCGGCCGGCGAGCAGGCCGACGTCGTCGTCTTCAACACCTGCGCGGTCCGGGAGAACGCCGACAACAAGCTCTACGGCAACCTCAGCCACCTGGCCCCGGTGAAGGCCAAGCGGCCGGGCATGCAGATCGCCGTCGGCGGCTGCATGGCCCAGAAGGACCGGGAGAGCATCGTGTCGCGCGCGCCCTACGTCGACGTCGTCTTCGGCACCCACAACATCGGCTCGCTGCCCGCCCTGCTCGACCGGGCCCGCTCCCAGCAGGAGGCGCAGGTCGAGATCCTCGAGTCGCTCGCGGTCTTCCCCTCCACGCTGCCCACCAAGCGCGACTCCGCCTACGCCGCCTGGGTCTCCATCTCGGTGGGCTGCAACAACACCTGCACGTTCTGCATCGTGCCCGCGCTGCGCGGCAAGGAGACCGACCGGCGCCCCGGCGACATCCTCGCCGAGGTCCGCGCGCTGGTCGCCGAGGGCGTCACCGAGGTGACGCTGCTCGGCCAGAACGTCAACGCCTACGGCGTCGAGTTCGGCGACCGCCAGGCCTTCTCCAAGCTGCTGCGCGCCTGCGGCGAGATCGAGGGGCTGGAGCGGGTCCGCTTCACCTCCCCGCACCCGGCGGAGTTCACCGACGACGTGATCGAGGCGATGGCGCAGACCCCCAACGTGATGCCGCAGCTCCACATGCCGCTGCAGTCGGGCTCCGACCGGGTGCTGCGGGCGATGCGGCGCTCCTACCGGCAGTCGAAGTTCCTCGGCATCATCGACCGGGTGCGTGCCGCGATGCCGCACGCCGCGATCTCCACCGACATCATCGTCGGCTTCCCCGGCGAGACCGAGGAGGACTTCCTCGAGACCCTCGAGGTGGTCCGCCGGGCCCGGTTCGCCAACGCCTACACCTTCCAGTACTCCATCCGCCCCGGCACGCCGGCGGCGACCATGCCCGACCAGATCCCGCCCGAGGTGGTCAAGGACCGCTACCAGCGGCTGGTCGCGGTGGTCGAGGAGGTCGCCTGGGACGAGAGCCGCAAGCAGGTCGGTCAGGTCGTCGAGCTGATGGTCTCCGAGGGGGAGGGCCGCAAGGACAGCGCCACCGCCCGGCTCTCCGGGCGTGGCCCCGACAACCGGCTGGTCCACTTCGAGGCCGACTTCTCCGGGGTCGAGGCCGACTCGGTGCGCCCGGGCGACATGGTCACCGTCCGGGTCACCTACGCCGCCCCGCACCACCTCGTCGCCGACGGCCCGGTGCTCTCGGTGCGGCGTACCCGCGCCGGCGACGCGTGGGAGCGCCGTACGGCGACCCCCGCGGCGACCGCCGGGGTCGGGCTCGGCATGCCGAGCATCGGGGTCCCCGCCCCGCTGCCGCCCGCGCCCGCCTGCGGCTGACTCAGCAGGACGGGCACCGGCGGGGACTGCCGGACCAGCCGCGGGTCCTGAGCAGCGCACCGAGGCGCGCGGCCGTGCGGCACGAGGAGTCGAAGACCTGGCCCCACCCCAGGCGGATGGTGACTCGCCCCGTGACGGCAGCATCCAGGTCTCGTTCGAGATCGCGGTGGCGCGCCGCGGCCGTGTCGTGGAAGAGGCGGCCGTCCAGCTCGACCAGCAGCCCGTGGTTCCGGTACTCCACGTCCCGGTAGACCGGACCGCGGAGCGAGTCCCGCACCTGCCGGTCGGCTGCGGGCAGGCCGTGTGCCCGCTCGACCCGGTGCAGGTACCCGTGCTCGAGCACCGAGCAGGCTCCCGTCGCCACGTCATCCAGGACCCGGGCGAGGAATCGCCGCCGCGGCAGGCGCTCGAGCTCGGTCCAGGCAGCCTGGAGCCGGGGGGCGGTGGTCCGGCGGGACTGGACCGCGTCCGACAGGATCCGCACCGCGCCGAAGTCGGTCGGGGCGCGCGCGGCCTCGCGCAGCACGGCGTACTCGGTGCGCATTCGGGGTGGGGAGGTGTTCCAGTGGACCTTCGGCGCGAGGTCGGTCACCCGGTGCAGTCGCAGGCCCGGCGGCAGGTCGAGATCGCGCTCGCGCTCCACCGCCACGTGGATGACACCGGTGTCGTGCGCGATCCGACCGGGCCCGTCGGTCATCCGGAGCGCGGAGGAGTCGCACAGCGCGGCCGGCCATGCGAAGAGGATCCCGGCCCACGCGCGCTGGATCCACGTCGGCTCCCCGGTGTGGGCGAGGTAGACCCGGGGATGGTGCCGGGTCAGCTCGCGGCGCCGCTCGAGACGACGGAGGTCATGGGGCTGCAGACCTGCCTCCAAGGCCTGCCGCCGGGAGATCACCCCCGACTGGTACGCGAGCAGCTCGGCGAAGTGGTCGGTGGTCACGCCCCCGAGACTGCCGCCGACGTCCGGGACCCGCCCCCTTCGACAGCCGGACGCTGGGGATGAAGGGGTGTTCCACAGGGTTTGTGCTCCCGAAGGGTCACCAGGTGACGCTCCGGGAGCACAAAGCGTGACTACTCAGCGCCCGACGTCGTCCGACGGGGCCTGCTTGGGCGGGATGCCGACGGGCTTGGGCTCGTGGCCGTCGGCGGACTGCTCGGGTGGTGCGTGGTCCGGGTCCACGGGGTGCGGCGCGGAGTCCCGCAGGCCGTCGGTCGCCTCCTGGCCCGGGCCGGCGTGGCCGACCCGCTCGCTGCTGATCCCCATGCCGCCGGCGAGGCGGTCGTCGCCCCCCGCGGCCGGGTTGGAGCCCTGCAGGGACTCGGCGACGTCCGGGTCGACCACGCCCGGGTCTCGGTCCTGGTCGGGTGTCTTCTCGCTCATGCCGGCGGCTCGTCCTCGGTCTCGTCCTCGCCCGAGACCTTGCCGTCGTCGGGCGCCTGCTCCTTCTCCTGGTCGCGCTCGGTGATCTCGTCCGGGATCGCGTCGTCGACGGCCGCGTTGTCCGCGGGGTCGAGGTCGTGCGGGACCGGATCGGCCGTGGGCTCGTCGGGCACGATGGCGTCCACGCCCCCCGGGTGGAGCTCGGGTTCCTCGGTGGTGGGCCTCGGCTGCTTGCCGATCTCGTCGCTCATGCGCGCGCTCCTGGTTCAGAATCCGTAGGTCAGGTACTTCACCTCAGTGCCCAGATTGGCCAGCGCCAATCGTTCGTGACCGACCACGGGGTCGGGCAGGGCGTCGAGGGGGAACCAGTCCAGCGCGGCGCACTTCTCCGGCTCCACGATGCGGGGCTCCCCGTTCCAGGCGCGGGCGGTGAGGAAGAAGTCGATCCGCTCGTCGATCGGCAGGGCGTGGGCGGTGCGCTGCATCGTGAACTCCAGGCGCAGGTCGGCGCCGGTGATGCCGAGCTCCTCGGCGGCCTCGCGGTGCGCCGCGTCGTACGCCGTCTCTCCCCGCTCCACGTGGCCGGCAGCGGCAGCCGCCCAGTGGTCGTCCATGTAGCCGGTGCCGGTGCGCAGCTGGAGCAGCACCTCGGTGCCGCCTGCGCCCTCGCGCAGCAGGTAGACGTAGGCGGCGGGGACGACGACGAAGCGCTCCACCTCAGCCGGTCGGGTTCGAGGGGTCGTTGGGCAGGCCGGGGTTGGTCAGCCCCTGCTCGCCCTGGACGCCGGGCGCGGGAGTCTCACGCTCCTCGTCCTCCGCGGACGGCTCCGGGCTGCTGCCGGCCTCGTTCTCCGGGTCTCCCATTCGTTCCACCTCCAGCTTCGTCGGTCAGGTCGCCTTGGCACACTAGCCCCCATGCCCAGCGAGGTCCTGCCCGTCGTCGCCGTGGTCGGGGCGACGGCCGCCGGCAAGACGGGGCTCTCCCTCGACCTCGCCGAGCGGCTGGACGGCGAGGTCGTCAACACCGACGCGATGCAGGTCTACCGCGGCATGGACATCGGCACCGCCAAGCTGCCGCCGGGGGAGCGGCGCGGGATCCCGCACCACCTGCTCGACCTGATGAGCGTGCGGGAGACCGCCAACGTGGCGCAGTTCCAGGAGCTGGCGCGGCGCACGGTCGCGGAGGTGCGTGGGCGGGGCCGGGTCCCGGTGCTGGTCGGCGGCTCCGCGCTCTACACCCGCGCGGTGCTGGACCGCTTCGAGTTCCCGGGCACCGACGAGTCGGTGCGCCGCCGGCTCGAGGGTGAGCTCGCCGAGGTCGGGCCGGCGGTCCTGCACGCCCGCCTGGCGAGCCGGGACCCGCAGGCGGCCGCAGGCATCCTGGTCGCCAACGGTCGCCGGGTGGTCCGCGCCCTGGAGGTCATCGAGATCACCGGACGGCCCTTCAGCGCCACCCTGCCGCGCCTGGAGTACGCCGACCCGGCCACCGTGCAGATCGGCGTGGACATCGACCGGCCCACCCTCGACGCCAGGATCGCCCAGCGGGTGGCCCAGATGTTCGACCAGGGCTTCGTCGAGGAGGTGGAGCGGCTGCTCTCCGAGGGCCTGGAGGAGGGGCTGACCGCGTCGCGGGCGATCGGCTACCGCGAGGTCGCGGCCCACCTGCGAGGCGAGCTCACCCTGGACGAGGCCATGGAGCGCACCGTGATCGCGACCCGGCGCTTCGCCCGGCGGCAGGACTCCTGGTTCCGCAAGGACCCTCGGGTCACCTGGATCCGGTTCGACGACCCCGACCGGGTGGAGCGCGCGATCCGCGCGGTCAGCTGAGCGGCGCCACCACCAGCCGCAGGGCGTTGTCGGGGCCGGAGAGGAGCCGGGTCACCAGCAGGTCCCTGACCCCCGGCAGTCCGAAGACCGAGCCGCCGCAGTGCCGGAACGGCGGGATCGTGAAGCTCCCCTCCAGCGGGAATGGCCCGAAGAGGTCGAAGGCGTCGCCGTGCAGGGTGGCGGTGATCTCGCCGCTGGTGCACGAGTCGTCGACCAGGCGTACGCCGGGGCGCTCGTGGGCCTCGAGGGCAGCGACCTCGAGGCGGAACGTGTGGACGGCCGTGACGGCACCGTCGGGGCCGAACGTCGTCCGGGTGGGCGCGGTGTCGACGACCCGCACGGTCGCCGTGGTGGCACCGAGCCCCGGGACCTCGGGGAGCCGGACCGGCACTCCGGCCGGCCCCACCAGGAGGTCGCCGGCGACGGTGAAGTCCGGGTTGAGCGCTCCCACCATCCGGGTGCCGGCCGGCAGGGGGAACGAGGTCGCGGGACTGCCGAGCTCGACCTCGCCGGTGACCGAGAGACGGAGCGTGCCCTCGTCGGCACGGAGCGGGGTGGCCGCCGAGCCGGGCGCGAAGAGCGACGAGGCGGTGACCAGACCGGTCAGCACGAGCGGTGCGATCCGGCGGCCGAGGCGTGCGACATCCATGCGGGTACTCCCTCCCACGTGAGGCTCGGGGTGCCCTCCCAGACGGATCGAGCCTCGTGAGCTGAACCTAGTCAGAGGTAGTTCACGTGGCAAGTACTCTGGCCCGCCCGGTCCAGACGTCCGGCGGAGCGGCCCGGTGGCCGGCTGTCACACTGGACCGGTGACTTATCCGTTCCTCAAGGGCCATGGCACCGAGAACGACTTCGTGCTGCTGCCCGACCACGACGGGTTCGTCCACGGCGACCTCCCCGCCGGGCGGGTCCGCGCCCTCTGCGACCGCCGTGCGGGCCTGGGTGCCGACGGGGTGCTGCGGGTGCTCCGCACCCCGGACGCCGGGGCGGGGGACCCCGAGTGGTTCATGGACTACCGCAACTCCGACGGCTCGGTCAGCGAGATGTGCGGCAACGGGCTGCGCGTCTTCGTCCGCCACCTGGTCGACGAGGGGCTCGTCCCCGCCGGCGAGCCGGTGCCGGTGGCCACCCGGGACGGGATCAAGGTCGGCACCGTCGACGGCGACCTCGTCACCGTCGACATGGGGGTGCCGAAGGTGCTGGGGGAGACCTCGGTCGCGGTGGGCGAGCGATCCTGGGACGCGCTCCAGGTCGACATGGGCAACCCGCACGCGGTCGCCTTCGTCGACGACCTGGCCGACGCCGGGTCGCTGCTGGCGGCCCCCGACCACGACCCCGCGGTCTTCCCCGACGGGGTCAACGTGGAGTTCGTCGTCCGCCGCGCCCCCGGCCATGTGGCGATGCGCGTCCACGAGCGCGGCTCGGGGGAGACCCGGAGCTGCGGCACCGGCGCCTGCGCGGTGATGGTGGCGGCCGCCCGCGCTGACGACGCCTCCTTCCCGGCGACCTACCGGGTGGACGTGCCGGGCGGGGAGCTCCAGGTGACCTGGACCGAGGGGGATCACGTCCTGCTGACCGGCCCCGCCGTGATCGTGGCCCGCGGCGAGACCGACCTCTGACCGGAGTCTCGGACGCCGAGTGCCTCGCACTCCTCCAGCCACTGCGCGCGGCGCTGCTCCGAGGCGTGGCGCACGCCGGTGAAGCGGGTGACCTTGACCGGCTTGATGCCGCAGAACTCCAGGGTCCGGCCCTTCACCTGCTTGACCGTGGTGTCTCCGACCAGCGGCAGGTACCAGCGGGGTGAGTCCGAGGTGACGACCACTCGACCGGTGCGCCCGGCGAGCAGGCCCTCGGGGCGCCCGTTGTCGAGGTAGCGGAACGCCCAGCCGATCTCCAGGGTCCGGTCGAAGAAGCCCTTGAGCAGCGCCGGGACCGAGCCCCACCAGAGCGGGGTGAGCACGGTGACGTGCTCGCTCCACTCCAGCAGCTCCCGGGCGCGCGCCAGGTCGGGCTCCAGGTGCTGGCCGGGGCGGTAGCCGGCGTGCAGCACGGGGTCGAAGTCGAGCTCGCGCAGGGTCAGCGCGATGCCCGAGGAGGCGGCCCCCGCGGCGTACCGGGCGGAGAGGGCGGCGGTGAGCGACGTCGGGTCGGGGTGGGCGTCGACGATCAGGGTGCGGGTCATCATGGTCTCCATGTGGACAGTGCCAAGAATATGGTCACTGCCAACATGGCGTAGCATCTTGTCCGTGTCAAGATCTCCATCGACGTATCACCACGGCAACCTCCGGCCCGCCCTGGTGGCGGCGGCTGCCGACCTGCTCGAGGAGGTGCCTCCGGCCCGGATCAGCCTCCGCGAGGTCGCCCGGCGCGCCGGGGTCAGCCACAACGCGCCCTACCACCACTTCGGGGACCGCGCCGGGCTGCTCGGGGCGGTGGGGGTGCGGGCCATGGCCGACCTCGTCGCCGCCCAGGAGGAGGCGATGGCGCGCGAGGAGGGGTCCGTGGCCCGCCTGAGCGCGATGTTCGCGGCGTACGTCGGCTTCGCCGCCGACCACCCCCAGGCGTTCTCCCTGATCTTCGACCCCGAGTACTGCGCCGCGGGCGAGCCCTCGGAGGCGATGGCACCGCTGATCGCGCGCAACGAGGAGCTCCTGGCCCGCGAGGTGGACGGGCTGGTGGCGCTGCCTCGCTTCGCCGGCCGCGACCCTGCCGCCCTGGCGGCCGGCCTGTGGGCCACCGTGCACGGGATGTCGGAGCTGGTGGTGCTCGGCCACCTGCCTCGCGAGGTGGTCGCGCCCGCGGCCGCCGCCCTCCTCGCGTGAGGAATGGCCGGGGCGGGCACAGCGTTGACCACCGATAACGGGTCGCGTCAGGTGCGCCCCGGGCCTACCCTGAAGGGCATATGACGAACGCACGCGACTTCTCGCTGAACGACGAGCTCGACGCCACCGAGGCATGGGACGACGACGACGTCGAGTCGGGCTATGTGGAGCCCGATCCCGACGAGCCCGACCCCGAGGAGACGACCGGGGCGATGGACCTGGCCGAGCGCCACGCGCTCAAGCGGGTCGCCGGGCTCTCCACCGAGCTCGAGGACATCTCCGAGGTCGAGTACCGCCAGCTCCGCCTGGAGCGGGTGGTCCTGGTGGGCGTCTGGACCGAGGGGTCGGTCGAGGACGCGGAGAACTCCATGGCCGAGCTCGCGCTGCTGGCCGAGACCGCCGGCGCCGAGGTGCTCGACGCCATCTACCAGCGCCGCCACCGTCCCGACCCCGCGACCTACATCGGGCGCGGCAAGGTCGACGGCCTGCGTGAGATCGTCGCCGCGACCGGCGCCGACACCGTCATCTGCGACGGCGAGCTGGCGCCCAGCCAGCTGAGGAACCTCGAGGACCGGCTCAAGGTCAAGGTCGTCGACCGGACCGCGCTGATCCTCGACATCTTCGCCCAGCACGCCAAGTCGCGCGAGGGCAAGGCACAGGTCGAGCTCGCCCAGCTCACCTACATGAAGCAGCGGCTGCGCGGTTGGGGCGGCAACCTCTCCCGCCAGGCCGGTGGCCGGGTCTCCGGCGGTGAGGGCATCGGTGGCCGTGGCCCCGGTGAGACCAAGATCGAGACCGACCGTCGCCGCATCAACGACAAGATCGCCAAGCTCCGCCGCGACCTCAAGGCGATGAAGGGCACCCGGGAGACCAAGCGCTCGCAGCGCCAGCGCAACCAGATCCCCTCGGTGGCGATCGCCGGCTACACCAACGCCGGCAAGTCGTCCCTGCTCAACCGGCTCACCAACGCCGGGGTGCTGGTGGAGGACGCGCTCTTCGCCACCCTCGACCCGACCACGCGGCGTACGACGACCGCGGACGGCCGCGTCTACACGATGAGCGACACCGTGGGCTTCGTCCGGCACCTGCCCCACCAGCTCGTCGAGGCGTTCCGCTCGACGCTGGAGGAGGTCGCCGACGCCGACCTGATCCTGCACGTGGTCGACGGCTCCCACCCCGACCCGGAGGGGCAGCTCGCCGCGGTCCGCGAGGTCCTCGCCGAGATCGAGGCCGACAAGGTCCCCGAGCTCGTGGTCATCAACAAGGCCGACGCGGCCGACCCGATGGTCATCGCCCGGCTGCGCCAGCGCGAGCCCCACAGCGTGGTGGTCAGCGCCCGCACGGGTGAGGGCATCGCCGAGGCGCTGGCGACGGTCGAGGCCGAGCTGCCCCACCCCTCGGTGGAGTTCGACGCGCTGCTGCCCTACGAGCGGGGCGACCTGCTCAACAAGCTGCACCAGCACGGCGAGATCGACGAGCTCGAGCACACCGGCACCGGGACCAGGGTCCGCGGACGGGCACACGAAGAGCTCGCGGGCGAGCTCCTCGCGTACTCCGTCTGAGCCGTCCTCAGATGAGGTCGCGCCCCTCGCGGCGCGCCTCGCGCCACTCGCCGAGGAACGCGCGGCCGATCACGAAGAGGACGGCGGTGACGATCACCGGCCACATCAGGACGTACAGGGTGAGTGCGATGGTGCTCATGGTGTGCTCCTTCTGGATCGGGGTCAGCGGACCGGGTCGGCGTCGTAGTCGCCGACCAGGTCCTTGACCGAGTCGAAGTCGAACGACGCCCCGCTGCGGGACGACATGCCCCAGCAGACCAGCGTGCTGACGGCGTAGGCGACCAGCGAGCCGCTGAGGGTGGCGTAGTCGTGGATGGCCCCGAAGGCGAACGGGGCCGAGACGAGCGCCGAGAGGACGCCGGCGACCTTCGCGGGCCTGAGCCCGAGGAAGCCGAAGACCATCAGCCCGGCGACCACGCCGACCCCGACGATGGAGAGCACGTCGACGGCGAGGCCGGTGACGTCGTTCATCGGGATGAGCGAGAAGCGCACCGGCAGGAAGACCGCCAGGGCGGCCAGCACCGAGACGGTGAACGCCTTGTTGGTGACCTTCTCCCAGTAGAAGCTGGCGATCACCGGGAAGACCAGCGCACCCCAGAGGGCCCCGACGAAGACCAGCAGGTCGAGGATGTCGAGCTGGAGGCTGGCGAAGGCGATGGCGATCGCCGTGGAGACGACCATGGTGGCGCGGCCGACCAGCAGCATGGTGCGCGGGTCGGCGCCCTCGCGGCCGGCGACGTTCTGGCCGTAGACGTCGGCCATCACGATCGACGACAGCGCCGAGAGGTCGGAGTCGGCGGTCGAGGAGAGGGCGCCGACGATCATGATGAAGAAGACCGCCACCAGCACGCCCGGCAGGTAGGAGGCGGCCATCTGCGGAACGATGTTGTTGACGTCACCGCCCTGCGGCTCCAGCCCCAGGTAGAGCGCCATCACACCGAGCATGCCGACGCCGATCACCATGGCGCCGTAGCCGACGGTCGCGGTGATGAAGGTCGGCTTGATCAGGTCCTCGCGCACGGCGAAGAGCCGCTGGGCGATGGTCTGGTTGCCGATGGCGTAGGCCAGGACCGCGGCGATGTAGGGCGCTCCCTGGTTGAGGAACGCGTCGCTGGAGAAGAAGTTGCCCTGCTGGGCGGTGAGGTTGCCGGCGCCGGTCTCGAAGGCGGCGGGGAAGCCGGCGGCGAAGAAGATCACCGGGACGATCACCGCGACCGCGCCGAGCATCGCCACGACCTGCGCGAAGTCGGTCAGCACCGAGGCGCGGAAGCCGGACCACAGCGTGTAGAGCAGCACGCCGCCGGCCACCATGAAGACGCCCTGGACGAAGGTGAAGGGGGAGAGCAGCGAGATCAGCACGCCGCCGGCGATGAAGTTGGACATCAGGCTGATCAGGCTGCCGACCACGTTGGAGCCGGCGAGCATCAGCTGGCTGGAGCGCCCGTGGCGCACGTGCAGCACCTCGGCGAGGGTGTGGGCCCGCGGCGCGACGGCGCGGATCCGCTTGCCGAAGGGGTAGATGAACAGGATCATCAGCGCGCCCCACAGCCCGTAGTGGATGGGGCCGGAGATGCCGTAGGTGTAGCCGGAGCTGGCGGAGGCGTACATCGACGACGCCCAGATCCAGGTGGCGGTCATGCTGGCCGCGGAGATCCCGAAGCCGATGTTGTGGCCGGCGTTCATGTAGCCGTCGGCGTTCTCGTTCTTCTTGCCGATCCGGGTGGAGATCCAGAAGGTCCCTCCGTAGAACGCCAGCAGCAGGAGCAGGATGGTCCCCACTCCGAAGGTCACGGACTCGATTCCGTCCACGTCAAGCTCCTCACCATCGGTTCACGACGGCGCACCCCGCCGCAGCGGTGCCCAGGACCAGGTCGCGGTCGGGCGATCTCACTGGCGGCGGCCGCGTCCACACCCGGAGGCGGACGTCGGGGGAGGTCCCCGAAAGGCGCGCGCGGAGGGCCTCTGCGGGGGGTGTCACGCCCCGGAGGCTCCGACTCGGCCGGCACGCTATCAGCGCTCTCTCAGGTGGGAGCAGGGGACCTCCGCGTGGACGCCGGAACCAACCGGGCGCGCGGCGCGTTCCAGAGGGGGTGCCCGGATTGGGCACGTCTGGTCGGCTAGGGAAAGATGCGTCGCATGTCACGTGGTGCCTGGATCCGCTTCATCCTCGTGCTCGGCCTCTTGGCCGGGTGCGCAGCGCTCGCCCTCAACAAGGAGCCGAGGCTGGGTCTCGACCTGAGCGGCGGCACCTCGATCACGCTGGAGACCAGCGACTCCCCGTCGGGGGTGGAGGCGAACGCCGAGAACACCGACCGGGCTGTCGAGGTCCTGCGGGGGCGTGTCGACGCGCTCGGGGTCTCCGAGCCGACCCTGGTCCGCTCCGGTGACAACCGCATCCTGGTCGAGCTGCCCGACGTGCAGGACTCCGAGCAGGCGGTCGAGACGATCGGCCGGACGGCGCAGCTGACCGTCCACCCGGTGGTCGCCGGCGGCCTGCCGAACACCGAGGGGAAGCCTTCGGCGGAGGGCAACCTCCTCGTCCCCAGCGAGCAGGGCGACGTGCTCGAGGTCGGGCCCGCGGTGATGGAGGGCAACGACATCACCGGCGCCGACGCCGTGCAGCCGCAGAACAGCACCGGCTGGGCGGTCGGCGTCGACTTCTCCGGCGCCGGCTCCGACGCCTTCGAGAAGCTCTCCGCCGACGCCGCCTGCGCCACCGGCGACCAGCGGCGCATCGCGATCGTGCTCGACGGCGAGGTGATCTCCTCGCCCGAGGTGCAGGTGCCGTGTGGCAGCGCGATCATCGGCAGCACCCAGATCACCGGCAACTTCTCCGTGGAGGAGGCCCAGGAGCTGGCCATCCTGATCGAGGGCGGCGCGCTGCCGCTGCCGGTGGAGATCATCTCGGTCAGCGAGATCGGCCCCACGCTGGGTGACGCCGCGATCGACGCCTCGTGGAAGGCCGGCGTCATCGGCCTGGTGCTCACCGGGCTCTTCATCATCTTCGTCTACCGCTTCGTCGGCTTCCTCGCCACGGTCGCGCTGACCTCCTACGCGCTGCTGGCCTACGCGATGCTCGTCGGGCTCGGCTCCACGCTGACCCTGCCCGGCCTCGCGGGCTTCGTGCTGGCCATCGGCATGGCGATCGACGCCAACGTGCTGGTCTTCGAACGCGCCCGCGAGGAATACCAGGCCAACCCGTCCGCGGGGCTGCGCCGAGCCCTGATGATCGGGTTCAACAAGGCCTGGACCGCGATCATCGACTCCAACGTCACCACCCTGCTCGCCGCCGGCCTCCTCTTCTTCCTCGGCTCGGGGCCGATCAAGGGCTTCGGTGTCACGCTGAGCATCGGCGTGGTGGCCTCGATGGTCTCGGCCCTGATCATCGCCCGGGTGCTCACCGAGCTCGGGGTCGCCAACAAGTGGGTCTCCCGGCACCCGAAGGTCTCCGGCATCGCCGACATCGGCCGGGTCCGCACCTGGCTGGAGCGCAAGAACCCCCAGATCATGGTCAGGCGCGCCCTGTGGCTGGCGATCTCCGGCGTGGTCACCCTGGTCGCGCTGGCCGGCATCGTGGTCAACGGGCTCAACCTGGGCGTGGAGTTCAGCGGGGGCCGGGTGATGGAGTTCTCCACCACCGAGAAGCTGGACGCCGACGAGGCCCGCGACGCGGTCGAGGAGGCGGGCTTCGCGGACGCGACCGTCCAGGAGTCCGACCAGGCCAACATCACCGTCCGCACCGGCGAGATCAGCAACGACGAGGCCGAGGAGATCCGGGCTGCGCTGGCCGAGATCGGCGGTGAGGCCGAGGAGGTCCGCGACGAGAAGATCAGCGCCTCGTTCGGCAACGAGCTGCGCGACAAGGCGATCATCGCCTTCGCGATCGCCTTCGCCGCCCAGCTGATCTACCTCGCCGTCCGCTTCAAGTGGACCTTCGGCCTGAGCGCGGTGATCGCGATGGCGCACGACGTGCTGATCGTGGTGGGTCTGTTCGCCTGGCTGCAGAAGCCGATCGACGGCATCTTCCTGGCCGCCGCGATGACCATCATCGGTCTGTCGGTCAACGACACCGTGGTCGTCTTCGACCGGGTCCGTGAGCGCTGGCGGGAGTCCAAGCCCGGCGAGCTCTTCACCGACATGGCCAACAAGGCTGCGGTCGAGACGCTGCCGCGGACCGTCAACACGGGTCTGGGCACCATGTTCATCCTGGCCGCCCTCGCGGTCCTGGGTGGAGACTCGCTGCGCGACTTCGCCATCGCGCTGCTCGTCGGTCTCGTGGTCGGCACCTACAGCTCCGTCTTCACCGCCACCCCGCTGGTCACCTACCTCCAGCAGAAGTGGCCGATGGCGAAGGAGAAGAAGATGAAGGTCGAGCGCGCCCCCGACGACTCGGGCGCCGTCGTCTGAGGTGCCGGTCTGTCGGTGCCCGGGCTTAGGGTGCTCGGGTGCCTGACACGACCAAGACCGCTCCACCTCCCGCCGCACCCTCGGTGACGGAGGTGCTGGCGGCCGCCGTGGGGGCGCTGGGCGGCCAGGAGCGCCCGGGGCAGGTCGAGATGGCCGAGGCGGTGACCGCGGCGATGGAGTCGGGCCAGCACCTGCTGGTCCAGGCCGGCACGGGCACCGGCAAGTCCTTGGCCTACCTGGTGCCGAGCCTGCTGCACCGGGACCGGGTGGTCGTGGCGACCGCCACGCTCGCCCTCCAGCACCAACTGGTGGAGCGTGACATCCCGCGGCTGATGGAGGCGGTCGGCGACCGGGTGGACACCTCCTACGCGGTGCTCAAGGGGCGCTCCAACTACGCCTGCCTGCACCGCGTCCGCGAGGGGGTGCCGGACGAGCAGGGTGTCCTGGTCGACGTCCCTGCCGGCTCCATGGGGGCCGAGGTGCTCGAGCTGCGCAGCTGGGCCGAGGCCGAGGTGGAGTCGGGTGGCTCCGGAGAGCGGGACAACGCGCCTCGCCACACCGACCGCACCTGGCGGCAGGTCAGCGTCAACCACCGCGAGTGCCTCGGCGCGGCCCGTTGCGCCTTCGCCCAGGAGTGCTTCGCCGAGCGCGCCAAGGAGAAGGCGCAGCGCTCCCACCTGATCGTCACCAACCACTCGTTGCTCGCGATCGACGCCATCGAGGGGGTGCCGATGATCCCCGACTACGACGTGGTGGTCATCGACGAGGCCCACGAGCTCACCGCGCGGGTGACCCAGGCAGCCACCGACGAGCTCTCTGTCGGCGACGTGGAGCGGGCCTCGCGCCGGGCGCAACGCCACGTGGCGGAGAACGCCGGCGCCTCCAACCCCGCCGACGACCTGGCCGACGCCGCGGACAGCCTCGCCGACGCCCTCGCGATGACGCCGGGGGGGCGCATCGACACGCTCGGCCAGCAGCTGAGCGACGCGCTGGTGCTGGTCCGCGACGCCGCCCGCTCCGTCGTCTCGGCGTTCGGCAAGGAGGAGAAGGGCGCCGGCGACGCGGACGCCGCCAAGACCCAGGCGAAGGGGTTGGCCCAGGAGGTCTTCGCGACCGCCGAGCGGATGGCGGCCGCCAGCGACGCCGACGTGCTGTGGGTCAACGAGGCCCGCGATCGGATGCCGGCGCGGTTGGCGGTGGCGCCGCTGCAGGTGTGGGCGCAGATGCGCGAGCGGCTGCTCACCGACAAGACGGTCGTCTTCACCTCGGCGACGCTGATGCTGGGGGGCGACTTCAGCTCCGTGGCGGGAAACCTGGGGCTCAAGCCGTCCGAGCGGGTCGACACCGGTGCGCCCAGCGTGGAGTCGGAGGGGGCGCGGCCGTGGCGCGGGCTCGACGTGGGCTCGCCGTTCGACTACGGGCGCCAGGGCATCCTCTACCTCGCTCGCCACCTGCCACCGCCGGGCCGCGACGGGCTCGGCCAGGCGCAGCTCGACGAGATCGTCGACCTCGTCGACGCCGCCGACGGCCGGACGCTCGGCCTCTTCTCCTCCCGGCGTGCGGCCGAGGCGGCCGCCGAGGTGGTGCGGGAGCGGCTGCCCCACCTGACGACCCTGGCGCAGGGCGAGGCCCAGCTGCCCGAGCTGGCCCGCCAGTTCGTGGCGGACCCGCACACCTGCCTCTTCGGCACGCTGAGCCTCTGGCAGGGGATCGACGTGCCCGGCCAGACGTGCCAGCTGGTGCTCATCGACCGGATCCCCTTCCCCCGGCCCGACGACCCGCTGATGTCGGCTCGCCAGCGCGCCGCCGACCGGGCCGGCGGCAACGGCTTCATGCAGGTGGCGGCTACCCACGCGGCCCTGCTGCTGGCCCAGGGCGCCGGCCGGCTGATCCGCACGACGTCGGACCGCGGCGTGGTCGCGGTGCTGGACCCGCGGCTGGCCACCGCGAGGTACGGCGGGTTCCTCAAGGCGAGCCTGCCGCCGATGTGGACCACCCACGACCCCCAGGTGGTGCGCAAGGCGTTGAGCCGGTTGGCCGAGGCCGCCGCGGAGGGGTAGCCCTCAGTAGCCGAGGATCTGGTAGTCGCGGCGGTACATCGTCGCCACCAGCTCGCGCAGCTCGGCGGAGACGTCGCGGCGCTTGCCGTCGGGAGCCGTCTGGTTCCGCGGTCGGGCCGGCACCGCGGGCGCGCCGACCCGCTCGCACACCTCGGCGAAGTCGCGGTCGAAGCTCTCGAGCCGACCCACGAAGTCGACCTGGTCGAGGTCGATCAGCCGGGTCTGCAGGGCCAGGTGCTGATCGGTCCCCGGGACGGCGCGCAGGTCGTGCTCAGCGGTCCACCGGGCGAACTCCTCGACCCGCTGCATCCGGGCATGGGTCGCGTCGTCGAACTTGAAGTAGTTCATGTTGACGACCTTGTCCTGCCAGGCGGAGACGAACCGCTCCAGTGGATCGCGGACGAAGGCGAACTTGAAGTAGTCGGCGAAGAGGCCGGTCGGGTAGCGCACCCGCATGGCGTGGTCGATGTCGAGGGGGACCTGGTGGGCGGCGAAGTGGTGGCGCACGGTGCGGGTGGCGACCTTGGCCACCCGGTACCAGACGAAGCGGTGGCTGTGGCTGACGGTCAGGTTGTAGCCGAGCGGCGAGACCCAGCCGGCGTCCGCACTCGCCCGGGAGAGGCCGTCGAGCAGCTCCTTCGACTCCGCGGTCAGCTTGAAACGGTCGCCGGCCCGGGTGCGGAACACGTCGGGGGTGAGGTCCTGGACGGGGGGTGAGGTCCGCGAGGGCTTGGACTCTGCTCGGGACCGGCGCACCCGCGTGAGATTACAGGAGCGCGGTGCCGCGGCCGGCGGCACCGGAGCGCCCGTCACATCCGGCGCAGGACCGCGGTGACCTTGCCCAGGATCGTCGCGTGGGTGCCGTCGATCGGCTCGTAGGCGTCGTTGTGGGGGAGCAGCCAGACCTGGCCGTCCTTGCGCTGGAAGGTCTTGACGGTCGCCTCCCCGTCGATCATGGCCGCGACGATCTCGCCGTTGGCGGCGTCCGGCTGCTGGCGGATCACCACGTAGTCGCCGCTGCAGATGGCGGCGTCGATCATGGAGTCACCGGAGACCTCGAGCAGGAAGAGCGTGCCCTCGCCGACCAGCTGTTTGGGGAGCGGGAAGACGTCCTCGACGCGCTCCTCGGCCAGGATCGGCCCGCCGGCGGCGATGCGGCCCACGACCGGCACGTACTGCGCGGCCGGCGCGGCGTCGCCCACCCCCGTGGGGTCGAACGACGACTCGTCGGCGCTGCTCATGGCGCGGCGGGCGGCCAGCACCTCGGGGAGGAAGACCTCCAGGGCCCGGGGCCGATTGGGGTCGCGCTTGAGGTAGCCCTTCTCCTCCAGCACCTTCAGCTGGTGGGCGACGCTGCTCGAGCTGGTGAGACCCACCTCGCGACCGATCTCGCGCATGCTCGGCGGGTAGCCGCGCTGCTCGAAGGAGTCCTTGATCGAGAGCAGGATCCGCTGCTGACGCGGAGTGAGCCCGGTCGCGTCCGGAGGCCCGTCGGGCATCGGCACGACCTTGCCGCTCGTCTCGCGCGTCTTGGCCATGCGGTGCCTCCTGGTGTGGTGCTGGTGCGGGCTCGGTGTCCTCACCGTAGTGCGCCAGGAGGCGGAGTTCAAACAGGTGTTCGAACGGGCGTGTCGCTCAGCCGTCGGGCTGCCAGACCCAGCTCACCAGGCTGAACCCGGTGCGGAAGCCGAGGTCCATCAGGGCCGGGTAGGTCTGCTCCGAGGCGATCACGGTCGCGGTGCTGGCGCCGGTCTCGCGGGCCCGGTTCATCATGGTGCCGGCTAGGGCGTGCTCAAGACCGCGACCCTGAGCTTTCGGCAGCGTGACGATGTTGCCGAACATCACGCTGGGGCCTCGGCGGTGCGAGGTGCTCGCCCCTTGGGCGTCCCCGGTGAAGGAGCTGCGGGCGATGAAGAACTGGTGGTCGGCGGGGTCCATCGTGTCGAGGAAGTCCATGTGCGCCCCCGCCGAGTGTGCCGCGAGGCCGAGCCCCGCGAAGATGGTGGCCGCGACGGGCTCGGTGTGGTCCGGCCAGGCGACGTCGATGTAGACGTCGTCGGGTGCCTCGGGGTCGATGGGTCGGTCCAGGTTGATGTGCATGGCCGCTGCCTCGTGCGCGACCAGGCCTGCCTGGGCCAGCGCGGCCTCGAGGGCCGGGCTGGTGGTGTCCGGCGTGGTCATCCACTGGAAGGGGAGCCCTCGCTCGAGGAAGGGCGAGAGCAGCTCGGGGACGCGCTGGGGCACGTCGACCGACGCGATCCGGGCGTTGGCGATCACGTTGCACACCTCGAGCGGGAGGTGGGACCAGTAGACGGTGGCGTCCGGCTCGTCGGTGGTCCGGAAGGCAGGGGACTTCGCCATGGTGACGATCAGGGCCTCGAGATCGGCCTCGATGGTCTCCATGGGGGTCGTCAGGAGATCGCGCATGCGGCCACGCTATTCGCGGGGGAATCGCACCCGCATGCCTGAAACTGATGACATCCCTGTGCTTTGTGGGATGGCGGCCGGGCGGGGACCGGGCGGTTCTCAGTCGAGGACGTGCCTCAGGTACTGCATCGGCGCGTCCAGGTAGCGCCTCCAGTGGCTCACCAGCTCCAGCTCGTCCCACGTCGTCTCCCGGACCCCCCACGGCCCGACCTCGAGGAGCCGGGCGCCGGGCAGGGCGGCCACCAGGGGCGAGTGGGTGGCGCACAGCACCTGGGCTCCGCGGCCGGCCAGCTCGTGCAACGTCGCCACCAGGGCGATCTGGGCGCTGAACGACAGCGCCGCCTCCGGTTCGTCGAGGCAGTAGAGCCCGGGGGAGTCGAACCGGGAGCGCAGCAGCGCCAGGAACGACTCGCCGTGGCTCATCTCGTGGTAGCGCGGGTCCTCGCCGCTGGCGAACCCCTCCTGCCGCGTGAAGTACCCGTGCATCGTCTCGGCGCGCAGGAAGAAGCCCCAGCGCGTGGCTCCCGGGGACTTCTCCAGGTCGAGCCACTCGTGCAGCGGCGACTCGGTGGCACGCGTCCCCTCCTGCAGGTTGCGGGTGCCTCCCTCGGCCGCGAGGCCGAACGCCATCGCCACCGCCTCCACCAGGGTCGACTTGCCGGTCCCGTTCTCCCCGACGAGCAGGGTCACGCCGTCGGCCAACTCGAGTCCCTCGCGCAGCACCTGGGCGACCGCCGGGACGGAGGCGGGCCAGACGGCGTCGGGCGACCCGGGGTCCGGCGCGACGCCGTTGGCGACCACCCGTCGTACGACGCGACGGTCACGGGTCCAGTCCTGCCTGCGCACGTGGCGAGGGTATCCGCCCGGCCCGGGAGGGGCGACACGCCCTCGAACATCTGTTCGGCCAGGTGCTTGATTCGTTCGAACACCTGCTCTACTGTCGCACATGTGTTCGATCGAACGTCTGATCGAGACGGATCGCCTGCTCGTCCGGCCAGGACTGTCGGTGGTCGCGGATAGACATCAGATCAACGGCAACACCCACAGGCTGACCGCCACTTCCCCAGGAGGTCCCGATGAGCACGATGATCCTCAACCCCACCCGTGAGCTCGCTCCGGTGCGCGAGCTGCGCCCGGCCGCAGCCCGTGCCGAGGTCCGACCGGAGCAGGGCGCCGTGCGCCTGACTCGGCGGGGCCGCGCCGTCGTCCTCGTGGCTGCCCTCCTCTTCGTGCTGGTCGCCGGCGTCTTCCTCGGCGGGGGCTCGGTGGCCACCCAGCAGGCTGGCACCCCCGCGCCCACCGAGATCGTGATGGTGGAGGAGGGCGACACCCTCTGGGGCATCGCCGCCGCCATCGCCGAGGACGGTGACGTGCGCCCCGTGATGGGAGAGATCGAGCGCCTCAATGCCCTCGAGTCCGGCATGGTCACGATCGGGCAGAAGCTCCGCGTCCCCCTCGCCGAGTGAGGACGCCGGGTTCCGCCCCCAAGAGCCTCCACCGGTCGCCTCGACCCCGGCCGGTGGATACAACTGAATAGCTTCCGCCGGTCGCCTCGACCCCGGCCGGCGGATGGGGAAGACAGGAGGCAGGGCCCACCCGTGGGCCCTGCCTCTCTTTCGTTCGTCCGGGCATCGGCGCCGGTCAGCTGACCCAGCACCTCAGCGGCGGGAGATGCGACGACCGCCCGGGGGGCGCGCAGGGGCGGCGGGGGGCTCCTCGGCCTCGGCCTCGGATTCGCTCGCCGCTGCTTCCTTCGCCAACCCCAGTGCCGCGGCCAGCCGCGAGGCCAGCATCAGGCCGACGAAGAGGCAGGCCATGGCGCCGAGGGAGGCGAGCAGCAGCATCCCCCAGCCGCTCGAGCTGCCGGACCGGCCGGCGCTGCCGAAGTCGATGGCCGCGTAGACGAGATAGCCCCAGGCGACGACGCAGAGGGTGATCCCGGCGGCGATCCCCAGGACCCGACCGTCGAACCCAGGGGTGGAGCCCGACGTCCGGGGTGCGCGCACGGAGCGGGCAGGCGCCGCGCGCCTCGCCCCTGCTCTCTTGCCCGTCGCCACCGGGTCATTGTGTCAGGCGCGTCCAGTCTCCTCGGCAAGGCACCGGCGTCCTTCGACACGCCGCGGTCCAGACCGACCGGGACCCCGGACGCCCCCCTGACCTGCGGCTTTACCCGTTCGTGACCGAGCCCGAAGAACCAGTTCGGCGAGTTGGTCCGTTCAGGTTGCGAACGTGGAGGTGGCGACGTACGGTTACCACTACATCTAGTAGTTACACGGTTGTGGTTTTCCACATGTAGTTAACAGCCAGTGAGGCGCAACCCACAGCCGGACGCGATTCATCCACAGGAAACAGCCACTCATCCACAGGTGTTAGACCTGTGAGGAGGGTGTCGTCGTGGTGCCCACCAGGGTGCTCCTCGTCGTACCCGGAACGGAAGGAGACCCCATGCACTGTCCGCACTGCCGGCACACCGACACGCGGGTCCTCGACTCCCGGGTCTCCGAGGACGGCGGCCAGATCCGCCGCCGCCGCACCTGCCAGAGCTGTGGCAAGCGGTTCAGCACCGTCGAGCAGATGCAGCTGCTGGTGCTCAAGCGCTCCGGCGCCACCGAGCCGTTCGCCCGGGAGAAGGCGATCCACGGGGTCCGCAAGGCCTGCAAGGGCCGGCCTGTCACCGAGGACCAGCTGGCCTGTCTCGGACAGGCCGTCGAGGACACCCTCCGCAGCGAGGGCGTCGCCGAGGTGCCGGCCCACGAGGTCGGCCTCGCCATCCTCAGCCCCCTCCGCGAGCTCGACGAGGTCGCCTACCTGCGCTTCGCCTCCGTCTACCGCGCCTTCGAGAGCGCGGAGGACTTCGAGGCGGAGATCGCCATGCTGCGCGCCGAGCGCGCAGCGCTGCCCGTCCCGACGGGCTAGCCCACGATCCGCCCGGCACGTAGTGGGGAAGCTGCGTGCCGGGCGCTCAACACAGAGCAAGACCAGATGACAGACCGACGCAACGAAGCCAGGACTGAGGAGAACCCATGACGAAGACGGTGAACAAGGGGGGACTGAAGATGCAGCGCATCTTCAGCACCGACGGCACCCACCCCTACGACGCGATCAACTGGGAGCGGCGCGACGTCGTCCAGACCAACTGGAAGACCGGCGAGGCCGTCTTCGAGCAGCGCGGCGTCGAGTTCCCCGACTTCTGGAGCGTCAACGCCTCCACGATCGTCACCACGAAGTACTTCCGTGGCGCCGTGGGCACCGACGCGCGGGAGTGGAGCCTCAAGCAGCTCATCGACCGCGTGGTGAAGACCTACACCAAGGCCGGCACGGACCACGGCTACTTCGCGACCCCTGCGGACGCCGAGATCTTCGAGCACGAGCTCACCTGGCTGCTGGTCAACCAGTTCTTCTCGTTCAACTCCCCGGTCTGGTTCAACGTCGGCACCTCTTCCCCCCAGCAGGTGTCGGCCTGCTTCATCCTCAGCGTCGACGACTCCATGGACTCGATCCTCAACTGGTACAAGGAAGAGGGCTTCATCTTCAAGGGCGGCTCCGGCGCCGGCCTCAACCTCTCCCGCATCCGCTCCTCCAAGGAGCTGCTCAGCAGCGGCGGCACGGCGTCCGGCCCGGTCTCCTTCATGCGCGGCGCCGACGCCTCCGCGGGCACCATCAAGTCGGGCGGCGCCACGCGTCGGGCCGCCAAGATGGTCGTCCTCGACGTCGACCACCCCGACATCGTCGAGTTCGTCGAGACCAAGGCGCGCGAGGAGGACAAGATCCGCGCGCTGCGCGACGCCGGGTTCGACATGGACCTGGGCGGCAAGGACATCACCTCCGTGCAGTACCAGAACGCCAACAACTCGGTGCGCGTCAGCGACGAGTTCATGCGGGCGGTCGAGGACGGCAAGGAGTTCGGCCTGCGGGCCCGCGACACCGGCGAGGTCATCGAGACCGTCGACGCCCGTGAGCTCTTCGCCAAGATCAGCAAGGCCGCCTGGGAGTGCGCCGACCCGGGCCTGCAGTACGACGACACCATCAACGACTGGCACACCAACCCCGAGACCGGCCGGATCACCGCGTCCAACCCGTGCTCGGAGTACATGTCGCTCGACAACTCCTCGTGCAACCTGGCGTCGCTCAACCTGCTGAAGTTCCTCAAGGACGACGACACCTTCGACGCCGAGCTCTTCGCCAAGGCGGTCGAGTTCATCATCACCGCGATGGACATCTCGATCTGCTTCGCCGACTTCCCGACCGAGTCGATCGGTCAGACCACCGTCGACTACCGCCAGCTCGGCATCGGCTACGCCAACCTCGGCGCGCTGCTGATGGCGATGGGCCTGGGCTACGACTCCGAGGGTGGCCGCTCGATGGCTGCCGCGATCACCAGCCTGATGACCGGCACCTCCTACAAGCGCTCCGCCGAGCTCGCCTCCGTGGTGGGCCCGTACGCCGGCTACGCCCGGAACGCCGAGGCGCACAAGCGGGTCATGCGCAAGCACCAGTCGGCCAACGACCAGGTGCGGGTGCTGCACACCGAGGACAGCCGGGTGCTCAAGCTGGCCACGAGCGCGTGGGCCGAGGTGATCAAGCTGGGCGAGAAGAACGGCTTCCGCAACGCGCAGGCCTCCGTGCTCGCGCCCACCGGCACCATCGGCTTCATGATGGACTGCGACACCACCGGCATCGAGCCCGACTTCTCGCTGGTGAAGTTCAAGAAGCTCGTCGGTGGCGGCTCGATGCAGATCGTCAACCAGACCGTGCCGCGGTCGCTGAAGAAGCTGGGCTACCAGCCCGAGCAGATCGAGGCGATCGTCGCCTACATCGCCGAGCACGGCCACGTCATCGACGCGCCGGGCCTCAAGCAGGAGCACTACGAGGTCTACGACACCGCGATGGGTGCGCGCGCGCTGGCCCCGATGGGCCACGTGCGGATGATGGCGGCGTGCCAGCCGTTCCTCTCCGGCGCGATCTCCAAGACGGTCAACCTGCCGGAGAACGCCACGGTCGAGGAGATCTCCGACATCTACCTGCAGTCGTGGAAGCTGGGGCTCAAGGCCACGGCGGTCTACCGCGACAACTGCAAGGTCGGCCAGCCGCTGTCGGGCGGCAAGGGTGAGAACAAGGGCACGGACTCCAACAAGGCCGTGGCCGCCCCGGTCGAGCCGACCGTGGTGGAGAAGGTCGTCTACGCCCCCACCCGCAAGCGCCTGCCGAAGTCGCGGGTCTCGCGGACCACGTCGTTCACCGTCGGTGGCGCCGAGGGCTACATGACCTCCGGCGCCCACGACGACGGCGAGCTCGGCGAGGTCTTCCTCAAGCTCGGCAAGCAGGGCTCGACCCTGGCCGGCGTGATGGACGCCTTCTCGATCGCGGTCTCGATCGGCCTGCAGTACGGCGTCCCGCTGGAGACCTACGTCTCGAAGTTCACCAACCTGCGCTTCGAGCCCGCCGGTCTCACCGACGACCCGGACGTCCGGATGGCGCAGTCGATCATGGACTACATCTTCCGCCGCCTGGCGCTGGACTACATGTCCTTCGACGAGCGGTCGATGCTCGGCATCTACTCCGCCGAGGAGCGGCAGCGCCACCTCGAGACCGGCTCCTACGAGCCGCTCGAGATCAGCGAGGCCGAGTCCCTGAAGACCGACACCGCGTCCTTCGACCTCGAGGACGTCGAGACCAAGGACACCCACGGTGCCGAGGCCCGCGAGGTGCCGGCTCGCCCCACCACGGGTGAGGCGCACACCTCCGCCGAGCTCTTCGAGAAGCTCACCGGGACCGCGGTCGACAGCCCGCTCTGCATGACGTGTGGGACCAAGATGCGTCCGGCCGGCTCGTGCTACGTGTGCGAAGGGTGCGGGAGCACCTCGGGCTGCAGCTGATCTGACACATGATCTGACGCACCCAGTATCGGCATGTTCGGCCCCGAGAGGAACCATCCTCTCGGGGCCGAACTGCATCCGTATTCGGGTGTGACAGGAGCCCCTGATCGAACCACGCGGGTAGTGGCGCGCGAGGGCGTCACTTCGGCTGCAAGAACTCCAGCCGATTCCCGTTGTTGTCCTCGGTGTAGAAGCGACGCATGCCGGGGAAGTTGTCATCCCACATCAAGGGCCACTCGTGGTCGATGAGCCGCTGCGCCAGTGCGCCGATGTCGGATACGAGTAGGCCGGGGTGGGCCTTCTTCTGCGGCTTGAAGTCCGATTCCACGCCGAGGTGGATCTCCAGTCGGTCGGCCCGCACCCACAGCCCGCCACGCGCGGCGAGTACCGGCGGCTTTTGAACCTCAGTGAGACCGAGGACTCCGACGTAGAACTCACGACAGGCTTCCTCTCCGTGGGGAGGCAATGCCAACTGCACGTGGTGAAGGCCGAAGTTGAAGGCGGTGGTCTGTGCAGGGTCTTCGTAGCGCTGACTCATGCGACGCTCCCGGTATCTTGATGTCAAGAGTTCGACCGTAGCCGAAGAGCCACGCGCAGTGCGCGCCGTCCGCCTTGTGGTGTGGATGAGCCGAAAGCGCAGCGCTGCGATTCCGGGGGCCGGCCGGTTCGCATGTGCTGAGGCAGGGGCGGTGAGGCCCGACCGAGCAGAACCGCAGTCAGCACCGGCGCCGCTCAGGTCAGGACTTCGCGTTGGTGCCGCAGGGGGCTGGCGAAGAGGACGACGGGCGACACGGCGACCGCGACGGCGATCAGCCACAGCGCGCCCCGCGCGCTGGTGCCCTCTGCGATCACCCCGGCAAGGAAGGCCCCGATAGGGATGACGCTCCACGAGACGAAGCGGACGGTGGCCATCGCTCTGGCCAGCAGCTCGGGTGGGCTCTCCTGCTGGCGGTAGGTGCGGGTGATGACTGAGAGAACCACGGTGAAGAACGCGAACAGTGCGTTGCCCAGCGAGAACGCGACCATGCCAACGACACCTTCGCCCAAGGGCATCAGCAGCACTGACGGGACGGAGAGCACGGCCGAGGCCAGCAACAGGCGTCCGGTGCCGAACCGACGCCCCAGCCGCGGCCCGAGGGATGCTCCGACCAGTGCGCCGAGTCCCTCGCTCGCGAGCACGATGCCGTACGCCGTGGGGGATGCTCCCAGCTCCCGGACGAGGTACAACGGGGTGAGCGTGAGCAGCATGCCGGAGGCGAAGTTGGTGGCCGTCGCGTCGATCATCATCGGTCGCATCAGCGGATGGCCGACGACGTAGCGCCAGCCCTCACGGATCTGCTGGACCATCGAACTGCGTGCGACACGGGGTCTCTCTGCGCGGGGGAGGGTCCACATCAGAACGCCGGAGACGAGATAGCTGACCGCGTCCACGAGCAGGGCCAGCGGCGCGCCCAGCAGCTGCACGATCACGCCGGCGGCCGGAGGCCCGCCGAGCTGAGTCAGAGCCTGGGTCCCGCTCATGAGTGAGTTGCGGGAGTTGAGCTGCTCCCTGGGGACCACGTGGGGGATGTAGGTGGTGTTGGCCACGAAGGCGAAGACGTTGGCGAAGCCGACCACCAGGGCGACGCCGAAGAGCGCCGGCATGGTGAGCAGGTCCAGCGCCCACAGCATCGCTGGCACGAGCAGGGCGACCGCGCGGACGAAGTCGACCCCTGCCTGGAGCCCGCGCAGCGGCAGGTGAGTGGCCAGCGCCCCGGCGGGAAGGGTGAGCAGCAGCCAACCGAGGTCGCCGGCTGCGACCAGCATGCCGACCTCCAGCGCGGTCGCGTCGAGCAGCACGACCGCGGCGAGCGGCAGCGCGACCGACGTCACGGCACTACCGACCTGGCTGGTGGTGGTGGCGGTCCAGTAGCGCCAGAACACGGAGGCAGGGTGCTGAGCGGTCTCGACGAGGGTCACGTGGGGACACCTTCCGTTAGTTCCGGAGTGGAACCTACGGCAGCGCCGCGACCCCTCGGCGTACAGCACTCCGAGGGCGAGCGAGGAGTTGCCCGAGACGGAGACCCCGGCGATCGCGACGAGCCTGCCGAGCGGCACCGTGACCTGGGGTCTGCCACACTCCGCGGGTGAGGTCCACCAGATGAGGCGCCTCGAGGTGGGCTTGTACGGCCTCGGCGCCTCGGTGCTGGCGGTCGTGCTGCTTGCCCACCTGCTCGAGAGCAGGGTCGCCGACGGCTACAGCCGGCTGATCGACGTCCTCGGTGGCGGCAGCCAGGAGGCCGCCCTGGTCGGATGGGCCGTGGGCTTCGCCTTGCCCGCCTGGGGCGGGGTGGGGCTGCTCGTTCCCACGATGCTCTCGCGCACCTGGTTCTGGGTCGTCTCGCTGGTGCTCTCCTTCCCGTTCATGTCACTGCAGCCCTCCAGGAGCAGGCGCGCCGCGGAGGTCGAGCTGGACAATTGGTTCTTGGGGGCCTTCTTCGACACCTACAACAACGCCATCGTCGTCGGGGTCCTCGCGCTGCTGGTCGGGATGGGCGGCCTCTTCCTGTCGACCCGGGGCAGACGGTCCGACGACTTCTGGCTCGCGGCGAGCGGAAAGATGGCGGCGCTGATCCTGCTCGGCGGGACCGTCGCCACGTTCGTCCAGGCCGTGGCGTTCGTCTGAGCGAACGCCGTCGGGGCAGCCGACCTACACCGGCTCCCGGGCCTCCGGCACCGTCGCGACTGCGGCGGCCACGACGGACGCCGGCAGCGCCGCCCGCACCCCCCACTCGAACATCACCAGCGCGAACACCGTGACCGCGACCATGTCGAGGCCGTTGGGGAGCCACTCCCTGCCCCCGCCGAACCTGCCGGCGTAGGTGAGCAGGAGCAGCCCGGCGTAGTACGGGCCGAGCCACACGAGCGAGCGCAGCGAGAGTGAGCGCGCCAGCTCCGGATCGCGAAGCAGGCGCCAGGCCAGCACCACCACGCCGACGCCGATCGGGATGGTCAGCTTGAGCATCGTCTCCCAGCCGGTCCAGTAGACGATCAGGCCGACCACCACGAAGGCGAACCGCGCCACCAGCGGCAGGGCGGGGAGCCGGAACGGGCGTGCCCGATCGGGGACCCGCCGGCGCAGCACGACGACCGTGATCGGGCCCAGGCACATCGACAGCACGATGGCCCCCGAGTTGAAGGAGAGCAGCTCCGACCAGCCGTCGCGAAAGGCGAGCAGCAGGGCCAGCCCGACCACCAGGTTGAGCACCATCGCCCGCAGCGGGACGCCGTGGCGCGAGAAGACAGCCAGGGCGCGCGGGAAGAGGCCGTTCTCGGCGACCGCCACCGTGAGCCGTCCGCTGGAGGCGGTGGAGACCAGTCCCGCACCGAACGGCCCGAGCACGGCGTCGGCCACGACCAGCTTGGCGAGGAGCGCCATGCCCAGCCCCGAGAGGATGGCTGCCAGCGGACCGTTGGCCCCGCCCTGGTCGAGCCTCGCCCACCCTCGGTCGAGATCAGCGGGGTCGACCGCGCCGACGAAGCCGAGCTGCAGCACGGAGAAGAGGACGACGCAGATCAGGATGCCGCCCACGAGCGCGACCGGGATGGCCCGCTGCGGGCGCCGTGCCTCCCCGGCGAGGTCGAGCGCGTGCCGGAAGCCGAGGAACGCGAAGACCACCCCGCCGGTGGTGATCGCGCTGAGCACGCCGGTCAGGCCCTCCGGAGCGAAGCCCTTCTCCTGGATGGGGGCGGTGGAGAAGCGGGTCAGCAGCGCGACGGCGATGACGAGCGGGATGAGGAGCTTGACCCAGGTCACCAGGGTGTTGATTCGGGCGAAGAGTGCGACCCCGAACGCGTTGAACGCCGTGAAGACGGCGAGGACGAGCGCTGCGGCCACGACCCCTCCCGCACTGAGCGCGCTCTGCCCGTTGGCGGATACCCCGGCGACGAAGAGCCAGTCGAACGCCGGCTCGTTGCTGGCGTACTCGAGCATCGCCTGGGTCTCGATCGGCGCCGCCGTCACGTAGCCCACCCACGCCACCCAGCCGATCGCGATCCCCACCCCCTGGCCGTGGCTGAAGGTGGGCAGCAGCCCGAGGCCGCCGACGACCGGCAGCATGGCCGAGACCTCGGCGTAGACCAGGGCCACCGCGATCAGCATGATCCCCGCGATGGGCCAGGCGAGGATCGCGGCGGGACCGGCCTGCTGCGCGGCGAAGAGCGGGGCGAACAGCACTCCGGAGCCGACGACGCCGCCGATTGCGACGAAGGTCAACCCGAGAGTGCCAACCGAGCGATTGGGAGCTTGCGGCTCGTCCATCACCTTGCACGGTATCCGGGTTCCGGCGACGAGGAACGTGCGCCGCGCTCAACCCCGTCGTCGAGCCACCAGCGACCCGATGGCGCGCCACCCCAGCATCGCCGCACCGAGCACGCCGGTGGCCACCAGGACGAACGACCATGCGGTCCCGTCCCCGGTGGCCTGCCGCAGCGCCATCCCGACCGCCACGGTGACCGGCCAGATGACGGCCCCGGCGAGCACGCTGACGGCGGGCCGGCCCCGCAGGGCCGGGACGAGCATCAGCAGCAGGTGGCCGAGGACGGCACCCACCGCGAAGGGCCACGCGATGTCGAGGACGGCGATCAGGCCGTCCTCGCCGTCGTGGGAGCGGCGACCGAGCGCCGAAAAGACGAGCACCGCGAGGAGGTCGAGCAGGAGGGGGATGGCAGCCACGCGTCCAGGCTAGGCGCCGACCCCGCGTAGCCCTTTGGCATCCCCGTCGTTTCACAGGGTGTGGCGGTCTAGCCCAGTGGGAGGTGGAGCATGAGTGAGCTGACACAGTTGCTGCAGGAGATCAACGACGGTCGGGTGGACGTCGAGGACGCGGCGCCCAGGATCGCGCGCCTGGTGTCGACCGTCCCCGACGATCAGCATGCCGACGGGGATCGACTCAGCCGGTTCGAGATCATCCAGATGAAGATGGAGGGGGTGCTCGACGGGCCCTCCGAGAGCCTCATCCAGGTGGAGGTCGCGCACGTCGTCGGTGAGCTGACCGACGAGCAGTACGACGTGATCAGGACGGCCGTCGTCCAGGTGGCGCTCCGCTGAGCGCCGGCCGTACGCCAGACTGACGCCCATGTCGTCGTCCCAGCCTGCCGCCACCACCAGCTTCGCCCAGACCGTCCGCATCCTCACCGGGGCCTTGGTCGGTGCCCCGGTCCTGATCGGACTGGTGCTCGCCTTCGTCGGGAGCAACGACGCGGAGTCGGCCGACGGCTGGCTCACCGGCACCCCGGACCCGATCTTCGCCGGGGTCCTCGTCGTCGCGGGGGTCGCCCTCTTCGCGCTCATCCCGGCGATGGGCTACAACCTGCCGCCCCTGGCCCCCGGCACCGAGGCCGGCGAGGCCCGCAAGGCGGCGCAGGGGCGCTACCAGACCGGCATGATCCTGCGGTTCGCGCTGGCGGAGGCGCCGGTGCTGCTCGGGATCGTGCTCGCCTTCCTCGACTCCTCGTTCCTGCTCTACCTGCTCGGCGCGGTCATCGGCCTGACGCTGATGTGCCTCCACGTGCTGCCGACACGGCGGGTGGTCGAGCGGTCCGCGGAGGTGCTGGAGGCGAACGGCGTCGACTCCGGGCTGCGTCAGGAGTTCGGCTACGGCGACCGGCTCTAGAGTCGCCGCGCCCGCAGCACCGAGTCCCGCACCTTCATCTCCTCACCTGTCTGTGGGTGCGCTTGGGTGCGGTCGCGCGCCTCGCACACCTCGACCTCCCACTCGCCGTCGGCGAGGGCGGGGAGCAGCGACTCCGGGGTGAAGAGGAACGAGCGGTGCCCGTGCCGCACCCCGGTCGCGTGGTCGTGCGGGTGGTGGCCGACGACGAGCAGGGTGCCGCCGGGCGCGACCGCCGACGCGAGCCTCCCGGTCACCTCCACCATGCCGCCGTCGGGCAGGTGCATGAACTGCGAGCTGACCAGGTCCCAGCGCTCCTCGCCGGGCTCCCACGTCCGCACGTCCGCCCGACGCGTCTCGACCCGCTCACCGACGCCCGCGTCGCCCGCGTGCTCGCTGGTCTTCGCCAGCGCCGCCTCGGCGAAGTCGAGCGCGGTGACCGCCCAGCCCTGCTGGGCCAGCCAGATCGCGTCGGCCCCCTCGCCGCAGCCCACGTCGAGCGCCCGGCCCGGCGTCAGCGACGCGGCCTCCGCGGCGAGCTGCGGGTTGACCCGCCCGCTCCACACCCGCTCCCCGGAGTAGCGCTCCTCCCACGCCGGCTGCTCGAACCGGTGGGCCCGCGCCTCCGCGACGGCCTGGGCGGCATCGGCGGCCGCCAGCTCCGCGTTGACGAAGGCGCCGACCCGGATGCCGTGGGCGGCCGAGGCCATCAGGGTCATGCTGAGGTCGGTGGCGTTCCCGGCGGCGTACACGCCGGGCACGCCGGTCGCACCGAGGGCGTCGACCGTGAGCACCGAGCCCATCGTGGTGCCGCCCATCTCGAAGGGCTCGGGCGCCAGCCCCAGGGGCGCCAGGAAGTCGGCGCGGACCTGCGGCTTGGAGGCCACCACGACGGCGTCCCGCTCCAGCAGCGAGCCGTCGGCCAGGCGGAGCCCGACCAGCCGGTCGCCCTCGACCACGACTTCGCGCGGGGTGCCCTCCAGGAGGCGTACGCCGATCGCCTCGAGCTTCTCGACGTCGGCGTCGGGCAGCTCCACGCCGTCGACCACCACCATGACGACGTCCTCGGAGAGCTGCCGGAAGAGCAGTCCGTGGTGGGCGGCCACCGGGCTGGTGGCGAGCACCGCGATCGCCTGGTCGCGTACCTCCCACCCATGGCAGTAGGGGCAGTGGAGCACGTCGATGCCCCACCGCTCGGCGAGGCCCGGGACCTCGGGCAGCTCGTCGACCACGCCGCCGGTCACCAGCACCCGCCTGCCCGTGACCTCGCGCCCGCCCGCGGTCGTCACCACGAACCCGTCGGCGGACCCGGTGACCCCCGTCACCCGGTCGGTGACGACCTCCACGCCGTACTCCGCCACCTCGGCCCGGCCGCTCTCCAGCAGCTCGAGCGGGGCGACCCCCTCGCGGCCCAGGTAGTTGTGGGCGTGCGCCGACGGCGCGTTGCGCGGCTCCCCGGCGTCGATCACCAGCACCCGGCGTCGCGAACGCCCCAGCGCCAGCGCGCCACTCAGGCCGGCGGCTCCGCCACCGACGACCACCACGTCATAGCTCGACTTCTCACTCATGCCTCCAGCATCACCCCGACCCGGCACGTTGACAAACATCTTTGCTGATCTGGCAAGGTGGGCCCATGGCCGACCCCGTCACCGACCAGGACGTCCTCCGAGGAGTGGGCCCGCGACTGCGGCAGCTGCGGCTCGAGCGCGAGGCGACGCTCGGCGACCTCGCCGAGGAGACCGGGATCTCGGTGAGCACCCTGTCGCGGCTGGAGTCCGGGCAGCGCAAGCCGACCCTCGAGCTCCTCCTGCCGCTGGCCCGTGCCCACCGGGTCGCCCTCGACGAGCTCGTCGACGCCCCGGAGACCGGTGACCCGCGCGTCCGCTCCAAGCCGGTGACCAGGCACGGTCGCACCTTCATCTCCCTGACCAAGCGGCCCGGAGGCTTGCAGTCGTTCAAGCTGATCCTCCCCGTCGACGACCAGCCCCGGGCCGAGCTCCAGACGCACGAGGGGTACGAGTGGATCTACGTGCTCAGCGGCCGGGTCCGCCTCGTGCTCGGTACTCGCGACCTGGTGCTCGAGGCGGGCGAGGTCGCCGAGTTCGACACCCGCACCCCGCACTGGATCGGGAACCCCGGGCCGAGCCCCGCGGAGGCGCTGGCGATCTTCGGTCCGCAGGGGGAGCGCATGCACGTGCGCTCTTGACGCGACACCGCCCCCGCCCGGTCGAGCCGGGCGAGGGCGATGAGCAGCGCGCAGTGGGTCAGCTGCGCGGCACCGGCATCCGGTTGGGGATAGCCTCGTAGACGTCCGGGTTCAGCGAGTCCACCGACCCGTCGACGATCGAGTCGATCAGCCCCTGGAGCCCGATCTCGACCTGCTTGGTCAGCATCCCGTTGCCCTTCAGCCCGGTCGACTGCGTCTGCGAGCTGGTCTCGAAGAGCACGGTGGCGCTGCCGCGCAGGGCGAAGGAGCCCAGCGCGGTGCCGGGCAGGTCGGTGTCCTGCGGGTAGAGGGTGACGTCACCGAAGCCCGACCCGTTGCCGGCCCGGTCCTTGAGAGCGTCGTAGATCGCGACGTTCGCCCGGCGTGAGGCGTCGTAGTCGAACTCGGGCCAGGTGCCGTGCTCGGCCGGGTCGGCGATGAAGCGCCCTGAGATGGAGAGCGTGGAGAGACGGTTGGTGCCCTCGACGAGGTAGCACGGGCCCTGGTTGTGCAGGTCGACGAAGTAGTCGACCGTGCCGAACTCCTGCTCCAGGTCGCGGTAGACCTCGCGGACGGTCTGCGCCTCCGGCGTCAGGTACCAGCCCACGGAGCCGCTGTCCCCGGGGAGGTCCTCGGCCTGGGGCACGTAGTCCAGGTCGGGGTTGAAGTCGCGGTTGGTGTCGAAGCCGGGCACGTTCGCGTTGTAGTTCCACGAGGGGGCCGAGCCGGCCAGCTGCGGGAACCGCGCGACAGTCTGCTCCCAGCTCTGGTCGTTCTGCCGGTGCTGGTGCTCTCCGCCGTCGACGTTGAGGCGAGGGATCGCGATGATCGTGATGCCCTCGCGGGTCGCCTTCGCCGCCGGGCTGTTGCCGCCCAGCTGCTGCAGCATGTGGAGCAGCGCCTCGGTGCCGTGGTTCTCGTTGCCGTGGATCTGGGACTGCACCAGCATCACGGTGTCGCCGGTGCCGACCCGGGCGGAGTAGATCTCTCGGCCCTCGTTGCTCCGGCCGATCACCTCGACCTCGACGTTGCCCTTGCTGGTGCGCTCGATCTTGTCGAGCGCGGAGGTGAGCTGGGAGTGGTTGACGAAGCCGGCGGAGTTGCCGCCGGCTTCGGTGCCGCAGTGGGAGTTGACCGGCTTGGCGGTGGCGGGGGAGCCGACGGCGAGTCCGGTGAGGCTGAGGGCGAGTGCCCCGGCGAGGGTGAGCGCCGGAAGACGACGTGGGGTCACGAAAGTTCCTTCTTTCCCGAGAATTAGAAAGGTCCGCTCACCCTCGGTGAGTACTCGCCAGTAGGCAAGGGCCAGCCACGGTGCATCCGGGTAGCCTGCGGCGATGAGCGAGATCATGTCCCGGGCCGACCTCGAGTTCCTGCTGTTCGACTGGCTCGACACGGAGGGTCTCGTCAAGCGGCCGCGGTACGCCGAGCACTCGCGCGACACCGTCGAGGACCTGCTCCGGCTGGCTGAGCAGATCGCCACCGAGTCGTTCGCCCCGCACAACCGCAAGGCCGACCTGGAGGAGCCCCGCTTCGACGGGGAGAAGGTCGAGCTGGTCCCCGAGGTGGAGCCCGCGCTCCGCGCCTTCGCCGACGCCGGCTTCCTGGCCGCGCCGCTGTCGGAGTCCGTCGGCGGGCTCCAGCTGCCCACCTCGGTCTTCAACGCCGCGATGGCGTGGTTCCACGCCGCCAACGTCGGCACCACCGGCTACGCCCTGCTCACCATGGCCAACGCCAACCTGCTCACCGTGCACGGCACCCCCGAGCAGGTCGAGCGCTACGTGCAGCCGATGATCGAGGGCCGCTTCTTCGGCACGATGGCGCTCTCCGAGCCGCACGCCGGCTCCAACCTCGCCGACATCACCACCCGGGCCGAGCCCCAGGACGACGGCAGCTACCGGCTCTTCGGCCGCAAGATGTGGATCTCCGGCGGGGACCACGAGATGGGCGAGAACATCGTCCACCTGGTGCTGGCCCGCACCCCCGGCGCCCCGGCCGGCACCAAGGGCGTCTCGCTCTTCCTGGTGCCCAAGCACCTGGTCGCCGAGGACGGCTCGATCGGCGAGCGCAACGACGTGGTGCTCGCCGGGATCAACCACAAGATGGGCTTCCGCGGCACCGTCAACACCGCCCCGGTGCTCGGCGACGGCGCCTACACGCCGGGCGGTCGCCCCGGGACGGTCGGCTACCTCGTGGGCGAGCTCAACCGCGGGCTGCCGGCCATGTTCACGATGATGAACGAGGCACGGATCGGCGTCGGGCTGGGCGCCACCGCACTCGGCTACACCGGTTACCTCAAGTCGCTGGCGTACGCACGGGACCGGCTGCAGGGCCGACCCGCCGGCGCCTCGCCCGACACCGCGCAGGTGCCGCTGGTCGACCACCCCGACGTGCGGCGGATGCTGCTGGCGCAGAAGTCGTACGTCGAGGGGGCGCTGGCGCTCAACCTCTACTGCGCCCGACTGGTCGACGACATCGCCTCGCTCGACGACGCCGAGGAGGCGCGCGCTGCCGAGAAGCTGCTCGGCGTACTCACCCCGATCGCGAAGAGCTGGCCGTCGCAGTGGTGCCTGACCGCCAACGACCTGGCGATCCAGGTGCTCGGCGGTGCCGGATACACCCGCGACTTCGACGTGGAGCAGCACTACCGCGACAACCGGCTCAACCCGATCCACGAGGGCACCCACGGCATCCAGGCCCAGGACCTGCTGGGCCGCAAGGTGCTGCTCGACGGGGGCGCCGGCCTCGGACTGCTGGCGGACCGCATCCGGGCGACGATCAGCCGGGCTCAGCCGTCTGCGCAGTCCTACGCCCACCAGCTGGGCGACGTGCTCGACCGCCTGCTCGAGGTGACCGGTCAGGTCGCCGGCCGCGGAACGCCCGCCGAGATCCTGGCCGACGCCACCGCCTACCTGGAGGCGACCGGGCACGTCGTCGTCGCCTGGCTCTGGCTGGAGCAGCTCCTGGTCGCCGAGGGCCGCGAGGGTGCCTTCTACGACGGCAAGCGCGCCGCCACGGCCTACTTCTTCGGCCGCGAGCTGCCGAAGGTCGGTCCGATGCTCGATCTGCTGGCCGCCGGCGACCGGACGACGCTGGACCTGGATCCGGCCTGGCTCTAGCCGGTCACTCCTGCTCCCAGGGAGCCTCGTCGCCCATCTTGGCGTAGTACTTCGCGAGGTGACTCTTCACCCGGTCGATGTCTCGCTCGGGCAGGTCGACCCCACCCCGGCTGCCCGCCATCACGTTGCCGGCGGCCATCACCCCGCGGGGGACGGCGACGAGCTTGCCGTCGATCACGTCGGCGATCAGCAGCTTGTAGGCGGTGAAGTTCTCCTTCTTCTCCGCGTCGTACCAGAGGTGAGTGTCGCGGTACTTCTCGTTCGGCTCGTCCTCGGCGCCCGCCCACTTCCGGACCCGCTTCTCCGCGGCACCGCCGTCCCAGGCGCGGTCACGGCCGGTGAGCGGGAGGTCTTGGAAGCTCGTCACGGCCATTCCTCCACTGTCTAGGCGGAGGAGTCAGTGGTCAATACCTCCGCGTGAAGGGACGCTCGCCCGAGGGCCGTCCCTTGTCGGTGGGCGCCCCTAGGTTCCTCGCCAGGAGGTAGGGACATGAAGCTGCTGGTGGCGACCGAGAGAACTCAAGGGACGGTCGAGGAGGACTACGCCTGGTGTGTGCCCGGGGAGCTGCTGTGGCTCCCCATGATGTGCGACGACGACCGGTTGTACCCCGAGCACGGGTGCGGCTGCAGTCGCGGGTTTGGTGGGCTCACGAGCCACAAGGCCACGACGACGGGCGAGATCGTGGAGCGAGACTTCAATGACGCGGACCTGCGCCTCGCCGTGACCACGAGCCTGACCGACCAGGGGTGGCTCGGGCCGGCAGTGCCGCCGGCGCTCCGGGAGGAGCTGGTGGCGGAGGTCTTGGAGGACATCCGCAAGGTGACGGGCCACTTCCGCGTCGGTGCGGTCGTGCGCCGCGCCGGCGACCAGCTTTATGAGCCGCCGTTGTTTCCCTGACCGAGGTCCGAGCGCGCTTCGTGGATGCGGGCGGCGAGGTCGTCCAGCCAGGCGTGCCAGGTCTCGTCGCGGACGAGGCTGAACTGAAAGCCGAACTCGTCGAGCAGGGCCTCGAGCTCCTCCTCGGAGAGGGGGCGGAGCCGCTCGATCTCTTCGAGGAGGGCGTCGGCATAGGGGCCGGATCCGGTGGCGAAGGCGCTAATGAGTCCCTTGTAGTCGTGCTCCATGTCCCACCTCCGATGGAAGTACGCGTCGCCGAGGTGCCGGAGGCCGGGCAGATCCGTGCGCCCGCGTCGGGGGAACTCCGGGAATGAGTTCACAACCCGGAACTGCCCGGGCTGGTCCGAGTCCTGAGCCAGGATCACCCGGACCACGTGCTGCTCGGTCATCCCCATGGCGTAGTTGCCGACGGTGCCGACCGTCTTGGGGAAGGTGCCTTCGATGACGAGTCGTTCCTGTGGGGTCTCCAGCCAGCGCTCGATCTCGTTCCGGTGCGCGTCGATGACGGCACCGGTCACCTGCTCGCCTGTCTCGTCGTCGGTGAAGGACATGGAGTATCGCCCCCTGCGCCAATCGGTGAACGGGGGCGGAAGTAGTGAGTCGTCGGGTCCGAGGCGCGCGCGGCGGGCCACCTCGGTGAGCCACTCCCGATGGCCGCCGGGGAAGTCCGAGCCGGTGTAGCAGCAATGCTCGTCGTAGAGGTAGGTCGTCAGTTCTTCGTCGTCGAACCTGGCGAGGAGCCGGTCGATCTCCCGCGGGAGCCGGCGGGGCAGGTCTGCGGAGTTGCGCAGGTAGTCGTCCAGGACCAGCCAGACGTTGTCGTCGTACATGTGGTCCCAGTCCTCGTGAAAGTAGGCCGCGACCAAGTGCCGCAAGGCGGGATACCGCTCACTCATGTCAGTCATTTGGTCACCCCCTGCCCGTGCTCATGGATTGGGAAAGGATGTCAGGAGTCGGAAACGTTCAGGCATATCGGGATCCTTCAATAGGACGATCCGGACCTGTGACGGCTCGTGGACGTTGCCATGGCGGTCCAGGCAGCGGCCGACGTCCCGGGTCGTGGGGTAATCCAGCTCAAGTCCGGCCTTGTGGTTCGGATCCGCCAGCCAGCGTCGTACAGCCTCTGCGTGGCTCTCGATCCCTTCGGCGATGACCTGCTCGGCGGTCTCCTGGTCGTGATACGTGGACGAGTACGGAATGTTGGATTTGGAGTGTCTCTCCATCAGGTACTCGTCGGACTTGCCCACGTGCTTTTGGAGGGTGTGTCCTTTTCTGCCGCTCTCATGACCCCTGAGCCAGCCCGGCTGCTGCAACGACGGGAACCGCCATCGCCCGACTGCCCCGCCCGCGCCCATCGACCCCCGCTCGTCCCGGAGCCGAGCCCGGACGCGCACGAACTTCGAGAGTCGGTCCTGCGAGTGGGCCAGACCCTGACCCGCGGCTCGCACGCTCCCGGCGGAGGTGCCCGCGCTCGCGGCGAGCGCCAGCACGATGGCGTGCAGCTTCGGTGCCTTGGCGGCGATCTTGGCCGAGACCACCCCGGCCCCGCCGAGGGCGGCGACCCCGCCGCTGAGCAGGGCGAGCAGCCCGGAGACCACCGCGCCCTCCACCAGCATGGCGATGATCTCGTCGAGCACGGCGTGCATCGCCTGGTGCGCCGCCTCAACCCGGTCGGCGTACTCGTCGCACGACTGCGCCAGCGCGGCGAGATCGGCCTGCACGTCGGCGACCAGACCCCGGATCTCCGCCAGGGCGTCCAGGGCGAGCGGCACCTCGGGGGAGACCTCCTGCTCCAGCCGGTCCGCGGCGGCGCGGCAGTGGTCCGGGAGGTCCGCCGCGATGCCTGCGGCGTACCGCCAGGCCGAGGCTGCCTCTCGCAGAGCGTCCACGTCCGCGGAGGGCCATACGAAGCCCTCGACCCGGTCGACGATCCAGCCCTTCACGTCGCCCGGGGGAGCGGGCGTGCCGCCGGCCGCGCTCGGCAGCGGGCCGGGGGTGAAGCTGCTCAGCGGCGGCGCGGCTCTCCGCGGCACGGCGGATCGGCCCGCGCTGGCCTCCTCAGCGGCCGCGTGGTTGGTCTCGGAGGCGGCCAGCAGGAGGGCCAGGCTCCCGACGGCGTCGGTCAGGTCGGCCAGGGTGGCGAGCGCCTGGGGCGCAGCCTGGTCGTACGCCTGCGCGAAGTCGTGGCTGGTCGCGTCGTCCCCGGCCATGCCACCGCAGCCACCCAGCCGCTGCGCCAGGATCCCGGAGGCGACGGCGAGGACCCCGTTGGCGGTGGCGAGCTCCTCGGCGGCGGTGGAGTACCCCTCGCCGAGGAACGCGATCCTCATGGGGTGGACTGCGAAGTGGCGTGCTCCACCCGCCGGGCGAGGTCCTCGACCCAGCCGTGCCAGGTCTCCCCGGCACCCAGGGTGAACTGGCAGCCGAGCTCCTCGAACAGCCGGTCGAGCTCGCCCTCGGTGAGCGGCCGCACCCGGTCGAGCTCCTCGAGCAGGGGGCGGGCGAACCCGGGGGAGTCGCGCAGGAACGTCGCCAGGGCGACGGGGTAGGTCCCGAAGTCGTGGTCCCAGTCCTGGTGGAAGTAGACGCCCGTGAGGTGCCGCAGGGTCGGGAGGTCGGTGCGAGGCTCCAGGCCCGCCTGCGGATAGGCGGTGTGGACCCGGAAGCCGTCGGGCATCCGCGCGTCGCGAGCCAGGACGACGCGGACGCCCGTGACCTCGACGACCCCGCGGGCGCTGCCCATTCGGCCGGTCGGCACGTCGAACCGGTCCTCGACCATCAGCCACGGACGACCGGAGTCGAGCCAGTCGAAGACCTCGGGCGCGTGGCAGTTGATGACCTCGCCGACGAAGGTCTCGGCGGCGTGCTCGTCGGGGAACGACGAGGCGGTGCGGGGCGGGCGGGTGGCGCTGGTGAAGAGTTCCATGGCCAGGAGCATGGCGAAGTCGAACGGCTCCCCGTCGCCGTTATCCACAGGGCCGGCGGGGTCGTGGACGAGCCCGGCCGACCCCTTGAGGTTCGAACATGTGTTCGATAGAATCGGTGCATGACGACGGTGGTGGACGAGCTCTCTGCGACGGCGCTGCTCGCCGCCGCGTCCACCGCCGTGGGGGAGCGCCGTTCCGCCGAGGTCGCCGAGATGGAGCTTGCGTCGCAGTGGGCCGCGCTCCAGGGACACGCCACGGACGAGCGGGATCCTCTGGTGCGGTGCGGAGGCGACGGCACCCCGAAGGTGCGGGAGTTCGCGCTGCCCGAGCTAGCGGTGGCGCGGGACACCCATGTGGCGACGACCCGGGCCCTCCTCGCGGACACCCTCGACCTGCAGCACCGGCTGCCGAGGACGTGGCGGGTGGTCGCGGCCGCGCAGTGCGAGCCGTGGGTGGCGCGGAAGGTCGCCGTGCTCTCTCGTGATCTGCCGCTCGAGACCGTCGACATCGTGGACGCCGCCGTCTCTCGCGCCATCGCCGGGCACGCCCCCTCGACAGTGCTGGAGATCGCCCGCGCCAAGGTGATCGAGGCCGATCCGGAGGCCTACGCGATGCGCCGCGAGATCGAGCGGCACCGCCGCTACGTGACGCTCGGCAAGATCGACGAGTTCGGGTTCCGCCACGTCATCGCCCGGGTGGCTGCGGGCGACGCCGCGTGGATCGACGCCCTGGTCGATCGGGTGGCCGATGTCCTCAGCGCCGAGCTGGGGGAAGACCGTAACCGGGACGAGCTCCGCGCCGAGGCTTTTGGCTGGCTCGCTCGTCCGGCCGACCTGTTGAAGCTCCTGCTCGACCACCACGAGCCCGACGAGGACGACGAGCAGTCCGCGCCGGCCTGGGCGCCTGAGCACCTGGTGCGCACGGCCGAACGACTCGCCGCCATGTCCACCCGACAGCTCGCCTCCCTGCGCGGCCGCGGACAGGTCTTCGTCCACGTCACTGCGGCCTCACTCGACCTGCAGGCGGGCTTGGCGCGCGTCGAGGGCATGGGCCCGGCTCTCGTGCAGGCACTGCGCGAGGTCCTCGGGCATGCGGACGTCCGTCTGACTCCGGTCCTCGACCCCCGGATCCGCCCCCGCGTCGACCAGTACGAGCACCCGGAGAGCACCAAGGACGTCGCCTGGCTGCTCAGCGGCGGAGACGCCTTCCCCTTCTCTCCCCGGACGGCCACGCGTGACCGGGTGGACTTCGACCACGTCACCGCCTACCAGCGGAACGGACCCCCGGGGCAGACCGGTCCCCACAACTCGAGCCCGCTGCGTCGCACCCACCACCGCTGGAAGACACACGGCGGGTTCCGCTACCGCAACTGTGGACCCGGCAGGGTCCTGTGGCAGACGCCGTACGGCGCCTGCGTCCTGGTCGACGAGGACGGGAGTCGCCGGCTCGATCAGCAAGAGGCCGCCATCATGCTCTCGGCTCCGCCCGGAGTCGACCTCTACCTCTCGCGGTTCGCGGTGCACTACGACGCCGAGCCGTCGCTCACCGCACCTGCTGCCACATCGTGAGGTTGGCCTCGACCGCCCCCTCGTAGTTGGCCTGCACCCCCGCCCCCAAGGCCCGGATGCCCGCCAGAGCAGCTCGCATGTCGGCCAGCTCCGCCTGCCACCGGGCGTGCGAACCGGCGTGCGCGTCCCGCGCCACCCCGGCCCACCCGGCGTGCAGCCGTCCCGTGACCCGGCCCACCTCCGCGGCCAGGTCGGCGAGCTCCGCGTGGAAGGCACCCATCTCGGCGATCGCGAGGCGCAGCTCCTCCAGGTCGACCCGATAGGCGCTCATCCGAGCCTCCTCAGCAGCCGGGCCTGCGACCGGCTGGTGTCCGCGTCGGCGACGGCAATCTGCGTCCCGGCGTGGCGCACCGCCGAGATGTCGTCGTCCAGGTGGCCCAGCACCAGGTCGGCGCTGGTCCGCCACTCCTCCCAGTGCGCGGCGAACCGGTCGGCGGCGTCACCACGCCACCCGCCGAGCAGCGACGCGACCGACGCCTCGATCTGCGCCCTGCGTGACGCCATCTCGGCGGCGCGGGCGTCGAGGGTCTGGGTCGCCGTCGCCACGACCTCGTGCTGGAGCTTGATCTCCATGCTTCCTCCCCGTGGCCGGCCCGGCGGCCGGCACGGGGATGATCCTGTCGAGTCCCGGCCACGCGCGTCGGCCGGAGAGGCCGAGCCTGTGGACAGAGCGCGCAGCGCGGAGTCCCGAGCGTTCACCTGACGGAGTGCTCGCCGTCACTCCGCCGCCCCGATCGGTTCCCCGGCGGCGCCCACGATCGACGCGGCCGCGCGCCCGTGCGACCGGAGTCGAAAGGGTTCCCCCTCGTGATGCAGAAGAAGCGAACAGCGACGGCCCTCGCGGTCGTCGCCACCACCAGCGTGCTCGGCGGACTGCTGAGCACGGTGCCGGCGGCGGCCTCCACGTCGTACCCGAACGTCGAGCCCGTCGCGGGCGGCTCGGTGCTGATCAGCGAGATCGCCAACGGCGGTCCCGGTGCCAGCTCGAACGCCAACCGGGTCAGTGCCGACGACTTCATCGAGATCGGGAACTTCGGCGCCCAGGCGGTCGACATCTCCGGCTACCGGATCCTGCGCTGCGGTCAGACCGGCGACCTCTACGGTCCGCAGAAGGTGGTGCCGCCAGGCACCGTCCTGCAGCCGGGCGAGACCTACACGGTCGGCTCGGCCACCAGCACCAACAAGGCCACCGTGAAGCGGGACGACGACTACGACGCCACCGGCGCCACGCTTCACGAGTTCGGCTTCGGCGCGCTGGTCGAGGCACCCGACAACACGGTGCTCGACCGCGTCGGCTTCTACCACCCGTCCGTGCTCTCCGACTGCGGGATGGCCGACCAGGCACTCGCCCGTCCGCTCGACCACCGCCTGGGCCAGAGCCACCAGCGCGTCGCCACCACCGGCGACGTGACACGCGACTTCGTTGTCGCGCCACGCACCCCCGACGCGCCCAACGCCGGCACTGCGGCCCCCACTCCGCGGGTCGACACCGGCGTCCGGATCTCCGAGGTCGCCAACGAGGGCTCCAGGTCGACCGCCGACCAGTACGTCGAGCTCACCAACTTCGCCGATGCCCCGGTCGACGTGACGGGGTGGAAGCTCTACCGCTGCGGGGAGAACGGCACCACCTACCTGCAGAACGGCCGCCTGACCGGCACCATCGCACCAGGCGCGTCCTACGTCGTTGCGCACGACGCCGGTCGGTACGCCGCGGATGCCCAGGCCACCTACCCCAGCGGCATGCACTGGCGCGACTACGGCGCCCTGGTCACCCTGCCCGACGACTCGATCGTCGACGGGTTCGGCTCCTTCGCCAACCGCAACTCGATCTGCAGCGTCGGCGCCCCCCAGACCCTGGACGCCAACAGCCTCCAGGACGAGGCCTACCACCGGGTCTCCGACACCGGAGACAACAGCCGCGACTTCCTCCTCGCCGCCGACCGCACGCCCGGGGTCGCCTCGGCACGGGACCAGCTCACTGAAGTGGACCGCTCGGCCTTCCGGCACGGCCCCGTGAGGTTCAGCGAGATCGCCGGTTCCGGCCCGGCCGGGTCCGACGACGAGTTCGTCGAGCTCGCCAACTACGGCGACCAGCCGGTCAACCTCTCCGGCTGGTCGCTGACCCGCTGCGAGGCCACCGGCCGCGGCAACGCGGGCACCCAGGTCGCCGACCTGGGCGACGTGACACTGGCTCCGGGTGAGGTCTTCGTGGCGGCCGACGACAACGCGCCTCCCGCGCTGCGTGCGGTCGCGGACGCGACGTACGCCACCGCGCTGGCCGACGACACCCACGGCATGTACCTCCGCGACCCGCGAGGCCGGATGGTCGACGCCGTGGGCGTCTACGAGACCGTCACCTACAGCCCCTGCGTGCTCGGCTCCGAGCTCCGCGGCTACGCCAAGCAGGATCTCGGCGAGTCCTACCAGCGTGCCCGCACCACGGGCGACAACGAGGAGGACTTCGTCGTCGCCGACCGGACCCCCGGCGAGCTGGCCGACGTGGAGTACGTCGACCCGACGGTGCCGCTGCCCGGGGAGACCGACGCGGTCGCGCTGGACACCGCCACCGCCCCGGGGACCCCGCAGGTCCGCGCGAGCGTCCGTGGCGGCAGCTACCAGGCATCGGTGCAGGTCGCTGACGCCGACGGCGGGGACCTGGACCTGACGGTCCGTCGTGCCGCGCCGGCCGGGCTCGACCTGACCGCCGCGCAGGTCTGGGGCGGTGCGACCAGCCGTCGGGTGCCGGCCCGGCTGAGCGTCGCCGGCGAGCGCCGGCTCCGCGACACCGCGTCCCTGGCGGTGCGGGCTGACGGCTACGGCTACCCGTTCCTGCGCTTCGCGGTGCCCGCGGAGTCCGTCCCGGCGGACGGCTACGAGTTCACCTTCTCCACCACCACCCGGCCACGCAACGACGTCCAGCTGATGGCCTGGGACGGGTCTGCCTGGAAGCTGCTCGGCCACACCGAGGCAGACGCCGACGGCAACCTCACGTTGGTCGGCGAGCTCGGCGCGGAGCACCTGGTCGACGGTGCCCTTCACGTGCTGGTGATCGACGGCCCGCGGGTCGCGGGGGGCCTGGTCGACGAGATCGGTGTGACCGACGGCGCGTTCGCCGACCCGGCCGACTACGACTGGGCGTTCAACCACATGAGCGACACCCAGTTCCTCGCCGAGGGGTTCCGCGACGTCTTCCGCACGATGGTCACCTGGGTGGTCGCCAACGCCGAGGCGCGCAGGATCGGCTACTCCACCAACACCGGCGACATCATCGAGAACTGGATCGGTGCCAACTCCGACCCGGTGCGCGCCGACAAGGAGTTCTCCGCCGCCCAGCGGATCCACCAGCTGCTCAACGACGCCGGCGTCCCCAACGGCGTGCTCCCGGGCAACCACGACAACTTCTGGGGCCGCGACAACACGAAGTACAACCGGTACTTCGGGCCCGAGATGTTCCGCGACCACGACTGGTACGGCGCCCCCTGGCGCCCGGGGGACAACTCGGCGCACTACGACTTCGTCACCGAGGGCGGCATCGACTACCTGATGCTCTCCCTGCCCTACCGACCGACCCGGGCGCAGCTGGACTGGGCCCGTGAGATCGCCGCCGCCTACCCCCGGCACAACGTCGTGCTGCTCACCCACAGCTACCTCGACACCCAGGGCAAGATCGAGGACCTCGACAACCGGGTCACCGCGCGCGGCGACAAGGTCTGGTCGCAGGTGGTGGCGCCCAGCGACAACATCTTCCTCGTGTTGGGCGGTCACTACCACGGTGTCGCCACCAAGTACGGCGACCCGGTGACCGGCGAGCAGTCCGACGCGATCGAGATCGCCGCGGACACGGTGGCGGTCCGCAACGTGGGGGAGACCGGGCGGACCGTGGTGCAGATGCTGGCCGACTACCAGGGCTACCGCTCGACGCAGCCCCAGCCGCGCTCCGACACCCGTGACCGCGACACCGGCTTCCAGCGCCTGCTCGCCTTCGACGTGGACGCCGAGCTGATGGGGGTCAACGCCTACTCGCCGCACCTGGACTCCTTCGAGGCGTTCCGGTACGACGAGCCCGGCATGCGAGACCCCTACCGCTACGGCCCCGAGGACGACGAGTTCGTCGCCAAGGTCGACCTGCTGGTCACCAAGGAGCTCCGGGCGACCGACTGGGCCGTCACCGCGGCCTCGACCCAGGTCTCCTCCACCACCGTCGCAGCCGGCACCGAGGTGCCGGTGGTGCTGGACGCGGTGACTGCCGGGGACCGGTGGTACGCCGTGGTCACGGACCCGACCGGCCGGAGGGCGACCTCGGTCCCGGTCACGGTCTCCCTGGACCAGGCGCCGGCCGCCGCGTCCGCCGTCTCCCTCACCTCCACCCGCACCCGCCAGGTCGTCGGGGCCGAGGACCAGGACCGGGCGCTGCTCACCGCCGAGGTGCGCAGCACGGCCGGGCTCTCCGGGACGGTGGAGTTCTCGGCAGGGACGACGGTGCTGGGCACCGCGCCGCTGACCGACGGGGCTGCCGCGTTGCGGCTGGCACCCGAGCTCGCGGCGGGGATCTACGAGGTGCGGGCGCGGTTCGTGCCCACCGACGACGAGCTCGTCGCGGCCTCGGTGTCGGGACCCGTCACCGTCACGGTCACCGAGCCGCAGGGCCCGGCCGCCCCGGTGCCGGGCGAGGGTAAGCCGACGGGGAAGGCGAAGGGGAAGGTCAAGGCGGTGCTGCCCAAGAAGGTGGTCCGGGTGGGGGCACGTGCCCCGCTCCGGGTCCGGGTGCGGGCCGACGCGCAGGTCACCGGCGACGTGCGGGTCGTGCTCCGGTCGCAGGGGCGTACGCGGCGGGTGACGGCCCGGCTGGTCGACGGGCGCACCACGGTGCGGCTGCCCCGTCTGGCCCGAGGCACCTGGCGGGTGGTCGCCAGCTACCGGGGATCCGAGACCGTGACCCGGGACCGCGCGAGGGCGGTGCGCCTGCGCGTGCGCTGACCCGACGCTCTACTCCTGTTCCGGCTGGCTCCACTCCTCGGACTGGGTCAGCCGGAACAGGTAGTAGAGCGCCGGGCCCACGACCACCACGGCGAGGCCCACCACGATGATCAAGCCCACCAGGGTGGCGTCGGCCCCGGCGGCGTCCTTGATGGTGACCTCGTCGACCAGCAGCCACGGGTACTGCCCGAACCCCCAGCCGAAGAGCACCGCGGCCACCGCGCTGACGGCCGTCACCCGGGCGACGACGTACTCACGCCGGAAGAGCAGCCACAGCGTCGCGATCCCGGAGAGGGCGGAGACCACCATCAGCGGGGCGGCGCGGCCGGTCAGCCCGTCCGTGAGGGTCGGGGCGTCCCGGGAGAGCGGCACCAGCGCGGCGAAGACCACGGCGCCGGTGACGACGCCCGCGATGATCGTCCGGCGGCGCAGCCGCAGGGCCAGCTCGGCGAGCCCCGACCGTTGTGCGTCGGCGGTGAGGAAGACGCCCGCGAGGAACGAGCAGGTGAGCACCGCGATCACCCCGCCGAAGAACGAGGTCGGGGTCAGCCACGACGACCAGAGGTCGCCGCGTCCCTCCGCCGGGACCCGCCCCGAGGCGATGGCGCCGGCCACGGCGCCGAGGAAGAACGGGGTGATCACCGACGAGGCGGCGAAGACGACCCCGAAGAGCCTGGCCTGGCCCAGGGTCGCGGAGTACTTGCGGAAGGCGAAGCTGGAACCACGCAGCACGATCCCCAGCAGGGCGAAGAGCATGGGGAAGATCAGCGTCGACATCGCCGACGCGAACGACTCGGGGAAGCCGGTCCACCACACCACGAGCACGTAGATCAGCCAGACGTGGTTGGCCTCCCAGACCGGGCCGATGCTGTGGTCGATCAGGGTCCGCAGCTCCGCCCCGTCGACGTCCCCGCCGGCGGTCAGGTCGTAGGACCCGGAGCCGAAGTCGGCGCCGCCCAGCACGCCGTACGCCACCACGCCCACGAAGAGCGCGGCGGCGACCACGAGCGCCAGGCTCACTGCCGCTCCCTCTCGCTGTCCTGCATCCGGAGCTGCGGACCGTAGGGGCTGGGCAGGTCGAGGGAGCCGCTGCGCCACCGGGCGGTCATCGAGCGGATGACCACGGTCGCGGCCACCGTCATCGCGGCATAGAGCAGCAGCGTCGCCGCCAGCAGCCACCACAGCCACCCGTTGCTGTCCGCCGCGTCGGTGGTGCGCAGCACGCCGTAGACCACCCACGGCTGCCGTCCGACCTCGGTCGCGGTCCAGCCCGCTTCCACCGCCAGGACCGCGAGCGGCCCGGCCACCACGCAGGTGCGCAGGAACCAGGCGTTGTCGAGCAGGTCGCGTCCGCGCCACCGGGCCAGCCAGTAGACGAGGACCACCAGCAGCAGCAGGAAGCCGATGCCGACCATCAGCTGGAAGGACAGGTGGGTGATGTTGACCGGCGGGTGGTCCTCCACCGGCACGGTGTCCAGCCCGGGGATCGGTGCGTCGAAGGAGTTCCGGGCGATCAGGGAGCCCAGGTAGGGGATGTCGATCGAGCCGCGGACCTCCCCGTCGATCAGCAGCCCGCCCAGCCGCAGCGGCGCCGGCGCCTCGGTGGTGGTGGCCAGCTCGAACGCCGCCAGCTTGGCCGGCTGCCGGTCGACCAGGCCGCCGCCCAGGAAGTGGCCGACGACGGGCTGGAGCGCGGTGGCCACGGTGCCGAAGATGAAGGGGATGGTGAAGCCCTGGCGGTGGTGGGCGTCCCGACGGCCGCGCAGCATGCCTGCGGCGTAGACCCCCGAGGTCAGCAGGCCCACGACCATGAACGCCGCCACCCACATGTGCAGGAACTGCAGGAACGCCAGGTCGTTGAACATCGCCCGCCACGGGTTGATGTCGACGACCTCGCCGTTCTCGATGCGGAAGCCCGCGGGTGCGTTCATCCAGGCGTTGACCGAGACGACGCAGAAGGTGCCGACGAGACCGGCGACCGCCATCGGCAACAGGGTCAGCAGATGTCGCTTCGGTGCCATCCGCCCCCAGCCGTAGAGGTAGATGCCCAGGAAGATGGCCTCGGTGAAGAACGCCAGCCCCTCGAAGGCGAACGGCAGTCCCAGCACGTCGCCGAAGGGGCCCATCAGCCCCGGCCAGAGCAGTCCCATCTCGAAGCTGAGCACCGTCCCGGAGACCGCGCCGACCGCGAAGAGGACGGCCGAGACCTTGGCCCAGCGCTGCGCCAGCCCCAGCGCGACGGGGTCGTCCCGGTAGATGCCCCGCCAGTGCATCACGAAGATCATGGACGGCAGGGCGACGCCGAAGCAGGCGAGCACGATGTGCCAGCCGAGCGAGAAGGCCATCTGCAACCGAGCGGGAAGAAGACCCGCGGGTTCGTCCGCGGTGACCACCTGGAGGAGCACCTCGGGCAGGAGCACCCTGACCACGGTACGGCGGTGCCTGCCGTGCGGCTACCCCCTCAACCCGTAGGCTCACGCCGTGACCGAGGCCGCGCCCCCCAGTGACGTGCTCGTCGTCGACTCGCTGGAGCGCCGTTTCGGCGACCTTCGCGCGGTCGACGGCGTCTCCTTCCACATCGCCCCGGGGGAGACCTACGGCCTCCTCGGGCCCAACGGGGCCGGCAAGACGACGACCATCTCGATGGTCGCCGGGCTGATCCGTGCCGACGCGGGGACGGTCACCGTCGCCGGGCAGCGGATGACGCCCTCGACCACCGAGCCCAAGCGCCACCTCGGCCTGGTGCCCCAGGAGCTCGCCGTCTATCCCGAGCTGACCGGCCGGGAGAACCTCACCCTCTTCGGCAGGCTGCAGGGCCTGCGGGGCAAGGCGCTCAGCGCGCGGGTCGAGGAGGTGCTCGACCTCATCGGCCTCGCCGACCGCGCCAAGAGCCTGAGCAAGGAGTACTCCGGCGGCATGAAGCGCCGCCTCAACATCGGCATCGGGCTCCTCCACCAGCCCACCCTGCTGATCCTGGACGAGCCCACCGTCGGGGTCGACCCGCAGTCGCGCAACGCCATCCTGGAGTCCGTCGAGGCGCTCTCGGCCGACGGCATGGCAGTGCTCTACACGACCCACTACATGGAGGAGGCCGAGCGGCTCTGTGACCGGATCGGGATCATCGACTCCGGCCGGCTCCAGGCCGAGGGCACCCGTGACGACCTGATCCGGCTGACCGGGGGCGTCGACACCATCCGCCTCAGCGGCACCGGCGACCTGGAGGCGGCCGCCGGCCGGCTCCGCGCCCTGTCCGGCGTGGAGCGGGTCGACGCGGACCGGCGCACCGCCACCCTGACGGTGCGCGACGCGCCGGCTCTCGTCGCCCAGGTGGTCGGCACCGTCGCGGACGCCGGGGTCACCCTGGCGGACGTGGAGATCTCCCGCCCGGACCTCGAGTCGGTCTTCCTGCACCTGACCGGCAAGGCCCTGAGGGACTGACCGGTGCGCCAGCTCCTCGCCCTGACCGCCAGTGACCTGCGCATGCGGATCCGGGACCGGTCGGTCCTGATCTTCGCCTTCGTGGTGCCGCTGGCGCTGATGTTCGTCTTCAACCTGGTCTTCGGCAGCACCGACGACCTCGAGCTCGAGCCGATCACGGTCGCCGTCACCGCGCCGGCGGGCGACCAGATGGCTGCCGCGCTGGTCGACGTGCTCGCCGGTCTCGACGGAGAGGACGGCCTCGGGGTCACGGTCACCGAGACCGACGAGGGTTCCGCCCGCCGGCAGGTCGAGGACGGCGACGCCGCCCTCGCCCTGCTCGTCCCCGACGGGTTCGGCGCCGCCGCGCAGGCGGGAGAGCCGGTCACCGTCGACGCCGTCCGCGGCGACGAGGCGGGGCTCGAGGCCGACGTGGTGCTGTCGGTCGTCACCGGGGTGCTCGACCAGTTCGGTGCCGGAGCCGAGACCGCGCGTGCCGGGATGGCGGCGGGCGTCCCGCCGCAGCAGCTGGGCGCCCTGGCCGAGGAGGCCACCACGGCCGGTCCGGCCTACGAACTGCGCCAGGGGGAGGCCTCGGACGAGCAGCTCGGCGCCGGCGCCGCACTGGTCGCCGGGCAGGCCGGGCTCTTCCTGCTCTTCACCGTCAGCTTCGGGGTCACCTCGCTCCTGGTGGACCGGGAGACCGGAACCCTGGCCCGGCTCCGCTCGATGCCGATCCCGGCGTGGCTGATCGTCTCCTCCAAGGCCCTGGTCAGCTTCGTCCTGGGGGTCGTCTCCACCAGCGTGCTGCTCGCCGTGGGGAGCTTCTTCTTCGACGCCGACTTCGGGTCGCCCCTGGCCGTCGGCCTGCTGGTCCTCTGCGTCGTGGCGGCCGCCACGTCGGTGATGTTCCTGATCGCCCGGGTGGCCCGCACCAGCGAGCAGGCGAGCATCGCCACCTCCATCGTGGCGGTGGTCCTGGGGATCGGAGGCGGGGCCTTCTTCCCGATCAGCGCCGCCGGCAGCCTCGCCGACGTCCTGGACCTCAACCCCGTCGCCGCCCTGCTGCGGGGGCTCGGGATCACCGCGGCCGGAGGCGGCGTGGGCGATCTCGGCGTCCCGATCGCCATCATGCTCGGCTTCGCCGCGACCATGTGGCTGCTCTCGCGGCTCGTCCCCGACCGGGGAGCGCTCTCGTGAGGGGGCGGGCATGAGGAACGCACTCACCGTCGCCGGCCTCGAGCTGCGGCTCTTCCTCCGCGACCGCTCCAACATCTTCTTCGTCTTCGTCTTCCCGCTGCTGCTGGTGCTGATGATCGGCGCGCAGTTCGGGGACTCCGCCAATGCCGGCCGGGTGGCGGTCAGCGGCAGCGGCAGCGTGCTCAAGGCGCAGCTCGCCGACCAGCTGGAGGACGAGGACGTCGTCGTCAGCGACCAGGAGTGGGACAATGCGCTGGAGCAGCTGGCTCGGGGCCGGATCGACGTCGCGGTCCGGGCGGACGCGGAGGCCGACGCCGACTACCAGGCCGGCGAGCCCGTCGTGCTGGAGGTGGTGCGCGGCTCCTCGGCCAACGCCCAGGTGGTGGAGCAGCAGGTGCGCGACGCGGTGGGTGTCCTGCGCGCCGGCCAGGGCCAGCTGGCCGCCCTCGCCGACCGGGGGATCCCGGCCGACCGGGCCGAGGCGGCCCTGGCCGACGCCCGGGCGCAGGTCGAGTCCCCGAGCCTGCAGGTGACCAGCGTCGACGAGCTCAGCGAGCAGTTCGCCGGGCTCGGTCAGTTCGACCTCGGCGCCTCGGGCCAGCTGCTGCTCTTCGTCTTCCTCGCCTGCCTGGCCGGCTCGGCGACGCTCATCCAGGCGCGGCGGCTGGGGGTCATCGCGCGGATGCTCTCGGGCCCGGTCTCCACCGTCGAGCTGATCGCCGGCGAGACCCTCGGCCGCTGGGCGATCGGCCTCTTCCAGGGCGCCTACATCATGCTGGCCACCTCGCTCCTCTTCGGCGTCAGCTGGGGCAACCTGGCGCTCTCGCTGCTGGTGCTGGCGGTCTTCAGCCTCGTCGCCGCCGGCGCCGCGATCCTGCTCGGCACCCTGCTGCAGAACGAGGGTGCCGCCGGTGGCGCCGGCGTCGGACTCGGTCTGGTGCTGGCCGCCCTCGGCGGGTCGATGCTCCCGCTGGAGCTCTTCCCCGACACGATCCGCACGGTCGCCAACCTCACCCCGCACGCCTGGGCCTACGAGGCGTTCGCCGAGATCCAGCGGCGCGGGGGCGGCCTGACCGACGTGCTGCCCCAGCTCGGGGTGCTCGCCGCGATGGCCCTGGTGCTGCTGGCGCTGGGTGCCTGGTCGCTCCGCCGGAGCCTCGCCCGGGCGATGTAGCCGGGTCGCTCCAGAAAAAAATTCCGGAGTTCTTTCGCCATTCTGCTGCGCGACCCGCGCTGCTCGCGGCATGCTCTACCTCAGACCCCGCTGGTGACCCGAGACGCCAGCGGGGTCTTCCTATTTCCGCTCAGGCGCCTGATGGCAGTATCGCCCGGGTGAGCGACCCCCGAGCCCTGACCCCCGACCAGCTCCGCGAGCACCTCAACACGTGGCCGCCGTTCGCCGCCCAGCGGATCACCGTCGAGGAGATCGCCCCCGACTGGACCCACGCGCTGGTCCGGATGGACCTGGCGCCGGAGAACGCCAACTTCTTCGGCACCGCCTTCGGCGGCACCCTCTTCTCGATGATCGACCCCTTCGTGGTGATCCTCGCCGCCCAGCAGCTGGGCCCCGGCTACGCGGTCTGGGACAAGGTCGTCGAGATCGATTTCCTGCGCCCCGGCACCGGTCCGGTGACCGCGCGGGTGGAGATGCCCGCCAGCGAGGTCGCCCGCCTGCGGGAGGAGACCGCCGACGGGAAGCGGCTGCTGCGCGTCTTCCCCGTCGACCTGGTCGCCGAGGACGGCAGCATCGTCGCCCGCCAGGAGCGGACCCTCTACGTGCGCCGGCTCCAGCCGGACGGGGACGCCGCCTCGTGACGGGGAGGCCGGTGGTCGAGCGCGAGCTCACCGAGCCGGTCGCGCTGACGCTGCCCGACGGCCGGCTCAACCGCGACGCCGTCGGCTGGACCCGCACCCCGCTGGTCACCACCGACGGCATCGGACGCGGTCGCTTCGGCCTGGGCCGCAACAAGAGGTGGGAGTACTGGGCGGTGACCACGCCCACCCACGTGGTCGCCCTGGTCACCTCTGCGCTCGACTACGCGGCGGTGCACGGCATCTGGCTGCTGGACCGGGCGACGGGAGAGACGGTCGCGCACGACGCCATCGGCCTCTTCGGCCGCAGTGTCGCCCTTCCCGGGACGCTGAGCGCAGGCCCGGTGCGCACCCGGACCCGGAAGGTGCGCATCGAGATCGACGAGGTCCCGGGCGGCACCCGACTGCGTGCCTCCGGGCCGCGGGTGCGGGTCGACGTGGTCGCTCGACGCCCCGCAGGCCACGAGAGTCTCGGCGTCGTGGTGCCGTGGAGCGAGCGGCTCTTCCAGTACACGGTCAAGGACGTCGCCCGGCCGGCGACCGGGAGCATCTGGCTCGACGGCGTCGAGGCCGAGGTGCCGGAGGGGGAGTCGTGGGCGACCCTCGACCACGGTCGCGGCCGCTGGCCCTACGCGGTGCGGTGGAACTGGGGCGCCGGATCGGGTCGCACCGACGGTCGCGTCGTCGGCGTGCAGGTGGGCGGCCGCTGGACCGACGGCACGGGCACGGTCGAGAACGCCCTCCACGTCGACGGCCGGCTGAGCAAGATCAGTGAGGAGCTGGTCTGGGAGTACGACCGCGACGACTGGATGGCGCCCTGGCGGGTGCTGGGTGAGGACGTGGAGCTGACGTTCACCCCCTTCCACCTCAAGCGCTCGGTCATCGACCTGATGGTCTTCGCCTCCCGCACCCACCAGTGCTTCGGGCACTGGGAGGGCCGCGTCCGCGACGACACCGGGACGTGGGTGCGGGTCGCCGACCTCGTGGGGTGGGCGGAGGACGTGCGCAACCGCTGGTGAGTGTTCCCTTCTGTCGGGGGCGACGCCTACTCTCAGGCGCAGCACCATCGACTTCGGGGTCCTGGAGGGCTGTCATGCGTTCGTTCCACTCTCGTCCGATCTCCTGCGCGGCTGCGGCCGTCCTGGTCGCGTCGCTGGTGCCCTTGGCCGGCGCCGCGCAGGCGGCTCCGGCGACCGAGCTCTTCCTCTCCGAGTACGTCGAGGGCTCCTCCAACAACAAGGCCGTGGAGATCTACAACGGCACCGGCTCCCCGGTCGACCTCGCCGCGGGCGGTTACAGCGTGCAGATGTTCTTCAACGGGGGGAGCGCCGCCAGCCTCACGGTCCCGCTGAGCGGCACGGTCGCCCCCGGCGACGTCTTCGTGCTCGCCCACTCCGGTGCCGGGCCCGAGGTGCTGGTGGTCGCCGACCAGACCAGCGGCTCGGGCTTCTTCAACGGCGACGACGCGCTGACCCTGCGCCGGGGCGGCACCGTGGTCGACTCGATCGGCCAGGTAGGCGTCGATCCGGGCGCCGAGTGGGGCAGTGGCCCGACCTCCACCGCCGACAACACGCTGCGTCGCCGGGAGGCTGTCACCGCAGGCGACACCGACCCGACGGACCCGTTCGACCCGGCGACCGAGTGGGAGGGCTTCGCCACCGACACCTTCGACGGCCTCGGCTCCTACCTCGGCGGCGGCGAGGAGCCGCCCCCCGGCGAGGGTCCGTCCGTGGTCTGCGGTGACGCCTCGACCCGGATCGGTGCCATCCAGGGCAGCGGTCCGTCCGCGGCGGTCACCGGCGTGGTGGCCACCGAGGGCGTCGTGGTGGGCGACCACGAGGGCGCGTCGCCCAGGCTGCGCGGTTTCTACCTGCAGGACGCCGACGGCGACGGGGACGACGCCACCTCCGACGGGATCTTCGTCTTCAACGGCACCGACGACGACGTCGCGCTGGGCGACCGGGTGCGCGTGGTCGGCACCGCGGAGGAGTTCCAGGGCCAGACCCAGATCTCCCGGACGACCTCGGTGGAGGTCTGCGCCTCGGGGCAGACGGTGGCGCCCACCAGGATCAGCTTCCCGGCCGACCCGGCGGACCTCGAGCGCGTCGAGGGGATGCTGGTGAGCGTGCCGCAGACCATGACGGTCACCGAGCACTTCCAGCTCGGTCGCTTCGGCCAGGTGGTCGTCTCCTCCGGGGGGCGGCTCCTCCAGCCCACCGACGTGGCGGCGCCGGGCGCCGAGGCCCAACAGCTCCAGCAGGCCAACGACCGGCGGCGCCTGATCATCGACGACTCCACCCAGGCCCAGAACTCCGACCCGATCGTCTGGGGGCGCGAGGGGCGCCCGCTCTCCGCCGACAACACTCTGCGCGGTGGCGACACCGTCACCGGGGCCGTTGGGGTGATGACCTACACCTGGGGCGGCAACGCCGCCAGCCCCGACGCCTACCGGCTCCGACCGCTCGACGCGCTGGGCGGGCAGGCCCGTTTCGAGGCCTCCGCCCCGCGGCCGAGCGGTCCGCCCCAGGTGGGCGGCAGCCTCCAGGTCGCGGGCATGAACGTCCTCAACTACTTCAACACCTTCACCGGCTGCACCCTCGGCGTCGCCGGGGGCCCGACCGACTGCCGCGGGGCCGGCGACGCCGTCGAGCTCGAGCGCCAGGCGGCGAAGACCGTCGAGGCGATCACCCGGATGGGTGCCGAGGTCGTGGCCGTGGTGGAGATCGAGAACGACGGCTACGGCCCCGAGAGTGCGCTCGCCGACCTGGTCGAGCGACTCGACGCGGTCGAGGGCGCCGGCACCTGGGCCTTCGTCGACGCGGACGCCGGCACCGGAGAGGTCGACGCGCTCGGCACCGACGCGATCAAGGTCGGCATGCTCTACCAGCCGGCTGCCGTCACGCCGGTCGGCACCACCGCTGCCCTCAACACCGACAGCTTCGTCTCCGGCGGCGAGGCCGGCCGCGCACACAACCGCCCGGCCCTGGCCCAGTCCTTCCGCGAGAACGCCACCGGCGGCGTCTTCACCGCCGTGGTCAACCACCTCAAGAGCAAGGGCAGTGCCTGCGCGGTGCCCGACGCGGGCGACGGGCAGGGCAACTGCAACGAGGTCCGTCGGGTGGCCGCCGCCGAGCTGGGGGAGTGGCTGGCCGCCGACCCGACGGGCACGGGCGACACCGACACCCTGATCCTCGGCGACCTCAACGCCTACGCCCAGGAGGACCCGGTCCGGGTCCTGGAGCAGGCCGGCTTCTCCGACCTGGTGGCCCGTGACCGGGGCGAGGCGGAGTACAGCTACGTCTTCGACGGTCAGTGGGGGTCCCTGGACCACGCCCTCGGTTCGCAGACCCTCGCGCCGCAGGTGACCGGAGCCGCACCGTGGCACGTCAACGCGGACGAGCCGAGCGTCCTGGACTACAACACCGACTTCAAGACCGCGGGCCAGGTGGACTCCCTCTTCGCCCCCGACGAGTTCCGCAACTCCGACCACGACCCGGTCCTGGTGGGTCTCGACCTGACCGGGGCGGTCCAGGACGGTGCGGTCCTCGGCGGCGGCTTCGTCACCACCGGCAGCGGCAAGGGCGTCTTCGCGCTGGGCGTCCACGCCCGTGGCGGCAGGGCGACGGGGGTCGTGACCTTCGCGAACCGAGCGGTGCGGCTCGTCAGCGCCGACATCGACCGGCTCTCGCTCTCCGAGGGGGAGGCGCGGTGGGCCGGCTCGGCCACGGTGAACGGCCGATCGGGCTCCTACGAGATCACCGTGGTGGACGGCGGCCGGCGACAGCCGGACCGGTTGCGGGTGGTGGTGCGAGACTCCTCGGGAGCGCAGCTCCTCGACTCCGGGAGCCGGGTCGTCACCGGTGAGATTCGCGTCACTTTGCTGCAGGAATGCGTGCGTAAGGGCCCTGGAACGACCTAATCTCTTCTCAGACCCCGCTGGTGACCCGAGACATCAGCGGGGTCCTCCAATTTCTCAGCAGGGGACGTTCCCCAGGCGCGCGAGTCCCTCGAGGTCGCCGGGGCCGAACCGTCCTTGCGAAGCCCCGCGCGGGTGCATCAGCTCGCCGTCGTCGTCGACGTGGTCCAGACCGACCAGGTGGCCGAGCTCGTGGTCCAGGATCGCCGCCGCGTGGGCCCGGCCCGACGGGGAGCCCATCAGCTCGGCGAAGGTGTCGCGGTCCAGCGCGACCATGCCGGTCACGAACTCGCGCCGTCCCGAGCCCCGGGAGACCACGGTGCTGCCCGCCACCCCGGCGACGTCGCCGGCGAGGTCGGGGAGCTCGTCGGGAGCGGCCCACCCGATCAGGACCGGGTCGCTGCGGTCGAGGGCGCGCGCCAGGAAGTTGCGCGAGGCGGTCTCCCCGACGTACTCGAAGACCAGCCCGGTGGCCTGCTCGATGCGCTCCACCGACCCCTCCACCAGCTCCATGTGGTCACGGGGTGCGCCCTGCGGGTTCACGGTGTAGCGCACCGGCCGGCACGGGCTGTAGGAGACCGGCTCGTCGGACCCGCGCTGGGTGTGCAGGAACTTGTAGGTGCCCGACCCCTCGCGCACCGGCAGCGGTGCGCTCAGCCTGTCCGGCCCCACCCCGAAGAGCCGGCGCAGGTCGTCGTACTCGGCGCCCGGGTGCAGCACGAAGACGCCCCCGAGCAGCACCGCGACCACGAGGAGGCCGCCCAGGAGGGCGCTGCCCTGGCGACCCTCGCCGGTCCCGTGCCGCTGCTCCATGGGACAAGCCTGCCTGACTCACCCTAGGTCGACACAGAGAGCGCGGTGGTCCGAGAGCGGGAGCCGGGTCGACCCGCCCGAGCGCGCCCGCGCCGCCAGGTCCGGGCTCCCGAGGATGTGGTCGAGCTGCTCCACCGGGTGCTCCGCGGGGAAGGTGCCGGCCGTGACCAGGGAGCGCAGTCCCGTGAGGCGCTGCGCCCGCTCGGCCCCCATGTTGAGGTCGCCCAGCACCAGCACCGGTCCCCGCCGTCCCGAGAGGGCCGCCCGCAGGGTGCGCAGCTGGCGTCGCTGCCACCAGTCGATGAAGGTCAGGTGGGTGTTGGCGACGGTCAGCGGGCCCTCCGGCGCCTCGACGGTGGCCACCACCGCCACCCGGGTCTCGTCGCGCACCAGCTCGGGGCGGCGACTGCCGTCGAAGCGCATCGGCACCCGCACCGGCACCGGGGCCAGCCGGACCGACTCCCACGCCGAGACGGGGTGCCGGGAGAGCAGCGCCACGCCGTACGCCGCCGCGTCAGGGGCCAGGTCTCCGTCGGCCGCCATCCACACCCCCGGGCTGCCGTGCAGCGCCGCGACGAAGAGGTGCTCCTTGGCCCCCATCGCCTCGGCCGCCAGGGCGGTCAGGTCGGCTCCCGCCGAGCGCGCCTGGTTGCGGTCGACCTCCTGCAGGGCCAGCACGTCGGCGTCCAGGCTGGCGATCGCCGCGGTGAAGCGGTCCAGGTCCACCTGGTCGTCCTCCGGCGAGCGGCCGTGGAGGATGTTGAAGGTGGCGAGACGCATGGCGGGCCTGTGCCCGGTCAGCACGTTGGCCAATCGCCCAGATGGGTACCGTGGCGCCGTGATCGTCGACGAGGAGAAGGCCGACCTGCGCGAGGCGCTCAAGCGCGTCGCCGTGGCCCTGAAGGAGAGCGGCCTGCCGTTCGCGCTGGCCGGAGGCTATGCGGTGTGGGCGCGAGGCGGCCCCGAGCCGAGCCACGACGTGGACTTCCTGGTGGCCGAGGCCGACGCGCCCGCCGCCGCGACCGCGCTGGCCGAGCAGGGACTCCAGGTGGTGCAGCCGCCCGAGGACTGGCTCTTCAAGGTCTTCACCGACGACGTGATGGTCGACGTCATCTTCCGGGACGCCACGATCCCCGCCGAGCGGGCGATGCTGGCGGACGCCGACGAGATCGAGGTGATCTCGGTGGTGATGCCGGTGCTCTCCGCGACCCGCCTGATGATCCACAAGCTGCACGCCATGGACGAGCGGTACTGCGACTTCGGCCGCCTGCTGCCGGTGGCACGGGCGCTCCGCGAGCAGGTCGAGTGGGACGTGGTGCGCAAGGAGACCGACGACAACGACTTCGCGGTCGCCTTCCTCTTCCTGCTCGAGAGGCTCCGGATCATCGACTGAGCCGGTCTCACCCGGCCCGCACGGGGGAGGAGTGCTCGCTCACGCCGTACCGGGCGTGGAACCGCTTCATCCACCGCGGGGCCCACCAGTTCCACCGACCGAGCATCGTCATCGTGGCGGGCACGATGATCATCCGGACGATCGTCGCGTCGATCAGCACCGCGACCGCGAGGGCGAAGCCCGTCTGCTTGATCACCAGCATCTCGCCGGCCGCGAAGCCGGAGAAGACGATCACCATGATCGCCGCCGCGGAGGTGATGATGCGGCCCGACCGCTGGAGTCCGACCCGCACGGCGGTGTCGTCGTCCTGGCCCTGCTCGTGCAGCTCGATGACGCGCGCCAGCAGGAAGACCTCGTAGTCCATCGAGAGCCCGAACCCGAAGGCGAGCACCAGCAGGGGGATCACCGACTCGATGCCGCCGGCCGACTCGAAGCCCAGCACCGACTCCAGCGCGCCGTCCTGGAAGGCCCAGACCAGGATCCCCAGGCTCGCCCCCAGCGACACGACGTTGAGCAGCAGCGCCTTGACCGGGATCACCACGCTGCCGGTGAGCAGGAAGAGGAGCAGGAACGTCGCCCCGGCGATCCACAGCGCTGCCCACGGGGCCCGGTCGTAGACCGACTCGGTGAAGTCCTGCAGCGACGCGGCCTGACCCGCCGCCCAGGTGGGGACGGGGAAGTCGGCGTCGCGGAGCTCGGCGGCGACGTCGCGCGCCGCCTGGCCCATCGCGCCGCCGTCGGTGTGCACCCCGATAGAGACCAGCTCAGGCCCGCCCGGGACGGCGCCGTCCGCCTCGACCCCCTCGGGCAGAGGACCGAGGACGCGTGGCGCGTCGACGGCGGTGACCTGGTCCAGATCCTCCAGGTCGGCAGCCAGGGCCGCGGCCTCCTCGGGGCTCGCCTGGGCGACCAGGGTCACGGTCGGGCTGGCCAGGACCGGGTAGTCGCGCTCCAGGTCCTCGATGAAGACCCGCTGCTCGGCGTCCGTGGGCAGCAGCTCGACGCCCGAGGCGGTCAGCCGCAGGTCGAGCGCGGGGAGCGCGAGCAGGAGCAGCACCGTGACGCTCACCGCCGTGGTCAGTACCGGCCACCGCTGCACGAGCCGGGCCAGGCGGCTGAAGACCCCGTCCTCGGGTGCGGCCTCCGCGCCCCGCCGCCGCACCAGCCGGGCGGCGCCCCAGGAGCAGAGGGCGGGCACCAGGGTGAGCGCCACCACCAGCGCGACCACCACCACGGCGACCCCGGCGGCGCCGATCGCGCGCATCACCGGGGCCTCGAAGAGCATCAGCCCCGACAGGGAGATGCCGACGATCAGGGCGGAGAAGAGCACCGTGCGCCCGGCGGTGGCCACGGCGGCGCCCACCGCGTCCTCCACCTGCGCGCGGGTGGGCGGGACCGTCCGGTCGGCACCCAGGAGGTGCCCCAGCTCCTCGCGGAAGCGGCTCACCAGCAGCAGCCCGTAGTCGATGCAGAGCGCCAGGCCCATCACCGTCACGATGTTGACCACCGTGGCGTCGAGGTCGATCAGGTAGGAGAAGCCGAAGAGGATGGCCAGGGCTCCGGAGATCGACGCGATCGCCCCGGCGATCGGGAGCCCGGCGGCGATGAAGCCGCCGAAGACGAAGACCATGAGCAACAGGGAGAGGGGCAGTGCGATCCCCTCGCCGCGGGTCAGGTCTGACTTGATCTGGTCGACGACGTCGTCGACGAGCAGACCGGTGCCACCCACCGAGACCTCGGCGCCGTGGGAGCCGAGCAGCCGTTCCCCGTCGGTCCTCAGCACCTCGACGACCTCGTCCTGGACGGCGCCGCCGATCTCGCTGCCCACCTCGACCACCACCAGGAACGAGCCGCTGGCGGGGTCGTTCCCCTGCACCAGGCCGTAGGAGTCCGGGGAGCGGGGCCACCCCGGGGTGGTCATCGGGGAGGTGGCCTCGCCGACGCCCTCGACCTCCTCGAGCCGCTGCACGAGCTCGGTCACGTCGCGGGTCAGTCCCGGGTCCGTGAGGTCGACGCCGTCGACCCGGGCGGTGACGTTGAGGGCGCCCTCGTCGGTGGCGGTGATCAGGTCGCGCGCCGTCTGGGCCTGACCGGGAGCGACGATGTCGCCGGTCTCGAGGCGGTCGAAGAGCGAGCTCCCGCCCAGGAGGCCGAGACTGGTGACGAAGCCCAGGACGACGAGCAGGGTCCAGGTGATCACCAGCGCGAGCGAGTGACGGGCGGTGCCACGGCCGAGGCGGAACAGGAACGGTTCGGACTTCTTCACGGCGAAGAGCCTCCCACCCTGCGGGTCGAGACGGAGCGTCGGTCCCGGACGCTACGGTGTGACTCACGTCATTCGGAGGGAGGTCTGATGGACCCCATGGAACCGGTCTACGGATCCGGCACGCTGCTCTTGGTCGCCGCAGCGGGCATCGCGGTCCTGCTGGTGCTCATCATCGGGCTGCGCATGCACGCGTTCATCGCGCTGGTGCTGGTCAGCTTCGGGACCGCGATCGCGGCCGGCGTACCGCTGGCGGACGTGGCGGGCGTCGCGGTCGGGGCCTTCGGCTCCACCCTGGGCACGGTCGCCCTCCTGGTGGGGCTGGGCGCGATGATCGGACGGCTCCTGGAGATCACCGGAGGCGCCCAGGTGCTGGCCGACACCCTGATCAACCGGTTCGGCGAGAAGCGGGCGCCGTTCGCCCTCGGTGTCGCCGCCCTCCTCTTCGGCCTGCCGATCTTCTTCGACGCCGGTCTGGTCGTCTTCCTGCCGATCATCTTCTCGGTCGCCACCAGGTTCGGCGGCTCGGTCCTGCTCTACGCGCTGCCGGCGGCCGGCGGCTTCGCGGCGATGCACGCGATCGTCCCACCCCACCCGGGGCCGGTCACCGCGGCCACCGAGCTCGGAGCCAGCATCGGCCTCACCACCCTGATCGGTGTGCCGGTCGCGGTCGTCGCCTGGTACGTCGGCGTCCACCTCTTCACGATCGCCTACGCCGGGAAGGTGATGGTGCCGATCGACGACAGCGTGCTCACGGGTCACCGGAGCGGGGGAGGGGCCGGGGATCGCGAGGAGGACGCGACGCCCGAGCGACGCGCCCCTTCCTTCGCGCACGTGCTGGCCATCCTGCTGCTGCCGCTGGTGCTGATCGGCGCCAACACCGTGCTCACCACGTTGCGCACCGCGGGCACCCTCGACGAGGAGGGGGTCGTGGTCGACTCCCTGATCTTCATCGGGCAGACCCCGGTGGCGCTGCTCATCACCTTGCTCGTCGCGACCTACACCCTGGGCAACCGGGGTCGTTCGCTGGCCGACGTGGAGTCGATCCTCAACGACGCTCTCGGGCCGATCTGCGCGATCATCCTCATCACCGGGGCCGGCGGGATGTTCGGCGGCGTGCTGCGCTACAGCGGCATCGGCTCGGCGCTCTCGGAGTCGCTGGAGGACCTCGGCCTGCCGCTCATCTTCTCCGCTTTCGTGATCGCCACGATCCTGCGGGTCGCCCAGGGCTCGGCCACCGTGGCGCTGACCACCACCGCCGGGCTCATCTCGGCCGCGGTGGCCGCCGAGGGGCCCTCGTCGGTCCAGCTGGTCGCCCTGGTGATGGCGATCGCCGCCGGCGCCACCGTGCTCTCCCACGTCAACGACTCCGGCTTCTGGCTGGTCAGCCGGTTCTTCGGGATGGACGTCAAGACGACGCTGCGCACCTGGACGGTGATGGAGACGACCCTGGGCCTCTCCATCTTCGTGCTGGCCTGCGGGCTGTGGCTGGTCGGATGAGCACCTCCGAGGCGCCGCCGTTCCACCTGGTCTTCATGGGGGTCTCCGGGTCGGGCAAGAGCACCGCGGCCGTGGCCGTGGCCGAGCAGCTCGGCTGGGAGATGGCCGAGGGAGACGACTTCCACCCGCCGGAGAACATCGCCAAGATGGAGTCCGGCCGCCCGTTGACCGACGACGACCGGTGGGGGTGGCTGCAGTCGCTGGCCGACTGGACCCGGGAGCGCGACGAGGCCGGGCAGCCGACGATCCTCAGCTGCTCGGCGCTGCGCCGCGCCTACCGGGACGTGCTGCGCCGGGGCGGCGAGGGCACCTTCTTCGTCCACATGGTCGGCGACAAGGGGCTGCTGCTCGAGCGGATGTCGGCGCGGGCCCACTTCATGCCCCCCACCCTGCTGGAGTCCCAGCTCGACACCCTCGAGCCGCTCCAGCCCGACGAGGCCGGCATGGTGGTCGACGTGGCCAACCCGCCCGCGCGGATCGCGGCCATGGTGCTGGCACGGCTCGACCTGGGGTCGTAGCCTCAGGCGTCGGACGAGGCGGTGATCGCCTCGTCGGGCTTCGTCGGGAGGAACCGGTCGATGTAGTCGCGGGCGGTCTCGAAGATGTCGACCTCGTGGCCGGCCAGCTCCGAGAGGTACCACCGGTGCTCCAGGATCTCGTGGAACACCTCCGCGGGCTCGAGCTTGCCCCGCGCTTGCGGGGGGATCATCGCCACGATCGGGTCGTAGACGGTCGTGAGCCACCGGTTCGCCACCAGGTGGCGGTCCTCGCGGCCGAGGTCGTGGGTGGCGGTGAAGGCCGCCAGGTCGTTGAGCAGCCGGCGGGCCTGGTTCTCCTCCACGTGCATGCCGGTCAGCGACGCGAGCTCGCGCGCGTGGTGGCCGAGCTCGACCACCTTGGGCTGGATGCGCACCTGCTCACCGTCGTAGTCGGTGACGATGTCGAGCTCGTCGACGTCGAAGCCGAGGTCGTTGAGGTGCTCGATGCGCTGCTCGATCCGCCACATCTCGTCGGTGGAGAACTCCTCCTCCCGGGTCAGCTCCGCCCACAGGGCGGCATACCGCTCACGGAGCAGGTCGATCACGTGGTGCGGCGACAGCTCGCCGGCGACCACTCCGCTGGCCCGCAGGTCGAGGAGCTCGGCGAAGACGTTCTCGCAGCCCACGGTGATGTCGTGCTCGCGCATCCGGTCGCTGACCGTCTCGCGCAGCTCCCCGGTCTCGGCGTCGACCAGGTAGGCCGAGTACTCGCCCGCGTTGCGCCGGAAGAGGGCGTTGGAGAGCGAGACGTCCCCCCAGTAGAAGCCCGCCAGGTGGAGCCGGACGAGCAGGACCACCAGGGCGTCGACCAGGGACGGCACGTGGCCCGCGGTCGCCCCGTGGGCGAAGAGGCTCCGATAGGGGAGGGAGAAGCGCAGGTGCTCGGTGACCAGTGCCGCGGGGAGATCCTCGCCGTCGGAGCCGGTCCGTCCGGCCACCACCGCCATCGGAGCCACGGTGGGCAGGTCGAGGCGGCGCAGGTCGCGCAGCGTGCGGTGTTCGTGGAACGCGATCGGCTCCTGGGTCTCCTTGACCGCATAGGTGCGCGAGCCGAGCCGCACGATCCGCACCACGTGGCGGGAGAGGCCGCGGGGGAGCGGGACGACGAACTCGTCGCTCCACTCGGCCAGGGGCAGGTGCCAAGGGAGCCGGACGATCGCCGGGTCCGGCCGGTTTGCCACGATCCGCAGCGCCATCGAGGCAGCCTAGCGTTCTCTGCGAGGCACGACGCTCACCTCGAGGAGGAGGTGCCGCTCTCCAGGATGGAGACGATCGAGTAGAGCGTGAAGCAGATGGCGCCCAGCCCGACCAGCACGTGCGCGGCGATGAAGACGTTGGAGTCGGTGAAGGCGGCCTGGAAGACGAACGCGGCGAGGAACAGGCAGCTGAGCGCGGTCACGACGGGGATCAGCGGCACCCGGTCGGCCAGGCTGAAGGTGCGGCGCCACACCAGCGCCAGCAGGCCGACCTTGCTCAGGATGCTGAAGCAGACCAGCCCCAGGCCGATCAGGACGAAGCCCGGGGTGCGGTAGTAGGGCTGCTCGTCGAGGATCAGCAGCACCACCCCCCAGCCCATGGCGAAAGCGCCCATCACGATGACGAGCCAGGGCCAGCCGACGCGGTCCCGCTCGCCGTAGCCGTCCTGGATCTGGCGCAGGATGCTCCAGACCAGCGCGATCAGGCTGGTGCAGATCATCGCGAGACCGCTCACCACGTGGCCCACCGTGAACCTGCTGGGCGAGGTGGGTAGCGCCAGGTTGACGAGGCCGAAGGCCCAGGCGGTCGCCGCCAGCAGCACCGGGATCGCGGCCAGCGCGAGGACGGCACCCCGGGAGAACGCCTCGGCCGGAGGCAGGCCTGTGGGCGGGCTGGCGGAGTTGCGGGGGATGAGGGAGAACTTGGTCGAGGCGGTGGCGACGGTGGCCACGCAGCCGCAGATCAGGCCCAGTCCGAAGACCACGTGTCCGGCGACGTACTGCGGGCTCTGGCCGCTCCCGGAGGCGCCGGCGAAGACGTAGACGCCGTACGCGCAGGTGACGACCGCCGCCAGGTAGCCCAGCGCGGGATAGAGGACGCGGTCGACGGCGTTGAAGCGCCCGATCAGCTGCCGAATGATGGTCGCGGCGGTGCAGAACAGGCACAGGCAGATCGCACCGAGGAACGTCACCACGCGCCCTGCCACGAAGTTGCCCGGCGCGTCGCCGGCGTTCCAGACGTAGACGCCGAACCCGACGCAGACGCCCATCATCGCCAGGGGGATGGCCCGGAAGACGACGCTGACCCAGTAGTTCACCAGATCACCATCCCGCGGCACCTGGATGGGCGCCTCACTCATTGTGAGTGATGCCGCCTCAGCGGGAGGCACCTAGCGTCGGAGGAATGCTGCACAACAAGCGCTCGGTCCGAGACGCCCTGGCGGACGATGTCTTCGCCTCGAACGACTTGTCGGTGGCGATGCCCAAGTACCGCTTCCCCGACGACGAGCAGCTCCCACGGCAGGCCTTTCAGGTGGTGCGCGACGAGCTCATGCTCGACGGGAACTCCAGGCAGAACCTGGCGACGTTCTGCCAGACCTGGGTGGAGCCGGAGATCGAGGAGCTGATGACGCTCTCGATCGACAAGAACATGATCGACAAGGACGAGTACCCGCAGACGGCGGAGCTCGAGGCGCGCTGTGTGCACATGCTGGCCGACCTCTGGAACGGCCCGGACTCCGCCGACACGATGGGCAGCTCGACCACCGGCTCGAGCGAGGCGGCGATGCTCGGCGGGCTGGCCCTGCTGTGGAAGTGGCGGGAGCGTCGCCGGGCCGAGGGCAAGCCGACCGACCGGCCCAACCTGGTCACCGGTCCGGTGCAGATCTGCTGGCACAAGTTCACCCGCTACTGGGACGTGGAGCACCGGGAGATCCCGATGGAGGGCGACCGGCTGCTGATGAACCCGGAGGAGGTGCTCAAGCGCGTCGACGAGAACACCATCGGGGTCGTCCCGACGCTGGGCGTCACCTTCACCTGTCAGTACGAGCCCGTCGCAGACGTGGCTGCCGCGCTGGACACGCTCAAGGCCGACACCGGGCTCGACGTTCCCATGCACGTCGACGGTGCCAGCGGGGGGTTCATCGCTCCGTTCGTCGAGCCGGACCTGCTCTGGGACTTCCGGCTGCCGCGCGTGAAGTCGATCAACGCCTCCGGGCACAAGTTCGGCCTGGCGCCTCTCGGGGTCGGGTGGGTGGTGTGGCGCGACGCCGCGGAGCTCCCCGACGACCTGGTCTTCCACGTCAACTACCTCGGCGGCGACATGGCGGTGTTCGCCCTGAACTTCTCCCGCCCCGGCGGCCAGATCGTCGCCCAGTACTACAACTTCCTGCGGCTCGGCAGGGAGGGATACCGCAAGATCCACGAGGCAGGCTACGAGACCGCGCGCTACCTCGCCGACGAGATCGCGCAGATGGGTCCGTTCGAGATGATCTACGACGGTCACGGGGGCATTCCGGGCCTCACCTGGAAGCTCAAGGAGGGTGTGGACCACGGGTTCAACCTGTTCGACCTGGCCGACAGGCTGCGCACTCGTGGCTGGCAGGTGCCCGCGTACACGCTGCCTCCCGACCGAGAGGACCTGGCCATCCAACGGATCCTGGTGCGGCACGACTTCAGCCGTGACATGGCGTCGCTGCTCCTAGACGACTACCGGCGATCGATGAAGATGCTCGACAAGCACGGGCTCAAGGAGTCGCTGAGCCCGGAGGAAGGCACCGGCTTCCACCACTGATGAAGGGGAAGTCCACGCGGGAGAGGGTGGAGGCCTACGGCGAGACGCGGTGGCCCATGGCGGCGGCGGTCCTGGTCTCCATGGGCCTCACGTTCCAGCTTCCCGAGAGCCTGCGGCTGGGACAGCCGTGGGTGCTCCCGGGCATCTCGGGGCTCCTGCTCGGGGCGCTGCTCGCGGGCGACCCCGGGCAGATCTCGCGGCGGACCACGGCGCTGCGGCTCACCTCCGTCGCGCTGATCACCCTGCAGTCCCTGGGGGCGGTCTGGTCCACGGTCCAGCTCGTCGTCGACATCCTCGACGCCGGTCCCGAGACGGACTCGGCGCGGGAGCTGCTCCGGTCGGGTGGATGCGTCTGGCTGATCACCGTCATCGCCTGCGCCATGCTCTACTTCGAGCTCGACGGGGGAGGGGCTGCGGCGCGCGCCGAGCGGATGCCGCGTACGCCCGATCTGGCCTTTCCGCAGCAGCTGAACCCTGGGGTGAGCCCCGAGGGCTGGTGCCCGCGGTTCCACGACTACCTCTACCTCGGTCTGACCAACGCCACCGCGTTCAGCCCCACCGACGTGATGCCGCTCGCCCCGTGGGCCAAGGCGGTCATGTCGGTCCAGGCCGTGACGTCGTTCGTGATCGTCGGGCTGATCGTCGCGCGGGCGGTGAACGTGCTCGACTGATGCGCTCACCCGCCGAGCAGGCCCAGCAACGTCGCCTGCTCGACCGCCTCGCCGCGCGACGTCACGCCGAGCTTGCGGTAGATGGCCGAGACCTCCGAGGCGACGGTGTTGCGTGAGATCCGGAGGCGCGCGCCGATCTCGGCGATCTTCAGGTGCGTCGCCAGGTAGGGCAGGACCCGGAGCTCCGCCGCAGTGAGGGGTGCCTCGTAGGGAGCGGTGCGGGAGCCCTGCGCGATCATCGCGCGGAGCTCTGCCACCTCCTCGACCAGGACGCCGAGGGCGGGCCGTCGTCGCAGGACGGTGTCGATGTCGCTCAGCAGCTGCCGGGCGTGGGCGTGCGCACCGCGCGCCCAGCACACCTTCGCCAGCTGCACGCGTGCTCTGGTCGCCAGGCACGGCATCACGACCGTGGACGCCGCTCGGGCGCGCATCGCGTGCTCGAGTCGCTCGTCAGCTCGGGCCAGGTCGCCGCGGTGCACCGCCAGGCGGGCGGCGGCCGCGAAGGCGAGCAGGCTGACCGCGTAGTCCTCCAGCCGGTGCCGCGCCACCGTGCGCAGGGCGAGGTCGACGTGGTCCGCCGCCTCGTGCCAGCGGCCGGCGTCCATGCCGAGGACGGCCAGGCTCGACTCGCTGAGCACCACCGCGTCAGCGGTGCCCGCGTAGAGCGCCTCCGCGCTCGCGTCCTCGAAGAGCTCCTCGGCGGATGCGCGAGCCCCGCCGAGGAGGTGCGCCTCGGCGAGCACGCACAACGCCGTGGCCCGCCAGGGACTCCACGGCGCCCCCGCGGCGGCTGCTGCGAGCTCCCCGTCCGCCCTCATCTGCTCGGGCCCTTCGGGACACATCGCGGCCCGCAGCATCGACCGGGGGGCCAGGGAGTCGGGGACGTCGGAGGCGTGGGCTGCCCACCGCTGCGCCTGGGGTGTGTCACCCACCCAGGCCGCCACCCAGCCGGCCATGACCGCCAGGGGCGGGTGTGCCTCGATCACGGCGTCCCCCAGGGCGCTCAACCAGCGCTGGACCGTCGAGACGCCGCCGGTGCCGGTGGTGGTCAGGGCGATTTCTGTGACCAGCTGGGCGCACCGGTGGAGGTCGCTGGTCGCCAGCAGGCATTCCACCGCGCGCTCCGGAGCGCCGTGGGACTCGAACCAGTCCGCAGCGCGCAGGTGGAGCTTCTCGGTCACTTCCGGTTCGACGCGGCCGAGCTCTGCCAGCAGGAACTCCCGGAAGAGGGGGTGGTAGCGGTACCACACCCGCGTCCGGTCGAGCGGGACGAGGAAGGAGCCCGTCGTCTCGAGGGTGCGCAGCCGGTCCTGGGCGCCCCGCTCCTCCAGGACGGCGTCGCACAGCGGGCCGTGGAACCGGTCGAGGACCGCGGTGCGTCGCAGGAACCGCTGGGTTGCCGGGTCGAGCTCGCGGAAGACCTCGTGGTGGAGGTAGTCGGCGATGAAGGGGTCGTCCCCGGTGACGGCCCCGGCTGGGCCGGAGTCGACGAGGGCGGCCAGACGGAGGCCGGCCGGCCAGCCCTCGGTCCGTTCGGTCACCTGCCGGGCCTGCTCGGGGGTGAGGTGCGTGCCCGCCGTCGCGAAGATGTGCTCGGCGCCCGTCGCGTCGAGGCGGAGGTCGGGCGTGGTCAGCTCGACCGCCGCCCCTGCCGCGCGGAGCCGGGGGAGGTGCGGCTGCGCGTGGCGGCTGGCGCTCACGACCTGGGAGCCCGCGGGGATCCCGGCCAGGACGACTCTCAGGACGTCGTGGCACTGGGGCGAACGGAGCTCGTGCAGGTCGTCGAGGAACAGCACGAAGGGGGCTGCTGTGTGGCGGAACGCCGCGGCGAGGCGCGCAGCGCTGCGGCTGGTCGTGGTGGCGAGGCCTGGCTGCTCCGGTGCCGCGCGCTCGAAGGCGGCGCCGAGCAGGAAGAGCAGGCGGTCCGCGTGGTCGTCGAGCGCGTCCAGCGAGAGCCAGCCGACGTTGCGGTGCTCGCGGTGTGCCCACTCGCGCAGCAGGGTCGACTTCCCGTAGCCGGCGGGGGCGGTGACGCCCACCGCGACGGCTCCGGTCTCGCGGGCCGCGTCCGTGAGCGAGGCGCGGCTCAGCAGACCCGGGGCCGGCGGCGGGACCGACAGCTTGACGTTGAGGAGAATGTCATCAAGCCCGACTCCGCGGTCGAACCTGTCGGCGGGCGTGGTCACGTCCCTCAACGTAGGGAGCGTCGTCCCTCCCGGACAGAGCCGAAGTGCCCGGTGTCACCCGGCCAGATGGACGGTCAGCACCGGCCCGTCGTGCGCCGCGCCGGGCACGGGGTCGACCCCGTCCTCGGTGGCCAGCAGGAGGCGGCCGGACGGGAGACCCTCGAGGGCAGGTCCGCCGGCGCGACGGGCGGTGACCAGCACGGTCCCGTCGGGGTGCTCGCGCAGGTAGGCCACGGCGTCGGCACCGACGTGGACCCACCGCAGGCCGCCGCGGCGCAGGGCGGGGTGCTCCCGGCGCGTCCGGGCCAGCGCGGCGTACGTCGCGAGGGTGGTCACGTCCCACTCCTCGCGACGGTGCCACGGCATCGGGCGGCGGGAGTCCTCGCCGAGGACGCCCTCCAGGCCGATCTCGTCGCCGGCGAAGACCATCGGGATCCCGGGCATCGTGAACTGCAGGCCGGCGGCGACCCGGTGCACCTCGGCGGAGCCGACGACCGTCCGGATCCGGGCGCTGTCGTGCGAGCCCAGGATGTTCCAGCCGGCGGCGGTGGCGCGCCAGCCCAGCGAGCCCTGCCAGTCGCAGAGGGCGCGGACCAGCGCATGCCCGTCGCGGCGCGGAACGGGGAGGGGGCGGCCGAAGGCGCGCGCGGGGGAGGCGGGGTCGCGCAGCCACGACCAGACCGGCCAGGAGAAGCCGGAGTAGTTCATCGCGCCGTGCCACCCGTCGCCGTCGACGTCGCCGGTGGCGTCGTGGTTGTGCTCGCCGATCACCCAGGCGTCGGCGCGTTCGGCGGTCGCGGTGCGGCGCACGGCCCGGGCCACCTCGTGGGCGACGTCGACCGCGGCGAGGCGGCCGGTCATGTTGGCGACGTCGATGCGCCAGCCGTCCAGCTCGAAGGGCGGCCGCATCCACCGGGCGACCACGGAGTCGGGCCCCTCGACCATCCGGACCCGCAGCGCCGGGCTGGTGTGGTCGATCTTGGGCAGCGTGTGGTGGCCCATCCAGCACTCGTAGTCGCCGTCGTCGCGGAAGTGGTAGTAGCCGCGCTCGGGGGACTCAGGATCGCTGAGCGCCGTGCGGAACCACTCGTGGGTGTCCCCGGTGTGGTTGGTGGTCAGGTCGCCCAGCAGCCGCCAGCCCCGCTCGTGGACCGCCCGGCTCAGCCGGGCGTAGGCCTCGTCGCCGCCGAGCAGCGGGTCGACCCGGTCGAAGGTGGAGGCGTTGTAGCGGTGGTTGCTCTCGCCCGGGAAGACCGGGGTGGTGTAGACGATGTCGGCGCCCACCTCGGCGACGTGGTCGAGGTGCTCGGTGAGGCCGTCGAGGTCGCCGCCGAAGAGCTGGAGCGGGGTGCGCGGGTCGTGCGGCTCGAAGACCACCTCGTCGTCCCACCCGGCCGGTACCGCCCAGGCGGGCGCAGGGTGCTCGTCGGCCGCGGCGGAGCGGGCGAAGCGGTCGGGGAAGACCTGGTAGATCACCCCGTCACGCGCCCAGTCGGGCGCCTCGGGGTGGGCCGAGACCTTGAAGTCGTAGGCGTCCGGCACGTCGTGGTCGACCAGGCCCGCGCCGGTCAGCCACTGCTGGTCCTCGCCCCGCGCCAGCAGGAACCGGTAGTGGGTCACCGGGTTGTGGACCGGGAGGGTGCCATGCCACCAGCGGGCGGCCTCGCCCTCGCCCACCGGACGGGCGACCATCAGGTGGTAGACCGGCTCCGCGTCGTACGTCGTGCGGACCCACATCGCCTCGACCGGGTCGCCCGTGGCGGTGCGGACCCGCACGGTGACCAGGTCGCCCAGGCGGGGCGGGACGTCGGCGCCGCGCCCGGTGTCGAGGTAGACGCTCGAGCCGTCGTGGTGCGGCAGGTCGAGGGACGGCATGGGGTACATCTTGCGTGGAGCCGGTGACAGGAGTCGAACCCGCGACATTCCGCTTACAAGGCGGATGCTCTACCAACTGAGCTACACCGGCATGGCCGACCTGTCCGGTCAGCGCCCGCACATCGTAGTCAGAGGGTCAGACGTGTCGGAGGAGCCGCCTAGGTTTCCTCGCATGGTCTTCCAGTGCCAAGGATGCGGTTCCGAGGTCGAGGGGCGTCGTTCCCGGGTCTACTGCAGCAACGCCTGTCAGCGCGACCTCGAGCGGCGAAAGCGCCTCGCGCAGTGGCTGGAGACCGGGGCGGCCCCCCACGCGGGGTCCGCGCGAGGTCATTACATCCGTCGGTTCATCCACGAGGAGCAACATGGCCGGTGCGCCCTCTGCTCCGGCCCTGCCGAGTGGAACGGGCTGCCACTGGTTCTCGTGCTGGACCACATCGACGGCGACGCAGACAACAACAGCCGGGACAACCTGCGCCTGATCTGCCCGAACTGTGACAGTCAGCTGGAGACCTACAAGGGCCGCAACTGGGGGCGCGGCCGTCATGTCAGACGCCAGCGGTACGCCGAGGGTAGGTCGTACTGACTACCGCACCTGGCGGACCTCGAACTGCATCCGCGGGTTCGCGAAGACCTCTTGGGACTGGACCAGTCGCAGCTCGCGCTCCCCGGAGTCGAGGGTGTTCTGCAGCAGGTCGAAGACGCTGGAGGTGGTGGCCGCCAGTGCCTGCGCCGCGGAGCCGGTCTCGTGCAGGTGGGCGGTGAAGAGCGCCGCCGTGACGTCGCCGGACCCGTTGGCCTTGAAGGGCAGGTGCGGGGTCTGCACCAGCCAGGCGCCCTCGTCGGTGACCGCGAGCATCTCGATGGTCCCCTCGGGGCGGTCGGGGCGCTCGACGCTGGTGACCAGCACGGTGCTCGGGCCCATCGCCATGGCGGCGTCGGCCGAGGCGAGCGTCGACTCCAGGGTGTCGGGCTCGGTGTGGGTGAGGAAGCCGAGCTCGAACTGGTTGGGGGTGATGATGTCGGCCGCGGGCACCACGCGCTCCCTGATCAGCGGCGGGATGTCGGGGTGGACGAAGCAGCCCGACTTGGCGTTGCCCATCACCGGGTCGCACGTGTACGTGGCCTCGGGGTTGGCCGCCTTCACCTTCGCGACCGCCGCCAGGATCACGTCGGCGATCCCGGCGCCGCCCTGGTAGCCGGAGAGCACGGCGCCCACCTCGCCCAGGACTCCGCGGTCCTCGATGCCCTCGACGACGGCCGCCACGTCGCTGGGGGCCAGCAGCGGGCCGCCCCACGATCCGTAGCCCGTGTGGTTGGAGAAGTTGACGGTGTGGACCGGCCAGACCTCGTGGCCCCGACGCTGCAGGGGGAACACGGCGGCCGAGTTCCCGACGTGGCCGTAGGCGACATGTGACTGCACGGAGAGGATCTTCACCGGGTCATCCTCGCACTCATGCGACCTGCAAGGACCTCTTGGACAATCCCATCCAGAAGCCGTCGACCCGCTGCTCCCCGGGCTCGTCGGCGACGGTGGCCGCGCCGAGCGTCACGAAGAGGGGCGTGTAGTGCTCCACGGTCGGGTGCGCGTAGGGCATCCCGGGCGCCTTGGACCGGTAGGACGCGAGCTCGTCGACGTCGCCCCGGGCCAGCGCCTCGGCGGCCCAGGCGTCGAACTCCCTGGACCACCCCGGCGCGGCGGCGTCGATCCGGAACTCCTTGAGGAAGGGGAGTCCGTGGGTCAGGAAGCCGGAGCCGATGATCAGCACGCCCTCGTCACGCAGCGGGCGGAGCCGGGCGCCGAGCTGCATGAGGGTCCCCGGGTCCTGGGTGGGCAGCGACATCTGCACGACCGGGATGTCCGACGCGGGGTACATGATCCGCAGCGGCACCCAGGCCCCGTGGTCGAGACCTCGGGAGACGTGCTGGTGGACCGGCTGGGTGTCGGGCATCATCGCCGCGATCCGAGCCGCGAGGGCGGTCGAGTCGGGGGTGTCGTAGCGCATCTCGTAGTACTTCGGGGCGAAGCCGCCGAAGTCGTAGACCAGCTCGGCGCCGCTGGCCGTGAGGCTCACCGGCGCGGACTCCCAGTGCGCGCTGACGATCAGGATCGCCTTCGGGCGGGGGAGGTCCTGGGCCCAGGAGGCGAGCTCTCCGGACCAGACCGGGTCGTCCAGCAGGGGCGGAGCCCCGTGGCCGAGGAAGAGGGCAGGCATCCGGGTCGGGTTCATGTCCCCATAATGATTGAACTGTCAACTTTATTCCAGCAGGCGCCAGTCCGGTCCCTCCGCGCCCTGCTCCTCGAGCAGCTGGTTCACCCGGCTGAAGGGGCGGGAGCCGAAGAATCCCCGGGACGCCGAGAGGGGCGACGGGTGGGCCGACTCGACCGACGGGATGGGGCCGAGCAGCGGCTTGAGGCTCTGGGCGTCCCGGCCCCAGAGCACCGCGGCGCAGGGACCGCCGCGGGCGGCCAGCACCTGGATGGCGTGCTCGGTGACGGCTTCCCAGCCGCGCCTGCGGTGGGAGCCGGCCTCGCCCGGTCGCACCGTCAGCACCCGGTTGAGCAGCATGACCCCCTGGTCGGCCCAGGCGGTCAGGTCGCCGTGCGGGGCGGGCGGATGGCCGAGGTCGTCGTGCAGCTCGCGGTAGATGTTGACCAGGCTGCGTGGCAGCGGCCTGACCTGCGGGTCGACGGCGAAGCTCAGGCCGATCGGGTGGCCGGGGGTGGGGTAGGGGTCCTGGCCGACGACGAGCACGCGGACGTCGGCGAGCGGCCGCTGGAATGCCCGGAAGACGGCGTCGCCGGCGGGCAGGTAGGGCCGGCCCGCCGCGACCTCCTCGCGGAGGAACTCGCCCAGGGCGACGATCCGGTCCTCGACGGGGGCGAGGGCCTGGGCCCAGTCGGGTGCCACCAGGCCGCGCTCGACCAGTGCGGCGAGCCCACGCGACGCGGTCACCGCGCCGGCCTGGCGAGCCGGTCCAGGAACGCCACCAGCAGCGCCTCCCGCATCGCCGGGGAGGCGACGTCGAGCAGCGCGTTGACCTCGGCCATCCGCTCCGGCAGCGCCAGGCCGGCGCCGGGCTCGCCGATCAGGCCCGAGGCGGCGAGGAGGCCGTCGAAGTCGTCGTCGCCGAGCGTGGCGGGGTCCAGCGCCTCGATGAAGCTCACGACGTCCGGGTCGACCCGCACCGGTCCAGTGGCGACGGCGGCCGCGACCGCCTCGGTCAGGGCGGAGAGCAGCTCCGCCACGTGCGGCAGGGTGGCGGCGCTGACCGAGAGGTGGAGGGTGGGTGGCTGGTCGCCGTAGGACATCTGGGGTTGCACGTACCAGCCGCGCGCCGCCATCTCGTCGGTCACGGTGAAGGGGTCGCAGCTGCCGTCGGTGGCCAGGGCGAGCAGGGTCGAGTCGGGCTCGACCACCAGCCGCAGCGCAGGGATCGCCCGCAGCCCGTCGCGGATCCGGTCGACCGCCTCGAGGACGTCGGCGGCGAGCCGTAGGTAGCCCTCGTCGCCGAGCGTGGTGACCACCGCCCACGTCCCGGCCAGCGGCCCACCGGACTTGGTGGACTGGAGCGTGGAGTTGAGCATCGTGTAGCCCGGCCAGGCGGCCGAGGCGAAGTACTGCGGACGGCGCAGCGCGCTGCTGCGGTGCAGCAGCACCGAGGTGCCCTTGGGTGCGTAGGCGTACTTGTGGGTGTCGACCGAGATCGAGGTCACCCCGTCGACGGCGAAGGTCCACGGAGTGACCGCCCGGCCCAGGCGGGCGGCGTAGGGCAACACCCAGCCGCCGATGCACGCGTCCACGTGACAGCGCACGCCGCGGGCCGCTGCGGCCGCGGCGATCTCGGGCACCGGGTCGACCACCCCGTGAGCGTAGGAGGGCGCCGAGGCGACCACCAGCACGGTCGTCGCGTCGATCGCGCGGGCCATCTCAGCCGGATCGGGCCGGAAGTCGGCCCCGACGGGCACCCGCACCGCGCGGACGCCGAAGTAGTGGGCGGCCTTGTGGAACGCGGCGTGCGCGGTCTCGGGGAGGACCATCGAAGGCCGCTCGATCTCCGGGTGGGCGTCCCTGGCGCCCTGCACCGCGAGGAGCACCGACTCGGTGCCCCCCGAGGTGACCGTGCCGACCGCGTCGGCGGGGGCGTCGAGCAGGTCGGCGGCGAAGCCGACGAGCTCGTTCTCCATCTGCAGCAGGCTGGGGAAGGCGGTCGGGTCCAGCCCGTTGGACCCGGCGTACGCCGAGACCGCCTCGCGGCCGATGCGGTCGACCTCGGCGAGCCCCGAGTCGTAGACGTAGGCCAGGGTGCGGCCCCCGTGCACCGGCAGGTCCGCCCGCTGGAGCTCGCGGAGCCGGGTCAGGGCGCCGGGGGTGTCAGGCACGGATCTCCTCGGGCTGGGGCTCGGGGTCGACGTCGGTCGCAGTGAGGCGGTAGTCGCGCAGCCACCACAGGCTGAGCAGGATCAGGACGGCGGGCAGGACGCTGAAACCGTAGGTGATGGCGGCCACCGCCGACTCCGGCTGCACCGCGGCGCCGTCGGTGGAGGAGCGGTAGTCCCCGAGCGCCAGGACCAGCGCGAAGACCCCCGGTCCCAGTGCGAGGCCCAGGGTCTCGCCCGCCGTCCAGACCCCGGTGTAGACGCCGACCCGGTTCTCCCCGGTGCGCCGGGTGTCCACCGCGGCCGCGTCGGGCATCATCGCCATCGGGAAGACCTGGCAGCCGGCGTAGCCGACCCCCACCAGCGCGGTGGCCGCGAAGACCACAGCGGCCGGCACGACCTGGGCCGTCGCGGCCAGAGCGGCGCCAGCGGCCAGCACCAGCGAGGAGGCGACGTACCCCCGCTTCTTGCCGATCCGCGCGCCGATCCGCGCCCACACCGGGGTGAGCACCAGCGCCGGGCCGACGAAGCAGACGAAGAGCAGGGTGGCCGCGCCGGTGCTCCTCAGGACGTCGCCGGCCAGGTAGTCGACGCCGGCGAGCATGCAGCCGGTGGCCAGCGCCTGGAGCACGAAGGTCGTCAGCAGCAGGCGGAAGTCGCGCGCCCGGCCCACCACCCGCAGCTGCTCGCGGAACGAGCCGGCACCGGCGGCGACGGTGCCGACCGGGGCGTGCCGGGTGCCGCGATAGGCACTCAGGACCCCCACCGCGATCACCAGGGCCATCGCCACCCCCATCACCCGGTAGCCGTCCCGGCCCCCGACGGCGTCGCGGATCAGCGGGGCGGTCGCGCCGGCCAGCATGATCGTGAAGGCCAGGATCGCCACCCGCCACGTCATCAGCCGGGTGCGCTCCTCGTAGGAGCCGGTGATCTCCGCCGGCATCGCGACGTACGGCACCTGGAAGAACGCGTACGCCGTCGCCGCGGCCAGGAAGAAGACCAGCACCCAGGCGGCCTCCGCGGCCTTCGAGCCCATCTCGGGCGCGGCGAAGATCAGTGCGAAGCAGACCGAGAGGGCCAGGCCGGCGCGCAGCAGCCAGGGTCGACGGGGGCCGCGCGGGTCGGTGCTGCGGTCGCTGATCCGCCCCGCCACCGGGTTGAGGAGCACGTCCCAGGCCTTGGGGAGGAAGACGATCAGGCCCGCCCACAGGGCCGCGATGCCCAGGCTGTCGGTGAGGAACGGCAGCAGCATCAGGCCGGGCACGGTCCCGAAGGCCCCGGTGGCTACCGAGCCCGATCCGTAGCCCAGCCGGACACCGCTGGGCAGCGTGGTGGGGCCGGCGTCGGTCATGGCGGCACCCTAGTCACTGAGACAGGGAGCGTGAGCTCTTCCCGGTGCCCGGCCCGACCACTGGTCGAACCACTCGTCGAGCGCCCGCCACGTGGTCTCCCGTGCGCCCCGGCCCGTCAGCAGGCCCAGGTGGCCGCCGGGCACCACCTCGACCCGGACCTCCTCGGCGCCGGCCAGCAGCGGGACGCCGGGGCGGACCGCCGCGAGCGGCGCGATCTGGTCCTCCATCCCGGCGAAGAGGAGCACCGGTGCGGTGACGCGCGCCAGGTCGGCCACGTCGTCGCCGACCTGGACCTTGCCGCTCCCGGCGCTGTCGACGGGGATGAAGCGGTGGTAGAGCTGCCCGAAGGTCCGGCCCCGGTAGGCGGTCATCTCCCCGGTGAACCGGTCGACCGCCTCGAGCTGGGCGAGGTAGTCGCGGTCGTCCAGGTTGACCGCCTGGGCCAGCGGCTTGGTGAGGAGCCGCTGCACGCTGCTCAGCTGGGAGGCCCACTGCACCAGCGGCTGCGGGGCCGCCAGCTTCCGGTAGGCCAGGCCCAGCGGGCCGCCCAGGTCGGCGGGGTCCAGCAGCGGCCGGGCCGGCGCCACGATCGGCACCGCGCGCACGTCGAAGGGCGTGCCGAGCGCGGTGAGCGAGGCGATCGGCAGCCGCGGCCGGCGGGCCGCCGCGAGCAGCGAGAAGGTGCCTCCCAGGCTCCAGCCGACGACGTGGACCGGTCGCCCGCCCGCGTCGCGGGAGACCGCCTCGATGGTCTCCGGCAGCACCGTCTCGACCCAGGGCTGCAGGCCGAGGGCCCGGTCGCGGAACGAGACCTCGCCGTACTCGACCAGGTAGGTCGGCCGGCCGCCCCCCACCAGGTGCTCGACCAGCGAGCAGCCGCGGCGCAGGTCGTAGCAGAGCGCGGGGGCGGCCAGTGGCGGGACCAGGAGCACCGGGTCGCCGTGCTGCGGCTCGTGGGGCCGGGCACGGTAGCGGTAGACCTCGCGGAGCTCACCCTCGTCGATCATCGTCCGCGGCAGCGGCCGCAGGTCGGCCACTCCGCCGGCCGCCATCTGGGCGAGGTTGCCGGCCGCGGCGACGACCTGCCCGGGGCTGGGGACGAGATCCATGACGACGAATCTAGCCCCGTCCTCGACAACGCTTGGTGCGGCGGGCTAGACACGGACCATGGGATGGAAGAGCGCGACCGGCATGGCGGCAACGGCGCTGGGCGGCGTGGTGGCCTACGACCTCGTCCAGAAGAAGCACGCGATCCTGCGCAACTTCCCCGTCGTCGGCCACTTCCGCTACTGGGCGGAGACCATCGGTCCCGAGCTGCGCCAGTACATCGTGACCAGCAACGACGAGGAGCGCCCGTTCAGCCGGGACCAGCGCCGCTGGGTCTATGCCAGCTCCAAGCTCGAGAACAGCTACTTCGGCTTCGGCACCGACAACGACGTCGAGCAGGTGGCCGGATACCCGATCATCAAGCACCGCACCTTCATGGGGGAGGGGGCCTCCACCGCCCCCCACGGCGACGAGGGGGTGCCGCTGCCCTCGGCGAAGGTGCTGGGCGGCCCGCGCGGACGCCGGCACGCGTTCCGCCCCCGTTCGGTGGTCAACGTCTCCGGGATGAGCTTCGGCTCCTTGTCGGGCCCGGCGATCGAGGCGCTCAACCGCGGCGCCGCGATCGCCGGGAGCCTGCAGAACACCGGGGAGGGAGCGCTGTCGCCCTATCACCGCAGCGGCGGCGAGATCGTCTTCCAGCTCGGCACCTCCTACTTCGGCTGCCGCGACGAGCAGGGCCGGTTCGACCTGGCCCGGCTCAAGGACGTGGTCGCCTCGGCCCCCGTGCGGGCGCTGGAGATCAAGCTCTCCCAAGGCGCCAAGCCGGGCCTCGGCGGCATGCTGCCGGGGGAGAAGGTCAGCGCGGAGATCGCGGAGATCCGCGGCATCCCGGCCGGCCAGGACTGCTCCTCGCCCAGCCGCCACACCGCCTTCCACGACGTGGACTCGATGCTCGACTTCGTGGAGCTGCTGGCCGAGGAGACAGGGCTCCCGGTGGGGATCAAGTCCGCCGTCGGCAACCTCGAGTTCTGGGACCAGCTGGTCGCCCAGATGGGCGGGCGCAGCCGCGGGGTCGACTTCGTCAACGTCGACGGGGGAGAGGGCGGCACCGGCGCGGCCCCGATGATCTTCGCCGACTCGGTGGCCTACCCGTTCCGGATCGGGTTCAGCGAGGTCTACCGCCGCTTCGCCCGCGCGGGGCTGGCCGACGAGGTGACCTTCATCGGGGCCGGCAAGCTGGGGCTCACCGAGAACGCGCTGGTCGCCTTCGCCCTCGGCGTCGACATGGTCAACGTCGGGCGCGAGGCGATGATGTCGATCGGCTGCATCCAGGCGCAGAAGTGCCACACCGACCACTGCCCGGTGGGGGTGGCCACCCAGAAGGCCCGCTACACCCGTGGCCTCGACGTGGAGCTCAAGAAGGACCGGGCCGCCAACTACCTGATCTCCCTGCGCCGCGACCTCCTCAAGGTCTCCGAGGCCGTGGGTGTGCCGCACCCGGGCTTCCTCACCCCCGACGACATCGACATCCTCGACGGGCAGCGCTCGGCCGTCCCGCTGCGCGAGGTCTACGGCTACGAGCGCGGCTGGGCCAACCTCCCGCCCGAGCTCGCCGGTCCCCTGCTGGCCGAGATGGACGCCGCGGTCAACGGGGACACCGCCTGAGGCGAGGTCAGCCGGGGTGGGCCGGCCGGACCGACTTGCCGTGGTCGCCCCGCACCTGCGAGAGCTCGTCGAGGAACTCCGCGGCCCAGGTGGCCACGTCGTGGTCGACGACCGTCTTGCGCATCGCCTTCATCCGCCGCGTCCGCTCCTTGTCGGAGGCCCGGAACGCCTCCAGCAGCGCCGCCTTCATGCCGTTGATGTCATAGGGGTTGATCAGCCACGCCTGGCGCAGCTCGTTGGCCGCGCCGGCGAACTCCGAGAGCACCAGGGCGCCGTCGGCGTCGTAGCGGCAGGCGACGTACTCCTTGGCGACCAGGTTCATCCCGTCGCGCAGCGGCGTGACCACCATGATGTCGGCGGCGCGGTAGAGGGCGGCCATCTCCTCCCGGGGGAACGAGGAGTGCATGTAGGAGATCGCGGGCTGGCCGATCTTGCCGAGGTCGCCGTTGATCCGGCCCACCAGGCGGTCGATCTCGTCGCGCAGGATCCGGTACTGCTCGACCCGCTCCCGCGAGGGGGTGGCCACCTGCACGAAGACGGCGTCCTCGACGTCGAAGTGACCTTCCTCGACGAGCTCGCTGTAGGCCCGCAGCCGCGCGTAGATCCCCTTGGTGTAGTCGAGGCGGTCGATGCCCAGGAAGACCTTGCGCGGGTTGCCGAGCGCCTCGCGGATCTCGGCGGCCCGCTTGCGCACGGGCTCGGAGCGGGCCAGCTCCTCGAAGTCGGCGGCGTCGATGGAGATGGGGAACGCCGCGGCACGCACCGTGCGCCCGTCGGGCAGGTAGACCAGGTCGCGGTGCGTCTTGTGACCGACCCGCTGACGCACCAGGCGGATGAAGTTCTGCGCGCCGCCGGGCAGCTGGAAGCCGATCAGGTCGGCGCCCAGGAGGCCCTCGAGGACCTGGCGGCGCCACGGCAGCTGCTGGAAGAGCTCGGTGGGCGGGAAGGGGATGTGGAGGTAGAAGCCGATCCGCAGGTCGGGGCGGAGCTCGCGGAGCATCGACGGCACCAGCTGGAGCTGGTAGTCGTGGACCCACACGGTGGCGCCCTCGGCGGAGATCTCGGCGGCCCGCTCCGCGAACCGGCGGTTGACTACCACGTAGGAGTCCCACCACTCGCGGTGGAACTCCGGCTTGGCCACGACGTCGTGGTAGAGCGGCCACAGGGTGGCGTTGGAGAACCCCTCGTAGAAGCGCTCGAGCTCCTGCTCGCTCAGGTGGACGGGGACGAGCTTGAGGCCGTCCTCGACGAAGGGCTCCAGGCCCTCCTCGGTGCCGCCGGGCCAGCCGATCCAGGCGCCGTCGTTGGCGCGCAGGACCGGTTCGAGGGCCGAGACGAGACCACCGGGCGAGCGGCGCCAGCCCGGGCTGCCGTCGGGGAGGGTGTGCCTGTCCACGGGCAACCTGTTGGCGACGATGACGAGATCTGCCGAGCCGGGTGAGGTCACGCCGACACCTTAGTAGCAAGGGGCGCGGCGACTCGCCCGAGTGAATGACATCGGTGTGGTTCGTCGCCTACAGTGGGCGCCAGCACCGGACACACCCACGCAGCACCAGGCAAGCCAGCAGGGAGACACACATGGACGCCGCCAACGCCCTTCCGGGCCAGGAGCCCGCGCCCGGCCGGAGCCTCAGTGAGCGTGATCGCGACATCCTCGAGTTCGAGCGTCACTGGTGGAAGTACGCCGGCGCCAAGGAGCAGGCGGTGCGCGAGAAGTTCGACATGAGCTCGACCCGCTACTACCAGGTCCTCAACGCGCTGATCGACCGCCAGGAGGCCCTCGAGGCCGACCCGCTGCTGGTCCGGCGGCTGCGTCGCCTCCGCTCCCAGCGCCAGCGTCAGCGCTCCGCCCGCCGACTCGGGTTCGAGGTCTGAGATGAGCGCGGGAGGTCGCCGGGTGCGCGACGAGCGCGGGGTCGCCTACCCCTCACCCCTGGTCATGCTGAGCGTCATCGCCATCGCGATGGCCGGGATCGCCTTCGTCGCGACCAAGGACCAGCCGGAGAAGGAGCGCCGGGTCGAGACCGTGGCGAGCTCTCCGGAGGAGACGCCCGCCGCCGAGCCGGCCCCGGAGCCCGCCCCTGAGCCGGAGCCGGCCCCCGAGCCCGAGAAGCCGGCCGTGCAGCGCGGACAGGTCTACGTCGAGGTCTACAACAACACCGGCATCAAGGGGCTGGCGGCCTCCACCGCGGCGAAGGTCAGCGGTGCCGGCTGGCAGGTCGTGGGCACGGACAACTGGGTGGGCACGATCCCCGCCCCGACGGTCTACTTCCCCCAGCGGCTCAAGGCGGCGGCCGAGCTGCTGGCGCTCGACCTCGGCATCCAGCGGGTGCAGCCCGCGGTGGCACCCATGAAGCAGGACCGGCTCACCCTCATCCTGACCGGCTGACGACCAGGGCGTCCGGCGCCGCTACCACTCTGAGAGAGTGGTGGCATGGAGTTCCCCACCCCTCAGGTGGCCGCTCAGTATGCCGACCTGGTCGCGGCGGCGTCCGGCCTTGTCATCGGGCTCGACTTCGACGGCACCCTGGCGCCCATCGTCGAGGACCCCACCCAGGCGCACATCCACCCCGAGGCGCCGGAGCTGCTCCTCGAGCTGGCCCCGCTGGTGCGCGGCATCGCGGTGGTCACCGGCCGGCCGGCCAGGCAGGCGCTCGCGCTGGGAGACCTCGACGTGCTGGGGGCGCAGATCGCCGAGCTCGGCAAGGAGCTCACGGTCCTCGGGCAGTACGGCAACGAGCGGTGGACCTCCACCGAGCGCCGGGTCATCTCGCCCCGTCCGCCCCACGGCCTGGCCTCCTTCGTGCGTGAGATCCCGACGCTGCTGCGACGGGCCGACGCCAGCGAGGCGTTCGTGGAGCTGAAGGGGCTGGCCGTCGCGCTGCACACCCGTCGGCTGGAGGACCCGCGGGCCTCCTTCGACCGGATGCTGCCCCTTCTGGAGGACGCGGCCGAGCGGCACGGGCTGGGCATCGAGCCCGGCCGCCTGGTGGTCGAGATCCGGGCACCCGGCATGCACAAGGGGCTCGCGGTCCGCAGCCTCTCCGAGCGTCTCGACGCAGGCGCCTTCCTCTTCGCCGGTGACGACCTCGGGGACGTGGAGGCGTTCAGCGAGCTGCGCGTGATGCGTGAGGAGGGCATGCCCACCCTGGTGGTCTGCTCCGACGGTGGTGACGGGCCCGACGTCCTCACCGAGCTCGCCGACCTGGTCGTGGAGGGACCCGACGGGGTGCTGACCCTGCTCCGGACGCTCCTCGCCGACATCCGGGCGGGGCACGCCCTCTCCTCCTGACCGCGCGCCACATTGTGGGACGCGTGTGCACATCGTGAGACGGCGACGTACGCTGGCACAGCTCATCCAGAGGGACTGAGGGAACGGCCCTACGAAGTCCCGGCAACCGCCGCGTGCCTCCTGACGACCACGTCGTCAGTCGCGGAAAAGGTGCTAATTCCGGCCCGCGGCGAAGGACGCCGTGGGGCAGATGAGAGAAGGAGACCTTCATGAGCGCCGTCACGATCGACACCCCTGCCGGCCAGGGCGTCACCGACTACCCCACGACCGGCCAGCTCCGCGAGGGAGCCTTCGGTCACGCCACCGGGCTGGCCTGCCGCGAGTGCGGCCACGCCATCGCGCTGGGCCCCCACTACGCGTGTCCGGAGTGCTTCGGCCCGCTGGAGATCGCCTACGACTTCCCGCAGGTCACCCGCGAGCAGATCGAGGCCGGTCCCGCCAACATCTGGCGCTACAAGGCCCTGCTGCCGGTCCCCGACGACATCGAGCAGAGCCCCAACATGGAGCCCGGCTTCACCCGGCTGCTCGAGGCCCGCAACCTGGGCCGCGAGCTGGGGATCGACAGGCTCTGGGTCAAGGACGACTCCACCAACCCGACCAACTCCTTCAAGGACCGGGTCGTGGCCTGCGCGCTCAGCGCGGCGCGCGAGTTCGGGAGCAAGGTCTTCGCCTGCCCCTCGACCGGGAACCTCGCCAACGCGGTCGCGGCAGCCGGGGCCCGGGCGGGGATCAAGACGGTGGTCTTCATCCCGAGCAACCTGGAGAAGCCCAAGCAGGTCAACTCCGCGGTCTACACCGACTCCCTGGTCGCGGTGGACGGCAACTACGACGACGTCAACAAGCTCGCCTCCGAGATCGCGGGGGAGGAGGACGGCTGGGCGTTCGTCAACGTCAACGTCCGTCCCTACTACGCGGAGGGCTCCAAGACCCTCGGCTACGAGATCGCCGAGCAGCTCGGCTGGCGGCTGCCCGACCAGGTCGTCATCCCGGTCGCCTCCGGCTCCCAGCTCACCAAGGTCGACAAGGCGTTCCAGGAGCTGATCAAGCTCGGCCTCGTCGGGGAGAAGCCCTACCGGATCTACGGCGCCCAGGCCACCGGCTGCTCCCCGGTCAGCGTCGCCTTCAAGGGGGGCACCGACGCCATCCGGCCGGTCAAGCCCGACACCATCGCCAAGAGCCTGGCGATCGGGAACCCGGCGGACGGCATCTACGTCCTCGACATCTGCCGGCGCACCGGCGGCGCGGTGGAGGACATCACCGACGAGGAGGTCCGTGAGGGCATCCTCCTGCTGGCCCGCACCGAGGGGATCTTCACCGAGACCGCCGGCGGCACCACCGTGGGCGTGCTGAAGAAGCTGGTCGAGACCGGCCAGCTCGACCCCACGCTGGAGACGGTCGTGATCAACACCGGCATGGGGCTGAAGACCCTCGACGCGGTGGCCGACCAGGTGGGCCCGGCCGCGACCATCGCGCCGTCGTACGCCGCGTTCGTCGCCACCGGCCTGACCGACTGACCAGCACCCCCGGCACCGAGCAGAGAGTGAAGCCATGAGCGTCTCCGTCCGCATCCCCACCATCCTGCGCACCTACACCGGCGGCGACTCCGAGGTGACCGCCGAGGGCGACGACCTGGCCGCCGTGCTGGACGACCTCGACGCCAAGTACGCCGGGATCAAGGGCCGCATCCTGGACGAGTCGGGTCAGCTGCGCCGCTTCGTCAACGTCTACGTCGACAACGACGACGTGCGCTTCCTCGACCACCTGGCCACGCCGACGCCGGCCGGCACCCAGATCTCGGTGATCCCGGCGGTCGCGGGCGGCTGATCAGTCGGTCCGCAGCCCGACGACCGAGGCGTTGCCGCGGCCGTCGATCCGCACCTCGGCGAGCGTGCCGCCCTCACTGAGCGACTCCTCGATCTCCCGGGCGTCGTCCTGGGGCACGAACCAGCTCTCGATCCCGCAGCTGGCCGTCCACCCCTCGTCGAGACAGCTGAGGTAGACGCCGTCGTCGGGCCGGTCACGGGACCACCCCGAGGCCACCATCACGCCGCCCTCCTCGGCCAAGGAGACGAAGATCCGACGGCTCTCGCCGTCCAGGAACCTGCCGCGGCTCTCCGGCCACAGGTCCGGGTAGTCGAGGGTGACGTAGGCGCCACGGAACGGGTCGATGGGGTCCACCGGGGCGACCTGCATCAGGTAGGTCTCCCCGGTCAGCCGGGCGGAGAGCTGGGGACCCACCGCGACGGTGGTGAGGGCGAGCTGGACGGCCGCTACTCCGGCGGCCACGGCGTACCTGTTCATCGGAGTGACTCCTGCTCGAGGGTGGCGGCCAGGTGGCGGCGGGTCCGGTCGAACCCCACGCCGGTGGCCAGGAGAACGGCCCCGAGGAGCAGGAAGAGCCAGGCTCCCTGGACGATCGGGGCGAAGACGGCGAAGCTCTGGAACGAGGTGAAGACGACGAGTCCGACGGTCGCCATCACGATCAGCAGGGAGGAGTCGCGCAGCGTGCCGACGGCGGCGACGCCGACCGCGAGGGCGACGTAGGCGACCACTCCGACCACCGCGTGCGCCACGTCCTCGGCGTCCACCGACGCGGAGTCGGAGCCTGCCGGCCATGCCGCGAGCAGAGCGGCGAGCCCCAGCACGGCGACCCCGCCCAGCACCTCCCACCGCGCGGTGGTGCGGCTCAGCAGGAGGGTCGCCACCGCGAGGGCGGTGGCGAGTGCCACCAGGAGGACCGGCCACCAGGTCGAGGGGAGCTCCCACCCGTCGCCCCACGGGATCCCGGCGACGAAGAGGCCAGCCAGGGCGAGGCCGGCGCCGACGTGACGCCACGGACCGGAGAACTCCGGACGCCACCGCTCGTGGAGCCCGGCGACACCGAGCGCGAGGACCGCCGAGGCGGTGACCACCAGGACGGTGCCGGCGAAGGTCGGGTCGGGCCCGGAGCCCTGCCAGAGCACCCAGCCCGTGGCGCCGGCGATGCCGACCAGCAGCGGACCGCGGGCGCGGGTGGCGTAGGCATGGACGAGGGCGCCCAGACCCCACAGCCCGACGAGCTTGGGCTCGTAGGCAGGCACCTGGAGGCTCTGGGCAGCCTGGAAGATCACCGCGCCGGTGCCGAAGGCGGCGATCGTCCTGACCGCACCCACCACCACCGGCGACGTGCGGCGCTCCTCGAGCGCCTCCGCGCCGACCAGGCACGCGAGCCAGAGGGCGACGACGGCTCCGAAGCGGAGCAGGGGAGAGAGCTGGTCGAGGTTGGCTGCGACCAGCCAGATCACGCCGATGCCCACGAAGGCGGCGCCCAGGGCGAGGAGCAGGCGGCCGAGGGAGAAGCGGCGCGACTCCGAGTAGCGGCTCAGGATGACCTGGGCGGTGGTCTCGTCGACGAGGCCTTGAGCGCGCCAGTCGACGAGCTGCTCGCGCAGCCAGGCGAGCTGTCCGGGGGTGGCGGCGACCGCGTGCGGTGCGGGACCGCGATCCTGCGTGGTGGTGTCCATGGGCACATCGTGGTCCCTGGGGGCTGTCGGGGGCCATGAGCCGTTGTACTCATCCTGGCGCCCACTAGGGTGAGCGCCGTGCCGGACGAACCCTCCACGCAGCCTCCCCTGAAGGAGCGCGACCTCACCGAGCTGGCGCAGCACTTCGGCACCGACAAGTGGGGGGTGCACCGCTACACCCCGCACTACCAGCGCCACCTCGAGCACCTGCGCGACGAGGAGTTCACCCTGCTGGAGATCGGCGTGGGCGGCTACGCCCGGAACCGGCAGGGGGGCGCGTCGCTGAAGGCCTGGAAGTGGTTCTTCCCGAAGGCGACGATCGTCGGGCTCGACATCGAGGACAAGTCGTTCGTCGACCGCAACCGGATCACCACCTACCAGGGCGACCAGACCGACGAGGCGGTGCTGCGGCGGATCCTCGAGGAGCAGGGCGTCCCGCTGGTCGTGATCGACGACGGCTCCCACGTGCCGGCCCACATCCGGAAGACCTTCGGGATCCTCTTCCCGTTGCTGCCCGACGGGGCGGTCTACGCGATCGAGGACACCCAGACCTCCTACTGGCCCGAGTGGGGCGGCGCCGAGGACCGGCACGCCCGCGGCACCACGATGGACCTCGTCAAGGACCTCGTCGACGGGCTCAACCACGAGGAGTACGTCGTGCCGCACCAGCCGTCGTACACCGACCGGTGGGTCAAGGCGGTGCACTGCTTCCACAACCTGGTGATCATCGAGAAGGGCGACAACCTCGAGGGCACCAACAAGTGGTCGGTGCTGAGTGAGCGGTACCCGGACGGTCAGCCGAAGGGTCAGCGGGACTAGACCGTTCGGGCCATTTCCTCTCGAATCCCTCGCGGGCCGGTGCGGGCGTTCGTACAGTCGAGGCGCTGTGCCGTACCCACCGGTACTCCTGCCCGTGGTGCTGGCCGGCGCGACCGTCTGAGGAGTCCCATGTCGATACGTCGTAGGCGCCGCGATGAGCGGGGAGCTTCCGCGGTCGAGTTCGCGCTCATCCTGCCCATCTTCTTGATGCTCCTCTTCGGCATCATCGACTTCGGCTACATGATCAACCGCGGCTCGATGCTCAACAACGCCGCGCGTGACGCGGCCCGTGAGGCGAGCCTCAACGCCACCAAGGTGCAGGTCGAGCAGGTGGCCCGAGCGGCGACTGCCCAGGTGGGGAACACCTCCAACGTCCTCATCACCGTGACCTGCCGCAAGCCGGCTGTTCCTCCGGCCCCCGGCGGCGCCTGCGGGTCCTACGACACCGACAAGGCGACCGGCGGGACCGCCGTCGTCACCATCAAGTACCAGCACAACATGCTGACGCCTGTCGGGATGTTCTTCCCGGGCGGGTTCGATCTCACCCGCAAGGCAGAGATGAGGATCGAATGAGTCGTCAGGTATTCCTGCAGCGTCGCCGCGACGAGCGAGGGGCCTACGCCGTCCTGTTCTCGATGCTGGTCGTCCTGCTCATGGCGCTGGCGGCCATCGGGGTGGACATCGCCAGCAACGTGGCGGCCAAGCAGCAGCTGAGGGACACCGTCGACACGGCCGCCCACGCCGGAGCGCTGGCTCTGCCCGCCTCGTCGACCAGTGTCCAGGGCATCGTGAACCAGATGGCCAAGGCCAACGATCCCGACTCCACGGTGACCTCGGACCTGTGGTGCGTCGTGGCGTCGACGGGCACCACGCCGTACCTCCCCAAGTACACCCAGATCCCCTCGACGTGCAAGCCGCACGGCTCGAAGCCGTACCCGGGCACCAAGTGCACCGCGGAGCTCTGCTTCATCCCGTGCATCCCCTCCGCGACCGACTCCTCGATCAAGTGCAACACCGTGCGGGTCGCGGACTCCAAGGTCGTGCCCTACGCGTTCGCCCCGGCCATCGGCTTCAAGGAGGGCGACACCGGGGCCCTGGTCTCCGTGGCGTGCAAGGGGTCGTGCGGCACCGCGGCACCCAACCCGATGGACGTGGTGGTGCTGGCTGACCGCACGGCGAGCCTCTCGTCCGGTGACCGCACGGCGATGGTCAACGCGATCAAGGCGATGATGCTCACGATGGACCCGTCGATGCACTTCCTCTCCATCGGCGCCATCGACAAGAGCGCCCCCACGGCGACCTGTCCCAGTGAGCCGAGGAAGGTGCCCTCCAGCAAGAGCGTGGGCAGCAACAGCAAGGTCACGCCCGCCTGGACGGCTGCCGAGCTGCAGGTCTCGTCGCACAAGTGGATCCCCTCCGACTTCAGCCGTGACTACGTCTACGGGGACGCCGGGTCACGGAACTGGCGCACCAGCGACGTCGTGTACAAGACGATCAACTGCACCAAGGGGTCCGCCGGCGAGTACGGGACGCATCTCGCCGCGCCGCTGAAGGAGGGTGCGCGCAGGCTGCTCGGGCTCGACGACAGCAACCTGGACGAGCTGAGCGCGGCCAATGCGCGTGAGGGCGAGGTCAAGAAGGTGCTGATCCTGGAGACGGACGGTGCGCCGAACGAGTTCGTCAAGTCGGGAACGGCCGCCCAGACCGTCGTCACGACGGGGGGTGCCGAGCTGCGCGACCCGGACGGCAACCTCGCCTGCCAGAACCTGGTGAAGGTGGCCGAAAGTGCCAAGGCGCAGGGCATCCTCGTGATCACGATCGGGTTCGATGAGGTCACGTCAGCCCGATGCACGCGCTGGAACAACTTCGGGGGCAAAACTGGATCGACGAGCGGTGGAAAGAATGTTCGCGATGTGTTGGCAGAGGCTGCCTCGCCGCACCCGAGCACCGGTGCGCCAAGTGCGGCGAACGCGTGCAACACCAACTCGAGCATCTCCCAGGAGAACTCGGACGGCGACTTCTTCTTCTGTGCCGCAAACGGCTCAGAGCTGGCGGAGATCTTCCAGACCGCATTGGGCCAGGTGAGCAAGGGCGTCCGCTTCCTCAAGATGCCGCTCTGACCCCCAGCCCCTCCTGCCGACGCCGCCCCCGGAATCCCGGGGGTGGCGTTTGCACTCGCCGGAGTCGAGTGCTAAACATGGAGTTGGCACTCTCGACATGAGAGTGACAGACGCGGACTGGTGACGTTGAGGTCCGAAGCGCCGGCGGGAAGGGTTCGCCGGGCAGCCGGATCGTCCGTCGCGGGCAACCCATCAGGGCCGCACCCCCGAACTCCCGAAAAGGAATCACAGGAGTTATGCCGAAGCTGATTGCTTTCAACGAGGAGGCCCGTCGTGGTCTCGAGCGTGGCATGAACACGCTCGCCGACGCGGTCAAGGTGACGCTGGGCCCCAAGGGTCGCAACGTCGTCCTCGAGAAGAAGTGGGGCGCGCCCACTATCACCAACGATGGTGTGTCGATCGCCAAGGAGATCGAGCTCGAGGACCCGTACGAGAAGATCGGTGCCGAGCTCGTCAAGGAAGTTGCCAAGAAGACCGACGACGTCGCCGGTGACGGTACGACGACGGCGACCGTGCTCGCCCAGGCGATGGTCCGCGAGGGCCTGCGCAACGTGGCCGCGGGTGCGAACCCCATGGGTCTCAAGCGCGGCATCGAGGCGGCCGTCGACGCCGTCTCCACCGAGCTCCTGAGCATGGCCAAGGACGTCGAGACCAAGGAGCAGATCGCGTCCACCGCGACCATCTCCGCCGGTGGCGACACCACGGTCGGCGACGCCATCGCCGAGGCGATGGACAAGGTCGGCAAGGAAGGCGTCATCACCGTCGAGGAGTCGAACACCTTCGGCATCGACCTCGAGCTGACCGAGGGCATGCGGTTCGACAAGGGCTACATCTCGGCCTACTTCGTCACCGACCCCGAGCGGATGGAGACGGTCCTGGAGGACCCCTACATCCTCATCGCCAACTCCAAGATCTCGTCGGTCAAGGACCTCCTCCCGCTGCTGGAGAAGGTCATGCAGTCCGGCAAGCCGCTGGTCATCATCGCCGAGGACGTCGACGGCGAGGCGCTGTCGACCCTGGTGGTCAACAAGATCAAGGGCACCTTCAAGTCCGTCGCCGTCAAGGCGCCGGGCTTCGGTGACCGCCGTAAGGCCATGCTGCAGGACATCGCGATCCTCACCGGTGGCCAGGTCATCTCCGAGGAGGTGGGCCTCAAGCTGGAGTCCGCCGGCATCGAGCTGCTCGGTCAGGCCCGCAAGGTCGTCATCACCAAGGACGAGACCACCATCGTCGAGGGCTCGGGCGACACCGGCCAGATCGAGGGCCGGGTCAACCAGATCCGCGCCGAGATCGAGAAGTCGGACTCCGACTACGACCGCGAGAAGCTGCAGGAGCGCCTGGCCAAGCTGGCCGGCGGTGTCGCGGTGATCAAGGTCGGCGCGGCCACCGAGGTCGAGCTCAAGGAGCGCAAGCACCGCATCGAGGACGCCGTCCGCAACGCGAAGGCTGCCGTCGAGGAGGGCATCGTCGCCGGTGGTGGCGTCGCCCTGGTGCAGGCCGCCAAGACCGCCTTCGAGAAGCTGGACCTCTCCGGCGACGAGGCCACCGGTGCCGAGATCGTCCGCAAGGCGACCGAGGCCCCGCTCAAGCAGATCGCGGTCAACGCCGGTCTCGAGGGTGGCGTCATCGCGGAGAAGGTGCGCAACCTGGAGTCGGGCCACGGCCTCAACGCGGCCAACGGCGAGTACGTCGACATGATCGCCGAGGGCATCATCGACCCGGCGAAGGTCACCCGCTCCGCCCTGCAGAACGCCGCCTCCATCGCGGCGCTGTTCCTGACCACCGAGGCCGTCGTGGCCGACAAGCCGGAGAAGGCGGCGCCCATGGGCGGCGACCCGACCGGTGGCATGGGTGGCATGGACTTCTGATCCACGCTCCACGCACCATCGACAGGGCCCCTGCTCCGGCGGGGGCCCTGTTGCATGTCCCGGACCTCGCCTTGTGACAGCTGCCGCGTGATGTGACTAGCCGCTGTCACAGAACTGGGGCATGCTTCGAGGATGGCTGCACAGAGACCGGACCACGTGGCGGTCGTGGGGGCCGGGATGGTCGGCCTGGCGACCGCCTGGTTCCTCCAGGAGGAGGGCGTCAAGGTCACGGTCCTGGACCGCACCGGCGTGGCAGCGGGCTCGTCCTGGGGCAACGCCGGCTGGCTGACCCCGGGCCTGGCGACACCGCTCCCCGAGCCGGCCGTGCTCAAGTTCGGCTTCCGCGCCGTCGTGAGCCCGAAGTCGCCGGTCTACGTCCCGATCACCACCGACCGCCGGCTGCTCTCCTTCCTGGTCCGCTTCGCCCGCAACTCCACGATGGAGCGCTGGCGGGTGGCGATGCGGTCCCTGGTGCCGATCAACTCCCTGGCGCTCGACGACTTCGAACGGCTCCGCGCCGGCGGGGTCGAGGCGCCGACGCCCGAGGCGCGGCCGTTCCTGGCGGCCTACCGGACACCAGCGGAGCGCTCGGTCCTGCTCGAGGAGATCGAGCACATCCGCGACAGCGGGCAGCCGCTGGACTACGAGGTGCTCACCGGCGATGAGGCCAGGGCGCTCGAGCCCGCGCTCTCCCCGGCGATCGGGGCCGCGATCCGCCTCGACGGGCAGCGCTACCTGACCCCCAGCACGTATGTGGCGGCCCTCGCCGAGGAGGTCCGCAAGCGCGGCGCGCGGATCGTCAGCGGCGTGCAGGTCGACGCGCTCAAGCAGCGCGGCGACCAGGTGCAGGTGGCCGGGGAGTCCTACGACGCCGCGGTGATCGCCTCCGGCGCCTGGCTCAGCCAGCTGGCCCGCCCGTTCGGCGTGACCCTGCCGGTGCAGGCGGGCCGTGGCTACTCCTTCACCGTGCCGATCGACCCGGTGCCCGGCGGGCCGGTCTACTTCCCCGCCCAGCGGGTCGCCTGCACGCCGGACGGTGACCGGCTGCGGATCGCCGGGATGATGGAGTTCCGACCGGCCGACGCGGGTCTGGACACCCGCCGCATCGAGGCGATCGTCGACGCCGCCAGGCCGTTGCTGCGCGGTGCCGAGCTCGGCTCGCGGCGCGACGAGTGGGTGGGCGCGCGTCCCTGCACCCCCGACGGGCTGCCGCTGATCGGGGCGACGAGGTCCGACCGGGTCTTCGTCGCCGGCGGTCACGGCATGTGGGGCATCACCCTGGGGCCGGTGACGGGCCGGCTGCTGGCCGAGCGGATCGTGACCGGGGTGCTGCCCGCGCCGTTGCGCCCCTTCGACCCGCTGCGGGGCTGAGGATGGGCGCGGTGCGTGCGGCGACCGTCCTGCTCGCGGCGTGCGCAGCGGTGCTGGCCGGGTGCACGGAGGACGCGGAGAAGATGCGCCGTACGCCGGCGGAGACCCAGACGCCCTCGCAGCCCGCCACTCCTTCGCAGACCGCGACGCCCGATGCCGCGTCGCCCGATGCGGCGCCGGCCGTCCGCTCGCCGTACTCGTTGCCCGCGTTGATGGCCGAGGAGTTCAGCAGCGAGCGGCCGCGTCGGCTCCGGGTCTCGGTCGACGACGAGGCCTACACCGAGTACGAGGTGAGCTACCGCAGCGGGGACCTGCGGGTCTCCGGGGTGATGCTGATCCCGAAGGGCCCCGGGCCGTTCCCGGGGGTGGTGCTCAACCACGGCTACATCGAGCCGTCGATCTATGCCACCGGCCAGGGCCTCAGCCGCGAGCAGGACCACCTGGCACGCCAGGGCTTCGCGGTGCTGCACACCGACTACCGGGGGCACGCGGGCTCGGACCCCGCCGGCGACCTCGACCGGGAGACCCGGCTGGGCTACACCCGGGACGCGATCAACGCCGTCCACGCCCTGCGCAAGGAGCCGAAGGTCGACGGGGAGCGGATGGCGATGCTCGGCCGCTCCATGGGCGGTGGGGTCACCCTCAACGCACTGGTGGCCCAGCCCGACCTGGTGGACGCCGCCGTGCTCTACGCCTCGGTGAGCTCGGACTACCTGGACAACCTGCGCCGCTGGACCCTCCCGGAGCGCCCCGAGGCCGCGGAGCGGCTCTTCGACCGGTTCGGCTCCCCCCAGCAGCGGCCGGCGTTCTACGAGGCCCTCTCGGCGCGGAGCTACTTCGACCGGATCTCCGTGCCGGTCCTCTCCCACCACGGCACCCTGGACGACTCCTGTCCGCTGCCGTGGGCGCGGACCACCCACCGGCTGCTGGGGCGCGCCGGGGTGGCGAGCACCCTGCGGGTCCACCAGGGCGAGCAGCACGCCTTCGGGCCCCGCTGGCTCCTCTCGATGCAGCAGACCGTGCGGTTCCTGGACCGGCACCTGCGTCGCTGACCCCGTACCGAAGGCCCGGGTCCAAGGACCCTCGGCTCGTGCACGTCTTCTCCGCCCCGGTCGGCTACCTGACCCGGCCCTACATCGTCTACCGCTCCCGCGACGCCGTCACCCCGAGCGCCCGCGCTCCCCGGCGGGGCTGGGACGAACCGGCGAACCGCTGAGCGACCTGCTCGGGCACCGACGAAGCCGGTCGAGTTCTTGACCATCGGCAGCTCGCCTCGTTGCCGCTAGTCTTCGTCAAACGAAGACGGTCTCGACCAAGCCAGGAGCTCCAGTGAAGCTCGCACGACTTGTCCTGTTGCCCGCGGTCGCGCTCACGTCCGTCGTACCCGCCCTCGCACTGGGCGGGGCCCTGGCCCCAGCCGGCGCGACCGCGGCGACAACCTGCCTGGGCAAGCCGGTGGCGATCGTCGCCACCGCCCGGGTCGAGACCGGTACCGAGGGCGACGACGTGGTCGCGATGACGCCCGGGGGATGGAACAGCTTCGACGCCTTGGGCGGAGACGACACGATCTGCCTGGTTCACGGGGCCCCATCCGGAGGTCGGGACCCGCAAGGGCCGTGGGGTGTGGTGTACGCCGGACCCGGCAACGACGTGGTGGTCAACGAGTCGAGCCAGGGTTCGGGCATGACGGTCTACCTCGGTGGCGGGGACGACCGGTTCACCGGCGGCAGCTTCGCTGAGACCGTCTTCGCCGATGCGGAGAGCTCGGACGACTTCACAGCCCTGCCAGGAAGCCAGCGGGATGTGATCGACATGGGTGGCGGCCCCGCCGATTCGACTCTCGCCGATGCGGTGTGGTCGCTCCCGTCCGCCGATGGGGGCAACGCCGATGTCATCTCCTTCGGGCCAGGTGCGGCCGAGCTCCACTACCGGGGGGCGATGGCCTCCGGGGGTCGCCTTGACTTCTCCAGCGCCGCCCCGACCGCGGTCAACCTCTCCGCGGTCCTGCCACCCCCTCCCTCGGGGGAGGATCCTGAACTGCTGATCGACGCACCTTCCGCGCGTGCCACCGTGGACGGTGTGCAGGTGCTGGCCTGGGAGGGCCTTGTCGGCTCGTGGGAGATCGGAGAGTACCTGGCCCCGAACTGGGAGTCCCCCGTCTCCTTCCTCGGCACCGAGGCCGACGAGACCCTCTACGTCCGCCACGGCATGTTGGGTGAGGTGCGGATGGGCGGCGGAGACGACGCCGTCGGGGGCGAATACAGCTCGTGGTTGCAGGTGCGCGAGATCGACGGTGGACCGGGACGGGACCGCGTCGAATACAACCGGGGGTGCGCCGACCTGACGGTCCGGCTCGCGACCGACGTGACGTGCGACGGTGACACCGCTCCGCTCACCGGTGTCGAGCACGGGCGGTTCGCGAGCAGTGCGAAGGGTGGCCTGACGAGGATCGTCGGGACCGACGGACGTGACAACGTGGACGCGTTCGCAGATCGGGTGACGTTCCATGGACGGAGCGGTGACGACCAGGCCGTCCTGGGCGGCAAGGTCGTGAGGGCCAACGGGGGGCCGGGTGCCGACCATCTCACCGCCTTCGGCCGCGACGTGCTGGTGCGTGGGCAGGGTGGAGGGGACCTCATCAGCCTGACCTACAACGATCTGCGCTACAAGCGCTCCCCCGCCCAGCGGCAGGTCGCCCTCGGAGGTCCGGGCCGCGACGTGCTGGCGGGCTCGTCCACGAAGGTCGGCGACCGGCTGATCGGTGGCCGCGGACGTGACCGCGCCAACGGTCGCGGCGGACCCGACCACTGCGACACCGAGGTCACCCGGCACTGCGGGCGAGCTCACCGCTGATCTCGGTGCCTGTGGCATCGGCCGAGACCTGGTGGAAGAGGCCCGCCCGTGGCTCAGAGCACGCCGCGCGGGCGGAACTGCACCGAGATCCGCGGCCCGGCGTGCGCCTGCTTGGGCACGGCGTGGTCCCAGGTGCGCTGGCAGGAGCCACCCATCACGACCAGGTCACCGTGACCGAGGGTGACCGAGATCGAGGCCCCGCCGCCCCGGGGGCGCAGCAGCAGCCGACGCCGGTCGCCGAGGGAGACGATGGCGACCATCGTGTCCCGGGTGCGGCTCCGCCCGATCCGGTCGCCGTGCCAGGCGACCGAGTCGCGGCCGTCGCGGTAGAAGCAGCACCCCGCCGTCACGAACGGCTCCCCGAGCTCGGGGCGGTAGTGCTCCGAGAGCGCCTCGCGGGCGGCGACCAGGCCCGGGTGGGGGAGGGGTGCCCCGACGCCGTAGTGGTGGAGGAGCCGAGGCACGTCCACGACCTGGTCGTACATCTCGCGGCGCTCGGCCCGCCAGGGGACGTCGGAGACGAGGGCCCCGAAGATCTCGTCGGCCCCGCCGAGCCACGCCGGCTGCACGTCGACCCAGGCGCCACGGGAGAGCGGCCGGCGCTCCGGGCGCAGCTCTGAGGGGCCGGGGTCGAGGGCGGCGAAGAGGCTGGACTGGAGCTCCATGACGGTGAGGCTATCGAACAGGCGTTCGACCCACAAGCATCGTGGGGTCACGCCTGTGCCGTCCACCCCTCGTCCAATAACCCGATACCGGTGGCGCCAGCCTTGACCGGCACGGGAGGCTAGGGTCATGACCGCACTCGCCGAGGGCTCCGCCACCCGTCTTCGCGACGGTGGCGCGCCGGCGGCCCGGGTGCGTGACCTCACGAAGTCCTACGGCTCCGGCCAGGCCCAGGTGAAGGCACTCGACGGGGTCACCCTCGACCTGCACGCCGGTCAGTTCACGGCCGTGATGGGCCCGAGCGGGTCGGGCAAGTCCACCCTGATGCACTGCTGCGCCGCGCTCGACACCGGGACCTCGGGGCAGGTGTGGATCGGCGACCGCGAGCTCAGCAAGCTCAACGACGCGGGCCTGACGGCACTGCGGCGCGACGAGATCGGCTTCGTCTTCCAGTCCTTCAACCTGGTGCCCACCCTGACCGCGGAGGAGAACATCCTCCTGCCCCTCTCGATCGCCGGGCGCAAGCCCGACCGCCGGTGGTACGACGTGGTGATCGACACGGTCGGTCTGCGCAAGCGGCTGGACCACAAGCCCAACGAGCTCTCCGGCGGCCAGCAGCAGCGGGTGGCGGTGGCACGTGCCCTGGTCAGCCGTCCCCGCATCGTCTTCGCCGACGAGCCGACCGGCAACCTCGACTCGCACTCCGGCGCGGAGGTGCTCGAGCTGCTGCGCCGCAGCGTCGACGACTACGGCCAGACGATCGTGATGGTCACCCACGACGCGGTGGCGGCCGCCTACACCGACCGGGTCGTCTTCCTCGCCGACGGCCGACTCGTCAGTGAGCTGCACGAGCCCGACCGCGAGCAGGTGCTCACGGTGATGACCCGGATGACGGCGCCCGGCGCCGGTCCACGCTGACCCGGCCGGACGACTCCGGTGTTCCGCGCGGCGATCAAGAGTCTGCTGGGGCGCAAGGTGCGCCTCCTGATGAGCACCTTCGCCATCGTGCTCGGGGTGGCGTTCGTCGCCGGCACCCTGATCTTCACCGACACCCTCAACCGCAGCTTCACCGCCCTCTTCGCCTCCACCGTGGGCGACGTGGTGGTCAGTCCCGCCGGCGAGGCGTCCGGCTCGGGCTCGACCCGCACCATCCCGCTGAGCCTGGTCCGGAAGCTGGAGCAGGTCGAGGGGGTGGCGCGGGTGGACGGCAACGTCAGCGACGCCTCGGTGATGATCGTCGGCCAGGACGGCAAGGCCCTTGGCGGCATGGGGGCGCCGGGCCTCGCGGGGAACTGGACGGGCGCCCCCGCCGGGCACGGGCTCGCCGGCCTCCAGCTGGTGCGCGGGCGCGCCCCCGAGCGCCCCGGCGAGATCGTGATGGACGCGGGCGCGGCCAAGCGGGCCGGCTACTTCGTGGCCGACCGGGTGCAGCTGATCACCACCCTGGACCGGCCGGTGCTGACCCCGCAGCTGGTCGGCATCGTCGACTTCGTCGACGGCGGCTCCCTCAACGGAGCCTCGTGGGTGGGCTTCCAGACCAAGGTCGCCCAGCGGCTCTTCCTGGACGGCCGGCGCAAGTTCCACGACGTGTGGGTCACCGCCGAGCCGGGGGTCTCCCAGGCGGCGCTGAGGGACCGCGTGGCCGAGGTGCTCCCCGAGCGGCTGGAGGCACAGACCGGCGACGACGCGGCGGAGGAGAGCGCCACCGAGCTCCTCAAGGCGGTCAGCTTCCTGACCACCTTCCTGCTCATCTTCGCCGGCATCTCGCTGGTGGTGGGGGCGTTCCTCATCGTCAACACCTTCTCCATCCTGGTCGCGCAGCGCAGTCGCGAGCTGGCCCTGTTCCGCGCCCTGGGAGCCTCCAAGCGACAGGTCACCGGGTCGGTGCTCGCCGAGGCGGCGGTCCTCGGGGCGCTGGGGGCCACCCTGGGCATCGGGCTGGGCGTGCTGATGGCGCTGGCGATCCGGAGCCTCTTCGCCACGATCGGGCTCGACCTCTCCGGCCAGGAGCTGGTCTTCCGCCCCCGCACCTTCGTCGCCGCCTACCTGGTCGGCGTCGCGGTGACGATGGCGGCGGCGTGGCTGCCGGCGCGGCGGACCGCCAGGATCGCCCCGGTGCAGGCGCTGCGCGACGACGTGGCGATGCCCGAGGGCTCGCTGCGCAAGCGGTTCGGGCTCGGGATGGCGCTGCTGGTGGTCGGCGGGACGTCGCTGGCCATGGGGCTCTTCGCGGTCGACGTGGAGAGCGACGGATGGTTCGTCGGTGCCGGCGTGCTCGGCATCCTCTTCGGGGTGGTGGCCGCCAGCCCGGTGATCAGCTACCCGTTCCTGGCGGGGGCCCGCTCCGTGCTGGCCGCCCTCTTCGGGACGGTGGGCAACCTGGCCGGGCAGAACTCGCTGCGCAACCCGCGCCGGACGACGGCCACCGCCTCCGCGCTGATGATCGGGCTCGCGCTGGCCGGCACCATGGCGATCCTCGGGGACTCGGCCAAGGCCAGCGTCGACCGGAGCATCGAGCAGAACTTCCGCGGCGACCTCCTGGTGAGCAACAGCTTCGGCCAGCCCTTCTCGCCGTCCATCGCCCGCAGCATGAAGCGGATCGACGGGGTGGAGCGGGTGGTGGCCCAGCGCTTCGTCTGGGCCGAGGTCGAGGGAGAGCAGCAGGGCCTGGCCGCCGCCAGCGCGGACGCGCTGCGGGGCCCGCTGGGGATGGAGGTGCTGGACGGGTCGGTCGACGACCTGCGCCGCGGCCGGGTGATGGTCGACCGCAGCTTCGCCGACGACGCCGGCGTCGGGGTGGGCGACGAGGTCGAGGTGGCCATGAACGGCTCCCGGAAGTCCCTGCGGGTGGCGGGGGTCTTCGCCGACAACCCGGTCCTCGGCGCCTCGCTGGTCACCACCAAGCAGACGCTGGTGCGGGCGGGGTATCCGGACCAGGACAACTTCCTGGTCCTCGACGTCCGCGACGACGACCTGATGGTCCGCTCCCGGGTGGAGGAGGTGGTCGCCGACCTGGTCACCCTGACCGTCAAGAACCAGGAGGCCTTCGCCAAGGAGCAGCGCGAGCCGATCGACCAGCTGGTGCTGATGATCTTCGCGCTCCTCGGCCTGGCGCTGCTGATCGCCGTGCTCGGCATCGTCAACACGCTCGCCCTCTCCGTCATCGAGCGGACCCGCGAGGTCGGGCTGCTGCGCGCCATCGGCCTGGGGCGTCCCCAGCTGCGCCGGATGATCACCCTGGAGTCGGTGGTGATCGCCACCCTGGGCGCGCTGCTCGGCGTCGGGCTCGGGGTCGGCTTCGGCACGGCGCTGATGCGCTCGCTGCGGGACCAGGGGCTCGAGGTCCTCTCCATCCCGTGGAACCAGATGGCGGCGTTCCTGGTCGTCGCGGTCGTCGTGGGGGTGCTGGCCGCGGTGCTTCCCGCCCGACGGGCGGCCGGCCTGGACGTGCTGAAGGCGATCGGCACCGACTGAGGGCGAGCCTCGGCTTCGCGCATTCGCCGGACGCGGCGGGTCGCGTCCGCCTATCGTTCCGCTCGTGGAACAGGCGGTCGAGATGGTGCAGCGCGAGCTCAAGCACGTGGTCGTGCGCGAGCACGTCCGCAACCTCCTCGACGGCGCCGAGCCCGGCACTCCCGCCCCCTCGGAGCGCGAGCTGGTCTCGCAGTTCAAGGTCGCCCGGATGACGGTGCGCCAAGCGCTCGACGCCCTGGTCGCGGAGGGGCTGCTGGAGCGGATGCCCGGTCGCGGCACCTTCGTCGCCCGTCCGCGGCGTCGGCCCGCGCAGCTCACCAGCTTCACCGAGGACATGCGCCGGCGCGGCCTGACCGCGGAGTCCCGGACCCTGCTGGCCCGGGTGGAGAAGGCCGGTCCCGGGGTGGCACGCGCCCTCGAGATCGACCCCAACTCCCCGGTGGTGCACTGGAAGCGGCTGCGCCGCGCCGGGGGCGCCACCATGTGCCTCGAGGACGCCTACCTCAACGAGGCGCTCCTCCCCGGCTTCCTGGCCGGAGGCCTGCCCGCGAGCCTCTACGACGCCCTGCAGGGGCGGCAGCTACGGCCCACCTGGGCCGAGGACGCCGTGCAGGCCGACCGCGCGAGCACCGAGGAGGCCGAGCTGCTCGGCGTCGAGGCGGGGCAGCCCGTGCTCCGGCTCGCCCGGCGCGCGCTCTGCGCGGAGCGGGTCGTCCAGGTCTCGAGGTCGACCTACCGCGCCGACCGGTTCACGATGCACGTCCAGCTCGGGGAGTCGGCTCTCTGACGGCTGCCGACCCGGGGCCTCAGGCTCCGACGTCGTGCGAGTCGACGATCCGGTAGGCGTACCCCTGCTCGGCCAGGAACCGCTGCCGGTTCTGGGCGAAGTCGGCGTCCACGGTGTCGCGCGAGACCAAGGTGTAGAAGTGGGCTGACCTGCCCTCGTCCTTGGGACGCAGCAGCCGGCCGAGCCGCTGGGCCTCCTCCTGCCGGGAGCCGAAGGAGCCGGAGACCTGGATCGCCACCTCGGCCGACGGCAGGTCGATGGAGAAGTTGGCGACCTTGCTGACCACCAGCAGGCCGAGCTCGCCGGAGCGGAAGGCGGCGAAGAGCCGCTGACGCTCCTTCACCGAGGTCTCGCCCTTGATGACCGGGGCGCCGAGGGTCTCGGCCAGCTCGTCGAGCTGGTCGATGTACTGGCCGATCACCAGGGTGGGCTGCCCCGCGTGCTGGTCGACCAGACGCCGCACGACCTCGGTCTTGCGCGGGGTGCACGCCGCCAGCCGGTAGCGCTCCTCCGGCTCGGCGGTGGCGTAGGCGAGACGCTCGGCGTCGGTCAGCGTCACCCGGACCTCCACGCAGTCGGCCGGGGCGATCCACCCCTGGGCCTCGATGTCCTTCCAGGGCGCGTCGTAGCGCTTGGGCCCGATCAGCGAGAAGACGTCGCCCTCGCGGCCGTCCTCGCGGACCAGGGTGGCGGTGAGCCCGATGCGGCGGCGGGCCTGGAGGTCGGCGGTCATCCGGAAGATCGGGGCCGGCAGCAGGTGCACCTCGTCGTAGATGATCAGCCCCCAGTCCTTGGCGTCGAGCAGCTCCAGGTGGGAGTAGACGCCCTTCCGCCGGGTGGTCATCACCTGGTAGGTCGCGATCGTGACCGGGCGGACCTCCTTGACCGAGCCGCTGTACTCGCCGATCTCGTCCTCGGTCAGCGTCGTGCGCCGCAGCAGCTCGTCCTTCCACTGGCGGGCGGAGACGGTGTTGGTCACCAGGATCAGCGTCGTCGCGCCGGCGTGCGCCATGGCGCTGGCCCCCACGATCGTCTTCCCCGCCCCGCAGGGCAGCACCACGACCCCGGAGCCGCCGTGCCAGAAGGAGTCGGCCGCGTCGCGCTGGTAGTCGCGCAGCGCCCAGCCCTCCTCGACCAGCTCGATCGGGTGCGCCTCGCCGTCCACGTAGCCGGCATGGTCCTCCGCCGGCCACCCGAGCTTGAGCAGGGCCTGCTTCAGGTTGCCCCGCTCGCTGGGGTGGACGGCGACGGTGTCGCCCTCCGGCCCCCCGAGGCGCGGGCCCAGCATCGGCTTGACCCGCTTGGCGCGCAGCACCTCCTCCAGCACCGGGCGGTCGGTGCTGACCAGGACCAACCCATGGGCGGGGTGCTTCTCCAGCCGCAGCCGGCCGTAGCGCGCCATCGTCTCGGCGACGTCGACCAGCAGCGCGTGCGGGACCGCGTAGCGGCTGTAGCGGAGCAGGGTGTCGACCACCTGCTCGGCGTCGTGGCCGGCGGCGCGCGCGTTCCAGAGCCCCAGCGGGGTCAGCCGGTAGGTGTGGATGTGCTCGGGGGAGCGCTCCAGCTCGGCGAAGGGCGCGATGGCGCGACGGCACTCCTGGGCCAGCTCGTGGTCGATCTCGAGCAGCAGCGTCTTGTCGGACTGCACGATCAGCGGGCCGTCGTTCATGCCCGGCCTCCCACGGCCGCCCGCTGGCGGGCTCGGAAGGCGGCGACGTTGGCCCGCGACGAGCACCGGTCCGAGCAGTAGCGCCGCGACCGGTTGGGGGAGGTGTCGACGTAGACCTGGCGGCACGGGGCGGCGCTGCACACCCCCAGGCGGGTCGGCCCGAGGTCGCACACCAGGGTCGCCAGCCCCATCAGCACCTCGCCGACGAGGAGGTCGGAGACCGAGGCGGAGCGGTCGGCCACGTGCAGGTGGAGGTCGTCGGGGTCGTGGTCGCTGATCATCGGGGTGACGGGATGCTCGGCCAGCAGCGCGTTGATCCCGGCGACCACGTCGCGGACCCGGCCCTCGTCGGAGGCCTCGAAGACGGGGCGGAGCCGGGCGCAGAAGGCACGCAGCTGGCGTACGTCGCGACCGGTCACCTGGTCGTGCAGCCACTCGCGTCCGGCGAGGTGGGCCACCAGCGCCTCCGCGTCGGCCGGCTCTGCGTTGAGCAGGGCCGCGCCGGACTCGGCATACCGGAGGAAGTCCACGGCGCGAGTCTACGGTCCGGGGGTTGCCGGGCCGACCGAGGTGATCCGGTGCACCGAGAAGGTGCGCACGTCGTCGCTGCGGTGGTCGCGGGCAGTCAGCTGGCCCCCCTCGAGACGCAGCGGGTCGACCAGTCGCTGCGAGCTCGACCCGTGGTTGTCCACGTAGCCGATCAGCACGGTCGAGGCGGCCTCGATCGCCTCGCGGAGCGCGGCCAGCGCCGTGGTGGGGGAGGTCGCGACCCGTGGCCGGACCGGGCCCGCCCTCGCAGCCCGGTCGCCCGCGCGGACCGCGGTGACGGCGGCCTGCAGGCGCGCGGCGTCCCGCGCGGCCGCCACCGCCGGCACCGGCCCCGGCCGGGGCGAGCGGGCCCGCTGCAGGTCCGGCCGGGCGACCCGCACGGTGCCGTCGGCCGCCTCCAGCACCGGCGCGGCGCCGAGCTCGCGCAGGCGCGGCAGCAGCAGGTCGACCGGCAGGGTGGAGACCAGCACCGTCGGCGCCAGCCTCCGCAGCTCGAGGGAGGCCGCACTCGGATGGGCGAGCAGCTCGCCGAGGGCCGCCTCGTCGTCGGAGCGGAGGAAGGCCTCGGCGCTGCCCACGCGCAGCGTGCCGAAGGTGCGCACCACGTCGTCGACCAGGTAGCTGAGGGGCTGCGGGACCGGGGTCCGGGAGGTGCGCTCGAGGAAGTCGTGCACCTCGCCCCCGGACCACCCGGCGTCGAGGGCGCGACGCAGCGAGGCCGGGGTGAACCGGTAGACGGTCGCGCCGCCGCGCGACTCCACGTCGGCCAGCAGGTGCAGGTCCCGGGCCAGCTCGGGCTGCAGCGGGCCGGGGGCGACCGCCGTCAGGTCGGCCTGGAGCAGGACGTGGTCGACCGGGGTCGGCAGGAGGGGCGCCAGGAGCGCCGCGGCCCGCTCTCCCGCCCCGGCGAGGAGTGCGCGGCCGTGGCCGGCCAGGCCGCCGAGACCGGTGAGGCCGAGCACCGCTGCCTCCTGCACCGCCCAGGCGACCATCTCGGCGCGGGTCGCCGGACGGCGCGGCCGCAGCCACTCCACCCGGGCGACCAGGGAGGGCACGCCGGTCCCGGTCGCCAGCACCCGACCCTCGGGCAGCTCCAGCAGCTGGGTCAGTGCCATGGTGCGCGCCTCGACGGCGAAGGCGCTGGAGAGGTCCGGGGCCAGGGCGTTGCGGGTCTTGCCGACCGGGTCGCGCGTGCCGACCAGGGCGCTGAGCCGCGGGGAGTCGAGCCACGCCCTGACCAGGGTCAGCCAGCGGGTCTGCGCGGGCGAGGCCGCCCAGGCGTCGAAGGCGTGGGTGGGCAGCCAGGCCGCCACCGACTCGGCGTCGGGACCCTCGGCGAGCAGCCCGGCTGCCGCCGCCACCTCCACGAGCAGGGCGGCGACGGCCTCCTCGACGTGGAGCTCGGCGGCGATCGCCTTCAGCTCCCGCACGCCGAGCCCGCCGCTGCGCAGCACCGCGGGAGGACGCACCCCCCAGTGGTCCAGCAGCAGCTCGACCCGGCGTACCGCCTCGAACGCCGCACCGGCGGCGGTGCGATCGACCAGCTGCTGGTCGCGCTCGCTGGTCGCCAGCTCGGGCAGGTCGTCGGCGGGCTCACGGGTGGTCCGGCCGCCGCGGACCGCGATCCCGACCTGCCCCGGCAGGTGGAGCACGGTCGCCCCCCGGCCCTCCGGGGGGTGCGGCACCAGGAGCCCGTGGGCCAGGGCCTCCTCGACCGGCGTGGCGGCCTCCTGCGGCGTCGCAGGGACGCGCACCTTCTCGCTGGTGCCCTCGCCCCCGTGGTCGGCGACGTGCTCGAGCAGCGCCCGGGCGGCGGGGGAGAGGCGTGCGAGCCGGGCTGCGGCCTGCTCGGCGGAGATGCCGTGCGGGGTCACCGGGCGCAGCCCGCTGAGCCCGGAGACCACGTCGCCGCGCAGGGCGTCGGCCACCCCGGTGAGCGGTCGCAGCCCCTGCGGGGACTCCCAGACCAGGGCCAGGTCGGTGAGCACGCCGAGGGCCTCGGCCACCGCCGCGGGAGTCGCGCGGACCAGCGAGGCCAGCTCGTCGGCGGAGGCGTGACCGGCGACCACGAGGGCGTCGAGCACCACCAGCTGGAGCCGGGTGAGGCCGTCCAGGGCGCGGATCACCGACGAGCGGGTCGCCGCGCGCGAGGCCACCTGGGCGGAGTCGTGCGGCGCCGGGGTGGCCAGATCGGGGCGCGCCGCCAGCAGGCGGGCGAGCCGCTCGTCCGGCCAGCCGCGGAGCTGGTCGGCCAGCGTCCTGGGGGCCTCCCCCTGCGGTGGTCCTGACATCCCTCCTACGCTACTCGCCAACCGGGGTCCTCCGGCGGCGTACCGCCGCGCACGGACGGCCCCCACGACCGGGAGGACGCGGATGGCGGGGGTCGACCTGCATCACGGCACGGCCACGGACGTGGGCCACGTGCGCGAGGGCAACGAGGATGCGTTCTTCGTGGCCCCGGGCGTCTTCGTGGTGGCCGACGGCATGGGAGGTCACGCAGGGGGCGAGGTAGCCAGCGCCTTCGCGGTCGAGGAGCTGGGCCGGCTGGCGGGACGCCACTTGGACTCCCGCGAGGGAGTCGCGGCGGTCCTGGAGGCGCTGGTCCGCACCCAGGTCCGGCTCCGGGCGTACGCCGTGGGTCGCGGCGCCGGGGGCGGCGCCGGTCCGCACAGCGGCACCACGGCCGCGCTCGCCGTGCTGGTCCACGACGACGGGCCCCGCTGGCTGCTGGCCAACCTGGGCGACTCCAGGATCTACCGGCTGACCGACGACGGGCTCGACCAGATCAGCGTCGACCACTCGGTGGTGCAGGAGCTGATGGACGCGGGGACCATCACCGCCGAGGAGGCCGCCGAGCACCCGGAGCGCCACGTCATCACCCGGGCGCTGAGCGCCGCCGACGTGCCGGAGCCCGACTTCTTCTCCCTGCCCCTGGCGGCGGCGGGGCGGCTCCTGCTGTGCACGGACGGGATCAGCGGCATGATCGGGGACGACGAGATCGAGGAGCTCCTCTCCCGTCACTCCGACCCCCGGGACGCCGCGGAGCGGCTGGTCGCGGCCGCCCTGGCGGCCGGTGGACGCGACAACGCCACCGCGGTGGTCGTGGATGTGGTGGGATTGGAGAAGGAGCACGCCTACGACGCCCAGCGACAGAAGCTGAGCCTCGAGACGAAACTGGGGGCCTTGCCGTGAACGACGTGAAGAACCGCTCGAGCTCGACCGGGACGTGGCTTGCCGTCCTCGGACCCGAGCTCACGCTGCTGCTGCCCGGCCGGGAGAAGGCGCGGGCCGCGGCGCTGTGGGTCGCCGTCGACGACGGAGCACCGTTCGAGGTCGTCCTCGACCGGCTCCTCGCCGAGGGCCTGACGTCGGTGCCCGACTTCGTGCTGGTCGGGGCGGCCGGCGACTCGGCGCGGGTGCTGGTGCGCGGCGGCGCGTCGGTCTCGATCCTCAACCAGGACGGCGAGACCGAGGTGGTCGCCGGGGAGCACCTCTGGGCCGAGCACGTCTTCGAGGGGGTCACCGCGATGGTCGCCGCCCTCCCCGACTCCGGCGACGGGGGTGGCCGCACCGCGCTGCCGCTCGGTCTGTCCCGGGTCGGCTCGCTCTTCTGGGGCGCGGACGCCGGGGGCGAGGCCGCGCCCGTGGCCGCGCCCGTGGCCGCGGCTGCGCCCGCGCCGGAGCCGGAGGCAGCACTCCAACCGGAGCCCGAGCCCGAGCCCGAGCCCCAGCCCGAGCCCGAGCCCGAGCCCGAGCCCGCGCCGGAGCCGGAGCCCGCCCGGGTGGCCGTGGCCGCGCCGGTGCCGGGGATGCCCACGGTGCCGCCCCTGCCGCCGGTGCCCTCCGTCTCGGTGCCGCGGGTCGGGGGGGCCGCCGCTCCGTCGGGCTCCGACCACGACGGGCTGACCGAGATCGGCGAGGCCGCGCCGACGCCCGCCTCCGGCATTCCCGGCCAGCCGCAGGCGCCGAAGGTGACCGCCCGCCCCGTGGCGCGCCTGGTCTTCTCGCACGGGACCAACGCCGACGTCGACCGTGCCGTGCTGATCGGCCGTGCGCCCGAGGCCCGACGGTTCGCCCCGGGCGACCAGCCTCAGCTGGTGAGCGTGCCCAGCCCCAACCAGGAGGTCTCCTCCACCCACCTGGAGATCCGGCCCGGCTCCGGGGTCGACCACGGCTCGGCCGTGGCCACCGACCTGGGCTCCACCAACGGCACCCTGCTGGTCCAGCCGGGCCTGCCGCCGGAGGAGCTGCAGCCGGGCATCGCCGTCCAGCTCATCCCCGGCGCCATCATCGACCTCGGGGACGGAGTCACCATCCAGGTCACCCAGCCGTGACCCAGCCCGCGCACGGTGCGGCGTCCCCGCCCACCTTCCCGCTGGCGGACCTGGAGCGACGCTTCATGGCGTTCGCGATGGACCGGGGGATCAGCTGGAGCCTCTACGCGGTGGCCGGGCTCGTGGGCTGGCTCCTCTGGGGACGCGACGGACTCTGGACGACCGTCGCGATCGTCGTCGGGTTGGGCCTCGTCGTCGTGCTGGTCGGAGGCGCCGTCACCGGGGCCACCGGTGCCACGCCGGGCAAGCGGGCCGCCGGAGTGCGGGTCGTGCACCACGGCTCGGGTCTCCCCATCGGCGCCGGTGCGGGCATCCTGCGCTCGCTGGTGCTCGGCCTCTCGGCGCTGCCCACCTTCGGCTTCGGCCTCGCCGCCCTCGCGTGGACCGCGCTGGCCGACCCCCGCGGGCAACGACGCGGCTGGCACGACCAGGTCACGAGCTCGGTGGTGGTCGACCTGCGTCCGGAGGGGACGACGGAGGAGGAGCAGGACGAGGCACCCCGCCACGTGGTCAACCTGACGGCGCTGCGCCTGGTGCCCGCACCCGCCCTGCCCCCGCCGGTGGTCGAGCGTCCGGCGCGCCCCGCCGCGCCGCCGCAGGCCGCGCCCCGACCGGCGATGCCTCCACCGGCACCCGTCCCGACCGCGGCCGTGCCCCCGACGGCGCCGCCCAGCCACCCTCCGGCGGACCCCGACCGCACGGTGGCCCGTCGCGCGCCGGCCCCGGTGCCCCCCGCCGGGCCGCGGTGGCGGGTCACCTTCGACACCGGGGACGGCTTCGTGGTCGAGGGGCTGGCCCTGGTGGGTCGCCGCCCGGAGCCGCGCTCGGGCGAGCCGGTCCGCCACGTCGTGCCGCTGCCGTCCTCCGACATGTCGCTCTCCAAGACGCACGCGCAGTTCGGTCCTGCCCCGGACGGCTCCCTCGTGGTGATGGACCGGGGCTCCACCAACGGGTCCCTGGTGCTGCGCCAGGGGGTGGCCCGCGAGCTCCACGCCGGCAAGCCCACGACGTTGCTGCCGGGCGACCGGGTGCGCTTCGGGGACCGGGAGATGACGGTCGAGCGCGAGGGCTGAAGCGCGGCACCTAGGCTGAGTGGCATGTCGAGGACGCCGAGCCCACCGCTGAGCGTGGGCTTCGACCTCGACATGACGCTCATCGACACGGTGCCCGGCGTCACCGCGACCCTGCGCGCTCTCGGCGCCGAGCACGGAGTGGAGCTCGACGTCGAGGCGATCGGCTCCCGGCTCGGACCCCCGCTCGCCCAGCTGCTCGCCGGGCACCTGGACGACGAGCTGATCGAGGCCGGTGTCGACCGGTTCCGGGTCCTCTACCCCGACCTGGCCATCGAGCCCGTCCCCACGCTCCTCGGTGCCGCGGAGGCCGTCGCCGCCGTCCGGGCCCATGGCGGCCGCGTCGTCGTCGTCACCGGCAAGTTCACCCCCAACGCGCAGCTCCACCTCGACCACCTGGGGCTCGAGGTGGACCACCTCGCCGGGGACGTGTGGGGGGTCGGCAAGGGCGCGGTCCTGCGCGAGCACGGCGTCGGGATCTACGTGGGCGACCACGTGCACGACGTGGAGGGAGCGCGGGCCGGTGGGGCCCTCAGCGTCTCGGTGCTGACCGGCGGCTGCAGCCGCGAGGAGCTCCTCGCCGCGGGCACCGACGTGGTGCTCGAGGACCTGACCCACTTCCCCGCCTGGCTCGACGAGCACGTCCTCTCCACCCGGCTCGCCGCGCTGGAGGCCGACCTGGCCGCGCGCGGCTCGGTCCTGGTCGCCTACAGCGGCGGCGTGGACAGCGCCCTGCTGCTGGCCGCTGCCACGCGGGCGCTGGGCCCGGACCGGGTGGTGGCGGCGACTGGCTACTCCCACTCGCTCCCGCAGTCGGAACGCGACCCGGCCCGCGAGCACGCCGAGGCCCTGGGCGTCCGGGTGCTCACGCCGGCGACCCACGAGCTCGCGCGCGACGGCTACCGGGCCAACGACGGCCAGCGCTGCTACTTCTGCAAGGCCGAGCTCGTCGAGGTGCTGCAGGGCCTGGCTGCCGAGCACGGGCTGGCGCACGTGGCCACGGGCACCAACGCCGACGACGCGGTCGCGGGCTTCCGGCCCGGGATCCGCGCGGCCGCCGAGCGGGGAGCCATCACGCCGCTGCTCGACGCCGGACTCACCAAGGCGCAGGTCCGGGCCGCGGCGCGGCGCTGGGGCCTGCCCGTCTGGGACAAGCCCGCGGCCGCGTGCCTCTCCAGCCGGGTGGCCTACGGGATCGAGATCTCCCCGCACCGCCTGGGCCGGATCGAGCGGGCCGAGGACGCGGTCCGGGAGGTGCTCGCCGAGGCCGGGGTGCCGCTGCGCGACCTCCGGGTCCGGGACCTGGGGGAGCGGGCGCGGATCGAGGTGGACGCCGCCCTGCTGGCCGGGCCGCTGGCTGAGGGGGCACCGGTCGCCAACGCCGTCCTGGGCGCCGTGCTGGCCGCGGGGTTCCCCGCCGCCGAGCTGGACCCGCGGGGCTTCCGCTCGGGATCGATGAACGAAGGTGCCCCGCGCTGACGGGTCAACCGGGTGGCGGCCCGGTGAGGGAGCCCCCTATCCTTCGGTTTCGCCCGCGGTGAGCGCCGCGGTGCCGGCCGAGGAGACGTGAGAGCTGTGCCCACTGGCAAGGTCAAGTGGTTCGACACCGAGAAGGGCTTCGGGTTCCTGTCGCAGGAGGACGGACCCGACGTCTACGTGCACGCCGACGCCCTGCCGGCCGGCGTCACCACCCTCAAGAACGGCGCCCGGGTCGAGTTCGGGATCGTCCAGGGCCGTCGCGGGGAGCAGGCTCTCCAGGTCAGGCTGCTCGACGCGCCCACCTCCGTGCGACGCAACCAGCGCCAGGCCCAGCGCAAGAAGCCCGAGGAGATGGTCACCATCGTGGAGGACCTGATCCGGCTGCTCGACGACGTGGGGGAGGGCTATCGGCACGGGCGCGCTCCCGACCCGCGGACGGCCCGGCCCACCGCCAAGCTGCTGCGCGCGCTGGCCGACGAGCTCGAGCTCTAGGTCGCCGGCCGGCGCCGGGTGAGCAGGACGTAGAGCGCCCAGGCCGCCAGGACGGCGGCCGCGACCCCGAGCCCCAGGCGGGGCATCAGCGGCATCGCGATCCCCACCAAGCCGCCGATCACCCAGGCCAGCTGCAGCGAGGTGTCGCTGCGGGCGAACGCGCTGCTCTGCATCCGCTCGGGCACGTCGCGCTGGATGGTGGAGTCCAGGGAGAGCTTGGCCAGCGACTGGGCCAGGCCGGCGGTGAGTCCGAGCAGCGCCAGGGTGACCACCCCGTAGAAGGCGGCGGTGAGCGCCGCCAGCGCGCAGTCCGCGAGCAGCGCCAGCGCGACCGTGGTCCGCGGGTCTATCCGGCGGGTCAACGAGGCCACCGCGATGCCGAGGGTGTTGCCTAGCCCGGCGGCGCCGATCACCAGCCCGAGCAGCACCTCGGGCCGCCACCCGTCGATCGGGTTCTCCCGCAGCAGGAACGCCATGAACATCGTGAGGAACCCCGACAGCCAGCGGGGACCGCAGTTGGCACGAAGTGCGAACGCCACCGCCGGCGGGATGCGGAGCCTCGGTCGACGACCGCCGGGGGTGACCGTCGCGGCGTGGGGCGCGGGGTCGCTGTCGGCGAGCAGCACCAGCGTGCCCTCGCCGAGGCTGGAGTCGACCCGGCTGGGGAGGCGGATCGCCCAGATGGTGGCCAGCACGAAGACCAGGAAGCCGTAGCGCAGGGACCACTCCGGGCCGGCCCAGGAGGCCAGGCCCGCGAGCGGCGCCGAGACCCCGGCGCCCACCACGCCGGCCAGCGAGATCCGGCCGTTGGCCTTGACCAGCGTCAGGCCGCGCGGCAGCAGCCTCGGGACCGAGGCGGCCCGCGTCACGCCGTACGCCTTGGAGGCGACCAGCACCCCCAGGGCGGCCGGGAACATCCATCGGGACTCGGTGACCACGGCGGTGGCCAGCACCCAGCACAGGAAGCCCCGCACCGCCATCGTGGTGCCGATCGCCCACCGGCGCCCATGGCTGAACCGGTCCAGGAAGGGTCCGATCAGGGGCGCCACGATGGCGAAGGGGAGCATCGTGAGGCCCAGGAAGAGCGCCACCTGGCCCCGCGCCTCCCCGGTCGGCACCTGGAAGAAGAGGGTGCCGGCCAGCGAGATGGCCACCGCGGCGTCGCCGGCGGCGTTGAAGGCGTGCAGCTCGATCAGCCGGGAGAGACCGGAGTCGCCGGCACCCTCGGCGCGGGCGGCGCGACGTGCCTGCCCGGCGGTGAAGCGGCTGGCCCGGCCGGCGGCCCGGGCCAAGGTCCGTGCACCGCGGCCCGCGGCTCGCGCGGCGCCGGCACCCCCGGCCACCAGCCGTCGTGCCGGCCCGGGCCCCCGGTCCGCGGCCCGGTCCCCGGCCTCGGCTCCGGGCGGGGCGTCGGGACGGGGCAGCTCCGGCGGCGGCGTGGTCACGGGCCCCATCCTGCCGCCTGGGGCCGGCTCGTCCCGAGGTCGGTCTCTCGCTTGGGCGTCCCCGCCCGCGCGTGACATGATCGGCCGTGTGAACGCCGTCGCTCCCACCTCACCCGATCCCGTCCTGGCCGATGCCGTGGGAGTGGCCCGGGCTGCCCTGCTGGAGGAGGCTCCCGCCAGACAGGTCGGTGAGCACCTGCGGTTCCAGGTCGAGGACGAGCAGACCGGCAGCCACCTGTTCGCCTCCACGCACCCCGGCTACGTCGGGTGGTTCTGGTCGGTGACGGTCTCGCGCGCCCCGGAGCAGGAGCGGGTGACCATCGACGAGGTGGTGCTCCTCCCCGGCGAGCAGGCGATCGTGGCCCCCGGCTGGGTGCCCTACAAGGAGCGCCTCCAGCCCGGCGACCTCTCGCCCGGCGACCTGCTCCCGGTGGAGGACGAGGACCCCCGGCTGGTCCCCACCTACCTGGTCGGCGACGACCCGCTCGACGGCGACGAGCGCGGTCAGGTGCGGCGGGTGGTCGACGAGCTCTACGACGGTCGCGTCCGCACCCTCTCCGTGGAGGGACGCGACATGGCGGCCCAGCGTTGGCACGACGGCGAGGGCGGCCCCGAGTCGGCCCTGGCCAAGTCCGCTCCCCAGCCCTGCACCACGTGCGGCTTCCTGGTGCGCCTCGCCGGTCCGCTCTCGGAGATGTTCGGGGTCTGCGCCAACGGCAACGCCAACGACGACGGTCGGGTGGTGACCTTCGACCACGGGTGCGGGGCTCACTCCGAGGTCAAGCTCGCCCGCAAGCAGCAGCCGGTGCCGGTCCCCGAGCACGCCCACGACACCTTCGACCAGGACCTCGAGAGGTTCTGACCGCCGACCGGTCGCGGTCAGCGACGGCGTCGGCCGCCCGTGGCGCGCGTCTCCTCCGGGGCACCTGAGGCCCGGGTGCGGGCGTCGCGCCGCCGACGGCAGTACTCGAGCCCGAAGAGGCCGAGGCTGAGCCCGGCGGTGCAGGTCCACAGCCACCAGAGCCGGCCGGCCTCGGCGAGCGGGGAGTAGAACGGCAGCAGCGCCAGGAAGCCGACCAGCCAGAGCGCGGTGCCGACCTCGACGGTGCGCACCCCGTCGACGTCGAGGGGCTCCACGTCGGCGACCAGGAAGGTGCGCCGACCGATCCGGTGCGTGTGGGGATGGTCGTCACGGGGCTGCACCACGTCAACCTACTACCGGTCCGTCCGCCCCACGACGGTCGGTACGCGGGGGGTCCCGGCGTCTGCCAAGATGCGCGCGTGAGCAATCAGCAGACGGGCCACGACGTGGACGAGAAGCCTTCCGGCAAGCCGGGCGGCGTGGACGGTTTCTTCCGGATCAGCGAGCGCGGGTCGACGGTGGGACAGGAGATCCGCGGTGGCGTGGTCACCTTCCTGACCATGGCCTACATCATCGTGCTGAACCCCCTGATCCTGGGCTTCGTCCCGGACTCCGAGGGCATGTACCTCGGCGGCAGTGACGTCCCCGGCAGCGGCATCCCGGCGATCGCCGCGGCGACCGCCCTGGTCGCCGGCCTGCTGACGATCGCGATGGGCGCGGCGGCCAACTTCCCGCTGGCGCTCGCCGCGGGCCTCGGGCTCAACGCCTTCGTCGCCAACTCGATCGCCAGCCAGTCCACCTGGTCGGACGCGATGGGCCTGGTGGTCCTCGAGGGCCTCGTGATCCTGCTGCTGGTCCTCACGGGCTTCCGCAAGGCGGTCTTCCACGCCGTCCCGCAGCAGCTCAAGGTCGCGATCTCGGTCGGGATCGGCCTCTTCATCGCCCTGATCGGCTTCGTCGACGCCCGGGTCGTCACCAGGATCCCCGACGAGTTCCAGACCACCGTCCCGGTCCAGCTGGGGGTCGGTGGCCAGCTCACCGGGTGGCCGGTGCTCGTCTTCTGCCTCGGACTGTTCCTGATGATCGCCCTGTGGGTGCGCCAGGTCCGTGGGGCGATCCTGATCGCGATCGCCGTCACCACCGTCGTGGCCGTCGTGGTCGAGGCGGTGGGCGACCTCGGTGCCGCCGGGCCCGACAACGCCGGGGGATGGGCGTTGAGCATCCCGCGGGCCACCGGCGACCTGGTCGGCCTGCCCGACTTCGACACGCTGTTCCAGTTCAACCTGTTCGGCGCCTTCAGCAGCATCGAGGGCGGGATCCTGGCCGCGGTGCTGCTGGTCTTCTCGCTGATGCTGGCCGACTTCTTCGACACCATGGGCACGATGACCGCGATCGGAGCCGAGGCCGGGCTCAACGACGACGAGGGCGTGCCTCCGCACAGCCAGCGCATCCTGGTCGTCGACTCGATCGCCGCGATCGCCGGGGGCGCGGGCGGCGTCTCCTCCAACACCTCCTACATCGAGTCGGCCTCCGGCGTCGGGGAGGGTGCACGCACCGGGCTGGCGTCGATCGCGACCGGCGTGCTCTTCCTGCTGGCCACCCTCTTCACCCCGCTGGTGGCGGCCATCCCCTCCGAGGCGGCGGTCCCCGCGCTCGTCCTGGTGGGCTTCCTGATGATGCAGCAGGTGACCGAGATCGACTGGCGGGACCCCGAGCTCGCCATCCCGGCGTTCCTGACGATCGTGCTGATGCCCTTCGCCTACTCCATCTCGGTGGGCATCGGGACCGGCTTCCTGGCCTTCGTGCTGATCAAGGTGGTGCTCGGCAAGTTCCGCCAGGTGCACCCCCTGATGTGGGTCGTCGCGGCGCTCTTCGTCGTCTACTTCGCGATCAACCCCATCACCGCCTGGCTGACCTGAGCCCACGCCCACCTGGCCGCCCACCCCCGCGCGGGATGGGCGGCCATGTGCGTTCCCGGGGGTCTGGTCGTCCCGGGTGGGCAACGTCACGCCGCAGAGGAGGTCACCGGATTTAATTACCGAAGGTAACGACCTAGACTCAAGACCGTGCCCCTCGCCGTGAAGAAGTCCGCTCGTGACGGAGGGCTCGCCTCCGAGCTCCGCTTCGGAGTGATGAGGCTGCGACGGCGCCTGGCGCTGGAGCAGCACCCCGACAACCCCCTCAGCCTCGGCTCGATGTCGGTGCTCGGCTCCCTCTTCCGTGGCGGCGACCGCACGATCGGGGAGCTGGCCTCCTTCGAGCGGGTGCGGCCGCCCTCCATGACCCGGACGGTGACGGCCCTCGAGGAGGCCGGCTACGTCGTCCGCCGCCCCCACGCGACCGACGGGCGGGTCGTGGTCGTCCAGATCACCGAGCAGGGCCGGGCCGCCGTCCGGGCCGACCGGGCCCGGCGGGACGCGTGGCTCGACCGCCGGCTCTCCGGCCTCTCCGCCGAGGACCGCGCCGTCCTCCGGCGCGCCGCCACCCTCTTGCAAGAACTCGCACAGGAAGACTGATCGCCTCACCTTGAGTCCCACGTTCCGCTCTCTGCACAACCCCAACTACCGCCTGTACGCCGCGGGCGGGGTGGTCTCCAACACCGGCACCTGGATGCAGCGCGTCGCCCAGGACTGGCTGGTGCTCCTCCTGAGTGCCAACAGCGGCGTCGCCCTCGGGATCACCACCGGACTCCAGTTCCTGCCCATGCTGCTGCTCTCACCCTTCGCCGGGCTGGTCGCCGACCGGATGCCCAAGCAGCGGCTGCTCCAGCTGACCAACCTGGGGATGGCGCTGCCCGCGGTCGTGCTCGGGCTGCTCGCGGTGACCGGCACCGCGAAGATCTGGCACGTCTACCTGCTGGCCGCCGTGCTCGGGGTGAGCTCGGCCTTCGACGGCCCCGCCCGGCAGTCGTTCGTCTCGGAGATGGTGGATCCGGACGACCTGAGCAACGCCGTGGGGCTCAACTCCGCCTCCTTCAACGCCGCTCGCCTGGTCGGTCCCGGCCTGGCCGGCGTGCTGATCGCCGCGCTCGGCGGGGGAGTGGCCGCCACCGGCTGGGTGATCCTGGCCAACGCCATCTCCTACGCCGCCCCCATCGCCGCCCTGCGCCGCCTCGACCCGACCCGGCTCGACACGCCCGCCCCGACGGAGCGCGGGGCCGGCGCGATCGGGGACGGGGTCCGCTACGTCCGCAACCGCCCCGACCTGCTCCTCATCCTGGCGATCGTCTTCGTCGCCGGCACCTTCGGGCTCAACTTCCAGATCACCTCGGCGCTGATGGCCACCGAGGTCTTCGGCAAGGGCGCCACCGAGTACGGCGCCCTGGGCACCTTCCTGGCCGTCGGCTCCCTGGCCGGGGCGCTGCGCGCCGCCCGGCGGGAGCGGGTCGGGCACCGCCTGGTCATCGGTGCGGCGCTCCTCTTCGGGGCCGTCGAGGTGGTCGCCGGGCTCGCGCCCTCCTACCTGGTCTTCGCCCTGCTGGCCCCGGTGCTGGGGATCACCTCGCTGACGATGATCACCGCTGCCAACACCTACATGCAGATGAACACCACGGCAGGGATGCGCGGGCGGGTGATGGCGCTCTACCTGATGGTCTTCATGGGTGGCACCCCGGTCGGTGCACCGGTGGTGGGCTGGATCGGCGAGACGATGGGGGCGAGGTGGACGCTGGTGCTCGGTGGTGGCATCACCATGCTGGGGGTGGCTGCGGCGGCGCTCCTCTTCGCCGCCGCCGCCCGTCGCCGAGCGCCTGCCGTTCCCATTTTGACCCTCGCCCACGCGGGCAAGTAGCCTGATCACTCGTGTCTGGAACATCCAGACCCATGCGCGTGCCCGAACGCCGTCAGGCCGACCTCCCGCGCTGATCGACAGGCACACAGCTCCACGCAACACCCCGAGCCCGGCAAGGTGCCGGGCCGTGACAGTGAACAAGAAGGGGAACCACCCGGTGCCCACCATTCAGCAGTTGGTCCGCAAGGGCCGCCAGGACAAGGTGTCCAAGAACAAGACGCCTGCGCTCAAGGGCTCGCCCCAGCGTCGCGGTGTCTGCACCCGCGTCTACACCACCACCCCGAAGAAGCCGAACTCCGCCCTCCGCAAGGTCGCCCGCGTGCGCCTGTCGAGCGGTGTCGAGGTCACGGCCTACATCCCGGGCGTGGGCCACAACCTCCAGGAGCACTCGATCGTGCTCGTCCGTGGCGGCCGTGTGAAGGACCTGCCCGGTGTTCGCTACAAGATCATCCGCGGCACGCTCGACACCCAGGGCGTGAAGAACCGTAAGCAGGCCCGCAGCCGCTACGGCGCGAAGAAGGAGAAGAGCTGACATGCCGCGCAAGGGTCCCGCAACCAAGCGTCCGCTCGACGTCGACCCCGTCTACGGGTCGCAGATCGTCACCCAGCTCGTGAGCAAGGTCCTCCAGGACGGCAAGAAGCAGGTCGCCCAGAGGATCGTCTACACGGCCCTCGAGGGCTGCCGCGAGAAGACCGGCACCGACCCGGTCCTCACGCTCAAGCGCGCGCTCGACAACGTCAAGCCCGCGATCGAGGTCAAGTCCCGCCGCGTCGGTGGCGCGACGTACCAGGTCCCGATCGAGGTCAAGCCGAACCGCAGCACCACGCTGGCGCTGCGGTGGCTCGTGGGCTACGCCCAGGACCGTCGTGAGAAGACGATGGCCGAGCGGCTGATGAACGAGATCCTCGACGCCAGCAACGGCCTCGGTGCCGCTGTGAAGAAGCGCGAGGACACGCACAAGATGGCCGAGTCCAACAAGGCCTTCGCCCACTACCGCTGGTGATCGTCCGGGCGCGCGCCCTCGCGGCGCGCGCCCGGCACCCACCGCACCCGTCAAACCCTAAGGAACTGTGACTTTCAGTGGCCGTTGACATCACCACGGACCTCAACAAGGTTCGCAACATCGGCATCATGGCCCACATCGACGCCGGCAAGACCACCACCACCGAGCGCATCCTCTTCTACACCGGCATCACCTACAAGATCGGTGAGGTCCACGACGGCGGCGCCACGATGGACTGGATGGAGCAGGAGCAGGAGCGGGGCATCACCATCACCTCCGCTGCCACCACCTGCTGGTGGAAGGACCACCAGATCAACATCATCGACACCCCCGGGCACGTCGACTTCACCGCCGAGGTCGAGCGCTCGCTGCGCGTCCTCGACGGCGCGGTCGCGGTCTTCGACGGTGTCGCCGGTGTCGAGCCCCAGACCATGACGGTCTGGCGCCAGGCCAACAAGTACGCCGTGCCGCGCATGTGCTTCGTCAACAAGCTCGACCGCACCGGAGCCGACTTCTTCCGCTGCGTCGACATGATGATCGAGCGGCTCAACTCCACCCCGCTGGTCCTGCAGATCCCGATCGGCGCCGAGGGCGACTTCCTCGGGGTCGTCGACCTGGTCGGCATGCGTGCGCTGACCTGGCGCGGCGAGACCAAGATGGGCGAGGACTACGAGATCGAGGAGATCCCGGCCGAGCTCGCCGAGAAGGCCGCCGAGTGGCGTGAGCGGTTCATCGAGACCCTCGCCGAGGGCGACGACGAGATCATGGAGAAGTACCTCGAGGAGGGTGACGAGAACTTCACCGTCGAGGAGCTCCACGCCGCCATCCGTCGGGCCACCCTGGCCGACAAGCTCAACCCGGTGCTCTGCGGCACCGCGTTCAAGAACAAGGGCGTCCAGCCCCTGCTCGACGCGGTCGTCAACTACCTCCCCTCGCCGCTCGACATCGACGCGATCGAGGGTCACGACCCCCGCGACGAGGAGAAGGCCGTGCTGCGCAAGCCGTCCGACTCCGAGCCCTTCTCCGGTCTGGCCTACAAGATCGCCTCCGACCCGCACCTGGGCAAGCTGATCTACGTCCGCGTCTACTCGGGCAAGCTCGAGGCCGGCTCGACCGTGGTCAACTCGGTCAACGGCAAGAAGGAGCGGATCGGCAAGGTCTACCAGATGCACGCCAACAAGCGTGAGGAGATCGCGTCGGTCGGCGCCGGCCAGATCGTGGCCGTCATGGGCCTCAAGGACACCAAGACCGGTCACACCCTGTGCGACCCGTCCAACCAGGTCGTCCTGGAGTCGATGACGTTCCCGGCCCCCGTGATCGAGGTCGCCATCGAGCCCAAGACCAAGAGCGACCAGGAGAAGCTCGGCACCGCGATCCAGCGGCTCTCCGACGAGGACCCGACCTTCACGGTCAAGACCGACGAGGAGACCGGCCAGACGATCATCGCCGGCATGGGCGAGCTCCACCTCGAGATCCTGGTCGACCGGATGAAGCGCGAGTTCCGCGTCGAGGCGACCGTCGGCAAGCCGCAGGTCGCCTACCGCGAGACCATCCGCCGCAAGGTCGAGAACCACAGCTACACCCACAAGAAGCAGACGGGTGGTTCCGGCCAGTTCGCGAAGGTCGTCATCTCGCTGGAGCCGAACATCGACCCCGAGACCGGTACCGGTGCGGGCTACGAGTTCGTCAACAACGTCAGCGGCGGCCGGGTGCCGAGGGAGTACATCCCCTCGGTCGACGCGGGCGGCCAGGACGCGATGGAGTTCGGCGTGCTCGCCGGCTACCCGATGGTCGACGTGAAGTTCACGCTCGAGGACGGCGCCTACCACGACGTCGACTCCTCCGAGCTGGCCTTCAAGATCGCCGGCAACCAGGCCTTCAAGGAGGCCGCGCGCATGGCCAAGGCGGTCCTGCTCGAGCCGATGTTCGCCGTCGAGGTGACCACCCCGGAGTCCTTCCTGGGCACGGTCATCGGCGACATCAACTCGCGACGGGGCCAGATCCGCGCGCAGGAGGAGCGGCACGGCGACCTGGTCGTCAACGCCCTCGTGCCGCTGTCCGAGATGTTCGGGTACGTTGGCGACCTGAGGTCCAAGACCTCCGGGCAGGCGTCGTACTCGATGGAGTTCGACTCGTACGCCGAGGTTCCCACGAACATCGCCGACGAGATCATCAAGAAGGTCCGCGGCGAGTGACCTCGCCCGGATCCTCGGCTGCACCAACCAACCCACGAGTCAAGAAACAACCAACAGGAGGAGCCCACAGTGGCTAAGGCGAAGTTCGAGCGGACCAAGCCGCACGTCAACATCGGCACGATCGGTCACATCGACCACGGGAAGACGACTCTGACCGCGGCGATCACGAAGGTTCTGCACGACAAGTACCCGAACCTGAACGAGGCCTCGGCCTTCGACCAGATCGACAAGGCTCCCGAGGAGCGCCAGCGCGGCATCACGATCTCGATCGCGCACGTGGAGTACCAGACCGAGGCGCGCCACTACGCGCACGTCGACTGCCCTGGTCACGCGGACTACATCAAGAACATGATCACCGGTGCCGCCCAGATGGACGGCGCGATCCTGGTGGTTGCCGCCACCGACGGTCCGATGCCGCAGACCCGTGAGCACGTGCTGCTCGCCCGCCAGGTCGGCGTGCCGGCCCTGGTCGTGGCGCTCAACAAGTGCGACATGGTCGACGACGAGGAGCTCATCGAGCTCGTCGAGATGGAGGTGCGCGAGCTCCTCTCCGAGTACGAGTACCCGGGCGACGACATCCCCGTCGTGCGCGTGGCGGCCTTCCCGGCGCTGCAGGGCGACGAGAAGTGGGGCGACTCGATCCTCGAGCTCATGAACGCGGTCGACGAGGCCATCCCGACTCCCGAGCGTGAGGTCGACAAGCCGTTCCTCATGCCCGTCGAGGACGTCTTCACCATCACCGGTCGCGGCACGGTCATCACCGGCCGCATCGAGCGGGGCATCGTGAAGGTCAACGAGGAGGTCGAGATCGTCGGCATCCGCGAGGGCGCGATCAAGTCCACCGTCACCGGTGTCGAGATGTTCCGGAAGCTGCTCGACGAGGGCCAGGCCGGTGAGAACGTCGGTCTGCTGCTTCGTGGCACCAAGCGCGAGGACGTCGAGCGCGGCATGGTCGTCATCAAGCCGGGCACCACGACCCCGCACACCAACTTCGAGGCCTCGGTCTACATCCTCTCGAAGGAGGAGGGCGGCCGCCACACGCCGTTCTTCAACAACTACCGTCCCCAGTTCTACTTCCGCACCACGGACGTGACTGGCGTGGTGACCCTCCCCGAGGGCACCGAGATGGTGATGCCGGGTGACAACACCGAGATGTCGGTCGAGCTCATCCAGCCCATCGCCATGGACGAGGGCCTGAAGTTCGCGATCCGCGAGGGTGGCCGCACCGTCGGCGCCGGCCGGGTCACCAAGATCACCAAGTGATCCCCGCTGGTCCCAGGACCAGCTGATCCACCAGAACGGCCCCGGACCTCGGTCCGGGGCCGTTCTGCATGCCCGGGAACCGGGCGCCGGGAGAGCTCCGCGTAGGCTGCCGCCGTGATCCGAGGAGAGCTGGACGCCGCGGGCGTCGAGGCGGCGGTGTCCCTGCTCGGCCCGGTGGTGCGGCGTACCGAGCTGGAGCTGAGCCCGAGGCTCACCGACGTGGTGGGGGCCCAGGTCCACCTCAAGCGGGAGAACCGGCAGATCACCCGCTCCTACAAGGTGCGTGGCGCGTTCCACCTGATCAACGGGCTCAGCGAGGCCGAGCGGCGCAGGGGAGTGGTCTGCGCGAGCGCCGGCAACCACGGCCAGGGCGTCGCCTGGAGCTGCGCTCGCCTGGGGATCGACGGCCGGGTCTACGTACCGGGCAACACCCCGCGCCAGAAGAGGCAGCGCATCGTGGCCCTGGGGGAGGGCCGGGTCGAGCTCGTCGTGGCCGGCAGCACCTACGACGCCGCCGGCGCCGCGGCGCGGGAGGAGGCAGACCGCACCGGTGCGGTCTTCGTCCACCCCTTCGACGACGCCCGGACCATCCTGGGCCAGGGCACCGTGGCGCCCGAGATCGTCGCGGCGCTGGACCGGCCGCTGCACACCCTGCTCGCCCCCGTGGGTGGCGGCGGGCTGGTCGCGGGGATGGCGCTGTGGCTGCGCGAGCGGCACCCCGAGGTGCGGATCGTGGGGGTGGAGCCCAGCGGCGCCGCCAGCATGACCGCGGCGCTCGCCGCCGGCGCCCCGGTGGCGCTGGACCGGGTGGACACGTTCGTGGACGGCGCGGCGGTCGGACGGGTGGGCGAGCTGACCTTCCCGCTGGTGCGCGACCTGGTGGACGAGGTCGTCACCGTCGACGCCGGAGCGGTGAGCACCGAGATGCTCGACCTCTACCAGGTCGACGGGATCATCGCCGAGCCCGCCGGTGCGCTGGCGAGCACGGCGGCCCGGCAGCTGGCCGGCCTGGTCCCGGCCGACCAGGCCGTGGTCTGCGTGGTCTCGGGCGGCAACAACGACGTCAGCCGGTACGGCGAGATCCTGGAGCGCTCCCTGATCCACCTGGGGCTGCGCCACTACTTCCTGGTCTCGTTCCCCCAGGAGCCCGGAGCGCTGCGGCACTTCCTCGAGGAGGTCCTCGGGCCCGACGACGACATCGTGGTCTTCGACTACGTGAAGAAGAACAACCGCGAGACCGGCCCGGCACTGGTGGGCATCGAGCTGGAGCGCCCGGGGGACCTCGCCGGCCTGGTGGCCAGGATGGAGGCGAGCCCGCTCACCATCGAGCAGGTCTCCCCGGGCTCCCCGCTCTTCACGTTCCTGATGTGACGCGGGAGCCCGGGCCGGGTCAGGACATGTCGACGCCCTCGAAGTCCTCCGGGGAGTACTCGCGGGGCTCGACGAGCACCATCCAGTTGCCGGAGTTGTCCCGCATCAGCGCCTCCACGCCGTAGGGGCGCGCTTGGGGCTCCTGCAGGAACTCCACGCCCTTGGCGCTCAGCTCCTCGAAGGCCTTCTGGCAGTCGTCGACGTTGAGGCCGATCCCCGGCAGGCCGCCCTCGGCCTGGGCGCGCTGCATGGCCTCGATGAGGTAGTCCGGCAGCGGGCCGCTGGGGGTGGTCAGGTGCACGTGCAGCTCGGGCTGGGTGGGGTGCACCACGGTGCACCAGCGGAAGTCGGGACCCAGGGTGAGGTCGTCGCCGACCTCGAAGCCCAGGACGTCGGTGTAGAAGGCCAGCGACTCGTCGATGTCGCGGACCCAGACGGAGACGAGGGAGATGTTGGTGATCATGCGACGAGCCTAGGAGCCGGCGTCCGGCCCGTGCTTCTCCTCGATTGCGCCCTTGCGCTCGACCAGCCCCGCCATGAAGACGTAGCACCCGGGGATCCGTGGCGCCCCCACCACGGCGTACCGGCGGGCGAAGGCGCTGGGGGTCTCGCCGGTGATGTCACGGAACCGGCTCGAGAACGACCCGAGGCTGCTGTAGCCGACCGCGAAGCAGACCTCGGTCACCGTCAGGTTGGCCAGGCGCAGCAGGTCCTGGGCCCGCTCGATGCGCCGTTCGGAGAGGTACGCCGCGGGCGTGCGCCCGTAGGTGAGCGCGAAGGAGCGCAGGAAGTGGAACTTGCTCAGCCCTGCGATCGCGGCGACGTCGTCCAGGACGAGCGGCTCGGCGTAGTGCCGGTCCAGGTGGTCCCTGGCCCGGCGCAGGTGCACCAGCACGTCACCGGGCACGCGGCGTACGGGGGAGTCCACACCGGGGAGTCTAGGCCGCACGTGCGCCCCACCCGATGGGCCGCGTGGCGGCGGGCGCGGGACAATGGAGACGTGAACGAGTCCGTCCGTCCTGCCCGCCCCCACCACAAGCTCACCGCCGACGGGCGGCGGATGCGCGAGGTGCTCTCCTACTCGCGGCGGGGGAGCCGCTTCACCCCCCGTCAGGCGGAGGGCTGGGCCGCTCACCAGGCCGACTGGGTGATCCCGGACGAGGCGGTGGACCGCCCGGACTTCGACCTCGAGCGCTGGTTCGGCCGGAGCGCACCGCTGGTGGTGGAGATCGGCTCGGGCGTGGGGGAGGCCACCTCGGTCCTGGCGGCGGACCGACCCGAGTGCAACGTCCTCGCCCTCGAGGTGTGGCGCCCCGGGGTCGCGGACGGCCTCTGGCGGGCCGCCGAGGCCGGGGCCGACAACATCCGCTTCTGCTCGGTGGACGCCGCGTGGTTCCTGGCACACGTGCTGGCGCCCGCCTCGGTGGCCGAGCTGTGGACCTTCTTCCCCGATCCCTGGCACAAGAAGAAGCATCGCAAGCGGCGGCTGATCGACGAGGAGTTCGTGGCGATGGCCGCCTCCCGCCTCGAGGACGGCGCCCTGTGGCGGCTGGCCACCGACTGGGCCGACTACGCCGAGCAGATGATCGAGGTCCTGGACGCGGAGCCCGCCCTGGAGGGCGGCGTCGTGCCGCGGTGGGACGAGCGTCCCGTCACCCGCTTCGAGCGCAAGGGCCTGGAGAAGGGCCGTGAGATCACCGACCTGACCTACCGCAAGCGCGGCCGATTTGGATGATGGTCCCCGGGTCTGCCAAGATAGTCCGGTTGCTCCGGCGGGTCGTCGGGGCGTGCCTCACCTTGACTATTGAATCGCGTCTCCCGGTGGCTTCGGCCATCGTGTGCCCTGACTCAGTAGTCCCTGCGTGGGACGCGCCATCTGAGAAGTCATCAGGCCGAGACCCGATCGGCCCGGCGAACCGCTGGGCACCACGAGGTAGGAACACTGCAGGAACCCGGTCTGTGTCGTGCGAAATCTGGACGACACGCCCGACCGCGGGGGTGGGCGGTGGCAAGGTGAGGAACAGGCGGTGCGGCTCCACCCGGGGCCGTGTCGAGAGAACAGACCGTGACGCGGCACCTCCCGGGGTGCGAGAGAAGGACGAGAGAGACCTATGGCGGGACAGAAGATCCGCATCAGGCTCAAGGCCTATGACCACGAGGTGATCGACACCTCGGCGCGCAAGATCGTGGACACCGTCACCCGTACGGGTGCCAAGGTCGCCGGCCCCGTGCCGCTGCCGACCGAGAAGAACGTGTACTGCGTCATCCGCTCGCCCCACAAGTACAAGGACTCCCGCGAGCACTTCGAGATGCGCACCCACAAGCGACTCATCGACATCATCGACCCGACTCCGAAGACGGTCGACTCGCTGATGCGCCTCGATCTGCCCGCCGGTGTCGACATCGAGATCAAGCTCTGAGGTCTGACGAGATGACTTTCGAACGAAACGTGAAGGGGCTGCTGGGCACCAAGCTCGGCATGACCCAGCTCTGGGACGAGAACAACCGCGTCGTCCCCGTGACCGTGATCGCGGCCGCGACCAACGTCGTCACCCAGGTCCGCCAGCCCCAGACCGATGGCTACAACGCCATCCAGGTCGGGTTCGGCGAGATCGAGGCGCGCAAGGTCACCAAGCCCGAGGCCGGTCACTTCTCCAAGGCGGGGGTCACCCCCCGTCGCCACCTGGTCGAGATCCGGACCGCGGACGCCGCCAGCTACACCATCGGCCAGGAGCTCAGCCCCGAGCTCTTCGCCGCCGGCGAGCAGGTCGACGTCACCGGCACCAGCAAGGGCAAGGGCTTCGCCGGAACGATGAAGCGTCACGGCTTCTCCGGCGTCGGCGCCTCGCACGGTGCTCACCGCAACCACCGCAAGCCCGGCTCGATCGGCGCCTGCGCCACCCCGGGCCGCGTCTTCAAGGGCACCCGGATGTCGGGACGCATGGGTAACGACACCGTCACCACCCAGAACGTCACCGTGCACGCCGTGGACGCCGAGAAGGGCATCATCCTGCTCAAGGGTGCCGTTCCCGGTCCTCGGGGCGGCCTCGTGATCGTCCGCTCCGCCGCCAAGAACACCGTCACTTCCGGTAAGGAGGCCTGAGCGCCATGGCTACCAAGACCGTGAAGGTCGATCTCCCCTCGGAGATCTTCGACGTCGAGGTCAACGTCCCCCTGATCCACCAGGTGGTCGTGGCCCAGCAGGCCGCCGCCCGCCAGGGCACGCACGCCACCAAGACCCGCGGCGAAGTCCGCGGTGGTGGCCGCAAGCCCTACAAGCAGAAGGGCACCGGCCGGGCGCGCCAGGGCTCGACCCGCGCGCCGCAGTTCGCCGGCGGTGGCGTCGTGCACGGCCCCCAGCCGCGCTCCTACGACCAGCGGACCCCCAAGAAGATGAAGGCCGCCGCCCTGCGTGGCGCCCTCTCTGACCGGGCCCGCAACGGACGCATCCACGTGGTCGACTCTCTGGTGTCGGGCGACAAGCCCTCCACCAAGGCGGCCCTGGCTGCGCTCTCCGCGCTCACCGACCGGGCCCGCTACCTGCTGGTCCTCGAGCGGACCGACTCGCTGACCTGGCTCTCGCTGCGCAACGCGCCGCAGGTGCACATCGTGGCGGTCGACCAGCTCAACACCTACGACGTGCTGGCCTCGGACGACGTGGTCTTCACCAAGGGTGCCTACGACGCGTTCGTCGCCGGTGCCCCCAAGGCGTCGAAGAAGGCCGAGGAGGACCAGAAGTGAGCACCCTGCACAAGGACCACCGCGACGTCCTGATCGCCCCGGTCGTGTCCGAGAAGAGCTACAGCCTCCTCGACGCGAACAAGTACACCTTCCTCGTCCGTCCGGACGCGAACAAGACCGAGATCAAGATCGCGGTCGAGAAGGTGTTCAACGTCAAGGTGACGTCGGTCAACACGCTCAACCGCTCGGGCAAGACGCGTCGTACCCGCAACGGTCTGGGCAAGCGCAAGGACACCAAGCGCGCCATCGTCAGCCTCGCTGAGGGTCACCGCATCGACATCTTCGGGGGTCCGGTCAGCTGACCGGGCACTGAAGGCGAAGAATTAGGACTGAGAATGGCTATCCGCAAGTACAAGCCGACCACCCCGGGCCGTCGTGGCTCCTCGGTGGCCGACTTCGTCGAGATCACCCGGACCACGCCGGAGAAGTCGCTGACCCGTCCGCTGCCCAAGAAGGGCGGCCGCAACAACCAGGGACGCATCACCACGCGTCACCAGGGTGGCGGCCACAAGCGGGCCTACCGGATCATCGACTTCCGTCGCTACGACAAGGACGGCGTGCCGGCCAAGGTCGCTCACATCGAGTACGACCCCAACCGCACCGCGCGCATCGCCCTGCTGCACTACGCAGACGGCGAGAAGCGCTACATCATCGCGCCCAAGGACCTGTCCCAGGGCACCGCGATCGAGAGTGGCGTCGGGGCCGACATCAAGCCCGGCAACAACCTGCCGCTGCGCAACATCCCGGTCGGTACCACCATCCACTGCGTGGAGCTCCGTCCGGGCGGTGGCGCCAAGATCGCCCGCTCGGCCGGGAACTCCGCCCAGCTCGTCGCGAAGGAGGGCTCGCGCGCCACGCTGCGCCTGCCGTCCGGTGAGATGCGGTTCGTCGACGTGCGCTGCCGCGCCACCGTCGGTGAGGTCGGCAACGCCGAGCAGTCGAACATCAACTGGGGCAAGGCCGGCCGGATGCGCTGGAAGGGCCGTCGCCCCACCGTCCGTGGTGTCGTCATGAACCCGGTCGACCACCCGCACGGTGGTGGAGAGGGCAAGACCTCGGGTGGACGTCACCCGGTGTCCCCCTGGGGCAAGCCCGAGGGTCGCACGCGCAAGCGCAAGGCCTCCGACTCCCAGATCATCCGCCGCCGCAAGTCCGGCAAGAACAAGCGCTGAGGATAGGACGAGAGACAGATGCCTCGCAGCCTGAAGAAGGGCCCCTTCGTCGACGGCCACCTGATGAAGAAGGTGGACGCCGAGAACGACAAGGGCAGCCACAACGTCATCAAGACCTGGTCCCGGCGTTCCATGATCGTCCCCGCGATGATCGGCCACACGATCGCCGTGCACGACGGTCGCAAGCACGTTCCCGTCTTCGTGACCGACTCGATGGTCGGCCACAAGCTCGGAGAGTTTGCCCCCACCCGCACCTACCGCGGGCACGTGAAGGAAGACCGGAAGGGTCGCCGCCGCTGACGCGGGGCGAGCCATAGGAGATATACAGCCATGAGCGTTACTGAGCGCAGGCGCACGAGCGCCCGTCGCGAGTCGCTGCTCGGCGACCAGCCGGGAGCCTTCGCGAGCGCGCGTTACGTACGAATCACCCCGATGAAGGCCCGCCGTGTCGTCGACATGGTCCGCGGACTTCCCGTCGACGAGGCCCTGGCGCTGCTGCAGTTCGCGCCGCAGGCCGCCTCGGAGACCGTCTACAAGGTGCTGGAGAGCGCCATCGCCAACGCGGGCACCGTCGAGGGCCTCGCCACCGGCGACCTGGTCGTCTCCGTGGCCATGGTCGACGAGGGTCCCACCATGAAGCGCTGGCGCCCGCGTGCGCAGGGTCGTGCGACCCGGATCAACAAGCGCACCAGCCACATCACCCTGGCGGTCCAGCCGGCTGATGTCGTCGACGCCTCCAAGGCACGGAAGGGCGGTTCCAAGTAATGGGCCAGAAGATCAACCCGAACGGCTTCCGCCTCGGCATCTCCACGGACCACAAGTCCCGCTGGTACGCCGACAAGCTCTACAAGTCCTACGTCGGTGAGGACGTCGCGATCCGCAAGCTGCTCTCCAAGGGCATGGAGCGGGCCGGCATCTCCAAGGTCGAGATCGAGCGCACCCGTGACCGGGTCCGGGTGGACATCCACACGGCCCGTCCGGGCATCGTGATCGGCCGCCGCGGCGCCGAGGCCGACCGCATCCGCGGCGAGCTCGAGAAGCTGACCGGCAAGCAGGTCCAGCTCAACATCCTCGAGGTCAAGAGCCCCGAGGTCGACGCGCAGCTGGTCGCCCAGGGCGTCGCCGAGCAGCTCTCGGGCCGGGTCCAGTTCCGTCGGGCCATGCGCAAGGCGATGCAGACCTCGATGCGCTCCGGTGCCAAGGGCATCCGGATCCAGTGCTCGGGTCGACTCAACGGCGCCGAGATGTCGCGGACCGAGTTCTACCGCGAAGGTCGCGTGCCGCTGCACACGCTCCGCGCCGACATCGACTACGGCTTCTACGAGGCCAAGACCACCTTCGGTCGCATCGGTGTCAAGGTCTGGATCTACAAGGGTGAGGTCTCCGGCACGCGTGCGGAGCGCCAGGCCCAGCAGGCCGCCCGTGCCGGTGCTCCCGGTCGCGGTGGCCGTCCCGCCCGTGGCGCGGACCGCCCGAGTCGTGGCACGCGCGGCGACCGCGCTCCCCGCACCGACGCCGCTCCGTCGGAGGCCACCGCCAACGCTGTCGCGTCGGCCGAGGCCACCGGTCAGGCTGCGGCCGAGGCGCCCAGCACCGGACAGGAGGCCTGACCCCCATGTTGATGCCCCGTCGTGTCAAGCACCGCAAGCAGCACCACCCCAAGAGGACCGGTGCGGCGAAGGGTGGCACGAAGCTCGCCTTCGGCGACTTCGGCATCCAGGCGATCGAGGGTCACTACGTGACGAACCGACAGATCGAGTCGGCTCGTATCGCCATGACCCGTCACATCAAGCGTGGTGGAAAGGTGTGGATCAACATCTACCCCGACCGCCCGCTGACCAAGAAGCCTGCCGAGACCCGCATGGGGTCCGGCAAGGGTTCCCCCGAGTGGTGGGTGGCGAACGTCAAGCCCGGCCGCGTCATGTTCGAACTTTCCGGAGTCACCGAGGAGGTCGCTCGCGAGGCCATGCGCCGCGCGATGCACAAGCTCCCGATGAAGTGCCGGTTCATCTCCCGCGAGGCTGGTGAATTCTGATGAGCGACAAGCTGAGCGCCACGGCGCTCGACGAGCTGACCGCCGCCGACCTCGAGGGCCGGCTGCGCGAGGCCAAGGAGGAGCTTTTCAACCTCCGTTTCCAGGCTGCCACGGGGCAGCTGGAGAGCAACGGCCGTCTGCGCACGGTCAAGAAGGACATTGCCCGGATCTACACCGTGGTGCGTGAGCGCGAGCTCGGCATCCGGAGCGCGCCGGGCGCCGAGAGCAAGGAAGAGGCCACCGCATGAGCCAGAACGACACCGCGGTCGAGGCTGCACGCAACGCCCGCAAGGTCCGTGAGGGCCTGGTCCTGAGCGACAAGATGGACAAGACCGTCGTGGTCTCCGTCGAGGACCGGGTCAAGCACGCCCTCTACGGCAAGGTCATGCGGCGCACGTCCAAGCTCAAGGCGCACGACGAGGCCAACGAGTGCGGCATCGGTGACCGGGTCCTGATCATGGAGACCCGCCCGCTGTCGGCGACCAAGCGCTGGCGCGTCATCCAGGTCCTCGAGAAGGCCAAGTGACCTCGGGGTCGTCGCGGACGGCCCCTGATCTTCCCAACATCAGTTCGGCAAGGCTCGCCGGGACCCGAGAGGGTCGGGCGAGAACCGGCTCGACAACCAGGAGAAACCAATGATCCAGCAGGAGTCGCGGCTCAAGGTCGCCGACAACACCGGTGCGAAGGAGATCCTTTGCATCCGTGTTCTCGGTGGCTCGGGTCGTCGCTACGCCGGCATCGGCGACACCATCGTCGCCACCGTCAAGGACGCGATCCCCGGTGGCAACGTCAAGAAGGGTGACGTCGTGAAGGCCGTGATCGTGCGCACCGTCAAGGAGCGCCGTCGCGCCGACGGCTCGTACATCCGCTTCGACGAGAACGCCGCCGTCATCCTCAAGAACGACGGTGAGCCGCGCGGTACCCGCATCTTCGGTCCGGTGGGCCGTGAGCTGCGCGAGAAGAAGTTCATGAAGATCATCTCGCTCGCACCGGAGGTGCTGTGATGGCCAAGAAGTCGCCGAGCCTGAACATCAAGAAGGGTGACACCGTCAAGGTGATCGCCGGCAAGGACAAGGGTGCCCAGGGCAAGGTCATCCGCGTGCTCCGCGAGGAGCAGCGGGTGGTCGTCGAGGGTGTCAACCGCATGAAGCGTCACACCAAGGTCGTCAACTCGGGCTCCGGCAACACCGGCGGCATCATCACGGCCGAGGCGCCCATCCACGTCTCCAACGTGATGCTGGTCGAGGACGACGGCGTGACCCGGATCGGCTTCCGCCGCGACGAGGTCACCAAGCGCCGCGGGGACGGCTCGACGTACACCGCCGAGCGCAGCGTCCGCGTGTCGCGCCGGACCGGGAAGGAAATCTGAGATGACGCAGACTGCCCCTGAGAGCGCCATGCCGCGCTTCAAGACGCGCTACCGCGAGGAGATCCTCCCCGCGCTGCAGTCCGAGTTCGACATCAAGAACGTCATGCAGGTGCCCGGGCTGACCAAGATCGTGGTCAACATGGGTGTCGGCGAGGCGGCCCGCGACTCCAAGCTGATCGAGGGCGCGATCAAGGACCTGACCGCCATCACCGGCCAGAAGCCGATGGTGACCAAGGCCCGCAAGTCCATCGCCCAGTTCAAGCTGCGTGAGGGGATGCCGATCGGCGCCCACGTCACGCTGCGTGGCGACCGGATGTGGGAGTTCCTCGACCGGCTGCTGTCCCTGGCGCTGCCGCGCATCCGGGACTTCCGCGGTCTTTCGCCCAAGCAGTTCGACGGGCGCGGGAACTACACGTTCGGCCTCACCGAGCAGGTGATGTTCCACGAGATCGACCAGGACCGTATCGACCGGTCGCGCGGGATGGACATCACCGTGGTGACCACGGCCACCAACGACGACGAGGGTCGTGCGCTGCTCAAGCAGCTCGGCTTCCCGTTCAAGGAGAACTGACATGGCGAAGACTGCTCTGAAGGTGAAGGCGGCCCGCAAGCCGAAGTTCGCCGTCCGTGGCTACACCCGCTGCCAGCGCTGCGGCCGTCCCAAGGCCGTCTACCGCAAGTTCGGCCTCTGCCGCATCTGCCTGCGGGAGATGGCGCACCGCGGCGAGCTGCCCGGTGTGACCAAGTCCTCCTGGTGACGTCCTCCACTGCCAACAACCAACCGCTGAAGGTCGGCCTGCCCTCCGGGGACACGGGCCGAAACCACAGGAAGAAAGGGCCGAACCGGCCATGACGATGACTGACCCGATCGCAGACATGCTCACGCGTCTGCGCAACGCCAACCAGGCGTACCACGACGCGGTGTCGATGCCTTACAGCAAGCTCAAGGCCGGCGTCGCGGAGATCCTCCAGCAGGAGGGTTACATCACCTCTTTCGACGTGAAGGAGCCGGCTGAGGGCGAGGTGGGCAAGACGCTCAACATCACCCTCAAGTACGGCCGCAACCGCGAGCGTTCCATCGCGGGCGTCCGCCGCGTCAGCAAGCCCGGCCTCCGGGTCTACGCCAAGAGCACCGGGCTCCCCAAGGTGCTCGGCGGCCTGGGTGTCGCGATCATCTCGACCAGCCAGGGCCTGCTGACCGACCGCCAGGCCAACCAGAAGGGCGTGGGTGGGGAAGTCCTCGCCTACGTCTGGTAACGACGAGACCGAAGGAGGACTCAGACAATGTCACGCATTGGCAAGCTCCCAATCACGGTCCCGTCCGGCGTGGACGTGCAGATCGACGACACGCTCGTGACCGTGAAGGGCCCCAAGGGGACCCTCTCGCACACCGTTGCCCGGCCGATCACGGTCGACAAGGGTGAGGACGGTGTGCTCGAGGTCAAGCGGCCTGACGACCACCGTGAGAGCCGCTCCCTGCACGGCCTGACCCGCACCCTGATCAACAACATGGTCGTGGGCGTCACCGAGGGCTACGAGAAGAAGCTCGAGATCGTGGGCGTCGGCTACCGCGTCCTGCCCAAGAGCCCGACCCAGCTGGAGTTCCAGCTCGGCTTCTCGCACCCCGTCGTCGTGGACGCCCCCGAGGGGATCACGTTCAACGTCGAGGGTCCGACCAAGTTCGGTGTGGCCGGGATCGACAAGCAGCTGGTCGGAGAGACCGCTGCCAACATCCGCAAGCTCCGCAAGCCTGAGCCCTACAAGGGCAAGGGCGTTCGCTACGCCGGCGAGCAGATCCGCCGCAAGGTCGGAAAGGCTGGTAAGTGAGTCATGGCTATCTCGCTGTCGAACAACAAGCACACGTCCGCTCGTGTCCGGTCGCGCCTGCGCCGCCAGATGCGTGGCCGCAAGCGCATCTCGGGCACCGCTGAGCGTCCCCGTCTGGTGGTGACCAGGTCTGCCAAGCACATCAGCGTGCAGGTGGTCGACGACCTGGTCGGCAAGACGCTGGCCTACGCCTCGACCATGGAGGGCGACGTGCGCTCCGTGGACGGGGACAAGACCGCGAAGGCGAAGAAGGTCGGTGAGCTGGTTGCCCAGCGCGCCAAGGCCGCCGGGGTCGACGGCGTGGTCTTCGACCGCGCCGGAAACAAGTACCACGGTCGCGTCGCGGCCCTGGCAGACGCCGCCCGCGAGGGCGGGCTGGACTTCTGATCGCACGGACAAGCAAGAGAGAGAAGAGGAAAGTCTCATGAGCGGAGCCCAGCGCGGACAGCGCAGTGGCGAGCGCCAGTCCGGAGGCCGTGGTCGTGACGGACGTCGTGACCAGGCCGCGGACAAGACCGCCTACATCGAGCGCGTCGTTGCGATCAACCGTGTCGCCAAGGTCGTGAAGGGTGGTCGTCGCTTCAGCTTCACCGCCCTCGTGATCGTCGGTGACGGCGAAGGTCTGGTCGGCGTCGGCTACGGCAAGGCGAAGGAAGTGCCCGCGGCGATCGCCAAGGGTGTCGAGGAGGCCAAGAAGGCGTTCTTCAAGGTCCCCCGCATCCAGGGCACCATCCCGCACCCGGTCCAGGGCGAGAAGGCAGCCGGTGTCGTGCTGCTGCGTCCCGCGGCCCCCGGTACCGGTGTCATCGCCGGTGGTCCGGTCCGCGCGGTGCTCGAGTGCGCCGGGATCCACGACGTCCTCAGCAAGTCGCTGGGGTCGTCCAACCAGATCAACATCGTCCACGCGACCGTCGAGGCGCTGAAGATGCTCGAGGAGCCGGAGCAGGTCGCTGCTCGTCGCGGGCTCACCGTCGAGCAGGTCACGCCGGCCGCGATCCTCCGGGCCCGGGCGGAGGTCGCGTCCTGATGGCACAGCTCAAGGTCCAGCAGAAGCGCGGTCACGTCGGCATCAAGGCCAACCAGCGCGAGACGCTGCGCACGCTCGGTCTGAAGCGGATCGGCGATGTCGTGGTCAAGGAAGACCGTCCCGAGATCCGGGGCATGGTCAACACTGTCCGTCACCTGGTGACGGTTGAGGAGGTGGAGTGAGATGACGCTGAAGCTGCACCACCTGCGTCCGGCTCCCGGCGCCAAGACCGCCAAGACCCGTGTGGGTCGCGGTGAGGCCTCGAAGGGCAAGACGTCGGGTCGCGGTACCAAGGGAACCAAGGCCCGTTACCAGGTCCCGGTCGCCTTCGAGGGTGGCCAGATGCCGATCCACATGCGGCTCCCCAAGCTGAAGGGGTTCAAGAACCCGTTCAAGGTGGAGTTCCAGGTCGTCAACCTCGACAAGCTCGGCGAGCTCTTCCCCGAGGGTGGCACCGTCACCGTCGAGGACCTGGTCGCCAAGGGTGCGGTCCGCAACGGCCACCCGGTCAAGGTCCTCGGCCAGGGCGAGATCTCGGTCAAGGTCCAGGTGACCGCGAACGCGTTCTCCGGCTCGGCCAAGCAGAAGATCGAGGCTGCCGGCGGCAGCACCACGCTGGCCTGAGCAGCACACACTGCGCACGGGGCTCGTCCCGGCCGTCCTAGGACGGCGGTGACGGGCCCCGTGCTCGTGCATAGCGGTGATGATGCTGCTGTTAGGCTCTCCCGGGTCCTCGTGACGCGTGCCTCGAGCGTTGCTCGTACGCCGTGTCCAGGCCCACGTCCCGGGTGCCGGGCTCGTCCCGATCCCAGACCCAGCTGAGAAAGAGGAACCAGTGCTAGGCGCGTTCGCCAATGCTTTCCGGACGCCGGACCTACGGCGCAAGCTGCTGTTCGTCCTGCTGATCCTGACGCTCTTCCGACTCGGCTCCCAGGTCCCCGCCCCGGGCGTCCACGTCGCCAACGTCCAGTCGTGCCTCGCGGCCGTCGAGGACCAGGGCATCTACAACCTGATCAACATGTTCTCCGGGGGCGCGCTCCTGCAGCTGACGATCTTCGCGCTCGGGATCATGCCGTACATCACCGCCAGCATCATCCTGCAGCTCCTCGTCGTGGTGATCCCACGGCTCGATGCGCTGAAGAAGGAGGGCCAGGCGGGTCAGACGAAGATCACGCAGTACACCCGCTACCTCACCCTCGGCCTGGCGCTCCTGCAGGCGACCGGCATCGTCGCGCTGGCGCGCTCGGGCAACCTGATCCAGGGCTGTGCGGAGCCGCTCCTGCACAGCGACAGCACCGGCACCTTCCTGATCATGGTGATCACCATGGCCGCCGGTACCGCGGTCATCATGTGGCTCGGCGAGCTCATCACCGACCGGGGCATCGGCAACGGCATGTCGCTGCTGATCTTCGCCCAGGTCGTCGCGACCTTCCCGGGCTCCATGTGGCAGGTCCAGGTCACGAAGGGCTGGTTCACCTTCGGCCTCGTGATGGTCATCGGTCTGGTGATCGTCGCCGGCGTCATCTTCATCGAGCAGGCTCAGCGTCGCATCCCGGTGCAGTACGCGCGCCGCATGGTGGGGCGCAAGATGTTCGGCGGCTCCTCGACCTACATCCCGCTCAAGGTCAACCAGGCCGGCATCATCCCGGTCATCTTCGCCTCGTCGCTGCTCTACCTCCCGGCGATGGCGGTGCAGTTCAGCGACAACACCAGCAACCCGGTGCTGCGGTTCATCAACCGCTACTACGTCAACGGTGACCACCCGATCTACATGGCCACCTACTTCCTGATGATCATCTTCTTCACGTACTTCTACGTGTCGATCACGTTCAACCCCCAGGAGGTGGCCGACAACATGAAGAAGTACGGCGGCTTCATCCCGGGGATCCGGGCCGGCAAGCCGACCGAGTCGTACCTCTCCTACGTGCTGTCCCGGATCACCTTCCCGGGTGCCCTCTACCTCGGCCTGATCTCGCTGATCCCGTTGATCGCGTTGGCGTTGATCGGAGCCAACCAGAACTTCCCGTTCGGCGGGACCTCCATCCTGATCATGGTGGGCGTGGCGCTGGACACCGTGAAGCAGATCGAGAGCCAGCTCCAGCAGCGCAACTACGAAGGGTTCCTCAGCTGATGCGCCTGATCATCATGGGACCGCCCGGGGCCGGCAAGGGCACCCAGGCGAAGTTCATCGCCGAGCACTACGGCATCCCGGCGATCTCGACGGGCGACATCTTCCGCGCCAACGTCTCTGAGGGCACCCCGCTGGGCGTCGAGGCCAAGAGGTTCATGGACGCCGGCGAGTACGTCCCGGACTCCGTCACCAACGCGATGGTCCGCGACCGGCTCGGCGAGGCCGACTGCGAGCCCGGGTTCCTGCTCGACGGGTACCCGCGCACCGTTGCCCAGGTCGAGGAGCTCGACGGGATGGTCGTCGAGCGCGGCTGCAAGCTGCAGGCCGTGGTGGTCCTGACGGTCGACGGCGAGGAGATCGTCCAGCGCCTGCTCCAGCGGGCGCAGGTCGAGGGCCGGGCGGACGACACCGAGGACGTCATCCGCCGCCGCCAGGAGGTCTACGCCCAGGAGACCGCGCCGCTGATCGACGTCTACCGCGAGCGCGGGCTGCTGGTGGAGGTCGACGGGATGGGCGAGGTCCCCGAGGTGACCTCGCGGGTCTTCGCCGCGCTCGACTCCGCGCCCGGCGCCTGACGGCCGCCGCGATGGGCTTCCGCGACCGCGGGGTCGAGATCAAGACCCCGGAGCAGATCGAGGCGATGAGGGCCGCCGGTCTGCTCGTGGGTCGGACGCTGGAGCTGCTCCGGTCGTCGGTGCGCGCAGGGATCAGCACGCTCGAGCTGGACGCGATCGCCGAGGAGAACATCCGGTCGGCCGGTGGCGTGCCGTCCTTCAAGGGGTACAGCCATCCTCCGTTCCCCGGCACCATCTGCGCCTCGGTCAACGAGCAGGTCGTCCACGGCATCCCGGGCGGTCGCGTCCTGGCGGACGGGGACGTGATCTCGATCGACTGCGGGGCCATCGTCGACGGCTGGCACGGTGACGCCGCGATCACGGTGGCGGTGGGGGAGGTCCCCGACGACGTGACGAGGCTGCTGGAGGTGACCGAGGAGAGCCTGTGGCGGGGCATCGCGGCCGCCCGGCTCGGAGGGCGGGTCACCGACATCGGGCACGCGATCGAGACCTTCGTCCGCTCGCAGGGCGACTACGGCATCGTCGAGGACTACACCGGCCACGGCATCGGGACCCAGATGCACCAGCCGCCCGACGTCCCCAACTACGGCCGCGCGGGCCGCGGCCCCAAGCTGGTGCGCGGACTCGCCCTGGCGGTGGAGCCGATGCTCACGCTGGGCACCCAGGAGACCGAGCTCGACGAGGACGAGTGGACGGTCGTGACCGCCGACGGGTCCTGGGCCGCGCACTTCGAGCACACCTTCACCCTCACCCCGGCAGGTGCCTGGGTGCTCACCGCGCTCGACGGCGGCGAGGAGCGGCTCGGCCGGCTCGGCGTCCCCTTCGGCGGTCGCTCCGGCTGAGACCTCCGCCGGCTCAGCCGCAGTCGCGGCCGGTGGGGGAGCTCTCGCCGTCGCGTTCCAGCGAGACCTGCAGGCAGCTCCGCTCCGCGGTCCGCAGCAGCAGGCTGTCCTTGCGGGTGGTGCGGTACTCGTCGCGCTCCACCAGGTAGAGACGCCACTTGTCGCCCGGCTCCAGGTCGCCCGCGACGCTCCAGGTGAAGCGGACCCCCTGGGGGCCTCGCTCGGCCCGCACCGTCGGGGGCTGGTCCAGGACTCCGGGCAGCAGGATCGGCGTGGTCGCCGGGGGCGCCGTCGGGACCGGTCCTGCCTCGGGCTCACGGTGGCCGCGCAGGAGGAGACCGGCGACCACCGCGACGACCGCGACGACCGCCGCCACCGTCCACAGGGCGCTCGTGGCGGGGCTGCGCCCGGCTGGACGCTGGCCGGTGAGCGAGGTCGCCCGCTCCTCCGACGGCCGGGGTCCCGCGGTGACCACGGTCACGGGCTTCATGATCGTGTGGTCCTCCGCCGCCACCGGGACGGGGGAGGAGTCCTGGACCTGAGGGATCCGGGGCAGCGCGGTGGCCTCGTCGGAACGGTCTCCCTCGACGGCCACCGCGGTGCGCGGGAAGCCGGCGTCGGCCTCGATCCGCTGCAGGGCGCGCGCCAGGTCCAGGGCGGTCCGGGGACGGTGGTCGGGGTTCTTGGCCAGGCACTGCTGGAGCAGTCTGTCGAGCGCGGGCGGGACGTCGGGGCGCTGGGTCGCCGGCGCGGACGCGTGCAGGATGCGGGCGCTCAGCGCCCGGGTGGAGTTGTCCCCGTTGGGCACCGAGAAGGGCGACCGCCCCACCAGCAGGTGCCAGATGGTGGCACCGAGCGAGTAGACGTCGGAGGCCACGGAGCCGTTCGAGCGGCCGTCGAGCATCTCCGGGGGCGACCACGGGTAGGAGATGCGGACGTCGTTGTCGCCCTCCACGTCCTGGATGTGCCCGGCGATGCCGAAGTCGGTCAGGGCGGGCTCGTGGTAGGTCGTGACCAGCACGTTGCTGGGCTTGATGTCGCGGTGCAGGATCCCGGACCGGTGGGCGGTCTCGATCGCGCTGGCGAGCTTGATCCCCGTGGCCACGGCCTCCATCGGCGGCATCGGGTTGGCCCGCACCCGGACCCCGAGGTCGGGTGGCGGGCAGTAGCGCATCACCAGGAAGGGGCGGCCACCCTCCTCGGTGATGCCGGCCGTGATCACCGAGACGATGTAGGGGTGGTCGGCCAACCGCGCCATGGCGTTGGCCTCCGCCGCGAAGAGCGACTTCTCGCGGTCGGTCAGCGGCACGTCGGGCCGCACCACCTTGACCGCCACCCGCTGGCGCGGCCACTCCTGCTCGTAGAGGAAGACGTCGGCGAAGCCGCCGCTGCCCAGGTGCTCGACGAAGGTGAACCCGGGGAGGTGAGGAGCGCTCACGCGGCGCCCCCGGTCTCGGCGGGTCCGGCCTCGGGACCGGCCTCGGGACCGACCTCGGGACCGACCTCGAAGCGGACCTCGTAGGTGTCGGCGAGGTCCAGCACATGGCCGGGCTCGAGCACGTAGGGCTGGTCGGGCACCATCCGCACCGGCGCCTGACCCGGGACCTTCAGCGTGGTCCCCCCGCGCGACCCGAGGTCGCGGGCGACCACCTGCCAGCCCTCGACCGCCAGGTGCAGGTGCATCCGGGAGACGAAGCCCCGGTCGGTGGGCACGGTCACCAGGTGAGGCCAGTCGCCGGGAGCCGGCAGCGGCTGCGGCCGGCGCCCGAGCACGACGGGCCGGTCGAGGGGGACCACCTCCCCCGTGGCCAGGCGCAGCCCGCCGAGCACCGGCCGGGGGACCCGCTGCGCGTGCTGGGGGGCGATCTGGCTGCGGCAGATGCGGCACAGCGCCTGGGTCGGGGGAGTGAGGTGGCCCGCGGGACACCACACGGCGTCGACGGTCTCCACCAGCCCGGTCGCCACCAGGTGATCGGGGCGGAAGACGGTGGAGCCGTCGTGGTCGGGTGCGAGTGCGGGTGCGGGTGCAGGTGCAGGTGCGGGCTCGGGTGCGGGGTCGGGCTCGGGCTCCGGGACCGCAGCGGCGTGTAGCGCCACCAGGTCGGGGTCGGGCTCGGTGGTCTCCCGTGCCGTCGAGTCGGCCGGGTCCGTGCGCCGGATCCGTGCCCGGCGCGGAGGCGGACCGTCCGGGCCCTTGGCACGCAGGATCTCGGTCGGGATGCCGTCGATGAGCCCCGCGCCGGTCTCCGGGGCGGAGGTGACGGCACGCGCGGGCAGGGACACCTCGGCGGCGTCGGCCGCCGCGACGCCCCCCAGCAGGGTGCGGGTGGGTCGGGCCCCGGAGCCGTCGAGCGTCAGCACCAGGCCGGAGTCGGTGGTGCGGACCGCCCCGGAGCCCCGGGTGACTGGCTCCTGGCGCGGGTCGACCAGGACGAGCGCGGGCACCTCGCCGCCGAAGGCGCGCTCGGCGACCGGCAGGACGCGGGCCACCGGGTCGGCGGAGCCGAGCGCCTCCCAGAGCTCCGCCACGACCGCCTCGTCGCGGGGGTCGGTGAGCAGCAGCCAGTGGTCCCGGGAGCCCATCAACAAGCCGCTCCCCGCGGCATACCGGGTCTCCTGGACCACGCGACCCCTCCTTCTGTGTCCGGACGACATTCTGGCGGACCACCCGGAGGCGGCCCGCTCTGCGTCCATGATGGCACCGCAGCCCTGCAGATCACGTAGTCTCACCCCTCGTAGTGCGTGGTTGCACAAGATCCAGGGGGAGACCATCACGATGCGCGGGTTCCTGCGTCGGCACAGGGCGGCGATTGCCTCCAACACGGCTCTGGCCGTCGCGGCGGGTGCCGTGCTGGTCTACGCGGTCTCCGCCGACGGGTACCAGTCCCACCGCACCGAGCTCAACGACGGCGGTATCTGGGTCACCAAGAGCGACAAGGGCTACTTCGGCCGCGTCAACAAGCCGATCGGCAAGCTGGACGGTGCCGTCCCGCTGGAGCAGGACGCCGACCTGGACATCATCCAGGACGGCGCTGCCGTGGTCGGCGTCAACGGCAGGGCGGGGCGCCTCGTGCCGCTGGACCCCGCGACGCTGGACGCCAACGACGGTGCCAGCTCGTCCCTCGCGCCAGGGGGCACCGTGGCGATGGCCGGCGGCACGCTCGCCGCGGTCGATCCGGAGTCCGGCAGCACCTGGGCCGTGCGCTACGACGCCGCGGTCGGGGCGCCGCTGGCCTCCGCGCTCGACCAGCAGTCCGAGCCGCTGGCCAAGGTCGGCGGCACGGCCACCATGACCGTCACCCGCGGCGGTGCGGTGGTCGTCGTCTCGGGCGAGAAGGACCGGATCGCGGTCTGGGAGCCTCAGGAGTCGGGGGCCGACCTGGCGGACCCGGTGACCGAGAAGCTGCCGGACGCCGCCGGCGACCCCACGCACGCGACCGCGGTGGGGGAGGTGGCGGTGACGCTGGACCGGGCCGACGGGACGCTGTGGACCAGGTCCGGAGGCACCGCCTCGCTCGCCGCCGGCGGAGTGCTGCAGCAGGCGGGACCGAGCGCCGACTCGGTCCTGGTGGCGCACGAGGAGGGCCTCTGGGAGGTGGATCTCGTCTCCGGTCGCGTCTCCACCCTCCTCGACGGCGCCTCGGGGACCCCGAGCGCCCCGGTCAGGCTGGGGGAGTGCGTCTTCGGGGCATGGTCCGGTGGCGAGGGTCAGGTCGCCGTCGGCTGCGGCGGGGCGAAGCCCACCCTCACCTCCCTCGGTGCCAAGGGGACGGCCACCGACCTCGTCTTCCGGGTCAACCGGGGCGAGATCGTCCTCAACGACGTGGCCAGCGGCTCGGTGTGGGAGGTCGACTCGGAGGACCCCCAGCGCATCGACAACTGGGAGGCGTTCACCGACAGCAAGAAGGTCGAGACGGAGCAGAAGGACGACGAGCAGCAGTCGACCGGGGACCGCCGGCCACCGCAGGCCAAGCCCGACGACTTCGGCGCCAGGGCCGGCCGCACGAGCGTCCTCTACCCGCTCGACAACGACGCGGCCCCCGAGGGGCGCCTGCTCGCGATCCAGGGCGTCGACCAGCCCAACCTGCCCGGCGCCCGGGTGGCGATCAGCCCGGACCGGCAGACCCTGCAGCTGTCGCTGCCGGAGAACGCCCGCGGCCAGGCCAGCTTCGACTACTACATCGACGACGGTCGCAACCTCAAGGACCAGGCCACCGTCACCGTCGACGTGCGCGGCGGCCAGGACAACGCCCCGCCCTCGCTGCGGGAGGGGCACGAGCCCCGGCAGTGGCGGATGCCGGCCAGCGGCTCCCTCGAGCTTCCCGTCCTGCCGGACTGGCGCGACCCGATCGACAGCGACCCGCTGATGCTGGAGTCGGCGCGCGTGGTGGGCGGCCTGGAGGGGGTGGTGGCACGGACCACGACCAACGGGCGGCTGCGGATCTCCGCGCCGGGCCGTGGCGGCGAGGTCCAGGTCGAGTACGCCGTCTCCGACGGTCTCTCCGAGCCGGTGCGCGAGGTCGTCAACGTCACCGTCCAGGACAAGTTCGAGCAAACCACCTACCCGGCCGTCGCCGAGCCCGACGTGGTCAGCGGCGAGGTCGGCAAGCCCATCGTGGTGCGGCCGCTCGCCAACGACCTGCCCGGCTCCGACCCGGGCACCCCTGACGCCCAGCTCGAGCTGGGCGGGCGGATCCCCGACCAGGTCGGCGCCAAGGTCCGCACCGACGTCAACACCGGGGTGGTACGGGTCGACGCCAACAAGGCGGGGACCTACCTGCTGGACTACCAGACCGCCTACGGCAACGCGAAGCTGGCGCGCGGCAAGATCCGCGTCGACGTGCGTCCCCCGCCCAAGAACCCGCAGGACCCCGTGGCGACCCCCGACACGCTCACGCTCTACGGCCAGACGGCCGCGACGGTCGACGTGCTGGCCAACGACGTGGACCCGGCGGGAGGCATCCTGGTGGTCCAGGATGCGCGCGCCGACCGGCCGGACCAGGTCGACGTGGCGATCGTGGAGGGACGCTGGCTGCGCGTCTCGGCGAGGCAGGGTGCGCTGAGCCCGAGCGCCCAGGTGGTGCGCTACACGATCAGCAACGGCGCGGTGTCGGGGGTCTCGGGCGAGGTGCTGGTCACCCAGCGCCCGAAGCCGAAGGACAACACCCCCGTCACCGGACCCGACCGGGTGGTCGTGCGAGCGGGGCAGGTGGTGGCCCATCCGGTCCTCGACAACGACTTCAGTCCCTCCGGCGACAGGCTCGACCTCGCCCAGGACGCCACCGTCGAGAACCCCGGCGAGCTGGAGGTGGAGGCCCCGCAGGACTACACCGGCGACGCCGGAGCGGCGTACGCGGCCGGCCGTCTGGTCCGCTACGTCGCTCCCACGGGCCTGGTGGAGCGCGAGTCGTTCTCCGTGCCCTACATCGCGGAGAACTCCACCGGAGAGACCGCCGCCGGCGAGCTGACCGTGGTGGTGGTGCCCGACGACGGGCCGAACTCGCCGCCCGAGCCACCCGCCCTGGAGGGCAGGGTCGTCGCGGGCGACTCGCTGCGGATCAAGCTGCCGGGGAGCGAGATCGATCCCGACGGCGACCCCGTCGTCGTGACCGGGATCGACGCGCCCCCGCGGCTCGGGCGACTGGTCGAGTTCGGCGCCAACTACCTGCAGTACCAGGCCTACCCGAACGCCGCCGGCACCGATGAGTTCGCCTACACCCTGACGGACGCCCGCGGGGCCGAGGCGACGGGCGTCGTCCGGGTCGCGGTGGTGCCCGCCGGGCTTCCGCAGCCGCCCGTGGCCGTCGCGGACGACCTGACCGTCGCCCCCGGCGCGGTGGCCCGGGTCGACGTGCTCGCCAACGACGAGATCGGCTCGACCGACCGGATCACCCTGGAGCTGGTCGACCCGCCCGACGGGGTCCGCCTGGAGTCGGCGATCGGGCCGCTGCTCGTCGAGACCCCCGCGGACGAGGGCGCCGACACCCTCGAGGTGGTCTACTCGCTGAGCAACGGGCTGGCGAGCTCCCTGGCCACGGTGCGCGTCGAGACCGTCGCGGGCTTCAACAACGCCCCCGTCGTCCAGGACGCCTTCGGGCGTGCCGACGCCAGCGACGCGGTCAAGGTCGACCTGCTGGCCGCCGCCGACGAGCGCCCGGCGGCCTACGACCCCGACGGAAGCGTCGAGGACCTGCGGGTGACCCGGGTCTACGCCGAGGACGGTACCTACGAACTGATCGGCAACACGGTCACCGTGACCCGTGGGGACGCGCCGAAGGTGGTGCCGTTCCGGGTGGAGGACGCGCGGGGCGGGGTGGCCAGCGCCTCCCTCTACGTGCCGCCTGCCGCAGGCGGTCGTCCGTACCTCAAGGACGGCTCCCTGATCGAGATCGACTCCGGCGCCACGAAGAGGTTCGAGATCGGCCGGTTCATCGCCAACCCCGGTGGGGGCGCACTCGCCCTGGCGGGTCCCCAGCAGGTGTGGGGATCGCCGCGGAGCGCGGTCAGCGTCCGCGGAACGTCCGGCACCGAGGTGGAGGTCTCGACCCGCAAGGACTTCCGCGGCCCCGGGGCGGTGATGGTCGAGGTCGTCTCCGGTGCAGGCGAGGGCGACGGAGAGGGCGAGGACGCTGCGCGGTCGACGGTGATCTCGATCCCGGTGCAGGTCGGCGACGACCGGCCCGAGCTCGACTGCCCCGACACGCCCATCGAGGTGGCCGCCTCCGACTCGGCCCAGATCGACGTGCCGTCGGTCTGCACCGTGACGACCGTGCCGGGCGCCCCGAACCGGTTCTCCCTCGACTACACCGCGAGCTGGACCTCGGAGGTCTCGGGGGTCACCCTCTCCTCCGTCCGGGGGACGCTGCTCGACGTGGCCGTCGACGGTGGCGTGCGGGCCGGCTCCACCGCGGTGCTCGCGGTCCGGGCCGGCGACAGCGACCCGGACACCCTGCGGGTCAGGGTGACGCGGGCACCGTCACCCTCCCTCATCTCGTTCTCGGTGCCGGACATGAAGCCCGGGTCGAGCAGGGAGATCAACCTCTCGCGCTACCTGCGCGCCGGGGTGAAGGACCCGCAGCCGACGATCCTCGGCGTCCGCCGGGTCTCGGGGAACTCCGTGAACGCCTCCTCCTCGGGCGCCACCCTGCGGCTGAGCGCGCCCAAGGGGGCGGGGGGCCGCACCGAGCTCCAGGTCGAGATGAGCGACGTCTCGTCGAGCAACCCCGGCCCCGAGCGCCGGGTCAGCGCCCGGGTGAGCATCGAGGTCCAGGATGTCCCGACCGCGCCCGGTGCTCCGTTCTCCAACGAGATCAAGGACCGCTCGGTGGAGCTGAGCTGGCAGCCGTCGGACCCCCGGGGGGCCCGCATCGACTTCTACGAGGTGCGGCTGGTCGACGGATCCCGCTCGCAGCGGTTCCGGACCAACCGCGGGACCTTCCGGGTGCCCGACAACGGCAAGCGCTACGCCTTCCAGGTCAGGGCTCACAACAAGGTCGGCTTCTCCGAGTGGAGCAGCCGCTCGCCCTCCGCCGTGATCGACAAGCAGCCGGGGCGGGTGCCGTGGATCCGCGCGGAGAACATCGGGGACGGCACCCTGACCCTGCGCTGGGGCAAGGCGCCGACGGCCGCCTCGGACGTCCAGACCTACTACATCTCGTGGCGTGACGGCAGCGCCGAGGTGCCGGGGACCACGCGCTCCCTGCCCGTCGCCGCGCTGGACAACAACCAGCAGTACGAGTTCTCCATCCGCGCCCGCAACGCGACGGGCACCTCGGTGCCTCGGGTCTCGGACCCGTTCCAGTCGATCGGGACCCCGGCGAGCCCGCGCGGCCTGACTGTCGCGGACCTGCAGACCGGGACCGGCGCGACCACCTTGCGGCTGGACTGGGCCGGAACCCTCCCGGAAGGGCCGGCCCCGACCTTCTACTCCGTGCGGGCCACCGTCAACGGCAGGACCGAGGTCCTGCCCGAGTGCCGACGGATCGAGGCGACCACCTGCCGCCACACCGGTGTGCCCTACGACGGCCGGGTCTGGAACTACACGATCCAGGCCCACAACGAGCGGAACACCTCCGCCCCGAGCCCGCCGGTGACCTTCGCCGCGGTCGGCGTCCCGGAGGCCTGGGACGCGTGGCGCTGGGACGCCACCGGGCGGGACAACCAGGTGACGCTCACCTACCGGGTGCCCGTCTCGCGCGGCGCCCAGAGCAACGTGACGGTGCTGGTCAACGGGGTGCCGTCCGGCCAGCCGGCCAACCAGGTGGGCCAGCAGGCCCAGACCATCAGCCTCCCCAGCAACCTCAACCCCCACTCGGTGCGGTTGCAGGTGTGCAACGAGGAGCGCCGGTGCAGCGAGAGCAACGCCCAGGACGCCCAGAGCTTCGGGCCGTTGACCGACCAGATGGTCCGGACCAGGGCGGTCGTCAACGGCAGCTCCGTGCAGTGGGTCGTCGAGGGCAACAACAACGGCAACCCGGGCAGGCTGACCATCCGGGTCTACGACGCGACCGTCCGTGGCGACTTCCGTCTGCAGACCGATCTCAGCGTGGACCTCACGGGCTACGGTCCCGGGAACTTCACCTATCCGCTCCAGGCCATCGAGACCGGCTGGCGGTCGACGTCGCGCATCGAGGTGTCGCTCTACGACGACGCTCCCGGCGGCCGCGGGGTGGGCAACGCGTTCCAGTCGGTCGAGACCGGGGAGCCTCCCGCGCCGGTCATCACGGTCACCAAGGTGCCCTGCAAGGACGGCACCGACAGCCCCTGTCGCCCGACCGACACCGGCGCGCCGTGCGTGATCGACTCCTGTGGCTTCGTCGCGGTCCGGGTGACCGGCTTCCTCTCCACCTACAACTGCAGCGTGGCGCGCGATCGCTTCCTGCAGGACCCCGAGGTCCTCTACTCCATCCCGAACCAGGGCGGGGAGTACAGCGCCACGACGCCGGCCTACCTCTCGAGCGGGACCGTGACCGTCTCCTGCACCACGGTCAACCAGGAGGAAAAGCAAAGACAGAGTGGAAGCGGCTCCAAGCAGTGGTGACACCGGGGACCAGACCCCCTCGAACGGAAGAAGACGCATGACGATCTCCCACGAGCAGGCCGAGTGGTTCAAGAAGACCTTCGACCAGCTGACCGACAACATCGAGAAGGCCGTCCTGGGCAAGCGCCGGGTGGTGCGCCTGGCGCTGACGTGCCTGCTCTCGGAGGGCCACATCCTGCTCGAGGACGTCCCCGGGACCGGCAAGACGATGTTGGCGCGCGCGCTGGCCAACACCGTCCAGGGCAGCCACGCCCGCATCCAGTTCACGCCCGACCTGCTGCCCTCGGACGTCACCGGTGTGACGGTCTACGACCAGCACAAGGGCTCGTTCGAGTTCCACTCCGGCCCGATCTTCCACACCATCGTGCTGGCCGACGAGATCAACCGGGCCTCGCCCAAGACGCAGTCGGCCCTGCTCGAGGTGATGGAGGAGGGCCAGGTGACCGTCGACGGGGTCGCCCACTCGGTGGGCCGCCCGTTCCTGGTGATCGCGACGCAGAACCCGATCGAGCAGGCCGGCACCTACCGCCTTCCCGAGGCGCAGCTGGACCGCTTCCTGATGAAGACCTCCGTCGGCTACCCGGACCGGCAGGCCACCGTCGAGCTCCTGGTCAACGCCAGGGTGCGCGACCGCGCCGCCCTGGTGTCGCCGGTGATCACGGCGCAGACGATCGCGCAGATGAGCGAGCTCGCCGACGAGGTGTACGTCGACCCCGCCGTGATCGGCTACGTCGCCGAGCTCGCCGAGGAGTCGCGCCGCCTGCCCCACGTCAGGCTCGGTCTCTCGGCGCGCGGCTGCCTGGCCCTGGTGCGGGTGGCCAAGACCTGGGCGGCCGCCGACGGTCGTGACCACGTGGTCCCCGACGACATCCGCGAGCTCGCCGAGCCGGTGCTCAGCCACCGGCTGCTCCTCGACGCCGAGGCCCAGTTCAGCGGGGTCTCGGTGGAGACCGTGATCGGACGTCTCCTGGACTCCGTCGCCCCGCCGACCGACCGGGTGGCCTGAGGCGTCGATGGAGTTCCTGCTGCGAGGGGTGCGTGAGGTCGGGGCGGTCGTCCGTCCGACCGGCTGGGTGGTGCTGGGTCTGGGCGTGGGCGCCCTGCTCCTGGCCGCCCTGACGGGCTGGCTGGAAGCCGGGGTCCTGGCGGCCGCCTGCCTGGTGCTCCTCGTCCTGGCGACGCCCTTCCTGCTGGGACGCACCTCCGTCCGGGTCGACCTGCGTCTCGAGCCGGAGCGGGTGGTGGCGGGTGAGTCCGTGGCCACCGGGGTGGTGGTGACCAACGTCTCCGGACGGCGGATGATGCCCACGACGCTCGAGGTGCCGGTCGGCTCGACGGTGCACCGCTATGCGGTCGGTGCGCTGGGCGCGGGGGAGAGCGACGAGGAGTCGTTCACCATCCGCACCGAGCGCCGCGGCGTCATCTCGGTGGGGCCCGCAACGACGTTGCGCGGCGACCCGCTCGGTCTCTTCTCCCGGGACATGGTCTGGACCCCGCGGCGCGAGGTGCTGGTCCGCCCCGCGGTGCTGCCGCTGGAGTCGCTCGGAGCCGGTCTGCTCCGTGACCTGGAGGGCGTCTCGACCGACGCCGTGAGCCAGAGCGACCTGGCCTTCCACGCGCTGCGTGAGTACGTGCCCGGCGACGACCTGCGCCACGTCCACTGGCGCTCGTCGGCCAAGGTGATGGCCTCCACCGGGGAGAACGCCCTCCTGGTCCGCCAGTACCTGGACACCCGGCGCAGCCACGCCACCCTGGTGGTCGACGACAGGCTCCGCTCGTGGCACGACGAGGAGGGCTTCGAGACCGCGATGACGGTGGCCGCCTCGATCGCCGTCCGTGCCTCCAGCGACGAGTTCGACGTCTCGTTCGTCTGCGGGGACCAGGCGTCCTCCGGCAGCCAGGCGCTGCTGGCCCTCGACGCGGTCTGCCGCGCCGACTTCGGTGACGCCGGGCTCGTCGCCACCGCACGCCGAGCCGTCGGGGTCGCGCCGGACACCAGCATCGCCTTCTTCGTCACCGGCTCCGAGGCCGCCTTCGCCGACGTGCAGCGCGCCTCGGCCGCCTTCGGCCCGGAGGTGCGGCGCTACGCCATCCTGGTGGAGCCGACAGGCACGAGCCGGGTCTCCGACGCCGCCGGCCTCCGGGTGCTGCACCTGGTCGCCAAGCAGGACCTGGGCCGTCTTCTGCACTGGAGCGTGGCATGAGCACCACCACGGGCACCCGGACCAGGACCCGCGCCGAGCGGCGCTGGCCGGGGCGTGAGGAGTGGGTCGACCTCGGCATCCTGGTCCTGCTCGTGGGGGTCGCGCTCTCCGGCCTGGCCGCCTCGTTCACCGGCTGGCAGTTCCTGGTCGTCGGCGTGCTCGGCACGGTCCTGGCGATCGGCTCCTCGGTGCTCTGCCGTGCGTTCGGGCTGCCGGCCGTCGCGGCGGTGCTGCTCACCGTGCCGGTCTTCCTGCTGCTCGGGGGGCCGTTGACCTTGCGCTCCGAGGGGGACACCGCCTTCCTCCCGGGCCCGAGCACGCTCGGGGCCCTCGTCGACCAGCTGCTCTACGGGTGGAAGGACCTGCTGACCACGCTGCCCCCCGTCGAGGGCGACGGGCCGCTGCTGGTGCTGCCGTGGATCATCGGCCTGGTCGCCGGCCTGGTCGGCTCCGGCGCGGTCCTGGTCGAGGTGCGCCGCGCCTGGTTGACCGCCGTGCTGCCGGTGCTGGCCGCGACCGGGGTGCTGGCGGCCACGATCCTCCTCGGGGTCTCCCACCCGCAGTCGCTGCTGCTCCAAGGTGCGGTCTTCGCCGCGCTCGCGCTCGGCTGGCTGGCGCTGCGCGGGCGCCGGGCCACCGCCCAGGTGCGGGTGGGTCGCCCCGGCCCGGTCCGGATCGCGGCCGGGGTCGGCCTGCTGGCGCTCGCGGCCGCGGCCGCCCTCCCGGTGGCCCAGGCCGTCATGGACGAGGACCCCGACCGGCTGGTCCTGCGCGAGCACGTCGAGCCGCCGTTCGACGTCGGCGCCTACCCGTCGCCGCTGGCCGCCTTCCGCAACTACGTGGACCTGGGGAACAGGCGCGAGGCGACCAACGTCTTCCACGAGGAGATGTTCGTGGTCGAGGGGGCGCCGCCCGGCACCCGTCTGCGGATGGCGACCCTCGACCACTGGGACGGCATGGTCTACGGCGCGACCAACGACCCGTTGGCCGCCGAGTCCGGCGACGCCTTCCAGCGGGTCTCCTCGGTGATCGACAACCCGGTCCGGGGCCGTGAGGTGAGCGTGCGGGTCCGGGTCACCGCCGGCTACTCCGGGGTCTGGCTGCCCACCGTCGGTGCGCTCCAGTCGATGGAGTTCGAGTCGGGCGACCCCAGGACCAAGGCGGAGACCTTCCGCTACAACCTGGCGACCTCGACCGCCGTGGTGCCGAGCGGCCTCCACCCCGGCGACGTCTACTCCTTCGACGCGGTGGTGCCCGACGACGCGGTGACGGCCGAGACCGGCGCCTCCCCGCTCCCGGGGGCGCTCAACGCGGACACCGGCTTCCTCGACCAGGCCCGAGACAAGTGGACCGAGACCGCCAGCACCCCGATGGAGCGCGTCTTCGCCGCTGCCGACCACCTGCGGGAGAAGGGTCGCTACTCCGACGGCGTGCGCCGGTCCGAGCGCGGCTACCACCCCGGTCACGGCCACAAGCGCCTCTCCGACGAGTTCGTCAACTCCGAGCCGATGGTCGGCAACGACGAGCAGTACGCGGCGGTGATGGCGCTGATGGCCAACAAGCTCGGCGTCCCCGCCCGGGTGGTGCTGGGCGCCGTGGTCCCCGAGGGCGGCGTGGTCAAGGGCGAGCACGTCGAGGCCTGGGTGGAGCTCCGGGTCGAGGACGGGACGTGGCGCACGCTGCCCACCGAGCGCTTCATGTCCACCAAGCCGCCGGCCGAGCGGCAGCCCGAGACCCAGGAGCCGATGACCGGCACCGTGGTGCCGCCGCCGGCCCCGATCCCGCCCCCCTCCGACCTGGGGGAGTCCTCGGACTCCGAGCTGCGCACCCGGATGCAGCAGGAGGAGGCCGAGGAGGAGGACGACGAGGAGGCCGCGGGCGGTCTGCCCGCATGGGTGGGCACGGTGGCCAAGGTCGTCGGGCTCCCGCTCCTCCTCGTCGCCGCCGTGGTGGGCGCAATCGTCGGCGCCAAGGCGCTGCGACGGCATCGCCGCCGCCGCGCGCCGAGCGTCTCCACCCGCTTCGTGGGCGCGTGGCGCGAGCTGGTCGACCAGGCGAGAGACCTGGGCCAGCCGGTCCCCGCGGGGCCGTGGGCGACCCGCCGCGAGCAGTCGGCGGCGATGACCTCCGACGGCTCCCCGGCGCTGGCCCGGGAGGCGGACGGCTTCGTCTTCGGCCCCACCCCGCCGCTCCCCGAGCAGGCCGAGACCTACTGGGGCACGATCGAGCAGGAGCGGCGGGCGATGGTCGCGGGGCTCGGGCGCTGGGCGCGGGTCCGCGCGGCCCTCAGCCTGGCGAGCTTCCGGTCCGGCGCGGGACGCCGGCGCCGGCGACCGTGGGGCTCCTCGGCTGATTAGGGTTTCGGGGCAGGCCCCACTAGACTGATGCGTCGGCCCAACGTGGGCATGCTTGCAGGCGTCTCGCGGCTGCCGCAGCATCGTTCAGGTTCTCCTCGGGAGTACCTGCCTGGTGCGCGGAAATGAGGCTCCAGCAGCTGCCTGACGAGGTCCACCCGCCCAGCGGGAGGTTCGCGGGCCGCCCGGACGACATCCGCCGCCCGGGGTGCAAACGGTAGACAACGTTTCAACAGATTGTGGAGGACATGCCGAAGAAAGAAGGCGTGATCGAGCTCGAGGGCACCATCACGGAGGCCCTGCCCAATGCCATGTTCCGGGTCGAGCTGAGCAACGGACACAAGGTGCTCGCCCACATCAGCGGCAAGATGCGCCAGCACTACATCCGGATCCTCCCCGAGGACCGAGTAGTGGTGGAGCTCTCGCCGTACGACCTCACCAGGGGTCGAATCGTCTACCGCTACAAGTAATCCAGCCGATCTGAGAAAGGCCCTCCGAAGTGAAGGTCAACCCGAGCGTCAAGCCGATCTGCGACAAGTGCAAGGTCATCCGTCGCCACGGCCGCGTCATGGTCATCTGCGAGAACCCGCGCCACAAGCAGCGCCAGGGCTGATGAGCCGGCGGTCCGCCGCCGGTCTCGCGACAACAGAAGAATCCATTCAACGTGCTCGCTAGCCGGGCCACCCCACGGGGTGACCGGCGAACCCACCTCCGGAGCAGCGGCCGGAGCCCGGTTGCACAGGTCCCTGACCTGTGCGAGGCGCCGGGGCGCGACACGGACGAAACCGCAGCGAACTACCCGAAGGGAACGCCAGACACATGGCTCGCCTCGTTGGTGTTGACCTCCCGCGCGACAAGCGCATCGAGATCGCACTCACCTACATCTACGGCATCGGCCGTACCCGCGCCCAGCAGCTGCTCGCCACGACCGGGGTCGACCCGAACGCGCGCGTGCACACGCTGGGGGACGAGGAGCTGGTCAAGCTCCGCGATGAGATCGAAGCCAACTTCAAGATCGAGGGCGACCTCCGTCGTGAGGTCCAGGCCGACATCCGTCGCAAGATCGAGATCGGCAGCTACCAGGGTCGTCGCCACCGCATGGGCCTCCCGGTCCGCGGTCAGCGCACCAAGACCAACGCGCGTACCCGCAAGGGTCCCAAGCGCACCGTCGCCGGCAAGAAGAAGGCGAAGTGATCCTCGGCTGTCGCCGGATCACTTGCTGACTTCCTCGAACTCAACGCTTCCCAGCTACCTCAGGAGATACTGAATGCCTCCCAAGAGCCGCACCACCAAGGTGCGCCGCAAGGAGAAGAAGAACGTCGCTCAGGGCGAAGCCCACATCAAGAGCACGTTCAACAACACCATCGTCACGATCACCGACCCGACCGGTGCGGTGATCTCGTGGGCCTCCGCCGGCACCGTCGGCTTCAAGGGCTCCCGCAAGTCGACTCCGTTCGCCGCGCAGATGGCCGCCGAGGCCGCCGGTCGCCGCGCTCAGGAGCACGGCATGAAGAAGATCGACGTCTTCGTCAAGGGTCCGGGCTCGGGCCGCGAGACCGCGATCCGCTCGCTGGGTGCCATCGGCCTCGAGGTCGGCACCATCCAGGACGTCACGCCGGCCCCGCACAACGGCTGCCGCCCGCCCAAGCGCCGTCGCGTCTGATCACCCGAGACCTAAGGAGACTTTGAAAAATGGCCCGTTACACCGGTCCCATGACCAAGAAGTCGCGCCGTCTCGGTGTCGACCTCGTCGGTGGTGACGCTGCGTTCGAGCGTCGCCCCTACCCGCCCGGCCAGCACGGCAAGGGTCGGATCAAGGAGAGCGAGTACCTGCTCCAGATCCGGGAGAAGCAGAAGGCCCGCTTCACCTACGGCGTCCTGGAGCGGCAGTTCCACAAGTACTACGTGGAGGCTTCGCGTCGCAAGGGCAAGACCGGCGACAACCTGCTGCAGCTCCTCGAGTGCCGTCTCGACAACGTCGTCTACCGGGCCGGCTTCGCCCGCACCCGGCGTCACGCCCGCCAGCTGGTCAACCACGGCCACTTCCGGGTCAACGGCCTCAAGGTCGACATCCCGTCGTACCAGGTCTCGGCGCACGACGTCATCGACGTGCGGGAGAAGTCGCTGGAGATGACCCCGTTCATCGTGGCTCGCGAGACCCACGGCGAGCGCGTCGTCCCCGCCTGGCTCGAGGCGATCCCGTCGCGGATGCGGATCCTCGTGCACCAGCTTCCGACCCGGGCGCAGATCGACCTCCCGGTCCAGGAGCAGCTGATCGTGGAGTTCTACTCCAAGAAGTAGTCCGGTCGGGGGCCTCCTCCGACCACCCCTCGCCGGGGTCCGATGCGCAAGTCGGACCCCGGCGGGGAACCCTTCAACTTCATCCTCTTCACCGAAGTTCGGGCCCGTCATATGTCGGGTGGGTCCGGAAAGGAAAGAATTCAGTGCTTATCGCTCAGCGCCCGACCCTGTCGGAAGAGTCCGTTGACGAGTTCCGCTCGCGGTTCGTGATCGAGCCCCTCGAGCCCGGCTTCGGTTACACGCTCGGCAACTCGCTGCGTCGCACCCTGCTCTCCTCCATCCCGGGGGCGGCAGTGACCAGCATCAAGATCGACTCGGTCCTCCACGAGTTCTCGACGATCGAGGGCGTCACCGAGGACGTCACCGAGATCATCCTGAACCTCAAGGGCCTGGTCGTCTCCTCGGAGCACGACGAGCCGGTCACCATGTACCTGCGCAAGTCGGGTGCCGGCGTCGTCACCGCCGCCGACATCACCCCGCCCGCCGGTGTCGAGGTGCACAACCCCGACCTGCGGATCGCCAGCCTCTCCGACAACGGCAAGCTGGAGATGGAGCTGGTCGTGGAGCGCGGCCGCGGCTACGTCTCGGCCGTGCAGAACAAGGGCGCCGACAACGAGATCGGCCGGATGCCGGTGGACTCGATCTACAGCCCCGTGCTGAAGGTCACCTACAAGGTCGAGGCCACCCGTGTCGAGCAGCGCACCGACTTCGACAAGCTCGTCATCGACGTCGAGACCAAGCCGTCGATCCGTCCCCGCGACGCCATCGCCTCGGCCGGCAAGACCCTCGTCGAGCTCTTCGGCCTGGCCCGTGAGCTCAACGTCGAGGCCGAGGGCATCGACATCGGCCCGTCGCCGGTCGACGAGCAGCTCGCCGCCGACCTCGCCCTGCCGGTCGAGGACCTGCAGCTGACGGTCCGGTCCTACAACTGCCTCAAGCGCGAGGGCATCCACACCGTGGGCGAGCTCATCTCGCGCTCGGAGCAGGACCTGCTCGACATCCGCAACTTCGGTGCGAAGTCGATCGACGAGGTCAAGGCCAAGCTCGTCGAGATGGGCCTCTCCCTCAAGGACAGCGCCCCCGGCTTCGACCCGCACGCCGCGCTCGCCGCCTACAGTGACGACGACGACGACGCGTTCGTCGAGGACGAGCAGTACTGAGACACCCTGATCCCGGCCGCCGTGGCCGGGACCGACTACCCCGGTACCTGGTACGGCCGGGGAGGAATGAGTAGAAGCGATGCCTACCCCCAAGAAGGGCCGCCGGCTCGGCGGCAGCCCCGCCCACCAGCGCCTGATCCTCTCGAACCTGGCCACCAGCCTCTTCGAGCACGGTCGCATCACCACGACCGAGGCCAAGGCCCGGCTGCTCCGCCCCTACGCGGAGAAGCTCATCACCAAGGCCAAGAAGGGCGACCTGCACAACCGTCGTGAGGTCCTGAAGGTCGTGCGCGACAAGTCCGTCGTGCACACGCTCTTCACCGAGATCGGCCCGACCTTCGCCGAGCGCCCGGGTGGCTACACCCGGATCACCAAGATCGGTCCCCGCAAGGGCGACAACGCGCCGATGGCCGTGATCGAGCTCGTCACCGAGCCCTTCGCGCCCAAGGCCCCGTCGACCAAGACCAAGGCGGCTGCCGCCCCGGTCGAGGAGACCCCGGTCGAGGAGACCCCCGCCGAGGAGACCTCCGAGGGCGCCCCCGCCGAGGTCGTCGCCGAGGGTGTCGACGGTGAGGACGAGGTGCTGGCTGTCCAGCCCGACGCCGAGAACGCCGAGGAGCAGTCCACGGACGCCGCTGAGGTCAAGGAGTAGGTCTCCCACCCCAGCAGTCCTCGCGAAGCCCGCCCCCTCTCCAGGGGGCGGGCTTCGTGCGTCTCACCGCGGCCATCCGTCCTCGACGAGGCGGATCGCCTCGGCCCGGGTGAGACCGAGCCGGCGGCAGGTCGCCACGTAGGCCTCAGCCGCCCGTCGAGCCTCGTCGCCCTCCGCCCGGGAACCGCTGCGGACCACGGTGCCGCCGCGTCCCCGGGTCTCCACCACGCCGTCCGCCTCGAGCTCCTTGTAGACCCTGGCGACGGTGTTCACGGCCAGGCCCAGCTCCTCGGCGAAGGCGCGGACAGACGGAAGGCGGGTGCCGGGCGCGAGGGCGCCGCGGGCGACGGCCGTGGCGAGCTGGGTGCGGACCTGCTCGAACGGAGGCTCGGGGGCGTCGCGGTCGACCCGGACGAGAGGGCTCGTGGTCATCCCCCGAGTATGGCGCTGGACGCCGGTGCCGCCGAGCGACGAGCATCGGGCTGTGCAGGAGATCCTGGTGGTGGGCGAGTCGCTGATCGACGTGGTGCACCGCGAGGGGGAGCCCTCGCGCGACCTGCCCGGGGGCAGCGCGGCCAACGCGGCGGTGGCCCTGGCGCGGCTGGGGGTGCCGGTCCGGCTGGTCACCGCGCTGGGTCGCGACCCGCGCGGAGACGCGTTGCGGCGCCATCTGGAGTCCGAGGGCGTGCGGTGGGGGTGCGAGCCCCAGGTGCTGGCCGCCACTGCGACCGCGGAGGCCAGGATCGGCGGGGACGGGTCCGCCACCTACCGCTTCGACGTCGAGTGGCGGCTCGACGAGACCGCCGGGCGGTGGCCGGACGTCGGCGTCGTGCTGGTCAGCTCACTCGGGCCTGTCCTCGAGCCGGGTGCCTCGCAGGTGCGGGAACTGGTGGCCGGCCTGCGCGAGGCCGCGACCGTGGTCTACGACGTCAACGCCCGCCCCGCGGTGACCGGCCGGGGCTCGCACCTGCTCGCAGCGGTGCGGGCCATGGCGTCCGTGGCGGACCTGGTCAAGGCCTCCGACGAGGACCTCGACGTGCTGGTGCCCGGTGTGGAGCCGGTCGAGGGCGCCCGCCGCCTGCTGGAGGCCGGGGCGGGTGCCGTGGTGGTCACGCTGGGCGCCGCAGGGGCGCTGTGGGTCGAGCCGGGCCGGATCGTCGCGGTCCCCGGTGTCGGGGTCGAGGTGGCGGACACCATCGGTGCGGGGGACACGTTCGGAGCGGCGCTGCTGCGTCGGCTGCTGGTCGCCGGGGCCCTGCGCCGGCGCCCGCTGCCACCCGGTGCTCGCTGGCAGCTCACCGGCGAGGAGGTTCGCGAGGCGCTCGCCTGGGCCGGCCGGGCTGCCGCGGTCACGGTCTCGCGGCCGGGCGCCGACCCGCCGAGGCTCTGCGAGGTCACCGACGACCCGGACCAGTGACGTGGGGGAGCGGGACCGGGGTGCCTCGCAGCCTGGTGGTCCCGAGGTCGGCCAGCTCACCGGCGCGGTAGCCGTCGCGGAGTCCGGTGCCCGACAGGGAGCGCGGCCGGGCCTGTCGCGCGCCCGGGTAGGCGTCGCGGAGCGCCTGGTCCACCTCCTGGGCGCGGTCGGCCAGCACCAGCCCGGTGCTCCGGCCCGCGGGACTGGTCCGCTCGGTGGCCGCTCCCTCGGCCCTGGCCTCCGCCTCGGCCAGCCGTCGGGAGATCGACATCCGGAAGCCGGCCTGCCAGGACCGGCGGAAAGCGGCCTTGTGCTCCCACGGGGGCACGGGCGTGCGGGCCAGCTGCCGGCTCGCCTGCATGAGCAGGCTGGTGAAGAGGAGCTCGGCGCGGGCCAGGTCCGACCCGTGGCCGAAGAGGTGGACGGAGTGCTCGGTCGGGCCCGCCGGCGCGGGGCGGGTGCGCAGCACGGCGCGACAACGCAACCGGTTGGCGACCTCGCACAGGAGGTGGGCCTTGTCCCGGGCATAGGGGGCGTCGAGGCCGATCACCCGGTCCGCCACCCGGTCGCTGCCGGGGTCGTCGGCGGAGAGCAGGGCCGCGTCGATGCCGTAGTCGGCGATCAGCTGGGTCGCCTTGGCGGTGTAGGTCTCCGACTCCTCGGGGCTCGCCGCGGGGTCCTCGGCCTTGGCGAGCAGCTTGCGTACCTTCGCGAGCATCTGGGTGGTCTGGTCGGACGACGGTCCGGTGGCGGGCACGGCGACTCCGGTTCGGGTGGGGCTGGCAGGTGCGACCCACCCTGCCAGTGACCGCCGACGGGCCGTGCCGGCACTCCACAGCCGGCGCCGTGCGTCACTCCGTCCCCGGCTGCCACCCCGGGTCGCGGCCGATGAAGGCGATCAGACGGTCCTGGGGGCCGGCCCCGTCGGGGACCGGCTGCCGGGCCCCGAACTGCCCGGAGGCGCGGATGACGCCCTCCATCGCCTCCATCCCGTCCAGCATCTCCGCGCAGGTCTCCTGGTCGAGGGCGGCGTCCTGTCCGGTGGCGCGCGCCAGGTCCCAGGAGTGCATGAAGACGTCGGCGGTGTAGAACGTGGTGAGGGCCGCCGCCAGGTCCTGCGGGGGCACGTACGGGTGCGCGAACGACGAGGCCGCCGCCTCGGGGTCGTCGAGCAGGCCCTGCACGCCCTCCACCTGCGCCAGCCACGCCGCGACCGGGTCCTGCGCCGCCGACGGGCCAGGCGCCCAGCGGTACGAGGTCCCGTCGGCGAGGAAGGCCGGCAGCCAGGTGACCAGGTGGTCGACCACGTCGCGCGCCGTCCACCCCGCCACCGGGGCGGGGCCGGACCAGTCGGTCGTGCCACGCACCAGCGTGGTGAACCGGCCCGCCACCTCACGGTGGCGGGCGGCGGGCTCGGTGGGCAGGCTCACCTCAGACCTGTCCGTCGGCGAGGAGGCGGTCGAGCGTGGCGTAGCCCTCGCGGACACCGACCTCCATGCCGGAGGAGAGCATCCCGTCGCGTCCCTCGAAGGAGTCGCAGAGGGAGAACCCGTGCAAGCGGGTCCGGCCGTCCCCGAGGTCGGTGAAGGTCATCGTCTCCAGCGCGATCGCCTCGGGCATCCCCTCCCAGGTGAACGTCTGGACGAGCTTGTCCTCGCCCACGTACGGGAAGGTGCCCCGGAAGGCGTACTCCTGGCCGTCGTGCTCGTTGAGGTAGCGGTAGGACCCCAAGGTGCGGCAGTCCCACTGGTCGATCCGGGTGGTGACCGAGTCGGGACCGATCCACTGCGCGAACAGGTCCGGGTCGGTGTGTGCGCGCACCATCTGCGCCACGGTCGCCTCGAAGTCGCGCCAGATGTGGATGGCGGGGACCTTCTGGTCCGCCTCGATGGCGGCCTCGGCGTAGCGGTCGGTCGGGTCGGTCATGGTCATGATGCTGTCCCTTCGTGCTCCGGTGTGCCAGGGGGGTCTTGCCCCTCCTGCTGCATCCGCGCCAGGACGGCGTCCAGGCGCTGGTAGCGCTCCTCCGCCTGCCGGCGGTAGCGCTCGATCCACTTCGTCATGAGGTCTAACACCTCGGCCTCCAGGTGGACCGGCCGACGCTGCGCCTCGCGGCTGCGGCTGACGAGTCCGGCCTCCTCCAGGACCTTCAGGTGCTTGGAGACCGCCTGCACGCTCACGTCGTAGGGCTCGGCGAGCTCCCCGACGGTCGCGTCGGCGACGGCGAGCCGGGCGACCATGTCGCGCCGGGTCGGGTCGGCGAGGGCGGCGAAGACCCGGGAGAGCGAGTCGGTCACGGAGACCACCTTTCTCAACTAAACGGTTGAATAAGGCTAGGGGTCGCTCCTGGCTCCTGTCAACCATCTGGTTGCGGACGGCTCGCGGGCGTCTGGGAGGATGGTCCGGTGCGCTTCCGGATCGACCTCGCCTACGACGGCACCGACTTCTCCGGGTGGGCGACACAGCCGGGTCTCCGAACCGTGCAGGAGACGCTGGAGGCCGCCCTGGCCACCGTGCTGCGGGTCTCGCCGGTGCGCGCGGTGGTGGCCGGTCGGACCGACGCGGGGGTGCACGCCCGGGGCCAGGTGGTGCACGTCGACCTCGACCCCGAGCTGCTCGTCCGCTCGGCCGGTCGCTCGCAGGACCCGCCGACCGCCGCGCTCGCGCGACGGCTCAACGGCATCCTGCCCGCCGACGTACGGGTGCGCCGGGTGGTCGAGGCCCCGCCCGGCTTCGACGCCCGCTTCTCCGCCGTGTGGCGTCGCTACGCCTACCGCATCGCCGACCACCCCGACCTGGTCGACCCGCTGCACCGGCACCACGTCCTGGCCTGGCAGCGGCCTCTCGACCTGGACGCGATGAACCGCGCGGCGGCCACCCTCCTGGGGCTGCGCGACTTCGCGGCCTTCTGCCGGCGCCGTGAGGGGGCCACCACCGTCCGGACCCTGCTGGAGCTGGAGTGGCAGCGCGACACGGCGGGGGTGGCGGTCGCCCGGGTGGTGGCCGACGCCTTCTGCCACAACATGGTCCGCTCGCTGGTGGGGTGCCTGGTGGCGGTGGGCGACGGGCGACGCACCCCGGAGTGGGGCGTCGAGCTGATGACCGCCCGGGAGCGCAACCCCGCGCTGACCGTGATGCACGCCCACGGGCTCACCCTGGAGGAGGTCGGCTACCCCGCCGACGACCAGCTGCTGGTCCAGGCGCAGCGTGCACGAGCCAAGAGGGAGCTGGCATGAACGACACCGGTGACGACCAGGACCACTACTTCTCCGCCGACCCGGACGTGCCCTTCACCCGGGAGCGGTTCACCTGCGAGGCGTGGGGCCACGAGCTCGACCTGGTCAGCGGGTCGGGGGTCTTCAGCCGGGGTCACCTCGACCACGCCACCGCCGTCCTCTTCCGGGAGACGGACCCGCCCGCGCAGGGCCAGTTCCTCGACCTCGGGTGCGGCTACGGGGTGATCGGGCTGGCCATCGCCACGGCGGTGCCGCTGGCCCGGGTGATCGGGGTGGAGGTCAACGAGCGCGCCATCGCGCTGGCCAACGAGAATGCCCGGAGCCTCGGCCTGGACGGGACGTTCGTGGCCTGTCGTCCCGACCAGGTGCCGAGCGACTACGTCTTCGACGAGATCTGGTCCAACCCGCCGATCCGGATCGGCAAGCAGGCGCTCCATGAGCTGCTGCTCACCTGGCTGCCGCGGCTGGCCCCGGGTGGGCGGATGGTCTCGGTGGTCGGCAAGAACCTGGGGGCGGACTCGCTGCAGCGCTGGCTGACCGCCCAGGGGTGGCCGACGGAGCGGCTCGCGAGCGTCAAGGGGTTCCGGGTGCTGGAGACGCGCGCCGGCTGAGCTCCCTGCTCAGGCCGGTCGAGTGGCGACCAGGACCGCGATCTTGTCGATGCGGTGCTCCGGGTTGTCGAACTCGTCGGCCCAGAAGTTGCCGGCCGCGTGGTCCTCGGGGGTGGCGCAGGTGGAGAGAGTCAGCATGGGCCGGCTCGCCTCCACCCCTGGCCGTCCCGGGACCTGGGCGCGCTGCGCGGCGAGCGAGGCGGGCCGCCGGAACGACGTCCAGCGGGTGCGGCGCACCTCGTAGACGAAGACGGTGCCCGCGCTGCGCACCTCGATCCGGTCGCCCCGGCGCAGCGAGGGGGAGTCGCGCAGCGGCGCCGTGCCGGTCAGGCGATGGCCGGTGATGAGCAGGTTGCCCACCTCGCCGGGCCCGACCCCGCCACCCGGGCCTCGGGGCGAGGCCATCTCGCCGGCGTTCTGCCACCGCGTGCCCGGGCCGTCGTCAGGGGAGCCGCGGTAGCGGACCACCGGGAAGTCGCGCAGGCCGATCGCCGGGACGCTCACCCAGGAGCGCAGGGGCTCCGCCGGCGTCGGCGTGGGGGTCGGCGTGGGGGTCGGCGTCGGGGTCGGCGTCGGCGTGGGGGTCGGGGCGGCGTTCGGCGTCCGCTCCGCGGAGCAGGCGGTGAGCAGCAGCGCGGCCATGCTCGTCCGCACCGCGCCGCCCAGCCAGGTGCGCATCTCGCCACGATAGGTCCCTCGGCCAACCCGTGCGAGGCTGACCCGCATGAACGAGCGCATCGTCATCGTCGGCGCCGACGCCGCCGGGATGTCCGCGGCCCACCAGATGCTGCGCACCGCCCGGCGCACCGGGCGGGAGCTCGAGGTGACGGTGCTGGACCAGGGCGTGCACACCTCGTACTCCGCCTGCGGCATCCCCTACTGGATGGCCGGGGACGTCGGCTCCGCCGACGAGCTGGTGGCCCGGACCGCCGAGGAGCACCGGCAGGCCGGCATCGACGTGCGGCTCGGCGTCCGGGCGACCGGTCTCGACCTCGCGGCGCGTGAGGTGCAGGTCGCCGGCGGCGGGGTGGTCGGCTATGACCAGCTCGTGGTGGCCACCGGCGCGGAGGCGATCGTGCCCGGCTGGGCGCGCGGCGAGGGTGGTGAGCTGCCGCGGGGCGTGGGTCAGGTCAAGACGCTCGACGACGGGCGGGAGTGGCTGGCCCGGTTCGCCGAGGCGGGGGAGGGGGCCCACGTCGTGGTCGTCGGCGGCGGCTACATCGGCATCGAGGTCACGGAGGCGGCGCTGCGGCGCGGACTCGGCGTCACCCTGGTGACGCGCTCCCGGGTGATGAGCTCGCTGGAGCCGGAGATGTCGGACCGGGTGGCGCTGGCCCTGAGCGCGGCCGGGGTCGAGGTCGTGCTCGACGCCGACGTGACCGGCCTCGAGGTCGTCGACGGCGCCGCCCGGGCCGTCCGCTGGGAGGGCGGCACCCGGGAGTGCGACCTGGTCGTGCTGGCGCTCGGGGTCGTGCCGGCGACCGGCTTCCTCGCCGGCTCCGGGCTGGCGCTGGGCGAGAAGGGGGCGCTGCGCCCGGACCCCCACGGCCGGGTCGCGGATCGGGTCTGGGCGGCGGGTGACTGCTGCGAGACGTGGCGCCGCCTCGCCGCGGACCAGGTGTTCCGCCCGCTGGGCTCGCACGCCAACAAGATGGGCCGGGCCCTGGGCGACAGCCTGGCCGGCGGGACGCTCGCCTTCGACGGGATCCTGGAGACCGCGATCACCCGGTTCGCCGCCGGGGGGCAGTACCTCGAGGTCTCGCGCACCGGTCTCTCCCTCGCCGACGCCCGAGCGGCCGGGTTCGACCCGGTCGCCGTGGTGACCGAGGGGTCGACCGCCAGCGGCTACCTGGACGAGGCGGACCCGGTCGCCATCTGGGTGATGGCGGACCGGGCCTCGCGTCGGCTGCTGGGGGTCCAGCTGGTAGGCGGCCGCGGTGCCGGGAAGAGAGTCGACACCGCGGCCGCGGTCCTGTGGGCGGAGGGGACGGTGGACGACCTGGCCTGGATGGACCTGTCCTACTCGCCTCCGTTCAGCACGGCCTGGGAGGTGCTGGGCGTCGCCGCGCGTCGCACGGCTGAACGGTTGTGACCCGACGCCCGAGCGGCGCCCAGCGGTGGCTCACTCCGGGATCCCGCTCTCCGGGGGCGCGTCGTCCGCCTGGCCCGAGGAGTCCTCGGTGATCTCCGCGTCCCCGATGTCGGTCACCAGGACCGGCGTCAACGGCTCGGTGGAGTCGCCCTTGATCTCGGCCAGGCGCATGCCGGAGATGCCCATGTGGCTGTCGGCGCCGTAGCGGAACGGGGCCAGCTGAGGACCCTCCAGGGACTCGCCGTTCTCCTCGAGCCACTCCACCAGTCCCTCGCGGGTCAGCTCCTCGCCGGCCCCCTGCAGGGCCTGGACGAACGCGTAGGCGTGGGACATCCCGTAGATCCGGTAGTTGGTCAGCTCGCCCTTCTCACCGTGCTCGTCCCAGACCTCCTGCCACAGCTGGACCCACGGGTCGTCCGGCTGGTCGGTGGCGGGGATGTACTCGGAGGTCATCACGCCCTCGAGGGCGCTGGTGCCGTCCTTGATCGCACCCTCGGAGAACTCCGAGAGCAGCGAGCCCACCAGGTCCGGGTCGGAGCCGATGCTGGCGACGTACCACTTCGGCTTGTAGCCGAGCTTCATCGAGACCAGCTGGGCCAGCGCGGTGTAGGAGGGCGTGTTGAAGGAGAGGACCAGGTCGGCCTTGGCGCCCTGGAGCCCGGCGATCTGCGGGCCCACGTCGGTGTTGCCGGAGGTGTAGCGCTCGACCGCGACGATCTGGTCGTCGAGGAACTGGCGCACGCCCTTCTCGGCGTCCTCACCCATGTCGTCGTCCTGCAGGAAGAGCCCGACCTTCGCGTCGGGCATGTTCTCCGCGACGTACTGGCCGATGATCTTGCCCTCGCTCTCGTAGTCGGGCTGCCAGCCGAAGGTCATCGGGTGGGCCTCGACGTCGTCGCCCCACATGAGCGAGCCGGAGGAGACGAAGAGGTCGGGGACGCCCTCGCTGTTGAGCTGCTCGATGACCGCACTGTGGGTGGGGGTGCCGAGCCCGCCGACCATGGCGAAGATCTCGTCCTCGAGGAGCAGTTCGTTGGTGACCTTGCTGGTGTTGGTCGGGTTGTAGCCGTCGTCCTTGACGACGTACTCGATCTGGCGGCCGTGGACGCCGCCCTGCGCGTTGACGTAGTCGAAGTAGGCCTTCGCCCCGGTCGGGATCTCGCTGTAGCCGGGGGCCGCGACCCCGGTCAGCGGGAAGTGCCCGCCGATGGTGACGGTCTCCGCGGTGACCCCGGTGTCGGAGGCGCCGCCGCCGTCACTCTCGCCGTCCCCGTCGTCGTCCCGGCCGCCCGCACCGCAGGCGGTGAGGACCAGGGTGGTCACGACCAGGCCGGTCAGGCCGACCAGTCGTGCCGACCTCGTGTTCCTGCGTGTCATGGTGTTGCTCCCTCTCTGGTGGTGGTGCTGTTGTCCCGGTGGGCCGGGTCCGAGTCGGTGGGCGCGCGGCGGGCGCGTCGGGTCATCACGGCGCGGGCGACGGTGCCGAAGAGCCCGCTGGGGGCGAGCAGGATGACCAGCACCATGACCACGCCGTAGACCAGGGGGGCGAGCTCGGCCGCGGCGATGTCGTCGAGGCCGGCCGCGGTGCCGAGCGCGGTCACCTCGCGGGGCAGGAAGGTCAGCAGCGCGGCACCGAGCAGGGCTCCGGTGAGGCTGCCGAGCCCGCCGAGCACCACGGCGGCGAGCAGCGTGAGGCTCACCGTCAGGGTGAAGGAGCTGGGGGCGGCCAGGCGGACGGCGATGCCCAGCATCGCCCCCGCCGCCCCGGCCGCCGCGGCGCTGACCATGAAGGCCGAGACCCGGGCGCGGCCCAGGTCGATGCCCGCCAGCTGGGCGGCGACCTCGTCGTCGCGGACGGCCCGCCAGCGCCGGCCGACCCGGCTGCGCGACAGGTTGGCGAGCAGGAGGAAGGTGACGATCAGGGTCAGCCACGCGACGAAGGCGACCCAGCCGCGCCCGGTGAGCTCCTGGCCGGTGACGAAGTAGGTCGCGTCCTCGGCCCAGGTGGGCGTCTCGGGCAGCACGATCCGCAGCCCCTGCTCCCCGCCAAGCGTCTCCTTGAAGTAGAGCGCGATCCCGGGGACGGCGACCGCCAGCGCCAGCGTCGCACCGGCCAGGTAGGGCCCGTGCAGCCGGGCGGCCGCCACCCCCACCAGGGCCCCGACCGCGACCGTCACGGCCACCGCGGCGAGGACCACCACCAGCAGCGGGGTGCCGGCCTCGCGGTCGGGCAGCAGCAGGGCGGTGGTGTAGGTGCCGAAGGCCATCAGCGCCCCGTGGCCGAGCGAGAGCTGCCCGTTGAGACCGGTGAGCACGGTGAGCCCGCCGGCGGCGATCCCGAGGTAGGCCATCTCCGCCAGCTGGAAGCGGCGGAAGTCGTCGACGGCGGTGAGCACCAGGACGACCACGACCAGCCCGAGCGCGGCACCGAGCAGGTGGCGGAGCAGGGTCACCTCGCGCAGCGACCGGCCCAGCGTCGTGCCCAATGTCGTGCCCAGTGACGTGCGCATCCCGGTCATCACACCCGCCTCGCGGTCGTCGTGGAGAAGAGGCCGCCGGGCTTCAGCGTCAGGACCAGCATCAGGATCAGCAGTGCGGCGAGCGCGACGAGCTGGGAGCCGACGTACCCGCTGACGAAGCTCAGGGTGAGGCCCAGGAGCAGCCCGCCCACCACGGCGCCGGCGGGGCTGTCGAGACCGCCGAGGACGGCGGCGACGAAGCCGTAGACGACGATCGAGTCCATGTAGCCGGGGTGGACCAGGCTGCCGCCGGCGATGAGCAGCCCCGCCAGGGAGCCGACCATCGAGGCGAGCGCCCAGCCGAGGGTCTTCATCCGCCCGACCCGGACGCCGAGGAGACGGGCCACCTCGGCGTTGAAGGCGGCGGCGCGCATCCTGAGCCCGAGGTCGGTGAAGCGGAAGAGGAGCACCAGCAGCCCCATCACGACCAGCACCGCGAGGATCGTGAAGACGCCGAACCCGGTCAGCGCGATGGTGCGGTCGCCGATCTCGAAGCCCCGGATGCCGAAGGGGGCCGGGAAGGAGCGGTACTCGTTGCCGAAGACGACCGCGGCCACCGAGTGCAGCACGATGAAGAGGCCCAGGGTGAGGATGACCGCGTTGATCTCGGCCTTGCCGTCGACGTGGCGCACGATCGTCCGCTCCAGGCCGGCGCCCAGCAGCAGGCCTGCGGCCAGGGCCGCGGCGAAGGCGAGCCAGTAGGAGTGGCCCGCGTCGATCACCACCAGGGCGATGAACGTCGTGACCATCGCCATCGGGGCCTGCGCGAAGTTGACCACGCGGGTGGAGCGCCAGATCAGCACCAGCGCCAGGGCGAAGGCCGCATAGACCATGCCGAGGGTCAGGCCGCCGAGAGTGGTGTTGAGGAGCTGTTGCACGAGGTGGGTCCTCTCCTTCCGGGTCCGGGCTCAGAACCCGAGGTAGGCGTGGCGGAGCTGGTCGTCGGCGGCCAGCGCGGCGGCGTCGGAGTCGGCCACCACCCGACCGAGGTCGAGGACGACCCCGTGGTCGGCGACCGACAGGGCGCTGCGGGCGTTCTGCTCCACCAGCAGCACCGAGAGGCCCTGGTCGGCGACCAGGTCGCGGAGCAGGGCGAAGATCTGCGCGACGATCCGCGGCGCCAGCCCCAGGGAGGGCTCGTCGAGCAGCAGCAGCCGCGGCCCGGCCATCAGCGCCCGGCCGATGACCAGCATCTGCCGCTCGCCCCCCGACAGGGTGCCGGCCTGCTGGGCCCGTCGGTCGGCGAGCACCGGGAAGAGGTCGAAGGCCAGGGCGAGGTCGTCGTCGGTGACGCGGCCCTTGCGGTCGCTGCGCCCCAGGCCCCCGAGGCGCAGGTTCTCCTCGACGCTGAGCTCGGTGATGACGCCGCGCCCCTCGGGGACGTGCGCCATGCCGAGCCCCGGCATGCGCTCGGCGGCCACGGCACCGATCTGCCGGCCCGACAGGGTGATGGAGCCGCTGCTGGCGCGGTGCAGCCCGGAGAGGGTGCGCAGCAGGGTGGTCTTGCCGGCGCCGTTGGCGCCGAGGACGGCGGTGATCTCGCCCTCGGCCGCGGTGAAGGAGACGTCGTGCAGCGCGGTGACGGGGCCGTAGGAGACGGTGAGGCGGTCGACGGTGAGCATCAGACCTCCTCACCGAGGTAGGCGGCGAGGACGGCCGGGTCGTTGCGGACCTCGTCGGGGCCCCCATGGGCGATCACCCGGCCGAAGTCGAGGACGGTGATCTCGTCGCAGACCCGCATCACCAGGTCCATGTGGTGCTCGACGAGCAGCACCGACATCCGGTCGGTCAGCCCGGTGATCAGCTCGCCGAGCTCGTCCATCTCGTCGGCGGAGAGACCGCTGGCGGGCTCGTCGAGGAGCAACAGCTCCGGCTCCGCGACCAGGGCTCGGGCCAGGGCCACCCGCTTGCGGACCGGGTAGGGGAGGCTGCCGGGGTAGAGGCCCGCGACGTGCGCGATCCCGAGCGCGTCCAGCGCCGCCATCGCCCGCTCGCGCAGCGCCCTCTCCTCGCGCCACGACCCGGGCAGCGCCAGCATCGCGCCGAGGAAGCCGGTGCGGGCGTGCCGGTCGGCGCCGGTGACGACGTTCTCGAGCACGGTGACCCGGTCGAAGAGGCCCAGCCCCTGGAGGGTGCGGGCGATGCCGTGGCCGGCGAGCTGGTGCGGGCGGAGCCGGCCGAGCTCCTCGCCGTGGCGCCGCAGGCCCCCCTCGTCGGGCACCACGAAGCCGCAGGCGACGTTGAAGAGAGTGGTCTTGCCGGCGCCGTTGGGTCCGATCACGCCGTGCACGGTGCGCGGACGCACCCGCAGCGAGACGTCGGCGAGGGCTGTCAGGCCGCCGAACCGGACGGTGACGCGGGTGAGCTCGAGGTCGGCCTGCTGGTGGTGCGCAGTGGCGGCCGGCCGGTCGAGGTCGGTGCTCACGAGGCCTCCTGTGAATGGCGCTGCCGGGGTTGGGCGTTGTGACCTGCACCACCTTGGTGTGCAGGCACATTCCGGTCATTGGGCTGAGCGCCCAAACATGCTTGGAGCAGTGGCCCCAATTACGGGGGAGGGCTGGTCAGGATTGTGCAGACAGTGCGACGGTGCATGCATGCGTGCCACCGCCGTCAACTCCGCCCAAGAGGCGCTCCACGATGCCTGGGCCCTTCTCCTCGACCAGTCGGACGTGATCGCGGACAGCATCACGCTGACCCTCTTCGAGCGTGACCAGGAGCTGTGGGAGCGGATCGGGCCAGAGTTCCGCGCCGACGTCAGGTCCAGCACCCGCCAGCACATCCGCCGTGGACTGCGGATCCTCTCGGCGCACCGCGACCCCCTCGACGAGCATCCGGGGAGCCCGGAGAACGCCGTGGAGCTGTGGCGCGACACGGGTCGGCGACGGGCCCGCCAGGGCGTGCCACTGGAGCTGGTGCTCAACGCCTACACGCTGGGGGCGCGGATCCTGTGGGAGGCGCTGGTCAGCCGCGTCTCTGCCGACCCTTCTATCGAGGTCGACGACCAGGTGCTGCTGATGGCGGCGCGCACGGTCTGGACCAACCTGGACGTGCAGAACTCGGTGCTGATCGACGCCTACCGCCGGGAGAGCTCCCGCATCCAGCGCCAGGACCTGCAGCGCGAGCAGAGCCTGCTCGACGGGTTGATCGAGGGGCGCGGGGCCGACCCGCTCTTCGCCGACGAGGCCCGCGCCGGGCTCGAGATCGGCCCCGACGACGAGATCGCCTGCGTGGTGGCCATGCACGACGGCGCGGATGCCAGCGACGCCCTGGTCCCGGTGGAGGACAGGCTCGACCGGCTCGGGGTCGCCGCCCGGTGGCACGTGCGCTCCGGCGTCTACTACGGCCTGCTCTCGGGCCGGCTGCCCGACGAGCCGGGGCTGGTGGAGCTCTTCGCGCCGCACGCCCCGGGCCGGATGGGCGTGGCGGTCAGCACCGACGGGGTGGCGGGCTTCGCGACGGCGTTCCAGCTGGCGCACCGGGCCGCGGAGACCGTGCCCCGCGGCGTACGACGGGTGGTGGCGGTCTCCGACCGGCTGCCGGAGGTGCTGCTGGCCGGGAGCCCGCAGGTCGCCCCCCGCCTGCTCGCCGAGACGCTCGGCCCGATCCTGGCGCTGCCCAAGGCCCAGTCCCAGACCCTGCTGGAGACCCTCACCGCGCTGCTGCACCACGACGGCTCCCCGACGCACGCGGCGGCCGACCTCTACTGCCACCGCAACACGGTGATCTACCGGATGAAGCAGATCGAGCAGCTCACCGGCAGGTCGCTCACCGATCCGCGGGACAAGATGCTGCTGGGGCTGGCGCTGATGGCCACCGGTCGCGGCTGAGTCCGCAGGGGCTGCCCCCACGCGGAGGCACCCGGGCCGTGGGCCCGGGTGCACCGTTGCTGAGGTGGATCGCCGTGCAGAGTGCGACTCCTCAGCGGCTCGACGTCGAGGCTACGCCTCCGGTCTGGACCGGAGGAACCCCCCGGCAGCGGCCCGGAGCCGTGACCTAGCCTTGCCCGCATGACGACGTGCGGGTCCCAGGCTCAGTGATCACCACCATCTTGGTCGCCAAGGGCCTGGCCGGTGGGCACGGGCACCGTGTCCTCTTCGACTCCCTCGACCTCACCGTGGCGCCGGGCGACGTCGTCGGCGTCGTGGGAGCCAACGGGGCCGGCAAGTCGACGCTGCTGGAGCTGCTGGCCGGTCGGGCCGTCCCGGTCGCGGGCACGGTCAGCACCGCGCCGTCGGACGCGTTCGTGGGGTGGCTGCCGCAGGAGCACGAGCGGGTGGCGGGCGAGACGGTCGCGGCGTACGTCGCCCGGCGTACCGGCGCCGCCGCAGCGACCCGGGCGATGGAGGAGAGCGCGGCGCTGCTGGGCAGCGAGACGCCCGGGGTCGACGACGCGTACGCCGTCGCGCTGGACCACTGGCTGGCCTGCGGTGCCCCCGACCTGGAGGACCGCCTGCCCGGGACCCTGGCCGAGCTCGGCCTCGACGTGGGACCCGACGCCCTGATGACCTCCCTCTCCGGTGGGCAGGCGGCCCGGGTGGCGCTCGCCGCACTGCTGCTGAGTCGCTTCGACGTGGTGCTGCTCGACGAGCCGACCAACGACCTCGACCTCGACGGGCTGGCCCGGCTGGAGTCCTTCGTCCGCGGCCTGCGGGCCGGGGTCGTGCTGGTCTCCCACGACCGTGAGTTCCTGGCCCGCTGCGTCACCCGGGTCGTCGAGCTCGACCTGGCCCAGCACCAGGTCGCCGTCTACGACGGCGGCTACGACGCGTTCCTCGAGGAGCGGGCGGTCGCCCGGCGGCACGCCCGCGAGGCCTACGAGGAGTTCGCGGAGAAGAAGGGCGACCTGCAGGCCCGCGCCCGCACCCAGCGCGAGTGGAGCTCCCAGGGCGTGCGCAACGCGATGAGGAAGTCGCCCGACAACGACAAGATCCGGCGGCGGGCGCAGAGCGAGTCGAGCGAGAAGCAGGCGCAGAAGGTGCGGCAGATGGAGTCGCGGATCGCCCGGCTCGACGAGGTCGAGGAGCCCCGCAAGGAGTGGGTGCTGCAGTTCGACATCGCCGCCGCCCCGCGCTCCTCCAGCGTGGTCGCGACCCTCGACGGCGCCACCGCGCGGCAGGGCGACTTCGTGCTCGGTCCGGTCTCGCTCCAGGTCAGCGCCGGTGACCGGATCGGCATCACCGGGCCCAACGGCGCCGGGAAGACCACGCTGCTGCGGTTGCTCCTGGGCCATCGGGAGCCGGACGAGGGCCGGGCCTCCCTGGGCGCCAGCGTCGCGCTGGGCGAGATCGACCAGGCGCGGACCGGCCTGGACGAGCGGCTCCCGCTGGGGGAGGCGTTCGAGGGTCGGGTGCCCGACATGACGTCGGCCGAGGTGCGGACCCTGCTGGCCAAGTTCGGGCTCAAGGCCGACCAGGTGGCCAGCGCCGTCGAGCGGCTCTCACCCGGCGAGCGGACCCGGGCGGCGATGGCGCTGCTCCAGGCGCGCGGGGTCAACCTGCTGGTGCTCGACGAGCCGACGAACCACCTGGACCTGCCCGCGATCGAGCAGCTGGAGCAGGCGCTGGAGTCCTACGACGGCACCCTGCTGCTGGTCTCCCACGACCGGCGGCTGCTGGAGAACGTCCGGCTCGACCAGCGCTGGCACGTCGAGGGCGGCCAGCTCACCGTCGGCTGACGGGTGCCTCAGCTGCGGCCCACACGCAGGGCGACGTCGAGCACCTGGCCGAGCTCGATCCCCTCGGCCCGCCTGACCTTGTCCTTGAGCGGCATCAGGTAGCGGCCGTCCTTGGGGAAGAGGCCGGTGCTGAACTCCGTGGCGCCGACCCGGACGACGACCGGCACCTGGCCCCAGTACTCGAGCCCCTTGGCGGCGACCTTGATGTCGTCGCTCTCGTCCTCGGGGATGGCCAGGAAGTAGTAGGGCGCGGGGCCCCGCCACTCGACGACAGGTCCTTGGAACGCGAAGTCCATGCCAGGCACGCTATCCAGCCGGAGCGGGCTGGCTGGTCATCACGGCTGGGAGACCCGCTCGCGCGCGCAGCCGACCAGGTCCGGCAGGTGGAGGCCGTAGGTGGGGCCGCCGCCGGCGGCGTACTCCTCGAGCCGTCCGGCCGCGCGCTCGACGAGCCGCCGGGCGCCGACCCGGTTGCCGCGCTCGGCGTGCGTGAGCCCGACGCAGAGCTGTGCCAGTCCCTGCCACAGCGCGCGCTCGGTGACCGGGCAGCTCTTCCAGCGGACCTCCAGCGCCTCGTGCGCGGCGAAGGGCCGGCCGTCGTCCAGCAGCGCCCGCGCCAGGTCGAGGGTCTCCCGGGGAGGTCGCGGGGTCTCGTCGATCGGTTCGACGCCCTGCTCCCCGTAGGCCAGCGGCCGCCCCAGCGCGTCGCGGGGCCTGGCCTGGCGAGCACGGCCGCCCTCGTCGCGGTCGCGGTCGCGACGGCCCGGCTGGGGGCTCTCGCTCAGCGTCTCGTCCGGCATCCGCTCAGCCTACGGGCATCGCCGTGGGCGGGCAGATCAGGACTTACGATCCGTCCATGCGTCCTCGTCGTCCCCTCGCCCTCGTCACCCGTCCCGCCGTCCGCCGTCGCGTCGGCGTCCTCGCCGCCGCGCCGCTGCTCCTGGTGGGCGTGGCCTGCGCCCCCACCGAGAGCGACGAGGACGACACCGCCGCCGAGGTCGAGTCCGGCGACACCGAGACGCAGGCGACCGAGACCGACCCGGCCACCTGCGCCGAGGGCGCCGTCCGCGAGCCCGGCACCCTGACGATCGCGACCGACACCCCGGCCTACGAGCCGTGGTTCACCGACAACGACCCCACCACCGGTGAGGGCTTCGAGTCCGCGGTGGCCTACGAGGTCGCCGAGCGGCTCGGCTTCGACGCCGACGCGGTCACCTGGGTGACGGTGCCGTTCAACACCTCCTACAAGCCCGGGCCCAAGGAGTTCGACTTCGACATCAACCAGATCTCCATCACCCCGGAGCGTGCCGAGCGGGTCGACTTCTCCACCGGCTACTACTCAGCCGCCCAGGCGGTGATCGCCCTCGACGGCAACCCTGCCGCCGAGGCCACCAGCCTCGACGACCTCAAGGGCCTGCGGCTGGGCGCCCAGACCGGAACCACCTCGCTCACCGCGATCCGCGACGTGATCGCGCCCGACGCCGAGGTCTCGGTCTTCGAGGACACCAACGCGGCCAAGCAGGCGATGATGAACGACCAGGTCGACGCGATCCTCGCCGACCTGCCCAGCGCCTTCTACATCACCGCGGTGGAGATCCCGAAGGGGTCGATCATCGGCCAGTTCCAGCCCGACACCGGCGACCAGGAGGAGTTCGGCCTGCTCTTCGAGAAGGGCAGCGAGCTGGTCGGGTGCGTCGACGCCGCCCTGGCCGAGATGGGCTCCGACGGCACCCTGGCCGAGCTGGAGCAGGAGTGGCTCTCCGACACGGTCGGCGTTCCCGAGCTCCAGTGAGCCTGCCCGACCTGGCACCCGCGAGCGCGGCGGTCTGGCAGCCGAGCGAGCGCGAGCTCGAGCGGCGCCGGGTCCGCCGTACGCTGCACCGCCGTTCCCTCGGTGTCGCGTCGTTGGCGACGCTGCTGGTCTTCGGGGCCCTGGCGGTCGGCCTCGTCTCCTCGCCCGGCTGGGAGACGGTGCAGGGCTACTTCTTCGACCTCGACCACGCCCGCGACTCGTTCCCGGCCATCTGGGCGGGCTTCTGGCTCAACGTCAAGATGTTCCTGATCGCCGAGCCGCTGATCCTGCTGCTCGGGCTCGGCCTCGCGCTGGCCCGCCAGGCCCGGGCGGCGTGGCTGACGCCGCTGCGGCTGCTGGCCGTGCTCTACACCGACCTGTTCCGCGGCATCCCGACCATCCTGCTGGTGGTGCTGCTGGCCTTCGGGATGCCGGCGCTCCAGCTGCAGGGGGTCACCAACGACCGCTTCTTCTGGGCGCTGGTGGCGCTGGTCCTCTCCTACGGCGCCTACGTCGCCGAGGTCTTCCGCGCCGGGATCGAGTCGGTGCACCCCTCCCAGCTGGCCAGCGCGGAGACGCTGGGGCTGACCCGGGCCCAGGCGATGCGGCACGTGGTGGTGCCCCAAGCCGTGCGCCGCGTCGTGCCGCCGCTGCTCAACGACTTCGTCTCCCTGCAGAAGGACACCGCACTGGTCTCGACCGTCGGCATCTTCGACGCCGTCTTCGCCGCCCGCGACTACGGCAACTACAACTTCAACGACACCCCGCTGGTCGTCGTCGCGCTCTTCTTCGTGGTCATCACGATCCCGCTGGCCCGGCTCACCGACCACCTGCAGAGACGGGTCGTGGAGCGGGAGAGGGCGGGTGCCCGATGAGCGCCTCCGGTGGTGAGCCCCTGCTGCGGGTGCGCGGCCTGCGCAAGGCGTACGGCGACAAGGTCGTGCTCGACGACATCGACTTCGACGTCGACCCCGGTGACGTGATCTGCCTGATCGGCTCCTCGGGCTCGGGCAAGTCGACGTTGCTGCGCTGCCTCAACCTGCTCGAGGAGATCGACGACGGCCTGGTCGAGCTGGGTGGGGTGGACATCTCCGACCCCCGGACCGACCGCCGGGCGGTGCGCTCGCAGATGGGGATGGTCTTCCAGGCCTACAACCTCTTCCCCCACCTGAGCGTCCTGGACAACATCACGCTCGCGCCGCGCAAGGTGCACGGGACGGGCCGGCGCGAGGCGGAGCAGCGGGCCCGCGAGCTGCTCGAGCGGTTCGGCCTGGCCGACAAGGCCGACGCCCATCCCGACCGACTCTCCGGCGGTCAGCAGCAGCGGGTCGCCCTGGTCCGCGCCCTGGCGCCGAGGCCGTCGCTGCTGCTCCTCGACGAGATCACCGCGGCGCTGGACCCCGAGCTGGTGGGCGACGTGCTCGACGCGGTGCGCGGCCTGGCGCAGGAGGGGACGACGCTGGTGCTGGCCACCCACGAGATGTCGTTCGCCCGCGACGTGGCGACCCGGGTCTGCTTCCTCGACGGGGGACTGATCCTGGAACAGGGGGAGCCGGGGGTCATCTTCTCCAACCCGCGTGAGGCGCGGACCCGGCAGTTCCTCGACCGGGTGCTCACGGACCGTCCGGCGTGATCTCGCTCCGCGAGGCCACCAGGGTGTGGTTCGCCATCTCGCTGCAGACCTTCGGGGGCCCGGCGGGGCAGATCGCGGTGATGCAGCGGGTGCTGGTCGAGGAGAAGCGGTGGATCGGGCAGCAGCGGTTCCTCTTCGCGCTCTCCTACTGCACCCTGCTGCCCGGGCCGGAGGCCCAGCAGCTGGCGACCTACGTCGGCTGGCTGCTCAACGGGGTCAGGGGTGCGCTGATCGCCGGGGTGCTCTTCATCCTGCCCGGCGTGGTGGCGCTGCTGGTGCTCTCCGGGGTCTACGTCGCGTTCGGTGACACCACCCTGGTCGAGTCGCTCTTCCTCGGGCTCGCACCCGCGGTGATCGCCATCGTCGCCCAGGCGGTGGTGCGCGTCGCCAGGAAGGGGCTCGACCACCCCGCGCTGGTGGGGCTGGCCGTCGCGTCGTTCGTGGCGCTGACCTTCTTCGGCGTCCCGTTCCCGGTGGTGGTCGCTCTGGCGGCGCTGGTCGGCTGGGGGCTGGGCCGGGTCCTCCCCGGGCTCACCGCGCCCCGGGTGCTGGCCCCCGACGACGGGCCGGCGCCGCTGCTCAGCGACGCGGCGCTGCACACCGAGCGCCCCTCGCACCGGCGCAGCGCGATCATCCTGGTCCTCGGCCTGACCCTGTGGTTCCTGCCGGTCGCGGTGGCCGCCGTGCTCTTCGGCCGGTCCAGCATCTTCGTCGACCAGGGACTCTTCTTCTCCGGTGCCGCCGTGGTCACCTTCGGCGGCGCCTATGCCGTGCTGGCCTACGTCGCGCAGCAGGCGGTGAGCGTCTACGGCTGGCTCGCGCCCGGGGAGATGGTCCGGGGTCTCGCGCTCGCGGAGACCACGCCGGGTCCGCTGATCATGGTGGTCCAGTTCGTCGCCTTCGTCGGCGCCTACCGGGCGCCCGGCGACCTCGACCCGTGGATCGCCGCGGTCCTCGCCGCGCTGCTGACCACCTGGGTGACCTTCGTGCCGTGCTTCCTCTTCATCCTGCTGGGTGCGCCCTACGTCGAGCGCCTGCGCGGCAACGAGGCGATCTCGGCCGCGCTGACCGGCGTCACCGCGGCGGTCGTGGGGGTGATCGGCAGCCTCGCCGTCTTCTTCGCCCTGCACACGCTCTTCGACACCACCACTCGCATCACCGCGGGCCCCTTCGACCTCGAGTATCCCCACCTCGACTCCGTCCAGTGGGCCGCGCTCGGCATCACCGCCCTGGGCTGTGCCCTGGTCTTCTGGCGCGACTGGTCGGTGCTCCGGACCCTCGGGGCCTGTGCGCTGGCGGGCATCGCCGTCGGCCTCCTCGGGGTCTCCGTCTGAGGCAGGTGCGGACCAGCCGCGGAGGGCCCCCGTGTTCTCGGCCAGGGGGGCCTCAGCGACGTCGACCACGTCGATGTCGAGGTGCACCAGCAGGTGGTCGAAGGTGTCTTCATGTCGCTCCGCAGCTTCCGCAGGAGTCCCGCCTCGCGCAGGGCGCGCGGAGATCGCTCCTGGCCGGGCCCGTAGGCGCCAGCGCTGCTCGGGCTCCGATGACGGTCACTCGAGGAGACATGCGCCACCGTGGCCTGCGACGAGGAGCCGCGCAACCCACCGCGCGGGTGACCTTCGTGCCATGGGAGCGCCTCTGCGCTCGCGGGCACCGCCGTCGTCTCAGGGGAGGGCGAGCTCGCGGGCGATGCTCCACGCCACGGTGACGGCGTCGCCGAGGGCTCCGGCGACCGTCACGGAGGAGCCGGCCCGGACGTCGCCCGCGGCCCAGGTGCGAGCGAGGGCGGGGACCCGGCCGTCGGCGCCGGCGGAGATGACACCCTCGGCCAGGCCGGGGATCCGTGGGTGGCGCGGGAGGCGGGGGAGGGCGACGAAGAGGCCGGCCACCTCAAGTGCCCGCTCCGAACCCGCGTCACCGTCCAGCCGGAGACTCAGCCGCTCGAGGGGATCGCCGTCCAGGGCGGTGACGGTCGCTCCCTCGACCATGGAGACGGGCGCGCCCTCGCCGCCGTCAGCGGCGTCGCGATGGGGGCGCGGCACGGGAGCGGGAGCGATCCAGGTGACGGCGGCGGCGAACGACCGGAGCTCCCTGACCGCCCGGGCGGCGTCGCGACCGGCGCCGAGGACTCCCACCGGGCGGCCGCGGAAGAGGGGCCCGTCGCACGAGCTGCAGACCGAGACCCCGCGCCCGAGCAGGTGAGCAGCACCCGGCAGTCCCGTCAGGTCGGGCTCGGTGCCGGTGGCCAGCACGAGTGCCCGGGCGGACGTGTCGTTCACCTTCCAGACGCCGTCGGCGTCGATGACCTGATCGACGGTCTCGTAGCGGAACGTCGCTCCGGACTCGGTCGCTGCCTCCATCAGGTCGGCGGCGAGATCAGGTCCGGAGGCGTGCGGCTTCAGCGGGACGTCGGCCACCTCGCCCAGGGTGCCGAGCTGGCCTCCGAGAGCGAGCTCCTCGAACAGCACCACGGTGGCGCCGAGTCCGGCCAGAGCCGTGGCGGTCGCCAAGCCCGCCGGGCCCCCGCCGACGACGGTGACATCGAAGGTCTCCGCGGTCACCACGCAGCCGCCTCCGCGACCCGCAGCCGGCTTCGGGTGGCCGCGTTCACCTCGACCCGCCGGTGCAGCGCGAGGCCCTGCTCGTGGTTGTTCCAGTAGATCCGGTTCTGGTTGCGCCCCGGGTCACCGCCGAGGACGATTCGGATCGACGCCGGGTCGGGGATCACCTGCAGTCGGCGAGAGGGGTCGTCGGACTCGGCGTAGGCGGCCGGCACCCGCCCCTGCGCTGCGAGGTCGACGAAGGAGAACTTCTCGCCCCGGGCCATCCGGGCCTCGGCCTCCAGCACGCCGGCCTCGACCCGGGTGTGCTCGGCGAGGTGCGCCGTGATCGCCGCCTTGTCGTAGCCGGCCTCGGCCAACGAGCGTGCGACGCTCGGGCTCATCAGCACCAGGGTGCTGCTGAGGCCGTAGAAGATGTTGGTGAAGGACCACGGTCCGAGCGTGTCGGCGGCGTAGCGGGTGAGCACGGCGAGCTGCTCCTCCGGAGCGCCTCCGGTGTAGGCGGGCCCGCTGATCCCGACACAGCTCTGGACGCTCACCACCGAGTCCTCGAGGTCGAACCCCGCGTCGACCCGGCTGGGCTGCCAGCCGATCTCGGTGGTGAGCTCGTCGTTCTCGGCCATGGCGACGTTGAAGGTGCGACCGATGGCAGCCTTGTCGGTGTCGCCCGGCGGGGTCAGGAACCCGGCGAGGTTGCGCATGATCATCCGGGTGAAGCGACCGATCGAGGTGTTCGCCCGGTTGCCGACGCGCATCATGCCGGCACCGTTGTTCATCCCGATCGCGTCGGCGATCGGGCCGCTGACCAGGACCAGGGGCTCCCATCCCGGCGTGCAGCCGGCGTCCTCGAGACGCCAGTCCGGGTCCGCGACGACCTCCGCGACCGCGAGCAGGACCGGCAGGTACTCCGGCCGACATCCCGCCATCACCCCGTTGACGGCGACCGACCAGACGGTGACGGCGCGCATGGCGGGAAGCATCACGCCGATGACCTCCTCCGGGTCCCGGTCGGTGTAGGCCATGAAGGCCTGGACCCGGTCCACCGTCGGCGGCGTCACCGGCAGTCCGTCGGACCACCCCTGCGCGTCGAAGTGGTCCTGCACCTCGTCGTAGGTCCCGGTGAAGACGGTCTCGTGCGGTCGCGGCTCGGTGCCGCCCGGACCCGCGACCGGCTCGACGCCCTGCGCCAGGGCGGCGAACCCGTCGAAGATGCTGGGCACCAGGTGGTCGCGGAGCTTCGCCGCGAACACCTCGTCGGTGTCCACCGGGATCACTCCCGGGTACTCCGCGATCCACACGTGCTCGAGCCCGATCGCCTTCGCGGTCGCGCTGGCCTGTCGCATGAACCCCGAGGAGACGAGGGCGAGCGCCGGGACTCCCGCGACCTCCGCGGCCTGGCACGCCCGGATCACGGCGGGGGTGCAGGACCCGCAGGCGCCGACGCCGACGACGACGGCGTCGACGCCGTGCTCGGCGAGCCGGGACGGGATCGCGTCGACCACTGCCCGCTCGTCGGGCCCGTGGATGTCGCCGAAGACCTCGTGCCCGACCACCTCGAAGCCGACCCCGCGGTCCTGGGCGGCGGCGACGAAGGCGTCGAACATCTCCTCGCCCCGGAAGAGGTGGTCCCACAGGAACGCGATCCGTTTGCCGGCGAGGGTGTCCACCTGACGCATCCCGATGAGGTCGGGCGCGGCGGTGCGGGCCAGCGGCCACACCACACCTTCACGGGCGGACTCGGGCGGGGCTGTCTGGCTCGGGGTCATGCTCGTCAGCCTAAATGTCATATCTTTAGGGGTCAATAGTCTGTTATTACTGGCCTCATAGTCTCCGGACTACGGCTCGGTAGGCTGCAAAACGTCAATCGCACGGCACCCGGCTGGTGCTTTTTCTTCCAGGAGGCAACAGTGGGCAACGAGGCGAGTGACGAGTCCGCGGTCGCGGAGAGCGACGCCGCCCAGGCGCGTCGGCGGCTCTCTGCAGCAGCGGCGGTCGAGCCCCTGCTCTACCTCGCGATCGCCCGCGACCTCCGTGAGCAGATGGTGGTGGGTGCGCACCCGCCAGGCAGCAGGCTGCCGTCGGAGGGTGAGCTCGCCAGCCGGTACGGCGTGGCTCGCACGTCGGTCCGCGAGGCGCTGCGGGTGCTGCTCGCCCAGGGGCTCATCGCCACCACCCGGGGAGCCAGCGGCGGCAGCACCGTGCTCGAGCTCAACCACCGCGACGTCATGCGGATGCTCGAGCAGAACATGCAGCACCTCGTCTCGCTCCGTGGCTGCAGTCGGGAGGAGATGGAGGAGGCCCGCGAGCTGCTGGAGGTGACGGCCGCCTGGATGGCGGCGACGCGCCGTACTCCGGTCCAGGTGCGCCGCCTCTATGACTGCATCCCCGACATCGCGCCCGGGGCGCTGCCGACCCGCGCGCAGATCGACACCAACCTGCGGTTCCACTACGAGATCCTCGAGGCCACCGGCAACCGGCTGCTCCACCTCTTCGCGGAGCCGGTCTCCGTCGTCATCTACTCCTTCTACCGATCCGACGAGCACCAGGCCGACTACTACCAGCAGGTCCTCGAGGAGCACCGGGGCATCGCGCGGGCCATCGAGAACCGGGATCCCGACCGGGCGCGGAAGCTCATGTCCGAGCACATCTGCGCCTTCCGCGGACAGGACGGAGACGTGTCGACCTCCCTCAGCGGCCTGCGCTTCGACTGAGCCGCCCCGCCCCCGCTCCAAGGGTCCGGGCTAGGAGCCGGTGCGGTAGCGCGAGCGGAGGAAGAGGACCGTCGACACCACGACGCTGCTCACCACGGTCATCACCACCCCCAGAGCTGCGATGGTGGGGAACCGTCCGGTCGTCCACTGGTCCAGCATCACGAACCCCACCACCGGGGTCCGCGAGCTGGCGACCAGGGCCGAGCCCGTGACGTCACCCATCATCAGCACGAAGATCAACGACCACGCCGCCAGCATCGACGGGACCATCAGCGGGGCGAGGATGCGGCCCGAGATGCGACCGGGTCCGGCACCGGAGACGACGCCCGCCTCGATGAGCGGCCTGCCGACCTGCTGCATCCCCGCGGTGACGTAGAAGGACGCCTGCGGGAGGTACATCACGACGTAGGCGATGATCACGATCAGAGCCGTGCCGGCCAGCCGCACCGGCGGTCCGCCGAGGCAGATGATCAGGGCGATGGCGACGACGATGTGGGTGATGGCGGCGGGCAGCTTCACGATCCCGTCGACGACGGACCCGAGACGACCCCCTCGCAGACCGGTGACGTGGGTGATGAGGAACGTGCCGAGGAGCGTGACCGTGGCTGCCACCAGCGCGAACAGCAGGCTGTTGCGCAGGGCGTCCCGGACGGCCGGCCGCTCGAGGAGCGCGAGGTAGTTGTCACCGGTCAGTGCGCCGAAGTCGTAGTCGGCGGCCCAGTAGCCCTGGAGCGAGACGGCGAGCAGGCTGAGGAACGGGATGACCGAGGCCAGCAGGAGGTAGCCGAGCATGAAGGCCCGCGCCGGCCAGCGCCAGCGTCCGAGGCGGACCTTGTTCTGACGGCTGGGCTTGCCGCCGACAGTGGCGTACGCCTGTGTGCCGTGCCCGACCAGGCGGCGCTGCAGCAGCCACGACAGCAGCACGACGGCCAGCAGCAGCAGGCTGCGCCCCATGGCGGAGGAGAGATCCATCGGGTAGGAGTGGGTGACGTCGTAGACGATCTTCACGGGCAGGACGTCGATGCCGGCTCGGGTCCCGATGATGACCGGGATCGAGAACATCGCGAAGCCCATCGCGGTGAGCACCAGGACCGCGCTGCCCACGCTGGGGCGCAGGCTCGGGAGCACCACGCGGAAGAAGGTGCGCCCCACGCTGCTCCCGGACACCTTGGCGGCCTCCTCCAGCGCGGGGTCGAGCGACTGCAGCCCGCTGGAGATGGCCAGGTAGGCGAAGGGGACCAGGTAGAGGGTGTAGGCGAACAGCAGGCCCGGCCACGAGTAGATGTCGAGGGGGCCGTCGGTCATGGTGATGCCGAACCTCGCGACGAGGTCGCGGAAGTTCGCGTTGAACAGGCCGACCTGCGGGTCGAAGAGGAAGACCCAGCCGATCGCGCTCGCCAGGGCGGGGACGAACATCGAGACGAGTGGGAGCACCTCGGCCAGCCAGCCGAGCCGGGCGTCGGTGCGCTCGTTCAACCAGGCGAAGACAGCCCCGATGAGCAGGGCGGTGCCCCCGGCGAGCACCACGATCAGGAGCGTGTTGCGCATGGCCGCCCAGGTCTCGCCCGAGGTGGCGGCCTCAAGGACCCCCTGCACCGAGCCGGTCGACCCGAAGTCGCCGGTCAGCACCCGCACGGCCATCACGACGAGGGGGAGGGCGACCGCCGCGCAGAGGACCGCGGTCACCACTCCGACGAGGATCCCGAAGCCCGACCGGCCCCGCGGGCCTCGCTCCACCCGGGAGGGCGCGGTCAGCGCCTGGGTGCTCATCGCCCGACCAGCCGGGCGTTCTCGGCGGCGAAGCCGACCCAGACCGGCGCGTTCTCCCGAAGCCGGCGCTCCGGGCTCTCCGGGTCGGCCCAGACCCGCACCGCCCGGTCGGGGAGCTCGACGATGAACTCCAGGTAGGTCCCCATGTAGCGGGTGGACCGCAGGGTGCCCTCCCAGGCGTTGGTGGGATCCTCGGGCCCGGTGTCGCTGATCCACCAGTCGTGGGCCCTGGTCGCGACCACGCCGTCGGTGAGGTCGCCACCGCCGCGCTGGCCGACGCGCACCGGGCCGGCGTCCGTCTGCACGTCGAGCGCGCCGTCGGCACGCTCGACGTACCCGGTGGCCGTCATCAGGTTGGACGTGCCGATGAACTCCGCGACGTGCGCGGTCGCGGGCTCCCGGTAGATGTCCTCGGCGGTGCCGAGCTGGACGATCTCGCCCTGCCGCATCACCGCCACCTGGTCGGCGAGCTCCATCGCCTCCGACTGGTCGTGGGTGACGTAGACGGCGGTGAACCCCAGGTCCCTCTGCATGCGCAACAGCTCGATGCGCAGCTGCTCGCGGACCTTGGCGTCGATGTTGGAGAGGGGTTCGTCGAAGAGCACGACCTCGTTTCCGACTGCCAGGGCTCGCGCGAGGGCCACCCGCTGCTGCTGACCTCCGCTGAGCTGGCTGATCTTGCGGTCGCCCTTGCCGGAGAGGCCCATCACCGCGAGCAGCTCGGAGACCCGGTCGCGGTCGCGTTGCCGCTGGTCGCGAGACCTCCCGCGCACCGACTCCAGGGGGAAGGCGATGTTCTGGGCCACCGTCATGTGCGGCCACAGCGCATAGCTCTGGAAGACCATGCCCACCCGGCGCTGGGAGGCCGGCACCTTCCGCCCCTCGTCGTAGGTCGTGACGCCGCCGATCTCGATGGTGCCGCTCTCGGGCTCCTCGAGTCCGGCGAGGCAGCGCAGCAGCGTGGTCTTCCCGCAGCCGCTCGGGCCCAGGAGAACCCAGAACTCCCCGGCGGGGATCTCGAGATCGACGTCGCGGACCGCGCGCACCACCTCCCCGGAGGCGTCGGTGAAGGACTTGTTGAGCCCTCGGGCCCGGAGTCCGTGGCCCTCGCCGCGTGACGGCGGCTGGTCCACGGGCGAGGGAGAGGGGGTCATCTCGGTCGTCCTGGACATCGGCAGGTCACCTCCCGATCAGCGTGAGCAGCTCGTCCTGCTCCGCGCGGGCGCCCTTGATGTCGGGAGCCGAGTAGCCCTCGGGCAGCGGCAGCGTCCCGTCGAGGGCGCCGAGCGGCGACGAGCCGACGTCCTTGTTGAGGACCTTCTGGCCCTCCTCGGAGAGGAGGTAGTCCATGAACACCATGGCGGCGTTCGGGTGCGGAGCGTCGTCGAGGATGCCGGCGAACTGCTCGACGCCCGTGGTCGGCGTCGGGAACACGGTCGCCAGCGGCGCACCCGAGTCGGCAAGCGGCTTGGACACCGATTCCAGGCTCGGGATCAGCACGGTCCCGGAGCCGGCCGCCAGCGTCTGCGCGCCGGGCACCAGGCTGTCGACGAACTTGAGGTCCTGCGCGGCGAGCTTGCTCACGTAGTCGTCGCCGAGCGAGTCGCGCAGCGTCTTGATCATCGCCAGCCACGAGGGCACCAGCTCCGGGTCGCAGTAGAAGATCTGACCCTTCATGGAGGGGTCGAGGAGCTTCTCCCAGGTGTCGACCTGGTCCTCTGAGACCTTGTCGGAGTTGTAGGTGATGCCGGCCGGCTGGATGTTGACCAGGGCGTAGGAGTCGTCGCTCAGGTAGTCGGCGGGCCACGTCTCCAGTGCGGGCACGTCTTCCTGGGCGAGCGGCAGGAACCAGTCGTTCTCCAGGGCGTCGGCGAAGAACGCCGGATCCGCCGCCGTCACGACGTCGGCGGTCGAGGCGTTGGACTCCTTCTCCGAGGCGATCCGGGCCGTGAGCAGCGAGGTCGAGAGCACGACCGACTCGGCCTGGATGCCGGTGGCGTCGGAGAAGCCCTCCAGGGCCGCGTCGACGGTGCTCTGGGGGAGCGAGGTGTACCAGAGCAGCTCCCCCTCGTCCTGGGCGGCGTCGGCGATGCTGTCGGCACCCTCGGCGGGGCCGTCGCTGCTGCTGCTGCCGCAACCGGTCAGGGCGGTCAGGCTGATCAGCACCATGGTGGCGAGTGAGGTCCCGGTGCGGGACGGGCGGATCCTCATGAGGTCTCCTCAGGTTGGGTGTGGCGGGTGGAGGGTGGCGGGGGGCGGAGGTGGCGGAGGTAGTGGTCGCAGACGGAGGGCATCAGCCCAGGTCGACGGCGATCTTGATCTGGCTTGGCTGCGGGGTCGCCGCGGCCTCGAAGGCGTCGCCGACGCGGGACACCGGGTAGCGGTGCGTGACGTAGACGTCGCGGAGCTCGGGGTGGTCACGCAGGTACGCCGTCGCCGAGGCGAGCGCTGCCTGCCGGTCGTGGGCGAAGCCTGCGAAGAGGGTGACGTTGTTGCGCAGCATCCGGTCGAGCGGCAGCGGGTAGTAGGCGACGTCCGGGACGCCGAACGCGTGGACGAAGCCGTGCGGCGCGACGGTCTCGAGGGCGTGGACGAGGGTCTGGGTCTGGTGCCCGACCGCCTCGACGACGAGGTCGGGCCGGTCGTCGTCCTTGACGTGGTGGCGCCACCGAGAGGTGGCGCTGTGATGGACCTCGTCCAGGCCGAAGATGGTGGCGAGGCCCGCACGGTCGACCAGGTCCACACCGGTCACCACCCGCGCACCGCGTGACTTGAGCACGTGGGCGAAGAGCAGCCCGATCGGACCGAGCCCGAGGACGGCGGCCCGCTCGACCCGGGACGGGTCCGGACACTTGCCGACGGAGTCGAGGACGCAGGCGAGCGTCTGCAGCAGGATCGCCTGGTCGGGACGGAGGTCGGGGTCGTAGGTGGCCACCGCGTCGCCGCGGGTCACCACCAGCTCGGCGATCGCGCGGTGGCTGGTGGCCCAGCCGACCACGAGGGCACCGACGTCGTGTCCGCCATCGAGGGAGGCGACGACCTCCCCCACCACCTCGTGCATCGGGAAGCCGGGCACGTGTGCCGCCCGGGCGGCGCCGTCAGGCCGGTTCAGCGACTCGTCCCCCAGGTACACGGGCAGGTCGCTGCCGCAGACGGCGCCGGTGATCGTCCGGAGCAGCACCTCGCCGGGCCGCAGGTCCGCCGCAGTCAGGTCGTCGACCTCGAGCTGCTCGAACCTGCGCGGGGCGACAAGGCGCTGCGCCCACATCAGACAGTCGTCCCTTCCCACGGATCCGGGGCCTGTTCGGCGACCCCCAGCTCCCTGGCGGTGACGGTGATGGAGTCCCAGACGTCCTCGGGGAGCTCCACGACGCCGTCGTGGCCGGTGCGGTTGAGGGTGCTGCGCTCGCCTGGGTAGTAGACCCGGTCGTGTCCCTCGGCGGGTGCGGAGCTGGTGACCCACTCGAGCATCTCGCCGAGCTCGGACTTGAACTCCGCGAGCGGGCGGAACGCCTCGACGTTGAAGACCGCCATGAAGCAGCCGTCGATGATGGGCCAGTCGCGCGACAGGTCCTCCTTGAACGGCATGCCGGAGAGGACGTCGGCGAGCGCCTCGATCATGAACGTCAGCGCGTAGCCCTTGTGCGCTTGGCCGCCACCGACCGGCAGCACGGTGCCACCGTCGTAGAAGTCGGCCGGGTCGGTGGTGGGACGACCGTGCTTGTCGATGACCCAGCCCTCGGGGATGGGCCGCCCCTCGTCGTGCGCCCGGCGGATCTTCATCAGCGAGACGGTGCCGGAGGTCATGTCGAACCCGACCCGTCCGCCCGTGTCATTGGGGAGTGCCATGGACCAGGGATTGATGCCGAGGCGCCGCTCGCGACCGCCGTAGGGGGCCATCAGCTTGGGTCCCCAAGCGCCGTCGGTCATCATCAGCGCGACCATGCCGCGCTCGGCGGCCATGGTGGTGTAGTCGATGAGGCACCCGACGTGGGTCTGGTTGCGGATGCTGGCAGCGGCGACCATGTGGGTCTCCGCCTTGTCGATCAGCTTGTTCATCACGACGTGGCTCACGACGTGGCCGAAGTTGAAGTGACCGTCGACCATCAGCGTGGTCGGCGTCTCCTTGATGAACTCGATCTCGGCCCCGGGCTGGAGGATGCCCTGCTTGATCAGCGGCCAGTACTGTGTGCCGAGCTCCATCCCGTGGAAGAACTCACCCGACAGCATCGACGCGGCGCAGTGGTCGGCGATGATCCGCGCGTCGTCCTCGGGAGCGCCCGTCGCCGTCATCAGACGGACGCAGTAGGCGTGCAGGTCGTCGATGTGGAATTTCGGCATCGGTGCTCCGTCGGTCGGTGGGCGGGGTCAGGGCGCGTCGGCGGCTACGTACTCGGTCGAGGAATCGAGGCAGGCGCGCGATCCGGGAAGAGGCGAAGGGCGGTGGCGCGCAGCACGGCTGCGGCGTGGTCGGCGGGCAGCTGGCTGACGGTCGCGCGGGCATGCTCGACCAACTGGTCGTAGCTGCCTGAGCGACCTGCGGGCGTGAAGTTCGAGCCCCACATCACGCGATCTGCCCCGAACGTGGTGACCAGCTCGAGCAACAGCTCGCTGGCGCGGGCGTAGGGCCACGCGTGCTCGCCCGTCGCCTCAGGCAGGGCCGAGGCCTTGACGGCGACGTTGGGTAGCGAGGCGGCCTCGGTGAGCAGCGGCCACTCCTCCAGCCGGAGCTCGTCGGGGACGTCGTGCGCCACCCGCGCCGCCCCGTGATCGAGTACGAAGGTGACGCCCGGGTGGTCGGTCGCCAGCTGGAGCACCTGCGGCAGGTGTCCGGGTGCGTAGACGGAGACGGGCACCCCGTCGCGCTGGACCCAGCGCCAGAACGGCGCGCGATCGGGTCCGAACAGGGCGACGTCGAAGGGAGCGGCGAAGAGTCGCATCCCGACGAGGCCGGGTTGGGCCTGCCAGCGCCGCCACGTGGTCTCGTCCTGGAAGGCGTTCGCCTCAGGTCTGCCCAGCACCCGGAAGCGGTCGGGGTGCCGACTCGCGCCGGCCACGGACTCGGCGTCGTCGCCGAAGACGCGGGTCACCTGCAGCGTCAGCTCGACACCCGCCGCGTTCATCAGTCGCAGCAGCCCAGCAGGATCGATGGGCTCGTCGGCGGGGTGGACGTAGCGGGCGGCCGCTGGCGTGGCCGACCAGAAGTGGGCGTGCGAGTCGACGACGGCTATCGGCTGGTCCGGCATGCCCCGTCTCCTCTAGTGTGATCTGCACCACGATGGTACGTACGCTAGATGACGGTCCAATGTCAGTCAATAATCATGAATTGATTGATAGGCCCGAATCTCGGGGGGCCACGAGAGTCGGCCCCGCGGCGGAGCTCGGCCGGGAGCCGCGGGGCGGCGATCAACGCCGGCGGGATCAGTCAGGCGCAGTCGGCGCAGAGGTCGGAGCCCGGTGCCGAGCGTCGAGTGCCGTGCTGGACGAGGTAGCAGCCCGTGCAGACGAACTCGTCCGCCTGCATCGGGGTGACCTCGATGGAGAGCGTCTCGTGGGAGAGGTCCGCGCCCGGCAGCTCGTAGGACTCCGCTGACTCGGTCTCGTCCTCGTCGACCTTCCCCGAGGTCTTGTCCTGCTCGCCGGAGGTGAGGCGTCGGGCCTCCAGGCTCTCTTCCTTCTGCTCCTCTTCTGTCTTGCGGGATGCGTCGTAATCGGTGGCCATGGGGTCCTCTCGGTCGGAGCGGGAATGTTAGCCCTGGAGAGGTCGCGAACTGCAATGGCGGGCCGGGGGACCGTGTGCGTGTGCCTACGTGACCTCGGAGCGACGCAGGGAGAGCAGCCCGACGACGAGGGGGATGACGATCCAGATCATCGTGGTCGAGCCGAGCATCGCCCACTCCTCACCGGTGTCCATGGCGCCCTCGAGGAGCGCCACCTGCGTCTCGTTCCAGTCGATCCACGGCTGCAGGTCCTCGAACCACGAGCGCACCTCAGCCAGGAGGACGAGGACGCCCGGCATGACCAGCGAGACGACGAAGTAGCCCACGATCGCGGCCGCGGAGTGGCGCAGCACGACACCGAGGGTGAAGCCGATGGCCATGCCGATCAGGTTGAAGAGCACCATCTGGGACGCCATGGTCCACGAGATGTCCCACACGGTGTCGACGCCCGCGAGGGCGGCACCGGCCACGTTGCCGAGGGCGCCGACAGCGAAGGCGACGGCCACGGAGCCGAGACCCACCAGGACGGTCGCGATCGCCTTGGCGCCGATCACTCGTCCGCGACTCGGCACCAGCGTGAACGTCGTGAGCCCACTGCGCTGGCTCCACTCACTGGTGACGGCCAGGATCGCGATCATCGGCAGGATCACCGACATCGGGAACCCGCTCGCCCTCGTGAAGCTCTCGTAGGTGACGTCCCTGTCAGGAGCGAAGACGAGGACCGACCCGGTCGCGAGGGGCGACAGCACGCCGATGCTGACCAGCAGCCAGAATCCCGAGCGGGTGTCGAACATCTTGCGCAGCTCGACCTTGGCCAACCGGGTGGTCGGGATGGGACGGGCGGTCCGGCGGACCGATGCGGCGTCCGTGGTGGTGGCCGGCGGGCCGATGTCGGTGGTCATGGCGCAACTCCTTCGCGTTGGGTGTCGGCAGTGAGCGACAAGAAGATGTCTTCGAGCCCGGCGCCCTCGGCGGAGCGGAGCTCGGTGAGGGCGACGCCGGCGGTCAGGGCCACGACCCCCACCCGAGCGGGGTCGGCATCGGTGCGGACCGATCCGTCCCCGACGAGCGTGCTGGGGATCCCGGCCTGCTCGAGTGCGTGAGCGAGGTCGCGCAGTGACGTCGACCTGGCGATCGTCCCGGCGGCAGCCAGCAGCTCTTCCTTGGTGCCGGCCGCGACGATCTTGCCGTGGCCGATCACGACCAGGTCATCGGCGATGACCTCGATCTCGTGGAGCAGGTGGGAGGAGAGCAGCACGGTGCCGCCCTGGCTGGCGAAGCCCGTCAGCAGGTCGCGCATCCACCGGATCCCGGCGGGGTCGAGTCCGTTGGCGGGCTCGTCGAGGATCAGCACCGGGGGATCTCCCAGGAGTGCCGTGGCGAGACCGAGCCGCTGGCGCATGCCGAGCGAGTAGGTGCGCACCCGGCGCTTGGCCTCGGCGGGTGTCAGGCTCACCAGCTCGAGCATCTCGTCGATGCGAGAGCCGGGCAGGCCCATGGTGTCGGCGGCGACCGCGAGGATCTCGCGGCCGGTGCGACCGGCGTGCTGCGCGGAGGCGTCGAGCAGGACGCCCACCTCGAGGCCGGGGTTGGGGAGGTCGGCGAACCGTTCTCCGTTGATGGTCGCGGAGCCGGACGTCGGGACGGTCAGACCGACCATCACGCGCATCGTGGTGGACTTGCCGGCGCCGTTCGGACCGAGGAAACCGGTCACGCGGCCGGGCTGGGCGGTGAAGGAGACGTCGTCGACGGCGGTGAAGTCGGCGTACCTCCGGGTCAGGGACTCAACTGTGATCATGGGCTCAACGCTCGCGGCATCGCGTCGTGGGCGCGTCGGTCCGACGGCCAGACTTCTCCTGACCGAAAGCGCGGCGCCGAGTCAGACTTTCGGCCGGTCCCCTCGCGGCGCTCCCTCCCTACGCTGAGGGGGTGAGCAATCCGCTGCGGCCCCTGCTGGAGGAGCCCCGGCCCTCGGCCCCACCGGCTCGGGTCTGGCGGGACTGGGCTCTGCTGGCGGTGGTGACGGTCTCCGGGGTGCTGGAGGGCGTCCTGCGGGAGGACCTGCCGCTACCGGGGCTGTCGGTGGCGTTGACGGTCGGCCTGGCGCCACTGCTGCTGTGGCGACGTACCCACCCCCTCGCAGTGGTCGCGACCGCCTTCGGCGTGGTCGCGGTGGTGGACCTCGGCCTGATCGCCTCCGACGCGCCGGCGCTCGACGTGTACACGATGCTCTACTTCCTGGTGCTGCCCTACTCGCTCTTCCGGTGGGGTTCCGGGCGGGAGGCGGTGGCGGGTCTGGCGATCATCCTGGTCCCGGCCACCATGGCGTTCTTCGTCAGCTGGCCCGGGGCGGCCGAGGCGATCGGCGGAGGCGCCGTCCTGGTGTCCTCCTTCGCCCTCGGACTGGCGGTGCGTTCCCAGCACGGCGCCCGGGAGCGCAGGCTGGAGCAGGTGAAGTCGGAGGAGCGGGTCCTGCTGGCGCGCGAGCTGCACGACACGGTGGCCCACCACGTCTCCGCCATAGCCGTCCAGGCCCAGGCAGGGCGCGCGCTCGCGGCGACCAGCCCGTCGTCGCCGCTCGAGGCACTGGAGGTGATCGAGCTGGAGGCCACGCGCACGCTCGCCGAGATGCGGGCGATGGTCCGCGTCCTGCGCAACGAGGCACCGGTCGACTACGCGCCGCAGCCCGGTGTGGCCGACCTCCAGCGGCTGTCCGGGGCCTCGCCCGCTGGACCGCGGGTGGAGGTGACGGTCTCGGGTGACCTGGCCGCACTCCCGGCGGCGATCGACGCCGCTGTCTTCCGGATCGCTCAGGAGGCGGTCACCAACGCCCTGCGGCACGCCCGGAACGCCACCCTGGTCGACGTGCGCGTCGCCGGCGACCAGTCGACCGTCCGCCTCGCCGTCCGCGACGACGGTGACCCCGGTCCGGGGGACCCCGACCCGGACGCGGGGTTCGGGCTCACCGGGATGGTGGAACGCGCCCTGCTCCTGGGCGGCACCTGCCGGGCGGGCCCGTGCCCCGGTCGCGGCTGGGCCGTCGTCGCGACACTGCCGCGGCGGGTGTCGGCGTGAGCATCCGGGTGCTGGTCGCCGACGACCAGGATCTCGTGCGGACCGGACTGCGGCTGATCCTCGGCACCCTGGACGGCATCGAGGTCGTGGGGGAGGCGCGCGACGGGCAGGAGGCGGTGCGGCTGGGCCGAGAGCTCCGTCCCGACGTGTGCCTGATGGACATCCGGATGCCCGTCCTCGACGGGGTCGAGGCGACCCGTCTGCTGGCCGGGCCGGGCGTCGAGGACCCGGTCGCGGTCGTCGTGATCACCACCTTCGACCTCGACGAGTACGTGCACGGTGCGCTGGTGGCCGGCGCCACCGGCTTCCTGCTGAAGGACGCCGGACCCGAGCTGCTCGGCGAGGCGATCCGGGCGGCCACCCGAGGTGACTCGCTCATCTCGCCCAGCATCACCCGCCGGCTGCTGTCGACGTTCGCGGGCACGGGCCGGGCCGCTCCTCCCGCCCAGCCCCGCGACCCGCTCACCGAACGCGAGGAGCAGGTGCTGCGCACCCTCGCGCGGGGTCGCACCAACGCCGAGATCGCCGTCGAGCTTCACATCAGCCTCAGCACGGTGAAGACCCACATCGGCAGCCTGATGGCCAAGCTCGGCGCCCGTAACCGGGTGGAGGTCGCGATGTGGGGGTTCGAGACCGGCCGGGTCAAGGAGTAGAAGGCCGGGGACGGCGAACGCCCGTCCGCGCTCGCCACGACCTGGTCGCGCGGGGGGTCAGCCCCCGGCGTGGATGACCTGCCGGAACGTGGCGCACGTCTTCTCCACCGCGGCCTGGGCGGCGGGGGAGTGGCGGCCCATGTCGACGAAGCCGTGGATCATCCCGTCGAACTCCTCCACCAGCACCGGCACCTGGGCCGCCGCCAGGGCCTCGGCGTACGCCGTCCCCTCGTCGCGGAGCGGGTCGAACTGGGCGACCACGACGACGGCCGGCGCGACCCCGGTGACGTCGCCGCGCAGCGGGGAGAGCCGGGGGTGGGCCGGGTCGTGGCCCGCGTCGCCGAGGTAGTGGCCGGCGAACCAGACCATGGTCGCCATGTCGAGGAAGTAGCCGGTGCCGTTCTCGGTGCGCGACGGCAGCTCGGAGAGCAGGTCGGTGCCCGGGTAGATCAGCAGCTGCCCGCCCAGGGCGATCCCCTCGTCGCGGAAGGCCTGGGCCACCACCGCGGAGAGGTTGCCGCCCGCGGAGTCGCCGGCCACGGCCAGCACGTCGGTGCCGCCCAGCTCGGCCAGGTGCTCGGCCGCCCAGCGGGCGGCCGCCAGGGCGTCGTCGACGGCCGCCGGGTAGGGGTGCTCGGGTGCCAGTCGGTAGTCGACCGAGACCACGACGGCGTCGCAGAGGGTGGCGAGGGTGCGGCAGGTCAGGTCGTGGGTCTCCAGGTCGCCGATCACCCAGCCGCCGCCGTGGAAGAAGACCAGAGTGGGCAGCGCGCCGGCGTGCGGGCGGTAGACCCGGGCGTCGAGCTCTCCGGCGCCGCCGGGCACCCGGATCTCCTGCACGGAGTCGACCGCGGGGACCGACGCGGGGTCGCGGAGGTCGACGGTGAGCGCGCGGAACATCCGGCGCGCCTCCTGCGGCGTCACCTCGTGCATCCGCGTGCCTGCGGCGTCCATCAGCCCCAGCAGCCCGGCCAGGTGCGGGTCGAGGCGCGGGTCGCGGGGGGTCTCGGGTCCGGTCATGGTGTCTCCTCAGGTGAACGCGCTGATGCCGGTCTCCGCCCGGCCGATGAGCAGCTTCTGGATCTGGCTGGTGCCCTCGTAGAGGGTCATCACCCGGGCGTCGCGCAGGTACTTCGCCGCCGGGAACTCGTCGACGTACCCAGCACCGCCGTGCACCTGGACGGCGCGGTCGGCGGCCCGGACGGCGGCCTCGGAGGCGAAGAGCTTGGCCTTGGAGGCGGCCACCGAGAAGGGCTCGCCGCGGTCGATCAGGTCGGCGCAGCGCCAGACGAGCAGCCGGGCGGCGTCGGCGTCCAGGGAGATGTCGGCGAGCATCTCCTGCACCAGCTGGAAGGCCGCGATCGGCTTCCCGAACTGGGTCCGCGCCTTCGCGTAGGCCACCGAGGACTCCAGGCAGCCCTGGACGATCCCCACGCACCCGGCCGCGACCGAGACCCGGCCCTTGTCCAGCGTGGTCATCGCGATCCGGAACCCCTGGCCCTCCTCGCCGAGCAGCGCGTCGCCGGGCACCCGCACGTCGGTGAGGAAGAGCTCGGCGGTGGCCTGGCCACGCAGCCCGAGCTTGCCGGTGACCTCCCGTGCCTCGAAGCCGGGGGTGTCGGTCGGCACCAGGAAGGCGCTGATCCCCTTGGGCCCCGGCCCGCCGGTGCGGGCGAAGACCAGGGCCACGTCGGCCCAGGTGCCGTTGGTGATGAAGAGCTTCTGCCCGTCGAGCACCCAGTCGTCGCCGTCGCGCCGGGCCCGCGAGGAGAGGTTGCCCGCGTCGGAGCCCGTGTCGGGCTCGGTCAGGCCGAAGCAGCCCAGCAGCGAGCCGGCGGCGATGCCGGGCAGCCAGCGCTGCTTCTGCTCCTCGCTGCCGAAGCCGAGGATCGACTTGCCGACCAGGCCGTTGGAGACCGAGACGATGCCGCGCAGCGCGGAGTCGGCGCGACCGAGCTCCTCCATCGCCAGCACGTAGGTGAGGTAGTCGCCGCCGAGGCCGCCGTACTCGGTGGGGATGGTGAGCCCGAAGAACCCCAGCTCGCCCATCTTGGGCACGATCGCCAGGTCGACCGACTCCTCGCGGTCCCAGCGGGTTCGGTGCGGCACGGCCTCGCGCTCGAGGAACTCCCGGGCCAGCGCCCGGAACTCCTCGTGCTCCTGGCTCAGCGACAGGTCCACCCGCCTCAGCCCTTCGCTGCCACGCGCGCCATCTCGGCCTTGGCCAGCGAGTTCTTGTGGACCTCGTCGGGGCCGTCGGCGAAGCGGAGGGTGCGGATCCCCGCGAACGAGGCCGCCAGCCCGAAGTCCTGGGAGAGGCCGCCGGCGCCGTGCACCTGGATCGCCCGGTCGAGGATCTCCTGGACCACCTTGGGGGTGGCGATCTTGATCGCCTGGATCTCGGTGTGGGCGCCGCGGTTGCCGACGGTGTCCATCAGCCACGCGGTCTTGAGGACCAGCAGTCGCAGCTGCTCCACCGCGACCCGCGACTCGGCGATCCACTCCCGGATCACCCCCTGCTGGGCCAGCGGCCGGCCGAAGGCGACCCGCGACTCCGCGCGCCGGCACATCAGCTCGATGGCCCGCTCGGCCACCCCGATGGCGCGCATGCAGTGGTGGATCCGGCCCGGGCCCAGGCGGGCCTGGGCCACCGCGAAGCCGGCGCCCTCCTCGCCGATCAGGTTGCTCACCGGCACCCGCACGTCGGTGAGGCGGAGCTCGGCGTGGCCGCCGTGCTCGTGGTCGTCGTAGCCGAGCACGTGCATCGGCCGGACGACCTCCAGGCCGGGGGTGTCGCGCGGCACCAGGACCATCGACTGCTGCCGGTGGCGTGACGCCTCGGGGTCGGTCTTGCCCATCACGATGAAGATCTCGCACTCGGGGTTCATCGCCCCGGTGATCCACCACTTGCGCCCGTTGATCACGTAGTCGTCGCCGTCGCGGACGATCGCGGTCTCGATGTTGGTCGCGTCCGAGGAGGCCACGTCGGGCTCGGTCATCGCGAAGGCCGAGCGGATCCGGCCGTCGAGCAGCGGCTCCAGCCACCGCTCCTGCTGCTCCGGGGTGCCGAACATGTGCAGCACCTCCATGTTGCCGGTGTCCGGCGCCGCGCAGTTCATCGCCGCGGGGGCGAGGTGGCCGCTGCGGCCGCTGATCTCGGCGAGCGGGGCGTACTGCAGGTTGGTCAGCCCGCCGCCGCGCCCGTGCTCGTCGGCGGAGACGGGGAGGAAGAGGTTCCACAGACCGCGGCGCCGTGCCTCCTCGCGCAGCTCGGCCAGCACCGGCGCCTGGGTCCAGGCGAAGGGGTCGTCGAGCTCGGCCAGCTCGGTCTCGAAGCGGTGCTCGGCCGGGTGGACGTGGGAGTCCATGAAGGTGAGCAGCTCGGCCTGGAGCTCCCGGGTGCGCTCGTCGAAGGTGAAGTCCATGTCAGCTCTCTCTCAGTGGGTCGCCGCGGCCAGTCCGGCCGCCAGCAGGGGCTCCACGGCGTCGCCGATGGAGTCGAATCCGCCGCCGACGGTCTGGCCGGCCTGGTGCCGTCGGTTGATCCCCTCGAGGATCACCGCGAGCTTGAGGTGGGCCAGGCCCAGGTGGAAGCCCATGTCGCCGCCGGGGCCCGCTGCCTCGCGGCCACCGGCCGCGACGTACGCCGCGAGCTGCTCCTCGGCGCTCGGGTAGCCGGGTGCCGTGCTGGCGTCGGCCAGCGGCAGCTCGCCGACCAGCCGGGGGAGGTTGTCGTAGACCAGCAGCAGCGCCAGGTCGGTGAGCGGGTCCCCGAGGGTCGCCATCTCCCAGTCGACGACGGCCTTGACCGGCTGCGGGTCCTCGGCGACGACGAGCAGGTTGTCGAGCCGGTAGTCGCCGTGCACGATGCCGGCCGCGCCCTCCGCGGGCACGTGGGCGGCGAGGTGGGCCAGCAGCCGGTCGGCGTCGGGGAGGTCGCGGGTCCGCGACCCCGCCAGCTGCTTGCCCCAGCGCCGCACCTGGCGCTCCAGGAAGCCCTGCGGGCGGCCGAACTCGGCCAGCCCGACCGCCGCCGGGTCGACCGCGTGCAGCGCGGCCAGCACCTCGATCATGGCGCCGGCCAGGTGCCGGGTGCCCTCCTCGCCGAGGGCGGCGAGCTCGGCGGCGGTCCGGTACGGCGTCCCCGCCACCCGCTCCATGACGTAGAACTGCGCGCCCAGCACCGAGTCGTCGGAGCAGAGCGCGAAGGTCTGCGGCACCGGGACGTCGGTGCCGGACAGCGCCGTCATCACCGTGTGCTCGCGGCCCATGTCGTGGGCGGTCGCCTGGACGTGGCCCAGCGGCGGGCGGCGGACGATCCACCAGGCCTCGCCGTCGGTGACCTCGTAGGTCAGGTTGGACTTCCCTCCGGCGATCAGCCGGGCGCCCAGGTCGCCTGCCCGGTCCGCGGTCAGCTGGTCGGGCCGCGTCGCGGCGAACCACCGGCCGAAGGAGGCCAGGTCGAGACCGGGCACGTCGTCGCGCTGCAGGTCGTCGCTCACGAGGTCGCTCCCGTCCTCTGGTCGAGACCGGCCTGGAGCCGGCGCATCCCGGCCAGCCACCGCTCGTTCTGGGTCGCCCGGGCGGCGTAGTAGTCGGCCACCTCGGGGTGGGGGAGCACCAGGAACCGGTCGTCGGCCAGGGACTCCACCCAGGTGTCGGCGACCTGCTCCGGGGTCAGCGCCACGTCGCGGGTGAGCAGGTCCTTGAGCGGGCCGGACTGCTCGAGCATCCGGGTCTGGACGCCCTGGGGGCAGATCGCCTGGACCGTGACGCCGCGGTGGCCGTAGGTGGCCGAGAGCCACTCCGCGAAGCCGACCGCGGCGTGCTTGGTCACCGAGTAGGGCGCGCTGCCCAGCATGGTGAGCAGGCCGGCCGCCGAGGCGGTCACCACGAAGCGGCCGCCGCGGCCGTCGGCCAGCCAGCCCGGCACCAGCGTGCGCGCGGCTCGGACGTGGGCCATGGTGTTGACCTGGAGCATCCGCTCCCAGACCTCCTCGTCGGCCTGGAGGCTGTCGAGGCCGGTCTCGTGGCCGGAGTCGATGCCGGCGTTGGCCATGAAGACGTCGATGCGGCCCAGCGCCTCGCCGGCGCGGCGGACCAGGTGGGCGACCCCGTCGACGGACGCACAGTCACCGGGGACCGCGCTGGCACCGATCTCGTCGGCCACCTCCTGGGCGGCGTCGGCGTCGAGGTCGTTGACGACCACCCGGGCGCCCTCGGCGGCCAGCCGCCGGGCCAGGGCGCGGCCGATCCCGTGGCCGGCGCCGGTGACGACCGCTCCCGCCCCCTCCAGGACCGTGGTCATCAGACGCCGCCGGTCAGGGTGAGCCCGCCGTCGATGACCAGGTTCTGGCCGGTGAGCCAGCCCGCCTCGTCGGAGAGGAGGAAGGCGACGACGCTGCCGATGTCGTCGGGCACCCCGAGCCGCTTGAGCGGGTAGGCGGAGGCGACCTCCTCCTCCCGGCCCTCGTAGAGGGCGCCGGCGAAGCGGGTCTTCACCACGGCCGGGGCCACGGCGTTGACCCGGATCGTGGGGCCGAGCTCCACGGCGAGCGACTCGGTGAGGCTGATCAGGGTGGCCTTGCTGGCGCCGTACATCGAGATGCCGGGGGCCGGCTTGGTGCCGGCGACCGAGGCGATGTTGACGATGGAGCCGCCGTGCTCGCCCATCCAGGCGCGGTAGACCTCCTGGACCCAGCCCAGTGCGGCGACGACGTTGGTGTCGAGGATCTTGCGGGCCGCGTCGAGGTCGAGCTCGACCAGCGGGCCGTACGCCGGGTTGATGCCGGTGTTGTTGACCAGCAGGTCGACGCTGCCGAAGACCTCGAGCGTCTTCGCCACGGCGTCGGCGCGGTGCACCGGGTCGGCGGCGTTGCCGGCGACGGCGATCGCCTTCTCGGGACCGCCGAGGGCCTTGACCGCCTCCTCCAGGGCCTCGGGCTTGCGCGCGGTGACGCAGACCCGGGCGCCCTCCGCGACGAGCCGCTCCGCGACCCCGAGCCCGATGCCGCGGCTTGCTCCGGTGACGATGGCGACCTTGCCGATGAGTCCGTGCACGTCTTCTCCTGCTGGTCCGTGGTCAGGCGATTGTCACCTGACTAAGCGCTCGCTTACTCTCTCTCGCATGGCAGAGGACGTCAACAACCAGACCGGGGAAATCGTCACCGACACCCGGACCCGGCTGCTCGAGGCGGCCGTCCAGGCGTTCGCGGCCCGCGGCTTCCACGGCACGACGACGCGCGACATCGCCGCCGCGGCGGGGATGAGCCCGGCGGCGCTCTACGTGCACCACCGTTCCAAGGAGGAGCTGCTCCACGAGATCTCGCTCGCCGGCCACCGCGCCGCGCTGGCGGTCTGCGAGGAGGCGCTGGCCGCCGCCGACGACCCGGCCGGCCAGCTGGCCGCCCTGGTCCACGACTTCGTCCGTCACCACGCGGTGCACCACACCGAGGGACGGATCGTGAACTACGAGCTGGCCGCGCTGTCGCCCGAGCACCGCGCCGAGATCGACGGACTCCGGCACGCCATGGACGCCCTGGTCCGCGACCTGGTCGTCCGGGGCGTGCGGGCCGGGGTCTTCCACACCGACGACCCGACCGTCACCGGTGCCGCCCTGCTCTCACTGGGCATCGACGTCTCCCGGTGGTACCGCGCCGACGGCGGACTGAGTCCCGACCAGGTCGCCGACCACTACCGCGAGCTGGCGCTGCGCATGGTCGGGGCCAGCGGGTCCAGGCCGGGGTAGCCGTCGACCCCGGCGGCCAGCGCGGTGAGGTGCTGCTGACCGTCGCCGAGCAGGTGGTCGAGCGCGGTGAGGTGGCTGGTGATGTTGCCGACCAGGTACTCCGCGGTCATCGCGATCCCCCCGTGCAGCTGGATCGCCTCCTGGCCGACGTGACGCCCGGCCCGGCTGGTCTGCAGGGCGGCGCGCGCGACGGCCTCGTGGGCCAGCGCCGGGTCACCCTCGGCCACCACCATCGTCGCCCAGGCCACGATGCTGCGGGTCAGCTCCAGGGAGACGTACATGTCGGCGGCCCGGAAGTTGAGCGCCTGGAAGGTGTTGAGCGGCACCCCGAACTGCTTGCGGCTCTTGAGGTAGGCCGTGGTGGTCTGCAGCGCCACCTCCATCCCGCCCAGGGCCTCGTGGCAGGCCGCGATCCGGCCCTGGTCGAGGACCGCGGTGAGCTGCGCCGACGCGTCGGCGCCCGGCTCGCCCAGCGGGGTGGCCGGGGTCGCGGAGAAGGCTGCGCGGGAGACCCGGGAGCCGTCGAACGCCGGCCAGGTCGTGCGCTCGCACGCCTCCCCGTCGACCAGGAAGAGCCCCGTCCCGCCGCCGGGCAGGGCGGCGGTCACCACCAGCCGGTCGGCGTCACCGCCGAGCACCGGCTCCTTGGTCCCGGTCAGCGTCCAGCCGTCGTGCTGCCCGTCCGGGGCCCGCTCGGCCGTGACCGGGGTGGCGCCGTCGAGGTGGGCGAGTGCCAGCCGCAGCTCTCCCGCCGCCAGCGGACCCAGCAGCTCGGCCCGCTGCTCGGGGGTGCCGGCCGCGGCCACCGCGCCGCCGCCCAGCACCACCGAGGCGAGGAACGGCTCGGGTGCCAGCACCCGGCCCAGCTCGGCGGCGACCAGGCCGACCTCGACCGGCCCGGCCCCCATGCCGCCGTCCTGCTCGGCGAAGGGGAGCCCGAGGACGCCCATCTCGGCGAGCTGCTTCCAGACCGTCTCGTCGAAGCCGAGGTCGCCGCGCACCGAGCGGCGACGCTCCTCGAAGTCGGCGTACTTCCGGCTGAGGAGGGCCCGCACCGCGTCACGCAGCGCGACCTGCTCCTCGTCGTGGGTGAAGTCCATCTGCTGCTCCCTACAGTCCGAGGATGGTGCGGGCGATGATCTGGCGCTGGATCTCGTTGGACCCGCCGTAGATCGAGGCCTTGCGGTAGTTGAGGTAGACCGGCGCGGCGCGTCCGGCCCAGCGGGGCGCGTCGGTGCCCCCGGCGGTGGCGGAGACCAGCGCGGCCGGACCGGCGAGGTCGACCATCAGCTCGCTCACCGCCTGCTGGAGCTCGGTGCCGCGGAGCTTCAGCACCGAGCTGGCCGGGTGCGGGGCGCCGTCGGCGGAGTGGGCCACCACCCGCAGGGCGGTCAGCTCCAGCGCGAGCAGCTCGTTCTCCAGCTCCGCGAACCGGGCCCGGGTCAGCGGGTCCTCCAGGCGCTCGCCGGCACGCGCCTTGGCGCTCGCCAGCATCCGCTTGACCGCGGCCACCGGCGCGACGCCCACCCGCTCGTTGCCGAGCAGGAACTTGGCCATCGTCCAGCCCTGGTTGACCTCGCCGACGAGGTTCTCGCCCGGCACCCGCACGTCGGTGAACCAGACCTCGTTGACCTCGTGGCCGCCGTCGATCAGCTCGATCGGGCGGACCTCGACCCCGGGCGTGGTCATGTCGATGAGCAGCATCGAGATGCCCTGCTGCTTCTTCACCTCCGGGTCGGTGCGCACCAGGGTGAAGATCCAGTCGCCGTACTGGCCCAGCGTGGTCCACGTCTTCTGGCCGTTGACCACCCAGTCCGCGCCGTCCCGGACCGCGGTGGTGCGCAGCCCGGCCAGGTCGGAGCCGGCGTCGGGCTCGGAGAAGCCCTGGGACCACCAGATGTCGAGGTTGGCGGTCGCCGGGAGGAAGCGCTCCTTCATCTCCGCCGAGGCGAACTGCGCCAGCACCGGCCCGATCATCGAGGTGTTGAACGGCAGCGGCAAGGGGACGCCGGCCCGGACCATCTCCTCGTGCCACAGGTGGCGCTGCAGCTCGGTCCAGTCCCGGCCGCCCCACTCCCGCGGCCAGTGCGGCACGGCGAGGCCGGCGGCGTTGAGGGCACGCTGGCTCACCCGGATCATCTCCGCGGTCACCTCGCGGCCGTCCAGGACCGCGGTCCGGATCTCCTCGGGCACCTCGCGGACGAAGGCCGCGGCCATCTCCTCACGGAACGCCTGGTCCTCGGCGGACAGCTCCAGCCGCATCGCGACCCCTCTCGTGTGTGGGCCCCCATCATGGCTGGGCGCCCCACACAGGACCATGGGCGCGCTGCCCAATCAGGCCAGGCGCACCGGGAGGCTCTCGACGCCGTAGACGATGGAGAGCTCGGTGAACCGCAGCTCCTCGGCCGAGGCAAGCACCCGCAGGTCGGGGAAGCGCCGGGTCAGGGCCACCAGCCCGGTGCGCATCTCCATCCGCGCCAGCTCGGCGCCCACGCAGCGGTGCAGCCCGTGGCCGAAGGCGAGCTGCCCTCCGGGCGGCGCGAGGGGGTCGAAGGAGGCGGCGGTCGGGCGGTGACCCGGGTCCCGCCCGGCGCCGGAGAGCGAGACGACCACCAGGTCGCCCTCGGTCATCCGCACGCCGCCGACCGTGACCGCCTGGCGGACGAACCGGGGGAAGGCCAGCTGCACGGGACAGATGTAGCGGAGCAGCTCCTCCACGACCGCGTCGACCTGGGCGGCCGTGCCGGTGCGGATCAGCTCGTGGGCGACCGGGTCGCGGGCCAGCACGTAGGCACCCAGCGAGAGCATGCTGGCGCTCGTCTCGTAGCCCCCGATGAAGACGCCGTCGGCCAGGCCGCCGATCTCCACGTCGTCGAGCTCGTCGCCGTGCTGGGCCACGATCGAGGCGAGGAGGCCGTCGGGCAGGAAGGGGGCGCGGCGCTCCCGGGCCACCGTGTCGATGAGGAACTGCCGGGTCCCGGCCGCGGCGTCGAAGGAGCGCGACCCGCCCGAGGCGAGGTCGAACCGCGCGCTGCCCCGCCGCTGGAACTCGTCGCGGTCGACCTCGGGCAGGCCCAGCAGCTCACAGATCACCCGGAACGGGACGGCGAAGCCGAACCTGGAGACGAGGTCGACGTCGGGACCGTGGGCCGCCATGTCGTCGAGGCACTCCTCGACCACCCGGGTCACGGCCTCGTCGAGCCGGGCCAGCCGGCGCCGGGTGAACTCGGGCGTGAGCACCCGCCGCAGGCGCGTGTGCTCGGGAGCATCGGTCATCCCGAGCCCGCCGATCTGCTCGGCGGGGCTCCGGCCCTGCCGTCCGAAGAGGTAGCGCACGTCGTTGCCGAAGGCCTCCGCGTCGGCCAGCACCGTCCGGGCGGCCTCGTGGCCGGTCACCAGCCACACGTCGGTGCCCAGCAGGCGGGTCAGCCGGGTGACCGGGCCCTGCTCGTGGGCCGCCGTCAGGGCGGGGACGGGGTCCAGCTCGTCGCGCTGGAGCGGGAACCGCCAGGCCTGCGGGACGCGTCGCAGGGAGGACATGTCGATCCCGCCGCTGCGCCGGCCGGCGAGGCGCACCGCGGTCCGGCGCACCCGGGTGCGCATCGACGTGGGCTGAACGGTCATGACAGAAGTGGACCGCATCGCGGGTCGCGCCGCCTCCGGCGCCCCCCTGATGGACACCCCGAGATCGGTCGGGCGGCCGGGAATCGAGGTGATCCGAACCGCCCGCGTAGGGGATGATCCGGGGCATGGGTCATGTCGATGTCGCAGGCGTCAGGTACGAGCTGCCCGACGGTCGGGTGCTGCTGGACGACGTCTCCTTCCGGGTCGGGGACGGCGCCAAGGTCGCCCTCGTCGGCGCCAACGGGGCAGGCAAGACCACCCTGCTGCGGCTGGTCACCGGGGAGCTGGCACCGCACGCCGGGGTGGTGACCCGCAGCGGGGGCCTGGGGGTGATGCGGCAGTTCGTCGGTCATGGCGGGGCCGACGATACCGTCGCCGACCTCCTCCGCTCTGTCGCTCCGGAGCGGGTGCGTCGCGCGGCGGCCGCCGTCGACGCCTGCGAGCTGCGCCTGATGGACGTCGAGGACGAGGCGACGCAGATGCGCTACGCCACCGCCCTGTCCGACTACGCCGACGCCGGAGGCTACGACCAGGAGGTGATCTGGGACGTCTGCACGGTCAAGGCCCTGGGGGTGCCCTTCGACCGTGCCCGGCACCGCCGGCTGAGCACGCTCTCGGGTGGGGAGCAGAAGCGGCTGGTGCTGGAGTACCTGCTGGCCGGTCCGGAGCAGGTGCTCCTCCTCGACGAGCCCGACAACTACCTCGACGTGCCCGGCAAGACCTGGCTCGAGGAGCGGATCCGCACCTCGCCCAAGACGATCCTCTTCGTCAGCCACGACCGCGAGCTGCTGGCCAATACCGCCACCCGGATCGTCACCGTCGAGCTCGGGCACGCGGGCAACCAGGTCTGGACCCACCCGGGCGGCTTCGGCACCTACCACCAGGCGCGGGAGGAGCGCTTCCTGCGCTTCGAGGAGCTGCGCAAGCGGTGGGACGAGGAGCACGCCAAGCTGCGGACGCAGATGCTGATGTACAAGCAGAAGGCGGCCTACAACTCCGACATGGCCAGCCGCTACCAGGCCGCGCAGACCCGGCTGCGCCGGTTCGAGGAGGCGGGTCCGCCGACCGAGCAGCCGCGCGAGCAGCAGGTGGTGATGCGGCTCAAGGGAGGCCGTACCGGGAAGCGGGCGGTGGTCTGCGAGCAGCTGGAGCTCAGTGGGCTGATGCGCCCCTTCGACCTCGAGGTCTGGTACGGCGAGCGGGTCGCCGTCCTGGGCAGCAACGGGTCCGGCAAGTCGCACTTCCTCCGCCTGCTGGCCGGGGGTGGCACCGACCCGGAGCCCGAGCACCTGCCGGTGGGGGACGTGCGTCCCGCGCCGGTGGCGCACACCGGTCGTGCGCGGCTGGGGGCGCGGGTGCGTCCGGGCTGGTTCGTGCAGACCCACGACCATCCCGAGCTGGAGGGCCGCACCCTGCTGGAGGTGCTGCACCGCGGCGACGCCCGGCCGGACGGCACCGGACGGCAGGGGATGGGTCGTGAGCAGGCCAGCCGGGTGCTCGACCGCTACGAGCTGGCCGGGTCGGCCGAGCAGCGCTTCGAGTCGCTCAGCGGCGGGCAGCAGGCGCGCTTCCAGATCCTGCTCCTGGAGCTCTCGGGGGCGACCCTGCTGCTGCTCGACGAGCCCACCGACAACCTCGACGTGCAGTCCGCCGAGGCGCTGGAGGCCGGGCTGGAGTCGTTCGACGGCACGGTGCTCGCGGTCACCCACGACCGGTGGTTCGCCCGCGGCTTCGACCGGTTCCTGGTCTACGGCGCCGACGGTGAGGTCTACGAGTCCGACGGCCCGGTCTGGGACGAGGGACGGGTGGCCCGGACGCGCTGACTCCGCCGCGCGTCCGGGCCACCCGTCGACCCGCGCCTCTAGTCGGTGTTCGCGTCCAGGGTGAGGGTGACCGTCTGCTCCTCGCCGTCGCGCACCAGGGTCACCTCGACCTCGTCGCCGGGGCGGTAGGTGCGGACCGTGGCCACCAGGTCGTCGGAGCCGTCGATCTTCTCCTCGTCCACCTGGGTGATCACGTCGCCCTCCTCGATGCCGGCCTCGTCCGCGCTGGAGCGGGGGGTGACCTCCGCGACCAGGGCGCCCAGGGTGCTGGCCGCGTCCTCGTCGGGGGCGTCGCTGACCTGCACGCCCATCCGAGCGTGGGTGGGGGTCTCACCGGCCGCCATCTGCTCGATGAGCGGCTCGATCTCGTCGATCGGGATGGCGAAGCCGAGCCCGATCGAGCCGCCCTGGCCGCCGAGCCCGGAGGAGGCCGTGCGGATCGAGGAGTTGATGCCGACGACGTTGCCGTTCATGTCGACCAGGGGACCGCCGCTGTTGCCGGGGTTGATCGCCGCGTCGGTCTGGATGGCCGGGTAGGTGGTGCTGTTGCCCTGCTCGTCGGAGGCGACGTTGACCGGGCGGTCCAGCGCGCTCACGATGCCGCTGGTGACGGTCGCGTCGAGGCCGAAGGGCGCCCCGACGGCGACGACCTCCTGGCCCACCCGCAGGTCGGCGGAGCTGCCGATCGTCGCGGGGACCAGGCCGGAGACGTCCTCGGCCTGGATCAGCGCGGTGTCGGTGAGCTTGTCCGCACCGAGCACCTCGGCCTCCGCGCGGGTCCCGTCGTCGAACGTGACGGTGAGCCGGCCGCGGCCGTCGGCCGCCGCGGCGATGACGTGCTCGTTGGTGAGGATCTGCCCGTCCTCGGTCAGCACGATGCCGCTGCCGGAGCCGGACCCCTGGGCGCCGGCCACGTCGATGCGCACCACCGACGGCAGCACCTTGTCGGCCACCGCCTCGACCGTCCTGGCGCCCGCCTCGGGGGTGCCCTGGTCGATGACGGGTGCGGAGGACTCCTCCCGGCTCACCGCCGAGGGTGAGTCGTCGGCGAGCCACTCCTCGTAGATGGCGGCGCCGCCGACGCCGGCGAGGCCGCCGACCAGCAGCGATCCGGCCAGCAGGCCGGCGACCAGGCCGCCGTTGCCGCGGCGGGAGTCGCCTGGCTCCGCCGACGGTGTCGGTGGGATCGGCCGGGTGTCGTGCGTGCCGTAGGGGGACGGGTTCGGTTGCTGCGCAGCCCGGGACTCCCGGTCGGGATCCGGGCCGCTGCCGTAGAAGCTGGGGGGCGGTGTCTCAGTCATGCCTCCACTCTGCCCCGGAATCCCTAAAAGGCGCTGAGACCGGGCTGAGCGAAGGGTGTGACCGCAATCAGGTCACTTTCGCTCATCCCGGCCTCAACGCCGTGAAGACCGTGCCGTGTGCGCCGTCAGGCCCAGCGCTCCGAGGGCGGGGCGTAGGTCAGGCCCCGGTCTCCGGTGTAGATCTGCTTGGGGCGCGCGATCTTCTGCTCCTTGTCCTGGACCAGCTCGAGCCACTGGGCCAGCCACCCCGGCGTCCGGCCGATGGCGAAGAGCACGGTGAACATCTCCGGCGGGAACTGGAAGGCCTCGTAGATGAGGCCGGAGTAGAAGTCCACGTTGGGGTAGAGCTTGCGCTTGACGAAGTACTCGTCCTCGAGCGCGATCTTCTCCAGCTCCAGCGCGATGTCGAGGAGCGGGTTGGTCCCGGTCACCTCGAAGACGTCCTCGGCGGACTTCTTGATGATCTTGGCGCGGGGGTCGTAGTTCTTGTAGACCCGGTGGCCGAAGCCCATCAGCTTCTCGTCGCCGTTCTTCACCCCGGCGATGAAGTCGGGGATGTTCTCCTTGGTGCCGATCCGGCGCAGCATCCGCAGCACCGCCTCGTTGGCCCCGCCGTGCAGCGGGCCGAAGAGGGCGCCCACACCGGCGGAGACCGCCGAGTAGGGGTCGACCTGCGTCGAGCCCACCGAACGCACCGCGTTGGTGGACGCGTTCTGCTCGTGGTCGGCGTGCAGGATGAAGAGCGTGTCCAGCGCCTTCACCAGGCGCTCGTCGGCCGCGAAGCTCTTCTCGCTCATCTTGAAGAGCATGGAGAGGAAGTTCGCGGTGTAGCTCAGGTCGTTGTCCGGGTAGATGAACGGCTTGCCCTGGGCGTGCCGGAAGGACCAGGCCCCCAGGGTCGGCATCTTGGCGATCATCCGGACGATCTGCATGTGCCGGTTGTCGGCGTCGGCGATGTTGCGCGCGTCCGGGTAGAAGGTGGAGAGCGCCCCGACGGAGGCCATCAGCATGCCCATGGGGTGGGCGTCGTAGCGGAAGCCCTCCATGAACGACTTCACGTTCTCGTGCACGAACGTGTGGTAGGTGATCTCGTGGACCCAGTTCTCGTGCTGGTCCTGGGTCGGGAGCTCGCCGTGGATGAGGAGGTAGGCCACCTCGAGGAAGCTGGACTTCTCGGCCAGCTGCTCGATCGGGTAGCCGCGGTACTCCAGGATCCCCTTGTCGCCGTCGATGAAGGTCACCGCGCTGCGGCACGAGGCGGTGTTGACGAACCCGGGGTCGTAGGTGGCGAGCCCGGGCTGGTCGTCCCGGAGACGGATCTGGCCCAGGTCGGCGGCGCGGATGGTGTTGTCGGTGATCGCGAGGTCGTACTCCGCACCGGTGCGGTTGTCGCGCACGGTGAGGGACTCGTTGGATGCGCCGGCGGTGGCCGGGGCATCGGTGGCCGGTGCGTCGGTCACGTCGGCTCCTTAGCACGTATTGTTCACGTCGTAGGTCCTGTCCAACCTAGTCCTCGGACCCTCGCCGCGGTAAGCCGGGGGTCCGCCGGCTGAGCGCCGGCGTGGCTGCCGGGCCACCGGATTTGTCGCCGGTGCCCACCCTGCGTAGACTCGCTCGTCGCGACTCCTGCCGCGCCCGGACCCGTCCCGACAGGCCCTGGTGCAGACCCGGACAGCCCACCGTGCACACCAGGTGGCAAGCCGGGCAGTGTTCGTCAGAAGCCGCGGCTCCACCACCGCCCAGGACGCCTCCTGGTCGGACCTACGAACGAGAAGGTTCTCGCCGTGCGTACGTACAGCCCGAAGCCCGCTGACATCCAGCGCGAGTGGCTCGTCATCGATGCCACTGACGTGGTCCTGGGACGCCTCGCCGTCCAGACCGCCAACCTCCTGCGGGGCAAGCACAAGCCCACCTTCGCGCCGCACATGGACATGGGTGACTTCGTCATCATCGTCAACGCGAGCAAGGTGGCCCTGTCCGGCAACAAGAAGGTCACCAAGATGGCCTACCGCCACTCCGGCTACCCGGGCGGTCTCTCCGCCACGCCGTTCGGCGAGCTGCTGGAGAAGGACGCCCGCAAGGCGATCGAGAACGCGGTCTGGGGCATGCTCCCCAAGAACCGGCTCGGCCGCCAGATCCTGAAGAAGCTGAAGGTCTACGCGGGTCCCGACCACCCGCACGTGGCCCAGCAGGCCAAGCCGTTCGAGATCACCCAGGTCTCCCAGTAATTTTCAAGGACGAGTGAGGAATTACCGTGGCTGAGACCACCGAGAACAACCCGACCGAGGTCGAGGAGACCTTCGAGACCAACGAGCAGGGCGTCGCCTACAGCTCCGAGTCGGCCCCATCGGCCGACGCGCCGCTGCGTCCCGCGACCATCGCCCCCGCGCAGGCCACCGGCCGGCGCAAGGAGGCCGTGGCCCGCGTCCGCATCGTGCCCGGCACGGGGGAGTGGACCGTCAACGGCCGCACCCTGGACTCCTACTTCCCCAACAAGCTGCACCAGCAGGTCGTCAACGAGCCCTTCACCAACCTGCAGCTCGAGGGCCGCTTCGACGTCATCGCCCGGATCCACGGCGGTGGCATCACCGGCCAGGCCGGCGCGCTCCGCCTCGGCGTGGCCCGCTGCCTCAACGAGATCGACGAGGAGACCAACCGCCCGTCGCTCAAGAAGGCCGGGCTGCTGACCCGCGACGCCCGTGTCATCGAGCGCAAGAAGGCCGGTCTCAAGAAGGCCCGCAAGGCACCGCAGTTCAGCAAGCGCTGATCGCTGCCTGTGGAGTCTCCCTCGAAGCGACTCTTCGGCACCGACGGGGTCCGGGGCCTGGCCAACGGTCAACTGACCGCTGAGCTGGCCCTGGACCTCTCGGTGTCCGCGGCGCACGTCCTCGTCGAGCTGAAGCAGTTCGAGGGCGACGACGCCGCGCGACCCCTGGCGGTGGTGGGCCGGGACACCCGGATCTCCGGGCAGTTCCTCGAGGCGGCCGTCGTGGCCGGGCTCGCCTCGGCAGGCGTCGACGTGCTGCTGCTCGGCGTCCTGCCGACCCCGGGCGTCGCCTACCTGACCTCCGCCCTCGGTGCCGATCTCGGCGTCATGCTGTCGGCCTCCCACAACCCGATGCCCGACAACGGCATCAAGTTCCTGGCCCGAGGCGGCAACAAGCTCGACGACGCCATCGAGGTGGCCATCGAGCAGCGGATGGGCGAGTCCTGGACCCGCCCCACCGGCGCCGGCGTCGGCCGCGTGCGGATCCACGAGACCGCCGTGGAGGAGTACGCCACCCACCTGGTGAGCACCCTGGAGAACCCCCTGGAGGGGCTCACCGTCGTCCTCGACTGCGCCGAGGGGGCGGCCTTCGCCGCCGGCCCTCGGGCGCTGGAGGCGGCCGGAGCCAAGGTGATCGCCATCCACGCCGATCCCGACGGCACCAACATCAACGACCAGTGCGGCTCGACCCACCTGGAGTCGCTGCAGGCTGCCGTGGTCCAGCACGGCGCCGACGCCGGGTTCGCGCTCGACGGCGACTCCGACCGCTGCCTGGCCGTCGACCACGAGGGCAACGTCGTCGACGGCGACCAGCTCCTCGCCATCCTGGCGCTGGCGATGCGCGAGCGAGGCCTGCTGGCCCGCGACACGGTCGTGGCCACCGTGATGAGCAACCTGGGCTTCGTCCAGGCCATGCGCGACAACGGGATCGGGGTGCGCCAGACCAAGGTCGGCGACCGCTACGTCCTGGAGGCGATGAAGGTCTCCGGCTACACCCTCGGCGGCGAGCAGTCCGGTCACGTGATCCTCAGCGACCACGCGACCACCGGCGACGGCATCCTCACCGCGCTGCACGTGATGGAGCGGATGGCCAGCACCGGCCGCTCCCTGGCCAACCTCGCCGCGGTGATGGTCCGCCTGCCGCAGGTGCTGGTCAACGTGCCCGACGTCGACAAGTCCCGCGCCGACGACGACGCCGTCCTCGCCGCCGCCATCGCGGAGGAGGAGGCACTCCTCGGCGACCGGGGCCGGGTCCTGCTCCGCCCCTCGGGCACCGAGGCGCTGGTGCGGGTCATGGTCGAGGCCCCCTCCGCCGACGAGGCCGAGCAGGTCGCCCAGCGGCTCGCCGAGGTCGTCCGCCGCCAGCTCGCCCGCTGACCCTCGCCGTGGGCGGGGGCTGAGTACGGCGGCGGATGCGCCCGCCGTCCGGCCGGTGGAGGGTGGGGCGCATGAGCCAGCCCGCACCCACCGGCAGCACCCGTCCGAGCACCGGGCGGGCGGAGTGCTGGCTCCCCGTGCTCTGCACGGCCGCCGGGATCGGCCTCTTCGTGCTGGCGGGCTGGCGCGTCGACTCCTGGGCCCTGGAGGACACCACCGAGACCTTCGGCTACGGCTTCGCGGCGACCATGCTCGCGTCGTTCTTCGGCCTGCCGGTGCTGGCGCTGGTGGTCCTCCTGGCGGTCGTGGGCAGCCTGGTCCCCGACGGGCAGCCCCGGCGCCTCCTCGTGCACGCCGCGGGCGCGGTGCCGGTACTGGCGGCGCTGGCGGTGCTGCTGTACGCGGCGGTCAACGCGGCCAGCGGCGTGGACGGCGGGGTGGCCTTCGCCGTGGCGATCTTGCCGGCGGTCGCGGTGCTGCTGTGGCCGGCGGTTCAGAGCTTGCGGAGCCGCACGTAGCGCACGGAGTGGTCGACGTCCTTGCGCAGCACCAGGGTGGCCCGGCTGCGGGTGGGCAGCACGTTCCGGTCGAGGTTGGGGCCGTTGATGGTGTCCCAGATCCGGCGCGCCTCGGCCTCGGCCTCCTCGTGGGTGAGCGAGGCGTACTTGCTGAAGTAGGAGCCCGGATCGCGGAAGGCGGTCTCGCGCAGCCGCAGGAACCGCTCGACGTACCAGCGCCGGATGTCGGAGGTGGCGGCGTCCACGTAGACGCTGAAGTCGAAGAAGTCGCTGACCGCGAGTCCGGTGCGGCCGTCGTCGCGGACCCGGGCCGGCTGGAGCACGTTGAGGCCCTCGACGATCACGATGTCGGGTCGCTTGACCACGACCTTCTCGCCCGGGATCACGTCGTAGACCAGGTGGGAGTAGGTCGGCGCCTCCACCTCGTCGCGGCCGGACTTGATGTCCACCACGAACTTCAGCAGCGCCCGCCGGTCGTAGGACTCGGGGAACCCCTTGCGCTGCAGCAGACCGCGGCGCTCGAGCTCGGCGTTGGGGAGCAGGAAGCCGTCGGTGGTCACCAGCGCCACGTTCGGGTGCTCCGGCCAGTGCGCCAGCATCTGCTGCAGCACCCGGGCCGTGGTCGACTTCCCGACCGCCACGGAGCCCGCGATGCCGATCACGAAGGGGGTCCGGGGAGGGTGGCGGCGGTGCAGGAACGCCTCCTGCTTGCGGTGCAGCCGTCCGGCGCTCTCCACGTACATCGAGAGCAGGCGCGAGAGCGGCAGGTAGACCTGCTCGACCTCGCCGAGGTCGAGGGAGTCGCCCAGGCCTCGGAGCCGGTCGATCTCCTCGGGCATGAGCGGGTTGTCTGCCGCCGGTGCCAGCGACGCCCACGCGGCGCGATCGAGCTCGACGTACGGCGAGGACTCGTCGCCGGTCACAGACATGGTCGGCATTGTTGCAAAGGGTGCGCGCACTAGACTCACCGGCCATGTGCGGAATCGTGGGGTACGTCGGTACCCGTCAGGCTCAGGACGTGGTGATCGAGGGCCTTCGCCGGCTCGAGTACCGCGGTTACGACTCCGCGGGGATCGCCCTGGTCGACCAGGGGACGGTGGCCTGGGCCAAGAAGGCGGGCAAGCTGGTCAACCTGGAGAAGGCGCTCGAGGAGAGCCCGTTGCCGTCCTCGACGACCGGCATCGGGCACACCCGGTGGGCCACCCACGGCGCGCCCAACGACCCGAACGCCCACCCGCACCTGGGCCGGACCGGCCGGCTCGCGGTCGTGCACAACGGGATCATCGAGAACTTCGCCCAGCTGCGCACCGAGCTGGAGGCGGCCGGCCACGAGATGCTCTCGGAGACCGACACCGAGATCGTCGCCCACCTGCTCGAGCTCGAGGTGGTGGCGGGCCAGGACCTGACCACGGCCATGCAGCGGGTCTGTGGCCGCCTGGAGGGGGCCTTCACCCTGGTGGCGCTTGACGGCCAGGACCCCGACCGGGTGGTGGCCGCGCGGCGCAACTCCCCGTTGGTGGTGGGCCTGGGCGAGGGCGAGAACTTCCTCGGCTCCGACGTCGCGGCCTTCATCGAGCACACCCGGGAGGCGCTCGAGCTCGGTCAGGACCAGGTCGTCACGATCACCCGCGACGGCGTGCAGGTGACCGGCTTCGACGGCAGTCCCGCCGAGGGCGTCCAGTACCACGTCGACTGGGACCTGACGGCCGCCGAGAAGGACGGTCACGACTGGTTCATGCGCAAGGAGATCTTCGAGCAGCCCCGTGCGGTCGCCGACTCGCTGCTGGGCCGACGCGACGTCGACGGGCTGCTCCAGCTCGACGAGATGCGCCTCTCCGACGACGAGCTGCGCGAGATCGACAAGATCATCGTCATCGCGGCCGGCACGTCCTTCTACGCCGGCATGGTGGCCAAGTACGCCATCGAGCACTGGACCCGGATCCCGGTCGAGGTCGAGCTGGCCAGCGAGTTCCGCTACCGCGACCCGATCCTGACCCACTCCACCCTGGTGGTCGCGATCAGCCAGTCCGGCGAGACCGCCGACACCCTGCAGGCGATCCGGCACGCGCGGGTGCAGCGCTCCAAGGTGCTGGCGATCTGCAACACCAACGGCTCCACCATCCCGCGCGAGTCCGACGGCGTCATCTACACCCACGCCGGCCCGGAGATCGGGGTGGCCTCCACCAAGGGCTACCTGACCCAGCTCATCGCCTGCTACCTGCTGGCCCTCTACCTCGCGCAGGTGAAGGGCACCCGGTACGGCGACGAGATCGGCGAGGTGCTCGACCAGCTGGACGAGATGCCGACGCACATCCAGACCGTGCTCGACCTGCACGAGCAGGTCTACGCGCTGGCGCGCGACCACGTCGACACCCGCTCCGTGCTCTTCCTGGGGCGCCACGCCGGCTACCCGGTGGCCCTGGAGGGGGCGCTGAAGCTCAAGGAGCTGGCCTACATCCACGCCGAGGGGTTCGCCGCCGGCGAGCTGAAGCACGGCCCCATCGCCCTGATCGAGGAGGGGCTCCCGGTGCTGTGCATCGTGCCGCCCCGGGGTCGCGACCAGCTGCACGACAAGATGCTGAGCGGGATCCAGGAGGTGCGCGCGCGGGGGGCCCGGACGATCTGCCTGGCCGAGGAGGGCGACGAGTCGATCACGCCGTACGCCGACGAGCTGATCAGGCTGCCCCGGGTCCCGGTGCTGCTCCAGCCGCTGGTCGCGGTGGTGCCGCTCCAGCTCTTCGCCTGCGAGCTCGCCACGGTGATGGGCCACGACGTGGACCAGCCCCGCAACCTGGCCAAGTCCGTCACGGTCGAGTAGGCGCTGTCGTGGCCGTGATCGGGGTGGGCATCGACGTCGCCGACGTGGCGCGGTTCGAGGCCTCGCTGCAGCGCACCCCCGGTCTGCGCGACCGGCTCTTCACCGCGGGAGAGGCGACCCGGCCCCCGGCCTCGCTGGCTGCCCGCTTCGCCGCCAAGGAGGCCCTGGCCAAGGCGCTGGGCGCGCCGGTGGGGATGGCGTGGCACGACGCCGAGATCGTCTCGGAGGAGACCGGTCGGCCGCGCTTCGAGATCCGGGGCACCGTCGCGAAGCGCGCCGCCGAGCTCGGGGTGGACCGGATCCACGTCTCGCTCTCCCACGACGCCGGGATCGCCTCGGCCGTCGTCGTGCTGGAGGGCTGAGATGCGCGGGGCTCACCCGGTCGCCGACGTCCGGGCCGCCGAGGCGGACCGCCTCGCCGCGCTCCCCGAGGGGGCCCTGATGGCGCGCGCCGCGGCCGGGCTGGCGGCGGCGGTGACCCAGTTCCTCGGCGGCGCCTACGGGCGCCGGCTGGTGCTGCTCGTGGGGCCGGGCGACAACGGCGGCGACGCGCTGTGGGCCGGGGCGGCCCTGGCCCGGCGCGGGGCGCAGGTCTGGGCGGTGCCGTTGGCGGAGCGGGTCCATCCCACCGGGCTCGCCGCGCTCCGCGGCGCCGGTGGCCGCCTGCTCGAGCCGGCGGAGCTGGCCGTCCTGGTCGCCCGCGGCGACGAGGTGGACGTGGTCGTCGACGGGATCGTGGGCATCGGGGGGCGGCCCGGCCTGCGGGGGGAGGCCGAGACGGTGCTGGGCCTGCTCGCCGGCGTCCCGGTCGTCGCGGTCGACGTCCCGTCGGGCGTCGACGTCGACACCGGCGAGACGCCCGGCTCCCACGTGCGCGCCGACCTCACCGTCACCTTCGGCACCCACAAGCCGGCCCACCTCGTGGACCCCGCTGCCTCGGCCTGCGGGTCGGTCCGGCTGGTCGGACTCGGGCTCGACCTGCCCCCGCCGGCCCTCGAGGAGCTCGAGGCGGTCGACGTGGCCCGGCTGCTCCGCCTCCCGGGCCCGCACGCGCACAAGTACACCCGCGGCGTGGTCGGGGTGCGGGCCGGCTCCGCCGCCTACCCGGGCGCCGCCCTGCTCTGCGTCGCCGGCGCGGCCTCCGGGCTGGCCGGGATGGTGCGGTACGTCGGCCCTGCCGCGGTGGCCGACCGGGTCCGCGACGCGTTCCCCGAGGTGGTGGGTGCCGGCCGGGTGCAGGCCTGGTGCGTGGGCTCCGGGGGCGGCGACGAGGCGGCCGCCGCGCTCACCGCGACCCTGGAGGAGGCAGCCGAGGACGCCGTGCCCGTCGTCGTCGATGCTGACGCCCTCGCCCACCTGCCCGGCGTCGTGGCGCCCGCACTGCGCGGCCGGCTGGTGCTCACCCCGCACGCCGGCGAGCTGGCGCGGATGCTCGGGGTCGGGCGGGAGCCGGTGGAGGCGGCGCCGCTGCGACACGTCCGCGAGGCTGCCGACCGCTGGGGTGCCACGGTGCTGCTCAAGGGCCGGCGGACCCTGGTGGCCGAGCCCGGGGGGCGGGTGCGCACCAACACCACCGGCACCCCGTGGCTGGCCACCGCCGGGGCGGGGGACGTGCTGACCGGGGTGGTGGCAGCCCTGCTGGCCACTGGTCTGGACCCCTTCGACGCCGCCTCGGTCGGCGCCTGGCTCCACGGGGCGGCCGCGGAGCTCGCCTCGGCCGGCGGACCGCTGCGGGCCAGTGACGTCGCACACGCGGTGCCGCGGGTCGTGTCGGGCGTTGCGAGCGGGGTGGGAGAATCGCAGACATGATTGAGCCGACGGCCCCGGCGCGTGCCGAGATCGTCGTCGACCTCGGGGCCATCGCGCACAACGTCACCCTGCTGCGGCGCCAGGTGGCCCCCGCGGCGTTCATGGCGGTGGTCAAGGCCGACGGCTACGGGCACGGGATGCTCGAGGTCGCCCGGACCGCGCGCCGGGCCGGCGCCGACTGGCTGGGCGTGGCGACCCTCGACGAGGCCAGGGCGCTGAGGGCGGCGGGCGACGAAGGACCCCTGCTGTGCTGGCTCGCCGTGCCGGGGGAGGAGTACGACGACCTGGTGGCCGCGACCGTCGACCTCACGGCGTACTCCGTGGCCCAGCTGGAGGAGATCGCCGCGGCCGCGGCGCGGGTCGGCCGCGCCGCCCGGGTGCAGCTCAAGATCGACACCGGCCTCCACCGGGGTGGGGCGACGCCGGTGGAGTGGCCCCGGCTGGTGGCGGCGGCGCGCGAGCAGGAGCTGGCCGGACGGGTCCGGGTGACCGGGATCTGGTCGCACCTGGTGGCCAGCGACGAGCCCGAGCACCCGGCCAACGCCGCTCAGCGGGCGGTCTTCGCCGAGGCACTGGTCGTCGCGGCGGAGGCGGGCCTGGAGCCCGAGGTGCGGCACCTCGCCAACTCGGCCGCCGCCCTGCTCGATCCCGGCACCCGCCACGACCTGGTGCGCTGCGGCCTGGCCGTCTACGGCCTCGACCCCGCCCCCGGCCACACCGGGCGGATGCTCCCCGACCTGGGTCTGGTGCCCGCGATGACGGTCCGCGGCCGGCTCGCCCTGGTCAAGGAGGTCGCCGCGGGCGCCGGGGTCTCCTACGGGCACACCTGGGTCGCCGAGCGGGACACCACGCTGGGCCTGGTGCCGGTGGGCTACGCCGACGGCGTGCCGCGGGCGGCCAGCCCCGGGGCCGAGGTGTGGGTGGCCGGCCGGCGGCGCCCGTTGCGCGGGCGGATCTGCATGGACCAGCTGCTCGTCGACCTCGACGGGGAGGCGCTCGCCGCGGGCGAGCCGTTCGTGCTGCTCGGGCCGGGCACCGAGGGTGAACCCACGGCGCAGGAGTGGGCGGAGGCGATCGGCACGATCAGCTACGAGGTGGTCACCCGGATGGGCGGCCGCCTGGCGCGCCGGCACGTCGGCCGTCCCGGCGCCGAGGGGGTCTCGTGAGCGTCGGCCGCAGGGCGTGGGGGATCGCGGCAGGCGCCCTGGGCATGGCCGCGGCAGGCGGCGCCGCCCGGATGGTCCGGCAGCAGCGGCTGATGGCCCGTCGCGGGGCCGGCGACGAGATCGCCCTCGGCTCGCTGCGCTCCCCGAGCCTGCGCGTGGTGGCCGACGACGGCGTCGACCTGCACGTCGAGGTCGACGAACCCGCCAGCCGCCTCGAGCCCGACCTGACCGTGGTCTTCGTCCACGGCTTCACCCTCAACCTGGACTCCTGGCACTTCCAGCGCGCCGCCTACCGCGGCCTGGTCCGCACGGTCTTCTACGACCAGCGCTCCCACGGCCGCTCGGGGCGCTCGGCCGGCGAGCACTGCAACCTGGAGCAGCTGGGACGCGACCTCCGGCGGGTCGTGGAGACCACCGCGCCCGGGCCGGTCGTCGTGGTGGGCCACTCGATGGGCGGGATGAGCGTCATCTCGATGGCCCAGCAGTTCCCCGAGCTCTTCGGTGACAAGGTCGTGGGCAGCGCGCTGATCGCCACCACCGCCGGCGGGCTCGACCCCGGGCGGGTGCTCTTCCCCATGGTGCCGCTCGGCCTCGGGGGTCGCGCGGTCGGTCGTGCGGTGCGGGTCCTGGACCGCGGGCACCTGGTGGTCGACCGGGTCCGGTCCGCCGGTCACCGGGTCGCCCAGGTGATCATCGACAGCTACTCCTTCGGCGACCACGTGCCTCGCAGCTACGTGGACTTCGTCTACGGCATGATCGACAGCACGCCCTTCGAGGTGGTCGCCGACTTCTACCCGACGTTCGCCAGCCTGGACCACTTCGAGCACCTGGAGACCCTCTCGCGCGCCCCCTGCTCGATCATCTGCGGCACCGAGGACCGGATGACCCGCCTCGGGCACAGCCGCAAGCTGCACGCGCGGATCCAGGGCTCCGACCTCTTCGAGGCGGAGGGCGCCGGCCACATGGTGATCCTCGAGCGCCACGACGAGGTCAACAAGGAGCTCGACGAGCTCTTCGGGCGAGCCGCGGTGCTCGCCCAGGAGCGGGACACGTGAGCGGGATCGTCCCCGGGCTGAGCGTCGAGCGGGTCGGAGCCGAGGCAGCGGCCGAGGTGCACGCGGTGGTGCGGGCCGCCTTCTCGGCGCGCCCCCCGCTCGACCCGCCCGCCGATGCGCTGGCCGAGACCGAGCAGAGCCTCGCCGAGCGGCTGCGACGCGGGCGCGGGGTGCTGGCCCGGCTCGACGGGCGCCCGGTCGGCGCCCTGCTCCTAGACCCCCGGGACCACACCCTCTTCCTCCGCCGGTTCGGGGTGGTCCCGGGTGCCCAGGGGCGCGGCGTCGCGGCCGCGCTGCTCGCGGAGGCCCGGGCCGCCGGGGTCGCCCAGCAGGAGATCGCCGTGCTGGCGCGCAGCGAGCTTCCCGGCACCCTGGCCTTCTGGCAGGCCCGCGGCTTCACCGTGCGCGGCGGTGAGCCGCCGTACGTCGAGCTCGGGGACGACCTGCCGGCCCGCCACCAGGTCGCGGACGGGGAGCAGATGCAGGCCCTGGGTGCGCGGGTCGGGTCGCTGCTGGAGGCGGGGGACCTGCTCGTCCTCAGCGGGGAGCTGGGGGCGGGCAAGACCACCTTCACCCAGGGCCTCGCCGAGGGACTGGGGGTGCGTGGCGGGGTCACCTCCCCGACCTTCGTGATCGCCCGGGTGCACCCCTCCCTGGTGGGCGGGCCCGACCTGGTGCACGTCGACGCCTACCGTCTCGGTGGCCTCGAGGAGCTCGACGACCTGGATCTCGACGCCTCGCTCGAGGACGCGGTGACCGTGGTGGAGTGGGGAGAGGGCCTGGCCGAGGTGCTCGCCGAGCGCCGGCTCGAGGTGCGCATCACCCGGGCGCTCGCAGACGACGTCGCGCCAGGCACACCGGGACTCGACCCGCGCGAGGTCAGCCTGCGCTGGGTGCGCGGCTGAGCTCCGGCGTGGCTGCCGGGTAGCCTCGGCTGCGTGCTGCTCGCCTTCGACACCGCCACCCCCCTGGTCACCGTCGCCCTGCATGACGGGGAGCGGGTGGTGGCCGAGCGTCTCTCGGAGCGGCCGATGAAGCACGGTGAGCAGCTGGCGCCCCTCATCGAGGCCGTGCTGGCCGACGTGGGCGCGGTGCGCCAGGACCTCACCGCCGTCGCCGCCGGGGCCGGGCCGGGCCCCTTCACGGGCCTGCGTGTCGGCCTGGTCACCGCGCGCACCCTGGGCTACGTGCTCCAGCTTCCGGTCTACGCCGTGTGCACCCTCGACGTCCTCGCCGTGGAGGCCGCCGAGAGCGGGGCGGTGAGCGGCCGCTTCCTGGTGGCCACCGACGCCCGCCGCAAGGAGGTCTACCTCGCCTCCTACGACGACGGCGTCCGGGTCGAAGGGCCCGTGGTGACGAAGCCTGCGGAGGTGGCGACCGAGCTTCCGGTGGTGGGGGAGGGGGCCCACCTCTACCCCGAGGCGTTCGGCAACCGGGTCGGGCCCCGCCGGCCCAGCGCCGGATGGCTGGCCCGGGTGGTGACGGAGGAGCGGGCCGAGCTGCTCGATCCCGAGCCGCTCTACCTGCGCAGGCCCGACGCGGTGGTCCAGCACGCCCCCAAGCCCGTCTCGTGAGCGAGCGGCCAGAATCTCAGGGAGCGCCCGCGGGTCTCCGGACCCGCCCCCTTCTCGCAGCCGACCTGACGGCGGTGGCTGCGCTGGAGACCGGGCTCTTCGGCGCCGACGCCTGGGGCGTCGCCGCCTGGGAGGAGCTCGTCGGCGGGCCCGGTCGACGCGCCTGGGTCGCGGTGACGGCCGAGGACGAGGTGGTCGGCTTCGCGCTGACCGGCCTGGTCGGCGACTTCGCCGAGCTGCTCCGCATCGGCGTCCGGGAGGACCGGCGGCGCGGTGGGGTGGCCGCCCGCCTGCTGCGGGCCGCCACACAGGCGGCCCGCACCGACGGAGCGGCCCGGATGCTCCTGGAGGTCAGCGCCGTGAACGCCGGCGCGAGGGCGTTCTACCGCCGGCACGGCTTCGCGCCGATCGACGTGCGCCGTGGCTACTACCGCGACGGGGCCGACGCCCTCGTGCTGGAGCGGGCCCTGGACCCGACGGCCGACGGGGAGCCCCAGGAGGGATCGGAGAGGATGGAGCCATGAACGACGGGCCACTGGTACTGGGCATCGAGACCTCCTGCGACGAGACGGGGGTCGGCCTCGTGCGCGGGCACACGCTGCTGGCCGACGAGGTGGCCAGCAGCGTCGAGGAGCACGCCCGCTTCGGTGGCGTGGTGCCCGAGGTGGCCAGCCGCGCACACCTGGAGGCGATGGTGCCGACCCTGGAACGGGCCTGCGAGACCGCCGGCATCCGGCTGGACGACGTCGACGCGGTCGCGGTGACGAGCGGTCCCGGGCTCGCGGGGGCGCTCCTGGTGGGGGTCGCCGCCGCGAAGGCGCTCGCCCTCGGTCTGGGGAAGCCGTTGTACGGCGTCAACCACCTGGCCGCGCACGTGGCCGTCGACCAGCTCGAGCACGGCCCGCTGCCGGAGCCCTGCCTGGCGCTGCTGGTCTCCGGCGGCCACTCGAGCCTGCTCAAGGTCGAGGACGTCACCACCGGCGTCGACCCCCTCGGCGCCACCATCGACGACGCGGCGGGCGAGGCCTTCGACAAGGTCGCGCGGCTGCTGGGCCTGCCCTTCCCCGGAGGCCCGCACATCGACCGGGCCGCGGCCAGCGGCAACAGCGTGGCCATCGACTTCCCCCGGGGGCTGACGGCCCGGCGGGATCTCGAGCGGCACCGGTTCGACTTCTCCTTCTCGGGGCTCAAGACCTCCGTGGCGCGCTGGGTCGAGGCCAAGCAACGCGCGGGGGAGACGGTGGACGTGGCGGACGTCGCCGCCTCGTTCCAGGAGGCGGTCTGCGACGTGCTGACCCGCAAGGCCCTCGACGCCGCCGTCACCCATGGCATCGAGGACATCCTCATCGGCGGCGGCGTCGCGGCGAACTCGAGGCTCCGCGCCATGGCCCAGGAGCGGGCCGCGGCCAAGGGCATCAGGGTCCGCGTTCCGCGTCCGGGCCTGTGCACCGACAACGGGGCGATGGTGGCGGCGCTCGGCGCCGAGCTGGTGCGCCGCGGGCGAGGGCCCTCGTCGCTCGACCTGCCCGCGGACTCGAGCCAGCCGATCACCACGGTCGTCGCCTGACCGAGACCGAAGCCGGCCCGGAACGGCGCCGCGCCCGGACCCCTGCGGGTCCGGGCGCGGCGATTGTTCGGGCCTGTGCCTCTCAGCTGGCGGTGCTCACTCCAGGACGCCGGGAGCGACCCCGTCGTCGTCGAGCCAGTCCTGCTCGGTGAGCAGGTGATCCCGCTCCTGGGCACCCTTCTTGCTGCCGCCACGCTGGCTGCCTCCTGCGCCAGCCGCCCCGGCCGCGCCGCGACCGGCCGCGGATCCGGCTGCGCCGCGGGCTCCTGCTCCCCGGGCTCCGGCTCCGGCTGCTGCTCCCCGGGCTCCGGCTCCGGCTACTGCGCCGCGGGCTCCGGCTCCGGCTGCTGCGCCGCGGGCTCCGGAGCCGGCGGCCCCGGCTCCGCGGGCGGCTGTTCCGCTCGCGGGTGCGCTGCCTCGCCCGGCGGCACCCGGTGCCCCGACCGCCGAGCTGCGACCCAGGGTGGCACCACCGGCCGCGCGGGTGGAGGAGCCGATGGGGCGCACGTTGGCCGCGCCGGCGCTCCGCGCCCCGGCCGCGGGCCCCACGGGCGCTCCGCCCCTGCCCACCGCTGCTATCGGGGCCATGCCAGCGCCACCGCCGCCTCCCGCCGAGGCCGCCGGAGCCGAGCCCGCGCCGGGCACGGCACCGCCGCCGGGGGCTCCCGGCGTCGCGACAGGTCCGCCGCCCGGGCCGGCCTCGCCTCCGCGCACGCCCGGGTCCACGGGACCCCTGGGCAGCTCCGGACCCGACGGCACCGGAGCGTCGGGGGTCGTCTCCGGCGGGCGGGGGGTGTTCTCCGGGGGGATGGGCGTCTCCTCAGGGGGCTGAGGTGTCTCCTCCGGTGGCAACGGCGGCTCGGGCGGCCACGGGCCGCTCGGCGGCGGCGGCTTGGGCGGTCCCACCTCGATGACTCCCCCGCCGGACCCGCCGGACCCGCCGGACCCGCCGGGGATGGTCGGGACGGAGGGCCCGCCCGGGCCACCAGGCCCGCCGTTGCCCGCAGGCTCTTGGGGGAAGACGGGGTCCGGCTCGCCGTGGATCTTCTTCATCACGTCGGCGGCAGCCGCGTAGTCCGTGGTGAGACGCTCCATGGCCTTGGCGGCCTCCGCCTCCTGGGCAGCCGAGGCCTTGTCGTAGGCGGAGACGTCCTCGCCGTGCTGGATCTGCTTCTTGAGCGTCTTCTCCGCGTCCCACGTCGGGTCGGGACTGAAGGCGCCGGGAGACGTCAGCGGCTGCTTGGCCAGGCCCTCGTGAATGTCCTGAGCGTGCTGGAGGGCGTCACGCGCCTGGATGAGCGCCTTCTGCCCGTCGCGAAGGATGGCGACCCGGGCCAGCATGTCCTCCGACGTCTTCTGGAACGCGCTCTGGACCGCGGCCCCGGTCTTGAGCATGGGCAGGTCGGCCATGGAGGGGGCCAGGGTGGCCAGCTTCTGGGCCACGGCTTCGAGCTTGTCGGCCTTCAACCGCCAGTCGCCGGCGACGTCGAAGACGATGTTCTCCTTGGCGCCCTGGACGGCCTGCTGGAGCCTGGCGCGCTGCGGTCCGGTCATCAGGCACCACCCCCCGGGCCGCACGAGGCATCGAGGTCGCGACCGGAGTCGGTGCTGAAGTCGGGTGCGACGCACGCCTCGAGACGACTCTCCACACCGCGCGCCTGCGCGGCCGCGTCGTCGTCGGCCTGGTTGAGGTCCTTGGCGCTCAGGATCAGGTCCTCGCGGTACTGCTTGAGCCCCGTCGCCAGCTGGTCCAGCTGCTGGAGCACGTTGGCCTGGGCCTTGGCCCCGTGGTTGCCGAGGTTGGCGCCAGCCCACGAGCCGCCGAAGTGGCTCGGATCGAACTGCGCCATGCCGGTGGCCTTGATCTCCGTCGACGCCTCCTCGAGGAGGTCGAGGGCGCTGTCGACGGTGGCGACGGCGTCCTGGACCTTCTGCATGAGGCCGAGCGCGGCGCCTACCGGGCCCATGAACGGGACCAGACCGAATACTTGCTGCTGCGACACGGTTCTCGCCTTCCCCCTCGTGACTGACTGCGCCGTGTATTCCCCTCGTGCCAGGTGGCTAAACCTGGGTTTCTGCGCAGGTGAGGGAGGCGCGGCGGTCCGTCAGACGTTACCGCTCCTCCGGGCCGTGCGCCGAGCCTCCCAGGGGTGTGAGCGGGGTCTCGTGCTCGGGCGGGGAGTTCTACTACGCAAAGTAGTAGATGTCTACTACTGTCTGTAGTAGTCGACGATCCGGAGTGGGCCGGACGTCCGAACACCTCATGAATGGAGTGGCGAGATGCGTGCAACGCTCGACAAGGTTCTGTCCGGGATCGGCCTGTTGCTGGCTGTGGTGCTGGTGATCGCGGGGGGTCTGCTGACGTGGGCCAACACGTTCATCGGTGAGCAGGTGGAGGATCAGTTCTCGGCGCAGGACATCACGATGCCGACGCAGGAGGCGATCGACGGCCAGGTGGAGGCCGGTGGTCTGACCAAGGCCGATGGTGAGGCGTTGGAGGAGTTCGCGGGGGAGACGTTGGACAACGGTCCGGCGGCCAAGGCCTACGCGGACAACTACATCCTGGCGCACATGAACGGTCAGGGTGCGGCGCTCAACGACGGTGAGCCGGTGACCTACGAGGAGGCGTCGAACATCGGTCGGGAGAAGATGGCTGAGGTCTCGGCGAACCCGGAGGCGACCGAGGACGAGGTTGCTGAGGCTGAGTCGTGGATGGAGCTGCGGGAGTCGCTGTTCATGGGCAACACGCTGCGGGGTCTGCTCCTGTACGGGTACGCGTTCGCCACGATCGGGACCATCGCCGGGTATGCCGCGATCGCCGCGTTCGTGGGTGCTGCTCTCTTCCTGGTCCTGGGCCTGCTCGGTCTCGCCCACTCGCGCAAGGTTGCTCGCGCGGAGGCCTGAGCGGTCCGGAACGGTCGGCCCGTCCCCTCGGGGACGGGCCGACCTGTCGTGCTGTGACAGGCTCTCGGTGACGGGGGGTCGTAGGTAGAGCACCGTGGAGGACAGATGCAGCAGGTCAGGGCAGTGGTGGCGCGCGCCAAGGGCGAGCCGGTCACGATGGAGACGATCAACGTGCCGGATCCGGGTCCGGGTGAGGCGCTCGTGAAGGTGCAGTCCTGCGGGGTCTGCCACACCGACCTGCACTACCGCGAGGGCGGCATCAACGACGACTACCCGTTCCTGCTGGGCCACGAGGCCGCCGGCATCGTCGAGCAGGTCGGGGAGGGTGTCACCGAGGTGGCGCCCGGTGACTTCGTGGTCCTCAACTGGCGGGCCGTCTGCGGGGAGTGCCGTGCCTGCCGCCGCGGTGAGCCGCAGTACTGCTTCGCCACGCACAACGCCACCCAGAAGATGACCCTGGCCGACGGGACCGAGCTCACGCCCGCCCTGGGCATCGGCGCCTTCGCCGAGAAGACCCTGGTCGCCGCCGGCCAGTGCACCAAGGTCGACGCGAGCGCCCGGCCGGCGGCCGTCGGACTCCTGGGCTGCGGCGTGATGGCGGGGATCGGGGCCGCGATCAACACCGGCGGTGTGGGTCGCGGCAAGTCGGTCGCCGTGATCGGCTGCGGAGGCGTGGGCGCCGCCGCGGTGGCGGGCTCGGCGCTCGCCGGCGCCGCCAAGGTGATCGCGGTCGACCTCGACCCCCGCAAGCTGGAGCGGGCTCGCGGGCTGGGCGCCACGCACGTCGTCGACAGCTCGAGCAGCGACGCGGTCGAGGAGATCAGGCGGCTCACCGACGGCCACGGAGCCGACGTGGTGATCGACGCCGTCGGCCGCCCCGAGACCTGGCGGCAGGCCTTCTACGCCCGCGACCTGGCCGGCACGGTCGTGCTGGTGGGCGTGCCCACCCCCGACATGCGGATTCCCGACATCCCGCTGGCCGACGTCTTCGGGCACGGCGGCGCCCTCAAGTCGAGCTGGTACGGCGACTGCCTGCCGTCACGCGACTTCCCGATGTTGGTGGACCTCTACCAGCAGGGGCGGCTCGACCTGGACGCCTTCGTCACCGAGGAGATCGGCCTCGACGACGTCGAGGCGGCCTTCGCCAAGATGCACGGCGGCGACGTGCTCCGCTCGGTGGTGGTCCTGTGAGCGGGCTGCGGATCGACCATGCCGTCGTCTCGGGGACCTTCTCCCTCGACGGTGAGACCCACCAGGTGGACAACAACGTGTGGGTGGTCGGGGACGACTCGGAGTGCGTGGTGATCGACGCCCCGCACGACGTCGAGGCGATCCTGGCGCTGGTGGGGGACCGGAAGGTGCGCGCCATCGCCTGCACCCATGCCCACGACGACCACGTGAGGGTGGCGCCCGCCCTGCGTGAGCGGGTGGTCGCGCCGATCCTGCTCCATCCCGACGAGCGCCCGCTGTGGGAGCTCACCCACCCCGACCAGCTGTGGGACGTCGACCTCTCCGACGGACAGGAGATCGAGGTGGCGGGGACGGTGATGCGGGTGCTGCACACCCCGGGGCACGCTCCCGGTGCGGTCTGCTTCCACGTTCCGGAGCTCGGGTGCGTCTTCACCGGCGACACCCTCTTCCAGGGTGGGCCGGGGGCCACCGGGCGCTCGTTCAGCGACCGCACGGTGCTGGAGGAGTCGATCCGGCGGGCGCTGTGGCCCCTGGGTGACGAGACCGTGGTGCACACCGGGCACGGCGACGACACCACGATCGGTGCCGAGCGAGCGCTCCTCGACGAAGTCCGCTGACCGAGCCCGGGCAGGATTTGACGGCGCCCTCCGGAGCGGGGAGGTTGGGGCTGCTGTGGCTGGTGTGAGCAGTGTCTCGCCCAGCCACGCAGGATCTACTACCCAATGTAGTAGATATCTACTACTGTCTGTAGTAGTCGACGATCCGGAGTGGGCCGGACGTCCGAACACCTCATGAATGGAGTGGCGAGATGCGTGCAACGCTCGACAAGGTTCTGTCCGGGATCGGCCTGTTGCTGGCTGTGGTGCTGGTGATCGCGGGGGGTCTGCTGACGTGGGCCAACACGTTCATCGGTGAGCAGGTGGAGGATCAGTTCTCGGCGCAGGACATCACGATGCCGACGCAGGAGGCGATCGACGGCCAGGTGGAGGCCGGTGGTCTGACCAAGGCCGATGGTGAGGCGTTGGAGGAGTTCGCGGGGGAGACGTTGGACAACGGTCCGGCGGCCAAGGCCTACGCGGACAACTACATCCTGGCGCACATGAACGGTCAGGGTGCGGCGCTCAACGACGGTGAGCCGGTGACCTACGAGGAGGCGTCGAACATCGGTCGGGAGAAGATGGCTGAGGTCTCGGCGAACCCGGAGGCGACCGAGGACGAGGTTGCTGAGGCTGAGTCGTGGATGGAGCTGCGGGAGTCGCTGTTCATGGGCAACACGCTGCGGGGTCTGCTCCTGTACGGGTACGCGTTCGCCACGATCGGGACCATCGCCGGGTATGCCGCGATCGCCGCGTTCGTGGGTGCTGCTCTCTTCCTGGTCCTGGGCCTGCTCGGTCTCGCCCACTCGCGCAAGGTTGCTCGCGCGGAGGCCTGAGCGGTCCGGAAGGGTCGGCCCGTCCCCTCGGGGACGGGCCGGCCTTCGTGTGTGTGTGGACGGCTTCGCTCTCCGGGTGGGCGGGGGCCCCTAGACTCCCTCCGCATGCGAGCCTCCCTCCCCGTGTCGAGGCTCCTGCGTCGGGTCGTGGTCGTCCTCGTCGTCATGACGCTCGCCGCCTGTGGCTCCGGCAGTCCCGGCGAGGAGACCTCCCCGACCCGGGCCACGGTCGCCGGCTCCGAGGCCAAGGTCCCGGCCGCCGGCCCCGCGCGGTCGGCCGCCCAGGCCCTCGGCCTGGTCGAGGGCTGGGGACCTACGGCCCCGGAGCTGGAGCGGGCGGCGACCCTGGCGGCAGGACTGACGGTCCCCGAGCTGGCCGGCCAGGTGATGGTGGCGCCCTGGGCGGGGGTCCGAGCGCCGACCCGGGCGCTGCGCCGCCTCCACCTCGGAGGGTTCATCTGGTTCACCGACAACGTCGTGTCACCGGCGCAGGTGCGACGCGTCAACCGGGTGCTGCGCCGGGCCGCCGACCGGGAGTGGCCGCTCCTGCTCGGGATCGACCAGGAGGGCGGAGTGGTGGCCCGGCTCGAGCGTGGCGTGACGCGGCTGCCGACCTTCATGACGGCCGGCGCGGCCCGCCGGCCCGCGCTGACCAGGGCGGTCGCCGCGGCGAGCGGCCGTGAGCTGCGGGCCCTGGGGTTCACCGCCAACTTCGCTCCGGTCGCCGACGTCACCCTCGGCCTCGACGACCCGGCCATCGGCGCGCGGGCGGCTTCGTCCTCTCCCGCGCAGGTGGGGGTCCACGCGTCGGCCGCGGTCCGCGGGCTGGGGGACGCCGGGCTGGTGGCGACGCTCAAGCACTTCCCCGGCCACGGCTCCGTGCGGGCCGACAGCCACCTGACCCTGCCTCGGCAGACCCGTGGTCGCGCGGCGCTGCACCGCACCGACCTGCGACCCTTCGCCGACGCGGTCCGGGCCGGCGCCCCGGCGGTGATGACGGGTCATCTCGACGTGCGGGCGGTGGACCCCGGGGTCCCCGCGTCGCTGTCGCGCCGCGTCGTGCAGGGGCTGCTGCGTGAGCAGCTCGGCTTCGAGGGCCTGGTGGTCACCGACTCCTTGAGCATGGGCGCCGTCACCGGCTCCTACTCGCCCGAGCGGGCCGCGGTGCAGGCCCTGCGTGCCGGCAGCGACGTCCTGCTGATGCCGGCACACGTGGAGCGTGCCCACGCCGGCATCGTCCGGGCGGTGCGCCGGGGTGTCCTGCCGCGAGCCCGCCTCGAGCAGGCGGCGGCCCGGCAGATCGCCCTCCTGCTGCACCATCGCAGTGCCACCGGGGCGCCCCCCGGATCGGCCCGTGCCGCCGCGCTCGCCTGGTCCCGCGCCGCGGTGACGGTGACCGCGGGTCCGTGTCGAGGGCGGCTGGTGGGGCGACGGGTCACGCCGGTGGGCGACCGGGCAGCGGTCCGGGCCTTCGTGCCCGTCGCCCGGGCGGCCGGGCTCCGGGTGGTGCCGCGAGGCGCCCGGGTCGCCTTCCTGCGCCCGGGCGGCCAGGCCCTCCCTGCCGCCGTCACGGTCGCGGTCGACGCGCCCTGGGTGCTGGCCCGGGCCCGTTCGCGGGTGAGGGTGGCGGCCTACGGCGACACCCCGCTGGCGATGCGGGCGGTGGCCGACGTGCTGGCCGGCCGGCGCCCGGCTCCCGGACGCCTCCCGGTCCGCGTCCCGGGCTCGCAGCGCCGCGGCTGCTGAGCGGCGGCGCCGGTTCAGAAGGGGCGGACCAGCAGGGCCCGGCCGACGCCGTCGACCCGGGTCAGCACCACCGTCGCCTCCTCGTCGCCGGTGAGGGCGAGCCGCTTGCGCAGCTGCTCGGGGACCACCTCGACGCCCCGCTTCTTGATCGTCAGGGGCCCCACGTTGCGCTCGACCAGGGCGGCGCGCAGCTGCTTCTCCCGGAAGGGCAGCTCGTCGATGACGTAGTAGGCGCGCATGAAGGGGCTCCGGAAGGACTTGTCCGAGGTGACGTAGGCGATGTGGGGGTCGAGCAGGCCCCCGTCGACCCCGGCGGCCACCGCGGTGACCAGGCCGGCCCGGATCACCGCACCGTCGGGCTCGTAGAGGTGCTGGCCCAGGGGGCGGACCGGGCGCTCCAGCCCGTCGTAGGGGTCGTCCTCGGCGGTCAGGGAGGCGAGGCCGCCCCGCGAGATCACCGTCGCCCGGCGCCGGGTGGTGGCCAGGGACGACGACCAGAGCGCGGCCTCCTTGACCTCGCCCTCGTCGCTGACCCACTCCGCCTCCACGCCCTCGGGGACCAGGTCGTGCGGGATGCCCGGCGCCACCTTCACCACGGCGCTCGCAGCCCGCCCGCCGGTGAGCAGCTCGGCGACGAACGACCAGGGCGGGGTCCATCCGTCCTGGTCGAAGACGCGGCCGCGTGCCCCCCGGCGTGCGGGATCGGCGAAGACCGCGCCGAAGGTGCCGAGGTCGAGGGTGGTGGCGTCGGTGGCCATCACCGCGCCGGAGAGGCCCAGGGCTGCCAGGTTGGCCTCCGCCATGGCGACCCGGACCGGGTCGAGGTCCACCCCGGCGCTGACCAGGCCCGCGCGCGAGAAGGCGGCCAGGTCGCCGCCGATCCCGCAGCCCAGGTCGACGACCGACGAGGGAGCCGCCGCGGCGAGCCGGGCCGCCCGGTGGTCGGCGACCCGGCGCCGGGTCGACTGCTCGAGCGCGTCGGGGGTGAAGTACATCGAGACCGCGTCCTCGCCGAACTTGGGCACCGCCCGCACCCGCAGGTGGACGGTGGTCAGTGCGGCCGCGGCCCGGTCCGGGTCGTGCTGCACCCGGCGTACGGCGGCCGCGGCGCGCAGGGGGTCGCCCTCGGCGTCGGCGTAGGCGTGGGTGGCCAGCTCCAGCAGCCGCTGGCCGTCCTCGGTGAGCAGCCAGCGAAAGGTCTCCAGGTCCACGGACGCCATAGTGGCAGGAGGGGACCAGTCTGGCACTCGATCAGTGGGAGTGCTAACGTTTCCATTGGCACTCTCGCCCCGAGGGTGCCAGCACTCGTGTCCGGCTCGTGATCCCCGCGACGGCGCTGGCCAGCCGCGAGAACCCAGACAGTCCGCGCCCCGCGGGCGCACGCTACGTGGAGAAAGTGGAGGTCGACACTGTGTCGGTCAACATCAAGCCCCTCGAGGACCGCATCGTCGTCAAGCCGCTCGACGCCGAGCAGACCACGGCCTCTGGCCTGGTCATCCCGGACACCGCCAAGGAGAAGCCCCAGGAGGGCGAGGTCGTGGCCGTGGGTCCGGGTCGCTTCGGCGAGGGTGGCACCGAGCGCATTCCCATGGACATCTCCGTGGGCGACAAGGTCATCTACAGCAAGTACGGCGGTACCGAGGTGAAGTACTCCGGTGGCGAGTACCTGATCCTCTCCGGCCGCGACGTGCTGGCCATCGTTTCCTGATCGTTCCCCGGTCCCGGACGCCCCGGCCCGCCGTGCACCTGTGCCGGTCGGCCGGGCGTCCGGGTCCGTCCATTTGAGGAGATCCACATGCCCAAGATCCTGGAGTTCGACGAGAATGCTCGTCGCGCCCTCGAGCGCGGAGTCGACGCGCTCGCCAACACCGTCAAGGTGACGCTCGGCCCGAAGGGGCGCTACGTCGTCCTGGACAAGAAGTGGGGCGCCCCCACCATCACGAACGACGGTGTCACCGTCGCCCGCGAGATCGAGCTCGACGACCCGTTCGAGAACCTCGGCGCCCAGCTCACCAAGGAGGTCGCCACCAAGACGAACGACATCGCCGGTGACGGCACCACCACCGCGACCGTCCTCGCCCAGGCGATGGTCCACGAGGGCCTGCGCGCCGTCGCGGCCGGCGCCAACCCGATGGGTCTCAAGCGCGGCATGGACGCCGCCGCCGCGGCCGTCGGCGACGCGCTGCGCGAGGCCGCCCGCGAGGTGGAGTCCAAGGAGGACATGGCCTCGGTGGCCACCATCTCCAGCCGCGACGCGCACATCGGCGAGCTGCTGGCCGAGGCGTTCGACAAGGTCGGCAAGGACGGCGTGATCACCGTCGAGGAGTCCAACACCATGGGCACCGAGCTGGAGTTCACCGAGGGGATGCAGTTCGACAAGGGCTACATCTCGGCCTACTTCGTCTCCGACCCCGAGCGGATGGAGGCCGTCCTGGACGACCCCTACATCCTCATGGTGCAGGGCAAGATCTCCTCGGTCGCCGAGCTGCTCCCCCTGCTGGAGAAGGTCATCGCGACCGGCAAGCCGCTCTTCATCCTCGCCGAGGACGTCGAGGGCGAGGCGCTCTCCACCCTGGTGGTCAACAAGATCCGCGGCACGTTCAACGCGGTGGCCGTCAAGAGCCCTGCCTTCGGCGACCGCCGCAAGGCGATGATGCAGGACATCGCGACCCTGACCGGCGGTCAGGTCGTCGCTGCCGAGGTCGGCCTCAAGCTCGACCAGGTCGGCCTCGAGGTCCTGGGCCAGGCCCGCCGGGTCGTGGTCACCAAGGACGAGACCACCATCGTCGACGGCGCCGGTGACAGCGCCGAGGTCGAGGGCCGGGTCAACCAGATCAAGGCCGAGATCGAGAACACCGACTCCGACTGGGACCGGGAGAAGCTCCAGGAGCGTCTCGCGAAGCTGGCCGGCGGCGTCTGCGTCATCAAGGTCGGCGCACACACCGAGGTGGAGCTCAAGGAGAAGAAGCACCGGATCGAGGACGCCGTCTCCGCGACGCGCGCCGCGATCGAGGAGGGCATCGTCGCCGGCGGCGGCTCCGCCCTGGTGCACGCAGTCTCCGTGCTCGACGACAACCTCGGCCTGACCGGCGACGAGGCGATGGGCGTGCGCATCGTGCGCCGCTCCGCCGACGAGCCGCTGCGCTGGATCGCCGAGAACGGTGGGGTCAACGGCTACGTCGTCACCACCAAGGTCCGCGAGCTCGGGGTGGGCAACGGCTACAACGCCGCCACCGAGGAGTACGGCGACCTGGTCGCCCAGGGCGTGCTCGACCCGGTCAAGGTCACCCGCTCGGCCCTGGTCAACGCGACCTCGATCGCCGGCATGCTGCTGACGACCGAGACGCTGATCGTGGAGAAGCCCGCGGACGAGGACGACGCCCCGGCCGCCGGCCACGGCCACGGCCACTGAGCGACGCCTCGCCACACGCAGCGGCCCGCCGCCCCTGAGGGGGCGGCGGGCCGCTGCCTTTCCCGGACCCGCGTACGGTGTGGGCGTGCAGAGGCGCCAGGTCGCGGTCGTCGACATCGACGGGGTGCTCGCCGACGTGCGTCACCGGCTGCGTCACGTGACCTCCTCGCCCAAGGACTGGGGCGCCTTCTTCGCCGCCGCCCGGCACGACCCGCCGCTCGCCGAGGGTCTGGAGGTGGTCCGCCGGCTGGCCGAGGTCTACGACATCGTCTACCTCTCCGGCCGCCCGGAGCAGTGCCGGCGCGACACCGAGGAGTGGTTCCGCCGCCACGAGCTGCCTCCCGGCGAGCTGCTGCTGCGCGGGAACCGGGACCGGCGGCCGGCGCGGCTGATGAAGGTCGACGAGCTGCGGCGGATCGCCACGGGGGCGGAGGTCGTCGTGCACGTCGACGACGACCCCGAGGTCGTCGCGGCCTCCCGGGCGGCCGGCTTCGACGTGCTCCCCGCGACCTGGATGCCGGAGGCGGCCGACGAGGCCGCCGTGCTGCGCCGGGCCCAGGAGGCCGAGGGCCGGAGCTGAGCCCTCAGCAGCGGGGCCGGGGCGCTGCCCGGTCCGCGGTCTTGAGGTGCCAGATCCGCTTGGCCATCCCGCACTCCGGCACCGTGGCGTCGTACCGGCTCTCCACCGCGGCGCGCAGGCGGTGACCGGCCTCGGGGTTCCAGACCTCGAACGGCGCCACCTCGACCAGCCAGGTCGGGGCGTCGGGGCCCTCCACCAGCGAGATGAGCTCCTCGTAGTCGGGGTCCAGGGTGCGCATCGGGAGGCTCCACATGTGCTGGTACGGCGAGGGGAGGCCGCTGGCGGCTTGCACGTCCGCGCGCCCGCCGAAGACGGTCAGCGTGTCCCCGGGCTCGGCGACCTCCGCCACGGCGGAGCCCGTGTCGTCCTCCCCGGTGCTCCCCATCCACGCGGGGTCGACGACCAGCCAGGCCGTCACGCAGACCAGGGACGACAGTGCGATCCCGATGACCGGGAGGGGCACGAGCATCGCCCCCCGCTCCAGGGTGCCGCAGAGCGCCGCGAGAGCGAGCGCGGTCGCCGGGACGAGCGCGAAGAGGTAGTCGCGCCAGAAGCTCCCGCTGGCGACGATGACGTAGAGCTCGTAGGAGACCATCGCGGCGATCGCCGCGGTCAGGGCGGGATGGGCACGCAGCAGCCGGGGGAGCCGGGCGGCGAAGAGGCCGAGGACCGGCGCCACCCCGGAGAGGATCGCCACCGCGACCAGCCCCACCGCCCGCAGCTGGTTGGCGGCGGAGGGGCGCGCGTCCAGGACCGCGCTGGCGTCCGCGCGGAACCCGATGACCGCGTAGGCCAGCGTGTCGAGCTCCACCCCGGCCCAGAGGGCCCAGAGCACCGTGGCGACGGGCTGGACGGCCGCGCCGACCAGCCCGGCGGCGGCGAGCCGCGCGAACGAGGCTCCGCTGAGCCGGCCGCTGGCCCACGAGGCGACGAGCAGGACCGCCGCGAAGACCAGGGACCCGAGCAGGCTCTGCTTGAGCCCCGCGGCCAGCGAGCCGGTCACTCCGGCCAGCAGGGCCAGCACCCACGCGCTGCGGGTCGCCTCGCGCCGCAGCGCCACCAGGGTGAGCCAGCAGCTCGCCATCAGCAGCGGTATCCCGAGCACCTCGCCCTTGACGTCGACCGGGTCGATCAGCGGGTTGGCCAGGATGGCCGCGGTGCAGACCGCCACCCAGACCGGGGCCCTCCCCCCGGCGATGGTCCGGGCGGCGCCGGCCGCGAGCAGCACCACGAGCGCGCAGCCGAGTGCCCCCACCAGACGGACGGCGGTGGTGCCGTCGACGGCGCCCAGGAGCCGGAAGACCAGGATCAGGAAGGGTGGGCGGTCCACGAAGTAGTGGCCGTAGAGCGAGTCGGGCTGGGGGTCCCAGCTGCGGGCGACCAGCATGAATCCGGCCTCGTCCGCGCCCGGGGGTTGGCCGATGCCGAGGAGCCGCAGGACGAGGACGACGAGGGCGGACGCACCGATGACCCAGCGGTGGTGCTGCAGCTGCGGCATGTCCCCCCTCGTGCGTGTGCGGTCGGAGGCCAGCATGGTGCTCGGGTCCTGTGCCGGTCAAAGTAGGATGGAGAGGTGGAGATCCCTGAGAAGTTCGCCAGCCTCGGCCTCACCTACGACGACGTGCTGCTGCTGCCGGGGGAGTCCGACCTCGCCCCCGACGAGATCGACACCACGACCCGGCTGACCCGCGAGATCTCGTTGCGGGTCCCCCTGCTGAGCGCGGCCATGGACACCGTGACCGAGTCGCGGATGGCGATCGCGATGGCTCGTGAGGGCGGCATGGGCGTCCTGCACCGCAACCTCTCGATCGAGGACCAGGCCTACCAGGTCGACCTGGTGAAGCGCACCCAGACCGGCATCATCTCCAACCCCGTGGTGATCGGGCCCGACGCGACCCTGGAGGAGCTGGACCGCATCTGCGGGGAGTACCGGGTCTCCGGGCTCCCGGTCGTCGACGCCGACCAGCGCCTGCTCGGCATCATCACCAACCGCGACCTGCGCTTCACCCCCCTCGCCGAGTGGGCCACCACCAAGGTCGACGAGGTGATGACCCACATGCCGCTGGTCACCGGCGAGGTGGGCATCTCACGGGAGGACGCCACCGCGCTGCTGCGCCAGCACAAGCGCGAGCGCCTGCCGCTCATCGACGCCGACGGCCGCCTGGCCGGGCTGATCACGGTCAAGGACTTCGTGAAGTCCGAGCAGTTCCCCCGCGCCTCCAAGGACGCCGACGGGCGCCTGCTCGTGGGCGCCGCGATCGGCTACTTCGGCGACGCCTGGCAGCGTGCCACCACCCTGGTCGAGGCCGGCGTGGACGTCCTGGTCGCCGACACCGCCCACGGCCACGTGCACCTGCTCCTCGACATGGTCCGCAGGCTCAAGGCCGACCCGGCCACCCGCCACGTGCAGGTGATCGGCGGCAACGTCGCCACCCGCGAGGGCGCGCAGGCGTTCGTCGACGCGGGGGCCGACGCGGTCAAGGTCGGGGTCGGTCCCGGCTCGATCTGCACCACCCGGGTGGTCACCGGGGTCGGTGTCCCGCAGGTCACCGCCATCTACGAGGCGTCGCTGGCGGCCAAGCCCGCGGGCGTCCCGGTGATCGCCGACGGCGGCATGAAGCACTCCGGCGAGATCGCCAAGGCCCTGGTCGCCGGCGCCGACTCGGTGATGCTGGGCTCCCTGCTCGCCGGGTGCGAGGAGTCGCCGGGCGACCTGGTCTTCGTCAACGGCAAGCAGTTCAAGTCCTACCGCGGGATGGGCTCGCTGGGGGCGATGTCGAGCCGGGGCAAGAAGTCCTACTCCAAGGACCGCTACTTCCAGGCCGAGGTGACCAGCGACGACCAGATCGTCCCGGAGGGGATCGAGGGTCAGGTGGCCTACCGCGGCCCGCTCGGCGCCGTCGCCCACCAGCTGATCGGCGGCCTCAACCAGTCCATGTTCTACGTCGGGGCCCGTACCGTGCCGGAGCTGCAGGAGCGGGGCCGGTTCGTCCGGATCACCTCGGCCTCGCTCAAGGAGAGCCACCCGCACGGCGTCCAGATGACCGTCGAGGCGCCGAACTACTCCGGTCTCTGAGGCCGCTCGCGTGCCCGTGCACACCCGTGACCTGCTCGTGAAAGGCTGCACCCCGTGACCGAGATCGAGATCGGCAAGAACAAGCGCGCCCGGCGCGCCTACGCCTTCGACGACGTGGCCATCGTCCCGTCGCGTCGCACCCGCGACCCCGAGGAGGTGAGCGTGGCCTGGCAGATCGACGCCTACCGCTTCGACCTGCCGGTGCTCGCGGCCCCCATGGACTCGGTGATGTCGCCGGAGACGGCGATCGCCTTCGGGCGCCTCGGTGGTCTGGGGGTGCTCAACCTCGAGGGGCTCTGGACCCGCTACGAGGACCCCTCGCCGCTGCTGGAGGAGGTCTCCTCCCTGCGGGGCGTGGACGCGACCGCGCGCATGCAGGAGATCTACGCCGAGCCGGTGAAGGCCGAGCTGATCAGCGCCCGCCTCCACCAGATGCGTGACGCGGGGGTGACGGTGGCCGGCTCGCTCTCCCCGCAGCGCACCAAGGAGTTCGCCAAGACGGTGGTCGACGCCGGCGTCGACATGTTCGTCATCCGGGGCACCACCGTCTCGGCCGAGCACGTCTCCAGCCAGGCCGAGCCGCTCAACCTCAAGGAGTTCATCTACGAGCTCGACGTGCCGGTCGTGGTGGGGGGCTGCGCCACCTACCAGGCCGCGCTGCACCTGATGCGCACCGGCGCCGCCGGGGTGCTGGTGGGCTTCGGCGGGGGCGCGGCGCACACCACCCGCACCGTGCTGGGGATCGCCGTCCCGATGGCCAGCGCGGTGGCCGACGTCGCCGCGGCGCGCCGCGACTACCTCGACGAGTCGGGCGGGCGCTACGTGCACGTCATCGCCGACGGGTCGATCGGCCGTTCCGGCGACGTGGCCAAGGCGATCGCCTGCGGCGCCGACGCGGTGATGATCGGCTCGCCGCTGGCCCGTGCCTCCGACGCACCGGGCCGCGGGTTCCACTGGGGCACCGAGGCGCACCACGCCGAGCTCCCGCGCGGCCAGCGGGTCGGGTTCGAGCCCGTCGGGACGCTGGAGGAGATCCTCTTCGGTCCCTCGCACGTGGCCGACGGCACGATGAACCTGATCGGCGCGCTCAAGCGGTCGATGGCGACCACCGGCTACACCGAGCTCAAGGAGTTCCAGCGGGTCGAGGTCGTCCTCGGCTAGGACGGCCCGGCACCAGCCATCGGGCAGAATCGAGACATGACGACGCCGATCGCCCTGAACCCCGCCTCGCGGGCCGCCGCTCTCGAGGCGATGCAGTCCGGGGAGCTCGACGTCCTGGTGGTCGGCGGCGGCATCGTCGGGGTCGGCGCCGCCCTCGACGCGGTGACCCGGGGGCTGAGCACCGCTCTGATCGAGCAGCGCGACCTGGCCAGCGGGACGAGCAGCCGCAGCAGCAAGCTGGTGCACGGCGGCTTGCGCTACCTGGAGATGCTCGACTTCGCCCTGGTCCGGGAGGCCCTGGAGGAGCGGGGCCTGCTGCTGACCCGGCTCGCCCCCCACCTGGTTCGCCCGGTGCCCTTCCTCTACCCGCTGCGACACGCGTGGGAGCGGCCCTACGTGGGCGCCGGGGTGGCGCTCTACGACGGCATGGCGATGGCCGGCAAGTACGACATGGGAGTGCCCAAGCACAAGCACCTCTTCCGCAAGCAGCTCGCCCGGATGGCCCCCGACATCAGGACCGACGACCTGCACGGCGCGATCCGCTACTACGACTGCCAGGTCGACGACGCCCGGCTGGTGATGACCGTGGCACGGACCGCGGCCAACAACGGCGCCCACGTGGCCACCCGCACCAAGGTGACCGGCTTCCTGCGCGAGGGGGACCGGGTGGTCGGCGTGACGGCGCGGGACCTGGAGAACGGCGTCGACCTGGAGGTCCGGGCCAAGCGGGTGATCAACGCCGCGGGCGTGTGGACCGACCAGATCCAGGAGATGATGGGCGGCGAGGGCTCGCTCGACGTGGACGCCTCCAAGGGCATCCACGTCGTGGTGCCCAAGGACCGGATCCGGTCGGAGTGCGGCTTCATCACCAAGACCGAGAAGTCCGTGCTCTTCGTCATCCCCTGGGGCGCCTACTGGATCATCGGCACCACCGACACGCCGTGGGACCTGGACCTGGCGCACCCGGCGGCGAGCCGCACCGACATCACCTACCTGCTCGAGCACATCAACCGGCTGCTCAAGGTGCCGTTGGACCTCGAGGACGTGGTGGGGGTCTACGCCGGCCTGCGCCCGCTCCTCAAGCCGCTGCGCAAGGTCGGCGCCGAGGCCGAGACGACCAAGCTCTCGCGCGAGCACACCACGATCTGCCCGGTCCCCGGTCTGGTGCTGATCGCCGGCGGCAAGCTGACCACCTACCGGGTGATGGGCAAGGACGCGGTCGACGTCGCCTTCGAGGGTGTCGACGGGGTGCTGCCGAGCATCACCGACCGGGTGCCGCTGGTGGGGGCGTACGGCTTCGAGACGCGGACCAACCAGCGGGTCGCCCTGGCCAGGGCCTCGGGCCTGGACGTGGGTCGGGTCGACCACCTGCTCGGTCGTTACGGGGGACTGGTCGACGAGGTGCTGGCCCTGGTCGAGCAGCGTCCCGAGCTCGGCCGGCCGCTGGGCCAGGCGCCCGGCTACCTGGCCGCCGAGGTGGTCTACGCGGTGACCCACGAGGGTGCGCGGCACCTCGACGACGTGCTCACCCGGCGCACCCGGATCTCCATCGAGACCTTCGACCGCGGCGTGCTCGTGGCGCGCGAGGCGGCGGAGCTGATGGCCGGGGAGCTGGGCTGGGACGCGGCGGCGACCGACTCGGAGGTCGACCACTACCTGCGCCGGGTGGAGGCGGAGCGACAGAGCCAGCTGATGGCCACCGACCAGGAGGCCGACGAGGCCCGGGTGCGGGCGCCCGAGATCGTGACCGCCCCGCCGGACTGAGCTGACTACTGCGGGGTAGCAGCGGAGACCTGGGTCACATACGCTCAGGACATGACTGCCAGCTCCTCCCGTGGCCCGCTCACCGACGGCCCCCGCGACCCCGAGCACGACCCGAGCGCCAGCTGGGCCCTGGAGCCCGACTACGTCGCCCGCCTGACGGCGCGGGTCGCCGCCTCGGGGTCGCAGACGCACGAGGTGCGGTCCCCGCTGGACGACGCGCCGCTCGCCCACCTGCCGCAGAGCAGCCCCGAGGACGTCGAGCGGGCGGTCGCCCGGGCGCGACGGGCCCAGGAGTCGTGGTCACGCACCCCGCTCGCCGAGCGGGCGCGGATGCTGCTGCGTCTCCACGACCTCGTGCTCGACCGGCAGGACGAGATCACCGAGCTCATCTGCCTGGAGTCGGGCAAGGCCCGCAAGGACGCCTTCCTCGAGGTCGCCCACGTGGCGATGACGGCGCGCTACTACGCCCGCACCGGCGCCTCCCACCTCTCCACACGGCGGGTCCCCGGCATGTTCCCGGTGCTGACCCGGGTCGACGTCAACCGGATCCCGAAGGGCGTCGTCGGCATCATCTCGCCGTGGAACTACCCCTTCACCCTGGCCCTGTGCGACGGCCTCCCGGCTCTGATGGCCGGCAACGCGGTGGTCGCCAAGCCCGACGCGCAGACCACGCTGACGGCCCTGCTCGGCCTCGAGCTGCTCGAGGCCGCGGGGTTCCCGGTCGGTCTCTGGCAGGTCGTGGCCGGCCAGGGTGCCGAGGTCGGCACCCCGCTGATCGCCGGCGTCGACTACCTCTGCTTCACCGGCTCCACCGCGACCGGCAAGGTGATTGCGCGGCAGTGCGCGGAGCGGCTGATCGGCTGCTCCCTCGAGCTGGGCGGCAAGAACCCGATGCTGGTGCTGCGTGACGCCCAGGTGGAGCGCGCCGCCGACGGTGCGGTCCGGGGCGCCTTCTCCAACTCCGGTCAGCTCTGCATCTCGATGGAGCGGATGTACGTCGCCGACCAGGTCTACGACCGGTTCGTCGACCGGTTCGTGGCGCGCACCGAGGCGCTGGCCCTCGGGGCCAGCACCGACTGGGAGGTGGACATGGGGACGCTGATCAGTGCCCGCCAGCTCGAGGCGGTCACCGCCCACGTCGAGGACGCCGTCGCCAAGGGGGCGCGGGTGCTGACCGGGGGGAGGGCCCGTCCCGATCTCGGCCCCCACTACTACGAGCCGACCGTGCTGGAGGGCGTCACCCCCGACATGGCCTGCTTCGGCACCGAGACCTTCGGTCCCGTCGTCTCCCTCTACCGCTTCCACGACGAGGCGGACGCCGTCTCCCGGGCCAACCAGGGCAGCTACGGGCTCAACGCCTCGGTCTACACCGCCGACGGCGCGCGGGGGCGCGAGATCGCCCGGCACCTGCGCTGCGGCACCGTCAACGTGAACGAGCCGTACGGTGCCGCCTTCGGCACGGTGGGCGCGCCGATGGGCGGCATGCGGGAGTCGGGTCTCGGCAGGCGGCAGGGGGCCGAGGGGATCCTGCGCTACACCGAGACCCAGTCCGTCGGCACCCAGCGCGGGCTGCCGATCCGTCCGCCGGCGGGGATGTCGGAGGAGGCCTACGCCCGGATGATGACCGTCAGCCTGCGGCTGCTCAACCGGCTCGGCCGCGCCTGATGGGGCGCAGTCGCCCCAGGACCCCCACCCACTACGACGTCCTGGTCATCGGGTCCGGGTTCGGGGGCTCGGTCAGCGCGCTGAGACTCTCGGAGAAGGGCTACCGCGTCGGCGTGCTGGAGGCCGGCGCCCGGTTCGCCGACGCCGACTTCGCCCCGACCTCCTTCGACCTCAAGCGCTACCTCTTCATGCCCGGCGCCGGGCTCTACGGCATCCAGCGCATCGACCTGCTCAAGGACTGCCTGATCCTCGCCGGGGCGGGCGTGGGTGGCGGCTCCCTGGTCTACGCCAACACGCTCTACGAGCCGCTCGACGCGTTCTACCGCGACCCGTCGTGGGCGCACATCACCGACTGGCGGGCCGAGCTGGCGCCGTACTACGACCAGGCCAAGCGGATGCTGGGCGTGGTGGAGAACCCGCTGCGCACCCCGTCGGACGCCGTGATGCAGCGGGTGGCCGAGAAGATGGGCGTGGGGGAGACCTTCCACCCCACGCCGGTCGGCGTCTTCTTCGGCGGTCCGGGCCAGGCGCCCGGCGAGACGGTCGAGGACCCCTACTTCGGGGGAGCCGGCCCGGCCCGCACCACCTGCCTCGGGTGCGGTGAGTGCATGACGGGGTGCCGTCACAACGCCAAGAACACCCTGGTCAAGAACTACCTCCACCTGGCCGAGCGGCTCGGCGCGGTGGTCCACCCCCTGACCACCGTGACGCGGGTGCGGCCGCGCCCGGGGGGCGGCTACACCGTGCAGGCGCGGTGGACCAAGGCCAAGCTGTCGCGCCGCACCGCGGTCAAGGAGTTCACCTGCGACCAGGTCGTCTTCTCCGCCGCCGCGCTGGGCACCCAGAAGCTGCTGCACAAGCTGAAGGGCGAGGGTGACCTGCCGCACGTCTCGGACCGGCTGGGCGTGCTGGCGCGGACCAACTCCGAGGCGATCCTCGGGGCGCTCGCGCCCGACCTGGCCACCGACTACAGCCAGGGCGTGGCCATCACCTCCTCCTTCCACCCCGACGAGCACACCCACATCGAGCCGGTGCGCTACGGCAAGGGCAGCAACGTGATGGCGCTGCTGCAGACGGTGCTGGCCGATCCGGTGCCCGGGCGGTCCCGGATCGGGATCTGGCTGCGGGAGGTGTGGCGGGAGCGGGCCAACGCCCTCGACCTCTACGACTTCAAGCACTGGTCGGAGCGCTCGGTGATCGCGCTGGTGATGCAGACCCTGGACAACTCGATCACCACCGTCCGGGTGCGCACGCCCTTCGGCTGGCGGATGTCGAGCAGGCAGGGGCACGGCGAGCCGAACCCGACCTACATCCCCCAGGCCTACGAGGCGGCCCGCCGGATGGCGGAGGAGATCGGGGGGACGCCGGGCGGCAACATCGGCGAGCCCTTCGAGAGGCCGCTGACCGCGCACTTCATCGGGGGCTGCACCATCGGCGACTCCCCGGAGACCGGGGTGATCGACCCCTACCAGCGGCTCTACGGGCACCCGGGGCTGCACGTCGTGGACGGGTCGGCCATCTCGGCCAACCTCGGCGTCAACCCCTCGCTGACCATCACCGCCCAGGCCGAGCGTGCGATGGCGCTGTGGCCCAACAAGGGCGAGGCGGACCCCCGGCCCGCGCTGGGCGAGGGCTACCGCCCGGTCCAGCCGGTCCGGCCGCGCAACCCCGCGGTGCCGCAGACCGCGCCCGCCGCGCTGCGGCTGCCGATCGTCCAGGTGACGGGCGCGTCCCGCCAGACGGTCGTCGGGAAATAGTCGCAAAGCGCGCGCGGAACTTGGAGCGGTAGGGCATCGTTGTCATCAAGTGCAGGCCCGGCACTCCCTCCCATGACGCCGGGTCGACGTCCAGGTCCTCTCCAGGTACGTGGACGATCAGGGCTCGACCACTCCCTCCCCGGTCGGGCCCTGGTGCATGTGCGGGCTCGGTCGCCTCGATAGAGTGCGAGCATGACTGCGCCCGCTGAGCACGACCTGGTCCTGGTGGTCGACTTCGGGGCACAGTACGCCCAGCTGATCGCGCGTCGGGTGCGCGAGGCGCGGGTGTACTCCGAGATCGTGCCGCACACCATGCCGGTCTCGGAGATGCTGGCCCGCAAGCCCGCCGCCATCATCCTCTCCGGCGGCCCGTCCAGCGTCTACGCCGACGGTGCGCCCGGCCTGGACCCCTCCCTCTTCGACGCGGGGGTCCCGACCTTCGGCATGTGCTACGGCTTCCAGCTGATGGCCAGCGGTCTCGGGGGGGAGGTGGCCCACACCGGCGCCCGGGAGTACGGCCGGACGCCGGTCCAGGTGGTCGAGCCCGGCACCCTCCTCGCGGAGATCCCGGTCCAGCACAACGTCTGGATGTCGCACGGAGACTCGGTGCAGGCCGCCCCGGACGGCTTCACCGTGCTGGCCTCGACCGACGTCACCCCGGTCGCGGCCTTCGAGGACACCGAGCGCCGGCTCGCCGGCGTCCAGTGGCACCCGGAGGTGCTCCACTCAGAGCACGGCCAGAAGGTGCTCGAGCACTTCCTCCACCAGATCGCCGGCTGCCGCCCCACCTGGACGATGGTCAACATCGTCGAGGAGCAGATCGAGCGGATCCGCGAGCAGGTCGGGGAGTCCGGCCGCGCCATCTGCGGCCTGTCGGGGGGCGTCGACTCCGCCGTCGCCGCGGCGCTGGTCCAGCGCGCGATCGGCGACCGGCTCGACTGCGTCTTCGTCGACCACGGGCTGCTGCGCAAGGGCGAGGCCGAGCAGGTGGAGCGCGACTTCGTCGCCGCCACCGGGGTCAAGCTCCACGTGGTCGACGCCGAGGAGCGGTTCATCTCCGCGCTGGCCGGGGTCACCGACCCGGAGGAGAAGCGCAAGATCATCGGGCGCGAGTTCATCCGGGTCTTCGAGGCGGCCGAGGCCGAGGTGCTCGCCGGCAAGATCGAGCAGAGCGCCGTCGACTCGGGCGCCAAGGTGGCCTTCCTGGTCCAGGGCACGCTCTATCCCGACGTGGTCGAGTCCGGTGGGGGCGCCGGAACCTCCAACATCAAGTCCCACCACAACGTGGGCGGTCTCCCCGACGACCTCGAGTTCGAGCTCATCGAGCCGCTGCGCACCCTCTTCAAGGACGAGGTCCGCCTGGTCGGGGAGCAGCTCGGCCTGCCGGCCGAGATCGTCTGGCGCCAGCCCTTCCCCGGGCCAGGTCTGGGGATCCGGATCATCGGCGAGGTGACCCGGGAGCGGCTGGAGCTGCTCCGCGAGGCGGACGCCATCGCCCGGGAGGAGCTCACCCGTGCCGGGCTCGACCGTGACATCTGGCAGATGCCGGTGGTGCTCCTGGCCGACGTCCGCTCCGTCGGCGTGCAGGGGGACGGTCGCACCTACGGCCACCCCGTGGTGCTGCGCCCGGTGACGTCGGAGGATGCGATGACCGCGGACTGGGCCAGGCTGCCCTACGACGTGCTGGAGCGGATCTCGACCCGGATCACCAACGAGGTCGCCGAGGTCAACCGGGTCACGGTCGACATCACGTCGAAGCCGCCGGGCACCATCGAGTGGGAGTGACTCGTGACGGAGGGGGACGCATGAGGAGTCGTGCCGTGGGGGCGGCGCTCGTGACGGCGGTGCTCGCCGCCGGGTGCAGCGCCTCGTCGCAGACGTCGGAGGACGACGCGAAGGAGGCGACCGAGGTCACCTGCGAGCTCGAGGGCTCCTCGCCCGGCCGCGCCACGGTGGCGGTGGGCGAGGACGCCTTCACCGTGACCTGGGAGGGCTTCCCCGTGCCCTCGCGGGACGGCTTCCACTACTCCGTGCTGCTGGCCGACGACGAGGAGACCCTGGCCCAGCTCAGCCTGCGCTACTACGACGGTGAGCTGGACGAGCAGAGCCTGGAGCTGCTCGCCGGGAAGTACCAGAAGACCGTGGTGGAGACCGCGCCGGAGGTGGACGGCGACCGGATCGTCGCGGTCTTCCCCACGGGCGACGGCGCGCCCGCTGCCGCCGAGGTGACCCGGTGGAGCGCCGCCGCCTACAGCAGGGACCTCAAGACCGCGGGGAAGTGCCCGCAGGACGACCCCTTCCTGCCGTTCCCGTGACCACTCCCCGGCGCGGGATCGCGCTCGCCCTCTGCCTCGTCCTCGCGACGGCGCTCTCGGCCTGCGTGAAGCCCGACCGTGCGGTGGTCGCGCTGCTGCTGGCCTCCACCCAGGCGGAGCGCTGGGAGGAGATCGACGAGCCGGTCTTCCGCGCCCGGGTCGAGGAGACGTGCCGGGGGTGCGACTACCTGACCTACAACGCCGACCAGGACCCCGCCCGCCAGGAGGCCCAGCTCGCGGAGGCCCTGGAGGCGGGGGCGGACGTCATCGTGCTCAACGCGGTCGACTCCGAGTCCGGCGAGCGGATGGTGCTGGAGGCGGGCGACGTGGAGGTGGTCGCCTACGACCGCTACGTGGCGGGGGCGGACTGGTTCGTCTCGGTCGACCCGGCCGTGATCGGCACCCAGATGGCCGAGGCGGTGGTGGACGCCGTCGGACGCCGGGCCGAGGTCCTCGTGGTCAACGGCGGTCAGGGCGACTCCAACGCCGCGGCGATCCGGCGCGCGGTGGGGGAGGTCTTCGACAAGGCCAGGGTCCGGGTGGTCGACGAGCTCTCCCCGCTCACCTGGAGCGCCGAGGAGGCGAGCGAGTTCATCGCCTCGAGGGGGCGTCGGATGCGGGGGATCGACGCGGTGGTGGCAGCCAACGACACCCAGGCCGGCGGGGTGGCCGCCGCCCTGAGCGAGCTGGACCTCCGGGGCAGCGGCCCCTTCCTCACCGGCCAGGACGGACAGCTCGACGCAGTCCACCGGTTGGTCGCCGGGGAGCAGGGGATGACGGTCTACAAGCCGATCCCGGCCCTGGCCAGGCAGGCCGCCGACCTGTCCGTCAGCCTGCTGTCGGGCTCGGAGGTGACCGGCGCCGTGGAGTACGAGGGGGTCCCGTCCTTCCTCCTCGAGCCGCTGCCGGTGACGGGCGCGACCATCGCGCCCACCGTGGTCCGGGACGGCGTCTACGACCTCGACCAGGTGTGCCCGCCCGAGCTCATGCGTCGGTGCGAGGAGCTGGCCCTGCGCTGACCTGGGCCGGCGCGGGCGAACCGGGCCACCAGATCCGGTCACCCAGGTCCAGGTTGATCGCGGTCACCAGCACCGAGCGGACCACCATGGTGTCGAGGATGACGCCGAGGGCCACCGCCAGCCCGAGCTCGGCCAGGAAGACCACCGGGATCGTGCCGAGAACCGCGAACGTGGCGGCCAGCACCAGCCCGGCGGAGGTGATCACGCCGCCGGTCGAGCTGAGCGCGACCAGCGAGCCCGCCCGGGTGCCCAGGGTCTGGGTCTCCTCGCGCACCCGGGTCATCAGGAAGATGTTGTAGTCGATGCCGAGGGCGACGAGGAAGACGAACGCGAAGAGCGGGAACGACGGGTCGGAGCCCGCGAATCCCAGGACGTACTCGAAGACGAGCGCCGAGATGCCCAGGGCGGCGCCGAAGGAGAGGACGACCGTCCCCACCAGGATCAGCGGGGAGACGAGGGCCCGGAGCAGCACCACGAGGATCAGGAAGACCACCAGCAGGATGGTCGGGATGATCACCACGTTGTCCCGGCTCGAGGCATCCCTGGTGTCCAGCAGGAAGGCGGAGCCGCCACCCACCAGGGCGTCGGCGCCGGGAACGGCATGGGTCGCGGCCCGCACGTCCTCCACGGCCGCGAACGCCTCCGGGGAGGCGACGTCGTGCGGGACGACCGCCTCCACGAACGCGACGTCCCCCTGGACGACCGGCTCGGAGGGGGTCTCCAGCCCCTCGATCCCCGACATCGCCTGGCGCACCGCCGCCCCCTGCTCGGCGTTCGCCACCACCTGGACGGTGTTGGACCGGTCGATGAGCCCGTGCTCCTCGAGCTCCTGCTGACCGGTGATCGAGCTGAACTCCTGGGTGTAGGACTCCTCGGTGGAGAGCCCGCCCGTGTCCAGCCTGAACAGGCCGAGGCAGGCGATGCCGAGGAGCGCGGCGGTGACCGTCCAGACCGCGCGCGGACGCGGGGCGATGGCCCGCCCCACCCGCGCCCAGATCCCCGACGTCGTCGCCTCGGCGGAGTCGTAGGTCGGCCTCCGGGGCCAGAAGACCCAGCGCCCGCAGACCACGAGCAGGGCCGGGAGCAGCGTCACCTGGACCACCAAGGTGACCGCGATGCCGATGGCGGCGACGGGGCCGAGCCCGGCGGTGGAGTTCATCTGGGCGAGCAGCAGGCACAGCATGCCCAGGATCACGGTCGCGGCGCTGGCCAGGATCGCCGGTGCCGCGCGGTGCAGGGCGTACGCCATCGCCTCGTGCCGGTCCTCGTGACGGCGCAGCTCCTCCCGGTAGCGCGCGACGAGGAGGAGCGCGTAGTCGGTCCCGGCGCCGATCACCAGGATGGTGAGGATGGCGTAGCTCTGTCCGTTGACGGTGAGGTCGGCGTACCTGGCCAGGAAGTAGATCAGGGCCTGGGAGCCGAAGAGCGCCACCCCGGCGCAGACGATCGGCAGGATCCAGAGCACCGGGCTGCGGTAGGTGAGCAGCAGGATGACGACCACGACCGTGAGCGTCGAGAAGAGCAGGGTGGTGTCGATCCCGCCGAAGGCCTCCGCGGAGTCGGCCGCCTGCCCACCGGGTCCCGCGACGTAGACGTCCACCCCCTCCAGGTCGGCGATCGAACGCAGCTCGTCGGCCACGTCCGGCATCCGGTTCCAGCCCTCGGACCCGAGGTCGAAGGTCACGAGCGTCTGCATGGCCTCGCCGTCGGTGGAGGGGAGGGGGCCGACCACCTCGCCCACCACGCCGTCGAGCCCGGCGAGCTCCTCCGCGTCCGCGGTGGCCGCGGCGACGTCCTGGGCGGTGAGGCCTTCCGCCCGGGAGTAGACCACCACGGTGGGGATCGCGTCCGGGTCCTGGAAGGCCTGGAGCCTCGTCAGGGCGCGGGTCGACTCGGCGCTGTCGGGCAGCCACGAGCTCGCCTCGTTGTTCTGCTCGTCGACCAGCTTGGCGGCGAAGACCGAGGAGCCCACGGTGATGCCGAGCCACAGGGCCACCACGAGCCACTTGGTGACGGGGCCGGTCAGCCGGCCGGCGATCTGACGGTTCATCCCTCCAGTGGAGCACCGGCGACCCCTGACGCGCATCGGGGTTTTCCCCGGGAGTCGCAGATACCGCATCGGGGGTAGCGTCGTGGCGTGCTCCGGGTCTACAGCCCGCGGGCCGCCCGCCAGGCCTCGAAGGCCTGCGCGCTGGTGTAGGCCGGCCGGTAGCCCAGCCCCTCCTTGAGCCGGGTGTTGTCGAGGACCGGGCGGTGGGCCAGGAAGACGGTCTGCTCCGGTCCGTAGGCCGTGACACCGAGCCGTCTGCCCACCGTGAGGGCGGCGCGCAGCACCGGCTCGGGGATCGCCAGCGTGCCCTTGCCCAGCGCGGCGGCGATGTCGTCGACCGTCATCGCGCCGTCGCCGGCGACGTTGAAGATGCCGGTCACCTCCCCGGTCGCGGCCAGCTCGATCGCGCCGACCACGTCGGAGTCCCAGACGAAGACGAACGGGGAGGCGGCGCCGCGGATCTTCAGCAGCCGCTTCCTCTCGAAGAGGGCGGTGATCTGGTTGTCGACCCGCTGCCCCAGGATCGTGCCGATCCGCAGCACCACCTGCTCCAGCTGCGGGTCGCTGACCCGCAGCCGGGCGAGCATCTCCTCGACGAGTCGCTTGTGGTGGCTGTAGGCGAACTCCTCGTTGCCGCGCACCGGGTCGTCCTCGGTGAGCCAGCCACCGTGGGCGGCGCCGTTGTCCGGGTGGTAGCCGTAGGCGGCCCCGGAGGAGGAGACCACGACCCGGCGGACGCCGTGCGCCAGGCAGGCCTCCAGCACCTGCTGGGTGCCGGTGACGTCGACGGCGTACTCCAGCTCGCGCGAGCTGTCCTTGCCGGGAGTGACGATCGAGGCCAGGTGGACCACCACCTCCACGTCGCGACCGGCGAAGACGGCCTCGACGGCGCCCGGGTCGGTGACGTCCATGACCAGGTGCTCGACGCCGGGAGCGGGCCGCTGGGGCGGGCGCAGGTCGGCGCTGAGGACCCGGTGGCCGGCCTCGCCCAGGCCGCGGACCACCGAGGTGCCGAGGAAGCCGCTGCCCCCGGTGACCAGGATGGTGCTCATACCGCTGCCTCCTGGCTCCGTGGCGCCGTCGACCGCGAGCGCCACCACTGGGCCACGGCGAGCCCGGCGATGATGTCCCAGATGCCCCACCAGGCCGCGACCAGGGCCATGCCGCCCAGCCCGTCGAAGTAGGTGACGACGAGCAGCAGGCCGAGTCCGGCGTTGCGGATGCCGACCTCGAAGGTCATCGCCCGGGTGCTGGCGTCGGGCAGCCGGGTGGCCCTGGCGATGCCGTAGCCGAGCAGCAGGGCGAGCGCGTCGTGGAGGAAGACCGCGATCACCACCACGCCGATGTGGTCGACGAAGATCGACCAGTTGTTGGCGACGCCGACCACGATCACCGCGCCCAGGCCCAGGAAGGCGACCGGCCCCACCACCTTGCCCGCCTTCGCGGCGACGACCGGCCACAGTCGGGCGATCGCGATGCCGGCCGCGAACGGTAGGCCGATGACCAGCCCGATCTCGGCCAGCATGTCCCACGCGGAGAGCTCGATCTCCTCCAGGAGCGCCTTGCCGGTGGGGTGCAGGGCACCCCAGAACGCCACGTTGAGCGGCATCGCGAAGATCGCCAGCAGGTTGCCCACCGCGGTCATCGAGACCGAGAGCGCCACGTCGCCGCGGGCCCGGTGGGTGAGGATGTTGGAGACGTTGCCGGGTGGGCAGCAGGCCACCAGGATCATGCCGAGCGCGACGGATCCCCGGACGTCGAGCAGCAGGGTGAGCCCGAAGGTCAGCGCCGGCAGCAGCAGGAACTGCGCCACCACGCCGATCGCGATGGTGCCGGGGCGCCGGGCCGCCAGCTTGAAGTCGTCGAGCCTGGTGTCCAGCGCGATGCCGAAGAGGATCGCCCCGATGACGATCTTCAGGGTGGTCAGCGAGCCTTCCTCGAAGGCGATCCTGACGCTGTCGACGTCCGCGACGAGCGGGGCGAGCTGGGCGATCACCGGGCGTGCTCCTTCTGCTGGAGGCTCGCGAGGGCCTCGCGGACCGCCGTGCGGTAGGCGTCCTTGTTGACGTAGTAGCTCATCCGCTCCAGGCCGAGGTACCTGTAGCCACCCGTGAGGTCCGGGGGCGGGCCGTGGACCTGCTCGCGCTCGAAGCCGGCCGCCAGCTCCGGGGCGCGGTGGCGGGCGGCGAGGTAGGAGGCGACCAGGTCGGCCTGCTCGTAGCGCCCCTGCCACCCCAGCCCGGAGGCCTCGACCATGCCGAGCACGAAGAGGCCGGGTGCCGAGCGGGCGAAGATGTTGAGGTGCAGGTCCGGCGAGGTGCCGCTGCCCGGGCCCGCCCAGTCGAGCAGTGCGGGGTCCAGGAACGGGTAGTGCAGGCGGTAGCCGGTGGCCAGCACCACCAGGTCGTACGCCTCGCGCCGGCCGTCCACGAAGCGCACGCCGTCGCCGTCCAGCGACTCGATGTCCGGACGCACCGTGATGTCGCCGTGGCCCAGGTGGTGCAGGACGAGCGAGTTGACCACGGGGTGGGACTCGTAGATCTTGTAGTCGGGCTTGGGCAGGCCGAACCGCACCGGGTCGCCGGTGAACGCCTTCAGCACCCGGGTGTCGATCGCCTGCTTGATCCGCGGCGGCAGGGGCTTGCCCTGGTTGAGGGTGTCGGAGGGGCGGCCGAAGAGGTACTTGGGCACGAAGTAGTAGCCGCGTCGCACGCTCAGGTCGACCGAGGCGGCGTGGTGCACGGCGTCCACGGCGATGTCGCAGCCGGAGTTGCCGGCCCCGATCACCAGGACCCGCTTGCCGGTGAAGACCTGGGCCCGCTTGTAGGCGCTGGTGTGGAGCATCTCGCCGTCGAAGCTGCCGCGGAAGGTCGGCACGGCCGGCTCGCTCAGGGTTCCGTTGGCCACCAGGACGCCGGCGTGCCGCTCGGTGCGGTCGCCGTGGGGGCCGGTGCTGGTCACCAGCCACTGGTCGCCGTCGGGCTCGACCCGGGTCACCCTGGTCCGGAACCGGAAGCCCTCGCGCAGCCCGAAGTGGTCGGTGAAGGCGTTGAAGTAGGCGAGCAGCTCGCGGTGGCTCGGGTAGTCGGCCACCGAGTCCGCCATCGGGAACTCGGAGAACTCGGTGGTGGTCTTGGAGGAGATCAGGTGGGCGGACTCGTAGACGGTGCTGTGCTCCGCGTCGATGTCCCACAGGCCCCCCACGCCGCCGGCCTGCTCGTAGCCGGACCAGGGCAGTCCGCGGCGCTGCAGGGTGCGCGCTGCGGCCAGCCCGCTGGGACCGGCGCCGATCACGGCGTAGGTGGGCGCCTGCGCCTGGTTCTCCTGCACGTGGTGACTCTCCTTCTCGTTCTCCTGGACGCGGAACACCGGACCGCAGTAAATCACTCGATTTACTACAGCCCGGTGCCCGGGGTGGTCCTGCTCAGCCGTAGAGGCGGTCCACGAGGTCGGAGTACTTGCGGTTGACCACCCGCCGCTTGAGCTTGAGGGTCGGGGTGAGCTCCTCGGACTCGGCGGTCCACTCGGTGCCGAGCAGCTCGAAGGCCTTCACCTGCTCGGGGCGGGAGAGCCGCTCGTTGGCGCTGTCCACCGCCGCCTGCGCCATCGCCCGGATCTCCGGCTTGGCCGCGAGGTCGGCGAGGTCGGTGAACTCGATCCCCAGGCGCTCCGCGACCACCGGGGCCACCTCGCCGTCCAGGGTCATCACCGCGACCACGTACGGGCGGCCGTCGCCGATCGCCATCGCGTGGCCGACGATCGGCGACTCCTTGAGGTAGTTCTCGATGTTGGAGGGCGCGATGTTCTTGCCCTGCGAGGTGATGATCAGCTCCTTCTTGCGGTCCACGATGGAGACGAACCCGTCCTCGTCGATGGTCCCGATGTCACCGGTGTGCAGCCACCCGTCGGGGTCGATCAGCGCGCGGGTGGCGTCCTCCTGCATGTGGTAGCCGGGGGTGTTGACCGGCCCGCGGACCAGCACCTCGCCGTCCTCGCCCAGCTTCACCTCCATGCCGGGGGTGGCCCGGCCGACCGTGCCCATCCGGAAGCCGCCGGGCCCGTTGGCGGTCACCGCGCCACAGGTCTCGGTCATGCCGTAGACGTCGTAGACCTTCAGGCCGAGCCCGGCCATGAACCGGGTGGTCTCCACCGGCATGGGGGCCGACGCCGACCCGGCCCAGCGGACCTGGTCCAGTCCCAGGAGCAGCTTGAGGAAGCCCAGGATGGCCTCCTCGGCCTTCGCGTAGGCCTCCTCGATCTCGGGGGTCATCGTGCCGCCGACCTCTTGGGCCTCGACCCAGGCCAGACCCGCCGCCATCGACTCCTGGACCAGCCTGACGTTGTCGGGGTCGGGGTCGGAGGCCAGCTTGGCGGAGATGCCGGTCTGGATCTTCTCCCAGACCCGGGGCACCCCGAAGAACGCCGTCGGGTGCACCTCGCCGAGCGTGGCGAGCAGGAGGGACGGGTCGGCGATGCAGTACTGGTGGCTGCCCTGCATCTGGGGGCCGTAGACGCCCAGGATCCGCTCGGCGATGTGCGCGAGGGGGAGGTAGCTCACCTGGGTCTGGCGCTGGTCGAGGAGGCCCGCGGCCTCCAGGGTGCTGGCGGCCTCGAACTGGACGTTGTGGTGGGTGAGCACCACGCCCTTGGGGTTCCCGGTGGTGCCGGAGGTGTAGAGGATGGTGGCGGGGCTGGCCGGGGTCAGGGCGTCGTGGCGCCGCTCCAGCTCGTCGGGCTCCTCCTGCCGGCGCGCGCGGCCGGCCTCCACCAGCTGGTCCCAGGTGCTGTAGCGCTCGCCGGCCGGCGGCTCGGCGTCGATCAGCACCACCCGGATCTCCCCGTCGGCGTCCAGCGCCTGCTGCCACCGGGCCAGGTGGTCCGCGGTCTCCAGGATCGCGAGGCGGGCGCCGGAGTGCCCGGCGACGTAGGAGACCTGCTCCGGGGAGAGGGTGTTGTAGATCGACATCGGCACCGCGGCGGCGTGCACCGCTCCCATGTCGGCGACCACGTGCTCGATCCGGTTGCTGGCCATCACGGCCACCGGGTCGCCGGGGCCGACGCCGAAGGCGGCCAGCCCGGCCGCGACGTCGAGCGCGAGCTCCCTGGTCTCCTGCCAGGAGAGGGTCCGCCAGCCCTCCTCGACCCGGTTGCGGTCGGAGTAGGCCGGCTCGTCGGCGTACTTCGCGGCGGTGTCGGCCAGCGAGTCGATGAGGGTGCGTCCCTCCACCTGCTGCTGGATGCGGTCTCGCTCGGCAAGGACGTCGGTCATCGGGAAGCTCCTCCAGGGATCGTGTGTGACGTGAGTCTCACGTAGCCGGAGGGTGCCCGCAAGCGAATCGGAGGTCCCGACAAGGGTTTGTGGGCGCAGCGCGCAAGGTACAGGGGGTGCATGAGTGACCAGACCCCCCAGGACCGCACCGCCGACGTCGACCAGGAGAGCGTGGACCAGCGCGCCGAGCTGCTCCCCGAGGAGCAGGCGGCGGGCAGCGAGGACCCCGACGGCCAGGCCCGGGTGATCCTGCAGGAGTCCGCCGAGCGGACCGACGACCCCTCGGGCGCCCGGGCCGAGTCGACCCAGACCCTGGGCACCGACGAGGGCCCCGCCGCGGAGGGCCTGGACGGGCAGGCCTAGGGCCGCCGCCCGGGCCCGGCGGGGCGCGGGTCAGATCCCGAGGCTGCGCCCGATGATCTCCTTCTGGATCTCGGTGGTCCCGCCGTAGATGGTGGAGATCCGGCTGTCCAGGAAGGCCCGGGCGATCGGGTACTCCATCATGTAGCCGTACCCGCCGTGCAGCTGGACGCCCTGGTTGACGAGCTTGTTCTGCAGCTCGGTGGCCCACCACTTGATCATCGCCGCGTCCACCGCGGTGAGCTCCTTGTCCAGGTGCTTGCGGAGGCAGTCGTCGAGGAACGCCCGGGCCACCCTGGCCTCGGTGGCCATCTCGGCGAGCAGGAACCGGTTGTGCTGGAACTTCCCGATCGGCCGGCCGAAGGCCTCCCGCTCCTTGGCGTAGGTCACGCAGAGCTCCACGACGTACTCCGCGGCCGCGACCGCCTGGGCTCCGATGATCAGCCGCTCCTGGGGCAGGTTCATCATCAGGTAGAGGAAGCCCTGACCCTCCTCGCCGAGCAGGTTCTCCTTCGGCACCCGGACGTCGGTGAACGACAGCTCGGCGGTGTCCTGGGCGTGCATGCCGATCTTCTCCAGGTTGCGGCCGCGCTCGAAGCCCACCATCCCGCGCTCCACCACGAGCAGGCTGATGCCCTGGTGGCCTGCCTCGGGGTCGGTGCGGGCGACGACGATGACCAGGTCGGCGTTGATGCCGTTGGAGATGAAGGTCTTCGACCCGTTGAGCACGTAGTGGTCGCCGCCGTCGACGGCGGTGGTGCGGATGCCCTGCAGGTCCGAGCCGGCCCCCGGCTCGGTCATCGCGATCGCGGTGATGATCTCCCCGGAGACGCACCCGGGCAGCCAGCGCCGCTTCTGCTCCTCGGTGCCCAGGCTCACCAGGTAGGGGACGATGATGTCGGTGTGCACCGAGAACCCGGGGCCGCTCGCGCCGACCCGGGTCGCCTCCTCGGAGACGATCACGTTGAAGCGGAAGTCGTCGATGCCCGGGCCGCCGTACTCCTCGGGGACGTCGAAGCAGAGCAGGCCGGCGGTGCCCGCCTTGCGCCACAGCTCGCGGGGCACGATGCCGTCGGCGTCCCACTGGGCGTGGTGGGGGACGACCTCCTTCTCCAGGAAGGTCCGCACGGTCTGGCGGAAGTCCTCGTGCTCGGCCTCGAAGACGGGGCTGCTGCTCGCCATCAGGAGATCATCTCCTTGACCTGGGCCATCGTGGCGGTCGGGTCCTCGCTGACCGGGGTGATGTTGAGGTGGGTGACGCCGGCCTCCTCGAAGGCGGCGATCCGCTCCTTGACGTAGGAGGCGGGACCAACCAGGTTGGCGGCCTCCAGCCAGTCGGTGGGGATGAGCGCCTCGGCCTCCTTCTTCTTGCCCGAGAGGTAGAGGTCCTGGATCTCCTCGGCCTCCTTCTCGTAGCCGTAGGACTTCGCCACGTCGTTGTAGAAGTTCTTCCCCTTGGCGCCCATGCCGCCCACGTAGAGGGCGAAGAGCGGGCGCGCGAAGTCGAGCAGGGCCTTGGTCTCCGGGCCCTCGCCGATGGAGACCATGCCGCCGGCGGTGACCTGGAGGGGGCCGAGCTCGGGCAGTCGCTTGGCCTTGCCCGCCGCCAGCGCGTCGCCCCAGACCAGGTGCGCCTTCTCGGGGTGGAACAGGTGGGGGATCCAGCCGTCGGCGATCTCGGCGGTCTGCTCCACGCTCTTGGCGCCCAGCGCCGCGATCCAGATCGGGATGGTGTCGCGCTCGGGGCGGGTGAGCAGCTTGAGCGCCTTGCCGAGGCCGGTCACCGCACCGTGCTCCTTGTCGAGCGGCAGCGTGATGATGCCGTCGTGGGTCAGCGGCTCCCGCTTGAGGCCGCGGCGGACCACGTCGATGATCTCGCCGGTGCGGCCCAGGGGCTTGCTGTAGGGCACCCCGTGGAAGCCCTCGATGACCTGCGGGCCCGACGCGCCCAGGCCCAGGATGGCGCGGCCGCCCGAGACGTTGTCGAGGCCGGCGGCGGTCTGCAGGAGGGCGCCGGGAGTGCGGGAGTAGATGTTGAGGATGGCCGAGCCGATCTGCACCTTCTCGGTCTTGGCCGCCAGGTAGCCCATCAGGGTGGGGGAGTCGAAGCCGTAGGCCTCCGCCACCCAGACCACGTCGAGACCGGCCTGCTCCCAGCCGGCCACCGTGTCTGCGGTGGCGCGCGGGTTGCCGTCGTACATCAGCTGCGTGGCGAGCTTCATGGGGTTCCTACTCCTCTGCGGGCGAGACTGTGACAGCAACACTGTCACAGTTTGCTCGGGCCGGTGAAGCCCTATGCTCGAATTCTCCGGGGCTCGGCGTCCCGGGGCGTGTGGGGAGCACGGAGCGAGGGGAGTGGAGATGGCACTGGTCACCGACGTGCGGGTCCGGCAGCCGAAGGCCGACGACCTGGTGGGGAGCCGGTTCGTGGTCGCGGGGATCGGCCACGGGTTCGAGGGCACCGTGGGCATCCGGGTGCTGGGACAGGACGGCAAGGTGCTCGGCCAGGGCTTCGCCCAGTCCAGCGGCGGCATGGCGGGGATCGGGGACTTCTCCGCCGAGGTGCGGCTCGACCAGGTGCCGCGGCCGGGCACCCGGGTCACCGTCCAGGTCTTCGGGGACAACCCCGGGCTCCCGGACGAGGGACCCAGCCCCGGCTTCGACCTGCGGGAGGTGGAGGTGATCGTCTTCGGTGAGATGGCGGGCTTCCTGCTCTACCGCGTCGAGCGCGGCGACACCCTCACCTCGATCGTGAGGAAGCTGCGGGACCACACCTCTGCCACCGTCAAGCAGGTGGTGGCGGCGAACCCCCGGATCCAGGACCCCGACGTGATCAAGGTCGGCTGGCGGCTGCGCGTCCCGATCGTGCCATGAGCGGGCTCACCATCGCCGAGGACCTGCGCTGGATCGAGATGGTCACCTGTCTGCGGGCCACCGGCATGCCGATCCGTGAGGTACGGCGCTACGCCGAGATGGTGCGCTCCGGTGTCGGCAACGAGGACGATCGGCTCGACCTGCTGCGCGCCCACCGCCGGGCGGTGCTGGCCCAGCTGGCGGAGGTCACCGAGCACCTCGGCGCGATCGAGCGCAAGATCGGGCTCTACGAGGAGGCGGTCGCGCACCTTGACCTGGAGCGCGCTCCAGGGGCTTGAGTGGTGGTCATGACCATCCCCACACGCACCCTCGGGACCACCTCGTCCCTGACCGTCTCCGCGCTCGGCCTCGGCTGCATGGGCATGTCGGAGTTCTACGGCGCCCCCGACGAGCAGGGCGGGATCGACACCATCCACCGTGCCCTGGACCTCGGCGTCACCTTCCTCGACACCGCCGACATGTACGGCCCCTTCGTCAACGAGCAGCTGGTGGGCAAGGCGATCGCCGGGCGCCGCGACGAGGTCCAGCTCGCCACCAAGTTCGGCAACGAGCGGGCCGCGGACGGCACCATGCTGGGCATCAACGGCAGCCCGGAGTACGTGCGCCGGGCTTGCGACGACTCCCTGCGGCGCCTCGGGGTGGACCACCTCGACCTCTACTACCAGCACCGCGTCGACCGGACCGTCCCGATCGAGGAGACGGTCGGCGCGATGGCCGAGCTGGTCGCGGCCGGCAAGGTGCGCCACCTCGGCCTCTCCGAGGCCTCGGCCGCGACCATCCGGCGGGCCCACGCCGTGCACCCGATCACGGCCCTGCAGACCGAGTACTCGCTCTTCACCCGCGACCTGGAGGAGACCGTCCTGCCCACGCTCGCCGAGCTCGGCATCGGGCTGGTGCCCTACTCGCCGCTGGGCCGCGGCATCCTGACGGGGACGATCACCAGCGACGACTCGCTCGACGCGAGCGACTCCCGCCGCTCCGGGTACTTCCCCCGCCTCAGCGGGGAGAACCTCGCTGCCAACCTCCGGCTCGTGGACCGAGTGCGGGAGCTCGCGGACGGGCTGGGCTGCACGCCCGGCCAGCTCGCCCTGGCCTGGGTGCTGGCCCAGCAGGAGCGGGCCGGGGTCGGCGTCGTGCCCATCCCCGGCACCAAGCGGGTCAGGTACCTCGAGGAGAACGTCGGCGCGCTCGCGGTCACCCTCACCGACGCAGACCTCGCGGCCCTCACCGCGGCCGTGCCGCGCGACGCCGTGGTGGGCGAGCGGTACGGCGACATGGCCGCCATCGACTCCTGAGAGGCGCTGCGGCGCCTCCGGTGGGGACTAGTCGCGACCGTGCCAGGAGTCCCAGAGCGCGGCGTACGAACCGCCCGCGGCGACCAGCTCGTCGTGCGAGCCGAACTCGGTGATCCGGCCGTCCTCGACCACCGCGACCCGGTCGGCGTCGTGGGCGCTGAAGAGCCGGTGGGCGATCGCCACCACCGTCCTGCCGTGCAGCACGGCGGCCAGCGAGCGCTCCAGGTGGCGGGCCGCGCGCGGGTCGATCAGCGAGGTCGCCTCGTCGAGCACCAGGGTGTGCGGGTCGGCCAGCACCAGCCGGGCCAGGGCGATCTGCTGGGCCTGCGGGGCGGTGAGCGAGAGACCGCCCGAGCCCACCTCGCTGTCCAGCCCCTGGGGCATCGCCTCCACCCACTCCCGGGCGTCGACCGCCTCCAGGGCGGCGAGGATGTCGGCGTCGCTGGCGCTCCGCCCGTCCGGCACCGCCAGGGCGAGGTTCTCGCGCAGCGAGCCGACGAAGACGTGGTGCTCCTGGGTGACCAGCGCGACGTGGCCGCGCAGGTCGGCCAGCGGCAGCTCGGTGAGGCCGACGCCGCCCACGGTGACCGTCCCGGTCCGGGGCGGGTGGATGCCGGCGAGCAGGCGCCCCAGCGTCGACTTGCCGGCACCGGAGGGACCCACCATGGCGATCCGCTCGCCGACACCGATGTCCATCGAGACACCGTGCAGGACGTCGCGCCCCTCGACGTAGGAGAACCGGACGTCGCGCGCCTCCAGGTGCTCGTCCAGCGGCTGGGCGTCGGTCGCCTCGCGGTCGTCGGGGACCTGCGCCACACCCAGCAGGCGGGCCAGCGAGGCCGCGCCCATCTGCAGCTCGTCGAGGATCGCCACGATCCGGTCCACCGGGTCGATCAGCATCTGCACGTAGAGGGTGGCGGTGGTGACCTCGCCGAGGCTCACGCTGCCCTGGGTGTAGAGCCAGCCGCCGAAGAGCAGGGTGGCCACGGTCGGCAGCAGGTAGGAGATCTCCATGCTGGGGAAGAACCGGGTGCGCAAGGAGAGCGTGTACCGCTCGGCGTCGAAGGAGTCCTTGCAGTCGGCGTCGATCTGCCGGACCCGCTCCTGGGCCAGGCCCAGGGCCTCGACCGTGCGGGCCCCCTCGACCGTCTCGGTGAGGGTGGAGTTGATCTGGGAGTACGTCGCGGACTCGCGCAGGTAGCCGTCCTTGGCCCGTGCCAGGTACCAGCGCAGCCCGACCACCAGGGGTGGCAGCGCGAGCAGGCAGGGCAGCACCACCCACCACCCCACGCTGATCGCCGCGGCCAGGGTCAGCACCGCGGTCACCGCGGCGATCGTCCACTCCGGCAGCGCCCAGCGCACCGACCAGCCGAGCTGCTCGACGTCCCGGCTGGTCCGGGTCATCAGGTCGCCCGACCCGGCCGACTCCACCGTGCCGATCGGCAGTGCCAGCGCGTTGTCGACGAAGTCCTCGCGCAGCTCGGCCAGCACCTGCTCGCCCAGCACCTGGCTGACCAGGCGGGCGTAGCGGGTCATCACGGTCTGCACGACCAGGAAGCCGGCCAGCAGCAGGAGGATCCGGTCGACGTGGCCCACGGTGGTCCCGCGCTCGACCGCCTCCACCAGGTCGCCCAGCAGGCGCGGGGCGGCCAGCGCCGCGAGCGCCGCCAGCACGTGCAGGGCCAGCGCGCCCCCCAGCAGGCGCGGGTGACGCCGCAGGACGGAGAGCGCGTAGCCCCACACCTCGCGGCCCTGCGCCACCGGCAGCGTGGTCTCGGCGCTCATCGGCTGACCTCCTCGGCCTCGCGGGTGACCACGGCCCGGTAGGGCGGGCAGGAGCCGAGCAGCTCGGCGTGCGTGCCGGTGGCGACGATCCGACCGTCGGCCAGCAGCGCCACCTCGTCGGCGGCGTCGAGCATCAGCGGACTGGTGGTGGTGACCACCGTGGTCCGCCCGGCGCGGTGCCGGCGCAGCCGAGCCGCGATCCGCGCCTCGGTGTGGGCGTCCACCGCGGAGGTGGGCTCGACCAGGACCAGGACCTCCGGGTCGCCGGTCAGCGCGCGGGCCAGCACCAGCCGCTGGCGCTGCCCCCCGGAGAAGCTGCGTCCCCGCTCGGTGACCAGGCTGTCGAGGCCCTCGGGGAGCGCCTCGAGCACGTCGTCCGCGCTGGCGGTGGCCAGGGCGGCGCGGACCGCCTCCTCCCCGCCCCGTCCGCTGACGTCGAGCCGGTCGCCCAGCCGGCCGGAGAAGAGGGCCGCGCCGGTGTCGGAGACCACGATCCGCTCCCGCACCTCGCCCCGGCGCAGGTGCGGCAGCGGCACCCCGCCGAGGGTGACCTCGTCGTCGATCTCGGCCGCGGCCATCCCCAGCCGGTCGGCCAGCAGGGCGGACTCGTCGGGGCGCTCGCAGACCACCGCGACCAGCCGACCGGGACGGACCCGCAGGCCGGTCCGGGCGTCGTACAGCTCGGAGCCGACCGGCGGGGAGGCCGCCGGGACCTCGGGGTCGGTGTGGGCCGGGGTGAGTGCGAGGACGGCGCAGACCCGGCGCGCCGAGACCCGCGCCCGGATGAACTTGTTGGCGTACTCGGTGACCGTGCGCAGCGGGATCATCAGGAACGCCGCGTAGCCGTAGAACGCCACCAGCTCGCCGACGGAGATCTCGCCGGCGACCGCGGACCGGGCCCCCAGCCACACCACCAGGACCACGAAGAAGCCGGGGAGGAAGACCTGGAGCCCGTCCAGCACCGACTGCACCCGGGCCACCCGCACCCCGGCGTGCCGGGTCTCCTGGGACTGGCGCCGGTAGCGGGTGAGGAAGACCTGCTCGCCGCCGATGCCGCGGAGCACCCGCAGGCCGCTGACGATGTCGGTCGCGGTGTTGGAGAGCTCGCCCATCAGGTGGCGCTGGTGGGCGCTGCGGCGCTGCAGCGGACTGAGGATGGGACCGATCAGCAGCATCAGCAGCGGGACGCCGACCAGCACCACCAGGCCCAGCGTCACCGAGGTGCTGAGCAGGATGGCCGAGACCAGGACGAAGGAGACGATCGCCCCGGCGAAGCGGGCGGTCACGTCCATCACCTGGCCCAGGTGGGACAGGTCGCTGGTGCCGATCGCGATCACCTCACCGGAGGAGACCTTGCGCGGCAGCGTGCCGCCCAGGTGCACCGCCTGACGGCCGACCAGCTGCACCGTGCGGTACGCGGCGATCAGCCAGTTGGTCACCGCGAACCGGTGCCGCATGATCCCGCTGAAGGCCTGGACCAGCCCGATCCCCAGCATCACCCCCGCCCACAGGAGCAGCTGGTCGGAGTCGCGGGCGGCGACCCCTCGGTCGATCGCCCGGCCGAGGATCGCGGGCATCACGGCCTGGGCGCCCATCCAGACGATGCCGAAGGCCATCCCGCCGGCGAGGGTCTGCCACTGGCCCTTGGCGAGCCACCAGAGGAAGCGCCCGGGGGACCGGTGATCGGCGGTTCCCGGGTCGGTCAGAGGCAGTTGGCGCACTCGCTCGAGTCTACGGAGCCCAACGGCTGGCGACGAATCAATTGTCGTGGGGCGCCCACCGGGGAGGACGTCTTGTGGATCGCGTCCCGCGAGTTCATCCAGACGTCACCCGCCGGACCCCCTGTCGTCCCGTGTCGGTGGCACGCGCCCCGCACCGTCGGGTCATGGGTCCCTCCGCACAGCAGTCGGTCCGTCCACGCAGCCTGGTGGTCACCCCGGCGGTGGTGGCGCACCGGGGGGCGTGCGGCTCGCGCCCCGAGCTCACCCTGGCCGCCTTCCGCGCCGCGGTCGAGGCGGGGGCCGACGAGATCGAGCTCGACCTGGTGATCACGGCGGACGGGGTGCTCGTGGTCCGGCACGAGAACGAGCTCTCCCGCACCACGGACGTGGCCGACCACCCGGAGCTCGCAGACCTGCGGACCACCAAGGTCGTCGACGGGGTGGTGGTGACCGGCTGGTTCACCGAGGACCTCACGCTGGCGCAGGTCAAGCGGCTGGGCGCCAGGGAGCGGCACCCGGCGCTGCGTCCGCGCAGCGCGGCGCACGACGGGCGCGAGGGCGTCCCGACCTTCACCGAGGTGCTGGCGGCGATCGGCGCCGAGCAGGCGCGGAGCGGTCGGGCGGTGGGGGTGATGGTCGAGCTGAAGCACGCCTCCCACTTCGCGGCCCTGGGCCTGCCGCTGGGGCCGCCGCTGCTGGCCGCCCTCTCCCGGCACGGACTGGACGGCCCGCGCTCGCGGGTCAGCGTGATGTCCTTCGAGACCACCGTGCTGCGCGAGCTGGCCGCCGGCTGCCGGCTCCCGCTGCTCCAGCTGGTCGACTCCGGGCCGGGAGGTCCCCGGGACCTCCAGGTCACGGGTGACCCGCGCACCTGGGCGGACCTGCTCAGCGACGAGGGCCTGGCCTGGGTCGACGAGTACGCCGACGGGCTCGGCCTCGCCCGGGACCTGGTCCTGCCACGCGACGCCGACGGCAGGCTGGGGGCGCCCACCTCGGTGGTGGACCGGGTCCACCGGCACTGGCTGACCGTGCACGTGTGGACCCTGCGCGCTGAGAACGAGCACCTGCCCCTCCAGTGGAGGCGCCCCGGGGGGCCGGGGGACCACGGGGACATGGCCGCCGAGGTCCGTGCGTTCCTCGAGGCCGGGGTGGACGGCGTGATCACCGACCACCCCGAGCTGGCCGTTCCCGTGGTGCGAGCGGCGTCCAGCCGGTCGGCGTCCCCCTCAGCCCGCGCGTGAGCGACGGCTGCCGAAGGCGATGGCCAGCAGCCCGCCCAGGCCGGCCAGCACCCACGGCGCCGGCAGCAGCCACCGCAGGTCGTCGACGTGGACCAGGTCGGAGACGATGGCCGCCCAGACCGCCACGAAGCCGAGGAAGGCGATCCCCATCACCAGGTGGGCGATGTCGAGGGGGTGTCGGCCGCTGGGCTGGTGGCGCTGCCCCTCGAGGGCGAAGGGGTCGGGCGACACGTCGGTGTCGTGCTCGTAGTCGGTCATCGGTTCGTTCCTTCGCTGGTGACGATGATCTCGCCGACGCCGAGGTCGACGTCGAGGGTGATCCCGGGCTGGTCTTCGTCGCTGCCGCTCGAGGCCGAGCCGCCGGTGTTGATCCCGCCGCGGTCGACGGAGTCGAAGAGCTCCACCCGGCCCGGGCCTCCGACGTTGGCGTCGACGTCCGCGGCCAGGCCGTCGGGCAGGAGCACCTCGATGCGCCCGACGCCACCGGAGATGTCCACGTCGCGGCCGTCGAGGTCGTCGAGGTCGTCGAGCTCCCGGAGGTCGAGGACCAGCTCGCCGGTGTTCATCTCGTAGGTGCTCTGCAGCTCGGTCGAGGTGATCGGGACGATCACGAGGCGCTCGCCGCGGAACTCCTCGGTCGCCATGCTGCCGGCCATCCAGCTGGCCGCGACCAGCCCGAGGGCGATGAGCCCGCCGGCCCGCCCGTAGAAGGCGCCGACGACGAGCATGGTGGCGACGATCCCCAGGGCCAGCGCCGGGTAGGCGCTGTCCACGACCTGCGCACCGGCGAGGTCGACGATGCCGAGCACGCCGAGGGAGAGCGCGATCAGCGCGCAGGTGAGCCAGAAGAGCAGGGGACCGCGCTTGCGGGGGTCCCGGGGCCGGGTCAGGGGCGGCCGGGCCGGGAGCGGGGGTTGGCCGTAGGTCTCCGCGTAGGTCTCCGCGTAGGTCTCCGGGCCGCTCGCAGCCGGGTCGAGCGGCGTCCCCGGCGTCCCCGGCGTCCCCGGCGGGGTGGGAGGGGTGGGCTCGGTGGGATCGGTCGGGCGGGCGTACGGCGCCGGCCGGGGGTGCGGCGTCTGGTCGCGGAAGAAGAAGTACCAGACCGCGAAGGCGGCCAGGGCCAGCGGCCAGGGGAACCAGTACAGGTTCCACGTGTCGCCGAGCAGCAGGAGTGCGGCGAGCACTCCCGCACCGATCACCGCGATCCCGCGGCTGCGCTCGTCGAGGCGCAGGGGAGCCTCGCTCGCCCCGTCCTCGGGGAGGAGGAGCCACAGGGCGCCGTAGAGCGCCAGGCCGGAGCCGCCGAAGAAGGCCAGCACCACGAAGGCGATGCGGACCACCAGGGGGTCGATGTCGAGGTGCCGGGCGAGGCCGGCGGCGACGCCGGCGATCTTGCGGTCGAGCGGGCGGCGGAGGCGGGTGACGTCTCGCACCTGCTCGCCGGTGACGCGTGGTCCGGTCGCCCCGGTGTCGGGTCCTGAGGTCTCGTTCATGTGCTCCACCCTGCTCCGCTCCACGCGTGCCCACCATCGGGGGAGACCCTGGCCCGGCCCGGATCCGACCCGGGGGATCTCGGGGTCGTCTCGGGGGCGAACCTCATGGTCGCCGGGGGGCCGGCCTGACACGATGGTGCTCTCATGACCACCTCCGGCATCCTCCCACCTGGCCCAGAGACGTGGCCGGAGCCTCGTCGCGCCACCCGGGACTCCGAGGAGCTCGTCCTCGGCGGGGTCGCCGCCGGGCTCGCCCGCCACCTCGCCCTGCCCGTGCTCTGGGTCCGGGTCGCCTTCGTGGCCGCGACCGCGCTGGGCGGTCTGGGTGTCGCCCTGTATGCGGCGATGTGGCTCTTCCTGCCCTCGGACGCCAGGTTCGAGACCGCTGCGCCCGGGGTCGAGGGCGCCACCCGGACGGGCCGGCGCCCGGGCCGGGTGGCCCGGCTCACCGACGTCGGGCCGGCCATCGCGCTGGGAGCGCTCGGGCTCGGCATGGTGCTGGTGCTCCAGGCGTTCGTCGGGGCGGGCGGCTTCCTGTGGCCGCTGGTGCTCGCCGCAGCGGGGGTGGCACTCCTGTGGCGGCAGGCCGACGAGGCGCAGCGCGAGCGCTGGCTCGACACCACCGGTCGGCTCGGACCGGTGCGGGCGGTCTTCGGCCGGGGCACCGTGGCCTCCTACCTGCGCCTGGTGGCCGGGGCGGGACTGGTGGCCGGGGCGATCACCTTGTTCGCCCTGGAGGACGAGGGCGTCTCCCAGGTCCGCGAGGTGGGGCTGGCGGCGCTCCTGGGCATCGTCGGGCTGGGCGTGGTCCTCGGACCCTGGGTGCTCCGGCTCGCCTCCGACCTGGGGGCGGAACGTGCGGAGCGGATCCGCACCCAGGAGCGGGCCGACGTCGCCGCCCACCTGCACGACTCGGTCCTGCAGACGCTCGCGCTGATCCAGAAGAACGCCGAGGACGGCGCCACCGTGGCCCGGCTGGCGCGGGCCCAGGAGCGCGAGCTGCGCTCCTGGCTCTACGCCGGGGAGGCGGCCGACGCCGACACCCTCCTGGGCTCGGTCCGTCAGGCGGCGGCGCGGGTCGAGGACGAGCACGGAGCAGTCGTCGACGTGGTGACCGTCGGGGAGGACGTGCCCCTGTCCGAGCCGCTGCGGCCGCTGGTGCTGGCCATGCGCGAGGCGGTCGTCAACGCCGCCAGGCACGCCGGCACCGGTCGGGTGGACGTCTACGCCGAGGTCGGGCGGGACGCGGTGGAGGTCTTCGTCCGCGATCGGGGGGTGGGCTTCGACCTCACCGGAGTGCCGGCGGACCGTCTCGGCGTGCGAGGAAGCATCATGGATCGGATGGAACGGCACGGCGGGACCGCCGACGTGCGCTCCGCGCCCGGCGAGGGCACCGAGGTGCGGCTGCGGATGCCGCTGGAGGAGGCATAGGTGGAGCAGGGCAGGACCAGGGTCGTGGTCGTCGACGACCATGCGATGTTCCGGGCCGGGGTACGCGCCGAGCTCGCCTCCGCGGGGGCCGCGGCCGTCGACGTCGTCGCGGAGGCGGCGGACGTCGACCAGGCGGTCCTGGCGATCCAGGAGCACCGGCCCGACGTCGTCCTCCTCGACGTCCACCTGCCCGGCGGTGGGGGAGTCCAGGTGATGCGCAGGATCGCCACGGCGCCCGCGGCGCCCGCGGCGGCCTCGACCACCAGGTTCCTGGCGCTCAGCGTCAGCGACGCGGCGGAGGACGTGATCGGCACCATCCGCGGAGGGGCCCGGGGCTACGTGACCAAGACGATCACCGGCCCCGAGCTGGTGGACGCCATCCGCCGGGTGGCCGAGGGGGACGCGGTCTTCTCCCCGCGCCTGGCCGGCTTCGTGCTGGACGCCTTCGCCGGGTCGATCGAGGTCGCGGCGGTCGACGAGGACCTGGACCGGCTCACCGAGCGCGAGCGCGAGGTGATGCGGCTGATTGCCCGGGGCTACGCCTACAAGGAGGTGGCGCGTGAGCTCTTCATCTCGATCAAGACCGTGGAGACCCACATGTCCTCGGTGCTGCGCAAGCTCCAGCTCTCCTCGCGCCACGAGCTGACCCGCTGGGCCTCGGAGCGGCGCCTGCTCTGAGCGGTCCCGAGGTTTCACGGGGGCCGACAGGGGGAACGCCAGACAGGTGAACGACTCAGGGACCACGGGTTCCCCAGCGGCCTCCTCGGCGGAGAAGGGCGACGACTCCGGGCTCAAGCGGTCCATCACCGGCCGGTTGCTCTTCTTCTACGTGCTGGGCGACGTCCTGGGCTCCGGCATCTACGTCCTCATCGGACAGGTCGCCGGCGTGGTGGGCGGCGCGTTCTGGATCGCCTTCGCGGTGGGCGTCTCGGTCGCCGCCATCACCGGGCTGGCCTACGCCGAGCTCGCCACCAAGTACCCGCAGGCGGCCGGCGCCGCGCTCTACGTCAACAAGGCCTTCGGCAACCAGCCGCTGACCTTCCTCGTCACGGTCAGCTTCCTCTCCGCCAGCTTCGCCGCCGCCGGCTCGCTCGCCACCGGGTTCGCGCAGTACTTCGGCGAGCTCTGGGCGTTCCCGCCCACGTTGGTCGTCGCGCTCGTCTTCCTGCTGGTGCTCACGGTCATCAACTTCCTGGGCATCACCGAGTCGGTGGTCGCCAACATGGTCATGACCTTCGTGGAGGTCGCCGGCCTGGTGATCATCGTCGGCATCGGGATCTGGTACGTCGCCCAGGGCGACGCCGACTTCGGGGTGCTCACCGAGTTCGACACCCGGGACGGCGACAACGCCATCTTCGCGATCGTCGCGGGTGTCGCGCTGGCCTTCTTCTCCATGACCGGCTTCGAGAACGCCGTCAACGTCGCCGAGGAGACGGTGGAGCCGGAGAAGTCCTTCCCCCGCGCGCTGATCGGGGGCATGCTGGCCGCCGGGGTGATCTACGTGCTGGTCTCGGTCGCGGCCGCGCTGACGGTCGGGGCCTCCACCCTCGCCGACTCCGACGTGGCCCTCCTGGAGGTGGTGGAGGCCGACCTCGTCCCGATCCCCGTCGGCTTCCTCACCGTGCTGTTCACCATCATCGCCTGCATCGCGATCACCAACACCACGCTCGTCGCCGTCGTCACCCAGCCGCGCATCCTCTACGGGATGGCGCGCGAGGACGTCGTGCCCCGGGTCTTCGGCCGCATCCACGCCGCGCGCCGCAGCCCCTGGGTCGGCCTCATCTTCTCGGCGCTGGTCCTGGTGCTGCTGCTGGTGATCGGCACCTGGGTCACCGAGCTGACCGACGGCGGGCTCGACCTCGTCGGCCGACTGGCCACGGTGACGGTCGTCTTCCTGCTCTTCATCTACGTCCTGGTCATCGCCGCCGCCCTCAAGATCGGCGACCGGGACGCCCACGAGCGCACCTTCACCGCCAACCGTCCGCTGCTGGTGGTGGGGCTGATCGGCAACCTGGTGCTGCTCGTCTACGTGATCTGGGACGACCCCTCCTCGCTGCTGTGGTGCGGAGCACTCGTGGCAGTGGGCTTCGTCCTCTATGTGGTGCAGTATGTGGTCAGCCGGAGAAAGGCAGCCTGAGATGCATGTTGTCGTCGCCACCGACGGGTCCAAGCAGTCGCTGGCTGCCGCCCGCCACCTGAAGTCGTTCGCCGACCCGGCCAAGCTCTCCGCCATCACCGTGGTGGCCGTGGTGCGTCCGCTGGCCGCGGTGCCGTTCGCCGACGACCTGCACGACTCCGAGCGGCGGGCGGTGTCGGACTCCGAGTCCTTCCGGTCCGCGGCGGAGAGCGCGGTCGCCGCGGTCGCGGAGGTCTTCGACGGCTGGGGCCCCAAGGTGCAGCGCCGGATCCGCAGCGGCTCCCCGGCCAACGAGATCCTCAAGCTGGCCAAGCAGGCCGAGGCCGGCCTGCTCGTGGTGGCGAGCGGCAGCCGGGGGATCAGCGACACGGTGCTGCTCGGCAGCACCGCGCAGCGGGTCCAGCAGTACGCCCCCTGCCCGGTGCTCGTGGTGCGACCGGCGCCCCGACCGCGCCGGGCGGCGCGGAAGGCCTGAGGCCACGCGCGCTGGACCCGTGTGGGGTCTGGCCACCCTGAGCCACTACTCTTCGGCGCATGGAGATCCTGCGTCTGATCCTTCTCTTCATCCACATCCTGGGCTTCGCCGCCCTGCTCGGCGGGCTGCTGGTGCAGCTCTCCGCCGATGAGAAGCGGGTCAACAGCCTGATGCGCGACGGGGCCGGCACCGCCTTCGTCGCCGGGGTGCTCCTGGTCGGCGTCCTGGAGTCGCTGGGCGACCCGAACCACGTGAAGATCGGCGTCAAGTTCGCCATCTCCCTGCTGATCCTGGTGCTGGTGATGGCCAACATGCGCAAGCCCCGCATCCCGGACGGCCTCTACTACGGCCTGCTCGCGCTGACCGTGATCAACATCGCGGTCGCCACCTTCTGGAGCCCGGTGCACGCCGCCTGACCGTCGGTGCCGCCACGTAGGGTGGCACCGAGATGAGCAGCCCTTTCACCCTTCCCGGTCTCGAGCACCTCCAGCACCCCGAGCGACCCGCAGGCGGACCGCCGGGCGGTCGCCGCGGCCCTAGCGCCGAGGAGCTGCTGGAGGGCCTCAACGAGCCCCAGCGCCAGGCCGTCGTCCACGAGGGGGCGCCGCTGCTGGTGGTCGCCGGCGCGGGCTCCGGCAAGACGCGGGTGCTGGCCCGACGGATCGCGTGGCTGGTGGCGCAGCGCGGCGTCCACCCGGGCTCGATCCTGGCCATCACCTTCACCAACAAGGCCGCGGCCGAGATGAAGGAGCGGGTCGAGGATCTGGTCGGCAAGCGGGCCCGGCTGATGTGGGTCTCCACCTTCCACTCCGCCTGCGTCCGGATCCTGCGCAAGGAGATCGACCGTCTCGGCTACAAGTCCAGCTTCTCCATCTACGACGCCGCCGACTCCAAGCGCCTGGTCACCCTGGTGCTGCGCGACCTCGAGCTCGACCCCAAGCGCTACCAGCCGGGTGCGGTCCTCAACTGGATCTCCGACCAGAAGAACGACCTGCGCGACCCCGAGGAGGCGGCCAAGGAGACGCGGAACGGCTTCGAGGAGACCTACGCCTCGATCTACTCGCTCTACCAGCGCCGCCTCAGCGAGGCCAATGCGCTGGACTTCGACGACATCCTCATGCACACCGTCCACCTGCTCCAGGCGTTCCCGGAGGTCCGTGAGACCTACCGCCGGCGCTTCCGGCACGTGCTCGTCGACGAGTACCAGGACACCAACCACGCGCAGTACGCCCTGATCCACCAGCTCTGCGCCCACGACCCCGAGGAGATCGGCAGCGCACCCGCCGTCGAGCGGGTGGAGCCGGCGGAGCTGATGGTGGTGGGCGACGCCGACCAGTCGATCTACGCCTTCCGGGGCGCCAACATCCGCAACATCCTCGACTTCGAGCAGGACTTCCCCGACGCGACCTCGATCCTGCTGGAGCAGAACTACCGCTCGACCCAGACGATCCTGACCACCGCCAACGCCGTCATCGGCAACAACAAGGGACGCAAGCCCAAGCGGCTGTGGACCGACGCCGGCGAGGGGGAGCGGATCGTCGGCTACGTGGCCGACGACGAGCACGACGAGGCGCGGTTCGTCTCCGACGAGATCGACAGGCTGGTCGACGACGGGCTCCGTGCCGGTGACGTCGCGGTCTTCTACCGGACCAACGCCCAGTCCCGGGTCTTCGAGGAGATCTTCATCCGGACCGGCCAGCCCTACAAGGTGGTGGGCGGGGTCCGCTTCTACGAGCGCAAGGAGGTCCGCGATGCGCTGGCCTACCTGCGGCTCCTGGTCAATCCCGCCGACGAGATCTCGCTGCGCCGGATCCTCAACACCCCCAAGCGGGGGATCGGGGATCGCGCCGAGGCGTGCGTCGCGGCGCTCGCCCAGCGCGACGGCCTCACCTTCTGGGAGGCACTGACCCGCGCCGACCAGGCCCCCGGCCTGGCGACCCGTTCGCTGCGCATGATCAGCTCGTTCGTGGCGGTGATCGAGGAGCTGATGTCCATGGTCGCCGCCGGGGAACGCGCAGACGTGGTGCTGGAGTCGGTGCTGGAGCGGTCCGGGTACCTGGCCGAGCTGGAGGCCTCCGACGACCCCCAGGACGCGACCCGGGTGGAGAACCTCGCCGAGCTGGTGGCGGTGGCGCGCGAGTTCGCCGAGGACCCGGTGGCCGCCCCGTCGGCCGACCCGACCGACGTCGAGGCGGGCACGGTGGCCCCGGGCCTCGCCGACTTCCTGGAGCGGGTCGCCCTCGTCGCCGACAGCGACCAGATCCCCGACAGCCCGGAGGCGCAGGAGCAGGGGGTCGTGACGCTGATGACCCTGCACACCGCGAAGGGCCTCGAGTTCCCGGTGGTCTTCCTCACCGGCCTCGAGGACGGCGTCTTCCCGCACATGCGCTCCCTCGGCGACCAGACCGAGCTCGAGGAGGAGCGGCGCCTGGCCTACGTCGGCATCACCCGTGCGCGCGAGCGGCTCTACATCTCCCGGGCGGTCGTCCGCTCGGCGTGGGGGGCGCCGTCGCACAACCCCGCCTCGCGCTTCCTCGACGAGCTTCCCGTCGACCTGGTCGACTGGCGTCGCACCGAGGCCGCCCAGACCCGGTGGGGGCGTCCCGACCTGGCTTCGGGGTCGCCGGCCGGGCTGGGCGCCCCCACGGCGGCGGGTCGTCGCAACTTCTCCTCGGCCGCACTGCGCGCCGACGCGGCGGCCAAGGCCCGTCCCTCACGGCCGATCCCGTCCCTGTCGCCGGGCGACCGCGTCGTGCACGACTCGTTCGGTCTCGGCACGGTGGTCACCGTCGAGGGCGCGGCCGAGAAGTCGGTCGCCTCGATCGACTTCGGGTCCGAGGGGGTTAAGCGGCTGCTGCTGCGCTACGCCCCGGTCGAGAAGCTGTAGCGGAACGGCGGGCTGGGCCCCTCAGGGGCGCAGGCCGTGCTCGATCAGCTTGGAGTGCGGGTCGACCGGGTTCCCGCCGCCGGGGCGGATCTCCAGGTGGAGGTGGGGCCCGGTGGAGTTGCCGGTGCTGCCCACGGTGCCGATGACCTGGCCGCCGGCGACCTTGGTGCCGACGCTCACCTGGGCGCTCGTCTGGTGGCAGTACCAGACCTCGGTGCCGTCCTCGAGGGTGAGCACGGTCTTGTTGCCGTAGGAGCCGTCGTAGCCGACCTCGGTGATCGTGCCGTTGGCGACCGCGCGCAGCGGCGTGCCGGAGGGGGCGGCGAAGTCGAGCCCGGTGTGGGTGGTCGACCAGAGGCTGCTCGACATCCCGAAGGTGGCGGAGAGGCGGTAGCCCTCCACCGGCATGACCCACTGGTTGGCCTCGATCTTGGCGGCCTGCTTGTCGGCCTGGACCGTGAGGGTCTCCAGGGTCTTCGAGCGCTGGGCCGCGGCCTTCTCGGCCTTCTCGACCAGCTTCGCCTCGACCTGCTCGGCAGCCTCGAGGCGGTTGGAGTCGCGGCTCACGACGCCCGTGCGCTCCTCGAGGATCTCGGGGTCGACGCCGGCGCCGGCGACCGAGGCGGCGGACGCGACCCTCGAGCTGGAGGAGTGCGAGGCCTCGGTGAGCGACGGCCCGGCCGTGAGCGCGCCCCCGGCCGACACGGCCAGGGCGGCCACACCGGCCAGGATCGGTGCCGACGGGAGGGCCTTGAGGAAGGAGCCGCGGCTGTCGGAGGCGGTGCTCCGGACGGCCCGGCGCTTGCCCGTGGTGGGGCTGAGGATCTCGGTGGAGCTCGAGGAAGACGCGACCCGGAGCGGGCCGGGCCGGCTGGTGTGGCTGGCCACGGCGGGGGGCCGCTCGACCTCGGCCCGCGAGACCCGGGCCCGGCGGGCGGACTTGGAGGCGGCCAGCGTGCGCGGCGGGCGGGCCGCGCGCTTGGGCTCGGGACGAGCCGCGCGCTTGCCGACGACGGTGGGGTTGGATCCCGTGGACTGCTCGGGCACCGCGGCCTCGTTCCGCACCGGCGCGGCGGCCTTCGGCGCGGGAACGGACTGGCGGGTCACAAGGGGCTTGCGCGGTGCGCGAACCTCCGAGGTTGCACGGCGGGAGCCGCGCTCAGCTCGGTGGTTTCCCATGAAGGTTTACCTCGCAATGTAGGGGGTACAACGGGCCAGCAGGCCGGACAACTCGGGCGACTGTACCGGATCCACGAGCCCAACCGGAATGGCTCGGGCACCCAGTGTGGAACAACTTCTCGGGGCTGGTGGCATAACCGCAGGACAGGTGGCCGTTCCGGTCCATACCACCGGGTAGCTGGTGGGCATCATCACACCGTGGCAGGGCCCCTCACCGGGTCGCCCCGAAGCGGCGCAGGGCCTCTTCCCGCTCCGCGGCATGGTCGACGATCCTGAGGGGATAGCCGCGCTCGTAGCCGGTCTCGTGCCGCCATGGCTCGTGGGCGGCCGCGCCGGGCAGGTGGGCCAGCTCCGGCACCCAGCGCCGCACGTAGTCGCCGCCCGGGTCGAAGCGGAGTCCCTGCTGGACGGGGTTGAACACCCGGAAGTAGGGAGAGGCGTCGGTGCCCGTCCCCGCGACCCACTGCCACCCGTGGTTGTTCGAGGCCAGGTCGGCGTCGAGGAGGTGGTCGAGGAAGAACCGGGCGCCCAGCGGCCACCACACGTGCAGGTCCTTGGTCAGGAAGCTGGCGGTCACCATCCGCAGCCGGTTGTGCATCCACCCCTCGCCGAGCAGCTGCCGCATCCCCGCGTCGACGAAGGGGTAGCCCGTGGTGCCGGTGCGCCACGCCTGCACCGCGTCCTCCTCGTGGGAGTAGCGCAGGTCCCGCAGGGCCGGGCGCAGGTCCGACCACGCCGAGTCGGGCCGGTGGTGCAGGACGTCGGCGTAGAACTCCCGCCACCCCAGCTCGGTGACGAAGCGGTCGACCCCCGGACCGCCGCGGCCGGCGAGGTCGCCGAGGAGGGAGCGCGGATGGAGGGCGCCGACGCTCAGCCACGGCGAGAGGCGTGAGGTGGCATCGCGGTCGGGGCGGTCCCGGTCGCCGTCGTAGTGATCGAGCAGGTCGTCGCGGAACATGCGCCACCGGCGCCAGGCCGCCTCCTCGCCGGCGGCGGGCAGCCGGTCGGGAGCCGCGGCGTCGGCCTCGCGCAGCAGGCGCAACGCCTCGGGGTCGGAGGCGGCGGGCAGCAGCTCCGGGGAGCGGGGGGCGGGGGCGGGGTCGGCCCACGGGGCCTCCCGCCAGGCCCGGGCCCAGGGCGTGAAGACCTGGTAGGGGCTCCCGGCCTGGTTGCGGATCCGCCCCGGCCCCACCACGTACGGCGAACCCGCGGGCCGCCACGTCGCGGCGCCCCGGGCGGTGAGGGCCTGCTCCACCTCGAGGTCGCGACGGGCCCCGTGAGGCGTCGTCTCGGCGGACACGTGCACCGAGCTCGCGTCGACCTCCGCCACCAGGCGTGGCAGCACCACCGCGGGGTCGCCGAGCCGGATCGCCAGGCCCCCGCCGAGCCGCTCGTCGAGCGCCCGGAGGCTGCGGGCCAGCCAGGAGCGGCGCAGGGGCGAGGCTCGCGACCACAGCCGGGGATCGACGACGAAGACGGGGACCGCGGGGCCGGCCGCACAGGCGGCCAGGAACGCCGGGTGGTCCCGGGTGCGGAGGTCACGCCGGAACCAGATCACTGCCGCCATGCGCCCACGCTACTGACGGGTCGGGTGGCGGCCGGGTGGTCGCCTGGTGGTCGCCTGGTGGTCGCCGGGTAGTCACTGTGCGTCCAACGCCCGACCCGGACTCGGGAGGCGGCGGGGACCGGGTCTAGGGTGCCCAAAGGAATCCCCGGACTGTCAATGAGAAAAAAAGGACTGGGTGGATGTCAGACCTGATGGAGTACCAGGCGAAAGAGCTCTTCGCCAAGCACGGTGTCACCACGACCCTCGGCGTCGTCGTGGAGACGGCCGAGGAGGCCAGGGCCGCTGCGGAGGAGATGGGCGGGGTCACCGTCATCAAGGCCCAGGTCAAGGCCGGCGGGCGCGGCAAGGCCGGTGGGGTCAAGCTGGCCAAGACGCCGGACGAGGCGCAGCAGCACGCCGCCAACATCCTCGGCATGGAGATCAAGGGCCTCCGGGTCAACCGGGTCCTGGTGACCCCCGCGACCCCGCCGGTGGAGGAGTACTACTTCTCCTTCCTGCTCGACCGCGCCAACCGCTCGCACCTGTGCATCGCCTCGGTCGAGGGCGGTGTGGAGATCGAGGAGGTCGCCAAGACCAACCCCGAGGCCGTGCGGCAGATCCGGATCGACGCCCTCGAGGGTGTGACCCCGGAGAAGGCCGCCGCGATCGTGGACGAGGCGAAGTTCCCCGCCGAGCTGCGCGACCAGGCGATCGAGATGGTCCAGGCGCTGTGGAAGGTCTACACCGAGGAGGACGCGACGCTCGTCGAGGTCAACCCGCTGGCGCGTCTCGAGGGAGACAAGCTCGAGGCGCTCGACGGCAAGGTCTCGCTCGACGAGAACGCCGAGTTCCGCCACGAGGACCACGCCACCTTCGTGATCCGCGACGAGGAGGACCCGCTCGAGGCGAAGGCCAAGGACAAGGGCCTCAACTACGTGAAGCTCGACGGCCAGGTCGGCATCATCGGGAACGGCGCGGGTCTGGTCATGTCGACCCTCGACGTGGTGGCCTACGCGGGTGAGGCGCACGGCAACGTGACCCCCGCCAACTTCCTCGACATCGGCGGCGGCGCGAACGCCCAGGTGATGGCGGACGGCCTCGACGTGATCCTCAACGACCCCCAGGTCAAGAGCGTCTTCGTCAACGTCTTCGGTGGCATCACCGCGTGCGACGAGGTCGCCAACGGCATCGTCGGCGCGCTGGACATCCTCGGCGACGAGGCCAGCAAGCCGCTGGTCGTCCGCCTCGACGGCAACAACGTCGAGGAGGGGCGCCGCATCCTCGACGAGGCGAACCACCCGCTGGTGACCCTCGTCGACACCATGGACGGCGCGGCCGACAAGGCCGCCGAGCTGGCCAACACCGACAAGCACAGCGCCTGAGACGGAGCACGAACACATGTCTATCTACCTGAACAAGGACTCCAAGATCATCGTCCAGGGCATGACGGGCGGGATGGGCTCCAAGCACACCACCCTCATGGTCGAGGCCGGGTCCAACATCGTCGGTGGCGTCAACGCCCGCAAGGCCGGGACCTCGGTCGAGCTGGGCGGCAAGGAGCTGCCGGTCTTCGGCAGCGTCGCCGAGGCCATGAAGGAGACCGGCGCCGACGTCTCGGTCGTCTTCGTCCCCCCGGCCTTCACCAAGGACGCCTGCATCGAGGCGATCGACGCCGGCATCGGCCTGCTGGTCGTCATCACCGAGGGCGTCCCGGTCCAGGACACCGCCGAGGTCTTCGCCTACCTGGACGGCAAGTCCACCCGGATGATCGGCCCCAACTGCCCCGGCATCATCACGCCGGAGGAGTCCCTGGCCGGCATCACCCCGCACACCATCGCGGGCAAGGGTCCGGTCGGGCTGGTCTCGAAGTCCGGCACCCTGACCTACCAGATGATGTTCGAGCTCAAGGACTACGGCTTCACCACCGCCATCGGCATCGGCGGCGACCCGATCATCGGCACCACCCACATCGACGCCCTCGAGGCCTTCGAGAACGACCCGGAGACCAAGGCGATCGTGATGATCGGCGAGATCGGCGGCGACGCCGAGGAGCGGGCGGCCGCCTACATCAAGGAGCACGTCACGAAGCCGGTCGTCGGCTACGTGGCCGGCTTCACCGCCCCGGAAGGCAAGACCATGGGCCACGCCGGCGCCATCGTCTCCGGCTCCTCGGGCACCGCGCAGGCCAAGAAGGAGGCCCTGGAGGCCGCCGGCGTCAAGGTCGGCAAGACCCCGTCGGAGACCGCCGCGCTGATGCGGGAGATCCTGGAAAACCTCTGAGGACCGCTGAGGACCTCTGAGGACCGCACGACGTACGACGAACGCCCCGACCACCGCCGCGCGGTGGCCGGGGCGTTCGGCGTTACTGCGCCGGCTGGAATCGCGGCAGGCGCTCCAGCGCACGCCGCGAGAGCCAGACGAAGTCGTCGCGGCCCATGGTGCGGTCGCGAGCCGGCGTGAAGCCCACCTGGGCCACCTTGTCGCCGTGCCGCATCACCGACATCAGGAACTCGACCGACTCCGCGTCGGAGATGGCCAGCTCCAGGCGCCAGACGGTCAGGTCGACCTTCTTGCCTGAGCGGTGGAAGAGGCGGGAGACCTCGGTGCCGAACCCCTCCTGCGCGCACTGGCCCAAGCGGCTGCGGACCTGCTCGACGAACGCGCGCCCCACCTTGGGGGTGCGGGCGATCGCCGCCGACTCGGTGAGCCCGAACTCGTCCGTCCGCCTGCCCTGCGGGAAGAGGAAGGTGCGGGTCTGGCTCTGCCGCAGCCCCTTGGCCTGGAAGTTGGCGCGGTCGCAGCGGGTGGAGGCCGAGTTGCTCTGGGCCGGCTTCGGCGTGGTGCCGACCCAGGGGCCGACGGCGCCGGAGACCGGCGGGAGGTCGGACTCGGTGAGCATCCCGGGCGCCTCGGCGGAGACCGGGACCTTGGTGCTGCGGGCCCGCGGAGGGGTGGCGCAGGAGCCGGTGCCGGGCAGGCCGCACGCCCCGTTGACGGCGGCCGCGAGCATCTCCGCGGCCGGCCGGGTGGCGGGACGGAGTCCCTCGACCCGGGTCGAGATGGTGGTGAGCAGCTGTCCCGAGCGGGCGACACCGACCTGCAGGGTGCGGGTCGGGCCCGACCAGCTGCGCATCGTGTAGAGACGGGCCTCGTCGCCGACGCCGCGCAGGTCGTGGACGGCCAGCAGCTGGGTCCGCGGGGCTGCGCACCCGCCCATCCAGTCCTGGACGGTGCGGAAGGCGGCGGCCGCGGCCTCCGGGGAGGCCGAGAGCTCCACCACCTCGGTGGCGGTCGCCTTGACCTGCGGCTTCGCGCGCTTCTTCGGCTTCTTGCGGTTCTTGCCCCCCTCGGCCCGGGGCTGGGTGCTGCCCTCGAAGGAGCGCACCAGGGTCCCGAGGCCTTCGGGGTCGGCGTACCTGGCCGCCTGGCACGGCAGCACCAGGCCGTCACCCTCGCGGTTGTCGTGGGTCGCCGTCTCGGTCCACTTCAGTCCCCGGTCGATGCGTCGGGTCTGGGAGGGCCTGAGGAGCACCTCCTCGGTCAGCGTCGGCACGACCTCCTCGGCCTCGACCTGCGTGGCGCGGCGCTCGAAGCCCTGGTCGCCCAGGCTCGCGTCGACCGTCTCGCCCTGGGCGACGACGATGCCGCTGGCGACCACCGCCACCACGGTGGCGGCGACCCCGACCAGGGTGTGGGTACGGCGCCGGGCCGTCCCGGCGCGCCGCATCACGGTGCTGCGCGGCCAGCGCCCGCCGGCCGTGACCGTCCCGAGCTCCTGCAGACGGGCACCGATCTCGGACTCGGGGCACTGCCGGGCCTCGGCGAAGGCGGTGGAGCCCTCGGCCAGGAGCGTGCTCGCGCTGGTCTGGGGAACGCCGATCTCGCGGGCGATCTCGGGCATCGGCAGGGCCGGCAGGTGGGCCAGCACGAGGGCCTTGCGCTGAGGGGTGGACAGGGTGGTGAGGGCGTCCAGCGTGGCCGCCACCTCGGCCGGGACGTCCTTCTCCTTGTGCCAGGGACGTGCGGTGTGCCGGTGCCGGGCCCGGCTCCAGACCAGCGGCCGCAGCCACGCCTCCTTGTCGGGGAGGGTGCGGACCTTGTGCCAGTGGTGCCAGGCGACCGCGAAGGCGTCGCGGACAGCCGTGCGGGACACGTGCTGGTCGCCCGTCAGGGCGTAGGCCTCGGCAAGGAGGCGATCCCGCACGTCCTTGTAGAGATCGTCGAAGTCGTTGGCGTGCGTCATAGCGCTTCCAAGGTACGTGAGGGGTGAAGGGCCCGCAGCGGACTGCGGCATTCGCCGTCCCGGCACCGGGGACGGCGTGCCTGCGCCCAGCGGCCCGTCGGCGGGGTGATGATGGCAGCGCCATGACCTCGCTGCTGTCCTCCGCCGCGCCCGGGACCCAGGCGACCTCCGAGGAGCCGCCGCCCGGGCCCCGGCGCCGACCGGTCCTGGTGCTCTCGGTGGCCGCCGGGGTGCTGGCTGCCGGGATCCTCCTGCTCGTCTGCGTCGTGCTGGCCCTGATGGGCTGGTTCCTGAGCGACCTGGGCGCGCACGGGGAGCCGAGGGCCGCCCTGGCGGCCGGAGTGGGAGGGTGGCTGGTCGCCCACGGCTCCGGCGTGGTGGTCCGCGGCGCGCCGGTGACCCTGGTCCCGCTGGGCCTGACGCTGCTGGCGGCCTGGAGCACCTGGCGCACCGGCCACCGGCTGGGCGAGCGGCTCTGGGGCCACGGCCCCGACGCCCACGGGATCGACGACGGGCAGCGCGACTGGACCGTCCCGGTCGCGGCGGCCGGCTTCGGCTCGGGGTACGCCGCGGTCGCCCTGGCACTGCAGGGGCTGCTCGGGGAGGAGTTCCCCTCCGCGCACGGCCCCGTCCTGCTGTGGATCGCCGGGCTCACCCTGCTGGTCGCCGCCCCGGCGGTGGCCGCCGGCTCCGGACGGGCCGCCGTGTGGGGGTCGGCGCTCTCCCCGGTGCTGCGCCACACGCTCAGCACGGCCAGGTCGGCGGTGCTGGTGCACCTCCTGGTCGCCGGGCTCCTGCTGGGCGCCGCGCTGCTGCTCGACCTCGGTGAGGCCGCCAACATGGTGGAGCGGCTGCGCACGTCCCCGGGCGAGACGGCCCTGCTCGTCCTGGTCTCCCTCGCCCTGGCGCCCAACGCCGTCCTCTGCGCGAGCGCGTTCCTCGCCGGCCCCGGGTTCGCGGTGGGCGGTGGCACCCTGGTCTCGCCGGCGGCCGTCGCGCTCGGCCCCCTGCCCTTCCTCCCCCTGCTGGCGGCCCTGCCCGACGAGGGCAGCCCGGTGCCGTGGGCGGCCGGGATCATGCTGGTGCCGGCCACCGTCGCGGCGGTCGCGGCGGTGCGGGTCCAGCGCCGGCGCCCCACCCTGCGCTGGGACCACGGTGCGCTGCGGGGCTGCGGCGGGGGTCTCGTCGCCGGCGTGGTGGTCACCGCCCTCACCGCCCTGGCCGGCGGCGCGGCCGGACCCGGCCGGATGAGGTTCGTGGGGCCGCTCACCTCCGACGTGCTGGTCCACCTCGTCACCGCGATGGGCGTGGGTGGCCTGCTCGGCGGCCTCGCGATCACCTGGTGGCAGCGTCACACCTCGGTGCCGGTGGACGGTGCCGACGAGGCTGAGCCGGGTCACTAGACTCCCCGGGTGTCCAGACCCACCGCCCCCGCACGACTCGTCGTCCTCATCTCCGGCGCGGGGACCAACCTCCAGGCGCTGCTCGACGCGTGTGCGTCCCCCTCCTACGGCGCCCGGGTCGTGGGCGTCGGGTCCGACCGTCCCGACGTCGAGGGGCTCGCCCGCGCCGAGCGTCACGGTGTCCCGACCTTCGTCAAGCAGCTGGGGCAGTTCGACACCCGGGACAACTGGGACCACGCCATGGCCCGGGCCGTGGCCGGCTTCGAGCCCGACCTGGTCGTGCTGGCCGGCTTCATGAAGCTGCTGAGCGAGGAGTTCCTGGCCCGGTTCCCCGGACGGGTGGTCAACACCCATCCCGCGCTCTCCCCGTCGTTCCCCGGCGTCCGGGGCCCGGCCGACGCGCTCGAGTACGGCGTCAAGGTCACCGGCTGCACGCTCTTCGTGGTCGACGGCGGGGTCGACACCGGCCCGATCATCGCCCAGTCGACGGTCCCGGTCGAGGACGGCGACGACGCCGAGTCGCTCCACGACCGGATCAAGACCGCGGAGCGCGCGATGCTGGTGGAGGCGGTCGGCCGGATCGCCCGCGAGGGGCTGACCGTGGAGGGACGCAAGGTGCGCTTCGGTGCGCGCGCGTCGTAGGCTGGTCCCACACGACTGGCGCAGGTGGGACACCACCAGGGAGTGACGTCGAGTGGCATCGAACGCCTGGGTGCCCTCGGCGCATGTCCGTCCCCTGTCGAGGAGTGTCACCGTGTCCGACCGCATCCAGCTCCGCCGAGCGCTCGTCTCCGTCTACGACAAGACCGGTCTGGAGGACCTGGTCCGGGGCCTCCACGACGCCGGCGTCGCCCTGGTCTCGACCGGTGGGTCGGCCGCGCTGATCGAGGGGCTCGGCCTCCCGGTCACCCGGGTCGAGGAGCTCACCGGATTCCCCGAGTGCCTGGACGGGCGGGTGAAGACCCTCCACCCGCGGGTGCACGCCGGGATCCTCGCGGACCGCCGGCTGGAGAGCCACGTCGCCCAGCTCGAGGAGCTGGGCGTCGAGCCCTTCGACCTGGTCGTCTGCAACCTCTACCCGTTCTCCCAGACGGTCGCCTCCGGCGCCGACCCCGACGACTGCGTGGAGCAGATCGACATCGGCGGGCCCTCGATGGTCCGCGCGGCGGCCAAGAACCACCCCTCGGTGGCCATCGTCACCTCCCCGGAGCGCTACCAGGAGGTGCTCACGGCGGCCGCCGAGGGCGGCTTCACCCTCGAGCAGCGCAAGCGGCTGGCCGCCGAGGCGTTCGTGCACACCGCGTCGTACGACGTCGCGGTGGCGTCCTGGATGGGCAACGTGCTGACCGACACCAGCGACGGCACCGGCTTCCCCGCGTGGACCGGGGCGACCTGGCAGAAGCAGGCCGTGCTGCGCTACGGCGAGAACCCGCACCAGGCGGCCGCGCTCTACGTCGACGCCCAGGCCGCCGAGCCCGGGCTGGCCCAGGCCCGGCAGCTGCACGGCAAGGAGATGTCGTACAACAACTTCGTCGACGCGGACGCCGCGCGCCGGGCCGCCTACGACTTCGTCCAGCCGGCCGTGGCCATCATCAAGCACGCCAACCCCTGCGGCCTGGCGGTCGCCGACGACGTGGCCTCCGCGCACCGCAAGGCCCACGCCTGCGACCCGGTCTCCGCGTTCGGCGGGGTGATCGCCACCAACGTGCCGGTCTCGGTCGAGATGGCGCGTCAGGTCAGCGAGGTCTTCACCGAGGTCGTGGTGGCCCCCGGCTACGAGGACGGCGCGGTGGAGCTGCTCAGCGCGAAGAAGAACATCCGCCTCCTGCAGTGCGACCCGCCCGGCGGCGCGGGCGTCGAGATGCGGCCGATCTCCGGGGGGCTGCTGCTCCAGCACCGCGACGTCGTCGACGCCGTGGTCGAGGGCGGCGGCGACGACCCCTCCGACTGGCGGCTGGTCGCCGGGGAGCCCGCGAGCGCCGAGGTGCTCGCCGACCTGGCGTTCGCCTGGCGGGCGTGCCGCTCGGTGAAGTCCAACGCGATCCTGCTCGCCGCCGACCGCGCCTCGGTCGGCGTGGGGATGGGCCAGGTCAACCGCGTCGACTCCTGCCGGCTCGCCGTCGAGCGCGCCGGCGACCGGGCGGCGGGCTCGGTGGCGGCCTCGGACGCGTTCTTCCCGTTCGCCGACGGTCCGCAGATCCTGGTCGAGGCGGGGGTGCGGGCGATCGTCGCGCCCGGCGGCTCGGTGCGCGACCCGGAGGTCGTGGCGGCGCTCGCGGCCGCCGGGGTGACGACGTACTTCACCGGCACCCGGCACTTCTTCCACTGACCGGGGGAGGGCGAGGGTGCCGGCGACTCCTAGACTCACCCACGTGACTGCACTCAGGCTCGACGGCACGGCGACCGCAGCGGCGATCAAGCAGGAGCTCACGGTGCGGGTGGCCGCGCTCAGGGAGCGCGGCATCCACCCGGGCCTGGGCACCGTGCTCGTGGGGGACGACCCCGGGTCGAGGTGGTACGTCAACGGCAAGCACAAGGACTGCGCCGAGGTCGGGATCGAGTCGATCCGGGTCGACCTGCCCGACTCCGCCTCCCAGGAGGAGATCGAGGAGGCCGTGCGGGGCCTCAACGCCGACCCGGCCTGCACCGGCTACATCGTGCAGCTGCCACTCCCGCGCGGGCGCGACGAGAACCGCGTGCTGGGCATGATCGATCCCGCCAAGGACGCCGACGGCCTCCACCCCACCAACCTGGGGTGGCTCGTCCTGGGCCACGAGGCGCCGCTGCCCTGCACCCCGTTCGGGATCGTGGAGCTGCTGCGGCGCCACGACGTGCCCCTCGCGGGCGCGGAGGTCGTCATCGTCGGCCGCGGCGTGACCGTGGGCCGGCCACTGGGCCTGCTGCTCACCCGCCGGTCCGAGAACGCCACCGTCACCCTCTGCCACACGGGCACCGTCGACCTGGCCGCCCACGTGCGACAGGCCGACATCGTGGTGGCGGCGGCGGGCGTCCCGGGGATCATCACCGCCGACATGGTCAAGCCCGGCGCCGCGGTGCTGGACGTCGGGGTCTCGCGGGTCGACGGCCGGCTCGCCGGCGACGTGGCCCCCGAGGTCTGGGAGGTGGCGGGGTGGGTCTCGCCGAACCCCGGGGGAGTGGGCCCGATGACCCGGGCCATGCTGCTCTCCAACATCGTCACCCTCGCCGAGCAGCAGGCGGCGGAGCGCCCCGCGTGAGCGACGGCGAGATCAAGCCGCCCGAGGACGTCCCACCGGTCTCGGCGGAGGCGCTGGTCGACGGTGAGGTCCGCGAGCCCGACGCGGGGCAGGTCGAGGAGCGGACCTACCCGTCCACCATCGGGGGCGCGTTCTACCTGCTCTTCCTCGTCCTCGCGGCCGCGGCCCTGGTGGTCGTGGTCCTCGGGTCCTGGCGGATGGGGATCCGCCTCTTCGGGGGAGTCCTCATCGTGGCCGCCGCCGTCCGGCTGGCGCTGGGGAGCCGTGACGCCGGGATGCTCGCGGTGCGCAGCAAGGCGGTGGACGCGGGGCTGCTCACGGCGGTGGGGGTCGCCTTCGTGGTGCTCGCCAGCTCCATCCCCGACCAGCCCGCCTGAGACGCCGACGGCGCCGACCCGGGTGGGTCGACGCCGTCGGAGGTGGCACGCGGGTCAGATGAGACCGAGCTCCGTGACCGCCTTGCGCTCGTCCTCGAGCTCGGCGACCGAGGCGTCGATGCGGGCGCGCGAGAAGTCGTTGACCTCGAGGCCCTGGACGATCTCCCAGCTGCCGCCCTTGGTGGTGACCGGGAACGAGGAGATGAGGCCCTCGGGCACGCCGTAGGACCCGTCGGAGGCGACGGCCATGGAGACCCAGTCGCCCTCCGGGCTGCCGAGCAGCCAGTCACGGGCGGCGTCGATGGTCGCCGACGCGGCGGAGGCGGCCGAGGACGAGCCCCGGGCCTCGATGATCGCCGCGCCACGCTTGGCGACGGTGGGGATGAAGGTGTTCTCCAGCCACTCCTGGTCGTCCACCGCGGCGGCGGCGTTCTGGCCGTTGACCTCGGCGTTGAAGAGGTCCGGGTACTGGGTGGCCGAGTGGTTGCCCCAGATGGTCATCTTCTTGATGTCGGTGACCTTCGCGCCGGTCCGGGCCGCGAGCTGGGAGATGGCGCGGTTGTGGTCCAGACGGGTGAGGGCCGAGAAGCGCTCGGTGGGGATGTCGGGAGCGTTGGTCGCGGCGATCAGGGCGTTGGTGTTGGCGGGGTTGCCGGTGACGCCGATGCGCACGTCGTCCGCCGCGACCTTGTTGAGCGCCTTGCCCTGGGCGGTGAAGATCGCGCCGTTGGCCGACAGCAGGTCGCCGCGCTCCATGCCGGGGCCGCGGGGACGGGCACCGACGAGCAGGGCGAGGTTGACGCCGTCGAAGATCTTCTCGGGGTCGGCACCGATCTCGACGCCGGCCAGGGTCGGGAAGGCGCAGTCGTCGAGCTCCATGACGACGCCCTCGAGAGCCTTGAGCGCGGGCTCGATCTCGAGGAGCTGCAGCTGGATCGGGCGGTCGGCGCCGAGCAGGGAGCCGCTGGCGAGACGGAAGAGGAGGCTGTAGCCGATCTGACCGGCGGCACCGGTCACGGCCACCTTGAGCGGGGCGCTGGTTGACACGAGGACTCCTGGAGTGGTGACTCGACGAAAAGGATGAGCGTCTCGACTCTAGTCGCGACCACGCGCCGCGTCGGCGCGGGGTCGCACGCTGGCATCATGGCTCCCCATGAGCGGCTCCCCGACACCTGACCAGGCGCTGACGGGAGGGGGCCGGCGACTGAGAGCGCGGGCGGCCGGCGCGGTGCTGCTGGCGTCCCTGACCGTCGGCTGCGGTGCCGCCCCACCGCTGAGCCCGCCCTCGGGGGTGGACGAGCTGGTGGTCCCGACCCCGGCTCCCGACCCGACGGACTTCGTGGACGGGATCGACAACGCGTGGTTGCCGCTGCGGCCCGGCGCGGTCTGGGTGCGCGAGGTCCGGACGGCGGGGCGCGTCGTCACCGAGACGACGCGGGTGCTGCCCGGGTCGCGGACCGTGGCGGGAGTGACCGCGACCGAGGTGCTCACCGAGCGCGAGGGCGCGAGCGACGAGATCGCCTGGTACGCCCAGGACCGCCGGGGCAACGTCTGGGCCCTGGGGGTGCGAGGCGAGTGGGAGGCGGGCACCGACGGCGCGCAGGCCGGCCTGGCGATGCCGGCCCGGCCGCGCCGGGGCGACGGCTTCGCCCGATGGGCGCTGGACGGCGAACCCCAGGAGGTGGTCGTGGTGGGGGAGCGGGAGAGCTCGGCCACGGTGCCGGCGGGGCGCTTCACCGACCTGCTGGAGACCACGGTGACCTCCGCGGACGAGACCGAGTGGGCCGTCTACCACGCCGAGGACGTCGGTCAGGTCCTGCGGGTCCGCAGCGACGGCACCGACCGCACCGAGCTGGTGGAGTACCGCCCGGGCGACTGAGGGATCAGCCGCCGGGTCGGATCTGGGTGCGCCCGTCTTCCTCGTCCGGCGGGGGCGGCGCGCCCCAGCCCTGCTGCGGCGCGGGCGTGCCCCACTGGCCGCCGCCCTGCGGGGGAGCCGGCGGGTAGCCCTGCTCGGGGTAGGGCTGGCGGGTCTGGGTGGGAGCGGCCTGCCCCCACTGGGGGTCCTGGGCCGCGCCCCACTGGCCGCCCTGTGCCGACGGGCCCTGCGGCGGCGTGCCCCACTGGCCGGACTGGCCGGGCTGACCGGGCTGGGGCTGCGGCTGGCCGGGGTGCGGCTGACCGGCGACGCCCGCCCAGGGCGCGCCGGGGGCCGGCTGGCCGTAGCCGGGAGGCTGCTGACCCTGCGGCGCCTTGGGGCCGGAGGAGAAGGTGAGCCCGGAGCCGGGGACCGGGGGGGCGCCCTGGCCGAAGAGCAGCGGGTAGGTGGCACCGGCGAGCGCGGCGCCGAGCAGCGGCGCGAGCACGAAGACCCACAGCTGGGCCATCGCGTCGGTGTCGGTGAAGAGCGCGACGCCGATGGACCGGGCCGGGTTGACCGAGGTGCCGGTGGCCGTCATGGAGGCGAAGTGGATGGCGGCCAGCGCCAGGCCGATGGCGATCGGCGCCAGGGCGGCGAGCGTGGAGTTGCGGGCGTCGGTGACCCCCAGGACCACGAAGACGAAGATCATCGTCATCAGCAGCTCGAGGAGGAGGGCGGCCCACCAGGCGTAGTTGCCCCGGCTCTCGGCGCCGAAGACGTTCTGGCCCAGCGAGTCGCCGGTCGAGAAGGCCTCGAAGCCGTGCATCAGGCCGAAGAGGCAGGCGCCCGCGAGGATGGCCCCGAGCAGCTGGGCCGCCATGTAGGCCGGGGTGAGGCGCCACGCGAGGCGGCCGCCCAGGGCGGCGCCCAGGGTGACCGCGGGGTTGAAGTGGCCGCCGGAGATCCGGCCGAAGGCGGCGGCCATGACCAGGACGGCGAGGCCGAAGGCCAGGCCCGTCGCCACGAAGTCGCCGCTCATCGCCGCCGTTCCGCAGCCGAAGAGCACGAGGACGAAGGTCCCCAGCACCTCGGCGCTCAGCTTCTGTGCGGTCGTCGGAGTGTCCTGCATGGGCGCCGTCTCGGGCGCGTTTCCCCCAGTCATGGGGCCTAGCCTCCCATGTCGACGGGTGCGAGGCTAGAGATGCCCCTCCGTCGGGTATCTTGACGTCAAGCAATCCATCCGGACAGTTCCGACAAGGAGTCGCTGCCACATGGCAAAGATCATCTACACCCTCACCGACGAGGCGCCGCTCCTGGCGACGTACTCCTTCCTCCCGATCGTCTCGGCGTACGCCCGGACCGCGGGTGTGGAAGTGGAGACGCGCGACATCTCCCTCGCCGGCCGGATCATCTCCCAGTTCCCCGAGCGGCTCACCGCCGAGCAGCGGATCGACGACGCGCTCGCCGAGCTCGGCGAGCTGGCCACCAGGCCCGAGGCCAACATCATCAAGCTGCCCAACATCTCGGCCTCGATCCCGCAGCTCAAGGCGGCGGTCAAGGAGCTGCGCGAGCAGGGCTTCGACCTGCCCGACTACCCCGAGAACCCGCAGACCGACGAGGAGCGCGAGGTCCGCGCCAGGTACGACCGGGTCAAGGGCTCGGCCGTCAACCCGGTCCTGCGCGAGGGCAACTCCGACCGGCGCGCGCCCGCCTCGGTGAAGAACTACGCCAAGGCGCACCCGCACCGCATGGGTGCGTGGAGCAGCGACTCCAAGACCAACGTGGCCACGATGGGCAAGGACGACTTCCGCGACAACGAGAAGTCCGTCGTGCTGCCCGCCGAGGACACCCTCACGATCCAGCTCGTCGCCGCCGACGGCAGCACCACGGTGCTCAAGGAGTCGGTCCCGGTGCTCGCCGGCGAGGTCGTGGACGGCACCTTCATGAGCGTCTCGGCGCTGCGCAGCTTCCTGGCCGACCAGGTGGCCCGGGCCGAGCAGGAGGGCGTGCTCTTCTCCGCGCACCTCAAGGCGACGATGATGAAGGTCTCCGACCCGATCATCTTCGGCCACGTGGTCGAGGTCTTCTTCGCCGACGTCTTCGAGAAGTACGGCGAGCAGCTCGCCGCGGCGGGCCTCTCGGCCAACGACGGCCTCGGCGGCATCCTCTCCGGGCTCGACGCCGTCGAGGGCGGTGCCGAGATCAAGGCCGCCTTCGAGCAGGCCATCGGCGCGGGTCCCGCCCTGGCGATGGTCGACTCCGACAAGGGGATCACCAACCTCCACGTGCCCTCCGACGTGATCATCGACGCCTCCATGCCGGCGATGATCCGCACCTCGGGTCACATGTGGAACGCGGCGGGCGAGGAGCAGGACACCCTCGCGGTGATCCCGGACTCCTCCTACGCCGGGGTCTACCAGACGGTCATCGACGACTGCCGCGCCCACGGCGCCTTCGACCCGGCGACCATGGGCTCGGTGCCCAACGTCGGCCTGATGGCCAAGGCGGCCGAGGAGTACGGCTCGCACGACAAGACCTTCGAGGTGCCCACCGACGGCACCGTGCAGGTGGTCAACGCCGCCGGCGAGGTGCTGATCGAGCACCAGGTCGCGGCGGGCGACATCTGGCGCGCCTGCCAGACCAAGGACGCCCCGATCCGCGACTGGGTCAAGCTGGCCGTGACCCGCGCCCGGGCGACCGGCTCGCCGGCCGTCTTCTGGCTCGACGCCGAGCGCGCGCACGACGCCAACCTGATCGCCAAGGTCGAGGAGTACCTGGCCGACCACGACACCGAGGGCCTGACCATCGAGATCATGGCGCCCGCCGAGGCGACGGCGTACTCGCTGGAGCGGATCCGCCGGGGCGAGGACACCATCTCGGTGACCGGCAACGTGCTGCGCGACTACAACACCGACCTCTTCCCGATCCTGGAGCTGGGCACCAGCGCCAAGATGCTCTCCGTCGTCCCCCTGATGAACGGCGGCGGCCTCTTCGAGACCGGTGCCGGCGGCTCCGCACCCAAGCACGTGCAGCAGCTGGTCAAGGAGAACTACCTGCGCTGGGACAGCCTGGGCGAGTTCTTCGCGCTCGCTGCGAGCTTCGAGCACCTCGCGCAGAGCACCGACAACGCGCGGGCCCAGATCCTGGCCGACACCCTGGACCGGGCGACCGGGACCTTCCTCAACGAGGACCGGTCCCCGGGGCGCAAGCTCGGCACGATCGACAACCGCGGGTCGCACTTCTACCTCGCCCTCTACTGGGCCGAGGAGCTGGCCCGGCAGACCGAGGACGCGGAGCTGGCGGCGGCGTTCGCCTCGCTGGCCTCGTCGCTGCGCGAGAGCGAGTCGACCATCGTCGACGAGCTCAACGCGGTGCAGGGGTCGCCGGCCGACATCGGCGGCTACTTCCGCCCCGACGAGGAGAAGGTCACCGCGGTGATGCGTCCCTCGAAGACCCTCAACGAGGCGATCGCCTCCCTGGGCTGATGAGCCAACGCCCGGACCGCCGCGGCGCCGCCGACCTCGTGTCGGCGGCGCCGCTGCTCTCCGCCTTCGCGCTGGTCGCGGTCAACCTGCTGCCGGTCGCGGCGGTGCTGGCCGGGTGGATGACGATGGGCGACGTCTTCGTCGTCTACTGGCTGGAGAACCTCGCCGTCTGGGCGGTGACCGTGGTCAAGATCGCCAGCGCCCGCGGGGCCGAGCCAGCCGACTCGAGCCTGAGGATCAACGACCGCCCCGCCCACCTGATGCCCCGCGGCGTGCTCGCCGGGTTCTTCTCCTTCCACTTCGGGATCTTCACCCTGGTCCACGGCTTCTTCGCCTTCGGCCTGGCGTTCGCCGCCGAGGGGGACCTCCACGGCAGGTACTGGCTGCTGACCGGCCTCGCCTTCCTGCTCAGCCACGTGGTCTCGCTGGCGGTCAACTGGTTCGGCGAGGACGAGCGCTCGCAGCTCTCGCCCAGCCAGGCGATGTGGCAGCCCTATCCGCGGATGCTGGTGCTCCACTTCTCGATCATCGTGGGCTTCCTGCTGATGGTCCGCGACCAGGTCGAGGGACCCGGGCCGCTGGGGACGACCAGCCTGCTGGCACCGGTGCTCCTCCTCTGCGGTCTCAAGACCGTCCTCGACCTCGGGTTCCACCTCCGGGAGCGGCGTCGGGCGCGGGAGCTTGAGGATCCGGCCGTCGTTCCCGGAATAGCCGACGGGGGCGTGGTGCTGCACCCTCGTGGCGCAGACGACGACTGAACGAGCTCCGGAGGGGCGCGCGGCCTCCCGGCACACCGGCCTGGCGATCGGCGCCCTGGCGATGGGTGGCTTCGCCATCGGCACCACCGAGTTCGTCTCGATGGGCCTGCTGCCGCAGATGGCCCGGGGGGTCGGGGCAAGCATCCCCTCGACCGGCCACGCCATCTCCGCCTACGCCCTGGGTGTGGTGGTGGGCGCGCCGGTGGTGGCCTTCCTGGGGTCCGGCTGGCCGCGTCGTGCCCTGCTCGTGGGCCTGATGGTCCTCTTCGCCGTGGGCAACGTGGCGACCGCCCTGGTCTCGTCGTACGACGGCCTGCTGGTCGCGCGCTTCGTCTCCGGGCTGCCCCACGGCGCCTTCTTCGGGGTGGCCTCGCTGGTCGCCGCCGGGCTGGCCCGTCCGGGCCGTCGTGGTCGGGCGGTGGCGATGGTGATGCTGGGGCTCTCGGTCGCCAACCTGCTCGGCGTGCCTGCCGCGACCTGGCTGGGCCAGACGGCCGGCTACCGGGCGGCGTACTGGCTGGTCTCCGGGATGGGGCTCCTCACCCTGGCCCTGGTGCTCGCCTTCGTGCCCTCCCGGCCCGGCGACGCCGACGCGCACTGGCGCCGCGAGCTCGGTGCCCTGGCGAAGCCGCAGGTGCTCCTGACGGTGCTCGCCGGGGCGGTCGGCTTCGGTGGGATGTTCGCGGTCTACACCTACATCGTCCCGACGCTGACCGAGGTGGGCGGGCTCCCCGAGGCGGTGGCCCCGGTCTTCCTGCTGGCCTTCGGGCTGGGCATGGTCGTCGGCACCTGGCTGGCCGGCGAGCTCGCCGCCTGGTCGGTCTTCCGCTCGCTCTTCATCGGCGGCGGCGGTCAGGGCCTGCTGCTGCTCGCCTTCTCCGTGCTGGCGCCCACCGGCTGGTGGACCCTGCCGATCGTCTTCGGGATCACCGCCACCGGGTCGATCCTGGTGGTCAACCTGCAGCTGCGCCTGATGGAGGTCGCCGGCGACGCGGAGACGATCGGCGCGACGATGAACCACGTCGCCCTCAACGTCGCCAACGCGCTGGGCGCCTGGCTCGGCGGGCTGGTCATCGCGGCCGGCTGGGGCTACCGGGCGCCCGGGCTCGTGGGCTTCGGGCTCTCCGTGCTGGGGCTGGGCGTCCTGGGACTCTCCGCCCGGCTCCACCTCCAGCGGGTCGACAGGTAGGCGCGCCGGGCCGCCATCGTCACCTCGTTGACCGTCTTGAAGAGCACGAAGACGGCGGTGCCGAGGACCTCGGGCGCCACGCCGCTGTCCACGATGGTCCGGTTGACGCCGAGCGCGAGCCCGGAGAGCGGGAACTCCCCCAGGGGCGCGGGCTGCCATCCCGCCTGGTGCAGCACCGAGAGGTCCTCCATGTAGGGGACGGCGATCGCCGAGCCGACGAAGACGACGCACAGGTGCCAGCTGTAGGTCCCGACCCAGCTCTGCTCGGTGGGTCCGGCCTGCCGCTCGGCGGTACGCAGGCCGACCACGAAGAGGAGCACCGTCGCGATCAGGACCGCCCAGGTGGACGCGCCCCAGGTGATGGCGGTCAGCGGCGCCCCGGCGAAGAGCACCAGGCCCAGGGCGAAGAGGGCGCGGCCGCGCAGCGTCGCGAACCTCCCCTCGCGGGCGCGGGTGGAGAGGGTGACCAGCACGGCCTCCACGGCGTAGCAGACGACCAGCAGCGGAAGGTCGAGCGAGCCCTGGACGACCAGGACGAGGGGCAGCAGGTTGGTCACCGCCAGCACCGCCACGGCCAGCCACGGGTGGGCGCGGGTCGGGTCCGGCCAGTCGCCGGGCACCGACGGCTGGGTCAGGGAGGGCGAGGTCATGGCAGCACCCGCGCCTCGACGACCCGCAGCGGGTCGCCGATCTCGTCCCCGCCCGCCTCGAACACGCACCGGATGCGGCGGGACTCCCGGTCCTCCCCGCGCACCTCGAACTCGATGGTGTTGGGGCCGACGAAGCGGGACTCCTCCCCGGGCACGTAGCGGAGGGGCCGCTCCCCGCGGGACTCCAGCGCGCGCCCGGCGCAGCTCCACCGGGTGGTGCGGTCCAGGCCCTGGGCGGCGTGGTCGACCGCGCCGGTGGCTCCCAGGAGGAGCAGCACCACCGCGACGTCGACGACCACCAGCACGACGACCATCAGCACTGACGGCGGCAGCCTGCCTGCTCTCCTCCCCACCGGCGAAAGGATAGTGCGCGGCAGGCGGTGCCCGCAGCCGGATCGGTGGCCGAGCCGGTTTCAGGGGGTCGGGCGTCGCCTGTGACAATGGCTGCCATGTCCGCTCCGACTGCTCGACCTCGCGTGCTCTCCGGCATCCAGCCCACCGCCGACTCGTTCCACTTCGGCAACTACCTCGGTGCGCTGCGACAGTGGGTCGACCTGCAGGCGGAGTACGAGCCGTTCTTCTTCATCGCCGACCAGCACGCGATCACCGTCGAGCAGGACCCCAAGGTGCTGCGCGAGCGCACGCTGCGCGCAGGGGCCCAGCTGATCGCCGCTGGCGTCGACCCGGAGCGCGCGGCGATCTTCGTGCAGAGCCAGGTGCCGGCCCACGCCCAGCTCGGCTGGGTGCTGCAGTGCCTCACCGGCTTCGGGGAGGCCCGGCGGATGACCCAGTTCAAGGACAAGTCGGCCAAGCAGGGGGAGGGTGCCGCCAGCGTGGGCCTCTTCACCTACCCCATCCTGATGGCCGCGGACATCCTGCTCTACCGGCCGCAGTACGTGCCGGTGGGGGAGGACCAGCGCCAGCACCTCGAGCTGACCCGTGACCTCGCGCAGCGGTTCAACCACCGCTACAAGAAGACCTTCCGGCTCCCGGAGCCGTTCATCCTCAAGGAGACGGCGAGGATCGCCGACCTCCAGGATCCGACCGCCAAGATGTCGAAGTCGGCGTCCTCGCCCAACGGCATCGTGGAGATGCTCGACGACCCGAAGGTGAGCGCCAAGAAGATCCGCTCCGCGGTGACCGACTCGGGCTCGGAGATCCGCTTCGACGCCGAGGAGAAGCCGGGCGTGAGCAACCTCCTCACCATCCACTCCGCGCTCTCGGGTGAGGCCGTCGCCGATCTGGAGGAGCGGTTCGCCGGCCGGGGCTACGGTGACCTCAAGAAGGAGGTGGCCGAGGTGGTGGTGGAGTTCGTGACCCCGTTCCGGGACCGCACCCTGGAGCTGCTCGAGGACCGGGCGCACCTGGACGACGTGCTGGCCTCGGGCGCACAGAAGGCCTCCGCGGTGGCGGAGGCGACCCTGCGCGACGTCTACGACCGCGTGGGCTTCGTCGCGCCGGCCGGACGATAGAGGGCACTCGTGCAGACGATCGGCGTGGCCATCGCCATACCGGAGCCCTGGGGCAAGCAGCTCCAGGACTACCGCGCTGGGCTCGGTGACGTCTCGGCCACCCTCATCCCGACCCACATCACCCTCATCCCGCCCACCGCGGTGGAGGGGGAGGACGCGATGGCCGAGGTCGAGGAGCACCTGCTCCGGGTGGCCTCACGTCACCCCGCGTTCCCGATCCACCTGCGCGGCACCGGGACCTTCCGCCCCGTCTCGCCCGTCGTCTTCGTGACGGTGGCCCGGGGCATCTCCCAGTGCGAGGCGCTCGCGAGGGACGTGCGGACACCGCCGCTCGACGTCCGCCTCACCTTCCCCTACCACCCGCACGTCACCGTCGCCCACGACCTGGCCGACGACCGCCTCGACCGCGCCTTCGCCGAGCTGGCGGACTTCGAGTGCCACTTCGAGGCGACCGAGTTCCACCTCTACCACCACTGCGAGGGCGAGGGGTGGATGCCGAACCGGGCGTTCGCCCTGCGCTCCGCGCACTGAGCTCGGCCCCGGTCCTCAGAGCACGAACGGCCGGCCCCCGAGGGGGACCGGCCGTCGCGTGGCTGTGCGAGTCTCAGAGACCGTGCTTCATCGCCGTCCGCAGGTCCTTGTTGAGCTGCGAGATGACGTCGAGCGGGATCTCCTTGGGGCAGGCCGCGGTGCACTCGCCGATGTTGGTGCAGCCGCCGAAGCCCTCGTGGTCGTGCTGGCCGAGCATGTTGACCACGCGGGGGTCCCGCTCGGGCTGGCCCTGCGGCAGCTCACCCAGGTGGGTGATCTTGGCGCCCAGGAAGAGCGAGGCCGAGCCGTTGGGGCAGGCCGCCACGCAGGCGCCGCAGGAGATGCAGGTCGCGGCGTTGAAGGCGCGCATCGCCTTGTCCCGGGGAGCGGGCACGGAGTTGGCCTCCGGCGCCGAGCCCGTGTTGGCGGAGATGAAGCCGCCCGACTGGATGATCCGGTCGAACGCGCCGCGATCGACCACCAGGTCCTTGATGACCGGGAACGCGTCGGCCCGCCACGGCTCCACCGTGATCGTGTCGCCGTCGGAGAAGGAGCGCATGTGGAGCTGGCAGGTGGTGGTGACCTCGGGCCCGTGTGCCTGGCCGTTGATCATCATCCCGCACATGCCGCAGATGCCCTCGCGGCAGTCGGAGTCGAAGGCCACCGGCTCCTCGCCCCGCTCGTTGAGCTGCTCGTTGAGCTGGTCGAGCATCTCCAGGAAGCTCATGTCGGGGGAGATGTCGGAGACCTGGTAGGTGTGCATCGCCCCCTTGTCGGCACCGTCCGGCTGGCGCCAGATCTTCAGAGTCAGGTTCATGCTCACTTGTAGCTCCGCTGCTTCATCTCGATGGCCGTGTAGATCAGGTCTTCCTTGTGCAGGACCGGCTGACCCTCGTCGCCGCCCCACTCCCAGGCCGCCACGTAGGCGAACTCCTCGTCGTGGCGCAGCGCCTCGCCGTCCTCGGTCTGGGACTCGGCACGGAAGTGGCCGCCGCAGGACTCGCGGCGGTTGAGGGCGTCGATGCACATGAGCTCGCCCAGCTCGATGAAGTCGGCCACCCGGCCGGCCTTCTCCAGGCTCTGGTTGAGGCTGTCCGCGGTGCCCAGGACCTTGAGGTTGGTCCAGAAGTCGGCCTTGAGCTCGCGGATCATGTCGATCGCCTTGCGCAGCCCCGCCTCGCTCCGCTCCATGCCGCAGTACTCCCACATGATGTTGCCCAGGGCCTTGTGGTAGCTGTCGGCGCTTCGGGTGCCGTTGATGGAGAGGAACTTCGCGATCCGTCCCTCCACCTCCTGGCGGGCGGCCACGACCTCGGGGTGGTCGTCGGAGATCTTCTCGAACGGCGCGTCCGCGAGGTAGTCGCGGATCGTGTTCGGGAGGACGAAGTAGCCGTCCGCCAGCCCCTGCATGAGCGCCGAGGCGCCGAGCCGGTTGGCCCCGTGGTCGGAGAAGTTGGCCTCGCCGGCGACGAAGAGCCCCGGCACGTTGGACTGCAGGTGGTAGTCGACCCACAGGCCACCCATCACGTAGTGCACCGCGGGGTAGATCCGCATCGGCGTCTCGTAGGGGTTCTCGCCGGTGATCCGGGCGTACATGTCGAAGAGGTTGTCGTACTTCTCCCGCACCGCGTCCTCGCCCAGACGGGCGATCGCCTCGGCGAAGTCGAGGTAGACGCCCCGACGGACCATGCGCTCGTTGCCGTCCTTGTCCACCTCGCGCACGGCGGGGCCGACGCCGCGGCCGTCGTCGCACATGTACTTGGCGGCGCGCGAGGCGATGTCACGGGGGACCAGGTTGCCGAACGCCGGGTAGATCCGCTCCAGGTAGTAGTCGCGGTCCTCCTCGGGGATGTCGCGCGGGTCCTTCTCGCAGTCCTCGACGTTCTTGGGGACCCAGATCCGGCCGTCGTTGCGCAGCGACTCCGACATCAGCGTCAGCTTGGACTGGTGGTCGCCGGAGACCGGGATGCAGGTCGGGTGGATCTGCGTGTAGCACGGGTTGGCCATGTAGGCGCCCTTGCGGTGGGCCCGCCAGGTCGCGGTGACGTTGGACCCCATCGCGTTGGTGGAGAGGTAGAAGACGTTGCCGTAGCCGCCGGAGGCGAGCACGACCGCGTCGGCGAGGTGGGTCTGGACCTCACCGGTCACCAGGTCGCGCGCCACGATGCCGCGGGCCTTGCCGTCGACCAGGACCAGCTCGAGCATCTCGTGGCGGGTGAACTGCTCGACGGTGCCGGCGGCCACCTGCCGCTCCATCGCCTGGTAGGCGCCGATCAGCAGCTGCTGGCCGGTCTGGCCACGGGCGTAGAAGGTGCGGGAGACCTGGACGCCGCCGAAGGAGCGGTTGTCGAGCAGGCCGCCGTACTCCCGGGCGAACGGGACGCCCTGGGCCACGCACTGGTCGATGATGTTGGCGCTGACCTCGGCGAGCCGGTAGACGTTGTTCTCACGGGCGCGGTAGTCGCCGCCCTTGACGGTGTCGTAGAAGAGACGGTGCGTGGAGTCGCCGTCCTCCTTGTAGTTCTTCGCGGCGTTGATGCCGCCCTGCGCGGCGATCGAGTGGGCCCGGCGCGGGGAGTCCTGGTAGCAGAAGGACTTCACGTGGTAGCCCGCCTCGCCCAGCGTGGCCGCGGCGGCGCCGCCGGCCAGGCCGGTGCCGACGATGATGATGCTCATCTTGCGGCGGTTGGCCGGGTTGACCAGGCGGTTCTCGAACTTGCGGTTGGTCCAGCGGTCCTTGATGGGACCGGTGGGGGCGACCGGGTCGACGAGCTTCTCGCCGAGCGTGTAGTAGCCGCGGGCGTCGTCGGAGACCTGCACCGGTGGCTGGTTGAGCTGGGTGGTTCCGTCCAGGAAAGCCATGGAGATGTGGGTCCTTACTTGGAGACGATGCCGAGGAGCACCGAGATCGGGACGAGCGCGAAGCCGCCGGCGATGACGATCGCCACGACCCAGCCGGCCGCCTTGGCCCGCGCCCGGGAGCGGGCGGTGTTGGTGAGGCCGAGGGTCTGCATGGCGCTCCAGGTGCCGTGGTGCAGGTGCAGGCCGAGCGCGACCATGGCCACCAGGTAGATGGCGGTCATCCACCACAGCTCGAAGGACTCGACCAGCAGGTTGTAGGGGTCGGCCGTGCCGGTCCCGTCGGGGTTGGGGTTGATCTTCCCGATGGTGAAGTTGAGCAGGTGCCAGACGAGGAAGACCAGGATCGTCACGCCGCCCCACCGCATGGTGCGCGAGGAGAGCGAGGAGCCGAGGTTCTTCTTCATCACGTACTTGGTGGTCCGCGCCCCGTGGGCGCGGCGGGCCAGCACGCTGGCCGCGTAGACGTGCGCGACGAGGGCCACGATCAGCAGCACGCGCATGGCCCACAGCAGGCCGTTCTCCGGGAGCATCGGCTCCCCGAAGACCTTGAGGTGGTGGGCGTACTCGTTGAACGAGTCGTGCCCCGCGAACACCTTGAGGTTGCCGTACATGTGAAGGACCAGGTAGCCGATGAAGACGAGGCCGCTGACGGCCATGGTGAGCTTCAGGGCGACGGTCGAGCGCGTGGAGCGTGACCCTTTGGCCAGGGTCCGCGTAGGAGTATGGGTTGCCACAAGAGGACAAACTACCGCGCCTGTACGCCGTGGCGGACCACCGCCTCCACGTCCGGGTGTGAGAAACCTCCGGTTACCGACGGGTCACCCCCGAGAGGGGTCCTGACATGCGACCAGGCGCGCGGCGCCGGCAGGGGTCCGGCCTATCCTGCGCAGCATGACCTCACCCCACGAGCGACTCGCGCTCTCCTCCGAGGCCGACGCCGCCACCGCCGCGGACTGGGAGCGGGCCACCGCGGCCGTGCTCCGCAAGTCCGGCCGGATGCGGGACGACGAGCCGGACGCCCTGGTCTGGCAGCGGCTCGGGCGCACCACGCTGGACGGCATCGTCGTCGACCCCATCGGCACCCCCGCCTCCCTCGACGGACTGACCACCTCGGGGAGGCCGGCCCGGGCCGGCGCCTGGGACGTCCGCACCCCGCTGGTGGGGGACGACGCCTCGGCGCTCAACGAGGCCGCCCTGGTCGACCTGGAGAACGGCGCCACCTCGCTGCTGCTGGCCCTGGGTGACGCCGAGGTGGACCTCGAGGCGACCCTGGCCGGAGTCCTGCTCGACCTCGCCCCGGTGACCCTCGACCGGCCCACCCCGGCGCAGGCCGCCGCGCTGGCCGACGTGCTGGAGGCGTGGGACGGCCCGGTCGCGGGCGGTGCCAACCTCTCCTTCGACCCGCAGACGCTCGACATGTTCGGCTCCGCGGAGTCCGAGGAGGGCAGCGAGCCGATCGAGCACCTGGTGCCACTCGCCCGACGGGCCTGGCAGCTCGGGATCCTGGGTCTCGTCGTCGATGGCACCGCGCTCCACGACAAGGGGGCCAGCGACGCCCAGGAGCTCGGCTGGTCGATGGCGGTCGGCGTCCACTACCTCCGCGTGCTGACCGAGGCCGGCATGCCGGTCGAGGAGGCGGCCCGGGTCATCGAGTTCCGCTACGCGGCGACCGACGAGCAGTTCCCGACGATCGCGAAGCTCCGCGCCGCCCGCCGGCTGTGGGCCCGGGTCCTGGAGGCCTCCGGCGCCCGCGACGTGGCGCAGCGCCAGCACGCGGTCACCAGTCGTCCGATGATGACGCGGTTCGACCCGTGGGTGAACATGCTCCGCACCACGGTCGCGGCGTTCGCCGCCGGGGTGGGCGGGGCCGACGCGGTCACCGTCGTCCCGTTCGACGAGCCCCTGGGCCGCCCCGACGCCTTCGGTCGCCGGATCGCGCGCAACACCTCCTCGCTGCTGATCGAGGAGTCCCACCTCGCCGTGGTCGCCGACCCGGCCGGCGGCTCCTACGCGGTGGAACGGCTCACCGACGACCTGGCCGTGGCCGGGTGGGCCGAGCTCGGCCGCATCGAGGCCGCCGGCGGGGTCCAGTCGCTGGAGGCCCGCCAGGGCGTGGCCGACCGGGTGGTCGCGACCGCCGCGGAGCGCGACGCCCAGGTGGCCGACCGCTCCCGCCCGATTACCGGGCTCTCGGAGTTCCCCCACCTCGCCGAGGTGCTGCCGCAGCGTGAGCCCGCGCCGAGCCACGGGGTCCGCTCCTACGGCTGGGCCTTCGAGGCGCTGCGCACCGAGCCGGCGAGCACCCCCGTCTTCCTGGCCACCATGGGTCCCATCGCGGCCCACACCGCCCGCGCCACCTTCGCCACCAACCTGCTGGCCGCGGGGGGTGTCGCGGTCGAGGTCGCGGGGCCGACGGACGGTGTGGACGGGCTGCTCGCCGCCTACTCCGGCCAGCCGGTGGTCTGCCTGGCCGGCACCGACAAGGCGTACGCGGAGTGGGGCGCCGACGCGGTCGCCGCGCTGCGCGCCGCGGGTGCCTCCTACGTCGTGCTCGCCGGCAGGCCCGGCGAGAAGATCAACATGACCGAGGACACGGTGGACGACTCCGCCGCCATGGGCGTGGACGCGCTGGCGTTCCTGACCCGGATCCGGGAGGCACTGGCATGACCGTTCCGAGCAACTTCTCCGAGATCGACCTGGCCGCCGCAGGCGAGCGGCCGGCGACGCCGCGCACCGAGGGCGAGGGGTGGCTGGCGCCCGAGGGCGTCCAGGTGCTGCCGGTCTACGGCCCCGAGCACCTCGAGGGCCTCGACGCCCTGGACACCTGGCCGGGTCTGAGCCCGTTCCTGCGCGGGCCCTACCCGACCATGTACACCACCCAGCCGTGGACGGTGCGCCAGTACGCCGGGTTCTCCACCGCGGAGGAGTCCAACGCCTTCTACCGCCGCAACCTGGCGGCCGGCCAGAAGGGCCTCAGCGTCGCCTTCGACCTGGCCACCCACCGCGGCTATGACTCCGACCACCCGCGGGTGCGCGGCGACGTGGGCATGGCGGGCGTGGCGATCGACTCCATCTACGACACCCGCACCCTCTTCGACGGCATCCCGCTGGACCAGATGTCGGTCTCGATGACGATGAACGGCGCGGTGCTGCCGGTGCTGGCGCTCTACATCGTGGCGGCCGAGGAGCAGGGGGTGAAGCCGGAGGAGCTCACGGGGACCATCCAGAACGACATCCTCAAGGAGTTCATGGTCCGCAACACCTACATCTACCCGCCGCTGCCGAGCATGCGGATCATCAGCGACATCTTCTCCTTCACCTCCCAGCGGATGCCGCGCTTCAACTCGATCTCCATCTCCGGCTACCACATGCAGGAGGCGGGGGCGACCGCCGACCTCGAGCTGGCCTACACGCTGGCCGACGGGGTGGAGTACATCCGCGCCGGCCTCGACGCCGGGCTCGACATCGACCACTTCGCGCCGCGGCTGTCGTTCTTCTGGGCGATCGGGATGAACTTCTTCATGGAGGTCGCCAAGATGCGCGCCGCCCGCGCCCTGTGGGCGCGCCTGGTGCGCCAGTTCGACCCGAAGAACCCCAAGTCGCTCTCGCTGCGCACGCACAGCCAGACCAGCGGCTGGTCGCTGACCGCCCAGGACGTCTTCAACAACGTCCAGCGCACCGCGGTCGAGGCGATGGCCGCCACCCAGGGCCACACCCAGTCGCTGCACACCAACGCCCTCGACGAGGCGATCGCGCTGCCGACCGACTTCTCGGCCCGCATCGCCCGCAACACCCAGCTGCTGCTGCAGCAGGAGTCGCGGACCACCGAGGTGATCGACCCCTGGGGCGGCTCGTACTACGTGGAGAAGCTGACCCACGACCTCGCGGAGCGCGCCTGGGCCCACATCCAGGAGGCGGAGGCCGCGGGCGGCATGGCCAAGGCCATCGAGCAGGGGATCCCCAAGATGCGCATCGAGGAGGCGGCCGCCCGCACCCAGGCGCGGATCGACTCCGGGGCGCAGAAGGTGATCGGCGTCAACACCTTCCGCCTCGCCGACGAGGACCCGCTGGACGTGCTCCGGGTCGACAACGACGAGGTCTACCGGCAGCAGATCGCCAAGCTGGAGCGGCTCCGCGCCGAGCGGGACGACGACGAGGTCCGGCGGACCCTCGACGCGCTCACCGCCTCGGCGGAGCGCGGTGACGACGGCGGGAGCCTCGACGGCAACCTCCTCAGCCTCGCCGTCGACGCGGCCCGTGCCAAGGCGACCGTCGGTGAGATCTCCGACGCCCTGGAGAAGGTCTACGGCAGGCACCAGGCGGTCATCCGTACGATCAGCGGCGTGTACCGGGACGAGGCGAGCGGCGGCGAGGACTCGCGGGTCGAGCAGGTGCTCGCCGCGACCGCGGAGTTCGAGGAGGCGGAGGGCCGGCGGCCCCGCATCCTGGTGGCCAAGATGGGCCAGGACGGCCACGACCGCGGCCAGAAGGTGGTGGTCACCGCCTTCGCCGACCTCGGCTTCGACGTCGACGTGGGCCCGCTCTTCTCCACGCCCGAGGAGGTGGCCCAGCAGGCGGTCGACGCAGACGTGCACATCGTCGGGGTCTCCTCGCTGGCGGCGGGCCACCTCACCCTGCTGCCCGCGCTGAAGAAGGCGCTCGCCGAGCTGGGGCGCCCCGACGTCATGGTCGTCATCGGCGGGGTCATCCCGCCCGACGACGTGGCGACGCTCAAGGAGATGGGTGCCGCCGAGGTCTTCCTCCCCGGCACCGTCATCGCCGAGAGCGCGCTCGGCCTGCTGGCCAGGCTCCGCGAGCAGTGAGCCCGGCCCCGCCGGTCGACGTCGCCGAGCTGGTCGCCGGCGTCCGTGAGGGACGCCGCGCGGCCGTCTCGCGCGCCATCACCCTGGTGGAGTCGTCCCGGGCCGACCACCGGGCGGCCGCCCGCGAGCTGCTCGCCGAGCTGACCCCGGTCGCGGGCGTCGGCTCGCCCGCGGTGCGGGTGGGGATCTCCGGCGTGCCCGGGGTCGGCAAGTCCACCTTCATCGAGGCGCTCGGCACCCACCTCACCGGCGAGGGCCGCCGGGTCGGGGTCCTCGCCGTGGACCCCTCCTCCGTGCGGACCGGCGGCTCCGTGCTGGGGGACAAGACCCGGATGGCCAGGCTGGCGGTGGACCCGCGGGCCTACATCCGGCCGTCGCCGTCCGCCGGCACGCTCGGGGGCGTGGCCCGGGCGACGAGCCAGGCGATGACGGTGCTCGAGGCCGCCGGCCACGACGTCGTCCTGGTGGAGACGGTCGGGGTCGGCCAGTCCGAGATCACCGTCTCCCGGATGGTCGACACCTTCCTCTTCCTCACCATCGCCCGCACCGGGGACCAGCTGCAGGGGATCAAGAAGGGGATCCTGGAGATCGCCGACGTGGTCGCCGTCAACAAGGCCGACGAGGACCGCGAGGCGGAGGCCCGGGTCGCCGCGCGCGAGCTGGCCGGGGCGCTGCGCCTGGTCAGGGGCCACCACGAGTGGGCGCCTCCGGTCGTGACCTGCTCCGGGCTGACCGGGACCGGGGTCGCCGACGTCTGGGCCAGGGTGCTCTCCCACCGCGACCACCTCGCCGGCGAGGGCCTCGCGGCGAAGCGCGCCGGTCAGCAGCTGGAGTTCACCTGGGCGCTCGTGCTCGAGGAGCTCGAGCACCGGCTGCGGCGCTCCCCGGCGGTGGACGCGGTGCGCGAGGAGATCAAGGCGGAGGTGCTGGCGGGCCGGATGGCGGCCCCCGAGGCGGCCGACCGGGTTCTCGCCGCCTATGACCGGGACTGACCGCGACGGCAACTACCCTGGAGTGACCATGAGTGAACGGACCTCCAGCGCCTCCACCCCGCTCGCCTCCTCCGTCGTGACCGAGGTGGTGACGAAGTACGCCGACCAGATGGTCGAGCTCCGCCGCGACCTGCACGCGCACCCGGAGCTCTCGTGGGCCGAGACCCGGACGACCGACGTGGTGGTCGACCTGCTCGCGGGCAGCGGGTGGCGGACGCGGCGGGTCGCCGGGGGAGGCGTGCTCGCCGAGATCGGGAGCGACGGTCCGCGGGTGGCGCTGCGGGCCGACCTGGACGCGCTGCCGGTCGAGGACAGGATCAAGGACCCGTGGGTCAGCACCGTGCCGGGCGTCGCCCACGCGTGTGGCCACGACGTGCACATCGCCGGCCTGGTGGGGGCGGCGCTGGCGCTCGAGGAGGTCCACTCCCGCGGGCTGCTCGAGGGGCAGGTCCGGCTCGTCTTCCAGCCGGCCGAGGAGGTCATGCCCGGCGGTGCGCTGCACCTGATCGAGGCCGGCGCCCTGGAGGGGGTCGACCAGATCTTCGGGCTGCACTGCGACCCCAGCCTCGACGTCGGCCGGGTGGGGCTGCGGGTGGGTCCGCTGACCGGCGCCGCGGACGCCCTCAGCGTCCGGGTCTCCGGCAAGGGCGGCCACACCTCCCGGCCGCACCTGACCGAGGACCTCACCTTCGCCCTCGGCAAGCTGCTCACCGAGCTGCCGGCGATCCTGTCGCGCCGGCTCGACCCGCGGGCGGGCGCGAGCGTGGTCTGGGGACGCGTCCACGCCGGCTCCGCGCACAACGTGATCCCGGGGGTGGGGGAGCTGGCCGGCACGGTGCGGATGCTCGACGCCGTGGCGTGGGCCGACGCCGAGCACCTGGTCCGGACCCTGGTCAGCCAGATCGTGGCCCCCTACGGCGTGACCGCGGAGGTCTCCTACCAGCGCGGGGTGCCGCCGGTCGTCAACGGCGCCGCCTCCACCGCGGTGCTGGCCACCGCGGTGGAGACCGTCCTGGGCGACCGCGGGCACGTGCCGACCAGCCAGAGCCTGGGCGGCGAGGACTTCGGGTGGTACCTGGACCGGGTCCCCGGCGCCATGGGACGGCTGGGCACCCGGACCCCCGGGGGGCCGACGTACGACCTCCACCAGGGGAACCTGCGGATCGACGAGGGCGCCGTGACGATCGCGGCGCGGGTGCTGGCCGAGGCGGCGGTGGTCGCCCTGGGGCGGTCCCGGAGCCGGGCCTGAGCCCACTAGGTCACCCTCCGGTAACGAAGGGGGGTGCGACACCTCGCCTTCCGCTTCCCGGTATTACTGTGATGCCGAAATGCGCCCCGAGCGCCAGGAACAAAGATCAGGAGGCGCCGTGAAGAAGACGGCCCGTATCGCCGCAGTGGTCAGCATCGCTGCGCTCACCCTCGCCGGTTGTGGCGAGCGTTCCAGTGACGAGGCAGACGACGCGAGCACGCCCTCGTCGTCCCCGTCGCCCACGGCCGAGCAGGTCGACTTCAAGGCGTGCATGGTCTCCGACTCGGGCGGCTTCGACGACAAGTCCTTCAACCAGACCTCCTACGACGGCATGGAGAGCGCCGCCACCAACCTGGGCGTCCAGACCGGTGAGGTCGAGTCCCAGTCCGACAGCGAGTACGGCGACAACATCGCCGCGCTCGTCTCCGAGGGCTGCGACTCCATCACCACCGTGGGCTTCCTGCTCGGCGACGCCACGCTGGCGGCCGCGAAGAAGAACAAGGACGTCGACTTCTCGATCGTCGACTTCGCCTACGAGAAGGCGCCCAAGAACGTCAAGGGCCTGACCTTCAACGCCAACGAGAACTCCTTCCTCGCCGGCTACCTCGCCGCGGCGACCTCCGAGACCGGCACCGTCGGCACCCTCGGCGGCATGAACATCCCCACCGTGACCATCTTCATGGAGGGCTTCCGCCAGGGCATCGAGAAGTACAACGAGGACGAGGGCGCCGACGTCAAGCTCCTCGGCTGGGACGGCAAGTCCGGCTCGTTCACCGACGACTTCGAGGACAAGACCAAGGGTCAGGCGATCGCCGAGCAGATGATCGGCCAGGGCGCGGACATCATCTTCCCGGTCGCCGGTCCGGCCGGTCTGGGCGCGCTCCAGGCCGCCAAGGACGCCGACGTCCACGCGATCTGGGTCGACACCGACGGCTGCGTCTCGGCCGCCGAGTACTGCGACGTCCTCCTGACCTCCGTGGTCAAGGGGATGGACGTCGCCGTCGAGGGGGCCATCGAGGCCTCGCTCAACGACGAGTTCAGCAACGAGGTCTACGTCGGCACCCTGGAGAACGGCGGCGTCTCGCTGGCCGAGCTCTCCGACGACGTCGACCCCGAGGTGGCCGACAAGATCGCCGAGCTGGAGGAGCAGATCATCTCCGGCGAGCTCGAGGTCAAGTGACCCCGAAGGTCTGACAGCAATTCCCGGCGCCGGGGTGGGGCACGCTCCCCACTCCGGCGTCGGTGTTCCAGGGTCGATCCGCCGCCCGCACCGGGCCGGGTCGCGGACGAGGCGTCCGACATCGACGTCGAGAGGATTCCAGTGAGGCTCGAGATCCAGGGGCTGACCAAGCGGTTCGGCTCCTTCACGGCCAACGACCGCATCGACCTGACCATCGAGCCCGGCGAGATCCACTGCCTGCTGGGCGAGAACGGCGCAGGCAAGTCGACGCTCATGAACATGCTCTACGGGCTGCTGGACCCGACCGAGGGGCAGATCCTCGTCGACGGCGAGCCGGTCTCCTTCGCCTCCCCGCGGGACGCGATCGCCGCGGGCATCGGCATGGTCCACCAGCACTTCATGCTCGTCCCGGTCTTCACCGTCGCCGAGAACGTGATGCTGGGCCGGGAGCACACCCGGCTCGGCGTCCTCAACCGGGCCAAGGCGGCGCAGACGGTGCGCGAGCTCTCGGAGCGCTACAACCTGGCGGTCGACCCCGACGCCCTGATCGAGGACCTCCCCGTCGGCGTGCAGCAGCGGGTGGAGATCATCAAGGCCCTCTCGCACGACGCCAAGGTGCTGATCCTCGACGAGCCCACCGCGGTGCTGACGCCGCAGGAGATCGACGAGCTGATGACCATCATGCGTGCGCTCAAGGAGCAGGGCACCTCGATCGTCTTCATCACCCACAAGCTGCGCGAGGTCAAGGCCGTCGGGGACAGGATCAGCGTGATCCGCCGCGGCAAGGTCGTCGGCACCGCCCCGCCCACCGCCTCGGAGACCGAGCTGGCCGAGATGATGGTCGGCCGCGCGGTCCAGCTCGTGGTCGACAAGGAGCCACCCCGCTCCGGCGCCGAGGTCCTCTCGGTGGAGAACCTCACGGTCGTCGACCCGCGGGGCCACCAGGTGCTCAAGGACGTCTCCCTCGCGGCGCGAGGCGGTGAGGTCCTGGGCATCGCGGGCGTGCAGGGCAACGGGCAGACCGAGCTGGTCAAGGCGCTGCTCGGCCTGATCCGCCCCGACGCCGGCGTCATCCGGCTCGACGGCGAGGACATCACCCGGCACGGTCCCCGGGAGAGCCTCGACGCCGGCATCGGCTACGTCCCCGAGGACCGCTCCCACGACGGCTACGTGGGCGACTTCAGCGTCCGGGAGAACCTGGTCCTCGACCTCTACCGGAGCGAGGAGTTCTCCCGCGGGCCGGCCCTGCGGCTGGACGCGATGGCGAAGAACGCCGACAAGCGGATCGAGGAGTTCGACATCCGCACGGAGGGGCCCGAGACCCCGGTCAGCTCGCTGTCGGGCGGCAACCAGCAGAAGGTCGTGGTCGCCCGGGAGTTCTCCCGGCCGCTGAAGGTGCTCGTCGCCGCCCAGCCCACCCGTGGGGTCGACGTCGGCTCGATCGAGTTCATCCACAAGCGCATCGTCGCCGAGCGCGACCACGGCACCGCCGTGGTGATCGTCTCGACCGAGCTCGACGAGATCTACGCCCTCTCGGACCGGATCGCAGTGATGTACGACGGGCGGGTGGTCGCGGTCGTCGGACCCGACACGCCGCGCGAGGAGATCGGCCTGCTGATGGCAGGGGCCGGCACGGAGAGCACCGAGGTGAAGGCATGAGCCCGCAGAGCCCCGTCACGGGGACCGACCCCAAGCCGGAGGAGGCGCAGCCCACCCGCGCCGTCCTGCACAAGCCGGTGAGCTGGTTGCCGACCCTGGTCGAGACGGCCGTCGCCATCGTGGTGGCGCTCGTCATCGGCGCCCTGCTGGTGGTGCTCAGCGACGAGGACGCGATCGAGTCGCTGCCCTACCTCTTCACCTACCCCGCCGACTTCCTCAGCGCCTCGTGGGACGCCGTCTGGTCCTCCTACTCCGCGCTCGTCAAGGGCTCGGTGGGCAGCCCCGGCCGGCTGGGCACCACGCTGGAGCGGTCGGCCCCGCTGATCTGCGCCGGCCTCGGCGTCTCGCTGGCCTTCCGGGCCGGCCTCTTCAACATCGGCGCGACCGGCCAGATGGTCTTCGGCTTCCTGGCCGCCGGCTACGTCGGCTTCACCTGGGACCTGCCGCCGGTGCTGCACATGCTGGTGGCCTTGGTGGCCGGCGTCGCCGCGGGCGGGCTCTACGGCGGGCTGGTCGGCTTCCTCAAGGCCCGCACCGGCGCCCACGAGGTCATCACCACCATCATGTTCAACTACCTCGCGGCGTCGATCCTGCTCTACGCGCTCAGCAAGGACGCGTTCCAGCGTCCGGGCAGCGACAACACCCAGTCGCCGCCGGTGGCTGACTCGGCGGCGTTCGGGTCGGTCTCCGACATCCACCTCGGCGTGCTGCTGGCCTTCCTGGCCGCGCTGGGCGTCTGGTGGGTGCTGGAGCGGAGCACGCTGGGCTTCGAGCTGCGGGCCGTCGGGGCCAACCCCGACGCCTCGCGCACGGCCGGCATGAACGTGGCGAAGGTCTTCACCGTCGCGATGCTGCTGGCCGGCGCCCTGTCGGGCCTCGCGGCGACGATGCAGGTGCTCGGCGACCAGTCCTCGCTGAGCCCGACCCTGGCCGGCGCCATCGGCTTCGACGCGATCACCGTCGCGCTGCTGGGCCGGGCCACCCCGCTGGGCACGGTGCTCGCGGGCCTGCTCTTCGGCGCCCTGAGCGTGGGCGGCGTCGCGATGCAGGCCTCGGCCGGCACGCCCAAGGAGCTCGCGCAGGTGCTCCAGGCGCTGATCGTGTTGTTCGTCGCGGCACCTGCGCTGGTCCGCGGCCTGACCCGGATGAGGACCAGCGGGTCCGGGTCCACCGTGCAGGCGAAGGGATGGGGCGGATGAGCACCGCGACCGCAGTGAGCGACACCGGCACCGTCGAGGTGCGCGACCGTGCCGACGTCCGGCGCCAGATCAAGCTGGTCGTCGTCTACGCACTGGTCCTGGCCGCCCTGGTGGCCTTCGCGCTGACCACGAAGGACGCCACCGTCTGGTACACCCTCGAGGATCGGGTCAACCGCAAGGAGCACCCGCCGGTGGAGGCCAACGGGTTCTTCATCCTGTGGCCGGCCGTCGTCGTCGCGGCCGTCGCCGTGGTGCTCGCCGCCCTCAACCGGGTCCCGAGGAACTGGGTCGGGATCGTGGTGCACCTTGCCGTCGGCGCCGCCTTCTTCGGCGGCTTCCTGGTGTGGGTCTACGCCGACCAGACCAGCGCCGGCTCCATCGTGATGACCAACCCGATGCCGGGCACCGTCCGCCTGGCGACCCCGCTGGTCTTCGGTGCCCTCGCCGGGGTGCTCTGCGAGCGCGCGGGCGTCATCAACATCGCCATCGAGGGTCAGTTCCTGATGGGCGCGTTCTTCGCGGCGGTCGCCTCGTCGCTGGCCTACAGCGCCGAGATGGGCCTGGTCGGTGCCGTCCTCGCAGGCGTCGGGATGGCCGCCCTGCTCGGCGTCTTCGCGATGCGCTACCTGGTCAACCAGGTGGTCCTCGGCGTGGTGCTGATCGCCCTGGCCACCGGGCTGTCGAGCTTCCTGCTCAGCCAGATCCCGAGCGACCCGGAGGTCAAGCAGTACCTCAACGAGCCGCTGATCCTGCCGCGGATCGAGATCCCGGTGCTCAGCGAGATCCCGGTCCTGGGGTCGACCCTCTTCAACCAGTCGCTGCTGGTCTACCTGATGTACCTCTCGGTCGTCCTGGTCAGCTGGCTGCTCTTCCAGACCCGCTGGGGCCTTCGGGTGCGCAGCGTGGGGGAGCACCCGAAGGCGGCGGACACGGTCGGCATCAAGGTCAACCGGGTCCGGTGGCAGGCCGTGCTGCTGGGCGGTGCCCTGGCGGGACTGGGCGGCGCCTACTTCACGGTGGGCTCGACCGGCTCCTTCGACAACGGCGCCTCGGCCGGCAACGGCTTCATCGCCCTGGCCGCGGTGATCATGGGCCGCTGGCACCCGGTCTTCGCCTCGCTCGCGGCGCTCTTCTTCGGCTTCATGTGGACCCTGCAGGCCCAGCTGGCCTTCCTGGACAAGATCCCGGGCGAGCTGCTCCGGGCCTCGCCCTACCTGGCCACGGTGATCGCGGTGGCCGGCTTCGTCGGACGGGTCCGCCCACCGGCGGCCGACGGCGAGCCCTACGTGAAGAGCTGACGTGGCGCTCGAGTCGCGGGAGTGGACCCAGGACGACTGGGAGGAGCTGGCGCGGGCGGCGGCGGAGGTCGCCCACCGTGCCTACGCGCCCTACAGCAGGTACCGGGTGGGTGCGGCCGCGCGCGCCGAGGGCCCCGACGGGAGCGTGCGGGTGCTGGTGGGCTGCAACGTCGAGAACGCCGCCTACGGCGTGACGCTCTGCGCCGAGTGCGGGCTGGTCTCCCAGCTGCACGCCACCGGGGGCGGGGTGCTGACCCACTTCGTCTGCGTGGACGGGACCGGCGCGGTGATCATGCCGTGCGGGCGCTGCCGCCAGCTGCTCTTCGAGCACGGTGGGCGCGACCTGCTGCTGTGGACGGTCTCCGGCATCCGCCGGATGGACCAGGTACTGCCCGACGCGTTCGGGCCCGACGACCTGAAGGATGTGTGAGACGTGGCCCACTCGGAGGCCGAGCACGACGCTGTCGAGGTGATCACCGCCAAGCGGGAGCGCCAGGAGCTCAGCGACAGCCAGATCGACTGGGTCATCGGGGCCTACACCCGCGGTGACGTTGCCGACGAGCAGATGGCCGCCCTCGCGATGGCCATCTACCTCAACGGCATGGAGCGACGCGAGATCGCCCGCTGGACCCGGGCGATGATCGCTTCGGGCGAGCGGATGGACTTCTCCGGGCTCTCACGCCCCACCGCGGACAAGCACTCCACCGGGGGAGTGGGGGACAAGATCACCCTCCCGCTGGCGCCGCTGGTGGCCTCCTGCGGCGTGGCGGTGCCCCAGCTGTCGGGCCGGGGGCTGGGCCACACCGGTGGCACCCTCGACAAGCTGGAGTCGATCCCGGGTTGGCGTGCCTCGTTGTCCAACGCGGAGATCATGGCCCAGCTGGAGTCGGTGGGCGCGGTCATCTGTGCCGCGGGCGACGGCCTGGCGCCGGCCGACAAGAAGCTCTACGCCCTGCGCGACGTCACGGGGACCGTCGAGGCGATCCCGCTGATCGCCTCCTCGATCATGAGCAAGAAGATCGCCGAGGGCACCGGCGCGCTGGTGCTCGACGTGAAGGTCGGCACGGGCGCCTTCATGAAGGACCTCGACCGGGCGCGCGAGCTGGCCCACACCATGGTGGCGCTCGGCCAGGACGCCGGGGTCCACACGGTGGCCCTCCTCACCGACATGTCCACGCCGCTCGGCCTGACCGCGGGCAACGCGATCGAGGTCGCCGAGTCCGTCGAGGTGCTGGCCGGTGGAGGGCCCGCCGACGTGGTGGAGCTGACCGTGGCGCTGGCCCGCGAGATGCTGGCCGGGGCAGGGGTGACCGACGTCGACCCCGCCGACAAGCTCGCCGACGGGTCCGCCATGGACGTGTGGCGCGCGATGGTGCGCGCCCAGGACGGCGACCCCGACGCCGCCCTGCCCACCGCGCGGGAGTCCCACGTGGTGACCGCCCCGGCCACCGGCGTGCTGACCCGGCTCGACGCCATGGCCGTCGGCATGGCCGCCTGGCGGCTCGGGGCCGGCCGGGCCCGCAAGGAGGACCCGGTGCAGGCGGGTGCCGGCGTGGTGTGGCACGCCCGGCCCGGCGACCGCGTGGCCGCCGGCGACCCGCTCTTCACCCTGCTCACCGACGACTCCGCGCGCTTCGACCGGGCGCTCGCCTCCCTGGAGGGCGGCTACGACCTCGTCGACACCACGTCGTACGTCCCCGGCGACCTGGTCATCGACCGGATCGGCTGAGCCGGCTACGGCAGGAGCAGGACCACGGTCTCGGCGACGCAGGCCGGCTTCGGCTCGTCCTCGATCTCGATCGTGTGCTTCAGGGTCATCTGGAGCCCTGCCGGCAGCTCGAGGCAGTCGCCCATCGTGATGTGCAGGCGGATCCGCTTCCCGACCCGCAACGGCGCCGGGAACCGCACCTTGTTGACGCCGTAGTTGAGCTTCGCCCCCGGGGTGTCCAGGGCGAAGATGTCGGTGCCGAGCATGGGGATGAGCGAGAGGGTGAGGTAGCCGTGGGCGATGGTGCCGCCGAAGGGCCCCTCGGCCGCACGGTCGACGTCCACGTGGATCCACTGGTGGTCGCCGGTCGCCTCGGCGAACTGGTCGACCCGGGCCTGGTCGACGGTCAGCCACTCGCTGGTGCCGAGCTGCTCCCCGGTGGCGGCCGTGATCTCCTCGAGCGTGGTGAAGGTGCGCATGGATGAAAGGATAAGGACGTGATGACTCCGAACCGCGACCAGGTCCGCCGTGCCCCCAAGGTTGTGCTCCACGACCACCTCGACGGTGGGCTGCGCCCAGCCACCATCCTGGAGCTGGCCGAGGGGATCGGCCACCCCCTTCCGGCGTCCGACGCGGAGACGCTCGGCCGGTGGTTCACGGAGTCGGCCGCCTCCGGCAGCCTGGAGCGCTACCTGGAGACCTTCGACCACACGGTCGCGGTGATGCAGACCGCCGCGGCGCTGCGCCGGGTCGCCGCCGAGTTCGTGGAGGACCTGGTGGCCGACGGCGTCGTCTACGCCGAGGTGCGCTACGCCCCGGAGCAGCACGTGGAGGGCGGGCTGTCGCTCGACGAGGTCGTGGCGGCGGTGCAGCAGGGCTTCGACGAGGCGAGCGCGGCCGCCGGCGGGCGGATCGTGGTGCGCCAGCTCCTCACCGCGATGCGGCACCAGGCGCGGTCGCGGGAGATCGCCGAGCTGGCGGTGGCCTGGCGCGACCGCGGCGTGGCGGGCTTCGACATCGCCGGCGCCGAGGCCGGCTACCCGCCCACCCGGCACCTGGACGCCTTCGAGTACCTGCAGCGGGAGAACAGCCACTTCACCATCCACGCCGGCGAGGCCTTCGGGCTGCCCTCGATCTGGCAGGCGATCCAGTGGTGCGGCGCGGACCGGCTCGGCCACGGCGTCCGCATCGTCGACGACATCGAGGTCGCCGAGGACGGCACCGCGCGGCTGGGCCGGCTCGCCGCCTACGTGCGCGACAGCCGGATCCCGCTGGAGATGTGCCCCACCTCCAACGTGCAGACCGGCGCGGCCACCTCCATCGCCGAGCACCCGATCGGGCTGCTCACCCGCCTGCGGTTCCGGGTCACCGTCAACACCGACAACCGGCTGATGAGCGGCACCACGATGACCGAGGAGATGGTCCGGCTGGTGGAGGCGTTCGGCTACGGCTTCGACGACCTGCAGTGGTTCACCCTCAACGCGATGAAGTCGGCGTTCCTCCCCTTCGACCAGCGGCTGGAGATCATCGAGCGGGTGGTGAAGCCGGGCTACGCGGCGCTGGCGCGGGAGGCAGGTCCGGCAGCACCGTGAACCACGGCACCGGCCAGGTGGTGGCGATCCGCCCGGCCAGGAACGCCTCGCGACGGATCCTCACCCGGCGTCCGGGGGCGGGGTCGAAGGCGGTCAGCAGCTCACCGGGCGCGTCGGCCTCCAGGGCCAGGACCACGTGCCGCGGCAGCGCGCGGCCACCCACGTAGAGGGCCACCGGCCAGCCCTGCGCCAGCGCCGCGCGGAGCTCCTCCCACCGGCGGGCGCGTCGCCAGGGCCACACCGGCCGGACCCGGTGCCGGACGCCGCTCCGCCCGCCGAGCTGGCGGGCCACCGCCCACGGCGGCGTGCCCACCGCTCGGCTCCAGGGCGGCTGGACCCGGCCCACCACGTCCACCGCGCCGGTCACCCGGCGGTGCATCGCCAGCACCTCCTCGCGCACCCGGGAGTCGCCGCCGAGGATGAGACGGCGGGCGTAGCGCTCGTTGCGGAGGACCTCGGCGACCACCAGCACCGTCGCGCCGCAGGAGCGGCCGTCGGGCTGCCGCAGCGGCCGCGACAGCAGCTCTCGCGCCCAGGCTCCCGGCGCCGCCATCAGGCCGCCATCAGGACGCCGAGGGTGCCCCGGCCATGATCCGCCGGATCTCGGCGTACCCCTCGTCACCGGTCACCGGCCGGCACCCGCGGGCCACCGCGTGGTCCACCACCCGGCGCTGGTCGCGCAGCAGGGCGAGACCGCGGCGCAGCAGCACCGCCGGCGGCTTGCGGTGCTCGCGGAGGTCCCGGAGCAGCCGGCGCCAGAAGGTGAGCCAGCGCTGCTGCCGCACGCAGTAGGCGCCGGCCAGCATGCCGCGGGCGTCGCACGGCGGCACCGCCTCGGCGGCGAAGATCCCCTCGGCCACGAAGAACCGGTGCTCGCCCAGGTCGAGCTCGCGACGCCCGATCACCCTGCTCTGGGGGATGGAGTAGTCCGGCACCTCGGTCCGCCCGTGGCGGCAGAGCGCGTCGAGCGCGGCCAGGGCCTCCTCCAGGTGCCACGAGGCCGGGTCGTCCCAGTCCACGAGACCGGCGTTGGCGCCGTGGGCGATGCGGGGCAGGTCGGGGTCGGTGCCCGGTCGGTAGAAGTCGTCGAGCCTCAGCACCGGGAGTCCCAGGCGCTCGGCGAGACGGGACTTGCCGGCTCCCGAGGGGCCGGCGAGGACGATCACTCGGGCACGCACGTCGGCCATTGTGCCCGACGGCTCCGCCGGGCCTGCCCGCGGATTGCCCCGAACAGCCTTACTAGGGGGTAGACGAACCGTATCCTCTACCCACACTGTTGTGCACAAGCTGGTGGAGGGAGCACACCGATGGGTTCTGGACGCCATGCCCACGCGGAGAAGACGGCCGGTGGCGTGCCCTCGGCCGTGCCCGTGGTGGTGCTGATCGCGGTCCTGGCCGTCGTCGCGTGGCTCTTCCTCCGCCCCCAGGGCCCGGAAGGGGCCGCCGCCGAGGACTGCGAGTCGGGGGAGACGGTGGTGCTCAGCGTGGCCCCCGCCATGGAGGGGCCGGTCGAGCAGGCGATCATCGCGCTCAAGCAGCAGGAGGCGTGCTTCCCGGTGGAGCTGCGGGCCGAGAGCCCGGCGGCCGTCGAGGACTCCCTCTTCAGCGGCGGCCGTCCGCAGCTGTGGGTCGCGGACTCACCGGCCCGGGTGGCCGGCCTCGCCGCGGTCGGGGTCGAGGCGAGCACCATCAGCGACTCCCTGGCCAGCACCCCCGTGGCGTTGGCGGCGGGGCCGTCGGTCGCGCGTCCCGCCTCCTGGGTGGAGGCCATGGAGTCGGGCCGGCTGCTGCTCTCGAACCCGGAGACCGACAGCGCGTCGGCGCTCGCGATCGTCGCTCCCTCGCTGGAGCGCTCCGCCACCAAGGCCGCCGCCGAGCGCACCGAGGCCGCCGTGGTCACCGCGGCACAGGCCTACGGCGTGCGCGCCACCTCCGGCGAGGCCGAGGACGTCGCCCTCGACCGCATCAGCACCACCTTCAGCCAGCTGATCCCCGTCACCGAGCAGGATCTCCTCGCCTCCGGCGCGAGCGTGCCCGACCTGCAGGTGGTCACGCCCGAGACCGGGGCTCCGCTGCTCACCTTCCCGCTGGTCAAGACGGACGGCGGCGCGAAGGTCGACGGGATCGGCACCGCGCTGGGCGAGTGGTTCGGCTCGCCCGCGGGCCAGGCCACCCTCTCCGCGGCCGGGCTGCGCGCCGCCGGCGGCGCCCCGGTCGAGGGCCGCGGCCTCGGGGAGGTCACCCTCTTCAAGGAGGTGCCCAGCCAGCTCTTCAACGAGGCGCTCGGAGCCTGGCGGGTGCTCAGCGTCCCCTCCAGCCTGCTGGCCGTCTTCGACGCGTCCGGGTCGATGGACTTCCCCGCCGGGGACGGCCAGACCCGGATGGACCTCGCGGTCGACGCGGCGCTGACCGCCCTCGACGTCTTCCCGGGGCACGCTCGGATCGGCATGTGGGCGTTCTCCATCGAGCAGGGCGGCCCCGGCCAGGACTGGCGCGAGCTGGCCCCGATGCGCCGCCTCAACGACACCACCCAGGGCCAGTCCCACGTCGACTACCTGCGCGTCCGGGTCCCCTCCTTGAAGGGCATCACCCAGGGCGGCACCGGGCTCTACGACACGGTCGTGGCGGCGTACCAGAAGGCGGTGCGCGCCTACGACGAGAACTTCTTCAACGCCGTGATCCTGCTGAGCGACGGCGCGAACGAGGACCCTGGCTCGCTGCGGCTCAGCCAGGTGCTCTCGCGCCTGGAGAGCCTCAGGGACCCGGACCGCCCGGTGCGCATCATCTCGGTCGGCATCAGCGGTGACGCGGACATGCCCGCCCTGACGAAGATCTCCGAGGTCACCGGAGGTGAGGCCTACCAGGCACGCGACCCCCGCGACATCCTCGACGTCTTCACCGAGGCGCTCATGTCGCGGTGAGGTCCGCGCCCCTCGGGGGGCAGGCCTCAGCGACCGATCGGGTGCCAGACCGTCTTGGTCTCGAGGAACGCGGTCATCCGCCCCAGCCCCGGGTCGGCCTGCCAGTCGGGCTCCGCGGCCGGTGCGCGGAGCACGCGCTTGAGGTTCTCCGCAGCCGACGCCTCGTAGGCGGTCGCGGCGTCCGCGTCGCCCGCGGCCCCGGTCAGGTCGATCGCGTTGACGTCCATGTGCTCGGCCAGCCACGGGGCGGTGGCCGAGGTCGGCCCGGTCAGGATGTTGACCACGCCGCCCGGCACGTCGGAGGTGGCCAGCACCTCGGCCAGCGTGACCGCGGGCAGGGGGCGCTCCTCGGAGGCGAGCACCACGGCCGTGTTGCCGGTGACCACGACGGGTGCGAGCACCGAGACCAGGCCGAGCAGCGAGGAGCGCTGCGGCGCGATCACCGCGACCACTCCGGTCGGCTCCGGGGAGGAGAGGTTGAAGTAGGGCCCCGCCACCGGGTTGGCCGACCCGACGACCTGGGTGATCTTGTCGGCCCACCCGGCGTACCAGACCATCCGGTCGACCGCCTCCTCGACGACCTGCGTCGCCGGGCGCGCGCCCAGGCCCTCGGACTGGCGGACGACCTCGACCAGCTGCGGTCGCCGGTCCTCCATGATCTCCGCGACCCGGTAGAGGATCTGCGCGCGGTTGTACGCCGTCCTGGCGGACCAGCCGCCGAACGCCTTGCGGGCCGCCTGCACGGCGTCCCGGGCGTCCTTGCGGGAGGCCATCGCCGCGTTGGCCACGAAGTCGCCCTTCGCGTCGTTGACCACGTAGGAGTAGCCCGACTCCGAGCGCGGGAACGCGCCGCCGATGTAGAGCTTCCAGGTCTTGCGCACCGCTGCGCGGGTGGGAGGCGTGGTGCTCACTTGAGGTATCCCTCCAGTCCGTGGCGGCCGCCCTCGCGGCCGTAGCCCGACTCCTTGTAGCCGCCGAACGGCGAGGTGGGGTCGAACTTGTTGAACGTGTTGGCCCAGACGACGCCCGCCCGGAGCTGGTTGGCCATCCAGAGGATGCGGGACCCCTTCTCGGTCCAGACCCCGGCGGAGAGACCGAACGGCGTGTTGTTGGCCTTCTCGACCGCCTCGGTGGGCGTGCGGAAGGTCAGCACCGAGAGGACCGGTCCGAAGATCTCCTCCCGAGCGATCCGGTGGGCCTGCGAGACGCCGGTGAAGATGGTCGGGGGGAACCAGAAGCCCCGGTCGGGGAGCTCGCACGGCGGGGACCAGCGGCCCGCGCCCTCCGCGGTGCCGACCTCGTCCTCGCCCACCGCCGCCAGCTCGCGGATGCGGGCCAGCTGCTCGGCGGAGTTGATGGCGCCCACGTCGGTGTTCTTGTCGAGCGGGTCACCGACGCGCAGGGTGGCCATCCGTCGCTTGAGCCGGTCGAGCACCTCCTCGGCCACGCTCTCCTGGACCAGGAGGCGCGAGCCGGCGCAGCAGACATGACCCTGGTTGAAGAAGATCCCGGTCACGATCCCCTCGATCGCCTGGTCGACGGGCGCGTCCTCGAAGACGATGTTGGCGGCCTTGCCGCCGAGCTCGAGGGTCACCTTCTTGTCGGTGCCGGCCACGGTGCGGGCGATCCGCCGCCCGACCTCGGTGGACCCGGTGAAGGCGACCTTGTCGACGTCCGGGTGGGCCACCAGGGCCTGCCCGGTGGCGCCGGCTCCGGTGACGATGTTGACGACCCCCGCCGGCAGGTCGGCCTGCTGGCAGATCTCGGCGAAGAGGAGGGCGGTCAGCGGGGTGGTCTCGGCAGGCTTGAGCACCACCGTGCTGCCGGCCGCCAGCGCCGGGGCGATCTTCCAGGCCAGCATCAGCAGCGGGAAGTTCCACGGGATCACCTGCGCGGCCACGCCGAGCGGGCGGGGGTCGCGGTCGCCGGGGACGGCGTACTCGAGCTTGTCGGCCCAGCCGGCGTAGTAGAAGAAGTGCGCGGCGGCTGTGGGGACGTCGACGTCCCGGCTCTCCTTGATCGGCTTGCCGTTGTCCAGCGACTCCAGCACCGCGATCTCCCGGGCGCGCTCCTGGATGATCCGGGCGATCCGGTAGAGGTACTTGGCCCGCTCCCGGCCGCTCATCCGCGACCAGACCTTGGTGTAGGCCTTGCGGGCGGCCCGTACCGCGAGGTCCACGTCGGCGTCGTCTGCCTCGGCGACCTCGGCGAGCACCTCCTCGGTGGCCGGGTTGACCGTCTTGAACGACTGCCCCCGCCCGGCGACGAAGTCACCGTCGACGAAGAGGCCGTAGGAGGAACGGATGTCGACGATCGCCCGGGACTCCGGGGCGGGGGCGTAGTCGAAGAGGGGAGCCGCGGGGCTCGACTCGGGAACCTTGACCATGCTCTGCTTCCTCAGTCCAGGGTGAAGTAGTCGGGGCCGGAGTACCGGCCGGTGGTCATCTTGGTGCGCTGCATCAGCAGGTCGTTGAGGAGCGTGGAGGCGCCGAAGCGGAACCAGTCGGGGTCGAGCCAGTCCTGGCCGCAGACCTCGTTGACCATCACCAGGTACTTGATGGCGTCCTTCGCGGTGCGGATGCCGCCGGCGGGCTTGACCCCGACCATCCGGCCGGTCTGCTCACGGAAGTCGCGGACGGCCTCGAGCATCACCAGCGTCACCGGCAGCGTCGCGGCGGGCTGCACCTTGCCGGTGGAGGTCTTGATGAAGTCGCCCCCGGCCATCATGGCCAGCCAGCTGGCCCGGCGCACGTTGTCGTAGGTCTGCAGCTCGCCGGTCTCGAAGATCACCTTCAGGTGGGCGGCCCCGCCGTCGGGACGCGCGCACGCCTCGCGGACCGCCACGATCTCCTCGAAGACCTGGAGGTAGCGCCCGGTCAGGAAGGCGCCGCGGTCGATGACCATGTCGATCTCGTCGGCGCCCGCCTCGACCGCGTCGCGGGTGTCGGCCAGCTTGACGTCGAGGGCCGCGCGACCGCTGGGGAAGGCGGTGGCGACCGCGGCGACGTGGACGCCGGAGTCGCCCAGGGTCTGCTTGGCCGTGGCCACCATGTCGGGATAGACGCAGACCGCCGCGGCGGCCGGGCAGGAGGGGTCGGCCGGGTCGGGACGCATCGCCTTGGAGGCCAGGGCACGCACCTTGCCGGGCGTGTCCATCCCCTCCAGCGTGGTCAGGTCGACCATCCGGATCGCCAGGTCGAGGGCCTGGGCCTTGGCGGTGGTCTTGATCGACCGGGTGCCGAGACCCGCGGCACGGGCCTCGCAGCCGACCTGGTCGACCCCGGGCAGTCCGTGGAGGAAGCGGCGCAGGGAGGCGTCGGAGGCGGTGACGTCGCCGAAGGTGGCGGCGAGGTCTGCTCCGGCCGTGCCTGCACTCGAGGCAGAAAGGGCTGTCACTCCGACAGCATAGGCGCGGCACGGCGCAGGACGACAACCGCGCGTCAGAGGCCGGCGGCGGCCCTCACGTCGTTCTTGAGGGCGTCGAGGCGGCCCGCGGCGGAGATGCGGGCGGCGTCCACGCCGTCCTCGGGCGAGACCGGGACGACCACCTCGAGGTAGCACTTGACCTTCGGCTCGGTCCCCGACGGACGCACGATCACCCGGGCCCCCTCGGCCAGGGTGTAGCGCAGTCCGTCGGTGGGCGGCAGCGCGGCGGAGCCCTCGGCGAGGTCCTCGACCCGCTCGACGGCCAGGCCGCCCAGCGAGCTCGGGGGAGCGGAGCGGAGCCGCGTCATCGCCGCCTCGATCCCCGCCGTGTCGGTGAAGCGCACCGAGAGCTGGTCGGTGGCGTGCAGCCCGTGCCTGGCGGCGATGTCGTCGAGCAGGTCGCCGAGGGTGCGGCCCTCGGCCTTGGCGGTCGCCGCGACCTCGCAGAGCAGGAGCAGCGCCGAGACGCCGTCCTTGTCCCGCACGTGCTCGGGGTCGACGCAGTAGCCGAGGGCCTCCTCGTAGCCGAAGGCGAGGCCCTCGAGCCGGCCGATCCACTTGAAGCCGGTCAGCGTCTCGGCGTGCGGCTGCCCGGCCGCCGCCGCCATCTTGGCCAGCAGGGAGGAGGAGACGATCGAGGTGGCGTAGACGCCGTGGTGGCCGCGGTCGAGGAGGTGCTGGGCGAGCAGGGCGCCGACCTCGTCGCCCCGCAGCATCCGCCAGCCGTGCGGTCCCTCGATCGCGGCGGCGCACCGGTCGGCGTCGGGGTCGTTGGCCACCACCAGGTCGGCGCGGCGCTCGCGAGCCAGCGCCAGGGCGAGGTCCATCGCCCCGGGCTCCTCGGGGTTGGGGAAGGCCACGGTGGGGAAGTCGGGGTCCGGCTGCTCCTGCTGCTCCACCACGTGGAGGGTGGAGAAGCCCGCGGTCTCCAGCACCTGGGTGACCGAGGCGCCGCCGACCCCGTGCAGCGGCGTGTAGACGATCTCCAGGTCGCGGGGGCCGTCGGCGACCAGGCCGGCGGTCGTGTCGAGGTAGCGGTCGATGAGCTCCTCGCCGACGAGGGTCCCGGGGCCGCCCCGGGGGATGTCGGCGACCGGCCCGACGGCGGCGATCCGCTCCGCGATCCCGGTGTCGGCGGGCGGCACGATCTGGCTGCCGTCGCCGAGGTAGACCTTGTAGCCGTTGTCCTGAGGGGGGTTGTGGCTGGCGGTCACCATGACGCCCGCCACGCAGCCGAGCTCGCGGATGGCGTAGGCGAGCAGCGGCGTCGGGAGGGGGCGGGGCATCACGAAGGCCCGGAACCCGGCGCCGGTCATCACCTCGGCGGTGTCGCGGGCGAAGACCTCGCTGTTGTGTCGCGCGTCGTAGCCGATCACCACGGACGCCTCGCCGGTGACGCCCTGGTCCCGCAGGTAGGCGGCGAGTCCGGCGGCCGCGCGCAGCACCACGATCCGGTTCATCCGGTTGGGCCCGGCGCCGAGCGCGCCGCGCAGTCCGGCGGTCCCGAACTCCAGGGGGCCGCGGAAGCGGTCGGCCAGGTCGGCCGCGTCGCTGCCGGCCTCCACCTGGGCGATGACCGCCTCCAGCTCGGCGCGGGTGACGTCGTCCGGATCCTCGGCGGCCCAGGCGCGGGCGAGGTCGAGCAGGCGTGCGGTGGGGGCGTCAGACGTCATGGCGGCACGGTAGCGCGGCGGGTCGCGGCGCGTGCGAGCCGCGGGTTGTTCCCCGGCCTCGCCCAGGGGCGGAGGAGCCGCCTGGGCGAGCCGGGTGGAGGTCGAGCAGGGTCAGGAGAGCGCGGCGAGCGCGGCGTCGTAGTCCGGCTCGGTGGTGATCTCGTTGACCAGCTGGGTGTAGGCGACCTTGCCGTCGGCGTCGAGGACCACCACGGCGCGGGCCAGCAGGCCGGCCATCGGGCCGTCGGTGAGCGTGACGCCGTAGTCCTCGCCGAAGCTGGAGCGGAACGCCGAGCCGACCTTCACCTGGTCGATGCCCTCGGCGCCGCAGAACCGGGCCTGCGCGAAGGGCAGGTCCTTCGACACGTTGACGACGGTGGTGTTCTCCAGGCCCCCTGCCAGCTCGTTGAACTTCCTGACGCTCGCCGCGCAGATCCCGGTGTCGACGCTGGGGAAGATGTTGAGGACGACGCGGGTGCCCTGGGTGTCGGCCTGGGTCAGCTGGGAGAGTCCCTCGCCGACCAGGTCCCATCCCGGAGCGGAGCTGCCGACGGCCGGCAGCTCGCCGACGGTGTGGACGGTGTTGCCCTTGAGTGCAGTGGTAGCCATGGACCATTCCTACACCGGGACCGCAACCGCCGGTCGGCGGGTCTCAGGGTCGGCGGAAGTGCGCCGTGTGCTCGGCCAGCTCGGCGAAGACCGCCTGGTTGTGGCTGAACGCGCGCTGGACCTCCGCGACGGCCTCCGCCTGCTGGGCCCCGTCGAGAGGGAGGGCGTCGAGCCGGGCGCGGTAGCCGTCCTTGTAGACCTTGACCTTCTCGATCGACTCGAACCGGTAGAACGACAGGCCGGCGCCACCCCGGTCGAAGTCGCGGTCGAGGATGCGGCCGATCGCCTGGCCGCCCGAGAGGTCGCCCAGGTAGCGGGTGTAGTGGTGGGCCACGAACCGGGCCGGGTGGTCGACGGTGGCGCGGATGCGCGCGGCGTACTCCTCGGCGGCCAGGCCGCGGCAGACCTGCTCCGCGTCGTCCCCGGTGCTCCAGGACTCGAGGTCGGCGTCGAGCGAGGGGAGACGCTCCAAGGCCGGGTCGTGGAGCGGTGCGACCAGGGGGTGCGCCGCCAGGGCGCGGGCGGTCTCCTCGAGCGCGGCGTAGACCGGGCGCAGCGAGCGCAGGTAGTTGACGTAGCCCGCCTCGTTGACCCGGCCGCCCATCAGGTCCTCGATGAACGTGGAGCTCTCGGCGGCGGCGTGCTGGGCCTGGGAGCCCTCGCGCAGTGCGGTCGACAGGGGGGCGGACGCGGCGTCCAGGACGGTCATGTCTGGGGTCTCCAGGGGGTCGGGGGCGAGGTGCCGGAGGGGGGCCGAGCGAGGCGGTTAGGTGATCCTAAGTTGGGTTAGGCTAACCTAAGCCCACGGGGTCGTGCTCGTAGCCCCGGTCCGGTACTCGTCGAGGAGAAGTTGAGAATGCTCAGGTCGCAGGCGCCCCGCGTGGCCGCCCTGGCGGCGGTGGTCGTCCTGGTCGCCGGCTGTGGGATCCAGGGCCCGGACCGGGCCTCCGGTACCGAGGCGTCGAGCGGGGTCAAGGCCGCACCGCCGGTGGCCGGCGTGACCCCGGCGGAGGACCCCCGGGCCTGGCGCGGCGCGGTGAGCGCCGGGGTGGACGTCTCCGACCTCAACCCGGTCGCGACCAGCCCCGAGCCCGCCCTGCCCGCCACCCTCACCGACGCGCAGGGGACCGAGGTGGTGGTCGAGGACGTCTCCCGGGTGCTCGCCCTCGACCTGCACGGCACGCTGTCGCGCACGGTCTTCGAGCTCGGCCTGGGTGACCGGCTGGTCGGCCGCGACCTCTCCACCGGCTTCGAGCAGGCCGCCGACCTCCCGCTGGTGACCGGGAACGGCCACGAGCTCAACGCCGAGGCGATCCTCGAGCTCGACCCGACCCTGATCATCACCGACACCTCCCTGGGGCCCTGGGACGTGGTGCTGCAGATGCGCGACTCCGGCATCCCGGTCGTCGTCGTGGAGTCCTCGCGGTCGCTGGACAACATCGACGAGGTGACCGCGACGACCGCCGCCGCCCTGGGCGTCCCGAAGGCCGGCGCGGCGCTGGTCGAGCGGATCTCGGACGAGGTCGCGGCGGTCCGCGCCGACATCGCCGAGGTGGCTCCCGAGGACGAGCGGCGGCGCCTGCGCACGATCTTCCTCTACGTGCGCGGCAACGCGGGCGTCTACTACATGTTCGGCAAGGGATCCGGCGCCGACGACCTGATCGACGCCGTCGGTGCCTACGACGTGGCCGAGGAGATCGGCTGGTCCGGGATGCGCCCCGTCACCGCCGAGGGGCTCGTGGCCGCGGCGCCCGAGCTGGTGGTCATGATGCGGGGCGGCCTGGAGTCGACGGGCGGAGTCTCCGGACTGCTGGAGAGGCTCCCGGCCCTGGCCAACACGCCTGCCGGGCGCAACGAGCGCTTCGTCGACATCGAGGACTCCCTGGTCCTCGGCTACGGCCCGCGGACCGCCGACGTGCTCAACGCCCTGGCCGTCGCCGTCCACGCTCCGCAGGAGCTGGCGTGAGCCTGAGCCTGCCGCTGCCCCCGACGGGCACCAGCAGGCGCGCCGTCCTGGTCACCCTCGGTGCCCTGCTGCTGGTGGCGGTGACGGTCGCCGCCGGTGCCGGCCAGCTCCACATCCCCGCCGCCGAGGTCGTGGGCTCGGTGCTCAACCGCCTCGGGCTCGACGTGACCTCCCTCCCCACCCACCCCCAGGGCGAGTCCACCCTGTGGCAGGTCCGGTTCCCGCGACTGGCGATGGCCGTCCTGGTCGGAGCATCGCTCGGCGTCGCCGGCGCGGTGATGCAGGGGGTCTTCGGCAACCCGCTCGCCGAGCCCGGTGTGGTCGGTGTCTCCGCCGGCGCCGCCCTCGCCGCGGCTGCGGTCATCGTCTTCGACGTCGTCGCGCTGGGCCAGTGGACGCTCCCGGTCGCCGCGTTCCTCGGCGGCCTGGTCACCACCGTCGCGGTCTACCTGCTCTCCCGGGACTCCGGTCGCACCGAGGTCGTCACCCTGGTCCTCACCGGCGTCGCGGTCAACGCCATGGCGGGCGCCGCCCTGGCCTTCCTGATGTTCCTCGGGGACACCCAGGCGCGCGAGGAGATCGTCTTCTGGCAGCTGGGCAGCCTCAACGGCTCCCGGGCCGAGCAGGTGCTGGTCACCGTGCCGGTCGCGCTCGTCGGCATCGTGGCGGCCGTGCTCCTCTCCCGCCGGCTCGACCTGCTCGCGCTGGGGGACCGGGGCGCCAAGCACGTCGGGGTCGACGTGGAGCGCCTCCGGATGGCCAGCATCGTGGTGGTCGCGGTGCTCACCGCGGCGGCGGTCTCCTTCGCCGGCATCATCGCCTTCGTCGGGCTCATCATCCCGCACCTGCTGCGGATGGTCGTGGGCCCCGGACACCGGGCCCTGGTGCCCAGCTGCGCGCTGGGCGGGGCGCTCCTGCTGGTCCTCGCCGACCTCTGGGCGCGCACCGCGATCGCCTACGCCGACCTGCCGATCGGCATGCTCACCTCACTGGTGGGTGGTCCGGTCTTCTTCTGGCTGCTGCGCAGGGCACGTCGTACGGCGGGGGGCTGGGCATGACGGCCACCCGCGGCCCTGCGGCCGCTCCGGCCCTGCGCGCCCGAGAGGTCGGCGTCGAGATCGACGGGCGCCACATCCTCCGCGACGTCTCCTTCGAGGTGAGCCCGGGCGAGCTGGTCGCCCTCGTCGGGCCCAACGGAGCCGGGAAGTCGACCCTGCTGGCCGTGCTCGCCGGGGACCGGCGCCCGGACAGCGGCGAGGTCGAGCTCGCAGGCCGTCCGCTCGCGACCCAGTCGGCCGCCGAGATGGCTCGGAGGCGGGCGGTGCTGCAGCAGAAGCAGACGCTGGCCTTCGGCTTCCGGGTGCGCGAGGTGGTCGAGATGGGGCGCGCGGTCTGGCGTCGCACGGCGCGCGCCGAGCACGACGACGTCCGGGTCCAGGAGGCGATGGAGGTGGCCGAGGTCGACCACCTGGCCGCCCGGGTGGTGCCCACCCTCTCCGGGGGCGAGCAGGGACGGGTGGCCTTCGCCCGGATGCTCGCCCAGGAGGTCGAGGTGCACCTGCTCGACGAGCCGACCGCCGCGCTGGACATCCGCCACCAGGAGGCCCTGCTCTCCCACGCGCGGCGCAGCGCCGCGGCCGGGGCCGCCGTCGTCGTGGTGCTGCACGACCTGAGCCTCGCGGCCGCCTTCGCCGACCGGATCTGCGTCCTCGCCGCGGGTGCGGTGCGGGCGGTCGGACGCCCCGCCGAGGTGCTGACCTCCGCCCTGCTCACCGAGGTCTACGAGCACCCGGTCGAGGTCGTCGACCACGCCGGCAACCTCCTGGTCCTTCCGGTGCGCGGCCCGGTCCCCGCGACCGCCGCCGACCCCGCTCCCTTCCCGACCGTCGTCCCCGAGGAGGCCACGTGCCCGTCCTGAGCTCCCGGAGGTGGCTGCCGCAGCGCGTGACCGCCCTCGTCCTCGCCCCGGCCCTGGCGCTGCTCCTGCTGCTCGGCACGGTGCTCCTGGGCCAGGCTCCCGCCCAGGCGGCGGGACGCGTGGTGGTGGACAACGACGGGCGCGGTCAGGTCATCGACTCGCGGTACTCGACCGAGCTCAGGGTCTCGGGTCAAGGGTTCCAGTCGGTCAAGGGCGGACACGGCGGCCTCTACGTCTGGTTCGGCACCGTCAGCGGGCGTTGGCAGCCCAGCAAGGGCGGCCGGTCGGGCACGGACTACGTCTACGTCCCCGACAGCGAGTCCCGCAGCAATGCCGGCTTCCAGCGCTACGTGGCCTTCCCGGGCTCGGACACCGCCTCCTCGGCCAACGGCGGCACGATGACCGCCGACGGCTCCTGGTCGGTGCGGCTGCTCGTGCCGGGTCCGACGTTCCAGGGAGTCGGGCGCGACGGCACCGCCCGGACCGTGGACTGCCGCAAGGTGACCTGCGGCGTCATCACCGTCGGCGCGCACGGGGTGCACAACGCCAACAACGAGACCTTCACCCCGGTGCGGGTCGCCGACCTCACGCCGGCCGCGAGCCCGGGTGAGTCCGTGGCTCCGGAGGCGGGGACGTCGACGACGGAGACCCCGCGCGGCGCGGCCACCGAGGACGACCGGGACGTGGTTGCGCCCGCCGCGCCCGCCGCACCGGCGAAGCAGAGCAGGCAGGGCAAGCCCGCGCTCCGGGTCGACCGGGCGTCCGCGGTGCCCGGACGGGCGCTGTCGTTCGTCGCCCGCGGACTGCGCCCGGGTGAGCAGTTCACCGTCGTCCTCGACGACGGGCTCGCGGCCAGCGGGCCGCACACGGTGGGCGCGGACGGCCGGGCGGTCGGAGTCGTCGGGCTGCCGGCGGGGCTGCCCGGAGGCACCCACGAGCTGCGCCTCTTTGGCGGCGGCCGGGAGGCCTCGGTGATGTTCGGGGTGAGCACGGACGCCGCCCCGGCCGCGGAGGTCGAGCCCGGGGCGGGCGGCGCCGCGGCGACGAGCTCCTCCTGGTGGTCGGAGGAGGCCCCGGCGACCGTCTTCCTCGTGGTCTGCGCGCTCCTCTTCGCGGGCGCGCTGGGCCTGGCGTTGAGCCGTGTCGTGAGGAGCCGCCGTGCGCACGCCTGAGCGCGCCCGGGCCGGGCTGGCCGTGACGGCCGCCGCGCTCCTGCTCGCCCTCGGTGTCGGGGTGCCCCCGGCCGGCGCGTCCACGGGGCTGGAGGAGCCGGCCCCGAGCACGGCGCTCGAGGTCTCCGACGTGGTCTTCGCGTGGAGCCTCAACGAGCAGACCAACGCGCGCTCGCACAACCCGACGGCCATCAACTTCCTCGCCGCCGGGGTGGCCGACCCGGGCCGCGGCGGCGCGACGCTCCCGTCCTCGAAGTGGTCGCCGACCGCGGGGAACACCACCATCGAGAAGCTCGACGCCGCGGGGACCTGGCAGACCGCCACCTGGCAGGGGCTGGGCACCGACGCCCACGGCGCGCCGATCGACCTCTACGGACCGTTCAGCGGCCACCGGGTGAAGGTGGCCGGCGGCGCCGGGACCGTGGACCCGGTCGCCGAGGACGCCTCCCTGGCGTGGACGGGCACCTTCACGGTCGTCTACTACGCAGGCAACACCGTCTTCACCGTCTCCGACCCGCAGCTCAGCCTGAGCGGCGGTGCCGGGGAGGTCACCGCGGTGCTCGGGGGATGGCTGGCGGACCGCACGGACACCCGGACCTGGACCCCCGTGGAGGGCCGCCGCGTCGCGATCGCGACCCTCTCCGGGGTCGACGTGACGGAGACCGGCCTGGTCGCCACCCCGGCCTACGGCGGCGTCGAGGTGACCGGCTCGGTCCCGCAGCGGCGTACGGGGGAGCACTGGGGGAGCTTCCCGGCGCCGATGATCGACTTCCTCTCGCCCCTCGGGGTGGACCAGTTCTGGTACTCGACCGGTCTCCAGTCGGACTGGACCAAGCTGCCCAGCCCGGTCGTGGTCGGGTACGCCGGGACGCTGCCGGAGGCGCCGGCCCCCACCCGGGGCCCCGCGGCCACCAAGCCGACCCCGGCGCCGGCGAAGGTGACCAACCCGGTCAGGCCCAGCCCCTCGCCCAGCCCCTCGCCCAGCCCCTCGCCCAGCCCTTCGCGCGGCCCCGCGAAGTCCGCGCAGGCGGGTCCGGTGGACCCGGTGGAGCCCGCCCCGCCGGTCGCCGGAGGCCCGGAGGACAGCGTGCCGGCGGACGTCGTACCCGACGCCGGGCCCGCGGCCCCGCAGGCGGTGGGCGCGCCGCTCTCCCTGCAGGCGGACCTGGTCGCGGCGGACGTCACCTCCCTCGCGGCCGCCAGCTCCGAGACCGTCCATCCGGGCTGGTGGGCCGGGGGAGCGCTGCTGCTCGCCGGCGCGCTGCTCCTCCTGCTCCCGGCCCGTAGACCCTCCTGAGCCTTCCTCCCTCCACCCAGCACCACCGAAAGGAACACCCATGTCCACCTCCCGTTCCACACGCCGCATCGCGGCCGGAGCAGCAGGCGCCCTGGTGGCCGGTCTCGCGACCGTCGCCACCGTGTCGGCTCCCGCCCAGGCCGCACCGGCCACCGGGGCCCTGACCTGGAACATCTCCCAGCAGTTCGTCGAGCACCTCTTCTTCAGCCGGTTCGGGCAGAGCACGCCGATGCCCAGCACCGCCACCGGCACGGTGAGCGACGGCGCGACGCACACCGCCGGTGACCCCGGCACCGGCGCCGACGACCTCTTCACCTTCCCCGCCGCGAGCGTCGAGACCGACGGGGGCGCCACGGTGCGTACCTACCGCGGCACGGTCCGCGGCGCGTTCGTGGCGGCCGGGGCCGAGCAGTACTCGGTCGTCGTCTCCGACCCCTCGGTCGTCACGCAGGCCGACGGCACCGGCGAGATCCGGGCGACCGTCTCCGCCGCCAACATCGGCAGGGCCGGCGGCGCGCCCGCCGCCAGCACCGCCCCGACCTCGGTCACCGTCGCCGAGTTCTCCGGCGCCACCTCCACGCCGGAGAGCGTCGTGGCGACCCCCGACTGGGCGGGCGTCCTGGCACCCGGCTCCGACGTCGCCGTCGAGCTGGGCGCCGTCGCACCGCACCCGGTGGACGGCAAGTCGTTCCACCCCGAGTTCCTCGGCGCGCTGACCCCGGGCGTGCGGGGGCACTTCTACTTCACCAGCAGCGGTGACCACAAGCGTCCCGGTGCGTTCGCGGCCTCCGCGACCGCGAGCGCCCCCTCGGTCAGCGCGACCGTGACCGGTGCGGACGTCACCGACGGGGTGACGGTCAAGGTCGAGGGCAAGGGGTTCAACCCCACGACCAACCCGGGCGACGCGGGCGTCTACGTCGCCCTGGCCCCCGCCGGCACCGCGATCGACTACGGCAACCGCGCGAGCCTCGCCACCATGGCGGCGGTCAGCTACGTGATGCCGGGCGACTTCTCCGGTGACGCCTTCACCACCGTGCTCAACGCCCCGACCGAGAAGCTCGTCGCGGGCACGCAGTACGCGGTCTTCACCTGGCAGGCGCACACCCACTCCAACACCACCCAGGACACCGTCACCCCGGTGGCGATCGACTGGAGCTTCCTGGCCCAGCCGGCTCCCGCCCCCACGCCTGCCCCCGTCCCCGCCCCCGTGCAGAAGGTGGCGCTCAAGGCGAAGGCGAAGCTCGCGACCGCGCCGACCACCCGCAAGGCGGGCCGGGTCGTGGTTACCCTCAAGGGCAAGGCCGGCCCCGCGACCGGCCGCCTCAAGGCGACCCTCAAGGTCCCGGGCAAGAAGAAGGCCGTCCAGGTCAAGCCCAAGCTCAACAAGCGCGGCAAGGCGGTCATCAAGCTGCCGAAGGGCAAGCGCGGCGCCTACAAGCTGGTCGTCCGCTTCACCGGCGACGACAGCTACACCAAGGCCCGCAAGGTCGTGAAGTTCCGCATCACCCGCTGACCTCGTCCGTCACTTGAATCCCCGCCTGGCCGGTGATCCGCAGGGTTAGTGGGGCATACATGCCCCACTAACCCTGAAGATCCCCGCCCAGGCGGGGATCCCTGCGTCACCCCCGCGGCAGGGCGGGGCGCCAGAACTCCTCGCCGGCGAAGGGGCCCCCGACGTGCGCGGCCTCGGCGGGGTCCTCGGGGCGCGGCGCGATCTCCCCGGCGTACGACGAGGCGTCGTCCTGCGGCTCGTAGCCCAGGGCCCGGCCGGGCTCGAGGTCCCACCAGGCGTCGGTGTTGGCCGAGATGCCGTAGAGCACCGCGAAGCCGGGCGCCCGCGCGGTCAGCGCGGCCTCGACCATCCGCACGCAGTCGCCGTGGGAGAGCCAGGTCGAGAGGTGGCGGGCGGTGGTGGGGCGGGGGAGGAACGAGCCGATGCGGCAGGCCACCGCGTCGACGCCGTAGCGGTCGGCGTACAGGCTCATCACCGCCTCCGCGGCGACCTTGCCGACGCCGTAGAAGGTGTCGGGCCGCGGCCGGGCGTCGACGCCGACGCAGTCGGTGCGGGGGGTCCGCCCGACGGCGTGGTTGCTCGAGGCGTAGACGAAGCGGTCCACCCGGTGGGCGACGCAGGCGTCGAGCAGTGCCGCGGTGGTCAGCACGTGGGAGGAGAACGACCCGGGGAGGTCGAGCTCGTCGGGGTGGCCGGCGAGGTGGACGACGGCGTCCAGGGGCTGGGCGGCGAAGACGGCGTCGACGGCGTCGGGGTCCGTGCAGTCGCCGAGGTGCCAGGCGACGTCGACGCCCTCGGGGGCGGGGACCAGGTCGAGGCCGACGACCTCGTGCCCGGCCTCGGCGAGCCCGGGCAGCACGACCCGCCCGATGGAGCCGGCGGCGCCGGTGACCAGGACCCGCATCAGATCCGCGGGACCAGGTCGCCGAGGAGGGCGCCCATCCGGGTGGCGGCCGAGCGGCCGGCCTCGAGGACCTCCTCGTGGTTGAGCGGCTCCCCGCTGATCCCGGCCGCGGCGTTGGTGACCAGGCTGATCCCCAGCACCTCCATGCCCGCCTCACGGGCGGCGATCGCCTCCAGGGTCGTGCTCATCCCGACGAGGTCGCCGCCGATCGCGCGGACCATGCGGATCTCGGCGGGCGTCTCGTAGTGGGGGCCGGGGAACTGCACGTAGACACCCTCGTCGAGGCTGGGGTCGACCTCCCGGCACAGCGCCCGCAGCCGGCTGGAGTAGAGGTCGGTGAGGTCGACGAAGTGGGCGCCCTCGATCGGCGAGGTGGCGGTGAGGTTGATGTGGTCGCTGATCAGCACCGGCGTGCCCGGAGCCCACGTCTCGCGCAGACCGCCGCACCCGTTGGTCAGGACGATGGTGCGGCACCCGGCGGCGGCCGCGGTGCGCACCGGGTGGACGACGGCCCGCACGCCCTTGCCCTCGTAGAAGTGGGTGCGGGAGAGGAAGACCAGGACGTCGGAGTCGCCGACCCGGATGCTGCGGATCTTGCCGGAGTGTCCCGCCACGCCGGCGGCGTGGAAGCCGGGGAGGTCGGTGGTGGAGATCTCGGCGGTCGCCGGTCCGAGCGCGTCGACGGCGGGCAGCCAGCCGGAGCCGAGCACGAGGGCCACGTCGTGGGAGTCGACGCCGGTGAGCTCACGCAGAGTCGAGGCGGCCGCGGAGGCCAGGGCTGAGGGATCGGTCTCGGTCACCCACCGATCCTAGGCAGCGTCCCTCTGGTCGAGCCACTCCGCAGGGTGCAGGCTGGGACGATGATCGATCACCTCGGCATCAACGTCACCGACCTGGGACGCGCCAGCGCCTTCTACGACCGCGTCCTGGGCGTGCTGGGGCATCGGCGGCTCATGGAGCACGGGGTCGCCATCGGCTACGGGACCGATCACCCGAGCTTCTGGATCGGGACCTTCGACGAGGTCGGGCCCAATCGCGAGGTCCATGTCGCCTTCGCCGCACCGGATGCCGCCACCGTGCGCGAGTGGTTCGCGGAGGCGGTGGCGGCCGGTGCCGAGGTGCTGCACGAGCCGCGGCTGTGGCCGGAGTACCACGAGGGGTACTACGGGGCCTTCGTGCGCGACACGGAGGGCAACAACGTCGAGGCCTGCTGCCACAGCGGCGAGTGAGCGGCGAGTCATGCCGCGGCCCTCGCGTCGTGGGTGAGGATGTGCGTGTGCCGGTTCACCCGCGGGTCCAGCGCATGAGAGAGCTCGTGCCGCGGATGACGCTGCGCGACAGGTGCCGGGCCGTCGCGCGGCGGTGGCGCCAGCTGCTCCGGCTCGCGGCCGCGACCGCCGCCGCGTTCGCGTTCTCCACCCATGTCCTGGGCCACCAGCAGGCCTTCTTCGCCCCCATCGCCGCGGTGATCGTGCTGGTCGCCGGGGTGGGGCTGCGTCAGCGCATGCTGCTCGAGCCCGTCCTGGGAGTGGCCGTGGGAGTGCTGGTGGGTGAGCTGTTGATCCTGGCCATCGGCCGGGGCGCGTGGCAGCTCGCCCTGGTCGTCGTGCTGGCCACGGCCTCCGCGCTCTTCGCCGGGCTCAAGGGGGTGGCGATCACCCAGGCCGCGAACTCGGGGGTGCTGATGGCCGCGGTGGTCCCGGTGGCGGGGGCCGACAACCCGGCGGTGACCCGGTTCCTCGACGCGCTGGTCGGCGGTTTCTGCGGCCTGGCGATGGTGCTGCTGCTGCCGCGCAACCCCACCCGCGACCTCACCCGGGAGGTGCGTCCCCTGCTCGAGGAGCTGGAGCGGATCCTGGAGGCCGTGGCCCGCGCGATGCGCTCCGGTGACCTGGCGCTCGCCGAGGCGGCACTGGCCAGGGCGCGGAGCATGCAGGGCGACGTCACCACGGCTCAGAACACCGCCGCGAACGTCGCCGAGGTGGCGGCCATGTCCCCGGTGCGGTGGCGCCACCGCAGCGAGGTGGCCCGCTACGCCGGGGCCCTGGGCGACATCGACAACGCGATCCGCGACGCCCGGGTGCTGGCGCGCCGGGTGGCTTCGATGCTGCGGCTGGGCGAGGAGTGCACCGACCTGATGTGCTCCTCGGTGGAGGCGCTGGCCCGCGGAGTGCGGATCTTCGAGTCGGGGCTGGGGGAGAGGCCCGACACCGAGGAGATGCACGAGGCGAGGGAGGAGCTGGTCGAGTCGGTCCGCTTGGCGGTGGCGTCGCTGACCGACGAGATGACCCTCAACCGGGCGGCCGTCGCCTCGCAGGTGCGCTCGCTGGCCGCCGATGTCCTCTTCGCGAGCGGGATGAGCCGCGACGAGCTGGACGTGCGCCTCAACTTCTGAGGCGGACGGCGCTCAGAGGCCGGTCGAGCGGCACGGGCGCTGGCGCAGCGCGGCGACGTAGTCGTCGGGGGCGGCCGCCGCCTCGGCGGCGTCGGCGAGGACCCCGAGGTAGGAGGCACTGGGCAGTCCGCCCTCGTAGGCGTCGAGCACGTAGGCCCAGGCGGTCACCTCGCCGGCGAGGGTGGAGACCCGCACCCGGGTCTTGCGGTAGAGGCCGGTGTCGGCCGACTCCCAGCCGTCGAGGGCCGCCTCGTCCTCGCCGCCGATGTCGTAGACGGCGACGAAGACCTGCTCGGCAGCGTCCTGGACGATGGTCGGCAGTGCGCCGTCCCAGCCGTGCTCCTCGCCGCCGAAGGTGAGCCGCCAGCCGGTCAGCCAGCCCGTGCCCCGCAAGGGGGAGTGCGGGCAGCGCTCACCCATCCGACCGGGGTCGAGGTTGGTGCCGTAGGCGGCGTACAGCGTCACGGGGTGCAGGCTATCGCGCAGCGGAGGTGGGTTACGCCGCCCACCGGCCGCAGCCTAGGCTGTGGGTCGTGACTGACTCCGCACACTTCGACGTCGTTGTCCTCGGTGCCGGCCCCGGCGGGTACGTCGCCGCCATCCGCGCCGCCCAGCTCGGCAAGTCCGTGGCAGTGGTCGAGAAGCAGTACTGGGGCGGGGTGTGCCTCAACGTCGGCTGCATCCCCTCCAAGGCCCTGCTCAAGAACGCCGAGCTCGCCCACACGCTCACCCACGAGAAGGCCAAGTTCGGCATCGAGGGCGAGGTGACGATGTCCTTCGGCCCCACCCACAAGCGGTCCCGCCAGGTGAGCGCCGGCATCGTCAAGGGCGTCCACTTCCTGATGAAGAAGAACAAGATCACCGAGATCGACGGCTGGGGCACCCTGACCTCGCCGACCTCGATGGACGTCGCGATGAACGACGACTCCACCCGGTCCCTGACCTTCGACGACCTCATCATCGCCACCGGCGCGACCGTGCGGATGCTGCCGGGCATGGAGGTCAGCAAGAACGTCGTGACCTACGAGGAGCAGATCCTCGACGAGGAGCTGCCCGGCTCGATCATCATCGGAGGCTCCGGCGCGATCGGCGTCGAGTTCGCCTACGTGATGAAGAACTTCGGCGTCGACGTCACCATCGTGGAGTTCCTGGACCGGATGGTGCCCACCGAGGACGCCGACGTCTCCAAGGAGCTGCTCAAGCAGTACAAGAAGCTCGGCGTCAAGGTCATGCTGTCGACCAAGGTCGAGAACGTCGAGGACACCGGTGAGGGCGTGCGGGTCACCGTCAGCCCGGCGGCCGGCGGCGACTCCCAGGTCATCGAGGCCGACAAGATGCTGGCGGCCTTCGGGTTCGCCCCCCGCCTCGAGGGCTACGGGCTCGACGAGATCGGGGTGAAGACCACCGAGCGCGGTGCGATCGCGGTCGACGAGCGAGGACGCACCAACATCGAGCACGTCTACGCGATCGGCGACGTCACCGGCAAGATGATGCTGGCCCACGTGGCCGAGGCGATGGGGATCGTGGCGGCCGAGACGATCGCCGGCGCCGAGACCATGGAGATCAACTTCGACATGATCCCGCGGGCGACGTACTGCCAGCCGCAGATCGGGTCGTTCGGCTACTCCGAGGAGCAGGCCAAGGAGAAGGGGTACGACGTCAAGACGTCGACCTTCCCCTTCAGCGCCAACGGCAAGGCGGCGGGCCTGGGCGAGACCGTGGGCTTCGTCAAGGTGGTGGCCGACGCCAAGTACAACGAGATCCTCGGGGCCCACATGATCGGGCCCGACGTGACCGAGCTGCTCCCGGTGCTCACCCTGGCCCAGCAGTGGGACCTCACCGCCGACGAGGTCTCGCGCAACGTCTTCGCCCACCCGACCTTGTCCGAGGCGGTCAAGGAAGCCGTCCACGGCATCGCCGGCCACATGATCAACTTCTGACGTCGTGGCCACCCGAAACCCGTCCACCGACCGGGTCGTCATCATCGGAGGAGGCCCCGGCGGCTACGAGGCCGCGCACGTCGCGGCCCAGCTGGGTGCCACGGTGACCGTCGTGGACAGCGACGGGATCGGCGGCTCGGCCGTGATCACCGACTGCGTGCCGTCCAAGACGCTGATCGCCACCGCCGAGGTGATGACCGAGCTGACCACCGCGGCCGAGCTCGGCGTGAGCTTCGTCGACCCCGAGGGCGACTCCGCCGCCCGGGTGGTCGTCGACCTGGGCCGGGTCAACGCCCGGGTCAAGGCGCTGGCCGCCGAGCAGTCCGCGGACATCCAGCGACGCCTGGAGCGCGACGGCGTCCGGGTGGTGCGCGGCCACGGCCGGCTGGCCGGGCCGCAGCAGGTGGTCGTCGACCTCGCCGACGGCGGCACGGAGACGCTCGACTCCGACGCGATCCTGGTCGCCACCGGCGCCGCGCCCCGCACCCTGCCGAGCGCCCAGCCCGACGGCGAGCGGATCCTGACCTGGGAGCAGGTCTACGACCTGACCGAGGTGCCCGAGAGCCTCGTGGTGGTGGGGTCCGGGGTGACCGGGGCGGAGTTCGCCTCCGCCTACCTCGCGCTCGGCATCCCGGTCACCCTGGTCTCGTCGCGCGACCGGGTGCTCCCCGGCGAGGACGCGGACGCGTCCGCCGTGCTGGAGGAGGTCGCCGTACGCCGCGGCATGAACGTGCTCTCGAAGTCGCGGATGGAGTCGGTCACCCGCGAGGGCGACCGGGTGACCGTCACCCTCACCGACGGCCGCACGGTCGAGGCCTCCCACTGCGTGCTCGCCCTCGGGTCGGTCCCCAAGACCGCCGGCCTCGGCCTCGAGGAGGCGGGGGTCCGGCTCGACGAGGGCGGCTTCATCCGGGTCGACCGGGTCTCGCGGACCGCCGCCCGCGGCGTCTACGCGGCCGGTGACTGCACCGGCGTGCTGATGCTGGCCTCGGTGGCGGCGATGCAGGGGCGGATCGCCATGTGGCACTTCCTCGGCGACGCGGTCGCGCCGCTGGACCTGAAGAAGGTCTCCTCCAACGTCTTCACCGCCCCCGAGATCGCGACGGTGGGCTGGTCGCAGCAGGCGGTGGACAACGGCGAGATCGACGCCGAGGTGGTGACCCTGCCGCTGGCGGGCAACGCGCGCGCCAAGATGCAGGGGGTCAAGGACGGCTTCGTCAAGCTCTTCTGCCGTCCCGGCACGGGCATCGTGGTGGGCGGGGTCGTCGTCGGTCCGCGGGCCAGCGAGCTGATCCACCCCGTCTCGCTGGCGGTGGCCGAGTCGCTCACCGCCGACCAGCTCGCCCAGGCCTTCACGGTCTACCCGTCGATGAGCGGGTCCCTCGCGGAGGCCGCCCGGCGGCTGCACCGGGTCTGACCCGGCGCCCGGCACCTCAGTAGGTGCGGACCCACAGGGTGTGCTCGGAGGCGCGCAGCTCCTCCATCGACGCGGGGGAGAGGTCGCTGGTGGCGTCGGTGACCACATAGCCGATGGGGCCGTGGGTCGCGAGCTGCTGACCGGTGATGTTGTCGCCCTCGGCGGCCAGCAGGGTGTTGAAGCCGGCGAGCACGCCGGGCACGTTGTGGTGCAGGATGCCGATCCGGTGCCCGTCGAGCCGCGGCGGCTGGACCTGGGGCAGGTTGACCGAGAGCGTGGTGCTCCCCTCGAAGGCGAAGCCCAGCAGCTTGCCGGCCACGAACCAGCCGATCTCCTCCTGCGCCTCCTGCGTGGAGCCGCCGACGTGCGGGGTGAGGATGACGTTGTCGAGGCCGCGGAGCACCGACTCGAACTCGTCGCCCTGTGCCTTCGGCTCCACCGGGAAGACGTCGAGGGCGGCCCCGGCGATGTGGCCCGAGAGCAGGTTGTCGCGCAGCGCGACGTCGTCGACGACCATGCCGCGCGAGGCGTTGATGAAGAGCGAGCGAGGCTTCATGGCGGCGAACTGGCGGGCGCCGAAGAAGCCCTGGTTGCCCGGTCGCCCGTCGATGTGGAGGCTGACCACGTCGGCGACCGCGAGCAGCTCGTCCAGGGAGCCCATCCGCTGGGCGTTGCCGTGGGCGGGCCGGTCGGCGGTGTCGTAGAAGACGACGCGGAGGCCGAGGGCCTCGGCGAGGTTGGAGAGCTGGGTGCCGATGTTGCCGTAGCCGACGATGCCCAGGGTGCGGCCCCGTACCTCGTGGCTGCCTCGCGCCGACTTGTCCCAGATGCCGTCGTGCATCCGCTGGATCTTCTCCGGGAGGCGTCGGGCGAGGGCGATGATCTCGCCGATCACCAGCTCGACGACGCTGCGGGTGTTGGAGTAGGGAGCGTTGAAGACCGCCACTCCGCGCGCGGCCGCCGCCGCCAGGTCGACCTGGTTGGTGCCGATGCAGAAGCAGCCGATCGCGATCAGCTCGGGTGCCGCGTCGAGGACGGCGGCGGTCACCTTGGTGTTGGAGCGGATGCCGAGCAGCGAGACGCCGTCGAGCGCCTGGATCAGCTCCTGCTCCGAGAGGGAGCCGGCGCGCAGCTTGACCTCGATGCCGCGGCTCTCGAGCGACTCGACGGCGCGGGGGTGGATGTTCTCCAGGAGCAAGGCCTTCATGGCGCCACACTATGCAATGGGGGCGACGGTGCCTGACGGGTGCTCCGGTCTCGGACGCATACTGGGGGCATGAGTCGCCCGGGACGGGTCGTCATCGACGACAGCGAGCTGACCTGGCGTTTCTCCCGATCCTCCGGCCCCGGCGGGCAGCACGTCAACACCAGCGACACCCGGGTGGAGCTGCTGTGGTCGCTGACCGGGACGACGGCGCTCACCGCCCAGCAGAAGGAGCTCGCCGCGCAGCGCCTGGGCGGCCGGTTGGTCGACGGGACGCTGACGGTCGCCTCCTCGGAGTACCGGTCGCAGCACCGCAACCGGGAGGCGGCGAAGGCGCGCCTGGTCGAGCTGGTCACCGAGGCGGTGGTGCCGCCGCGGCCGCGGCGCCGGACGCGGCCCACCAAGGGATCGGTGGAGCGCCGGCTGGTGGCCAAGAAGCGGCGCGGCGACGTCAAGCAGGGCCGCCGCGGCTCCTGGGAGTGAGACCTGCCGCCGGCTGCCGGCGTCGGCTCACTCCAGCACGAGCAGGAGGTCGCCGCCCTCGACCTGGCGGGTCTGGCCCACCACCACGCGTGCCACCCGGCCGGCGGACGGGGCGGTGATCGCCGCCTCCATCTTCATCGCCTCGATCGTGGCCACGGTGTCCCCGGCCGCCACCCGATCGCCCTCGGCGACCATCACGGTGACGGCGCCCTGGAACGGCGCCGCCACCTGGCCGGGCGCGCCCGGGTCGGCCTTCTCGGTGGCCTGGACGTCGGAGGAGACTGCGCGGTCGCGCACGCTGACCGGACGCAGCTGACCGTGCAGGGTGGCCATCACCGTCCGGTAGCCCCGCTCGTCCGGGTCGCCGATCGCCTGGAGGCCGAAGATCACCTGCTTGCCCTGGTCGAGGGTCACCTCGAGCTCCTCGCCCTGCTGGAGGCCGTAGAGCCAGCCCTGGGTGGGCAGCACCGAGAGGTCGCCGAAGGTGGCCCGGGCCTTGCGGAACTCGGCGGTCGGACCGGGGAACAGCAGCTCGTTGAGGGTCTCGCGGGGCCGCTCCTCCAGGCCCTGGCGCTGCTCGGGGGTCAGGGTCTCGGCCGGCTTCCGCCAGCTGCGTCCCTCCAGCGCCCGGGTGCGGAACGGCTCGGGCCAGCCGCCGGGCGGGTCGCCGAGCTCACCGTGCAGGAACCCCACCACCGAGTCGGGGATGTCGAAGCGCCCCGGGTCCTCGGCGAAGTCGGCGGGGTGGGCCCCCACCGCGACCAGGTGCAGGGCGAGGTCGCCGACGACCTTGGAGGAGGGGGTCACCTTCACGACGTTGCCCAGGATGGCGTTCGCCGCGGCATACATGTCCTCGATCTGCTCGAACTTCTCGCCGAGGCCCAGCGCGATCGCCTGCTGGCGCAGGTTGGAGAGCTGGCCGCCGGGGATCTCGTGGGTGTAGACGCGCCCGGTGGGTGAGAGCAGACCCGACTCGAAGGGCGCGTAGAGGCGCCGGGTGGCCTCCCAGTAGGGCTCCAGGCTGCACACCGCCTCCAGCGAGAGGCCGGTCTCGCGCGCGGAGTGGTCGGTGGCCGAGACGAGGGCCGAGAGAGGGGGCTGCGAGGTGGTGCCGGCCATCGGGGCGGCGGCGGCGTCCACCGCGTCCACGCCGGCCTCGATGGCGGCGAGCAGGGTGGCCAGCTGCCCTCCCGGGGTGTCGTGGGTGTGCAGGTGCACCGGCAGGTCGAAGCGCTCCCGCAGGGCGGTCACCAGGGTCCGGGCCGCGGGTGCTCGAAGCAGCCCGGCCATGTCCTTGATGGCGAGCACGTGGGCGCCCGCCTCGACGATCCGCTCGGCCAGGCGGAGGTAGTAGTCGAGGGTGTAGAGCCGCTCCCGGGGGGAGGAGAGGTCCCCGGTGTAGCAGAGCGCCACCTCGGCGACGGTGGTCCCGGTGGCCCGGACGGCGTCGATGGCGGGCCGCATCTGGTCCACGTCGTTGAGGGCGTCGAAGATGCGGAAGACGTCGATGCCGGTGCGGGCCGCCTCGGCGACGAAGGCCTCGGTCACCTCCGTGGGGTACGGCGTGTAGCCCACGGTGTTGCGTCCCCGCAGCAGCATCTGGAGGCAGACGTTGGGCAGCGCCTGGCGCATCGCCGCGAGCCGGTCCCACGGGTCCTCGCCGAGGAAGCGGAGCGCCACGTCGTAGGTGGCGCCGCCCCAGGCCTCCACCGACCACAGGGACGGGGTGAGGCGGGCCACGTGACCGGCGACCTGGACCAGGTCGCGGGTCCGCACCCGGGTGGCGAGCAGGGACTGGTGGGCGTCGCGGAAGGTGCTGTCGGTGACGGCCACCCCGCTGGCGGCCCTCAGCTCCGCGGCGAACGCCTCGGGACCGAGCGCCAGCAGCCGCTGGCGCGTGCCGTCGGGGGCGGGCACCGCGAGGTCGAGCGGCGGGAGCTTGGTGGCCGGGTCGACCTCGACCGGGCAAGGACCGTGGGGCTGGTTGACGGTGACGTCGGCCAGGTGGGCCAGGAGCGCGGTGCCCCGGTCGGCGTCGGCCTGGATGGAGAGCAGCTGGGGGTGGTCCTCGATGAAGGAGGTGGTGACCCGGCCGGCGGCGAAGTCGGGGTCGGCCAGCACCGCCTCCAGGAAGGCCAGGTTGGTCGTCACCCCCCGGATGCGGAACTCCGCCAGCGCCCGGCGGGCCTTCTGCACCGCCAGCTCGTGGGTGCGGCCGCGGCAGGTGAGCTTGGCGAGCAGCGAGTCGAAGTGGGCGCTGACCTCGGCGCCGGTGTACGTCGTGCCCCCGTCCAGCCGCACGCCCGCACCGCCGGGGGAGCGGTAGGTGGTGATCTTGCCGGTGTCGGGGCGGAAGTCGTTGGCGGGGTCCTCGGTGGTGATCCGGCACTGCAGTGCGGCACCGCGCAGCACCAGCGACTCCTGGCTGAGGCCCAGGTCGGTCAGGGTGGCGCCGGCGGCGATCCGCAGCTGGGACTGCACCAGGTCGACGTCGGTGACCTCCTCGGTCACGGTGTGCTCGACCTGGATCCGCGGGTTCATCTCGATGAAGACGTAGTCGCCGGCGGGGTCCAGCAGGAACTCGACGGTCCCGGCGTTGCGGTAGCCGATCTCGCGCGCGAACCGGACGGCGTCGGCGCACATGCGCTCGCGCAGCTCGGGGTCGAGGTGGGGAGCGGGGGCGATCTCGACGACCTTCTGGTGCCGGCGCTGCACCGAGCAGTCGCGCTCGAAGAGGTGCATGACGCCGCCTTCGCCGTCGGCGAGGATCTGGACCTCGATGTGCCGGGGGTCCACCACGGCCTGCTCGACGAAGACCGTGCCGTCGCCGAAGGCCCCTTCCGCCTCCCGCATGCACGCCTCGATGGCCGCCCGCAGCTGCGCGGGGTCGTCGACCCGGCGCATGCCCCGGCCTCCCCCGCCGGCCACCGCCTTCACGAAGAGCGGGTAGGGGATCGCCTCGGCGGCGACGAGGAGCTCCTCCACGTCGGCGGAGGGGGCGGTGCCGGCCAGCGTCGGCACACCCGCGGCGTGGGCTGCCGCGATCGCCCGCGACTTGTTGCCGGTGAGCGTGAGCACCTCGGCCGACGGGCCGACGAAGGTGAGCCCCGCGTCGGCGCACGCCTCGGCCAGCAGCGGGTTCTCGGAGAGGAAGCCGTAGCCGGGGTAGACGGCGTCGGCGCCGGACCTCAGCGCGGCCGCCACGATCGCGCCGGGGTCGAGGTAGGCGCGGACCGGGTGGCCGCGCTCGCCGATCTCGTAGGCCTCGTCGGCTCGCAGCCGGTGCTCGGACCAGCGGTCCTCGTGCGGGAAGACGGCCACCGTCCGCGCGCCGACCTCGTGGGCCGCGCGGAAGGCACGGATCGCGATCTCGCCGCGGTTGGCCACCAGCACCTTGTTGAACATGTCAGGACGGTAGTCGCAGCGACCCGCCACGGGGCCACGGGTCCGGGTGCCGAGAGGGTCCCTGGCGACGCCGTCGCGGGCGGGGGGAACTACAGGGGAGTAGTTCACCGGTTCCGTTTGTGCGTCGTGGAGCGGTGTGTTTCCCTGCCATGTCACTGCTGTCACAGGGGACCCGACGGTCCCGAGAGATGAGCTGCCCGATGCGTCCCCGTCCTCTTCCCGCGTGTGCCGTCCGAGTCGCGACGCTGGCGGCCGCGCTGGTGCTGGTGCCGCTCGCGCCGGGAGCCGTGGCCACCGAGCCGGCGGCGTCCCCTCCGCTCGCCACCGCCGAGACCTGGACGGTCCTCGGCTCCTCGGCGGTGCGGATCGTGGGCCGCGGCTACGGGCACGGGCACGGGATGTCCCAGTACGGCGCGGAGGGCGCGGCCCGCGCCGGCCTCACCCACCAGCAGATCGCCGAGTTCTACTACCCGGGCACCCAGTGGGGTGCCGCCTCCGGCAAGGTCCGGGTGCACCTCACCGCCGACACCACCGACGACGTCATGGTCAGCGCCCGCCCCGACATCACCCTTAAGGACCTCGCCTCCAAGAAGCGGTGGCGACTCCCGGAGGGCCGCGCCCGCCAGTGGCGCCTGACCACCAACGCGAGGAACCGGGCCGTGGTGCAGTGGCGCGCCCGTGGTGCCTGGCGGCAGTGGAAGATGCTGGCCGGCGACGGTGAGCTCTCCGCACCGGGCGGCCTCACCCTGATCACGCCCACCGGGTCGACCACCTACCGCGGCAAGCTGCGCGCCGCCTCTCCGTCCCCCGGCAGCCGGGAGCGCGACACCGTCAACGTGCTCTCCCTGGAGAACTACCTGCTGGGTGTCGTCCCGTTGGAGATCCCCGCGTCGTGGAGTCCCGAGGCGGTCCGAGCCCAGTCCGTGGCCGCCCGCACCTACGCCGCCTTCGAGCGGTCGCAGCCCCTCGCACGGCACTACCAGATCTGCGACACCACCGCCTGCCAGGTCTACGGCGGCAAGTCGGCCGAGCACCCGCTGGCCACCGCGGCCGTCCGGGCCACCTCCCAGCAGGCGCTCACCGTGGACGGCGCGCCGGCCTTCACGCAGTTCGCCTCCAGCAACGGGGGCTGGAGCTCGGCGGGGTCGAGGCCCTACCTGGCCGCCCAGGCGGACCCCTACGACGGCTGGGCCGGCAACCCCAACCACGTGTGGGAGGTGACGCTCGGCGACGAGCAGCTCGAGGCGGCCTGGCCGCGGCTTGGCGACCTCCAGCAGATCACCGTCACCGGTCGCGACGGCAACGGCGAGTGGGGAGGCCGGGTGGTCTCCATGACGCTGGTCGGCAGCGCCGGTCAGGTCGAGGTCACCGGGGACCAGGTGCGCAGCGCGCTCGGGCTGAGGTCCAGCTGGTTCACCTTCGAGGTCACCACGCGCAGCGCCCGCGGCGCCTGGTAGGCACCGCGGGCGCTGGCTGCTCGGACCGCTCGGTCTAGAGGGTCAGTCCTTCAGCTCGCAGATGACCGCGCCGCTGGTGACGGTCGCCCCGACCTCGGCGACCAGGCCGGAGACGGTGCCCGCCTTGTGCGCCTTGAGCGGCTGCTCCATCTTCATCGCCTCGATGACCACCACGACGTCGCCCTCGGCGACCTCCTGGCCCTCCTCGACGGCGACCTTGACGACGGTGCCCTGCATGGGGCTCGTGACGGAGTCGCCGGAGGCGGCCGCGGCCGCCTTCTTGCCGCCGCTGCGCTTGGGCTTGCGGGCGCCGTTGCCGGCAGCGCCGCCGCCGAGCCCGGCCAGCCCGGCGGGGATCACGACCTCGAGACGGCGACCGCCGACCTCGACGGTGACCTTCTGCCTCTCGTCGGCCTCGGGCGCCTCGCCGGCGTCGCCGGAGTAGGGCTCGATCTGGTTGTCGAACTCGGTCTCGATCCAGGTGGTGTAGACCTCGAACGAGCCCTCGCCGGACGGGGTGGAGGCGCCGACGTAGGCCGGGTCCTCGACCACCGCCGCGTGGAACGGGATGACCGTCGGCATGCCGTCGACCTCGAACTCGGCCAGGGCGCGGCGCGAGCGCTCCAGCGCCTGGGTGCGGTCGCGGCCGGTGACGATGAGCTTGGCGATCAGCGAGTCGAAGGCGCCGGGGATCGTCTCGCCCTTCTCGTAGCCGCCGTCGAGCCGGATGCCGGGGCCGCTCGGGGGCGACCACTGGGTCAGCGTGCCGGGGGCGGGCATGAAGTTGCGGCCGCCGTCCTCGGCGTTGATCCGGTACTCGATCGAGTGCCCGCGGATCTCCGGGTCGCCGTAGCCGAGCTCTTCGCCGGCGGCGATGCGGAACATCTCGCGGACCAGGTCGATCCCGGTCACCTCCTCCGAGACGCAGTGCTCGACCTGGAGGCGGGTGTTGACCTCGAGGAAGGAGATGGTGCCGTCGGCCGCGACGAGGAACTCGCAGGTCCCGGCGCCGACGTAGCCGGCCTCCTTGAGGATCGCCTTCGACGACTCGTAGAGACGGGCGACCTGGTCCTCGGTCAGGAACGGCGCGGGCGCCTCCTCGACCAGCTTCTGGTGGCGGCGCTGCAGCGAGCAGTCGCGGGTCGAGACGACGACCACGTTGCCGTGCTGGTCGGCGAGGCACTGGGTCTCGACGTGGCGGGGGCGGTCGAGGAACTTCTCGACGAGGCACTCGCCGCGGCCGAAGGCGCCGACGGCCTCGCGGACCGCCGACTCGTAGAGCTCGGGGATCTCCTCCAGGGTGCGCGCGACCTTCAGGCCACGGCCGCCGCCGCCGAAGACCGCCTTGATCGCGACCGGGAGGCCGTTGGCCTTGGCGAACTCGACGACCTCGTCGGCGTCCTGGACCGGGTCCTTGGTGCCGGGGGCGAGCGGGGCGTTGGCCTTCTGGGCGATGTGCTTGGCCTTGGCCTTGTCGCCCAGGCTCTCGATCGCCGCCGGCGGGGGACCGATCCAGACCAGGCCGGCGTCGAGCACGGCCTGGGCGAACTCGGCGTTCTCGGCGAGGAAGCCGTAGCCGGGGTGCACGGAGTCGGCGCCCGAGCGCTTCGCGACCGCGATGATCTTCGCGATGTCGAGGTAGGAGTCGGCCGGGGTGGTGCCGTCCAGCGAGTGTGCCTCGTCGGCGAGACGCACGAAGAGGGCGTCGCGATCGGGCTCCGCGTAGACCGCCACGCTGCCGATGCCGGCGTCCTTGCACGCACGGATCACACGGACGGCGATCTCGCCGCGATTGGCGATGAGGACCTTCTGCAAGCTCACTCCGGGCTCCTGACACACATGTACGACGGGGGTGCGAACCACCGCAGATTACCTGCCGCTGCCGACGCGGCACGGCGGGGTCTGTGCCACGGACACAAGAGGGGCCGGTCGGTCCCGCGCGGGACCTGGTCGGCGGTGGTTAACAAACGTTAACTTCGGCGGGTAGCATCGCGCCATGACGTTCGAACTGTCCCGTGAGCACGAAGAGTTCCGTCGCAGCGTCCGCGACTTCGCCGAGGCCGAGATCGCCCCGCACGCCGCGCAGTGGGACCGCGACCACCACTTCCCGACCGACGTGGTCCAGAAGATGGGCCAGCTGGGGCTGATGGGCCTGACCGCTCCGGAGGAGCTCGGTGGCGCCGGGATGGCCGGCGAGGACGGGGGCTTCACCAGCCTGTGCCTGGCGATCGAGGAGATCGGGCGCGTCGACCAGTCGATGGGCATCACCCTCGAGGCGGCCGTGGGGCTCGGCATCAACCCGATCCTCACCTACGGCACCGCCGAGCAGAAGCAGGAGTGGCTCCCCGACCTGGTGGCCGGGCGTCGGCTGGCCGGGTTCGGGCTCACCGAGCCGGGTGCCGGCTCGGACGCCGGCGCCACCCGGACGCGGGCCGAGCTGGTCGACGGCGAGTGGGTGGTCAACGGCGCCAAGCAGTTCATCACCAACTCCGGGTCGCAGATCACCAGCCTGGTCACCGTGACCGCGCGCACCGGCGAGCTGGCCGACGGCCGCCCCGAGCTCTCCACGATCATGGTGCCCGCCGGCACCCCCGGCTTCGTGGCGGAGAAGTCCTACGACAAGCTGGGCTGGCACGCCTCCGACACCCACCCGCTCTCCTTCGAGGACGTCCGGGTGCCCGAGGCGAACCTGCTGGGGGAGCGAGGCCGCGGCTACGCACAGTTCCTGGCGACCCTCGACGACGGCAGGGTGGCGATCGCCGCCCTCGCGGTCGGCTGCATCCAGGCCTGCCTGGACCTGAGCCTCGCCTACGCGGGCGAGCGCCAGACCTTCGGGGGACCCATCGGCCGCAAGCAGGGCGTCGCCTTCCAGGTGGCCGACCTCCAGGTCATGCTCGACGCCAGCCGGCTGCTCACCTACCGCGCCGCCGCGATGAAGGACGCGATGGACGCCGGGGCGCCCGTGACCACCCGGGAGTTCAAGCAGGCCGCGGCGGTGGCGAAGCTCTACTCCACCGAGTCGGCGGTCAGCGCGACCCGGATCGCCACCCAGGTCTTCGGCGGCTACGGCTTCATGGAGGAGTACCCCGTGGCGCGCCTCTACCGCGACGCCAAGGTCCTGGAGATCGGCGAGGGCACCTCCGAGGTGCAGCGGATGCTGATCGCCCGCGGGCTCGGCCTCCCGGTGGAGTGAGGGCGGACGCTCGCGGGTTAGCCTCTTCCCATGCCACGAGGTAAGAGGCGGGTCGCCGCCGACGCCACGAGGTTCCTCGTGGTCGGGGCGGTCGCCACCACTGTGGCCCTGGTGATCTTCAACGGCCTGGTGCACGGCTTCACCAGGGGGTCGGAGGCGCCGCTCAACGACCGGCCCGAGCTGGCCTACTTCCTGGCCAACGTGGTCGGCATGCTGGTGAGCTTCCGCGGCACCCGCGACTGGGCGTTCCGCAACCGCGGCATCCGGCACGGCGACGGCGGGCGGACCGCCTTCGTGGTGATCAACCTGGTGACCATGCTGATCCCCATGGGCTTCCTGATGATCAGCCGCAACCTGCTGGGCCTCGACGACCCCGTCTCGGACAACATCGCGGCCAACGTCCTCGGCCTCTTCGTCGGTACGACGGTGCGGTTCCTGCTGCTGCGTCAGTACGTCTTCCCGCGCACCTTCGAGGTGACCACGCAGGTCTCAGGCCGCTGACCACAGGGAGTGCCAGGTGGTGCCCAGGCGTGCCGCCAGCTCCCGCAGCAACGGCAGGCTGACGCCCACCACGTTGTGGTGGTCCCCCTCGATGCCGGCGACGAAGGCACCCCCGAGCCCGTCCACGGTGAACGCCCCGGCCACGTGCAGCGGCTCCCCGGTGGCGACGTAGGCGGCGATCTCCTCGTCGCTCACGTCGGCGAAGTGCACGGTGGTGCTCGCGGTCGCCTCCACGGTGCGTCCGGTGGCCGAGTCGGCCAGGCAGTGGCCGGTGTGCAGCACCCCGCTGCGCCCGCGCATCTCCCGCCACCGCGCGGTGGCCTCCTCCGCCGTGCCGGGCTTGCCCAGGGCGCGTCCGTCCAGCTCGAGGACGGAGTCGCAGCCGAGGACCAGGGCCCCGGGGGGCACCTCGTCACGCGGCAGGACCGCCGCGCACTTCATGGCGGCGAGCCGCAGCGCGAGCTCCGCGGGCGGCAGCCCCGTGACCTGCTCCTCGTCGACGCCGGAGACGATCACGACCGGCTCGATGCCGGCGCTGCGCAGGGTCGCCAGGCGGGCGGGGGAGGCCGAGGCCAGCACCAGGGTGGTCGCCGGCCCCGTGGCGGGGTTCGTCTGACTGCTCACCGGCTCAGTGCGGCAGGCCGCTGCTGCGCCAGCCGCCGGGCCCGTGCGGCAGGGTGCGGCGGACCAGCCGGGCCGGCGCCGACCACTGCGGCTGCCTCGGGGTCACGGTCTGCTCGCCGCCCAGCGAGGAGAGGACGGCGACGAGCGCCGCCACCTCCTCCGGCGTGGCGTCGGGGTTGACCACGCGCAGCACCGGGGCCGCCGGTGCCGGGGTGGTCTCCTGGTCGGGGGTCTCGCCGGCCATCAGAGGGGGATGTTCCCGTGCTTCTTGGCCGGCAGCGTCTCCCGCTTCGAGCGCAGGAGGCGCAGCGCCCGGACGATCTCGCTCCGGGTCTCGTGCGGCGGGATCACCGCGTCGATGTAGCCGCGCTCCGCCGCGACGTACGGGTTGGCCAGGGTGGTCTCGTACTCGTCGATCAGCTCGGCCCGCCGGGCCTCGACGTCGCCGCCCTCGTCGGCGATCTTCTGCAGCGCCTTGCGGTGGACGATGTTGGCCGCGCCCTGGGCGCCCATCACGGCGATCTGGGCGGTGGGCCAGGCGATGTTCATGTCGGCGCCGAGGTGCTTGGAGCCCATCACGTCGTAGGCGCCGCCGTAGGCCTTGCGGGTGATGGTGGTGACCAGGGGCACCGTCGCCTCGGCGTAGGCGTAGATGAGCTTGGCGCCGCGGCGGATGATGCCGTCCCACTCCTGGTCGGTGCCGGGCAGGAACCCGGGGACGTCGACGAAGGTGAGCACCGGGAGGTTGAAGGCGTCGCAGAACCGCACGAAGCGGGCGGCCTTCTCGGAGGCGTCGATGTCCAGGGTGCCGGCGAACTGCATCGGCTGGTTGGCGACCACGCCGACCGGGCGGCCCTCGACCCGGCCGAACCCGACGATGATGTTGGGTGCGAAGAGCTCCTGGACCTCCAGGAACTCCTCGTCGTCCAGCACCGCGGTCAGCACGTCGTGCATGTCGTAGGGCTGGTTGGGGGAGTCGGGGATCAGGGTGTCCAGCGCGCGGTCGGTGTCGTTGAACGCCAGGTCGGCCTGCTCGTCGTGGACGGGCGCCTCGTCCATGTTGTTCTGGGGGAGGTAGGAGAGGAGCGCCCGGACGTACTCGAGCGCGTCGGCCTCGTCGGTGGCCATGTAGTGGGCGTTGCCGGACTTGGTGTTGTGGGTCCGGGCGCCGCCCAGCTCCTCCATCGAGACGTCCTCGCCGGTGACGGTCTTGATCACGTCGGGGCCGGTGATGAACATCGCCGAGGTCTTGTCGACCATGATGGTGAAGTCGGTGACCGCGGGCGAGTAGACGTGGCCGCCCGCGCAGTTGCCCATGATGAGCGAGATCTGCGGGATGACGCCCGAGGCGTGCACGTTGCGCTTGAAGATCTCGCCGTAGAGGCCGAGCGAGACCACGCCCTCCTGGATCCGGGCCCCGGCGCCTTCGTTGATGCCGATGATCGGGCTGCCGGTCTTGATGGCGAGGTCCATGATCTTGGTGATCTTCTCGCCGTAGACCTCGCCCAGGGAGCCGCCGAAGACGGTGAAGTCCTGGGAGAAGACGCAGACCTGGCGGCCGTCGATGGTGCCGTAGCCGGTGATCACGCCGTCGCCGTAGGGGCGGGTCTTCTCCAGGCCGAAGGCGGTGGAGCGGTGGCGGGCCAGCTCGTCGATCTCCACGAAGGAGCCCTCGTCGAAGAGCATCTCGATGCGCTCGCGGGCGGTCTGGCGGCCCTTGGCGTGCTGCTTCTCGATGGCCTTCTCAGACCCGGCGTGGACGGCCTCGTCGATCCGTCGTTCCAGGTCGGCCAGCTTGCCCGCCGTGGTGTGGATGTCGATCTCGGGCGTGTTCGTGGCTTCGGCGCTCACCGGTCAGGTCTCCTCGGCTGTGCTGGGTCGGGGGTCGTGCTCTCGCGCGGTGTGGGCCAATGTAGTCCTCATGCCAGACCTCCCAGCATCGCGCCCAGCACTCGACCCCACTCGCTTCCTGGACCTGCCCTCCCCGCTGCGGGTCGAGGTGGTCGCGGAGACGGGCTCGACCAACGCCCTGGTCGCGGAGCGGGCGCGGGCCGGGGAGGCGGCCGGGCTGGTCGTGGTCACCGAGCACCAGACCGCCGGGCGGGGGCGTCTCGACCGGGTGTGGGAGACGCCGCCCCGGGTGGCGCTCACCTTCTCGATGCTGCTGCGCCCCGAGGTGCCGCCGGCGGCCTGGCCGTGGCTGCCGCTGCTCACCGGCTACGCCGTGCAGGCGTCGCTGGCCGACCGGCTCCCCGACGTGGCGCTCAAGTGGCCCAACGACGTGCTGATCGACGAGCGGAAGATCGCCGGGATCCTGGTGGAGCGGGTCGAGACGCCGTCGGGGCCCGCCGCGGTGGTGGGGGTGGGGATCAACGTCAACCAGACCGCCGCCGAGCTTCCGGTCGAGACCGCGACCTCGCTCTGCGTGGAGCTGGGGGAGACCTTCGACCGCTCCGACCTGCTGGTCCAGGTGGTGCGCACCCTCCACGCGCTGGAGCCGCTGCTCGCCGAGACCACGGCGCTGCGCCCGGCCTACGCGGACGTCTGCGCGACGCTGGGGCGCACCGTCGACGTGCACCTGCCGGGCGGGGAGGTGGTCCGGGGGGAGGCGCTGGACCTCGACGCCTCGGGGGCGCTGGTGGTGAGCAGCGGCACCGGGACCTGGACGGTGAGTGCCGGAGATGTCGTCCACGTGCGCGCCGTCGGATGACATGATCGCGCCATGGCCTTCCCCACCAAGCTGCTGAACGACGGCGAGCACGTCGTGGTCTCCACCCGCACCCACCCCAAGGCGCTCATCGGGCCCGTCCTGGTGGTGGTCGTGGTGGTCGCGGCCGCGCTGGTGCTGGGCGGCCTGGTCAACGACGTGGCCAACGACGACGTGGCGACCGTGCTGGGCGTCGTGGGCGGCGCCGCGGCGGTCCTGCTGGTGGGCTGGTTCACCCTGCTGCCGCTGCTGCGCTGGCTGACCACCACCTACACCTTCACCAACCGTCGCTTCATCAAGCGCAGCGGCATCATCGCCAAGGAGGGTCGCACCATCCCCCTCAACCGGATCAGCGGCGTCGACTTCGAGATCGGCGTCGTCGACCGCCTCTTCGGGTGCGGCACGCTGATCGTCAGCGACGCCAGCTCGCAGGGCCGGGTCGACGTGCACGACGTCCCGCGGGTGGAGGAGATCCAGCTCAAGGTCGCCGAGGAGCTGCACCGGCTCTCCGACCGACGTGACGACGGTGCCTGAGCCGCGGAGGAACCGCAGATGAGTGACCCACAGCGTCCCAGCCGCGAGCGGCTCGAGGAGTCCATCCTGGGCCAGGCCCCGGAGTTCAACGCCGTCGAGGTCGCCGCCGAGGCCGGCGTCACCCTCGACCAGGTGCGGCGGCTGTGGCGGGCGCTCGGGTTCCCCGAGGTGGTGGGCGAGGCGGTCTTCACCCGCTCCGACGTCGAGGCGGTCTCCCGCGTCTTCTCCACCGTCGACAGCGGGACCCTCGGCTTCGACATGGCGGTGGCGCTGACCCGGGCGCTGGGCCAGACCATGTCCAAGCTCGCCGACTGGGAGGTGGCCACGCTGGCCGGCCGGGTGGAGGAGCTCGAGCAGGGGGAGGACGCGACCGGCAGCCGGATGGGGTCGGCGCTGAGGCTGGTCGACGAGGTCAACCCCGCCTTCGAGGACCTCATCATCTATGCCTGGCGGCGCCACCTCGCCGCTGCCGTCTCCCGGATGGAGGCGATCGGCGCGGGCGACGAGGACCTGCACACCACCCACGTGACCGTCGGCTTCGCCGACATCGTCCACTTCACGGCGCTCTCCAACAAGCTCACCCAGACGCGGATCGGCGACCTGGTGGAGATCTTCGAGGCCCGCTGCCACGACGTGGTCTCCAACGCGGGAGGGCGCGTGATCAAGTCGATCGGCGACTCGGTGCTCTTCGTCACCGACACCGCCGAGCGTGCCTTCGAGATCGCCGAGGGGATCATCGCGGTCATCGGGCGCGACCCGCGGATGCCCGACGTCCGCCTGGGGCTGGCGTCGGGCTCGGTGGTGACCCGGATGGGGGACGTCTTCGGCCCACCCGTCAACCTGGCCTCCCGGATGACCGCGGTCGCCCGGCGCAACCGGATCATCGTCGACGCCGCGACCGCCGAGCTGCTGCCGGAGGCGGAGTTCGAGACCCGCCGGCTGCCGGCCCGCCCGGTGCGGGGATTCGGCGTCGTGGAGCCCCTCGCGGTCCGTCGCCGCTGAGCCCCGCTGGTCTGGACCACCGGGACCGGCTCTCCGGATTCCGCGGCGGAGCGGGCGAGGATTTCCTACCGTCGTGACGTGATCGTGGTGCAGGACGTCCGCGTCGACCCCGTCGCCAGGCGGGTCTGGCGCGCCGGTGGGGAGGTCGTGCTCTCCCGCATGGAGTTCGACCTGCTCCATGCCCTGATCGCGCGCGCCGGCGAGCTGGTCACCCGGCAGGAGCTGATGCACCAGGTGTGGGGTGCGACCTTCTACACCTCGTCGAAGACCATCGACGTCCACCTGGGCTGGGTGCGTCGCAAGCTCGGCGACGACAGCCGCAACCCGACGTTGATCACCACGGTCCGCGGCCGGGGGCTGCGGTTCGAGACCGGTGCCGGGACCATGGCGGACGTCCGCACGGAGGGGCGCAGCGCCTCCGGCTAGGGTGCTGCCCGTGCCGACCCCGCTCGCTCCGACCCTCGCCATCATCGGTGGCGGCCAGCTGGCCCGGATGATGGCCCAGCCGGCGATCGCGCTCGGTCTGCCGCTGCGGCTGCTCGCCGAGGCCGAGGGGGTCTCGGCGGCCCAGGTCGTCGTCGACCACCTCGTCGGGGACTACCGCGACCTCGACGACCTGAGGGCCGCGACCCGCGGCTGCCGGGTCGTGACCTTCGACCACGAGCACGTGCCGACCGAGCACCTGCACGCGCTGGCCGCCGACGGTGTCGCCGTACGCCCCGGCCCCGACGCGCTGGTGCACGCCCAGGACAAGGCGGTGATGCGCGCCCGGCTCGACGAGCTCGGACTCCCGAGCCCCCGGCACGCGGTGGTGACGGGGGCCGAGGACGTGGCCCGCTTCGGCTTCCCCTGCGTGCTCAAGACCACCCGCGGGGGCTACGACGGCAAGGGCGTGTGGGTGGTGCGCGGGCCCCAGGACGTGGCCGAGGCCTTCGACGCCGCGGACCGGGCCGGCGTGCAGGTGCTCGCCGAGGAGCTCGTCGACTTCCGCCGTGAGCTCTCGGCCCTGGTGGCCCGCTCGCCCAGCGGGCAGGCCGCCGCCTACCCGGTGGTGGCCTCCACCCAGGTCGACGGCGTCTGCAAGGAGGTCGTCGCGCCGGCGCCGGACCTCGACCCCGAGCTCGCCGGCCGCGCCCAGCAGGTGGCGCTCACCCTCGCCGGGGCCCTGGACGTGACGGGCATCCTCGCGGTCGAGCTCTTCGAGACCACCGACGGCCGGATCCTGGTCAACGAGCTGGCGATGCGGCCGCACAACACCGGCCACTGGAGCCAGGACGGTGCCGTCACCTCCCAGTTCGAGAACCACCTGCGGGCCGTGATGGACCTGCCCCTCGGCTCGCCGGAGCCCCGCGCGCGGTGGACGGTGATGGTCAACATCCTGGGCGGCCGGCAGGACGCCGGGCGCCTCTACGACGGCCTCAACCACGCCCTGGCCCGGGACCCGCGGCTGCGGGTCCACCTCTACGGCAAGGAGTGGCGGCCGGGTCGCAAGGTCGGTCACGTGAACGCCTTCGGGGACGACCTGGAGGACTGCCTGGAACGGGCCCGGCACGCCGCGGCCTGGTTCGCCGGAGAGCTGGGAGACGAGAGTGAGTGAGACGAGCGTGGACGAGCAGGCGGCAGTGACCGGTCGGGTCGGCATCGTGATGGGCTCGGCCTCGGACTGGCCCGTGATGGAGGCCGCCGCGCTGGCCCTGGACGAGTTCGGCATCGAGCGCGACGTGGAGGTGGTCTCCGCGCACCGCATGCCCGAGGAGATGGTCGCCTACGGCCGTGGCGCCGTGGAGCGCGGGCTCTCGGTCATCGTGGCAGGCGCCGGAGGCGCGGCGCACCTCCCGGGGATGCTGGCCTCGTTGACGCCGCTGCCCGTCATCGGGGTGCCCGTCGCCCTGCGCCACCTCGACGGGATGGACTCGCTGCTCTCCATCGTGCAGATGCCGGCCGGCGTGCCGGTGGCGACGGTCGCCGTGGGCAACGCCCGCAACGCGGGTCTCCTCGCGGTGCGCATCCTGGCCGCCGCCGACCCGGTGCTGCGGCAGCGGATGGTCGAGTTCCAGGAAGGTCTCCGCGAGGAGGCGAAGACCCGCGGCCGAGCGGTCCACGAAGCAGCCCGCGGCGGCAAGCCCCGCGTCGGCTTCTGACGCCCGTGACCCGCCTCGTCGGCATCGACGTGGCGCGCAGTCTCGCCCTCCTGGGCATGGTCGCCACCCACGTCCTCGAGCCGCGGACCCCCAGCGGTGACCTGGCCCTCGCCCAGGAGCTGGCCGGCGGCCGCGCCTCCGCGCTCTTCGCCGTGCTGGCGGGGCTGAGCATCGCGCTCACCACCGGGCGCCGGGAGCCACCGCGGGGGGCGGCGCGGGCCGCGGCCTCCACCGGCCTGGTGGTCCGGGCGGGACTGGTGGCCCTGGTGGGGCTGCTGCTCGCGGCGCTGGAGAGCGGGATCGCGGTGATCCTCACCTACTACGGGCTCCTCTTCGTCTGTGCGCTCCCCTTCCTGGGGCTACGGTCCCGGGCCCTCTTCGGGTGGGCCGCCGCCTGGGCCGTCGCCGCCCCCGTCGTCTCCCACCTGGTGCGACCCTCGCTGCCCGAGCGCGGGTGGACGAGCCCGTCGTTCGAGCAGCTGGCCGACCCCGGCCCCCTCCTGGCCGAGCTCCTGCTGACCGGCTACTACCCGGTGCTCCCGTGGATCGCCTACCTGCTGGTCGGGATGGGGGTCGGTCGCCTGGACCTCTCCCGGACCCGGGTGGCGTCCGGGCTCGCGGCGGCCGGTGCGCTGGTGGCGGTCGCGGCCACGGCGGTCTCCGACTCCCTGACCCGCCGGGACGACGTGGTGCGCGCCCTGCTCGCGGACCCGACGCCGCTCGGGACCGGGGCCACCACCCGGGAGGAGCTGCTGGACCAGGTCGCGGGCGGGATGTACGGCACCACCCCGACCGGGGCCTGGGAGTGGCTGCTGGTGCGGGCGCCGCACAGCGCCACCCCCTTCGACCTGGCGCAGACGATCGGCAGTGCGCTGCTGGTGATCGGGGTGGCGCTGCTCGTCGTCGAGCGCCTTCCCGGGGCAGGTCGGCGCGGGGTCGCCGTCCTCTTCGGCGCCGGCACCGCGACGCTGACCCTCTACGCCCTGCACGTGGCGATGCGCTCGCAGTGGCTCTGGCCCCCGGACGGGCCCGAGAGCTTCCGGTGGCACGTGCTGGTGCTGGCCGCGGTCGGCGCCGTCCTGGTCGCCCTGGGCCGCCGCGGGCCCCTGGAGACCGCGGTCGGCGTCGTCTCCCGGGCGAGCGGGGCGGCCACCTCGCACGCGCTGGGCTCCCGCCCCGCCTGACGGGACCTCGTGCGCGACCCGGCAGGCATGGCCTGGGGGGTGGGCGGGGTACGCAGTCGTCATGGACACCCACGACGAGGACAAGCCCGACTCCACCGCAGGGCAGGACACCGAGGGCCAGGAGACTGAGGGCCAGGTCTCGGAGGTCAGCTCGATGGACGGCGCCGGCGAGGAGATCTCTCCCGGCGACGCCGTGGCAGGAGCCCCCGACCAGAGCGCCGGGGACGACCGGGCCCAGGAGGGCACCGCCGGCCCGGACGCCCCGCCCCGGCACGGCATCCCCGAAGAGTCCAACGAGTCCTCGCGATGACCCTGCGATGAGCGAGAACCGGCGCATCCTCGAGGCCTCCGTCGAGGACGTGTGGAAGGTCCTGTGCGACGGGTGGCTCTACCCCCTGTGGGTCGTCGGGGCCTCCCGGATGCGGGAGGTCGACGACGGCTGGCCCGCCGTGGGCACCGAGCTGCACCACTCCGTCGGCACCTGGCCACTGCTCATCGACGACACCACCGAGGTGCTGGAGGCCGAGGAGCGCCGCCGCCTGGTGCTCAAGGCGCGCGCCTGGCCGACAGGGGACGCGATCGTGGAGATCGAGCTCCGGCCGGGCCAGGACGCCTCCTCGCCCACCACCGAGGTGGTGATGCGGGAGGACGCCCACAGCGGCCCGGCCGCGCTCGTGCCGTCGGCGCTGCGCCAGCCCGTGCTGGTGTGGCGCAACACCGAGTCGTTGCGTCGGCTCGCCTACCTCGCCGAGCGCCGTCGGTAGTCTGCTGAGATGACCGGGTCACAGGCGGTGTCGGGAGGCTGGGACGCCGTCGTCGTCGGGGCCGGCCCCAACGGGCTGGTCGCCGCCAACCGGCTCGTCGACGCCGGATGGCAGGTGCTGCTGCTGGAGGCGCAGCCCACGGTCGGCGGCGCGGTGCGCAGCGACCGCGACGTGCACGGCGACTTCGTGCACGACACGTTCAGCGCGTTCTACCCGCTGGCCGGCGTCTCGCCGACGATCCGCTCGTTCCGGCTCGAGGAGCACGGCCTCACCTGGCGGCACGCTCCGGCGGTGCTGGGGCACCTGGTGGGGGACCGGTGGGCGCTGCTGCACCGGGACCGCGAGGTGACGGCGCGGAGCCTGGACGGGTTCGCTGCCGGCGACGGTGAGGCGTGGCTGGAGCTGTGCCGGGAGTGGGACTCGATCGGGGACCAGCTCATCGCCGGCCTGCTCGCGCCCTTCCCACCCGTGCGGGCAGGTCTGGGTCTCGCCGCCCGGCTGCCGCGGGTGGGTGGGCTGGAGATGGTCCGCACCCTGCTCACCCCCGCCCTGGATCTGGCGCAGCAGCGGTTCAGGGGCGCCGGGGCCCAGCTGCTGCTCGCCGGCAACGCGGGTCACGCCGACATCCCGCTGGACGCACCGGGGTCGGGGCTGATGGCCCTGATGATGTCGATGATGGGCCAGACGGTCGGGTTCCCGGTGCCCGAGGGCGGCGCCGGCCAGCTCGCCCAGGCGCTGCACCGGCGCTTCACCGGCGCCGGCGGACAGACCCGCACCTCGGCGGAGGTCACCCGCGTCCTGGTCGAGGACGGCCGCACCGTCGGCGTCGAGACCGCCGACGGGACGCGGCACGAGGCCAGGGCCGTGCTGGCCGACGTCGCCGCCCCCGCTCTCTACGGGCGCCTGATCGCGCCCGAGCACCTGCCCGAGCGCGTCCACCGGCGGATGCGCGCCTTCCAGCTGGACCCCGGGACGGTGAAGGTCGACTGGGCGCTCTCCGGGCCGATCCCCTGGCGCACGGAGCCCGAGCACGCCCCCGGCACGGTCCACGTGGCCGCCTCGGTGGAGGAGATGACCCGGGCGTTGACCCAGGTCCAGACGGGAGCGGTCCCGGCGCGGCCGTTCATGCTCACCGGCCAGATGACCACCAGCGACCCGACGCGCTCTCCCGCGGGGACCGAGTCCTTCTGGGCCTACACCCACGTGCCGCAGCGGGTCACCTCCGACGCCGGAGAGGACGGGATCACCGGCCGCTGGGACCACGACGAGAACGAGCGGTTCGCCGACCGGATGGAGACCGAGCTGGAGGAGCTGGCCCCCGGCTTCGCGGACCTGGTGCTCGCGCGGCGGGTGCTGGGCCCGCACGAGCTGCAGGCGCGCAACGCCAACCTGATCGGCGGCGCGCTGGGCGGCGGGACCGCCCAGCTGCACCAGCAGCTGGTCTTCCGGCCGGTGCCCGGCCTGGGCCGTGCCGAGACCCCGGTGAAGGGCCTCTACCTGGCCTCGGCCTCCGCGCACCCCGGGGGAGGGGTCCACGGTGCCTGCGGCAACAACGCGGCGCGCGCCGCGCTGGCCCACGCCCGGGTGCGCAGGCTGCTCCCGTTCGGGGGCTGAACGCTCAGGCGGTGGTGGCGCCCGCCCCGCGCCGGCGCCACTCGATGGCCGGGCAGGTGTCCATCACCATCGGCACGCCGGCCCGGGTGGTGCGCTCGAACGCCTCGTGGTCGACGACGCCGAGCTGGAACCAGACGGCCCGGGCCCCCACCTCCACGGCCTCGTCGGCGAACTGCCCGGCCGCCTCCGAGCGCCGGAAGACGTCGACCACGTCGATCCCGAACGGCACCTCCGCCAGGGAGGCGTAGCCCTGCTCGCCCAGCACCGTGGGGGCGTCGGGGTGGATCGGCACGATCCGCTTGCCGCGCTGCTGCAGCAGCGCGGCGATGGAGTGGGCCGTGCGCGAGGGGTCGCCGGAGAGACCGACGACGGCCCAGGTCTGGCACTCGTCGAGCATGAAGTCGACGTGTGCGGGATCGATCCACGGGACGCTCATGCTCCCGAATGTAGCGGTCCGGGTGCAGGGCGGCGCCCCGGGCCGCTCAGGCGTCGACGACGATGGCGATGATCAGCGGGCTGCGGCGGAACTTCCGGTGTGCCCACCGGCCGATCTCGCGGGTGATCATCTGCTCGAGCCGGTGAGCCTCACCGATGCCCTCGGCCGCGGCCCGGGCCAGCGTCTTCTCCACCACCGGGATCGCGTCGCGGAAGGCCTCCGGGTCGTGCACGAAGCCCCGGATCAGGAAGTCCGGCTCCTCGGCCAGCTTCCCGGTGTCGGCGTCGACGAGCGCGAGCACGGTGACGACGCCCTCCTCGGCGAGCGTGCGGCGGTCCTTCAGCGTGTTCTCGGTGGCGCCGCCGACCGTCTGCGCGTCGACGTACACGTTGCCGGCCGGCACCTTGCCGGTGATCTTCGCCCGGCCGTTCTGCATGTCGACGACCACGCCGTCCTCGGCGAGGACGACCCGGTCGGGGTCGATGCCGGTGCTGATCGCCAGGTCGGCGTTGGCCTGGAGGTGGCGCCACTCGCCGTGGATCGGCATCACGTTGGCGGGCTTGACGATGTTGTAGCAGTAGACGAGCTCACCGGCGCTGGCGTGACCGGAGACGTGCACCTTCGCGTTGCCCTTGTGCACCACCTTGGCGCCCCAACGGGTGAGCCCGTTGATCAGGCCGGAGATGGCGTTCTCGTTGCCGGGGATGACCGAGCTGGCCATCAGCACCGTGTCGCCGGGCGCGACCCGGATCTTGTGCTCGCGGTTGGCCATCCGGGCGAGGGCGGCCATCGGCTCGCCCTGGGACCCGGTGCAGACGATGGCGACCTTCTTCGGGTTCATCTTCTCGAGCTGCTCGAACGGGACCACGAGGCTCTCGGGGTACTTCAGGTAGCCCAGGTCGCGGGCGACGCCCATGTTGCGCACCATCGACCGGCCGACGAAGGCGACCTTGCGGCCGTGCTCCTGAGCGGCGTCCAGGACCTGCTGGATGCGGTGCACGTGGCTGGCGAAGCTGGAGACGATGACGCGTCGCGGCGCGGTGCGGAAGACCGTCTCGATCGCCGGGGTGAGGTCGCGCTCGGACATCGTGAAGCCGGGGACCTCCGCATTGGTGGAGTCGGTCATGAACAGGTCGACCCCCTCCTCCCCGAGGCGCGCGAAGCCGCGCAGGTCGGTGATGCGGTCGTCGAGGGGGAACTGGTCCATCTTGAAGTCGCCGGTGTGCAGGACCAGGCCGGCCGAGGTGCGGATCGCCACCGCGAGACCGTCGGGGATCGAGTGGTTGACCGCCAGGAACTCCAGCTCGAAGGGCCCGAAGGTGACCCGGTCGCCCTCCTTCACGTGGTTGAGGACGGGCTTGATCTGGTGCTCCTTGAGCTTGGCCTCGATGAGCGCCAGTGTCAGGGTCGAGCCGACCACCGGGATGTCGCGCCGCTCGCGCAGCAGGTAGGGGACACCCCCGATGTGGTCCTCGTGGCCGTGCGTCAGGACGACGGCCTCGATCTGGTCGAGGCGGTCCCGGATCCAGGTGAAGTCAGGCAGGATCACGTCGATCCCGGGCTGGTGCTCCTCGGGGAAGAGCACTCCGCAGTCGACGATGAGCAACTTGCCGCGGTGCTCGAAGACGGTCATGTTCCGACCGATCTCACCGAGGCCGCCGAGGCCGATGATGCGGAGGCCGTCCTTCGGGAGTCGCGGGGGCAGCTTGAGTTCGGGATGGGGGTGGCTCACGGCGTCACGCTAGCCGAGACGCTCCCCACAGCCCAGTCGGGCCCCAGGCGCATCAGGGATCCGGGGACGGGTACCGGGCGCACATGACCCACTCCACGCAGGGCTTCCTCCGGTTGATCGACGTCCCCGACCCCCAGGCCGGCGACGGCCGGGCGACCCTGGAGGTGGAGGTGGACGAGCGCCACCTCAACCCGGCCGGCACCGTGCACGGCGGGCTGCTCGCCACCCTCGTCGACACCACGATGGGTGCGGCCATCAGGAGCGCGGTCGACGACGAGACCCCGGCCACCAGCCAGCTCAGCCTCACCTACCTGCGCCCCGGCAAGCCCGGCCGGCTCGTCGTCACCGCGACGGTGAGCAAGCGCGGGTCGAGCCTCACCGTCTGCGAGGCGGACGTCGAGCAGGACGGGAAGGCGATCGTCCACGCGCTGGCCACCTTCGCGCTGGTGACCCCCTGACGCGCTCCTGAGGCGCCGACGCCCTGACGCGGCGGCATCCGCCGGTGCGGCACATTGTGGCCTTTCGCTGTGCGAGCCGCCGCGGCTTTGCATACTGCCGGGAGGTGCAGCCGCGCACCACCGTCCAGCCAGTCACTCCTCGGGGGCCCCATGATCTCGCTCACCTATATCAGCACCGCCACGCGCTCCTTCAGCGCCGTCGAGCTGAGCGAGCTGCTGGAGACCGCGCGTGAGCGCAACCACGCCGTCGGGCTGACCGGGATGCTCCTCCACGCGGGAGGCCACTTCATCCAGACCCTGGAGGGGCCCGAGGACGCGGTCGAGGCGGTCTTCACGAAGATCCGGGTGGACCGGCGGCACCGCAACGTCGACGTCGCCCTGCAGGAGCCGATCGAGGCCAGGACCTTCGGCGACTGGTCGATGGGCTTCGAGACGCTCACCGCGGACGAGGCGCGCTCGCTGCCCGGCTTCACCGACTACCTGGAGGGGAGGAAGACCCCGGGCAGCGGTGAGGCACTGGGTCGTGCCGGCGTCTTCCACCGGGTCTTCCGCCAGACCATGCGCTGAGACCCGTCGTCGGGGGTCGTTGCGGCCTCAGGCGCTCCGCACCAGGAGCAGCGCCAGGTCGTCGGCGAGGTCGTGGCCGTGGAAGGCGCGCACGGCCTCACTCACCGCGGCGGCCAGCTCGACCGTGGGCAGGTGGCCGTGCTGCTGGAGGAGACGGACGAGCCGCTCGGTGCCGAACATCTCGCCACCCCGGCGGGCCTCCACGATCCCGTCGGTGAAGGCGCACAGCACCTCGCCCGCCACGAGGTCGTGGGTGCTGTCGTGGAGGTCGGGCGTGTCGAGCAGCGCGAGCGCCGTGCCGGTGACGCCCACCTCCTCCACCTCCCCGGTGCGGCGCAGCACCAGGGGAGGGTGGTGGCCGGCCAGGGCGAGGGTGACCCGGGTCCCGTGCTCGGAGGGGCAGAGGTGCCCGAAGACGAGGGTGCAGTGCCGCTCGGTCTCGGTCTGGGCGAGGAGCTTGGCGTTGACCTCGGCCAGCGTCTGCGCGGGGGCCCGGTCGGCGGCGGCGATGGCGCGCAGGGTGTAGCGGGCAGCGGCGCTGACGGCGGCCGCCTCGGCCCCCTTCCCGCTGACGTCGCCGAGCACGAAGCCCCAGGTGCTCGGGCACGGACCAGCCGCGCCGAGCTCGAAGACGTCGAGGAAGTCGCCGCCGACCTCGCTGCCGTCCCCGGCCGGCTCGTAGCGGCTCGCCAGCTCGACGCCGGCCACGTCCGGCAGACGTGGCGGCACCATGCTCGCCTGCAGGGACGCGGCGATCCGCGACTTCGCGGCCAGCACGCGCTGGAGCCTCTCCCGGTCGCGCACCCGCTGGGTCACCTCGGTGAGCACGACCACCTCCCCGGCGGTCCGGCCGGAGTCGTCGCGCAGCGTGCTGTGCGAGACGTCGAACGTCCGTGGGTCCGGGTCGGAGCCCGCGTCCTGGAGGATCAGCTCGCCCGAGGTGGTCCCGAGGCTCGCCGCCCCCGGGAGGACGTCCTCGAGGTGCCGGCCGAGCAGCGCGGCCCGGCGTCCGGAGGTGAGGGCGACGGCCGCGGGATTGACGTCGACGATCCGCCTGAAGGCGTCGAGGACGAAGACGCCGTCGGCCATGCTGTCCAGCACGGCGCCCCGGGCCAGGGGGGTCAGGTCGACGAGCCGCTCGTGGAAGAGACCCCACACCAGCAGTCCGCCGGAGAGGATGAAGGCGAACGGGGTGAGGTCCATCCGGGCGAACCACCCGACCTGGAAGTTGTGCAGCAGGTTGGAGACCCACGGCAGCATCGCGCTGGCCAGGAGGAGCAGGGCCATCCGCCGGTAGGTGCGGGCCAGCTGCACCATGCTGATCATGAAGAGTGCGGTGGCCCCCACGAGCAGGAGGTTGTTGTAGACCAGCACCCCCCAGAACGCCGGCCCCGTCGCGACCACGGGCAGCTCGTCGGTCGCGGTGGTCTCGGGGTAGGAGCGGACCAGGTCGTGGGTCGCGGGAACGGCCAGCAGGGTCAGCACGATGATCGGCTCGACGGCGAGCAGGGCCAGCAGGCGCTTGGTCACGAACCGGTCCCGGCCGGTGTACTGCAGCACGAAGACGAGCCAGGCCGGGGCCAGGGTCTGGATCCCGACGTACTTCAGGATGCCCCACCGGGTCTTGTCCGCGACGTCGTCGACGGAGAGCTCCACCGCGTAGGCGAGACCCCACCAGGCCACCGAGACGAGCAGGACGGCCAGGCTCCACCCCATCCGGGACTCCCGGCGCCACGCCACGTAGGCCGCCAGCCCGGCCATGATCAGCCCGCCGAGAGCCATCAGAGCAGCGAACAGGAGGGTCAGCACACGCGCAATCCTCCTGCACCCGTCAGGCGTACGACTCCTCGTGACCGAGGGACCGAGCGCCCACGCTAGCCACCCGGGGGCCTCGTGTCCGGGACTTTCCCGGTCAGGCCGGGGGCGCGTCGCCCGACCCGGGCGGGTCGTCGGCGAGCAGGGCGGTGTCGCCGGTGGTCACGGGACCGGGCGCGACCACCTCGGCGTCGACCCCGAAGCCGAGCCCGTCGGCGCCGGGACGCGCCGCGAGGGCCTTGAGCAGAGGGAGGTCCCGCAGGCCGCTGTCGGGGTCCAGGTCGATCACCGCACAGCGTGGGATCACGCCGCGGATCCGTATCTCGGCGGAGCCCAGCCGCAGGCGCCGGCCGACCCAGCCCTCCTCGGCGTGCGGCGGGAGGTCGCCGACGAGGTGGAAGGTGGCCCGGAAGCGCGCGGGGTCGACGTCCGTGCCGATCCCGGCCGCGAGGGCAGCGAGCGAGCCGCTGGTCACCAGCGAGACCGGGCCGCCGTAGACCACCAGACCCGGCGCGGCGCGGGCCAGGACCACCTCGCGGCCCAGGTGGCGGGAGTAGGCCGCGGCCCACGGACCGTCGACCACCTCGACGCGTGCCTCGCGTCCCCAGTAGTCGACCGTGCGGAGCTCTCCGGTCGCGGTGGGCCGGCCGGTCACCGTGCCGCCGGGCAGCCGCGCCGAGAGCACGGTGCCGTCCCAGGAGACGGCCGTGCCCAGCAGCCCCGGGTTCTCCACCGTGCGCAGGCAGCGGTCGCGCCCCGCGTCGAGCAGGCAGAACGCCCGGTCGCCCACCGGTCCGGCTGCGGTCAGCAGCACGGACCGGTGGGTCTGGTGCCGGGCGCCCTTGAGCGGCGTGAACCCGATCCTGGCGACGTGCACGCCGCCCACCCTCTCACCCGGTGGGTCGCACCACCGGGCTCATGGGCGGTCCAGGCCGAAGACGTAGGAGCCGCTGCCCGAGTAGGAGAGCACCCGCCAGGAGTAGGTGCCGGCCGCGCCGGTGTACCTGACGCTCTCGTCGGGACCCGAGCTGGTGCCCTGGGCCACGGTCGTCCAGGTGGAGCCGTTCCACCTCTGCAGGTAGAGGTCGAAGTCGACGCCGGTCGGACCGTCCAGGCAGCCGACGTGCGTGCCCGCGGCGGCGGAGTAGGAGCCGCTCGTTCCCGGGTGCCGGTCGGAGTCGCCGGCACCGCTCAGCGAGCCGGTGAACCTCTCCGGGAGCGCGCAGCCCCCCGGGGCGGGCGTCGGGGTGGGCGTCGGCGTGGGGGTCGGCGTCGGGGTCGCGCCGGCGCTGCCGATGTTGAGCAGCCGGTTGGGCGAGCCAGTCCCGACGTTGGTCAGCACCCCGGTCGTCGCGTTGGCGACCAGCGCGCTGCTGACCGTGGCCGGCGAGGCGCTGCGGTTGGCCTGGAGGTAGAGGGCGGCCGCGCCGGCGACGTGCGGGGCGGCCATCGAGGTGCCGCTGATGGTGTTGGTGGAGGAGTCGCTGCTGATCCAGGCCGAGGTGATGCTCGAGCCGGGGGCGAAGAGGTCGAGGCAGCTGCCGATGTTGCTGAAGCTCGACCGGGCGTCGGTCTGGGTCGAGGAGCCCACGGTCAGCCCGGGGGCGACCCGGCCCGGCGACCCGTTGCAGGCGTTGGCCCCCGAGTTGTTGCCCGCCGCCAGCGCATAGGTCACGCCGTCGGCGATGGAGTTGCGGACCGCCGTGTCGAGCGCGGTGGAGGCGCCGCCGCCCAGGCTCATGTTGGCGACCGCGGGCGCGCCTGCCGCATGGTTGCTGGTCACCCAGTCGACCCCGGCGATCACGCCGGAGTTGCTCCCGGAGCCGTTGCAGTCGAGCACCCGGACCGCGACCAGGCTCACGTCCTGGGCGACGCCGTACGTCTCGCCGCCGATGGTGCCCGCGACGTGCGTGCCGTGGCCGTTGCAGTCGTTGGTGCCGCGTCCGTCGTTGATCGCGGTGTAGCCCGAGCGTGCCCGGCCGCTGAACTCCGCGTGCGTGGTGCGGATGCCGGTATCGATCACGTACGCCGTGACGCCGGCGCCGGAGGTGGCGTAGGTGTAGGAGTTGTTGAGCGGGAGGTTCCGCTGGTCGATGCGGTCCAGCCCCCAGGTGGCGGGGGTCTGGGTCTCGGCCAGCGTGACCGGCCGGTCGGGCTCGATGTAGGCGACGCGCGGGTCGGAGCGCAGCGTCTCCAGGGCCTCGTCGGAGAGCTGCGCGGCGAAGCCGTCGAGGACGGTGCCGAACGTGTGCGTGACCCGCGCCCCCTGGGTGCGGACCTTGCTGCGCATGGTCTGGACCTTGGTCGCGGAGACGCCTTCGTCGAAGACGACGATGTAGCGGTCGTCGGCGGCCGCCCCGAGGACGGGCGCCAGGGAGTCGTCGACGGCTGCTACGTGCGTGGTGGGGGCTGCGGTGGCGCCGAGCGGTGCCAGGCTCAGCCCGACGCCGGTGGCCACGGCCAGGAGGCCGAGGTGGAGGCGGGACGTGCGAGGGGACATTGCGGATCCTTCCCGAGGAAGACGGACGCGTCGAGCGTGGTCCGGCCCCGCCCGGGGCCACAAGAGCACCGGAGGCGTTAACAGTTAACTGGTCGCCTCAGCCCGCCGCCGGCAGCCCCTCGCCGTCCGCCTCCCAGGTCCACTCGATCCCGGTCGCGAGGCGGCAGCCGGTGCCGACCAGGTGCACCCGGTGGGCGCTGTCCAGGAAGAGCGGGACCGGCTCCTGGGGCGTGCCGAAGGTGGAGCAGGAGGCAGGCAGCGCCGAGCCGGCGAACTCGACCTCCAGGACGTACTCGGTGACGGGGAGCCGGAACTTGCGGCCGTACGACGCCTCGGACGGGCCGTCGACCCCGGCGACGACCTCGTACTCGATGATCGCGGTCTCACCGCGCAGCAGCGGTCTCAGGAAGACCAGCTCCGCACCGACCACGCCCCGCTCCGCGTCGCTGGCGGTGCACCCCAGGTGGCACCCCCGCAGCGCCCGGATCGCCGGCAGGGTGGCGGACCTGTCGTCGTAGAAGTGCAGCACCACCCGACGGTCCGGACCGTCGGCCCGGGCCCGCAGGACCTGGCGGACGGTCAGCGAGACCTGTCGCCGGTCGGCTCCCACCAGCAGCCGGTCGTGGATGCTGATCCGGTGGAGCTCGGTGTCCCAGCCGGCGTCCAGCCGGTCGAGGACCCGCTCGTGGCGCGCGCCGGGCCAGAGGGTGTCGAGGTCCACCGCCGGGGACCGACGACGGCGGGCCGCCGTCATGCCGAGCGTCGCGTGCAGCGTGCCCGGCGGCAGCTCGAGCACCGTCTCGAGGTGGGGGAGTGCCGCCAGGGAGCTCTTCCGCTCGGGCCGGCTCCGTCCGGACTGCCAGTAGCTCAGGGTGGCGACGCTGATCGAGACGCCTCGTTGCTGGAGGTGGTCGCGGATCCGCTCGAGACCGAGCCCGCGACGCTCGATGGCGTCACGGAGCACGTCGGCGAAGCCGCCTCCCGAGAAGGACACCTGGTCATTCAAGACGCCCTCGACCGGAGCCGCAATGCACAGGCCCCGACCCGGCGCTGGGAGCCCGGCGGGAGCAGTCGGCGGCATCACGACCGGGCCATGGAACCTACGCCCCGGCCCGTGCGTTGAGCGCCTCGACATCCCCTCGCCGTGAAAAGAGCCATGGAGCCTCAAAGTACGACCCCGCCCCGTCCCTGTTCCGTCCCCGCTCCCTGCCCCATGACCGGGGGGTCGACGAGGTGAGCGCCCTCCTGACGCTCGCGGCCGGACTTCTCGTGGTGCTGCTGATCACCGTCGTCACGGGTTACTTCGTGGCCCAGGAGTTCGCCTACATGTCGGTGGACCGGTCCCGGCTGGGCGCCCGGGCGGCCGCGGGGGACGCGGCCGCGAGCCGGGCCCTCAAGGTGACCGGCCGCACCTCGTTCATGCTCTCCGGTGCGCAGCTCGGCATCACCGTGACCGGGCTGCTGGTGGGTTACGTGGCCGAGCCGCTGATCGGCCAGTCGCTGGGCACGCTGCTCGGCGGCGTCGGCGTGCCCACCGCGGCGGGGGTGGCGGTCGGGACGATCCTCGCCCTGCTGCTCTCCACCGGGATCCAGATGGTCTTCGGGGAGCTCTTCCCCAAGAACCTCGCGATCGCCCGGCCCGAGCCGGTCGCCCGGTGGCTGGCCACCTCGACGCTGGTCTACCTCAAGGTGGCGGGCTGGCTGATCTGGGTCTTCGACCAGTCCTCCAACGTGCTCCTGCGGCTGCTGCGCATCGAGCCGGTGCACGACGTCGAGCACTCCGCGACCGCCCGGGACCTCGAGCACATCGTGGCCGCCTCCCGGGAGACCGGCGACCTGCCCCCCGAGCTGTCGATGCTGCTGGACCGGGTGCTCGACTTCCCCGACGAGACCGTGGGGCACGCGATGATCCCGCGGGTCCGCGTCGGCACCGTGCCGGCGGGGGCGACGCTGGCCGAGCTGCGGGCCCGGATGGCCGGTGGCCACTCCCGCTACCCGGTGCTGGACGAGGACGAGCGGATCGTCGGCGTCGTCCACCTCGCCGACGTCCTCCGCGTCGACGGTGACGGCGGGGACCGGTGTGCCCGCGACCTGGCCCGTCCCGCCCTGATGCTGCCGACGCTGATGCGGCTGCCGGACGCGGTGCGCGAGCTCTCCCGCACCCGCAACCAGCTCGCCTGCGTGCTGGACGAGTACGGCGGGTTCGACGGCGTGCTGACGGTGGAGGACCTCGCTGAGGAGCTGGTCGGCGAGATCACCGACGAGCACGACCGCGTGCCCGCCCCGGAGGTCACCTCCGAGCCCGGCCGGCGGGCGTGGACCGTCGCCGGTGAGTCGCACGTCGACGAGGTCGAGCGCTCCCTGGGCCGCGACCTGCCCGCCGGCGACTACGAGACGCTCGGCGGGCTGGTCATCGCCCACCACGGCCGGTTCCCGGAGGTCGGCGACGTGGTCCGGGTGCCGCTGCCCATCGACCCGGGCAGCTGGGCCGGGCCCGAGGAGCCGGTGATCGAGCTCGCCGCGCTCGAGGTCCTCGAGGTCGCCGACCACATCCCCACCCTCGTCCGCATCACCCTGGACCACAGCGCCGTGGAGGCAGAGCAGTGACCGACAACCCGTGGATCGTGGTCTCGGCCACCGTCGCGATCATCGCCCTGAGCGCCTTCTTCGTCGCCGTCGAGTTCGCGCTGATCGCGGCGCGCAAGAACCGCATCGAGGACGCCGCCGCCACCAGCCGGTCGGCCCGCGCCGCGCTGCGCAGCCACTCCGAGCTGACCCTGCTGCTGGCCGGCTCCCAGCTCGGGATCACCGTCTGCACGCTCGCGCTCGGCGCCCTCACCAAGCCGGCCGTCCACCACTGGCTCACGCCGGCCTTCGAGGGCTGGGGGCTGCCCGCCTGGGGCGCCGACGCGACCGGGTTCGTGGTCGCCCTGGCCATCGTGACCTTCCTCCACCTGGTGGTCGGTGAGATGGCACCCAAGTCGTGGGCGATCGCCCACCCCGAGCGGTCGGCCATCATGCTGGCGCTCCCGATGCGGGCGTTCATGTGGACCACCCGGCCGGTGCTGCGCGCCCTCAACGAGTCGGCCAACTGGTGCCTGCGCCGGGTCGGCGTCGACCCCGATGAGGACGCCTCGGCCGGCCAGGACCCGGCGGCGCTGCGCCACCTGGTGGAGCACTCGGTCAACGTGGGGGCCCTGGACGCCAGCTACTCCGTCCAGCTCTCCGGCGCCCTCGACCTGGAGACGATGACGCTCGCCGACCTGGTGGAGCCCGCTCCGCTCAGCTGTGTGGGGCCGGACGGCACGGTCGCCGACGTGCAGGGGGTCTCCCGGGAGTCCGGCCACCTCCGGATCCTGGTCCGTGGCCACGGCTCGCCGGGGGAGGAGTACGCCGGAATGGTGCACGTGCGCGACACCCTGGTCCGGCCCATGACGGAGCCGGTCGGCCCGCTGGTGCGCCCGGTGCGGAGCCTGTCCCACGCCACCACGATCTACGAGGCGCTGGCCCACATGCGACGCACCAGCAGCCAGCTGGTGCTGGTGGAGAGGGACGGGACCACCGTGGGTGTGATCACCATGGCCGACCTGCTCGCCCGGCTCTTCCCGCACACCCAGAGCGCCTGAGCCCGGGCCGCGCGCTCACTCGTGGGTCAGCGGCCCGGCGATCTCGCGGAGCGCGGGAAGCATCTCCTCCAGCGACCGCGTCGTGCGCAGCACCACCAGGGAGCCGGCCGGTCCGGGGGAGGGGTCCGGCGGGGAGCCGTGGAGCCGGAGCACCTCGTCCATCGCGGCCTGGAACTGGGCCTCCACCGCCGTTCGGTCGACCTGACCGCGCAGCCAGCGCCGCAGCACGTGGTTGTGGGCGGTCACCACGGCGTTGGCCATCAGCTCGGCCCGCAGGGCGGACTCGGGCGTGCTGCTGAGCCAGTCGTGGATGAAGTCGCGGAAGGTCTGCTGGTACTGCCGCTGGCCCGCGATCTCCCGGGCCCTCAGCGTCGGCACGCTGCGTGTGAGCCGGTAGCGGATGCGCGCCCGATCGCCCTCCTCGAGGTAGTGCTGGAGGACCAGACGGGCCGCCTCGGTGACCGCGACCGGTGCGGTGGCGTCCGTCGCGGTGGCGAGCCGGTCGCGCACCGCTCCCAGGACCACCCCGTGGTCGGGGAAGATCACGTCCTCCTTGGACTTGAACGCCCGGAAGAAGGTGGTGCGGCCCACCCCGGCGCGCTCGGCGACGTCGTCGACGGTCGTCTCCTCGAAGCCACGCTCGTCGAAGAGGGCGAAGGCGGCCTCGATCAGGCGCTCCCGGCTGCTGGTCATGGCTCCATCCTGCGGGATGGTACTCAGTACCGTAGCATCGGGATGCAGTCCCTACCTGAATGAAGAGAGACCCATGAGCAACCCTGACTTCGCCCTCTACCAGCTCTCCGAGGAGCACCAGGCGATCCGCGACGCCGTCCGGGCCGTCTGCGAGGCCAAGATCGCCCCGTACGCCGCCGAGGTAGACGAGCAGATGCGCTACCCCCAGGAAGCGCACGACGCCCTGGTCGCCTCCGACTTCTTCGCCCCGCACGTCCCCGAGGAGTACGACGGCGCCGGTGCCGACGCGCTCGCCACCTGCCTGGTCATCGAGGAGGTCGCGCGGGTCGACGCGTCGGCGTCGCTCATCCCGGCGGTCAACAAGCTGGGCTCGATGCCGCTGATCCTGGGCGGGGACCACGACCTGAAGAAGCGCTACCTCACCCCGCTGGCCCAGGGGCGCGGCGGCTTCTCCTACGGCCTCTCCGAGCGCGACGCCGGCTCCGACACCGCCGCGATGCGGACCCGCGCCCGGCTCGACGGGGACCACTACGTGCTCAACGGCCAGAAGTCGTGGATCACCAACGCCGGGGTCTCGGAGTACTACACCGTCCTCGCCGTCACCGACCCCGAGGGCGCCCGCGGCAACAACGTGAGCGCCTTCATCGTGGAGAAGGCCGACGAGGGCTTCACCTTCGGGGAGAAGGAGCGGAAGCTCGGGATCAAGGGCTCGCCGACCCGCGAGCTGCTCTTCGACGACGTGCGGATCCCCGCCGACCGGATGATCGGGGCGCCGGGCACCGGTCTCAAGCTGGCGCTGCGCACCCTGGACCACACCCGCGTCACCATCGGGGCCCAGGCGGTCGGCATCGCCCAGGGCGCGCTCGACTTCGCGGTCGGCTACGTCAAGGAGCGCAAGCAGTTCGGCAAGCACATCGCCGACTTCCAGGGCATCCAGTTCATGCTCGCCGACATGGCGATGAAGCTCGAGGCCGCCCGCCAGATGGTCTACGTCGCGGCCGCCAAGTCCGAGCGCGACGACGCCGACCTCGGCTTCTTCGGGGCGGCCGCCAAGTGCTTCGCCTCCGACGTCGCGATGGAGATCACCACCGACGCGGTCCAGCTGCTGGGGGGCTACGGCTACACCCAGGACTTCCCCGTCGAGCGGATGATGCGCGACGCCAAGATCACCCAGATCTACGAGGGCACCAACCAGGTGCAGCGCGTCGTGATGGCACGGAAGCTGCTGGCCGGCTGACCGTCACGTCGGCGCCACCGGGCGCCGGGCTCGCACTGCCTGCGTAGGGTCGTCAGCATGCACACACGCACCCTGGGAACCTGGCAGGTCGGCGCCGTCGGGCTCGGCCTGATGACCTTCACGCAGAGCGGGGAGCAGCCGCGCGAGCAGCTGCTCGACACGCTCCGGACGGCGCTCGACAGCGGGGTCACGCTGCTCGACACCGCGGATGCCTACGGGCCGAGCGAGGCCGGGGCGCAGGCGCAGGGCGTCAACGAGACGCTGGTCGCGAGCCTGCTCGACGAGCTCGGCGTCCGGGACCAGGTGGTGCTGGCGACCAAGGGCGGCCACCTGCGCACCGACGGGGGCGGGTGGGCGACGGACAGCAGCCCTGAGCACCTGCGGGCCGCCGTCGACGCCAGCCTGCGCCGGCTCGGCGTCGAGCAGATCGCGCTGTGGCAGCACCACCGTCCCGACCCCCAGGTGCCCTACGCCGACGTGATCGGCACGCTCGCCGAGATCGCCGCGAGCGGCAAGGTGGCCACCATCGGGCTCTCGAACGCAGACCCGCAGCAGATCCGCGACGCCCACGCCGTGCTGGGCGACTCGCTGGTCAGCGTGCAGAACCAGTTCAGCCCGGCCTTCCGGTCCAGCCGGCCCGAGATCGACGTCTGCGCCGAGCTCGGCCTGGCCTTCCTGCCGTGGAGCCCGCTGGGGGGCCTGGGCGACGCCAAGGAGCTCGCCGCGCAGCACCCCGCCTTCGCCGAGGTGGCCGAGCGGCGCGGCGTCTCGGCCCAGCAGGTCGCCCTGGCCTGGGAGCTGGCCCAGTCGCCCTGCGTGATCCCGATCCCCGGGGCGAAGCGGCCTGAGTCGATCAGGGACTCCGCCGCCGCGGCCGACCTGGTGCTGGCCCCCGACGAGGTCGCCGCGCTCGACGCCGACTGACCCCGGCCCGGCTCGGCCGCCACTGGCCCGCACACCGGGCCCCCGGTCCCCCACGGACCGGGGCCCCGGCGTGGTGAAACCTCGACCCACCCTGCTCAACGAGCGGCGGCGGAAAGGGTCACGCGCCGAACGTGTACGCGATGGGGAGTCGCGGTTGTGCTGCCCGGTGGCGCAGTGACCGCCTCAGGCGACGAAGGTCTGGTCCGGGCTGGTCACGCTGCCGAACGGCGTGGTCAGGGTGACCGAGTAGTGGTACGTCCGGCCCCGCTCGAGGCCGGTGATCGCCTCCCCGACCATGGCCGTGTAGGTGCCGTCCTCGTGTCGCTTACCGGCGATCGTCCTCGTCGTCGTCTGGCCGTAGGCGGAGGTGGTGCCGTAGCGGACCGTCTGCGTCACGGAGGAGGCGGTGAACAGGCGTGCCCACCCGCCGAGGGTCGCCGAACCGTTATCCAGAGAGACCGCCCCGAGCCTGGTGAACGCCGGTGGGCCGGGGACCGTGAACGTCTGGTCCGGGGTCGCCACCGACCCGTACGTCGTGCTGACCGTGGCCGAGTAGTGGTAGCCGGTGCCGGGGACGAGCCCCGTGAGCGTCTGGTCGATCGCCGCCTCGAAGCGCCCGTCGGCCTGCACGCTGCCGTGGATGGTGCTGGTCGCCGCCTGCCCGTAGGCCGCGGTCGTCCCGTAGCGGAGGGTTAGCGTGGCCGTGGGGGCGGAGAACAGCTGGGCGGTGCCCGTGATCTTCGCCGAGCCGCTCGCGACGCGAGCCACGCTGAGCGGTCCGGCGGTCGGCGGACTGCCGACGTCGAGAAGGACTGCCCTCTTGGTGAGTGCGGTCACCACGATCGTGAAGCCGTCCGGCGACGTCCAGCTCTGCTCGTCGCCGAGGGTCGCGGTGCCGACGGACGGACTCGTTCCGGGCGTCGGGTCGATCAGCACCGGGCCAGCCCCTCGCGACCCGGGGCCGGTGAACCGCACCTGCACACCGGCGAATGCGGCGGGTGGTAGCCGTGCGTCGTGCCCGACCGGTTGGCGGTACTCGATCCAGTACGTGCGAGAGCCCGCGGTCACCTTCACGGCGTTGACACCCACCGTCTGGTCTGCCAGGGGGCGAAGCACGGCGGAGCCACCCTGGGACAGGTCGACCTGGCGACCGTTGCCCAACCAGCCCATCTTGTCCTTCTGGGGCGCGCTGTAGTGCGGCGTCAGGGTGGCGTCGCCCATGGTGTCGTAGTCGTCGCCGTACTGCTCGAAGGTGCACGAGTTGTCGAAGGCGCCGGTGCACATCAGCGCGTTGCTGTGGCTGAGGCCGTAGGTGTGACCCAACTCGTGGGCCAGCACCGGCAGGTTCATCCGGCCGTTGAGCCACAGGCCCCCCACGGAGGCCCACCCGGGGTTGCCGCTGCAGTCGCCCGAGGTGACCCGGGGGAAGTACACGATGAAGTTCTGGTAGTCGGCCGGGTCCAGCCCGCTGGACTTCGCTGCCGCCTTGGCCCTGCTCATCGTCAGGCCACCGTCGGCGAAGCACCTGCCGTCGGGCGGCGCGTCGATCTCGAGCCAGTCCGTGACGTCGCCGCTGAGCCCCAGAGCGCCGTAGGAGACCTCACGGAACCACGCGTCGGCCTCCTCGAACACCACCTGCTCGGCCTGCTCCTTGTTCAGGGAGTCGTGCCCGGTCCAGTGGGCGAGCATCACCAGGGTCTTGGTCGTGCCCGTCGTGGGCGGAGCACTGGTGACGGCGGCCGTCGGCTCCGCCGTCTGCGCCTGCGGCTCGCCCGGCGAGGGCGCCGCGCCGGCCAGCGTGGCCCCTGCGGTGGTCGTCAGGGCCAGCAGAGCGACGGCGGACGCCGCGAGCCGCCCGAGTGCACGGAACCTGCGGTTCTTCATGGGGCTGCCTCTGCGGACGGGCGGCGGAGCGCCGCGATGGATGGAGCACGACCGACGAGGCGCTCGCGCCGGCCGTCCCGCCCACCATGGCGAAGCGGTCAGCGCACGTCCAGAGCGATCCATCATGCGGGCACCCTCGCGGACGCCCCTTCCAGACCGTCCAGGACGGCGGCGGCCCGCCGTGGGAGATCCCACGACGGGCCGTCGTCACACTGCGGGCCTGCGTCCGAGCCGGTCAGCCGTTCCAGGACGGCTGCGGCACGAAGAGGATCCCGGCGACCAGCGCGCCGCGGACGCCGTTGAGCAGCCAGCCGACGTAGGTGGCGAGCCGCTGGGCCCCTGCATGGGCACATCCTGACCTGCCCGGTCAGCCCGCGACCGCCCGGTCCAGCAGCGGCGCCAGGTCCAGGCCGGGCGGCAGGGTGCCGAAGGCGCCGCCCCAGTCCCGGTCGAGCCGGGACGCGCAGAACGCGTCGGCCACCGCCGCCGGGGCGTGCCGCAGCAGCAGCGACCCCTGGAGGACCAGCGCGAGCTGCTCCACCACCCGGCGCGCCCGCAGCTCGAGGTCCTCGGACGCCGACAGCTCCTTCTTGAGCCGAGCCAGTGCGTCGTCGAAGCGGGAGTCCGCCCCGGCCGCCTGCTCGACCTCGGCGAAGTAGGCCTCGACCGTGTGCGGCTCGCGACCCATCGCCCGCAGCGCGTCCAGCGCCGCGACGTTGCCGGATCCCTCCCAGATCGAGAGCAGCGGGGCCTCGCGGTAGAGCCGGGCCAGGTCGAACTCCTCGATGTAGCCGTTGCCGCCGAGGCACTCCAGCGCCTCGCCGACGGCGTACGGCGCGCGCTTGCACACCAGGTACTTCGTCACCGCCAGCGCCAGCCGGCGCAGCGCCGCCTCGCCCTCGTCGCCGCGCCCCGCGCGGTCGGTGGCGCCGGCCAGCCGCATCATGGCCGTGGTCGCGGCCTCGGACTCGACGGCCAGGTCGGCGAGCACGTTGCGCATCAGTGGCTGGTCGATCAGCGGGCGGCCGAAGGCGGAGCGGTGGCGGGCGTGGTGGGTGGCGCGGATCAGGGCGCTGCGCATCGCCATGCTCGAGCCGATCACGCAGTCGAGCCGGGTCATGTTGACCATCTCCACGATGGTGCGCACGCCGCGGCCCTCCTCGCCGACCAGGTGGCCGACCGAGCCCTCGTACTCGATCTCGGACGAGGCGTTGGAGCGGTTGCCCAGCTTGTCTTTGAGCCGCATCAGGCGCAGCGGGTTGCGCTCGCCGCCGGGGAGCACCCGGGGCACCAGGAAGCAGGAGAGCCCGCCCGGGGCCTGGGCCAGGGTGAGGAAGAAGTCGGACATCGGGGCGCTGGTGAACCACTTGTGCCCGACCAGCCGGTGGGTGCCGTCGGCCTGCGGGGTCGCGGTCGTGGTGTTGGCCCGGACGTCGGAGCCGCCCTGCTTCTCGGTCATCGACATGCCCGCGACCAGTCCGCGCTTGGTCTCCGGGTCGCGCAGGGACGGGTCGTACTCGCGGGAGGTCAGCAGCGGCTCGAACCGGGCGGCGAGCCCCGGGCTCTCGCGCAGCGCCGGGACCACCGCGTAGGTCATCGAGACCGGGCAGCCGTGGCCGGCGTCGACGTTCCACACCATGAACTTCGCCGCCCGGGCGACGTGGGCGCCGGGGCGGTTGTCGGCCCACGGGGCGGCGTGCAGGCCGTGCTCGACGGCTGTCCGCATCAGCTGGTGGTAACTCGGGTCGTAGACGACCTGGTCGATCCGGTGCCCGTAGCGGTCGTGGGTGTGGAGCACGGGGGAGTGCTGCTCGGCGAGCCGACCCAGCTCCTGGGCCTCGGCGGTGCCGGCGAGGCGGCCCAGCGTCGAGACCTCCTCCAGGGCCCAGCCGGCGCCCTCGCGCTCCAGCCCTTCGCGCAGTGCCGGGTCCGCGCTGGTGTCGTGCCCCTCCAGCGGCGGGACCTGGTTGGTCACCTCGTGCGTGGCTGCCATCGTCGCTCCCTCCGTGCGGCGACGCGCCTACGTCGCCACATTACGTCTCGTCGAACGACTGTAGGCTGAAATGTAATGATGCGACAGCCTTCCGAGCCGCAGGACCCGCCCGTGCCGGAGCCCAGGACGCTCTCGGCCCGCTCGGCCCTGCTCAGCCTGCTGCTCGGGGCGCCTGCGGCGGGCCTGACCCCCCGGCAGCTGGTCAGGTGCGGGGAGCACCTGGGGATCGGCGAGGCCACGGTGCGGGTCGCGCTGAGCCGGGCGGTGGCCGCCGGGGAGCTGCGGCGCGCGGGGCCGGCGTACCAGCTGGGGGAGCGGCTGCTGGCCCGTCGGCGCCGGCAGGAGGAGCAGGACTCCCGGATCGACTGGGACGGCGCCTGGGAGATGGTCGTCGTCACCGGCGGCGGACGTCCGAGCCGGGAGCGGGCCGACACCCGGGCCCGGCTCGCCGCGGCGAGGCTGGCCGAGCTGCGCGAGGGGGTGTGGATGCGCCCGGCCAACCTGGCCCGCCCCGGCCCCGGGCCGGGCAGCGGCGACGGGCTGCGCGGGCTGCGGGTGGCGCCGGTGGAGGATCCCGCCCGGCTGGCCGCCGAGCTGTGGGACCTCGACGGGTGGGCGGCCTCGGTCCGCGGGGCGCTGGCGTCCCTGGAGGAGACGCCCGACCCCGCGCGCCGCCTGGCGGTGGCCGCAGGGCTGGTGCGGCTGCTCGCCGAGGACCCCCTGCTCCCGGTGGAGCTGCTCCCGCCGGAGTGGCCGGCGGCGCAGGCCCGGGACCGGTACGTCGCCTACCAGGCCCGGTTGCGGGCGGCGGCCACGGCATAGGCCGGATCGAGCCGTGGGGGACGGGGTGGCCGGACTCACCCGCGTGCCCACGGAGCGGGTGGGTACGTCGGGGGGCGAGCCGACAAGCCTGAGAGGACCCCACGTGGCCACCACCGCAGACTCCACCGACGTCGTCAGCCTCCTCCTCGAGCAGCACCAGCAGATCCGAGACCTCTTCGCCGCCGTCCGGACCTCCACGGGCGAGGAGCAGCAGGAGAACTTCGAGCGGCTGCGTCGGCTGCTGGCCGTCCACGAGACCGCCGAGGAGCTGATCACCCACCCGTGGGTCCGGATGACCGAGGGGGGCAACGACGTGGTCGACGCCCGGCTCGAGGAGGAGACCGCCTCCAAGAAGCTCCTCGCCGAGCTCGACGGGATGAAGGTGAGCGACCCGGGCTTCGCCGACGGCCTGGCCGCCCTGGAGAAGGCGGTGCTCGACCACGCCGCCGCCGAGGAGCGCGAGGAGTTCCCGCTGCTCCAGTCAGGGACCGACGCGAGGCAGCTGCAACGGATGGCCACGGCGGTGAAGGTCGCGTCGGCGCTCGCTCCGACCCACCCCCACCCGTCGGTCGGCAGCTCCATGACCACCAACCTGATGGCCGGGCCGATCGCGTCGCTGATCGACCGGACCCGGGACGCGGTCACCGAGGTGCTCAAGCGCTGACGCCGGCGGCCCCCGTGTGACCCTCGGCACGGGTCTCCCGGCGGGACCCTTCGAGGTCGACGGCGCCGCTACGCTGACCTCCGTGGAGGCCACCGCGCTCGTGCCGGCCCCGAGCCGCTCGGCGCTCTGGGGCAGGTCCGCGGTGCTCGGCGGCGCCGTCTTCGCGACCGGCACCGTCTCCCACCTCGCCGGGGGTGGTCGGCTGCCGCATCCGGCGGTGCTCGTGCTGCTGCTCACCGGCGCCGTGCTCGCCGCCTCCCGACTCCTGCGCGTCCGGCGTACCGCAGGGCCGCTGGTGCTGATGGTGGTCGCCGGGCAGACGCTGGCGCACGGGCTCCTCTCCGCGCTCGCCGGGCACCGAGGGGACGGCCCCGCCGCCGGCCCCGCCGAGGTCCTGGCCCCGGTCGTGGCCCCGGTCGTGGCTCCGGCCGGGACGGCCCGCACCGGCAACCTCTTCGACCACTACACCGCCACCTACGCCGCGCCGGCCGCGGACGCGCCAGGCCTCGGCGCGCCCACCGGCTGGCTGACCCACCAGCTCGACCACCTGGTCGCGCAGGGCCCGCTGATGCTCCTGGCCCACCTGGGCGGAGCGGTCGTGCTGGGCCTCTTCCTCGCGGTCGGGGAGGGCGCCCTGTGGCGCCTCCTGCTGGTGCTCGCGGCCGGGGCGCGGGTGACGGTCGCGGCGGCCGGCCTGGTGCTCGTCGCCGACGGCGTGCGTCGTGGCATCCGGCTGGCCCGGGCCGCGCTCCGCTCCGAGGCCCCCCAGGTCTGCGGACCGCAGGTCGTCCACCTGGAGTCCAGGCGCCGGCGCGGTCCACCGCTGCTCCTCGCCGCCTGACCCCCCACCGTGGTCGGGCACGCACGCCCCGACCCCTCTCGGTCGGGAGCCCCCGTCCGCCCGCAGTCGCGAGGAGAAGCACCCCGATGAAGCACCTGTCCACCCGCACCACCCGCCGTACCACGTCCCGTTCCCTCGTCCCGGCCGTCGCCCTGGCCCTGCTGCTCGGCACCGGGCTGGCGGCCTGCGGTGAGGACTCCGCAGACTCTGCGGACTCCGGGACCACCGCCGAGGCCGCGGAGGCGGCGGACTCCCTCGTCGTGGCCGACCCGTGGGTCCGGGCCACCACCGGCAGCAAGGACGCCACGATGACCGCGGCGTTCATGACGCTCGACAACGAGGGCGACGCCGCGATCACCGTCACCGGCGCCTCCGCGGGGTTCGCCGGCCGTGGCGAGCTCCACGAGATGGCCGCGGTCGACGGCGAGATGGGGATGCGCAAGATCGACGAGCTGACCCTCGAGCCCGGCCGCGGGCAGCTGCTCCAGCCCGGTGGCCACCACGTGATGCTGATGGAGCTGAGCGAGGAGCTCGCCCCCGGCGACGAGGTCGAGCTGGTGCTCGAGCTCTCCGACGGCTCGCAGGTGAGCGTGACCGCTCCGGTGAAGGCCTTCACCGAGGAGGACGGCAACTACCACGACCACGGCGACCACGAGCACGGCGACGAGCACGGCGATGACGACGGCGACGGGCACGGCGACGGGCACGGCGACGAGCACGACTCGGGGGAGGAGCAGTCGTGAGTCCGTCGCTCGGCCGGCGTCGCCTGCTGGGCTACGTCGGGACGGCCGTGGCCGGCGCGGCGGCCGGCGCAGGGGCCGGGGTCGTGGGCGCGCAGGCGCTGGAGGAGACCCCGGCCAAGCCCGCCCGCCCCGAGGGGCTGCCGCGGGTGGTCTCGCCGTACGGCGTGCACCAGCCGGGGGTCGCCGCGCACCCGACCGCGGTCACCGAGCTGGTCGCCCTCGACCTGCGCCCCGAGCTGCGGCGCAGCCGGGACCGGAGCGCGCTGGCCAGGCTGATGCGGGTCTGGACCGGAGACGTCGAGTCGCTGACGGCGGGCCGGGGCACCCCCGGCGACACCGCCCCCTGGTTGGCGGCGGTCGCCGACCTCACCATCACCGTCGGGCTGGGCCCGGGCGTGGTGGGTGAGGAGTGGGGGATCGCGGCGCCCGAGGGGTTCGCCCGGGTGCCCGCGATGAAGCACGACCGGCTCCAGGAGGAGTGGTCCGGCGGCGACCTGCTGCTGCTGGTGTCGGGCGCCGACGCGACCACCGTGGGTCACGCCGTACGCCGGCTGGTCGCCGACGCCGGCCCCTTCGCCACCCTGCGGTGGCGACAGCAGGGCGCCTGGCGCGGCCGGGACGAGCAGGGGCGCCCGATCACCGGCCGCAACCTCTTCGGCCAGGTCGACGGCTCGGCCAACCCCAAGCCGGGCAGCGACCTCTTCGACACCACCGTGTGGATCGACCGTGGTCCGTGGGCCGGTGGCACCACCCTGGTGGTCCGGCGGATCCGGATGGACCTGCCCACCTGGGACGAGCTGACCCGGGGCGAGCAGGAGGAGTCGGTGGGTCGGCGGCTCGACGACGGCGCTCCGCTGAGCGGGGGCGCCGAGCTCACCGACGTCGACCTCGTGGCGCGGCGGGACGGTCGCTGGGTGATCGCCGAGCAGGCGCACGCCCGGCGCGCCCACCCGTCGACCAACGGCGGGCGACGCCTCTTCCGCAAGGGGGCGAACTACGAGCTGGTGGGCGCCGGCGGCACGTCGGAGACCGGACTGATCTTCCAGAGCTTCCAGCGCGACCTGTCCGGCCAGTTCGTGCCGATCCAGCAGATGATGGACGCCGGTGACGCGCTCAACGAGTGGACGACGGCGGTCGGGTCGGCGGAGTTCGCGATCCCGCCCGGGTTCGCCGCGGGGGAGTGGCTGGGCCACCAGCTCCTCGCCTGAGCTCGCGCCTCGTCCTTGCCCGCCCCCGGCAGCATGGAGAGGTGACCGCCACCCTCCCGCGTTCCCCGCACCCGCCCCGGATGCCGCTCGGGGTCCGGCTGGTCGGGGCGGTGATGCGGCGGGGCCGGGCCTTCTCCGTCGCCCACATGGACGAGGCCACGCTGGCCCGGGTGCAGCAGGTGGTGCTCCCCGAGTACGGCCCCGCCGACCTCGTGCTGGGCCGACGGCCGCGCAGCGTCCAGGTGGAGAGCGCGTCCCTGCCCGGGCCGCAGGGCGACCTGCCGCTGCGGATCTACCGGCCGCGCGGCGCCACCGGGACGCTGCCGGTGGTGGTGGCCTTCCACGGCGGCGGGTTCTCCCTCGGCAGCGCCCGGCAGGGCGACTGGCTGCACGGCCGGGTCAGCGCCGGCGTGGGTGCCGTCGTGGTGGCCGTCGACTACCGGCTCGCGCCGACCCACCGGTTCCCGGCCGCGGTGGAGGACTGCTGGGCGGCGCTGGAGTGGACCCACGCGCAGGCCGGCGAGCTCGGCGCGGACCCCGGTCGGCTGGCCGTGATGGGCGACAGCGCCGGCGGCAACCTGACCGCGGTCACCACCCTGATGGCCCGGGACGCCGGGGGGCCGCCGATCAGGCACCAGACGCTGATCTACCCGGCCACCGACCTGACCGAGGCGCTGACGGAGGACCGCTCCTACCAGGAGAACACCCGTGCCGTGGTGCTGAGCAACGAGGACCTCGAAGTCTTCCACGGCCACTACGTCGACGACGGTGCCGACGCCGACGACTGGCGGCTCTCGCCGATCCTGGCGCCCGACCACTCCGGGCTGCCGCCCGCACTGGTGGTGCTGGCCGGGCGGGACCCGCTGCGCGACAGCGGCCTGCGGTACGCCGAGCGGCTGGCCGCCGCGGGCGTACCCGTGCGGGTCGAGGAGTTCCACCGGATGCCGCACGGCTTCCTCGGGATTCCGTATCTCGCGCGGGACTCCCGGGCGGCGGCGGCCGCGATCGTCGCTGCCCAGCGGGAGGCGCTGACGGACTGACCGGCGCGCGCCGCTCGTCCGCCCCCTGGTCGCGATCGCCGGCTAGCGCGCCCGGGACATGATCTCGGTGATCACCTGGGTCTTGGCGTCGGAGTAGGCGTTCATGTCGGGCCAGTCCTGAGCGGCCAGCGTTCGCTTGGTCTCCTCGTAGAGCGCCCGGTCGCCCTCGTCTCGGCGCATGCGGTCGCGGAGCATGAGGTAGTCGTCGATGGCGCCGTCGCCGACCTCCAGGACGTGCACGTGGACGTCCCGTCCGGGTGTCCGCACCAGCCGGTGGCCCGGCTCTCGGGTCCGCAGCTCGTAGCCGGTCGCGAGCAGCGGGTCGAGGTAGTCCTCCTCGGCGGTGATGTCGGGCACCACCAGGAGGATGTCGATGATCGGCTTGGCGGCCAGCCCCGGCACCGAGGTGGAGCCGATGTGCTCCACCTGCACGGCGTGGTCGCCGACGGCCGCTCGGATCCGGGCCCGATGCTCGTCGAAGGTCACCGGCCAGCTGTCGTCGTACGGCGTCAGCACGATCTCACGCTTCTCCACTCCGCCGACGAGCTCGAGCTGGGTGACGTCGGGACGTCGCTGCTGGGCGGGAGGCATCCGGCGAACCCTAGACGGATCGAAACGGGCGGTCAACGCGCGGCTCGTCCGCGCCCCCCGGCTGGGGAGGTAGCGGTATCGGGACTGTCCCGAGCCCCGACTCGCCACGGCAGGAGCGCGGTTGCCGCCTCGGAGCCCGACGTGGCGAAGCTGGCAGATGACCTGGAGAAGGGGACCGTCGAGCACTCGCTGGGGCGGCCCCGAAGCGGCGGAAGCTGTCGCCGCTGCCGGACAACGGGCGAGAGCCAAGGGGAGTCGGGATGCCGGAACTGTCATCAGCGCTCGCACCGGTCTGCACCATGCGCAACTGTGCCACCGTCACGAAGGTGCTCGATCAGCTGAACGCTGACCGTGCGGCCGTGCGATCATCGCGGCGCAGCGCGAGGTGTTGAGGCCCTGACCGACGGAACGCCGCTGTTTCGAGCCCGTGGGGGGTCGAAGTGGCCGCTTCTTTCCGCCCAGAATGCAGCGCCTCCATATGCGTCGAAGAACCGCTACGCCGCGAACTACACGAACCAACGCGCCTGCGCCTCGTGTCCATGCACACCGAGATCCCCAACGCCCTGTGGATGCCTCCAGACTTAGACCCGTCCGACGACGGGGTGAGAAGTGCGATATCGACGCACCTCGAGCCCTGTGCCTCGCGTGCGTTCCGTTGTCGGTGGTCCACCGCGCTCCATCCGTTGGAGGCACGTCCCTGGGCGCGATCGAACGGGATCCAAGCATGGTCGCGCCGTGAGGCCCTTCATCCGGACATGCGAGACGCCGTCGCCCCGATCGGGGGATTCCTGGCGCGAAGGGGCGATGTCGTTGGCGGAGGCGCGGATCCCTCAGTGCTCCTTCATTTTAACTGCCGAAGCTAGTTTGGCTCCGACGTCTGTCGGTGCTGGTGTCCACACTGGAGCCGTGGAAAGCGAACCGACCCGAATCATTGGCGCTGGCCTGCACAATCTCGCCCGCGCGCAGACCTACTACGCCAGCCTCGTTGACGGAGTCTCGGCGCATACCGACATCCTCACTCTTCTCAACAACCAGGTTGGCGACGCCATCAGCAGGTTGGAAGCCGTCCTCGAGGGTTACGACTCCTTCGACACGCTTTCATTCGTGCGCACCGCAGTGGGGCCGTTCGACTTCACCGGACTAAAGGAGAGTGAGACACAGATTGAGACCTCCCAAGCGGTACAAGACGTCATCGCCCTAGCGCTTCTCGGGATGGGACTCCCCCGTCAACCACTGACGGGAGTCAACTCCGGACAACCAGACATCGGTGCTGCAATAACTCATGCCACGACGATCATCCGAGCCGCGAACACGCTGGCAGTGATCCAGGGCAACCAGCTGGACGAAGCACTCGGCCCTCTGGCAGGCGAGTTCTTGGCCTACGAACAAACCGTCCGTGGACGCCAATACGACTCCATCGCCACGCAACTGAATACCGGGGCGCTCGGCAGCAAGGCCGTCGACGCCATCCTCAGTGCAACGCTCGGCTTCACGCTGGAGCAGGTTCGTTCAGTCCGAAAGGCGGCTCTCGACCTGCTCAACGAGCGCTTCTTCGGCGCACGAGACCGGGTCGGCGACGCTGCTCGGACCCCGGGCGGACTGGACCGTCTCGACCGCGACGCGTTCCTCGCCGACATGAATCTCATGCTCAACGAATGTCGCCTGTTCGGCAGCGCGACACCTGACGACATCGCCAGCCGGACCGACGTGGATCTCCGCACCACCAAGAGCATCTTGGATTTCTTCAGCGTCAGGCGACCAAGCGATGTCGCACCGAACCCGGTCCGCGCGTTCGTAGACGGACAGATCCCGGCCCCTTGGGGCTCGATAGCGGACGACGACGGCTACCTGATGCTCAACGGCTTCCTCGGTGAAGACGAGATGCGGCGCAACATCGAACGGGGCCTCAACCTCGCTGGTCAACGAGGCGGGCCAGCCGCCAAAGCGTGGGCGAAGTATGTGCGCCATCGCGCGTCGTTCTCCGAGACGAGCGCGGCGGCCGCGCTCACGGGACTTCTCGGCGACACAGCGCCAAAGTGGGAGGGCCAGAAGTACTTGGGACCGGAAGACCTCAGCAAGGTCTCCGAGTTCACGTGCGACAGCGATCCAACGAAGCTGCCAGGTCGCACGTACGAGTCGGACGTTCTCCTACTCGTCGACGACGTCGCCTTCTGCGTCGAGGTCAAAGCCGGAACAGTCACGGATAAGGCGCGCGGAGGTCATGCCAAGAGGCTCGCCGCCGACCTTGAGAAGACCCTCACCGAAGGAAACGATCAAGCACGGCGCTTAGCCCAACTGATACGAGCAAACGGCGGAGTCTGGAGCGCCGACGGCGATTGGATCGACCTTTCCAGCGCCGCAGAGATCCACTCCATCATCGTGATGCTCGACGACATGGGGCCGCTGTCACTGTCCATGAACGAGCTCGCCGAGAAGAACATCATCGCCGGCGCGGAGATACCTTGGATCGTCAGCCTCCACGACCTTCTTATAACTGCGAAGGTGCTTAACCACCCCGCGCAGTTTTTGGACTTCGTCAGGCGCCGTCGCGGTCGGAAACTCGCCACCATGCTGAGCGGAGCCGACGAACTCGACGTCCTTATGTGGTTCATCACCGGTGGTATGTACTTCGATCCCGATCCAGCCGAGGTAGCCGAACAGCTCCCATTCGACCGCGCAGTAAAACCTGCAGACCAACGACGCTTCGACGAACAGAAGCGAGTTCACCTCGGGACCCTCACCGACGACCTCGACGCTTGGATATACGGGGAGGAGGGCCATTCCCAGATCGCCTCTCCGAAGCCAGTTCGGCGAGAAGAGAGTTGGGTCGAGCAGTACCTGAACGCGAGTGAAGCGTCGATGACACCCGGATGGCTCCGATTCGGGGCAGACCTAGTAGGGCTGAGCGGGCGCGCACAGCAGAAGATCGGACGAGACTTGAAGGCGCAGTGTCGCGCGGCTCGGAAAGGCACCAGAGAGCGCAGCCTGACAACACACGGAACGACGTCATACGGCTCGTGGTTGCTCACCGCCGCCGCCGTGCCTAAGGGAGCGGAGGCCGACCACTTGACGCACTACGTCGACGACAAGCAGTACCAAACGCACTCGAGCAGATCGATGCTTCTTCTGTACCGCCCGGACGGGAGCCTGTTCGGTTCGCGGTTCCGGGGCACGCCAGAGCCACGATCCGCGCAGCGCGATGCGGCTGTCGAGATCAGCCCTTTGCGCAGCCTCGCCTCCACCTTCACCAGTCCTCCGCCGAGCGCCAGTCGCGCGACAAAACAGCTCCGCGGCAAGCGAATCAAGAGGAAGCGCCGCTGACGACGGCCCGGCGTCATCCTCCTACATTCACTTGGCGTCCAACGCGCGTCATTGCGCCGCGTGAGTTGCTGGTTGGCCGAATCGAACGAGTTTTCGCTCGTTGGGGCGCCAAGTGTGCCGCCCGCGTGGATCGGGTTGAGACATGATGGCGGGGTGACGACACCGAATGGCTGGGGACCCCGCAAGATTCTCTTGAGCGCCTTTGCGGGAGTGCTGCTGACTAGTGCGCTGTCCTGGGCGAGCTGGCGCTTGACCGGCCGGTCGGCATCAGAATTCCCGTCTTGGCTGGAAGCCTGGGCGACGCTAGTCGGTGTGGGTGCTGCCATTGTTGCAGGCTTTTATGCGGCTCGAGCCTTCGGACTCGAATCGCAGCGAGAGCAGCGGTGGGAGGAAGGTCAACGAGCGTCGCACGCGGCGCTGATCGCAGCATGGCCAGCCGGGTTGTCGCTAGGGACGAGACCACCCAACGAAGACGGTTATATGGAGGATGACCCTGAAGCGATCGTCGGTGCGCACGCGTTGCTACGGAACGCCTCACCGTTGCCGGCGACCGAAGTTGAGGTCGACTTCTGGCTCGTCCTCATGGATGAGACTTCTGTCGGTCGAGATCGGCGTCTGATAGGGACCGAGCGGCTCGCGTACCTGCCTCCGAGTCAGGACAGCTTGCCCGTGGATCTCAATCTCGGTGCAAGGCCCCACCACCGGACACAGGGCGAGGTGGACCATTCGGAGTTGCGGGTCGAAGTCCACTTTCGTGATGCGGCGGGCCAGGTTTGGTCGCGCGACGCCATCGGGCAACTCGTGGCCGCGCGCTAGGAAACAGGTGTTGGCCCCTAAGTTTCGAGTGCTGATCAAGATGGACGGCGCTCGCTCCTTGGTTGCCAGAGCGGTGCCGTCATTCCGCCGCCTTGGACGCACGGATCCGCCTGTCGGTTTCCGCGATTAGGCTGCCGAGCGTGACGGACCCGGACTTCGATGCTCGTCTGGCGCGGCTCATCAATAACTTGGATGAGACCGTGAACCTGCTGCTTAACCACGGCGAAAGTCACTGGTTCAAGTGGGCTACTTCGTGCCGCGCTGCGCTGCATAACAACGACGCTGCCGCTTTCGATCGTGTGCTTGGTGCATTCGGCGGCATGGGAACTTTCAACGACCTCTGGATCCTGAGCGTCAACGGTCACGCCGTCGAACCGGACCAGGAATCGACGGTCAATGACCGGCTGACCGAGCTGCGCTCATTGATCTGGGATGACGCGATGGCCTTGAGGCACGAGCTACGAGCGTCTTCGTAGGCCCGCTACGAACGTCCGCTATGCGCCGCCAGGGTCGAGCGCCGGTGCGTCTTTCCGCCGCGAATGGCGCGAGGAGACCCGCCCACCGCATCAAGACTCTGCCGAGTAGCGAGGATCTTGCACGTCAGGAATGACAGCGGTCATCAGGCATGGGGGACCTCGACATGGTGTCGGCCGATGGGCAGCATCAGGGGGCGTCCTGAGAGCGGGTCGGTGATCACGCCGCAGTCGAGGCCGAAGACCTCTCGGACCATCTGCTCGGTGAGCACCTCGCGCGGATCGCCCGCCGTGTAGAGACGTCCGTCGGCGAGGGCGATGAGGTGGTCGGCGTACCGGGCAGCGAGGTTGAGGTCGTGGAGCACCATCACGATGGTGGTGCCGCGGCTGCGGTTGAGGTCGGTGAGGAGGTCGAGCACCTCGATCTGGTGGCTGACGTCGAGGAACGTGGTCGGCTCGTCGAGCAGCAGCACGTCGGTGTGCTGGGCCAGTGCCATGGCGATCCAGACTCCTGCCAACGAAGCAGATGCCGAGGACCTGCAGGCGCTCTTCGGGACGCGAGGCGTGGCATCCCGGTGCCAGTGCCAGCGGTACAAGCTCGCGCGGGGCGAGTCGTTCAGTTCGGTACCGGCCGAAGTGCGCGCGGATCGTCTGCGTCAGCAGACCAGCTGCGGCAACCCGGGGTCCGACGCGACCAGCGGTCTGGTGGCCTACCTCGACGCCGAGCCCGTCGGCTGGTGCGCGGTCGAGCCGCGCTCCCGCTACGACGGCCTGATCCGCGCCTACAAGGTGCCTTGGGCGGGTCGCTCCGAGGACCCCGACGACGAGCATGTCTGGGCGGTGACCTGTCTCTTCGCTCGGGCCGGGTTCCGGCGACGTGGGGTGAGCCGCGCTCTGGCCCGAGCCGCCGTGAGCTTCGCCCGAGCGAACGGTGCTCGGGCCCTCGAGGGCTACCCGGGGCGCACCACCACGGGCGCGATCGCGGAAGAGCTCCACGTCGGCACCTACGACACGCTCGCCGCCGCGGGGTTCCGCGAGGTCAGCCGACCCACACCCCGCCGCGTCGTCATGCGCCTCGACTTCCAGCCGGATGCCTGAGATGGCCCACCCACATGCGGTCGGGTCCAGGAGGGCGACGGTCAGCCGCGCTCGCAGCGCCGGGTGACCTCCGCGTCGCAGTAGTCCAGGTTGCCGGTCTTCCCGTCCGTGCGGTCCCGGCCACCGCCGCCGGCCAGCCGGTCCCGGGCGCGCGCTCCCGGTCGTGCCTTGACTCGGCTTGTCGACCGAGCGCCTGAGTCCGCCGGGCGGGACCGGGACGGCGTCGCGCTTGTTTTCGAACAGGTGCCCACTCTTTGAGATTGGGCGCTCTGCCAGTCCAGAAGTGTCGGTGGGGGTCGGTTGACTGAGGGCTTCGGGAGGGCATCGGGGTCCTCCGGTACGACGTGGACGGGGGTCCGGGGATGTGGCAGCAGGCGAGTGGTGACCACCCGATCACGCGTGCGGTGGGGTTGATCGACGCGGCTCTGGACCTGGCCAGGGATGTGGACCCGATGTACCTGTCCGCTGCCGCGCAGCGAGAGGCGTTGCTGGACCTGACCCGCCTGGTCGACGGGGTCGAGGCGCTGCGGATGCGGGTCATCGGCACCGTCGGCACCTCGGGTGGGGTGGCCGAGACCGACGGGGCGAGGTCAGTCGCCGGCTGGTTGGACGCCCGGGCGAGGACGGGGTACGCCGCAGGACGGGCCGCGGAGAAGCTCGCCGACGCGGTCTCGTCCCGGTGGCACCTGGTCGGTGCCGGCCTCACGTCGGGGGCAGTGAACCTGCCGCAGGCCAGAGTGATCGTGAAGGCCCTCGACGACCTGCTGGTCGACCCACTGCCCGGCGAAGAAGTACCCGCCGACGTGCTCGCCCGCGCCGAGGCACACCTCGTGGACGCCTGCACCCGGTTCAACCCCCGCGAGCTCGAAGCCCTCGGGGCGAAGATCCTCCAGACCGTCGCCCCGGAGACGTGTGAGGACCACGAACGCAAGCTGCTGGAACGAGCCGAGCAACGCGCCCAGGCGGCGACCAGGCTGACGATCCGCCGCCGCGGCGACGGCGCGTCGACTTTGTCGGGGGTGATCCCCGACCATGCGGCGGCGCGGTTGAAGACCTACCTGGAGGCGTGGACCTCACCCATCCAGGACGACGGCAAGACCACCGGCGCCGCCACCGGATTGCACCCCTTCTCCCACGTCGATCCGGCCACCGGGGTCCGGCTCCCACAGGAGCGGTTGCACGGGATGGCGTTCTGCGCGTTCCTCGAAGCCGCCGACCCCACACGGATCCCCGCCCACGGTGGTGCCGCGACGAAGGTCCTGGTCACTATCGACTACGAGACGCTCCGCGGCCAGCTCGGCACGGGCACAGGCACTGGCACAGGCCGGATCCTGACAAACGGTGAGGACCTCTCCGAGGTCACCCCTGACAACGTGCGGCGGCTGGCTTGCCAGGCCGAGATCGTCCCCGTCGTCCTCGACAGCGAGGGTGTGCCGTTGGCGATGGGCAGGGCGACCCGGTTCTTCAAGCCCTGGCAACGCGACGCCCACATGCTCACCCACCACACCTGCCAGACCACCGGCTGCACGGTCCCGGCGACCTGGTCCGAGGCCCACCACGGCGGGGACAACCCCTGGGCCGGCGGCGGGAGGAGCGACCTCGACGAGCTCGTCCTCCTCTGCCCCTGGCACCACCACCGCGCCCACGACCCCGGCTACACCACCCACCGCCACGCAGGCGGCGACATCAGGTTCCACCGACGGACCTAGGAGGCGAACCAGGTGCGGGTATCTCGCCGCGGCTCACCGCGCTCGACAGCAGATCACGCGTCCGACGCGGGGCCAGGTCACCAGGGGACCACCCCGCCGTCGTCGAAGAAGCCCCTGCGAGGGCCGTCGTCCGGGAGCGTGGCGAGACGGACGGCGACGGCCGCGCCCTGCTCGGGCGTGCGGTCCGGGAGGTGCCCGGTGAAGTCGGTCGCGACGTAGCCGGGACAGCAGGCGTTGATGAGGATGGGATTGCCCTCGAACCGTCGGGCGTACTGCACGGTGAGGCTGTTGAGCATGGTCTTGGAAGCCGCGTACGCCGCCATGACCGGGCCGGTGCACAGCGCGAGCGAGGCCATGTTGCCCGACACGTTGACGATGCGCGGGGACGGCGCCCGGGTGAGCAGGGAGAGGGCGGCGTTCGTCACGCGCACCGCTCCGAGGGCGTTGGTGTCCACGACGGTGCGCAGCACGTGACCTCGTCACCCACGTCGAGGCGTTGCAGGTCGCCGAGGGCGAGAGCTGGCTCTACGCGTACGCCGTCGAGCCCGGCTCGCCGTCGGCCGATGCGCTCGACCTCCTCGGCACCTGGGCGGCGACGGACCAGACCGAGACCGTGGTGCGGTCCGGCGTGCCGGGCTGAAGGTCCCACGCCTTCGTCGCTCGCCGGAATCCCCGGATTCGAGCACCTACGAGCGCGTGGTGGGCAGCGGATCGAACCGGACTGCCGGCACCGATAGGCCGCTCCTCGGCCGCCCAGTGATCGTGGTCCCGTGACTGGCGCAGGAACGCGTGCAGGCGCGGACATCGAGGAGGGCGGCTCTCCCGCGCGAGCCCGTCAGAGTGGACGCGGTCCCCAGGCAGGCCGTCCCATCGTCACCGGGACAGAAGCCGGTCGGGCGTGGGCATGGAATGCTCCCGTCGTGGGGGAGACCGAGACAGGCGCCGACCAGAACCGCTCGTGGAGGTCACGGGAGCTCGTCCTCGCCTGCTGCGGGGTCGGGTGCCTCCTGCTACCCCGGCTCGGACTCCTCCTGGTCGTGCGGGGCGTCGTGGTCCCGCTCTCTGCGCTGGCGGTGCTGCTGGCCGTCGCCGCCCTGGTGACCCGCCGCCTCGCTCGTCGCAGGGAGACGCCGCGCGCACCGCGGGGCCCCCTGCTCGTCACCGTGCTGGTGCTGGTCGCGGGACTGCTCAGCACCGCCTCGGCGGCCGTGCTCACCACCTACTCCCTGCCGCCCGCCGCTTCGCCGCAGGGCTGTCGGGTCGTGGTGGCGGAGTACGCCTTCTTCATGTACGGCGACGGTGCCGTCTACCTGCTCCGCGGGACGACGGGTCTCGCCCGCCGGGTGGGGGAGTTCGTGACCGACGACGGGGAGAAGCCGTTCGCCTACGGCACCGCCGACCTGAGATGGGACGGCGAGTCGGCGATCCTGCGGGGACCCATGTGGAGCGTCGACGGCGAGTTGGGCTACGCCTGCTGAGCGGTGCTTCGAGTCCCAGCATGGTCAGCACGCTGGCAGGCCCAGGTCGCCTTGGCGACGCCTTCATCCTCTGGCGTACGTAAAGAATGTTTGACATCTCCCGCCGTCGTCCCTACGTTTCTCGTGTCAAACATCTTTGACACGATGCTGGGGACCGGAGGGACGCGTGGCGTACGAGGAGAAGCGGGCCTGGATCATGGCGACGGTGGCGCTCACCGCCTACGCCGTCTACCTCGGCCGGGTGGGTCCGGCGCTGGCCGAGGCGTCGGCGGCGACCGTCCCCTACGCCGCAGCCCTGCTCTGGAGCGTGGGCGGCGCGATCGTGACGAGCATCGTCCTCGAGATCGTGGCGGGCTTCGGGCTTGACGCCGACGACCGCAAGGACCGGCGGGACGTGGAGATCCACCGGGCCGGTCACCACGTCGGTCAGGCCTTCGTGGTCCTCGGGGGCGTCGTCGCGCTGGCGATGTCCTTGGCGGACTGGGACACGTTCTGGATCGCGAACGTCCTCTACCTCGGGTTCACGCTCTCCGCAGTGGTGGCCTCGGCGGCGAGGATCGTCGCCTACCGCCGGGGGTTCCACGCATGGTGAGGCCCACCCGGGTCACCAACTCGATCCGGGCCTTGCGGGCCGCCCACGGGGACGTGACCCAGGCGGAGCTCGCTCGTCGGCTCGGCGTCACGCGCCAGACCGTGATCGCCATCGAGCAGGGCCGCTACTCGCCGTCCCTGGAGATGGCCTTCCAGATCGCGGCCGTCTTCGGGGTGCCGCTCACCGACGTCTTCGACTACCCCGGCACCGAGGAGGACGCATGATGAAGGCGATCGTCCAGGACGGCTACGGCCCGCCCGACGTCCTGCGGGTGGGGTCCGCCCCCGTCCCGGCACCGCGCGACGACGAGGTGCTGGTCCAGGTCATGGCCGCCGGGGTCGATCCCGGCGTCTGGCACGTGGTGACCGGCCTCCCGTACGCCATCCGGCTCGGCTTCGGCCTGCGCCGACCGAGACAGCCCGTCCCCGGCCTGGACCTGGCCGGCGTCGTGACGGCCGTCGGATCCCGGGTGCGAGACCTGGCCGTCGGCGACGAGGTCTTCGGCACCGGTCGGGGCAGCTACGCCGAGTACGCGGTGGCCAAGGCTGGCAAGGTGGCGCGGATGCCCACGTCGCTCACCTTCCAGGAGGCGGCCGCGGTGCCCATCTCCGGGCAGACGGCCCTCGCAGCCGTGCGCAAGGCCGGCGACCTCGACGGGCGGCGGGTGATGGTGCTCGGGGCCGGTGGCGGCGTCGGCACCTTCGCCGTGCAGATCGCCAAGGCCCACGGGGCCCACGTCACCGCGGTCTGCAGCACCGGCAAGACCGACTTCGTGCGCTCGCTCGGAGCCGACGAGGTCATCGACTACACCCGCACGGACCCCACCGCCCCGGAGACGGCGTACGACGTCGTCATCGACACCGCCGGCAACCGGAGGCTCACCCGGCTCCGGGGTGCCCTGACACCCCGCGGTGTGCTGGTGCTGGTCGGTGGCGAGGCGGGCGAGGGGCGGCTCCTCCAGGGCTTCGACCGACAGTTGCGCGCGATGCTCTGGTCGTCCGTGCTCCGCCAGCGCCTCGTGCCGCTGGTGAGCACGCAGCACACCCGGGACCTTCAGGCGCTTGCGCGGCTCATCGACGCCGGCGACCTCAGAGTGGTGGTCGACCGGGTGTACCCGTTCGAGGACGCCGCGGCAGCCGTCGCGCACGTCGGCAGCGGTCACGCCCGTGCCAAGACGGTCCTCTCCCTCGACTGAGCCAGCTCGCGCCGACTGTCGGGCACCTACCGGCTACGCGGACTGCCGAGCCGTAGGGTCGATGAGTGACTCCACCCGCGCCGCCACGCTTCGCGGTGCGCGGCAGCGTCGCGCTGCTCGCGGTCGTCCTCGTGTCGATCAACCTCCGTCCAGGAGCGTCGGCGATCGGTCCGGTCCTCGAGGAGGTCGGGACCAGCCTGGGAATGGGCGGCGGTCTCATCGGCCTGCTGACCGGTCTGCCCGGCCTGTGCTTCGCGCTCGCCGGCGCCACGGCGGTCCGCTTCGCCCGCCGGGTCGGCGCCACGGGCGGCATCGCCCTCGGTCTGGTGGCTGCTGCCGCGGGCCTGCTCCTGCGCGCCACCACCGACTCGGCGGCGCTCTTCCTGGTGCTCAGCACCGTGGCACTGGCCGGGATGGCGCTGGGCAACGTGCTGGTCCCTGCGTGGATCAAGCGCTACGGCGGCAGCAGCCAGGTCCGGCTGGCCACCGTCTACGGCACCGGCCTCGTCGTCGGCGGCTCCCTCGGCTCACTCCTCACGGCCCCCTTGACCACCACGCTGGGCGGGTTCGACCGAGCGCTGGGCATGTGGGGCCTGTTGCCCCTCCCGGCTCTGGTGCTGTGGGGCTGGCTGGCGTTCCACGAGCGAAGCAGACCCGCCGAAGAGCTCGAAGCGGGGGAGGCCCCTCGCGGCCGGATCGCCAGGTCGCCGACTGCGGTCGCGATGGCCGCCCTCTTCGGCATCCAGTCGATGCACGCCTATGTCCAGCTGGGCTGGCTGCCGCAGATCTACCGCGACGCCGGGCTTACGCCGACCTACGCCGGGACGCTCCAAGCACTGCTCGCGGCGATCGGCATCGTCGGCGCACTCGCGATGCCGACGCTGATCATCCGGGCGCGCTCGCTCTCGCCGTACGTCGTCTCCTTCGGCGTCCTGCTGGTCGCCGGCTACGTGGGCCTCCTGCTCGCGCCGGCGACCGTGCCGTGGCTGTGGGCGCTGATGCTGGGCGTGGCGGGCTTCACCTTCCCTCTGGCCATCGCGCTGCTGCCGGCCAGGACACGGCACCCCGAGGTCACGGCGCAGCTCTCCGGCTTCGTGCAGCCCGTCGGCTACCTCGCTGCCGCGGCGGGGCCGGTCCTCGTCGGCCTGCTCCACGAGGCGACCGGAGGCTGGACCCTGGTCCTCGTGCTCCTCGCGGCGACCGCGGTGCCGTTCACCTGGGCAGGGCTGCGTGCCTGCCGGCCCGTCATCGTGGACGACGAGCTCGCCGGCAAGGCGTGACGACCGTGCCAGACTGAGATCATGCGCACGATCGGCAACGTCCTGTGGCTTCTCCTCGCCGGCTGGTGGCTGGCGCTCGGCTACGTGGTGGCCGGCGTGATCTCCTTCGTGCTGATCATCACCATCCCGTTCGGCATCGCGTCCTTCCGGATCGCCGGCTTCGTGCTCTGGCCGTTCGGCCGCACGGTGATCTGGAAGCCCCAGGCCGGGGCGGGCTCGGTGATCGGGAACGTGCTCTGGATCATCTTCTTCGGCTGGGAGCTGGCGCTGGGTCACCTGCTCGCCGGACTGCTGCTCTGCGTCACGATCATCGGCATCCCGTTCGGCCTCGCCTGCTGGAAGATGGTGCCGATCTCGCTGCTGCCGCTGGGGCGCGAGGTCGTGCCGGTGGGTGCGGTCTCCCGCGACCCGTACGGCGTCCCGGTCCGCTACTGACCCCGGGCCGTCAGCAGCTCGTCGAGCCGCTCGACCAGCTCGGCCACGTCCTCGACGACCACCCGGGCCCCCGCGGCCTCCAGCTCCGCGCGGGCGAAGCCGCCGGTGAGCACGCCGATGGTGGGCAGGTCGCGGGCGTTGGCCGCCTCCACGTCCCACACCGAGTCACCGACCATGACGGCGCGGCTGCCGTCGACCTTGGCGATCGCCACGTCCAGCAGCTCGGGGTCGGGCTTGGTCTCCTCGGCGTCCTCGGCGGTGGTGGTGGCGTCGACGAGGTCCTCGGCGTCCAGCAGCTCGGTGGCGTGCTTGGCGTGGCGGGGGATCGCCGAGCTGGCTAGCACCACCCGGAAGCCGCGCTCGTGCAGTGCCGCCAGCAGGTCGCGGGCGCCCGGCAGCAAGGTGGTCTGCTCGATGATGGCGTCGAACTCCTCCTCCCACGCCTCACGGACGGCGTCGCCGTCGCGCTCCTCGACCTCCTGACCGGCCGCGGCCGCCACCAGCCGGTCACCGCCCTGGCCGATCTGCCGGTGGATCCGCCACGCCGGCACGTCGTGGCCGAGGCGGGCGAAGGCCCGCACCCAGGCGACGGTGTGGTGGTAGGTGGAGTCGAGCAGGGTGCCGTCGATGTCGAGCACCACGGTGTCGACGTGGAGCGGTGCCTCGCCGGAGCGGGTCATCGTCTCTCCTCGGGTCGTCGGGGCAGGCTGGGCGCGGCCGGTCAGTCGGGGTGGAGGGGAGCGGTCCCGTGGCCGTCCCCCTGGCGGATCCCGACCAGCAGCTCGGCGAGAGCCTCCTGGGCGGTGTGCCGGGGGGTCCAGCCCAGCTCGCGCACGGCCCGGTCCGGGGACATCACCGGCAACCGGGTCAGGGCGTCCCACAGACGGGGGTCCGCGCCGACCAGGTGCGCGTGCCACCCCGCCGCGATGGCGCCGCGGAGCAGGAGCCTCGGCACCGGGACGTGCTTGGCGGCGAACAGGTCGGCCAGGTCACCGGGCTCCACGATCCCCGGTGCGCAGAGGTTGAAGGGCCCCGCCGCGCGGCGCACCACGATGCGAGCCACCGCGTCGGCGAGGTCGGTGGCGTGGATCGCCTGGAGGAAGACGTCGCGCGGGAACGGCAGCACAGGGATCAGACCGGGGCGGACCAGCCCCTGAGGGACCCAGGCGCCACCGAAGATCCGCACCTGCTCGGAGGAGGCGCGCCGCTGGAAGACGAACGCCGGCCGGAGCCGACTGACGAGGGTGCTGCCGCTGCCCGCCGCGGCGTCCAGGAGGCGCTCGACGTACGCCTTCTCCCGGGCGTAGCTCGAGGCGGAGGCGCCGTCGGTCGGGTAGGACTCGTCGACCGGCGAGTCGTCGACCCGCGGGGAGTACGCCGCGATGGAGGAGGCTGCCACGACGTGCGGGACCCCGGCCTCGGCGACGGCGTCGAGCACCCGGCGGGTGCCCACCGCGTTGGTCGCCCAGGTGGTCTCGGGCCGGTGCGTGGGCTGGAACATCCAGGCCAGGTGGACGACGCAGTCCGCGCCCCGGAAGAGGGGGGTCAGGTCGTCGGTGCGGACGTCGGCCGAGTGCCAGGTGACCGGGTGCCCGTCCGGGCTCTCGGCGTCGGGGGTGGTGGGACGCCGCCGGGCGATGCCGACCACCTCGTCCACCCCGGGGTCGGCGACCAGGCGCTCGACGACGGCGGTGCCCATGTTGCCGGTGGCACCGACCACCACGACCCGCACCGTCAGCTCCCCTCGGCCAGGCCGGCGGTCCGCAGCGCCGGCAGCAGCTCGCTGGTCGACCACTCCAGGAACTCCTCCTGCTGGTCGCCCCCGATCTGGATGAACGCCAGGTCGGTGAAGCCGGCCTCCTGCCACTCCTTCGCCGCCGCCACCACCGCGTCCACGTCGCTCCCGCACGGGATCGACTCCGCGACGTCCTCCGGCCGGACGAACTGGCTGGCTCCGGCGAAGCCGGCGGTCCCGGGGAGCTCGGAGTTGACCTTCCACCCGCCGCCGAACCAGCGGAACTGCTCGTGCGCCCGCTTCACCGCGGCGTCCGCGTCCCGGTCGAAGGAGATCGGCATCTGCCCGATCTTCCGCGTCCCCCGGGCGCCCGCGCCGTCCCACTGCTGCAGCAGCTCGCCGGTCGGCTCGGTGGTGATCAGGTGGTCGACCAGCGGGGCCAGCATCTTGATCGACTGCTTCCCGGAGACCGCGGCGCCGATCGGCACCCGGGTCTCCGGGAGGTCCCACAGCTTGGCGGACTCGACGTCGAAGTGGACCCCGTGGTGGGTGACGTAGCCCCCGTCGAAGAGGGCGTTGATGATCTCCAGCGCCTCGACGAGCATCTCGTGCCGGACGTCGACCGAGGGCCAGGCCTGACCCACCACGTGCTCGTTGAGGTTCTCCCCGGAGCCGACGCCGAGGGTGAACCGCCCGCCGGAGAGCAGCTGCACCGTCGCGGCCTTCTGCGCCACCACCGCGGGGTGGTAGCGGAAGGTCGGGCAGGTCACGTAGGTCATCAGCTCGACCCGGCTGGTCACCTGGGTGACCGCGCCGAGCATCGCCCAGGCGTAGCCCGAGTGACCCTGCTCGTCGAGCCAGGGGAAGTAGTGGTCGCTCATCACCTCGAAGTCGAAACCGGCCTCCTCGGCCAGGCCCGCGTGGCGGACCAGGTCGGGGGGCGAGGTCTGCTCGGTCATCAACGTGTATCCGATGCGCATGGCCGACCCGTACCCCCGCCCCGGGCCACCATGCGGCCCAGTGCGGGGTGCGCGCTCAGGGCTGGAAGACCACCTTGAACGTGCCGTCGGCCTTGGTCTGGAAGTCCTTGTAGGCCTGGGGTGCGTCGGAGAGCGGCAGGTGGTGGCTGGCGAAGTGCTCCAGCCCCAGCGGGTCGGCGTCGTCGAGCGCGAGCGGCATCAGGTCGTCGAGCCAGCGGCGCACGTTGGCCTGGCCCATCCGCATCTGGAGCTGCTTGTCGAACATGTCCATCAGCGGCAGCGGCTGGGTCTGGCCGCCGTAGACCCCGCTGAGCGAGACCGTGCCGCCGCGGCGGACGGCGTCCAGCGCGGTGGTGATCGCCGCGGCCCGGTCGACCCCGACCCGCTGCATCAGGCTCGCCGCCAGCTTGCGCGGGAGCAGGCCCAGCGCCTTCTGGCTCATCTCGGCGACCGGGGAGCCGTGCGCCTCCATCCCGACCGCGTCGACGACCGAGTCGGCCCCGCGGCCCGAGGTCCGCGAGCGGACCTCCTCCGCGACGTCGTCGACGGCGTCCATGTCGATCGTCTCGGCGCCGGCCGCGGCGGCCCGCGCCAAGCGCTCGGGCACGCGGTCGACGCCGATCACCCGCAGGCCGAGGTGGATGCCGATCCGGGCCGACATCAGGCCGATCGGCCCCAGCCCCAGGACCAGCAGGGTGCCCTCGTCGGGCACGTCGGCGTACGCGACCGCCTGCCAGGCGGTGGGAGCGACGTCGGAGAGGAAGAGGAACCGGTCGTCGGTGGGGCCGTGGGGCACCTTGATCGGGGAGAACTGCGCCTGGGCCACCCGGAGCAGCTCGGCCTGGCCGCCGGGGACCGAGCCGTAGAGCTTGCTGTAGCCGTAGAGCGCGGCGCCCGAGCCGAACTCGCGGACCTGGGTGGTCTCGCACTGCGTGAAGAGCTGCCGGTCGCACATCCAGCAGTGCCCGCAGGCGATCTGGAACGGGATCACCACCCGGTCGCCGACCTGGAGGTTGCCGACCTCGCTGCCCACCTCCTCCACGATGCCCATCGGCTCGTGACCGACCACGTCGCCGGGGGTCATGAAGGGGGAGAGCGGCTGGTAGAGGTGGAGGTCGGAGCCGCAGAGGCCGGAGGAGGTGACCCGGATGATCGCGTCGGTGGGCTCCTGGATCTGCGGGTCCGGGACTTCCTCGACGCGGATGTCCTCGGTGCCCTGCCAGGTGACTGCCTTCATCGATCTGCTCCTCGGTCCGTGGGGTACGTCGTCTGGGCAGGAGACGTACCCGCGGTACGGGACAGGATGCGTGGGGGTGCCGGATGCGCCGGGTGGCTACCCCCCGAAGATGCGCGGCAGCTCAGAGGCCTGGCCGGTGAAGCGGGGCTCGCGCTTCTCCCGGAACGCGGCCACGCCCTCCTTGCCGTCACCCACGCTGGTGTGGAACATCGCCAGCGAGTCGGCCAGGTGCGCCTCGAGCGGGTGCGGGGCGGCGCTGCCGGCGTAGAGGAGCTGCTTGGCGAGACCCAGCGCGACCGGTGAGCGGCCCACCACGAAGGAGCGGGCCAGCTCGAGCGCGGCGGGCACCAAGGCGTCGGGCTCGTGCAGCGAGCGGACCAGCCGGCCGGCGTGCGCCTGCTCGGCGGTGAGGATCTCGGCCGAGTAGATCCACTCCAGCGCCTGCTGGACCCCGACGATGCGGGGCAGGAACCAGGTGGAGCAGGCCTCCGGGACGATGCCCAGCCGGCCGAAGACGAAGCCGATGCGCGCGCGGGTGGAGGCCAGCCGCAGGTCGGCGGCCAGCGTCATGGTGGCGCCGATGCCGACGGCCGCGCCGTTGATCGCGGCGAGCACGGGCTTGGGGCAGGCGTGCATCGCCAGGGTCACCTTGCCCCCGGTGTCGCGCACGCCCTGCGCCCACTCCTCGTCGTCGAACCGCTCCCGCAGCTCCTCCGGGCTGGGCTCCAGGGACTCGTCGAGCCCGAAGACGTTGCCCTCGGCGGAGAGGTCCATGCCGGCGCAGAACGCGCGCCCGGCCCCGGTGAGCACCACCGCGCGGACCTGGTCGTCGAGGGCGGCGGCGGTGAAGAAGTGCTCCAGCTCCGCGGCCATGGTGACGGTGAAGGAGTTGAGCGACTCGGGCCGGTCGAGGGTGAGCAGCGCCACGCCGTGCTCGTCCAGCTCGACCGCGAGGGTCTCGAAGGAGACGGCAGCCACCGAGCCGGCGTTCACCGCAGCAGTCCCGAGGGGGTGCAGAGCTCGGCGGGGACCGAGTCGGTGTCGTCCTCGATGATGTGGGTGAAGAGCCGTTGCGAGCGCTCGGGGTCCCAGGTGACGGCCAGGTCGCGGATCGGGATGCCGCAGGTCAGGCCGCTCTCGCCGTCGACCTTGGTCATGGCCAGGCCGAACTGGGCGATCGCCAGCGGGCTGCTGCCCTCGCCGACCCGGAAGGACTCCGCGGTGGCCGTGGAGAGCCGGTAGTAGCGCAACGGGTTGAGGACGCTCCACGGGGAGAGGGCCTTGCTGCCCACCGCCGCGACCACCTCGCGCTGGTGCTCGGCCCGCTTGATGTCGCCGAGGTCGGCGGAGGTCTTGCGCGAGCGAGCGTAGCCGAGGGCGGTCTTGCCGTCGGCCTCCTGGCAGCCGGCCTCGATGTCGAGGTTGGCGTCCTTGTCCTCCATGGCGCTCTCCGGGCAGATCTCCACGCCTCCGACCGCGTTGACCATGTCGACGAAGCCGCCGAAGCCCACCTCGACGTAGTGGTCGATCCGGATCCCGGTGTTCTCCTCGATGGTGCGGGTCAGCAGCTTCGGCCCTCCCCACGCGTAGGCGGCGTTGATCTTGGAGGTGCCGCGCCCGGGGATCTCGACGTTGGAGTCCCGGGGGATCGACATCAGCAGGTTGGGCCCGTCGCCGGTGTGCAGCAGCATGATGGTGTCGGCCAGGCGGCTGCTCGCCCCGCCGGTGCCGAGCTCGCGGCGCTGCTCCTCGGTGAGGTCGCCGCGGGAGTCGCTGCCCACCAGCAGGTACGTCGTCCCGGGCTGCTCCGCCGGGCGGTCGCCTCCCGGGTCGGCGTCGACCTTGGTCACCTTCGACCACGCCCAGAACGGCACCGCCACCAGGAAGACCAGCCACAGCAGCAGCACCCAGCGGGCGATCCGGAAGGCCCCGAGCCGGGGGCGCCGGGGCCCGCGACCGCGCCGCCGCTCGCGCGCGGGCGGCGCCGTCGGAGGGGGCGGGGGAGGGGCTGCCTTCTCACGGCCCCGAGGGGGCGCCGGCATCATCCGGGTGCGGTCGTCGGGGGGCGGCGCCGGGCGCCCCCGGTCCGCGGGACGGGGGACCGCGCGGGTCGCGTCGTCGGAGGACAGGGGGCCCTTGGAGCCGTAGAGCCATTGGTACTCGGGAGTGCCCTCCTCGGGGCTCCCCTTTCCCCGGGGTCGCTCAGCCATGGGGCCGAAACTACCCGGTCGCCGGGGAGCACCGTGGGGACCGGTGTGTCGGGACACGCCGGGCCCCCGGTCTTGACGCCTGTGACCGGTGTGACTGGTGATACTGAGACCGGATCTGCCCCCTTCCCCAGCAATGAGGTCCGCCCCCCCATGTCCTCGCCTGTTCCACCTCCCTCCAGCGTCCGCACCCCCGGGGTCCCGGACCGGGCCGCTCGCGTGCGGTTCCGCCGCGCGGTGTCGCTGATGGTGATGACCCTGCTGCTGCCCGGCTCCGCCCAGCTGGTCGCCGGCAACCGCCGGGTCGGCAAGGTCGCGGTGCGGCTCTGGGTCTCCCTCCTCGCCCTCGCCGCGCTCACCCTGCTCCTCTCGGTGCTGTGGCACCCCTTCGCCTTCTGGGCGGTCTCCAACCCGCTGCTGCTGGGCGTGCTGCGCCTGGGGCTGATGGTCCTCGCCGTCGGGTGGGCCGTGCTCTTCGTCGACGCCTGGCGGTTGGGGCAGCCCCTGACCCTGCTCCAGAACCACCGGCTCGCGGTCGTCGGCGTCAACGGCGTGCTCTGCTTCTCCGTCGCCGGCACGCTCCTCTTCGGCGCCCACCTGGTCGGCGTCCAGCGCGACTTCCTCGTCACGATGTTCGGCGACGGCGAGGTCGTCGACGCCCACGACGGGCGGTACAACGTGCTGCTGCTCGGCGGGGACTCCGGGGAGGGCCGCTGGGGCCTGCGCCCCGACTCGCTCACCGTGGCCAGCATCGACGAGGAGACCGGGCGGACCGTGCTGGTCGGCCTGCCCCGCAACATGGCCAACTTCCCCTTCAAGGAGGGGTCGCCGATGGCGAAGCAGTTCCCGCAGGGGTTCGACTGCGACGGCTGCTACCTCAACGGCGTCAGCACCTGGGCCCAGGACCACCCCGAGCTCTTCGGCGACTCCGAGACCCCCGGGATCGACGCCACGGTCTCCGCCGTCGAGGGCATCACCGGGCTGGACGTCAACTACTGGGCGATGGTCAACCTGCAGGGGTTCAAGAACCTCGTCGACGCCACCGGGGGAGTGACCCTCAACGTGCGCTCCCGGATCCCGGTCGGGCTGCCGCACGAGTCCTACTTCCACTACATCGAGCCGGGTGTGAAGAAGCTCGACGGCCAGGACACGCTCTGGTTCGCCCGCGCCCGGCACGGCTCCGACGACTACTCGCGGATGGCCCGGCAGAAGTGCGTGATGAACGCGATGCTCCAGCAGATCAGCCCGGACCAGGCGCTGCGCAACTTCGAGGACATCGCCAAGGCCGGCAGCGACATGGTCTCGACCAACGTGCCGACGAGCGAGGTCGACCGCTTCCTGGCCCTCGCCCTCAAGGCGCGCTCGGAGAAGATGTCCACCGTCTCGCTGGTGCCGCCGCTGATCAACACCGCGGAGCCGGACATCGCCCTGGTGCGCGCCACCGTGACCGAGGCCCTGGAGAAGGCGGAGGGGCGCAAGCCCGCGCCGGAGCCCGCGCCGGAGCCCGAGGTGGTGGTCGAGGCCGCGCCCGAGGAGGCCGCTGCACCGGCCGCGCCGACGCCTCCGCCCGTGACCGGTGGCTCGGTCGGCTCGCTGAGCACCGGCTACGCCGCCAACCAGGCGGAGGACCTCGGCTCTGCCTGCTGAGCGGTCCCGGCGCGGCCCGACCACCGGCACCCGCCTAGGGTGTGGGCCGTGACCCAGGAGATGGCCTCAGGTCGGCACGGCGTGGTGGCGGTCGTGGTGACCTTCAACCGCCTGCACCTGCTGCGCCGGCTGGTGGCGCGGCTGCGTGAGATCGACGGGATCGACCAGGTCCTCGTGCTGGACAACGCCTCCACCGACGGCACCGCCGAGTGGCTGGCCGGGGAGGCGTCCGGCGCGGCCGGGCCGGCCCCGGTGCTCCGGTACCGGAGCAGCCCGACCAACCGCGGCGGAGCCGGGGGCTTCCACGACGGACTGGAGTGGGCGGTCGCCGAGGGGGCCCGGCTGGTCTGGTTGATGGACGACGACGGGCTGCCCGACCCCGACTGCCTGGAACGGCTCCTGGTCAGGGACGGCGAGCTGGACTTCTGGGGTCCCCTGGTGGTGGACGAGGCGGACCCGCAACGGCTGGTCTTCCCGATCCGGCTGCCCGGGAGCACGCGCGTCGTGCGGCGGCTCGACGACGTGCGCGCGGCCGCCCGGGAGGGCCTGATCCGCGACGTGGTCATCCCCTTCAACGGGGTCCTGGTGACTCGTGAGCTGGTGACGCAGATCGGCCTGCCCCGCGAGGAGTTCTTCATCTGGGGCGACGACCACGAGTACCGGCTGCGGGCCGAGCGGCACGGCGCCCGGGTGGCCACGGTGGTGGACGCGGTGGTGCGGCACCCGGCGGTGGGGGAGCTGGGCACGCCGATGATGCGGGGGCGGACCACCTACAACCACAGCCCCAGCGACCTCAAGCACTACTGCATGGCGCGCAACAACCTGGTCAACCTGCGCGACTACCGCGGGTGGCCCCACGCCGCGGCCTTCGTGGTCAAGACCCTCTGGTTCTACTCGTTCACCCGTCGCGACGCGGGGCGCCTGAGGCTCAGCCTCGGGGCCATGCGCGACGGCCTGCGCGGCGACTTCACCGGGCACCGGAGGTTCCTCGATGACTGAGCCCCACGGCGGCCCGCGGCCCAGCGTCGCCGTGGTCGTGGTCACCTACAACCGCGCCGACCTGCTCGCGCGGATGCTCGACGGCCTGGCGGCCCAGACCGTGCGCCCCGCCGAGGTGGTGGTGGTCGACAACGCCAGCACCGACCACACCGGCCGGGTGCTCGCCGAGCGCACCGACCTGCCGTTGACCGTGCTCACGATGACGGAGAACCTCGGGGGCGCAGGGGGGTTCCACGCCGGGACCCGTGCCGCGCACGAGGCGGGCCACGACCGGATCTGGCTGATGGACGACGACGTGGTCCCGGCCCCGGACTGCCTGGCCGTCCTGCTGGCGCGGCCCGAGCCCTGCCTGATGGCGGTCCGCGAGGACCTCTCCGGCGCCCTGGTGGAGAAGGCGGCCACCCGTTTCGACCTGGACAACCCGCTGGCGGTGCGGCCCAAGACGGCGAGCGTGGACTCGACGTACCGCACGCGGGCGGAGATGCCGCCGGTGGTGCCGCTGGAGAACGTCGCCTTCGAGGGGTTCATGGTCAGCCGCGCGGTGGTGGACGCCATCGGCCTCCCCGACCCGTCCTTCTTCATCTTCTACGACGACGTCGACTTCGCCGTGCGCGCCCGGCGCGCGGGCTTTCCCATCGTGGCGGTGCGCGACGCGGTGCTGGTGCGCCAGCTCGACTTCAACCAGCAGCACGACCTCGCGGGCTGGAAGGGGTACTACATGTACCGCAACCTCTTCGCGGTGCACTTCAGGTACGGCTCCAACGCCGCGGTCCGGGCCAAGCCCTACCTGGTCGCCCTGGCCGTCGCGCTGCTGAGCCCGGTGCGGGGCGGGCGGGCGGAGGCCCGCAACGTGATTCGCGCCATCCGCGATGCCCGGGGCATGCGCGCGGTGCCGGGCGCCACCCAGACCCGTGGCTAGACTCATGGCCGCTTGCCGAGATGCTGAGGAGCACCCTTTGACCGAGTTCGACCCGTCGACCGAGCACCGTGACAGCCCCGACCTGGTGGTCGTCGGCTCCGGGTTCTTCGGCCTCACCATCGCCGAGCGGTGCGCCAGCGAGCTGGGGCTGAAGGTGCTCGTGGTGGAGCGCCGCAGCCACCTGGGCGGCAACGCCTACAGCGAGTTCGACGAGGAGACCGGGATCGAGGTGCACAAGTACGGCACGCACCTCTTCCACACCTCCAACCGCCGGGTCTGGGAGTACGTCAACCGGTTCACCTCGTTCACCAACTACCAGCACCGGGTCTTCGCCAAGTTCCAGGGGCAGGTCTACTCGTTCCCGATGAACCTGGGGCTGATCAACCAGTTCTTCGGCAAGTCCCACACCCCCGACGAGGCCCGCGCCCTGATCGCGGAGCAGGCCAGCGAGATCGCCACCGACGAGGCCACCAACCTCGAGGAGAAGGCGATCTCCCTGATCGGTCGCCCGCTCTACGAGGCGTTCGTCAAGGGCTACACCGCCAAGCAGTGGCAGACCGACCCCAAGGAGCTGAGCGCGGACATCATCACCCGCCTCCCGGTCCGCTACACCTTCGACAACCGCTACTTCAACGACACCTACGAGGGCCTGCCGGTCGACGGCTACACCGCGTGGCTGACCCGGATGGCCGAGCACCCCAACATCGAGGTCCGGCTCAACACCGACTTCTTCGTGGCGTCCGAGGAGTTCGACGCGGCCGACTACAAGGGCAAGGTGCCGATCGTCTACACCGGTCCCGTCGACGAGTACTTCGGCAACTCCGAGGGCCGGCTCTCGTGGCGCACCATCGACCTCGAGCAGGAGACCCTGGACGTCGACGACTACCAGGGCACCGGCGTGGTCAACGCCAACGACGCCGACGTGCCCTGGACCCGGGTGCTGGAGTTCAAGCACCTGCACCCCGAGCGCAAGCACCTGGCCGGCAAGACCATCGTGGTCCACGAGTACAGCCGCTTCGCCGAGGAGGGCGACGAGCCCTACTACCCGGTCAACACCGCCGAGGACCGCGCGACCCTGCTGCGGTACCGGGAGCTGGCCAAGGCGGAGCCGATGGTGCTCTTCGGCGGCCGCCTCGGCACCTACAAGTACCTCGACATGCACATGGCCATCGGCGCGGCGCTCTCCATGTACGACAACAAGCTCAAGCCCCACTTCGCCGAGGGTGCGGAGCTCAAGAGCGGAGGAGTGGACGAATGACCACCACCAGGCTGCTCCAGCGGCAGATCTTCCCGCTGGACCGGGACCCGGGGGTCTTCCCCCTCTACGTGGACCTGGAGGAGGCCCGCCTCGACACCGACCGGCACGAGGTCGGTGGCAACAAGGCCGCCAAGGACCTCAACAACGCGGTGATCCGCCAGTCGACGTCCACCGGGCGCGCGCTCCACCCCGACCAGATCCTCTCCCGCACCTCGGTCCGGGTGCCCCAGGGTCAGTCGATGTCGTTCGGCACCTACTTCAACGCCTTCCCGGCCTCCTACTGGCGGCGTTGGACGGTCGTGGAGAAGGTCACCCTCACCGTCCGGCTCAGCGGCCGCGGCGCGATGCTCACCATCTACAAGTCCATGGCGCGTGGCCACTCCCAGCGCGTCGAGGCCGTCACGGTGGACCAGTCCGGCGAGAGCGCCACCTTCACCTTCGACCTCACCCTGGCCCCGTTCGTGGACGGCGGCTGGTACTGGTACGACGTGGTGGCCGGCGACGAGCAGGCGGTCGTCGAGTCCGCCGAGTGGAGCGCGGAGGTCCCCGACGACCGTGCCGAGCACGGCACCACCGACATCTGCATCACCACCATGAACCGGCCCGACTTCTGCGCCAAGCTGATCGGCCAGCTCGCCGACGACGAGGTGCTGCGTCCCTACCTCGACACCGTGCTGGTGATGGAGCAGGGGACCAAGCCCGTGACGGAGTCGGAGTACTTCCCGCCGGCCCAGGAGGCGCTCGGCGACGCGCTGCGCGTCATCGTCCAGGGCAACCTCGGCGGGTCCGGCGGCTACGCCCGCGGCCAGCTGGAGTCCATCCGCAAGGGGACCGCGACCTACTCGCTGATGATGGACGACGACGTCGTCTGCGAGCCCGAGGGCATCATCCGGGCGGTGACCTTCGCCGACCTCGCCAAGCGTCCGACCATCGTCGGCGGGCACATGTTCAACATCTACAGCCGCTCCCGCCTCCACTCGTTCGGGGAGATCATCCAGCCCTGGCGCTTCTGGTGGCAGACCCGGCTCGACGGCTACAGCGACTGGGACTTCGCCGCCCGCAACCTGCGCTCCTCACGCTGGCTCCACAAGCGGGCCGACGTGGACTTCAACGGCTGGTTCATGTGCCTCATCCCGCGACAGGTGATGGAGGAGATCGGTCTCTCCCTCCCGCTCTTCATCAAGTGGGACGACTCCGAGTACGGACTGCGCGCCAAGGCGGCCGGCTACCCGACCGTGACCTTCCCCGGTGCCGCGGTCTGGCACGTGCCGTGGTCCGACAAGAACGACGGCGTCGACTGGCAGGCCTACTTCCACCAGCGCAACCGCTTCGTGGCGGCGCTGCTGCACTCGCCGTACGACCGTGGCGGCCGGATGATCCGCGAGAGCTTCAACCACCAGGTCAAGCACCTGGCGTCGTTGCAGTACTCCACCGCCGAGCTGCGCCACCTTGCGCTGGAGGACGTCCTCGCCGGACCCCACCAGCTGCACGCCGACCTGCCGACCAAGCTCGCGGAGGTCAACGCCTTCCGCAAGCGGTTCAGCGACGCCCAGCTCCACGCCGACCGTGACGAGCTGCCCCCGGTGCGGCGCAAGAAGCCGCCGAAGAAGGGCAAGAGCGACATCGAGATCCCGGGGCGCCTCAGCGCCCTGATCCAGGCGGGGCTGGCGCCCATCCGCCAGCTGCGGCCGGTGCGGGAGCTGTCGCGGCAGAACCCGGAGGCCGAGCTGACGGCGCTGGACGCCGCCTGGTTCAACCTGGTCAAGTACGACTCGGCCGTGGTGTCGATGAACGACGGCACCTCGGTGGCGCTCTACCAGCGTGACCCGGAGCTCTACCGCGACCTGCTGCGGCGGACCGTGGAGATCCACCTGCGGCTGCACCGCGAGTGGCCGCGACTGGCCGCGCAGTACCAGGCCGCCCTGGACGAGGTGACCTCCCCCGAGCAGTGGGCGAAGACCTTCGAGCCGTGGATCAGCGAGGAGGGGCACACGTCCGCCCCGGCACCCCGATGACGGAGAGCGCAGTCGGCTCCGAGCGTCCCGACCTGCCGCCGCTGGCTCCGCCGGCGGCGCGCTCGGGGCTCCTGGAGGTCTTCCGCCAGCGCTACCTGCTGGGGATGCTGGTGCGCAACACCATGCAGGCGCGCTACCAGGGCACGGTCCTGGGCTGGGCGTGGAGCTACCTGCAGCCGCTGGTGCGGTTCCTGATGTTCTACTTCATCTTCCAGGTGATGATCGGGCGCGGCAGCGGGATGGAGAACTTCGCCATCCACCTCTTCGCCGGGATGGTGCTGGTCCACTTCTTCACCGAGACCTTCGCCGGCGGCACCCAGTCCCTGGTGATGAACCGGAGCCTGATCACCAAGCTGGCCATGCCCAAGGAGCTCTTCCCGGTGGCGCGGATGCTGGTCTCCCTCTGGCACACCGGGCCGATGCTCCTCATCCTGGTTGTCGCCTGCTTCGTCACCGGCTGGCGCCCCGACGCCCTGGGGCTGCTGGCGGGCCTGCTGGGCTTCGCTCTCATCGTGCTGCTCGGCCTGGCACTCGCGCTCTTCTTCAGCGTCTCCAACGTCTTCTTCCGCGACTTCAGCAAGGTCGTCCAGACGCTCACCCAGTTCGTGACCTTCAGCGTCCCGATGCTCTACCCCTTCACCCTGGTGCAGGACCGCTTCGGCGAGACCGGGGCCAAGATCTACCTCTACAACCCGGTCGCGGAGGCGGTGCTGCTGATCCAGCGGTGCTTCTGGACCGGCACGACCGAGGACCCGAAAGCCACCGCCGCCCTGCACATGCCCGACGACCTGTGGACCCGGGGCGTGGTCATGGTGATGATCTCGGTGGTGCTGCTCGCGCTGGCGCAGATGTGGTTCAGCAAGTTCGAGAAGCGCGTCCCGGAGCGGCTGTGATGACCAACTACATCGAGGTCCACCACGCGACCAAGTCCTTCACCATGCAGTACCACCGCTCCCTGAAGCAGATCATGCTGGCCAGGGCCCGGGGCCAGCGCACCCACGACGTCTTCAACGCCGTCGAGGACGTCAGCTTCACCGTCGCCGAGGGTGAGTCGATCGGCCTGATGGGGCTCAACGGCTCCGGCAAGTCGACGCTGCTGAAGATGATCAGCGGCGTGATGCGTCCCGACGAGGGCACCGTCCTGACCCGGGGCCGGATCGCCGGGCTGATCGCCACCGGGGCCGGCTTCGACATGCAGCTGACCGGCCGGGAGAACCTGCTGCTCAACGCCGCCATCCTGGGCATGAGCCGGGCGGAGACCCAGCGCAAGTTCGACGAGATCGTCGAGTTCGCCGAGCTCGGCAGCTTCCTCGACACCGCGGTCGCCTACTACAGCTCGGGCATGAAGGCCCGGCTGGGCTTCGCGGTCGCCATCCACGTCGACTCCGACATCTTCATCGCCGACGAGGCCCTCGCCGTCGGGGACCGGCCCTTCAAGCGCAAGTGCAAGAACAAGATGGACGAGATCCGCAAGGCGGGGACGACGATCTTCTACGTCAGCCACGCCCCCGGCTCGGTCCGCAAGCTCTGCAGCCGCGTCCTGGTGCTCGACAAGGGCCGCCTGACCTTCGACGGGGACGTCGACGAGGGCATCAAGTTCCTGCACTACGACGACGACGAGGACGGCGACGGGGCCGGCGGCGAGGACGACGGGCTGGGAGCCGACATCTAGACCAGCGGTACCCGCTGTGACTGGTGTGACTGGTGTTTCTGGTGGTTTTGCCTTCGACGAATTGACAAACTTGAAGAACGTCGGCGCGGCGACTGGAAATTACAACGTTGTAGTTACTCGGATTCGCTTGCCGAGACCCCTGTGACTGATGTGAAACTTGCTACTCGTGTGACCTTCCCCCGCACTGGAGTGGCCAAGAATGCATCTGATTCACGCCCGTTTCATCACCGCCTGCCAGCAGCTGCTGGCTCTCGGCGTGGTGCTCGCCGTCCTGACACCCGCCGCCAGCGTGATGAACCTGGAGGTCGTGTCGCAGCCTCCCGCGACGGGAGGCCCGTCCCGGGCCGTCCTCGCCTCCGCGGAGGTGCCCACCGAGGTGGTGGACCCCGAGGTGACCGAGTACGCGCTGGAGCCCGCGGCCCCCGAGGTGGCTCCGGCTGAGCCGGAGGAGAGCGGCGAGACCCCCGGGCAGGAGGTCCCGGGCGGGATCGCCGGCGACGGCTCGGCGCAGGAGCCGACGGAGACCGCGGTGGTGGCGGCCCCGGTCGCGGGGTACGGCGCGGTCGGCGTCACCTGGTCCCCCGAGAGCGCGGTCTCCGACCACGACCTCACCGTCGAGGTGCGCACCCGCGAGGGCGAGGGCTGGAGCGACTGGACCGAGCTGGAGTTCCACGACGACCACGCGCCCGAGCCGGGGAGCCCCGACGCGCTCTCGGCGCGTCCCGGCACCGACCCGCTCATCGTCGGCGACGTCGAGGAGGTCCAGGTCCGCGCCGGAGCCGAGCACGAGCTGCCGGCCGACCTCTCCCTGTCGGTGATCGACCCGGGCGAGGCCGAGGAGGTCCGCGAGGAGGGTCCCGAGCTGGGTGCCGACCCGGCCGCCGCTCCCGCGGCCGACGGCGCTGCCGCGGGCGGCGAGGGGGCCGTCGCGCTCCAGGCCGCCCGTCGTACCGGCGCCGCGATGCCCACCATCTTCTCGCGTGCCCAGTGGGGCGCCGACGAGAAGATCCGGAGCAAGTCCTCGCTGCGCTACGGCACCATCAGCGCCGGGTTCGTGCACCACACGGTCAACGCCAACGACTACACCGCCGAGCAGGTGCCCGGCATCCTGCGCAGCATCTACGCCTACCACGTGAAGTCCCGGGGCTGGAGCGACATCGGCTACAACTTCCTGGTCGACCGGTTCGGCCGGATCTGGGAGGGCCGCTTCGGCGGCGTCGACAAGGCGGTGGTCGGCGCGCACACCCTGGGCTACAACGACTACGCGTTCGCGATGTCGGCGATCGGCAACTTCGAGCTGGTGCAGCCCCCCGCCGAGATGATCGCGGCCTACGGCCAGCTCTTCGCCTGGAAGCTGGGCCTGCACGGCGTCAACCCCGCCTCGACCTCGCAGAAGGTCGGCAAGAAGGTCTTCCCGGCGATCAACGGGCACCGCGACGCGGGCAGCACCGCCTGCCCCGGTCGTTACCTCTACGCGCAGCTCCCGGCGATCCGCACGGCGGCCGCCTCGGCGGCCCCGGCGCCGCCCACCACCGCCCCGCCCGCACCTCCCGAGCAGTTCGAGGAGGCCGCGCTCAGCTCCAACCTGGCCGGCACCCCGCACCCCGACCTGGTGGTGCGCCGCGCCGGCGACGGCCGCGGCTTCATCCTGCCGACCGGAGGCCTGGCGGCGTTCAACCGCACCGTCACCGTCTTCAAGAAGGGCTGGCGCGGCCCGACCGACGCCGTGGCGTCGCCCGACCTCACCGGTGACGGCGTGGCCGACCTGGTCGTGACCACCCGCAAGGGCGGGAAGATCCGCCCCGGGAACGGCAAGGGCGGTTTCAAGAAGTCCGTCCGCACCGTCCGGACCATGCGCGACGTGCGCCTGCTCACCGCGGTCGGCGACATCAACGGGGACGGGCGCAACGACCTGGTGGCCCGGGTGCGGGGCAGCAGGGAGGCCGTCGGCTTCCTGGGGACGGCGAAGTCGGGGTTCAGCCGGGTCAGCCTGGGGCGTTCATGGGGGCGCTACACCAGGCTGGTCGGGGTCGGTGACATCAACACCGACGGACGCCCCGACCTCCTCGGGAGGGACAAGAAGGGCCTGGTCTGGACCCGGCTCGGGACCGGTCCGGCCTCCTTCGGCAGGGCCCGCCGGACCCCCGGCGAGTGGGCGGGGTACAACCAGCTGGTCGGCGGTGCGGACTTCACCGGTGACGGGCGTCCCGACCTGGTGGCCCGCAAGCGGGCCGGCGGCGTCTTCGTGCTCCCCGGGCTGGGGAACGGCTCGTTCGGGCAGCCGCAGGGCCCGCTGGCCAACCTGCCCCGGCTCAGCGGCATCAGCGCCGTGCAGGTCGTGGACGGTCCGGCGCCCGACCTGGTCGCCCGCAAGGGGCCGGCGCTGGTGGTGGTGCCTCACCGTGGCAGCTTCGACCTCGGGGCCCCGATCGACACCGGGGCGGACCTGTCGGGCTCCAACCTGCTCATCAACGCGGGGGACTGGGACCGCGACGGCTACGGCGACGTGGTCACCCGGGAGGCCGACGGACGACTCCTGCTGCGGAGCGGCAACGGCCAGGGCCAGCTCGCGGCGCCCGTGCTGCTGGGATCCGGCTGGCCCGCCGGTGAGGCGGTCGAGGCGGTGGGCGACGTCACGGGCGACGGCTTCCCCGACCTGATGCGGACCCCGCCCGGCGGCCAGGCTCTCCTCTACCGGGGTCAGGGGGCGGCGGGCTACCTCGAGCCGGTGGCCGCCACCGGGCTGAGCCGGGCCGCGCTGCGGCTGGCGAGTCGCTCGAACCCGTCCTACGACCTGAGCGCCTACGACTGGCAGGTCCCGATCGCCGACGCCCAGCTGGGGCCGCGGACCGACCTGGTGGTCCGCGAGGCCGCCACGGGCAGGCTCTACCTGGTCAACGGCAGCGCCAAGGGCCTGAAGGGCCGCCGGCTGCTGGGCGAGGGCCTGGGCGCCTACGACCTGGCCGGCTGAGGCGTCACGACCCGGCGTCGTGCACGTCGGTGACCCGCTCGTCGCGGGCGGTCGCCGACAGGCGGGCGGGATCCGGGTCGGCCACGAGGACCACCGAGCCGCCGCGAGCGAGCGGCTCGGTGAAGGTGGCGACACCCGAAGGGGAAGTCGGGTTCGCCACCGTGAGGAGGCGGCCGCCGTCGGTGAGGAGACTCCCGGCGGCGGCCGCCGTCATCAGCCCGTGCTGGCTCACCCCCGGCAGCGCCTCGTCCTCGCCCTGCGGCGGGTCGTAGGCGGTGAACCCGTCGGGCTGGCTCCAGACCTCGACGCCGACGTCGAGGACCCCGTCGGGCAGCGGCTCGGAGAACCGGACCCCGAGCGGGCGGAGGCTGCAGGCGAGCACCGGCCGCTCGGCGGCCGTCGCCGCGTGCGCCGCGACGCTCCCGGGGCCGCAGACCACCGCGTCCGCCGGCTCGTCCGCGACCACGACCAGGCCCACCGTCCAGGCCGCGCCCAGGAAGACCGGGCCCAGCCAGTGGGTGGGGAGGTCGACACGGAGCCGCTGACCACGTGCGAGGTCGCACTCGTCGGCCAGCAGCCCGGCCACCTTCGCGACCCAGTTGGCGTAGGTCGTCACCGAGAGCTCGACCCGCTCGCCGGTCCCGTGGTCGTAGAAGGTGAGGAGCGGGCGGCCGGGGTCGCGTCGCAGCTGCTGGGTGAGCACGTCGTGGAAGGTGGGCACCGGGCAAGCCTAGGTCCCGGGTCGTCTAGCCTCGCCGCCATGACACAGACACCGGAGGGCCTCCCGGACCACGCCGTGCCGACCGAGCCGTCCCTCGACGGGTTCTGGGCGGTGGTCCCGGCCGGGGGTGCCGGCACGCGGCTGTGGCCGCTGTCGCGGCGCCACGCGCCGAAGTTCCTCCTGGACCTGACCGGGACGGGCCGGACGCTGCTGCAGGACACGCTGGACCGGCTGACGCCGCTGACCGGAGGGCGCGCACTGGTGGTGACCGGCGAGACGCACCGGGACGCGGTGCTCGCCCAGCTGCCGGAGCTGGGCCCCGACGAGGTGGTCGCGGAGCCCTCGGCACGCGACTCGATGGCCGCCATCGGGCTCGCGGCGGCGCTCCTGGAACGTCGTGACGCCGACGCCGTCATGGGCTCCTTCGCCGCCGACCACGTGATCACCGAGCCGGAGGCCTTCGGGGCCGCGGTGGCCGAGGCCCATGCCGCGGCTCGCGAGGGCTGGCTGGTGACGATCGGGATCGAGCCGACCCACCCCGCCACGGGCTTCGGCTACGTGCGGGCCGGGGAGACCCTGCCGGGGCTGGCCGCCCGGCGGGTCGCGGAGTTCGTGGAGAAGCCCTCGCTCGAGGTGGCGACCCGCTACGTCGCCGACGGCTACCGCTGGAACGCCGGGATGTTCGTGGTGCGCCCCGGCGTCCTGCTCGACCTGCTCGCCGAGCAGGACCCGGAGTTCGCGGCCGCCCTGCGCGCGATCGCGGCCGAGCCGGAGAGGCTGCCGGAGGTGTGGCCCACGCTCCCGCGGATCGCCATCGACCACGCGGTGGCCGAGCCCGCCGCGGCCGCGGGCCGGGTGGCCGTCGTGGCCGGGCGCTTCGGCTGGGACGACGTGGGTGACTTCGCGTCCCTGGGCGACCTGCTCGGTGCGGGGCGGCCCGGTGCGGGAGTCGTCGTCCTCGGGGACGACGCCCTGGTGCGGGCCCTCGACAGCTCGGGCCTGGTGGTGCCGGCGGGCGGGCGGATCGTCGCGGTCATCGGCCTGGACGACGTCGTCGTGGTCGACACCCCGGACGCGCTGCTGGTCACCTCGCGGGCGCGGGCCCAGCAGGTGAAGAGCATCGTGGCCGCCCTCCAGGAGGACGGCCACGACCAGCTGACCTGAGCCACGCCGGTGGCTCGTGCGCGCTCCGCTCAGATGGCGTCGGGCTCGGGGGAGTCCATGTAGGGGTAGTCGCTCATGAACTGCTCGAGCGCCTCGCCGCTGGGCTCGGAGCAGTACTGCCAGACGCCGACCTGCTTGGACTGGTCCTGGTTGCCGGCCCCGCCGATCGACCAGTGGGTCAGCGCGATGCGCTGGCCCTCGGGGAACTCGCCGCCGTCGTCGTCACGCCACGGCACGGCCTTGAACTTGTTGCGCCAGTTGTCGTCGTTGTCGAACTTGCTGGCGATGCCGCGCAGCGTCCGCATCTGCTCGTCGTCGTCGGCGACGGTCTCGTCGTACCAGAGCACCGTGTAGCCGTGCTCGAGGTTGTGCACGAGCTCGCCGATGTCCGGGCGGTCGTCGGTGTAGAACTTCCGGTCGATCGTGTCCCAGATGTCGTAGTGCTGGCCGAAGGCGGGAGGGGCGTCCTCGTACTCCAGGGGGGTCCCCTCGGGCACGTGGTCCTGGCTCCCGCTGGCCTCCTTGGTCTCGACCTTCTGGCAGCTCGACGCCGGGGCGCCGATCTCGCTGAGCGCCTGGTCCTTGAACTGGCTGAGCTCGCGGGAGTCGCCGGTGGCCGCCCAGACCGCGGAGCCGACGATCAGCAGACCCGCCAGCACGGCGACGGCGATGATGGCGCTGCCCTTGCGACGGTCGGCTGACTTCTGCTTCTTGCGGATGTCGTCGATGACGGCCTGTCGGCTCGTCTTGTCCTTGTTGGCCACGTCGGGGGCGTCCTCGTCTCGTCTCCAGCGGTCCGCCGGGGGGCGGGTCGGCGTGCAGTCTACGGAACCGCAGGTGAGATGCGAGCGAAGGCTCGATCCGCGTCCGAGGACCATCCCGCGAGGCGCCAGCCGTGGCTGAAGCAGAGGGCCGCCACCGCGGTCCGGGACGTGCCGGCGGCCACCTGGGCGAGGTGGGGACCCGGTGCGCCGGCCGGGTCCAGCTCCCCCACGGGGACGACCTCGGCCGAGGGGTCGAGGCGGCGCAGCACCCCGGCCAGCTCCGCCGCCGCGACCGGCGCCCCGAAGACGGCCCGGTCCTCCGCGTCGCCCAGCAGCGCCGCGACGACCGCCTCGCGGGTCCCCAGGCCGAACATGTCCCCGTGCGCCGGACGCTGCAGCGCCCGCGCGCCCGGCCCGTCGACCCCGGCCGCGAGGACCAGGTCGGGCCGGCCCCGCACGAGCGCCACCGGGCGCCCGCCGAGCTTGCCCTGCGCCAGCTCGACGGCGCCGGCGAGCTCGTCGGCCACCGCGGGAGCGGTGACCGCCAGCTCGTGCCCGTGCGCGTCCACCCGTCCCACGTGGCTCTCCAGCGGCTCGAGCCCGGCGACGCCGATCGCGATGTCCGTCTGGCCCTCGCGCCACGCCCGCCCGGCGGTGTCGGTGACCACCACGGCGACGTTGACGCCGAGCGCGGTCCGCAGCCGCTCGCGCAGGCGCGCCGCGGAGGCGTCCGGGTCCAGGGGGAGCAGGGCGATGCTGCCGCCCGGCACGTTGGACCGGTCGATGCCGGCCGCCGCCATCACCAGGCCGAGCCGGCTGCGCACGATCCTGGTCTGTCCCCGGCTCGCCACCGTGCGCACCGTCTCGGCCTCCAGGGCCGCCGCGTGCTCGCCGACGTCGACGAGCCGGCCCTCGGCCTTGCTGACGATCTTGCTGGTCACCACCACCACGTCCCCGTCGCGCACCGGCGAGTCGAGCCCGGCCAGGACGTCGACCAGCAGGGCGCCCAGGTCGTCGCCGGGAGCGACCTCGCCGACACCGTCGGGAGCGACCACCTCGAGACGGCCGGAGGCCGCCATCAGCGCACCAGCTCCACCGCGGCGGCGACCATGGCGGCGGTGGCCTCGGGGGAGGTCATCATCAGCGGCACGGCCCGCGTCGGCAGGCCCGCCTGCTCCGTCGCCGCGACCTGGTCGGCGTCCCGCTCGTCGACCAGCCACCCGTCCAGGACGCCACCCGCGCTCCGGGCGCCGTAGTGCCGCCCCACCGCGCCGGCGCTGACCTCGACGCCCACCGCACGGAGCATCTGCTCCGCCATCCCGCGCACGTGGCTGGCGCCGACCACGGGGGAGAGCCCCACGACGGGGGCCGGGGTGGCGGTCAGGGCCTCACGGACTCCCGGCACGCCGAGGATGGTGCCGAGGGAGACGACCGGGTTGGAGGGCGGCAGCAGGACCAGGTCGGCCTCGGCGAGGGAGTCCAGCACTCCCGGCGCGGGGGTCGCCGAGTCGAGTCCCACGAAGAGGACGGCCTCGGCCGGCACCTCGGCGCGCAGCCGCACCCAGTACTCCTGGAAGTGGACGACGCGGCGCCCGCTCGGCGCCTCGGGGTCCGCGATCGCCACGTGGGTCTCGACCCGGTCGTCGGTCATCGGCAGGAGCCGGACCCCCGGCTGCCACCGCCGGCACAGCGCCTCGGTGACGGTGGAGAGCGGGTAGCCGGCCTCCAGCATCTGGGTGCGGACCAGGTGGGTGGCGACGTCCCGGTCGCCGAGCCCGAACCAGGTGGGCTCGACCCCGTAGGCGGCCAGCTCCTCCTTGACGCTCCAGGTCTCCTCCCGGCGTCCCCACCCGCGGGCGGGGTCGATACCGTCGCCCAGGGTGTACATCACGGTGTCCAGGTCGGGACAGACCTTGAGTCCGTGGAGCCAGAGGTCGTCGGCGGTGTTCCCGATCACCGTGACCGTCGCGTCCGGGGCGAGGCCCGGGATGCTCCGGGCCGCGATGCCCTGCGTCAGGCCCTGGAGGAAACGGGCACCGCCCATACCACCGGAGAGGACCGTGATGTTGTGCATGGGACATATCTTCGCCCGAGCCGTGCGCAAGCCGGACAGGTGGTCTGGTCAGGCTCGGGGGAAGCGGTGGATATAACACGTCCGGGCTTGACTTCCGCGGTACGACAGGCATGTAATTCCCACAGTGTTCTTCACAGTTTCACGCCGTGAGACTTCGGGCACACAGCCCGGGACGACGGGGACAGCAACACGAGGTCCGGCAGGACCTGCAGGGTCGAGAGGCGAGGGCATATGCGAGAACTGTTTCTCCTTGATTCCGACGCCGAGGAGATGGGCTGGCAGGATCGCGCGCTCTGCGCGCAGACCGATCCGGAGGCGTTCTTCCCCGAGAAGGGCGGGTCCACCCGGGAGGCGAAGAAGGTCTGTCTGACCTGCGACGTCCGGGACGACTGCCTCGAGTACGCACTGATGAACGACGAGCGCTTCGGCATCTGGGGAGGACTCTCCGAGCGTGAGCGCCGCAAGCTGAAGAAACGCGCCGTCTGAGCCCCGCTCCGACGGCCATCGGGCGGTGGTTAGGCTGCCCCGGTGATCGTCTCCGCCGTCCTTGTCAGCCATGACGGGGAGAGGTGGCTTCCCGGGGTGCTGCGCGGCGTGCGTCGCCAGCGCCGCCCCGTGGACCGCGGGATCGCGGTCGACACCGGCAGCAAGGACCAGTCGGCCCAGCTGGTCCGCGACGCCTTCTCCGAGACCGCCGTCCTCGCGGCGCCCGGCTCCACCTCCTTCCCCGCAGCCGTCCGGCTCGCCCTCGAGCACCTGCCCCCGGTGGAGGGCGACGACCAGGACGAGTGGATCTGGCTGCTGCACGACGACTCCGCTCCCGACCCGGACGCGCTCGCGGCGCTGGTCGCGGCGGCCGAGGAGCACCCCGACGCCCAGGTCCTGGGTCCGAAGCTGCGCGAGTGGCCCTCGTTGCGCCGGCTCCTCGAGCTCGGGGTCACCATCTCCGGCACCGGCCGCCGAGAGACCGGCCTCGAGCGCGGTGAGTACGACCAGGGACAGCACGACCAGGTGCGCGACGTGCTCGCGGTCAACACCGCGGGCATGCTGGTCCGGCGCTCGGCACTCGAGCGGCTGGGCGGCCTCGACGAGGCCCTCCCGATGTTCGGCAACGACCTGGACTTCGGCTGGCGGGCGGCCCGCGCGGGCCTGCGGACGCTCGTGGTGCCCCAGGCGGTGGTCTTCCACGCCGAGGCGGCGCACCGCGGGATCCGTCGCACCCCGCTGACCGGACGGCACACGCACTACCAGGAGCGGCGGGCCGCGCTCTTCACGCTGCTGGCCAACGTGGAGTCGCGGCGCCTGCCGTGGCAGGTCGTGCGGCTGCTCTTCGGCACCCTGCTGCGGGTCCTCGGCTTCCTCCTGGTGCGCTCGGTCGGCGAGGCGCTGGACGAGCTGGCCGCCCTGGTCAACGTCTACGGCCGCCCCGGCCAGGTGCGCGAGGCCCGGCGCCGCCGCGCGAAGGAGCACGGGGTCCGGCCGCGTGAGGTTCGCGGCCTGCTCGCCCCGTGGTGGGTGCCGTACCGGCACGGCCTCGACTTCCTCTCAGACCTCTTCCAGGCCCTGGTGGGGCAGGCCCAGGACGTCGCCGAGCGGCGCCGTGCCGCCCGCGCCGCCGCGGAGCCGGGGACCCCCGGTGCGGTGGGGCGCGACCAGCCCCGAGCCTCCGGACAGTCGGGCCAGACCGGCCCGACGGGGGACGAGGAGGAGGAACTCTTCGAGGACACCGGTCTGGTCGTCCGGTTCCTCACCAACCCCCTGGCCGTCTCCGTCACCCTCTTCGTGCTGCTGGCCCTGGTCGCGGCCCGGGCCGCCCTCGGCGAGATCCAGGGCGGTGCGCTCTCGCCGGTGCCCGCCTCGGTGGGGGACTGGTGGCGTCTCTACGTCGAGACGCGGCACCCGCTGGGCACCGGCACCGACGTCCCGGCGCCGGCCTACGTCGCGGTCTTCGCGCTGCTGGGGACCGTGCTGGGCGGCAGCCCCGGGGCCGTGGTCAGCGTGGTGATGCTCCTGGCGGTCCCGCTGACGCTCTGGGGTGCCTGGCGGTTCCTGCGTGTGGTGGGCCGCCTGGTCGACCCCGCCGGGCTGCCGCAGTGGGTCCTCTTCTGGGGCGCGGCCACCTACGCGCTGGTGCCGGCCACCTCGGGGGCGTGGGGTGAGGGGCGCTTCGGCACCGTGGTGCTGGCGGGGCTGCTTCCCTGGATCGCGCACGCCGCGCTCGGCTTCGCCGACCCCGAGCCCGACCGGCGTTGGCGCGCCGCCTGGCGCACCGGTCTGCTCCTCGCCCTCGCCGCCTCCTTCGTGCCCGGCGTCTGGCTCTTCGGTCTGCTCGCCGCGGGCATCGTGGTGGCCGCGGGCTTCGTGATCAGTCCCCGTCTCCTGCGGGACAGGTCCGCCTGGGGCCCCCCGGCTCTCGCCCTCGGGGTGGTGCCCGTGCTGCTGCTGCCGTGGTTGCTGCCCCTGCTGGCGACCGGGTCCGGCACCGGGCTGCTGCTCGAGGCGGGGCGGCTGCCGCTCGCCGAGGCGGGGTTCACCGACCTGGTGACCGGACGGCTGGGCGAGCTCGGTGCCCCGTGGTGGCTCGGCGCGCTGATCGGTCTCTTCGCGATCCTGGCCATCGCCCCCCGCCTCACCCGGGTGCCGGTGACCATCTGCTGGGTGATCGCGCTGGCGGCCGCGGTGGTGGTCGCGGCTCTCGGCTTCGTGACCCTGCGCCTGCCCGCCACCTCCACCCCTCCCAGCCTCGGCTTCTTCGTGGTGGTCCTCCAGGGGGTGGCCGTGGTGGCCACCGTGCTGGGTGCCGAGGCGTGGACCCGCCGGCTCGTCTCGCGGCACCCCTGGTGGCAGCGGGTGCTGGCCGGCGTCGTGGCAGCCGCGGCCGCCGTGGTGCCCCTGGGCGGGCTCGCGTGGTGGGTGCTGGACGCGCAGGACTCCTTCGGCGAGGACGTCGTCGAGGCCGTCCCCGCCTACATGGCCCAGAGCTCCCTGACCGGCGACGAGCACGGGGTCCTGGTGCTCCGCGGCTCGGTCGACACCGGTCTCAGCTACCGGGTCCGCCGGGGCGACGGCGTCACGGTGGGGGAGGACGAGGTGCTCAGCCTGGCCGACGAGGACGAGGAGATGACGCGCACCGTGACCGCGCTGGCCTCCAGCCCCGCCCCCGCGGACGTCGCGGCGCTGGCCGCCCACGGGATCGAGTACGTCGTCCTCGCCGCGCCCGCCGACGGGCGGGTGGCCGCCGAGCTGGACGCCGTCTCGGGACTGGTCCAGGCGAGCACGGAGGACCGCAGCACCCGCGCCTGGCGGGTCGACCGTCCGCTGGACGACTCCGCGGTGGAGAGCCGGGTCACCGCCGGCCGGGTCGTCCTCCTGGTCGTCCAGGCAGCGGCCCTCGTGGTCGCGCTGGTCCTCGCCGCCCCCACGATCGCCGGGCGGAGGGAGCGCTCGTGAGCGACGAGACCCCCACCCCCCGCCCCACCGGCGCCCGGCGCCGGGTCGCCGAGCCGCGCGAGCGCTCCATCAGCTCGACCACCCTGCTGGCGATGGTCGTCCCCCTGCTCACGCTGGGCGCATTGGCCCTGGTCAACCCCGCTCCCACCGAGGATCCCGGCCAGGACCCGACCGTCGCGCCCCTGACCCGGGTCTCGCTCGTCTGTCCGCCCGCCCTGCCCGGCACCGAGGTGGTCGCCGCGATGGTCGCCGGCGCCGCGGCGGGGGAGGCGGAGACGTCGGCCGACGGCACGCTGCGGGTGCCTGGACGGGACGAGGAGCTCGACGCCACCCCCGGGCGGGTGGTCGAGCTGAGCGACCGCGGCGTGGTGGTGCTGCGTGGGGACGGTGCCGCCGCCCCCGGCCTGGTCGCCACGCGCAACGGCGCCGGAGCCGGGGTGGAGTGTCTCGCCCCCGAGGCCGAGCGCTGGTTCACCGGGGTGGGGGCCGGTGCCGAGAGCCGCTCGGAGCTCGTGCTGGTGAACCCCGACGGCGGGCCTGCGGTCGCCGACGTCACGGTGCTGGGGGAGGACGGTCCGGTCGAGGTGCCCGCCCTGCGCGGTCTCACGGTGCGCGGGGGCAGGTCGACCACCGTGGACCTGGCCGCGGTGGTGCCCCGGCGCGACGCGCTGACCCTGCAGGTCAAGGTCTCGCGTGGTCGGCTGGCGGCCACCGTGGTCGACCGCTTCGAGGAGCTGGGGGGCGGCGCCAGCACCGCCGACTGGCTTCCGGGGTCCTCCGCGCCGAGGACCACCGACTACCTCCTGGGGCTCGGCGGCGGCACCGGCTCCCGACGGCTGGTGCTGGCCAACCCGGGGGCGGACGAGGCCCGGGTGTCGATCCGGATCGTCACCCCGCGCAGCGAGTTCGCCCCCGCCGGCGTCGAGGAGGTGGTCGTCCCGCCCGGCTCGACCGCCGTCACCGACGTGGGTGGCCTGCTGCGGGGCCGCACGGGCCGCGGCGCCGTGGGGCTGAGGCTCGACAGCGACGTCCCGGTCTCCGCCACGTTGCGCTCGGTCACCGGGGACGACCTCTCCTACGCCGTCGGGTCCGAGCCGGTGGTCTCCCGTGCCGCGACGCCCCTGCCGCGCGGGCCCAAGCGGCTGGTGCTGGCCGGGGCCTCGCAGGTCACCGACGTGACGGTGGTGCTCAGCGACGCCGAGGGACGCCAGGTCTCCACCGACAACGTCAGTCTCCAGCCCGGTCAGGCCGCCCGGGTCCCGCTGGCCTCCCAGGCGCGCTCCCTGGAGCTGCTGCTCGACGGCGTCCCGGTCCACGCGGCGCTGGAGACGGGCCCGCCCGGTCTGGGCGTCCGCCCCCTGCGCGAGCTGCCGGTGAGTCGCGAGGTCCCCGCGGTCCGCCCCGGGCTCTACTGACCCCGGGCTCCACCGGTCCGGGGCGCCGGGCCTACTGGCGCGGGTCCACCTCGTCCGGCGACCGTCCCAGCAGCTCGGCGACCTGCTCCACCACCACGGTGAGCACGAGCGCACGGGTCTCCTCCGGGCCCTGGCACCGGTGCTCGATGGGCCGGCGGAAGAGGACGAGCCGGGTGGGGTCGGCGCCCGCGCCCCTGACCAGGGAGGAGAGGGGGACGGCGTCGTCCCAGTCGTCGGGGACCAGCGGGGTGTCCTCCACCGCGTACTCCACCAGCCCCAGATCGTCGTGCCAGCGGTCCTCGACCGCCTTGACCACGTCGAGGACGAGCTCGTCGAACCGGTGCCGGGCGGTGCGTCGAACCGGATCCGCCGCGGAGCTGCGCAGCACGCCCGGACCGCGGGGTCCGCGGCCGCGGCGGTCCCTGGTCCGGCGCCGCGGTGCCGGGTCGCCCGGCGGGGGTGACGGCACGACCGGGTCCATCCCGCGAGCCTAGACCGTGCGGCCGGGCGCGGCCGGTAACGTGCGGCCCGTGAGTCATACCCGTCGTTGTTCGCGCACCGCGTGCGGTCGTGCCGCCACGGCGACCTTGACCTATGTGTACGCCGACCAGACGGCCGTCCTGGGCCCACTGGCGACCTACGCCGAGCCGCACGCCTACGACCTGTGCGACCAGCACAGTGAGCGTCTCTCCGCCCCGCGCGGGTGGGAGGTGCTGCGCCTCGCCCCGGACCCGTCGGCGCAGGGGCCCTCGGGCGACGACCTCCTCGCGCTGGCCGACGCCGTGCGCGAGGCCGCCCGTCCTCCCGAGCCGGCCCCGCCGATGCATCCCGCGGACGACCCGACCCGGGGTGTACGCCGTGGTCACCTGCGCGTGCTGACCACGGACTGAGCGGCCCCGGCCCTGCCGCTAGGCTGCGCCCCATGTCCTCCGACACCCTCGACCCCGCCAACCTGGACGCCATCTTCAAGGCCTACGACGTCCGGGGCACGGTCCCGGACCAGCTGGACGACGACCTGGCCCGCGCCACCGGTGCCGCCTTCGTCCTGGTGACGGAGGCCCCGACGGTGGTCGTCGGCCACGACATGCGGCCGAGCTCGCCCGGGATGGCCGAGGCCTTCGCCCAGGGCGCCGCCGGCGCGGGCGCCGACGTGGTGATGATCGGCCTGGCCTCCACCGACCAGCTCTACTTCGCCTCCGGGCACCTGGGGCACGCCGGCGTGATGTTCACCGCCAGCCACAACCCCGCGCAGTACAACGGCATGAAGATGTGCCGGGCCGGCGCCCAGCCGATCGGCATGGAGAGCGGCCTCGCCGAGATCCGCGACCTGGTGGCGCTGCGGGCCACCACCGGCGCCCACCTGGTGCCCGACGGGACCACGCCCGGGACGACCACCGAGCAGGACGTGCTCGGCGCCTACGCCGACCACCTGCTCTCCCTGTCGCCGGTGCGGGGGCGCCGGCTCAAGGTGGTCGTCGACGCCGGCAACGGCATGGCCGGCCTGACCGCGCCGGAGGTCTTCGCACGCCTCGGTGCCGACCAGGTCGAGATGATCCCGATGTACTTCGAGCTCGACGGCACCTTCCCGAACCACGAGGCCAACCCCATCGAGCCCGAGAACCTGGTGGACCTGCAGGGCCGCGTGGTGGAGACCGGGGCCGACCTCGGCCTGGCCTTCGACGGGGACGCCGATCGCTGCTTCCTGGTCGACGAGCGGGGGCGCGCGGTCCCGCCGTCGACCCTGACCGCGCTGATCGCGGCGCGCGAGCTCGCCAAGCACCCGGGCGCCACCATCATCCACAACCTGATCACCTCCCGGGCGGTGCCCGAGCTGGTGCGTGAGCTCGGCGGCAAGCCGGTCCGCACCCGGGTGGGGCACTCCTTCATCAAGGCGACGATGGCCGAGACCGACGCCGTCTTCGGCGGCGAGCACAGCGGCCACTTCTACTTCCGTGACTTCTGGCGCGCCGACTCCGGGATGCTGGCCGCCCTGCACGTCCTGGCCGCGCTGGCGGAGTCCTCCGGGACCCTCTCGGAGCTGCTCGCCGAGTATGAGCGCTACCCCTCCAGCGGCGAGATCAACTCCACCGTCGACGACCAGGCCGCCGTCCTCGCGACCCTGCGGGAGCAGTACTCCGCACGCGACGGCGTCGAGGTCGACGAGCTCGACGGGTTCACCGCCACCCACGCCGACTGGTGGTTCAACGTCCGCGCCTCCAACACCGAGCCCCTGCTGCGGCTCAACGCCGAGGGTCGCGACGACGCCACGATGACCCAGATCCGCGACACCGTCCTCGCCACCATCAGGAGCTCATGATGAACATCGACCCCGCCCTGCTCGAGATCATCGCCTGCCCGGGGTGCCGGAGCGCGCTGGCCGTGCAGGGCGACGAGCTGGTCTGCTCGGGATGCGGCAACGCCTACCCTGTGCGCGACGACATCCCGGTGCTGCTGCTCGACGAGGCCCGCCGACCCGCCTGACGCCGGAGGGCACGCATGAGCACCTGGTTCGACGAGTCCCGTCTCGACGACGCCCGAGTCCTGGAGGCCCGCGACGGGCTGCTGCGTCCGCTGGCCGAGTCCGGTGCCCGGGTCCGCCGGGAGATGTCGGGGGTGGGTGACGTCCTGCCCGCAGCGGTGGCACGCGCGCTCGAGGGGAGCCGCCCCCGGGCGGTGGTGGCCGCCGGACCGGACTCGCGGCTGCTGCGCGCCGTGCTCGAGCCGTGGTGCCCGGTGCCGTTCGTGGCCTGGCCGGGGCCTGGCCTCCCGGGCTGGGTGGGCAGTCTCGACCTGGTCGTCGTGCTGGCGCCGGAGGGCTCCGACCAGGGGTCGGCCTCCGCGGTCAGCGAGGCCGCACGCCGCGGTGCCCAGGCGGTGGTGGCCTGTCCTCCCGCGTCCCTGGTCGCCGAGCACGCCACGGGGCGCTGGAGCACCGTCCTCCCGGTGACCACCGGTGACCAGCTGGCGGCCGCCGTGGTGACCCTGGAGTACCTCGACCGCACCCAGCTCGGGCCGCGGGCGGATGCCGAGGAGGTCGCGGGGGCGCTGGACGCGGTGGCGACCGCCTGCTCGCCGCACCGCGACCTGGCGGTCAACCCGGCCAAGATGCTGGCCATCGCGCTGGCCGACACCTCCCCGGTCGTCTGGGGCGGCTCGGTGCTGGCGGCCCGTGCCGCGCGGCGGGTGGCGGAGTCGCTGCGGCGTGCCTCGGGCGCCTCGGCCCTGGCCGGGGACGCCGAGCACCTGCTGCCCGTGCTGGAGGCGACCCGGCCCCGCGACGTCTTCGTCGACCCCTTCGCCGACGAGACCACCGAGCGGCGCCCGTTGCTGCTGGTGCTCGACGACGGCACGCAGGAGGCGTACGCCCGGCAGGACCGGACCCGCCTGCAGGCGGCCGCGAGCAGCCGCGGGGTCCGGATCGAGACGGTCAGCTGCGACGACACCGCGACGACCGAGGTCGCCCGCTACGCCTCCCTGGTCCTGCACGGCCGGTACGCCGCCACCTACCTCGGCACGGGTCTCGTCGAGGAGTGAGAGTGGCACCGGGCCGGTGGACCCGGCACTGGGTACTCTTCGGGACGTGCGCACTTCTCCTGAGCCGGCGACGCCGGACGAGCTGACCGGCAGGCGTCTCCTCGGCTCGCGGAGGGGCGCATGAGCGGCGGCCTCTTCGCCCTGCTCGACGACGTCGCCGTCCTGGCCCGGCTGGCCGCGGCGTCGATCGACGACGTGGGCGCGGCAGCCGGGCGCGCCAGCGCCAAGGCCGCCGGCGTGGTGATCGACGACACGGCGGTGACGCCGCAGTACGTGCACGGCCTGGCAGCGGAGCGGGAGCTGCCGATCATCAAGAAGATCGCGATCGGCTCGGTGCGCAACAAGCTGCTGCTGATCCTCCCGGTCATCCTGCTGCTGAGCCAGTTCCTGCCCTGGGTGCTCACGCCGATCCTGATGCTCGGCGGCACCTACCTCTGTTTCGAGGGCGCGGAGAAGATCTGGCAGAAGGTCTCCGGCCACGACGACCACACCGAGGCGCTGGCCACCGAGATCGGGCCGGAGCAGGAGAAGCAGATGATCTCCGGTGCCGTCCGCACCGACCTGATCCTCTCGGCCGAGATCATGGTGATCTCCCTCAACGAGGTCGCGGACGAGTCCTTCTGGGCCCGTGCGGTCATCCTGGTCGTGGTCGCGCTCGGCATCACCGCGCTCGTCTACGGCGTGGTCGCCCTCATCGTCAAGATGGACGACGTCGGGCTCGCGCTGACCCGCCGCGCCTCCTCCCTCTCGCGGCGCCTGGGCCACGGTCTGGTCCGCGGCATGCCCCGCCTGCTCACCGCCATCGGGATCGTGGGCACGGTGGCGATGCTCTGGGTCGGCGGCCACATCCTGCTCGTCGGCGTGGACGAGCTCGGCTGGCACGCGCCGTACGAGCTGGTCCACCATCTCGAGGAGGATGTGGCCGGCGCCATCGGCGTGCTCGAGGGAGCCGTCAGCTGGGTGACCAACACCGCCGCGTCGGCCGTCGTCGGTCTCGTGGTGGGGGCCCTGGTGGTGGGCGTGATGCACGTCCTGCCGCTGGGTCACGGCAAGGCGAAGCAGGCGCACTGAGGGTCCCCTCGAGGATTGCGCGATCCCGGGGAATCGGTCCTACGCTCGTCGGCACGTGCGGACCACGCACGACGCACTACGGAGGGGTACCCATGGACTTCAAGGTCGCCGACCTGAGCCTGGCTGAGTATGGCCGCACAGAGATCCAGCTCGCCGAGCACGAGATGCCCGGGCTGATGGCGATGCGCGAGCGCTACGGGGACTCCAAGCCCCTGGCCGGCGCGCGGATCGCGGGATCGCTCCACATGACCATCCAGACCGCGGTCCTGATCGAGACCCTGGTCGCGCTCGGCGCCGAGGTCCGGTGGGCCTCCTGCAACATCTTCTCCACCCAGGACCACGCGGCCGCGGCCATCGTGGTGGGACCCGACGGCACCGCCGACGAGCCCGCCGGCGTGCCGGTCTTCGCCTGGAAGGGCGAGTCCCTCGAGGAGTACTGGTGGTGCACCCAGCAGATCCTGGACTGGCCCGGTGACACGTTCGCCAACATGATCCTCGACGACGGCGGCGACGCCACCCTGCTGGTCCACCTCGGTGTCGAGGCGGAGAAGACCGGGGTGGCCCCGGACCCCGCCTCGGCCCAGTCGGGCGAGCAGCGGATCATCTTCGAGGTCCTGCAGGAGTCGCTGCGCCACAGCAAGGACCGCTGGACCCGCATCGCGGGCGAGATCAAGGGCGTGACGGAGGAGACCACCACCGGCGTGCTCCGCCTCTACGACATGATGAAGGAGGGGTCGCTCCTCTTCCCCGCCATCAACGTCAACGACTCGGTCACCAAGTCCAAGTTCGACAACAAGTACGGCTGCCGGCACTCCCTGATCGACGGCATCAACCGCGCCACCGACGTCCTCATCGGCGGCAAGGTCGCCGTGGTCTGCGGCTACGGCGACGTGGGCAAGGGCTGTGCGGAGTCGCTGCGCGGCCAGGGCGCCCGGGTCATCGTGACCGAGATCGACCCCATCTGCGCGTTGCAGGCCGCGATGGACGGCTACCAGGTCGACACCCTCGACAACGTCGTGGACGTCGCGGACATCATCATCACCGCGACGGGCAACAAGGACGTCGTCACCGTCGACCAGATGCGCAAGATGAAGCACAACGCGATCCTGGGCAACATCGGCCACTTCGACAACGAGATCGACATGGCCGGCCTCGAGGCCGACGGCGTCGCGGTGCGCAAGAACGTCAAGCCGCAGGTCGACATCTGGACCTTCCCGGCGGGCAACTCGATCATCGTGCTCTCCGAGGGTCGCCTGCTCAACCTGGGCAACGCCACCGGTCACCCCTCGTTCGTGATGTCGAACTCCTTCACCAACCAGGTGCTGGGGCAGATCGAGATCTTCAGCAAGCCCGAGGAGTACCCGGTCGGCGTCTACGTGCTGCCCAAGCACCTCGACGAGGAGGTCGCCCGCCTGCACCTCGCCTCGCTGGGCGTCCGGCTCACCGAGCTGACCTCGTCCCAGGCCGACTACCTCGGCATCTCGGTCGAGGGCCCCTACAAGTCCGACCAGTACCGCTACTGAGCCGGTCGCAGTCCCCAGTCGCCGAGGGCGTCCCGTCAGGGGCGCCCTCCGCGACGTCCCGGAACGGTCGCACTGGCCCGGCTGGCACAATGGCCCCCATGAGCCTGCACGTCGTCGACCCGCCCACCCGTGGACGGGTCCTGGTCGTCGACGACGACGCATCCCTCGCCGAGATGCTCACCATCGTGCTGCGCCAAGAGGGCTTCGACAGCCAGATGGTCACCCGGGGTGACGAGGCCCTGGCGGCCTTCCGCAGCTACCGCCCCGACCTGGTGCTGCTGGACCTGATGCTCCCCGGCCGCGACGGGATCGACGTCTGCAAGGAGATCCGCTCCGAGTCGGGCGTCCCCATCGTCATGCTGACGGCCAAGGGCGACACCATCGACGTGGTGCTGGGCCTGGAGTCGGGTGCCGACGACTACGTGGTGAAGCCGTTCAAGCCCAAGGAGCTGGTCGCCCGGATCCGCGCCCGGGTGCGCCGCTTCGACGACGCGCCCTCGGAGTCGCTCACGGTGGGCGACCTGGAGATCGACGTCGCCGGGCACTCGGTGACCCGGGACGGGCAGGCGGTCAACCTGACCCCGTTGGAGTTCGACCTGCTGGTCTGCCTGGCGCGCAAGCCCTGGCAGGTCTTCACCCGGGAGGTGCTGCTCGAGCAGGTCTGGGGATACCGCCACGCCGCGGACACCCGGCTGGTCAACGTCCACGTGCAGCGGCTGCGGTCCAAGGTGGAGCACGACCCGGAGAACCCCGAGATCGTGCTGACGGTCCGCGGCGTGGGCTACAAGGCCGGCAAGTCCTGATGATGCGGTGATGGCGCTCGACCGTCCCCTCAGCAGGGTTCCGGCGGCGCTGGGTCGTGGCCTCACCATCTGGCGCAGGTCCATCCAGGCCCGCGTGGTGGCCAGCACGCTGGTGCTCACCACGCTCGTGGTGGGGGTGGTGGGGTGGTTCCTGCTCCAGCAGGTGCATGACGGCCTGCTCGAGCGGCGGGTGGAGCGGGTGGTCACGGAGGCGACCAACGGCACCGCCGAGGCCCGCACCCGCCTGACGTCGGCCACCGGCACCGACGTCGACGCGGCCGGCCAGCGGCAGGACCTGATCGAGCCGATCATCGCGCGGGGCGCCAGCCGGGGGTTCGCCGTGATCCTCTCCGCCCCGCTCGCCTCCGGCAGCACCCTGGCCGGGGGTGGGGCGCAGTTCACCCAGAACCTCGACAAGTCCAGTGTGCCGCGCTCGCTGGAGGCGCGCTTCTCCGAGCGCAGCGCACCCGCGTGGACCTACACCACCATCCGCACCACCGGTCCGGTGGTGGGGGTGGAGCCGGGCCCGGGGATCGCCGTCGGGTCCCAGGTGACCCTGCCGGCCGACGGGGAGACCTACACCCTCTACTACCTCTTCCCGCTCTCGGAGCAGGCCGACACCCTGGCCCTGGTCACCCGTGCGCTGGTCACGGCCGCCGCCCTGCTGGTCGTGCTCGTGGCCGGCGTCGCCTGGCTCGTCACCCGTCAGGTCGTGACCCCGGTGCGGCTGGCGCGGGAGGTGGCCGAGAGGCTGGCGGCGGGGCACCTCCAGGAGCGCCTGCGGGTCACCGGCGAGGACGACCTCGCGCGGCTGGCCACCTCGTTCAACCAGATGGCCTCCAACCTGCAGCGGCAGATCCGGCAGCTCGAGGAGCTGAGCCGGCTGCAGCGTCGTTTCGTCAGCGACGTCTCGCACGAGCTGCGGACGCCGCTGACGACCGTCCGGATGGCCGGTGACGTGCTCCACGACGGTCGCCAGCACTTCGACCCGGTCACCGCCCGGGCGGCCGAGCTGCTGCAGACCGAGCTCGACCGCTTCGAGGTCCTGCTGGCCGACCTGCTGGAGATCAGCCGGTTCGACGCCGGTGCCGCCGTCCTCGAGGTGGACGACGTCAACCTCGTCGACGTCGCCCACCGGGTCGCCGAGGCGACCGAGGCGCTGGCGGCACAGCGGAGCACCCGCGTCCTGGTCGTCGACCCGGGCCATCCGTGCCTGGCGGAGGCCGACGTGCGACGCGTGGAGCGGATCGTGCGCAACCTCATCACCAACGCCATCGACCACGCGGAGGGGAAGGAGATCGTGGTGCACGTCGGAGCCGACGCGGAGGCGGCGGCCATCACGGTGCGTGACTACGGGGTGGGCCTGGGGCCGGGGGAGGCCGCCATGGTCTTCAACCGCTTCTGGCGCTCCGACCCGGCGCGCGCCCGGACCAGCGGCGGCACCGGCCTGGGGCTCTCGATCTCGCTGGAGGACACGCACCTGCACGGGGGCTGGCTCCAGGCGTGGGGGCGGCTCGGCGAGGGTGCCCAGTTCCGCCTGACCCTGCCGCGGCGCTGCGGCGACTCGCTGCGCCACAGCCCGCTCCCGCTGGTGCCGACCGACGACGAGGTGCCGGCATGACCTCGCCCGCGCGCTGGCGGGCCGCCGTCGGCCTCACCCTGCTGGCTCTGGTCGTGCTCCTCTCCGGGTGCGTGGCGATGCCGGTCTCCGGCCCGATCGCCGAGGTGGAGAACCCGGACTCCGGGGACACCGAGCCCGGGACCTTCTACGACCCCCGCCCGCCGGAGCCGGGTGCGTCGTCGCGCGAGGTGGTGGCCGGCTTCCTCGAGGCCATGAAGGCCACCCCCATCAAGACGACCGTGGCCGCGCAGTACCTGACCAGTCAGGCGCAGGAGCGCTGGAAGCCCGAGGGCGGCACCATCACCTACTCCGACCTCGGCAGTCCGCGAGGCGACCGGGTCGTCACCATCCCGTTGGTGGACGGCGAGTCCTACGACTCATGGGGAGCCTGGTCCCGCTCGCTGGTGGCGGAGGAGGCGCGCCTGCAGTTCCCGCTGACCCTCGAGGGAGGGGAGTGGCGCATCGACGCCGCGCCCGACGCGATGGTGGTCCCCGACTCCTGGTTCGAGGACCGGTTCGAGCGGGCCTCCCTGCACTTCCTCGATCCGACCGGGCGGATCCTGGTGCCGGAGCCGGTCTACGTGCCCAAGGGTGACCAGTTCGCCACCACCTTGGTCCGCGGCCTCCTGGCCGGGCCTCCCCCGGGGCTGGACAAGGTCGTGCGCAGCGCCGTCCCGCCGGGCCTGAGCCTCGCGCCCTCGGTGCCGATCGACGGCGGCGGGCTCGCGGAGGTCGCGCTGGACGGGCCGCCCGGGGTCCGCGCCGCGGACCTCGTCTCCGAGGAGATGCTGGCGCAGCTGGCCTGGACGCTGCGCCAGGAGCCGCGGATCAGGGCCTTCCGGATCACCCTCAACGGTCGCCCCGTGCCGCTGCCAGGCGGGGAGCCGGAGGTCGACCCCTCCGCGGGGACGCGCTTCGACCCGGCCGGTCACGGCTCCAGCTCCGATCTCTTCGCGCTGCGTGACGGACTCCTGGTGCGAGGCCGGCTGGACGACCTGGAGGCCGCCTCCGGTCCCTTCGGCACCCGCCGGCTCCAGCTGCGCTCGCTCGGGATCAGCCTCTCCAGCCAGCAGGCCGCTGCGGTCACCGCCTCCGGGAGCTCCCTCCTGCTGGGCCCGGTGGAGGACGTGGAGGAAGAGCCTCTCGAGATCGTCTCCGGTGCCTCCGACCTCCTTCCCCCTGCCTGGGACTTCGCCGACCGGCTCTGGTGGGTGGACCGGACCCCCGCCGGCGCCCGGGTGGGGATGCGTTTCGAGGGCGAGCGGCGCGTCCTGCAGGTGCCGGGGATGTCGGGCCGCGACGTCCGCTCGTTCCTGGTCTCGCGCGACGGCTCCCGGCTGGTGGCCGTGGTGCGCGAGCCGGCCGGCGACCGGCTCGTCGTGAGCCGGGTGCTCCACGACGAGAGCGGGCGGGTCCTGCGGGTCGCCCGGGCCCGGGAGATCGACCTCGGCCGGGACCCCGGTCCCCGGATCAAGGACGTCGGCTGGCGGTCACCGTCCTCGGTGACCCTGATCAGCGGCATCACCGGGGAGCTCGCCCAGGTGCGCACGGTGCCGGTCGAGGGGGCGCCGGGCGACCTCGACACCGGGGGCACCTCGCGGATCCGGGGCCGCTCGGGCACCCTGGTGAGCTCCCCGGAGCGGGGCCTCGGCCTCTACGCGGTCGGAGCCGACGGCGTCACGGACCTGGTGGACCCGGTGCGCCGGGTCCCGCCGCTCGACGAGCAGATCGGCTGGCTGGGCTACGTCGGCTGAGCCGGCCGCTCGTGGTGCACAGGCCCGGTGCTCGGGTCGTCGTCCCCAGCCCGGCGGGTAGCGCCGGGGCGCTGCCGCGTCATGGTGCTGCACTGGCCCGGTGACTACGCGGGGAACGCTGCTGGACCACGGTCTGGACCTGGTCGTCGGCAGCTCGTGCCTGGGGTGCGGCCGTCCTGGGCGGCTGCTGTGCCCCGCCTGCCGGGTGCTGCTGCCGGTGGAAGCGGTGCCGGCCCGGCCGGTGCCAGCCCCGCCCGGCCTCGCTCCGCCCTGGGCGGCCGGCGAGTACGCCGGACTGGTGCGCAGGCTGGTGATCGACCACAAGGAGGAGTCCCGCTTCGGTCTGGGCGCGCCGCTCGGCCGGCTGCTCTCCCTGGCGGTGGCGGCCGCGGTGGACCGGTCGCCGGTGGACCGGTCGCCGGGAGCCGGGGGCGGGGTCGCGGACCTGCTGCTGGTGCCGGTGCCCTCCCGCCCGGGCGTGGCCCGCGGCCGGGGGGACGACCCGACGGGACGGATCGTGCGGGTCGCGGCCCGCACGCTCGCCCCTCGCCGGGTCCTGGTCGCCGATGTGCTCCGGTCCCACCGCGGGGTGCGGGACCAGGCCGGGCTCGACGCCGCCGCGAGGTCGCGCAACCTGGCCGGGTCGATGTGGGTCTCGGGCCGTGCCCTGCGGCGGGTCGCGAGCCGCGCACCCGGCGGTCTGGTCGTGGTCTGCGACGACGTGCTCACCACCGGGGCGACCGCCCGGGAGGCGCAGCGCGCGCTGGAGGCGGTGGGCGTGGAGGTGGCGGGGATCGCCACCGTCGCGGCTGTCCGGCGCCTGGTGGCAGGGAGCGTGCGGCACGGATCGGAGGGGGCCCGTGCACGCTCACCACGGACGGGATAGCGTCTGGTCATGGAGTCCGTCCGGGTCCGTGGTTGCGTCGTCGGGACGCTGCATGCGCCCTGGCGGCAAGCCGATGCCAGTCGCAGGCGAAACGGTCCACGTAAGGCTCTCCCGGCTCGTCCGGGAAGCCGATCACGGTGCGGCTTAGAAGTAAGTCCTGCCTCGGCGCCGCCGCCAGATGCGGCGTCCGCCGGGAGAAGGCCAGTAGTGGCGGAGAAGCTGCGAACGCTTCAGCAGGCGATTGTGGGGACGAAGACCAGGTCGGCCGGACGGACTTCATGCCAGACGCCGGGAGCCACGGTCGCCGTGGCGCACTCCCGGTTGTTCACGAGGTAGCAACTGACGAATCGGAGGTTCTCATGGACGTAGTGGTGACGGGGCGGCACGTGGAGGTATCGGACAGGTACCGAGAGCACGTGCAGGAGAAGCTGTCCCGACTCGAGAAGCACGACCAGAGAATCATCCGCGTGCAGGTGGAGGTCTCGGCAGAGCGCAACCCGCGTCAGCAGGACCGCGCGGTCCGGGTCGAGCTCACCGCCTTCACCAAGGGGCCGGTGATCCGTGCGGAGGCGGCCGCCGACGACAAGATGGCCGCGCTCGACCTGGCGGTGGACAAGATGATGGCCCAGATGCGCAAGGCGGCCGACCGGAGGAGGATCCACCGCGGCCGGCGTACGCCGGTGTCGGTCGGCGAGGCGCTGGCGGGCGCCGAGCCGCCGGTCGAGGAGGAGGTGGAGTCCGACGAGGTGGCCGAGCGCCAGGTCGGCCCGATCACGGTGACCGGCGACGGACCGCTCGTGGTCCGGGAGAAGACGCACGACGCGCTGCCGATGACCCTCGACCAGGCTCTCTACGAGATGGAGCTGGTCGGTCACGACTTCTACCTCTTCGTCGACAAGGAGAGCGAGAGGCCGTCGGTGGTCTACCGGCGCCACGGCTACGACTACGGGGTCATCGCCCTCAACGTCGCGTCCTGACCCATCCGCACGGATGCCCCGTGCCGCAACGAGCGCATCAGCGCCCGTGCGGCGTGGGGCATCTGTCATGATGCCGCTGTGACGCAGCCAACAGAGACAGCCGAGCCGCTCCGGGTGATCGTCGCCGACGACCAGGAGCTCTTCCGCCGGGGGCTCACGATGCTCCTGACCCAGGAGCCGGACATCGAGGTGGTCGCCGAGGCGGGGGACGGTGTCGCCGCCACGGAGCTCGCGGCCTCGATGGCCCCCGACGTGGTGCTGCTGGACGTCAGGATGCCGCGGCGCAGCGGGATCGAGGCCTGCCGTGCCATCAAGGACGACAACCCGTCCGCCAAGGTGATCATGCTGACCGTCTCCGACGAGGAGGCCGATCTCTACGAGGCGGTGAAGAGCGGCGCGGCCGGCTACCTGCTCAAGGACTCCTCGATCGAGGAGGTCGCCCAGGGCATCCGGGTGGTCGCGGACGGCCAGTCGCTGATCTCCCCGTCGATGGCGGTGAAGCTGATCGACGAGTTCAAGCAGATGTCCAAGCCCGAGCGCAACCAGGTCAACGGCCTGCGACTGACCGAGCGGGAGCTGGAGGTGCTGCGGCTGGTCGCCAAGGGGCTGAACAACCGCGAGATCGCGCGCCAGCTCTTCATCTCCGAGAACACCGTGAAGAACCACGTCCGCAACATGCTGGAGAAGCTCCAGCTGCACTCGCGGATGGAAGCGGTCATGTACGCGGTGAAGGAGAAGCTGCTCGAGCTGCCCTGATGGCCACCGCTCTCTCCCGCTCGCAGGCCAGGAGGATCGCCCTGGCCGCCCAGGGCTTCGCGGACCCCCCGCACGCGGTGCCGACCATGCGCACCCTGGTGCGCACGGTGGACCGGACCGGGGTGCTCCAGGTCGACTCCGTCAACGTCCTCGAACGTGCTCACCGGATGCCGCTCTACTCGCGGATGGGGCCGTACGACGTCGCGCTGCTGCGTCGCGCCGCCGAGAGCCGGCCGCGGCGGCTGGTGGAGTACTGGGCGCACGTCCAGGCACTGATGCCGGTCGAGCTGTGGCCCTGGATGCGGCACCGGATGGAGGACTACCGCAGCACCCGGGGCAAGTGGGGCCTCGGTGCCGATCCTCAGCTCGAGCCCCGGGTCCTCGCCCTGGTGCGTGAGCGCGGCCCGGTCACGGCGCGTGAGCTGGAGGGCGAGCTGGGCGGGTCTCGGACCCGCGAGCACTGGGGGTGGAACTGGTCCGACGCACGGAAGGTGCTGGACCGCCTCTTCCTGGTCGGCGACCTGGCGATCGCGGGGCGCACACCCTCCTTCGAGGTGCGCTACGACGTGCCGGAGCGGGTCCTCCCGCCCGAGGTGCTCGCCGCGCCGGTGCCGAGCCGGGAGGAGGCCGCCCGCCACCTGGTCCGTCGGGCCGCGCGCTCCCACGGGGTGGCCAGCCTCGCGTGCCTGCGCGACTACTACCGGATGTCGGTGGCGGACACCCGGCTCGCGGTGGCGTCGCTGGTGGAGGACGGGGAGCTGGAGCCGGTCACGGTGGAGGGCTGGGAGCGGCCGGCGTTCCGGCACGTCGGCAGCCGCCTTCCGCGGCGGGTGGAGGCCCGGGCGCTGCTGAGCCCCTTCGACCCCGTGGTCTGGGAGCGGGCGCGGGCCGAGGCGCTCTTCGGGTTCCACTACCGGATCGAGATCTACACCCCCGCCCACCGCCGCGTCCACGGCTACTACGTCCTCCCGTTCCTGCTCGGCGACCGGCTGGTCGCCCGGGTCGACCTCCGGGCCGAGCGGCGGACCCGGGTGCTGGAGGTCCTCTCGGCGTACCGGGAGGCCGGCGCCCCCGCCGAGGTCGCGGAGGAGCTGGGCGCCGAGCTGGTGCGGCTCGCGGGCTGGCTGGGACTGGAGGAGGTCGTGCTCAAGGGCGGGGGCGACCTGGTCCCGGTGCTGGGCCGCTAGGGCCATCGTGCTCGCTTGCGATTGTGTGCGTGCCTGTGCCCGTTACGATGGCCAACGGGGTCGGCGTCAGCGCCTGTCCCCGAGACCCCACCGGTGGTTCCGCCAACCAGTGTGTCCCCGTCAACTCAGGAGTCCGTGTACGTGCCTGCCATCATCGACAAGCTCCTCCGCATCGGCGAAGGCAAGATCGTCCGCCAGCTCCAGGGCATCTCCAAGGCCGTCAACGCCATCGAGGACGACTTCGTCGCGATGACCGACGACGAGCTGCGCGCGATGACCGACGAGTTCAAGGGACGACTGGCCGACGGCGAGTCCCTCGACGACCTGATGCCGGAGGCCTTCGCCACCGTGCGCGAGGCCGCCAAGCGGGTGCTGGGCCAGCGCCACTACGACGTGCAGATCATGGGCGGCGCGGCGCTGCACCTGGGCAACATCGCGGAGATGAAGACCGGGGAGGGCAAGACCCTGGTGGCGACGCTGCCGGCGTACCTCAACGCGCTCGCCGGCAAGGGCGTCCACATCGTCACCGTCAACGACTACCTGGCCAGGTACCAGTCGGAGATGATGGGTCGCGTCTTCAGCTTCCTGGGGCTGACCACCGGGGTGATCCTGCCCTCGATGCGCCCCGCGCAGCGCCGCGAGGCCTACAACTGCGACATCACCTACGCCACCAACAACGAGCTCGGCTTCGACTACCTGCGCGACAACATGGCCGACGCGATCGAGGACTGTGTCCAGCGCGGCCACAACTTCGCGATCGTCGACGAGGTGGACTCGATCCTCATCGACGAGGCCCGGACGCCGCTCATCATCAGCGGTCCGACCCAGGACGAGGTCCACTGGTACGCGGAGTTCGCCAAGATCGCCGCCCGCATGGTCCGCGACGTGGACTACGAGGTCGACGAGAAGAAGCGCACCATCTCGGTCCTGGAGCCCGGCATCACCAAGGTCGAGGACCACCTCGGCATCGACAACCTCTACGACTCGGTCAACACCCCGCTGATCTCGTTCATGAACAACTCCATCAAGGCCAAGGAGCTGTTCCGCAACGACAAGGAGTACGTCGTCATCGACGGCGAGGTGCTGATCGTCGACGAGCACACCGGCCGGATGCTGGCCGGGCGCCGCTACAACGACGGCCTGCACCAGGCGATCGAGGCCAAGGAGGGCGTGACCGTCCGCGAGGAGTACCAGACCCTCGCCACGGTGACGCTGCAGAACTACTTCCGCCTCTACGACACCCTCTCCGGCATGACCGGCACGGCGATGACCGAGGCGAGCGAGTTCGACAAGATCTACAAGCTCGGCGTGGTGCCCATCGAGACCAACAAGCCGATGTCCCGGGTCGACCAGCCCGACCTGGTCTACCGCACGGAGGAGGCGAAGTTCGCCGCCGTGGTGGACGACATCGAGGAGCGCCACCGCAAGGGGCAGCCGATCCTGGTGGGCACCGTCTCGGTGGAGAAGTCCGAGCTGCTCTCCAGGGCGCTGCGCGCCCGCGGGGTCCCGCACTCGGTGCTCAACGCCAAGGTGCACGCCGACGAGGCGAAGATCGTCGCCCAGGCCGGCCACAAGGGCGCCGTCACCGTGGCGACCAACATGGCGGGTCGAGGCACCGACATCATGCTGGGCGGCTCGGTCGAGTTCCTCGCCGACCAGGAGCTCCGCAAGAAGGGCCTCGAGCCCACCGGCGAGACCGCGGAGGCCTACGAGGCGGAGTGGCCGCTGGCGGTCGAGCGGACCAAGGCGCAGGTCGCCACCGAGCACGAGGAGGTCACGGCGCTCGGCGGTCTCTACGTGATCGGCACCGAGCGGCACGAGTCCCGCCGCATCGACAACCAGCTGCGCGGGCGATCGGGTCGTCAGGGCGACCCGGGGGAGAGCCGCTTCTACCTCTCCCTGCAGGACGAGCTGATGCGCCTGTTCAAGTCCGACTGGGTCGACCGGGTGCTCCAGGTGCTCAAGGTGCCCGACGACGTCCCGATCGAGAACAAGCGGGTCACCGGCGCGATCGCCAGCGCCCAGGGACAGGTCGAGGCGCAGAACTTCGAGTCCCGCAAGAACGTGCTCAAGTACGACGACGTGATGAACCGGCAGCGCGAGGTCATCTACGCCGAGCGGCGTCGGGTGCTCGAGGGGGCAGACCTCGAGGAGCAGATCCGGACCTTCATCGACGACGTGGTGAGCGCCTACGTGACCGCGGCCACCGCGGACGTCGCCGAGGAGTGGGACCTGGCGGCGCTCGGCACCGCGCTGGGCCAGCTCTACCCGATGACCGTGACGCTGGAGGAGCTGGAGAAGCGCGCGGGCGGCCGGGCCAACCTCACCCGCGAGATGCTCGACCGCGAGCTGCGGGCCGACGCGCAGGCGGCCTACGACCGGCGCGAGAGCGAGGTCGGCGAGGAGGTCATGCGCGAGCTGGAGCGGCGTGTGGTGCTCTCCGTGATCGACCGCAAGTGGCGCGAGCACCTCTACGAGATGGACTACCTGCGCGAGGGCATCTACCTGCGCGCGTACTCGCAGCGCGACCCGCTGGTGGAGTACCAGCGCGAGGGCTTCGACATGTTCGCCGTCATGATGGACGCCATCAAGGAGGAGTCCGTCGGCTTCCTGTTCCACCTCGACGTCGAGGTGGAGGAGGACGACGGGGCCGGAGAGGCCCCCGAGGTCGAGGAGGCCCCGGCTCAGCCCGTCGGCGCGATCGACATGGCCGCAGCGGCGGCTCACGCCCCGCAGGTTCGCGCCAAGGGGCTCGACAAGCCGTCGCGCCCCCAGCGCCTCACCTACTCCGCCCCGTCCGAGGACGGCGACGTCGAGGTCTCCGCGGAGGGTGCCGGAAGCGTCGACGACCCGTATGCCGGGGTGGGGCGCAACGCGGACTGCCCCTGCGGATCGGGCAAGAAGTTCAAGAAGTGCCACGGCGCTCCCGGCGGGCCCACCGGGCTGACGGCCCGCGCGAACGGCTGACGCCCTCAGCAGAACTCGAGGGCAGTGCAGACCCACCGGCCGCGGAAGGTCTCGAACCGGGCCGCCACGGCGCGCGAGCGCGCACCGTGGCGGACCCGTGCCGACGCCTCCACCACGTCGTCGGCCAGGAAGTTGAGCCGGACCGCGGCGACCCGCGACTTCGCCAGCCCGCGGCGTCGCCCCTGCCCGGGGACATGGCCCCCCGCCCGAGCCACCAGGTCGGCGCGCCGGGCCAGGTCCTGGTGCACGTCGCGGCGGGTCCAGCGGTGCAGCTGGGAGGCGGGCCGGTCGCCGGCGACGATCTCGACCGCGGCCTGCACGTAGCCGCTCACCCATCGCTGGACCTCCTCGCGCCGGTGCGCGGCCACCTCGACGAGGTCGGAGCCCGGGAGGCCCGGGCGGGCGCCCGGCACCGGGGGGTCCAGGTGCGGCACCAGCTCCAGGGCGAGCGTGCCCTGGACGGTCGCGATGGGGGCACGGGCGTGCAGGCGAGTGACGCTGGCACCGGGTCCGGGTCCGGGTCCGAGTGCGGGTCCGGGGGCGGGGACGGGGGCGGGGCGGCTGCTCATGAGGGGTCTCCCTGGGTGGTGTGGGGCAGCAGCAGTCCCTGCCCGGGGCGGATGAGGTCCGGGTCGTCGCCGACGACCCGGTGGTTGAGCCGGTGGATCTCGCGCCAGCGGGCGTCCACCTCGGCCGCGGAGGCGCCCCCCGGCAGCGTCGCGGCCGCGATGCTCCAGAGCGTGTCTCCGGGACGCACCACGTACGAAGGGCTCCCCAGTGCGGTCCGGATGGTCGCCGGTGGCTCCCCGGGCTGGGCGGGCGCACCCACCGCCGCCCGGTCGGGATAGGGCAGCCCCGAGAGGTCGGAGGGCTCCGAGGCCGCGGAGGCGTGCGCGGTGCCGGTCATGGAGGTGGCCAGCGCGATACCGCACAGGGCCAGCACGGCGCGTCGCACCCCGCTGCGGCCGGGCCGCGGCAGGCGGCCGCGCACGACGTCGAGCACGGTGAGGGAGGCGATCACCCAGAGCCACGCCAGGGACAGGGCGCCGGCCACGCCACCCACCCCCACCAGCAGGTCCTCGAAGTGGCCGGGGGCGCCCAGCGCGTCCCATCCGTGCGGGCCGGGGGAGCGCGCGGCCCGCAGACAGGCGGTGCCGCCTGCCCCTGCGGCCAGTGTCACCAGCAGCCAGACGAGGGCGCAGCGCTTGGTTGATCCCCGAGTCATGCGAACCCCTTCGTTTGCGTCCGTTTGCCTAACGTAGCGACGATTGAAGTTGCATGTCTCTGTTGTCCACAGGGCGACCGGGCGTCTGCGGAGGACCGTCCGCGGCCAGAATTGGCCCATGACCGGTGACGAGGAGCTCTTCGAGATGTTCGAGGACCTGGAGGCTCAGGCCGAGGCGCTCCAGCAGGCGGAGCGCGCCGTCGAGGTGGCGGACCGGGCTCGTGCCGAGTACGGCGCCGTGACCTTGGACGCCCGGCTGATGGCCTCGGTGGGCCAGGGCGTCGAGGCGGACGTGCTCGCGGTCGGACGGGTGGCCGGCGAGCTCGTCAGGGTGGGGCCGGGGTGGTTCCAGCTGGACGCGGTCGGCGGGACCTGGTGGGTGCGGACCTCCGCGGTCACCGCCCTGCGGGGGGCCTCCGACCGGGCGCTCCCCGAGCTGGCCTGGTCACCGGTCGACCGCCTCGGCATCGGGTCGGCGCTGCGCCGGCTCTCCGACGACCAGGAGCTCGTGGTGCTGCAGCTCGTGGACGGGGGACGTCACGAGGGGCGGCTCGGCAGGGTCGGGGCCGACTTCGTGGAGGTGGTCGGTGCCGGAGGACAGGCCGGGGGAGCCGTCCTGGTGCCCCTGGGCCACGTGGTGGTGTGCCGCACCGCCGGGGCCCCCTGACTCAGGTCGCCTCGTCGTCGAACGGGGGCCGCGCGCCCGCCGGGAGTGCGGCCGAGGGGGCCGGAGAGTCGACGTCGGCCATCGCCTCGATGATGTGCTTGCGGACGATCGTCCGCGGGTCGAGGTCCCGCAGCTCGAGGTCGGAGTACTCCGGACCCAGCTCGCTGCGCAGCTCGTCGCGGGCCGAGTTGGCCATCGCGCGGCCCTTGCGCACCAGCACCCCGGCCTGGCGGGCCAGCTCCGGCAGCCGGTCGGGCCCCAGGACGAGCACCGCGACGAACGCGATCACCGCCATCTCGGGCAGACCGACGCCGAACATGTCAGAACTTGCTGGTGGGCGTCAGGCCGAGCTGCATCCCGGCGAGGCCGCGACCCCGCCCGCTCAGCTTCTCCGCGACCCCCAGCAGCACCTGCGCCGCGGGCGCGGTGGGGTCGGAGTCCACGATGGGCTTGCCGGAGTCGCCTCCCTCGCGCAGCGACAGGTCGAGCGGCACCGAGCCGAGCAGGGGCACGTCGTAGCCGAAGCGCTCCCCGAGGGTGCGGGCGACCCGCTCGCCTCCGCCCGAGCCGAAGACCTCGAGCCGGTGCTCCTTGCCCTCCTCGGCGCAGTGCGGGCACGCCAGGAACGCCATGTTCTCCACCACGCCGACCACCCGCTGGTGCATCATCGAGGCCATGGTGCCGGCCCGCTCGGCCACCTCGGCGGCGGCCTCCTGGGGGGTGGTCACCACGACGACCTCGGCGTTGGGCAGGTGCTGCCCGAGCGAGATGGCCACGTCGCCGGTGCCCGGTGGCAGATCGAGCAGCAGGACGTCGAGGTCGCCCCAGTAGACGTCGGCGAGCATCTGGACCAGCGCCCGGTCGAGCATGGGGCCGCGCCACGCCACCACCTGGTCGCGCCGCGGCTTCAGCATGCCGATGGAGATCACCGAGACGCCCGAGGGCGTCGGGACCGGCATGATCAGGTCGTCGACCTGGGTCGGGCGGGCGTCGGCGACACCGAGCATCGCGGGCACCGAGTGGCCGTAGATGTCGGCGTCCACGACGCCGACCTTGAGGCCCTGCCCGGCGAGGGCCAGGGCGAGGTTGACGGTGACCGAGGACTTGCCGACCCCGCCCTTCCCGCTGGCGATCGCGTAGACCTTGGTGAGCGAGCCGGGCTGGGCGAAGGGGATCTCCCGCTGAGCCTGGCCGCCGCGCAGCGTCTCGCCGAGCTCGCTGCGCTGCTCGGGCGACATGACCCCCAGCGTCAGGTCGACGCCGGTCACCCCGGGGACCGCGGAGACCGCCGCCGTCACGTCCCGGTTGATCGTGTCCTTGAGCGGGCAGCCCGCCACGGTCAGGAGCACGGTCACCGCGACGTTCCCGTCCGCCGCGACCTCGACGCTGTCCACCATGCCCAGGTCGGTGATCGGCCGCTTGATCTCGGGGTCGTGGACGGTCGCCAGGGCGGCGTTGACCTGCTCGAGGGTGGGGGTGCTCATGGGAGTCAAGAGTAGTTCGTGCCCGGTGGCCGCGGGTCGTCGCCCGCCCGCTCGTCGTCGGCGCGCTCCCGGTGGTGAAGGTCGCCCAGCAGCTGGCGCAGCTCCGAGCGCATGAAGTCGCGGGTCGCGACCTCGCCGACCGACATCCGGAGCCAGGCGATCTCGCGGGCCAGGAACTCCATGTCCGCCTGCGACTGGGCGTTGACCCGCCTGTCCTGCTCGGCCAGCACCTTGTCCCGGTTCTCCTGGCGGTTCTGGGCGAGCAGGATGAGGGGAGCGGCGTACGACGCCTGCAGGCTCAGCATCAGGGTCAGGAAGATGAAGGGGTAGTCGTCCCAGCGCATCTCCGCCGGGGCGAGCAGGTTCCAGGCGATCCAGATCACGACGAAGGCCGTCATGTAGATCAGGAAGCGGGCAGTGCCCATGAACCGGGCGAACTGCTCGGCGAAGACGCCGAACGTGTCGGAGTCGTAGGCGCGGCGGGGGAGTCGGCCCCGGCGTCCCTCGAGCGGGGTGTCGAGTCGGGACTGGGTCCCACGGGTCTCGCTCATCGCCGCACCGCCCTGTCGCGCCAGTTCTCGGGGAGCATGTGGTCGAGCAGGTCGTCCACCGTGACGGCGCCGAGGAGCCGCCCCTCCTCGTCGACGACCGGCGCCGCGACCAGGTTGTAGGTCGCCAGGTGGGCCGCCACGTCCTCGATCCGGGCCTCGGGGGTGAGCGGGTCGAGCGAGTCGTCGACGGCCGCCGCCACCAGGGTGGACGGCGGCTCGCGGAGCAGCCGCTGGATGTGCGCCGCACCGAGGAGCCGGCCCGTGGGCGTCTCCAGGGGTGGGCGGCAGACGAAGACCAGGGCTGCCAGCGAGGGGGTGAGGTCCGGGTTCCGCACGTGGGCCAGGGCGTCGGCGATGGTCGCGCTCGGCGGCAGGATGACCGGCTCGGGCGTCATCATGCCGCCCGCGGTCTGCTCGGCGTAGGAGAGCATCCGCTTGACGTCCTCGGCCTCCTCCGGCTCCATCAGGGCCAGCAGGGTGGCCGCGGTCTCCGGAGGAAGGTCGGCGATGAGGTCCGCGGCGTCGTCGGCCGACATCTCCTCCAGGACGTCCGCCGCGCGCTGCGAGGTCAGTCGCTCCAGGATCTGGACCTGGTCCTCGTCCGGCATCTCCTCCAGCACGTCGGCGAGACGCTCGTCGTCCATCGCCGCCACCACCGCGGAGCGCCGCTCCTCGGGCAGGTCGTGGATGGCGTGGGCCGCGTCGGCCGCGCGCATCTCCGAGATGGTCGCGATGAGGTGGGTCGCCGGCTGGGTGTCCTGCCGGTGGGTAAGCCCGACCACGTCGCGCCAGTCGACGATGTAGGTCTGGCCGCGGCGGCGGAAGCTGCGCGACGGCTCGCGGACAGCGACCCGGCTCAGCACCCAGTCGCGGGTGCGGGCCTGCTCCATGGCGACGTCGTAGACGACGCCCTCGACTCCCGTCGGGGTGATCCGCACCGTCTTGTCGAGGATCTCCGCGATCGCCAGGGTCTCGGTGGCCCGCTGCTCGAAGCGCCGCATGTTGAGCAGGCCGGTGGTGTGGACCCGACCGGCGTCGATGTGGGTCACCCGGGTCATCGGCACGAAGATGCGGCGCCTGCCGAAGACCTCCGCGACGAGGCCGAGCACCCGCGGCGGGCTCGCCTCGGTGCGCATCGCGACCACCACGTCGCGGACCTTGCCCACCTGGTCCCCCTGGGGGTCGAAGATCGGCAGCCCGACGAGTCGGGCCACGTAGACGCGGCTGGGGGCGGTGCTCACGCGGTCACGCTACCTGCGACCGGCCGTCGCAGCGGTGAACCCGAGGGGAGCGTCGAGCACGGGCTAGGCTGCTGCCATGCGATTCGGGGCTTCCAGGACATCCGTCGGCACCCGTCGGGCGTGGGCGGCGACGCTGCTGCCTGCGTTGCTCCTCACGGCTCTCGCCGGCTGCGGGGACGAGGCCGCCGACCCCGACGCCGGGACGGACACCTCGGCGAGCCCCTCCTCGACGCCCGGCTCCTCGACGCCCGGCTCGTCGGCCTCCGCCGACCCCGACGCCCCGGACTGCGACGAGGTCTGGGTGGAGGGCGCCAAGATCCCCGCGGGGTACGCCGGCTGCAACGCCGAGGGCGTCTTCGTCGAGAAGGACGTGCTCTCCTGCTCCTCGGGGCAGTACCTGGCCCGCCACGAGGACCGCTACTTCGGCGTGCTCGGCGGCAAGGTGCGCGTCGCCAAGTCGACCCTGGCCCGGGACGACGGGTACCGTGCCTCGGTCGCCAAGTGCCGGGGCTGACCCCAGGCCGGCCGAAGCTCCCGTTCCACGGCGCCCCCTGCAAGTTGCCACTCCCGAGAGGAACCCGATGCTCCACCGTCGGCTGATCACGGTCATCGCCCTGTCCGTGACCCTGTGCCTGACCTTCGCCGCCCCCGGCCTCGCCCTGCCCGGGCAGGGTGTCCAGCAGGGTGCCGCGACGACGGGAGCCACCGTCCAGGCCTCGGGCTCCCTCGCCGCCGCGCCGGTGGTGCTGGCGCGCAAGAAGCTGAACAAGCGCGACAACAAGAAGAAGTGGCGCCGCACCTTCAAGCCGAGTGCCGGCGTGACCTTCAACAGCGCGATCGGCGAGGGCCGGGACCAGCACACGATCAACCGCAAGATCATCAACCTGATCGACGCCTCGCGCAGCGGCACCCGGATCCGGATCATGAGCTGGAACGTGATGTCCCGGCCGGTGACCCGCGCGTTGCTCAAGGCGCAGAAGCGGGGCGCCCTCCTCTACATCCTGATGGCCGAGGAGAACGCCGAGGCGATCGACAACGAGGTGTGGCGCGAGCTCATCGCCGGCATGAACGCGGTCAACGCCGCGAAGCCCGCCAACCGGCAGAGCTGGGCCAAGACCTGCGTGGCGTCGTGCCGCGGCGACAGCGGCCAGGCGCACAGCAAGTTCTTCCTCTTCAGCAAGGTGGGCCGGGCCAAGAACGTCCTGGTCCAGGGTTCCGCCAACCTGACCCACGCCGCCGCGGTCAACCAGTGGAACGACATCTACACCTCGGTCAACCGCAGGCGTCCCTACCAGTTCGCCAAGCAGATCTTCGACGAGATGGCGCTCGACGTGCCGGTCGCCAACCCCTACCGGGAGTGGAAGGGCAAGAACAGTCACCTGATCTTCCACCCGCTGATCGGCACGGGCGCCAAGGACCCGGTGCTCCGGCTGCTGCGGATGACCAAGTGCCGCGGCGCCACGAACACCGCCAACGGCCGCACCCAGATCAGGATCGCGCCCGACGTCATCCGCAACGCGCGCGGGATGCGCATCGCCACCAAGCTCCGCAGCCTCTGGGAGCAGGGGTGCGACATCCGGATCGGCTACACGATCAAGGGCGTCGACGTGGGCCGGACGCTCCGCGACAAGGGCGGCCGGGGCCCGATCCCCATGCGCCACCTCGTGGTGGACCGCAACGGGGACGGCGAGTTCGACAAGTACTTCCACCTCAAGGCGATGTCGATCATCGGCCACGTGAAGAAGAAGAAGAACAACTACGTGGTGCTCAACGGCTCCGCCAACTGGTCGGGCATGGGGGCGGTCTCGGACGAGAACGTCGGGATCTACTGGGACAAGAAGCTCACCAAGCAGTACGCGAAGCACATCGACTACTGGTTCGAGAACTTCCCCAGCAGCTCGCGGCGACGCACCGCCACCGCCGGTGACGGCGCGGCCGCCCGGTTCGAGCAGGGCCCCATCCACACCCCGGACATGCTGCTCTCCGAGGGGGAGGAGCTGGTCCCCGGCGTCGACCCCTACGCCAAGATGGACCTGGACTGACACCGGCGATGGTCGTGACCCCGTCGGGGGAGGATGCCCCGCGCGTCCTCACGGTCGATGAGACCGGATTGACGCTCACCGCCTCCCGGGACCGTGCCGTGGACGTGGTCTTCGACGAGCAGCGTGTCTGGTCGTTCTGGGTGCTCCGGGACACCGAGGCGACCGGCTCGCGGGGACGCCGGCGGCAGGTCGAGTGGCCCGCGCCCCTGCAGAAGTTCCTCGACGGCCGGACCCTGCTGACGGTGCGGGACTCCGCCTCGTCGGAGGTGCTCTGGCAGCAGGACGTCGCCTTCGGCACCTCCCCGGAGCAGATCCGGGTGGTGAACCGCCGGGGCGCCGCCGTCGGCATGGACAAGTCCGGACGGCTGGTCCCCACCTTCGACAGCCGCAGCGGTTCCGACATCGACGCACTCGTCGACGCCACCGAGGAGGTGCTGCGGGTCCTCGCCGCCGCGGGTGCCGAGCCGTTCCTCGCCTACGGCACCCTGCTGGGGGCGGTCCGGGAGGGTCGGGTGCTCGGCCACGACTCGGATGCGGACGTCGCCTACGTCAGTCGCTACCGCGACCCCGTCGACGTGTGCCGGGAGTCCTTCCGCCTGCAGCGTGAGGTGACCTCCTTCGGCTACGCCACCCAGCGCTACAGCGGTGCCGCGTTCAAGATCGAGGTCCCCGAGGGGGACGTGGTCCGCGGCCTCGACGTCTTCGGCGGCTTCTTCACCGGTGGTCGCCTCTACCTGATGGGCGAGGTGGGGGTGGAGTTCGAGGAGGAGTGGATCCACCCGCTCGGCACCGCGTCGCTCGAGGGCCGCTCGCTCCCGGTGCCCGCACAGCCCGGCAAGCTGCTGGAGGCGATGTACGGCCCGTCGTGGCAGGTGCCGGATCCGGCCTTCCAGTTCGCCACCCCGGCCCGCACCTCCCGGGCGCTCAACGACTGGTTCCGTGGGCTCCGGGTCAACGAGAAGCAGTGGCAGCGTCGCTACCTGCGTCGTTTCGACGAGACGCTCGAGCCCCGCGCCTCCAAGCTGGCCCGCCTCGTCGCCCGGGAGGCCGCCGAGCGCGGAGCCCAGGTGCTCGACGTCGGTGCCGGTGCCGGTCGTGACTCCCTCTGGCTCGCCCGGGAGGGACTCGACGTGCGCGCCTACGACTACGTGCCCGAGCTGCTGGAGCAGGGGGAGAGCCTGGCCACCGGGTACGCCGGCTCCTTCGCCGCGCGGTACCTCAACCTGGCCGAGCTGCGCTCGGTGCTGGCCGAGGGGGCCCTGCTGGCGCGCGACCCCCGGCCCCGGGTGGTGCTGGCCCGCAACCTGCTCGACGCCGTCGACCCGTTCGCCCGGGAGACCTTCGCCCGGTTCTGCTCGATGTCCCTGCGCGCCGGGGGAGCGGTGTTGGCCGAGTTCCACGTCGGGGAGTCCTCGGTGGATCGGGAGTGGCGGGTCGGCCGGGTGGATCCGGTGGCGGTCGAGGCGCAGTGGCGGGCCTGGGGGGCCACCCGGGTCACCCGGGAGGAGAACGTCCGCGGAGGCGAGGACGGCAGGGTCGACCGGCTCGTGGCAGAGTGGGGCCCGTGAACGTGATGGACACGGTGCGTGGCACCAGGATCGCCGAGCTGGAGCGCAGGGTCGCCGACCTCGAGGCCGACCTCGCGGAGCTCCGCCAGCACAACGTGCGGCTGGCCGAGCTGACCGACCTGGTGCAGGAGCTCCTCATCCCGATGGCGAGCCGCGACGAGCAGCGGATCTCAGAGGCGATCGCCCGGTTCAACGAGAGCCTCTAGTGGTCGAGCGGGTCTTCCTCCACATCGGGCTGCCCAAGACCGCCACGTCCTACCTGCAGACGATCATCTGGAGCAACCGCGACGCGCTGCGTGCCGCCGGGGTGGTCGTCCCGGGGCGGGAGCGGCGTGACCACCTCTGGGCGTCCCGGGTGGTCCGCGAGGATCCGCACCTGCACCGGCACCCCGAGCACCACGCCACCTCCTGGGGACGGCTGTGCGACGAGCTCGCGGGGACGACCGGGTCCGGCCTGGTCAGCCACGAGTTCTTCGCGGCGGCCTCGCCCCGGCAGGCCCGGGCCGCCGTCGAGGCGCTCGCGCCGGCCGAGGTGCACCTCGTGGTCACCGCACGGGAGCCCCTGGGCCTCTTCACGGCCAGCTGGCAGGAGAGCCTGAAGAACGGCGGGACCGTCGCGATGGCCGACTACGGGCGCTCCGAGTCGAGGAGCCCGGAGGCGATCTGGGACTGGCGGACCCTCGACCTGGCGCTGGTGCTGCACCGGTGGGCGAAGGCCGTGCCGCCCGAGCGGATCCATGTGCTCCCGCTGGACCCGGCGGCCCGGCGCGAGGAGATCTGGCACCGGTTCGCGGGAGTGCTGGGGGTCCGTCCCGACGGCTTCGACCTCTCCGACTCCTTCCCGAACGCCTCGATGGGGGTGGTCGAGGCCGAGACGCTGCGGCGCGTCAACCTCTCGCTCCGTGCCTCCGACCATCCCTTCGACCGCGCCTTCGACAAGGGGGTCTACCTGCGCACCTTCCTCGCCGACGAGAGGTTGGTTTCCCGGGGCGGGGAGAGGTTCTGGCCCGAGCCCGACCAGATCGAGGACTGCCGGGCCCGGGGGAGGAGCGCGGTGGAGCTGCTCGAGGCCGGCGGGTTCACCGTGCACGGGCGCGCGGAGCACCTGCTGGTCCCCGAGCAGCTCGCGCCGCGTCGGGTTCCCGCCTCGGTCACCGACAGCGAGGTCGCCGCGGTCGCCGTCGACCTGGTCGGCACCCTGCTCGACGACGTGCGCCGTCTGCGTACCGCGCAGACGGGATCGGCACCCGAGGCGTCGGGCGCCGGATCCCACGCTCCCGGCGGACCGGCCGGGCGGGCGGGGGTCGGCGTACGGCTACGACGTCTCTTGCGCCGGGAGGCCCGCCCGGCCGTGGCGCCGACGACGGGCCATCCCACGAGCCCAGCGGCCACGTCCTGACGCGGGACCGGTCCCCGGCACCTCCGGGTCGCGGTGCAGCTCGGCGTTGAGCCAGCCCTTGGGCTCGGCAGCCAGGCGGCCGAGCCCCTCGGTGAGCACCGCCTGCCGCTCCGCGGTCAGCGCCTCGGGCCGATGGGTCCCGTCGGTGGGATCGACGTCGACCAGGAGGCCGAGCTCCTCGAGGGTCTGGACGTCGTCGCGGGTGCTGGTCTCGTAGATCCGGCGCAGGTGCCGCTCCGCGACCTCACGGGGCAGGTCCTTGGCCACCAGGGTGCGCAGTGCCTCGGCGAGGGGCGCCCGGTTGGGCCGGAACCCCGCCGGGCCGGCGCCCACCATGGCCGTCCACTTCCGGACGAACTCGGCCCCCGAGATCGCGTCGTAGTGGAGGACCCGCAGCGCGGGATCCTCCGCCCTGGCCGCCACCCGGCCGTCCGCGTCGACCGCCTCGTGCAGGGTGAGTCGCAGCCCGGAGGCGGGCCGCACGCCGGACTTGCCCTTCACGTGCCCGTGGAAGTAGGAGGCGTTCGTCGGAGAGTCGAGGAGATCGAGGACGTGCAGCAGGTTGAGGTCCGCGTCGTCCAGCAGCCGTTTGAAGCGGGTGGGACGTCGCGGCGGGTCGGGCTCGCTCACCGCCTCCAGCGGAGTGAGCCACGCCGCCCCCGTGGTCGCGGGCAGCGCGTCCAGCAGCTGCCGGTCCCCGGCGAAGACCTCGTCCCCGTCGAGGTGGAAGACCCAGGAGGCCCACGGCTGGTCGGCGAGGACGTGCACCAGGGCGTTGGCGTTGATCCGCTGGCGCACGTTGAGGCTCTTGGGCCGCTTGCCCCGCCACCAGTCGCGTCCGGCCGGCACGGCGGTCACCTGGGGGACGGAGTCCAGCCAGGCGCGGACCTCTCCCTGCTGCTCGGCCGCAGGGGCGTCCAGGAAGACCACCATGTGGTCGACGCCCATGGCCAGGTTGCCGCGGACGAAGTGCTCGACGTTGGCCGGGCTGTCGAGGATCGTGGAGGCCGTGAGGAGCATGTCCTGAGCGTAGCCACTCCGCGCCGCCGGGGCGTCTCCAGGCGCCGCTCCCGAGCCGGTGGACCGGGGGCGCGGCCTGTGTAAACTCCGCGCATGCCCGATCCGAGCCACAAGGCCCGTGACGCCGGGCGCCGGGGGGTGGTAGCCGGCCTCATCGCCGTGTGCCTCCTGGCTGCCGTCGTCCTGGCCGCGGTCCTCGTCGAGGATCGTGGAGCCGCCCCGTCGGCCGACCCGACGCCCGCCGCGCAGGCCGACGCGCCGGCGTACCGGTCGGTGCGGGCCGACGGGGCGCTGCGCCCCCGAGCGGCGCGCCGGATCGCCAAGGCCCGGGAGACCTACCTGCGGACGGCCGACCTGATGCGCTTCGACACCGGCCCCCGGCCCTGGCGCAAGGTGTGGACGCCGGCCCAGCTGGCCGAGCGCAAGGCCGCCCGCGAGGCGAAGCGGGAGCGGATCCGGGCGCGCCGGGAGCGCAAGAAGATGCAGGGCGCGCCGTTCACGATGGTGGTGGGCACGTTCAACGTGCTGGGCAGCCAGCACACCGCGCCCGGCGGGGAGCGGCGCAGGTTCCCGCCCGCCTCGGTGCGCAACGGCCAGGCCGTGGGCTACATCCGCGGTCACGGGGTCGACGTGCTCGGGACCCAGGAGCTCCAGGACGACCAGCTGCGCGCCGTGCAGTCGATGACCGGCATGGCGGCCTACCCGGGCTTCGAGTGGGGCGTGCAGGAGACCGACAACTCGATCCTCTGGGACCCGGCGAAGTTCGAGTTCCTCTCGGGCGAGAGCTACACGATCACCTTCGTGGGACGGCCCCGGCCCCAGCCGATCGTCAAGCTGAGGCACAAGCTGACCGGGCAGCAGTTCTACGTCGTCAACACCCATCCGTCGCCGGGGCAGGGCAAGGCCCTCGGCGAGCGGCGCAGTGCCCAGGCGACGACGGTGGGGGTGATCAACCGGCTCAAGGCGGACGGGATCCCGATCCTGCTCACCGGCGACATGAACGACCGTCAGGAGTTCTACTGCCAGGTGGTGGGGCCGGCGGGGATGACCACCCCCCAGGGCGGCTCCTACGGCGGCGGCTGCCGGCCGCCGGGCGGGCATCTGGCCGTCGACTGGGTGGCCGGCGCCGGGGTGACCTGGAGCGACTACCGGATGGACACCTCGCCGGTGGCGCGCCGGGTCAGCGACCACTTCTTCGTCAGCGCCACCGCCCACGTGGACTGATCTCCCCGCGCGGCGCGCACCGGGGGCTTCGCTCTGGGGCTCGATCGGGGCATCCTGGGGAGAGCGCCCGTGGCCCGGGGACGAATTCCACGGTTGGAATTCGCGCGAAGGCCTTCCCTGGGGTTGTTGTGACTGGTGTGATGTGTGTGACTCGGGGCTGGTGGCCGTCCCGACTCTTGTCCCGAGCAGCAAGGAGCACCCTGTGATTCCCGCCCCCCTCTCCCGATCCCACCGTCCCCGCCGGCACCGCGGACTGACCGCGGCCGTAGGGGTGCTGGCGCTGACCGCCGGCACGGTCGGAGTCACCGGGCTGGGGGCGTGGGGCTCAGGCGCTGCGGCCGGCGCCCCGCTGGCCTCCGTCAACTTTCCCTCGGCGACGCCCACCCCGACGGTGAGCCCGAGCCCGACGCTGCCCACCACGACGCCGACGCCCACCGTGACGCCCACGGTGACCCCCACCGTGACGCCGACGCCGACGCCGACGCCGACGCCCACCCCCACCGTTCCGCCGGTGCCCACCCCGGAGCCGACCCTGCCGCCCTCGGTCACCGGCAGTGACATCACCGTCGTCCAGGCCAACCTCGAGTCCCCCCAGTCGGTGGTGGGCTTCCAGGGAGACGTCTTCACCGTCCGCTCCCAGGCCCCCGACCTCATCACCTACAACGAGGTCGCCTTCCGCCAGGACGTCAACCTCGCGCCGCCGCCGGGATACGCCATGTTCCGCACCCCCGGCCAGTACACCGGGGCCACCCCCGTCGCCTGGCGCACCGACAAGTGGAGCCCGCTCCTGCAGGGCACCGAGATCCTCTCCGACCACCGCGGCATCCCCAAGGGCAAGCAGACCGAGCTGGGTCGTCGCTCGGCCAACTGGGTCACCCTGCAGTCGCCCGAGGGGCGGATCCTCTCCCTGGTCTCCGCGCACCTCGCGCCGAAGACGAAGAACATGCCCGACGTGCGTCGACCCGGGGTGCAGGCGCTCGCGGCCCTGGTCGACCGGCTCGACGACCACGGTCCGGTCCTGGTCGGGGGAGACTTCAACATGCACCACCTGGGCTCCGACTACGCCGGCGACCTCTTCACCCAGGCGGGCCTGGTGCCGACCTACGACCTCCTCGGCACCCGCTTCCCGACCTACGACGGGAAGAACGCCACGATCGACTACATCTTCCTGAAGGGCACCGACCAGCTGCGCGCCGACGTGCACTACCCGGTCGAGCTCAACTCCGACCACAAGGCCGTGGTCGCCGGGTTCTCCTGGACCGTCGACGCCGCCGCCCTGGTCACCACCGTGCAGAACAACGCCGCCTCCCGGCGAGCCGTGCTCCGGGCGCTGCAGCAGCCCCTCCAGGACGCCAAGAAGGGCGACAAGGTGCAGCTCGCCACCACCCGCCTGGCGCTGCCCGCGCTCTACCGCGACCTGCTGAAGGCCGGAGAGCGTGGCGTCAAGATCCAGCTCACCACCCGCTCCGGCAGGCTCACCCCGCAGGAGGTCAAGCTCAAGCGCGCCCTCGCCGCCAAGAACGGCTCCTGGGTGCGTCGCTGCGGCAAGGGATGCAGCAAGAAGTGGACGCGCCTGGCCCGGCCCACCACCCTGATGCTGGTCCGCAGCGGCAACAAGCCGGCACTCCGGCTGGACGTCAACCGGCAGCTGCGCAAGTCGATCATCCGGCGGCAGACCCGGCTCTCGGAGAGCCGCGGACCGCTCAACCTGGCCGACGCCGGCAGCATCTTCCGCGACCTGCGCTGAGGTCGGACGCGGGCGGGCACGACTCCGGGAGGCCGGCGGGTGCCCGCCACGCGTGCGCCCGCCGGTGTTACTCGGGAGTTCGGCTAGCATCTGCCGACGCCCATCGACGAACGGAGTGACACGCATGCCCCGCCTCTGCCAGACCGAGGACCTCACCGAGGACCAGTCCGAGATCCTGAAGGCAGTGCGGACCTTCGTGGAGGAGAAGATCCTCCCGGTGGCCACCGAGCTGGAGCACGCCGACGAGTACCCGACCGAGATCGTCGAGGGCCTCAAGGAGCTCGGGATCTTCGGCCTGATGATCCCCGAGGAGTACGACGGCCTGGGCGAGTCGCTGCTCACCTACGCCCTGTGCGTGGAGGAGATCGCCCGCGGCTGGATGAGTGTCTCCGGCGTCATCAACACCCACTTCATCGTCGCCTACATGCTGATGAAGCACGGCACCGAGGAGCAGAAGCGCAAGTACCTGCCCCGGATGGCCACCGGCGAGGTGCGGGGCGCCTTCTCGATGTCGGAGCCGTCCCTGGGCTCCGACGTCTCGGCCATCTCGACCAAGGCCACCCGGATCTCGACGGACGGGGGCGATGAGGGCTACGAGATCACCGGCCAGAAGATGTGGCTGACCAACGGCGGGTCGTCGACCCTGGTGGCCGTGCTGGTCAAGACCGACGAGGGTGCCGACTCGGTCTACAAGAACATGACGACCTTCCTGGTGGAGAAGGAGCCCGGCTTCGGCGAGACCGCCCAGGGCGTCACGGTCCCGGGCAAGATCGACAAGATGGGCTACAAGGGCATCGACACCACCGAGATGATCTTCGAGGGTCACAAGATCTCCGCGGACCAGATCCTGGGTGGCGAGCCGGGCAAGGGCTTCTACCAGATGATGGACGGCGTCGAGGTCGGCCGGGTCAACGTCGCCGCGCGTGCCTGCGGCATCGCCAACCGGGCCTTCGAGCTCGGGGTGGCCTACGCCCAGCAGCGTGAGACCTTCGGCAAGCCGATCGCGGAGCACCAGGCGATCCTCTTCCGCATCGCCGAGATGGCCACCAAGGTCGAGACCGCCCACGCGATGATGGTCAAGGCGGCCCGCAAGAAGGACGCCGGCGAGCGCAACGACGTCGAGGCGGGCATGGCCAAGATGGTCGCCTCGGAGTACTGCAACGAGGTCGTCGAGGCCTCCTTCCGGATCCACGGTGGCTACGGCTACTCCAAGGAGTACGAGATCGAGCGGCTCTACCGCGAGGCCGCCTTCATGCTGATCGGTGAGGGGACCTCCGACATCCAGAAGATGATCATCGGGCGGAGCATGCTCAAGGAGTACAAGCTCCGCTGACCTCTAGGATCACCACCATGCCGGGCCGTCTCGTCCTCCACGTCGGAGCCATGAAGTCCGGCACGACGTTCATCCAGTCGCGCCTCTTCGCCAACAAGGCGATGCTGCGCCGCCGGGGTGTGCTCGTGCCGGGCCGTGAGTGGCTCAGTCAGGTCTACGCCGTCAAGCACCTCCTCGAGGGGCAGGGGCGGATGTGGGACAAGCACGCCGCGAAGGTCTCCGAGCACCCCGGTACGTCGGTCATCTCCATGGAGTACCTGGGCCCGGCGCGCCCGGCCGCGGCCCGGCGGGTGCGCGAGACGGTCGCGGGCGAGATCGAGGTGGTGATCACCGCCCGCGACCTCAACCGCTCCATCGCGGCGATGTGGCAGGAGACCCTGCAGAACGGCCGCACCTGGACCTGGCAGGAGTACCTGGACGGGATCGTCTCCCAGCGCCCCGGCCACCGGGACCCCGACGCCCCGGTCGCCGAGGCGGGGCGGACCTTCTGGCGCCAGCAGAACCTGGTACGGATGGCCCGCACCTGGGGCGAGGCGGTGGGGCCCGAGAACGTGACGCTGCTGACGCTGCCGCATCCCGGCGCGCCCCGGAACCTGCTCTGGGAGCGCTTCGCCTCGGTGCTCGGCACCGAGCCCGAGGGGTTCGCCCCCGCGCCCACCCAGAACGAGTCGCTGGGCGCCGCCTCCGCGCTGGTGATGCGCCGCCTCAACGAGCTCCTCGACGAGCACGGGCTGCCCTTCCCGGCGGGGACGCCGTTCCGCAAGGGGCTGCTCTCCAAGACGATCCTGGCCGGCCGCAAGTCCGCCGAGCCCTCGATCGGTCTGCCGGTGGCTCCGTGGGTGCGTGAGCACGCCGACGAGATGGTCCAGGGCCTCCAGCGGCTCGGCGTGCGGCTGGTGGGGGACTGGGCGGAGCTGGCGCCGGTCGAGGTGCCCGGCATCGACCCCGCGACCGTCCCCGAGGCCGAGGTGACGGAGGCCGCGCTCGTCGGCCTGGCAGGCCTGTTGGCCGACGTGATCCGCCGCGACGACGAGGAGCGGGCACGGGCGCGGGCCGAGGCCGGCCGGCCCGGCTGAGGGGGAACCCGGCTGACGGAGTGGGTGAGCCGTGGCACAGTTGGCCTCGTCCGCGAACCCCACGTGCACCACGGAACGGAGCTGTCATGAGCAACGACGACCTCAAGGCCAAGATGCGCGAGGCGCTGGAGAAGAAGAACGGCCAGGAGCGCGGTGTGCACCAGGACGGCCCCGTGCAGGAGAAGGCACACGGTCCCGAGGTGACCGGCGGCGCGGCCCCCAAGATGCACCGCCGCAAGGCCGGCGGCGGCGGCGCCTGACCGAGGCGGCGCCCGCGTCCCTGCCCGCGTCCCTGCCCGGGGTGGGCAGGGCGCGGCGCCGTCCGGCGCATGCGGCAGGATGTGACGCATGAGCCACAGCAAGACCAACCCGGGCAACTACTTCGAGGACTTCAGCCTTGGCCAGGTCATCGAGCACGCCACCCCGCGCACGGTCACGGAGGGGGATCGCGCCCTCTACGGCGCGATCTACCCCACCCGCTTCGCCGTGCCGTCCTCCGCCGAGTTCGCGGCCTCGGTCGGTCTCGCGGAGCACCCGGTGGAGGAGCTCATCGGGTTCCACATCGCCTTCGGCAAGACCGTGCCCGACGTGTCGCTCAACGCGGTCGCCAACCTGGGCTATGCCGAGTGCCGCTTCCACCGCCCGGTGGTCCCCGGCGACACGCTCCGGACACGCTCGGAGGTGATCGGTCTCAAGCAGAACTCGAACGGTCGCACCGGGGTCGTCTGGGTCCGCTCCACGGCGACCAACCAGCGGGGGGAGACGGCCCTGGACTGGGCGCGCTGGGTGATGGTCCACAAGCGGGACAGCGACGCGCCGGCGCCCGAGACGGTCGTGCCCGCGCTCGCCCCGGTGGTGGAGCCGGCCGACCTGCCCGTCCCGGCGGGTCTCGACTTCACCCGGTACGACGTCGCCGCCGCGGGCGAGCCGCACCGCTACGACGACTACCAGGTGGGGGAGCGCATCGACCACGTCGACGGCGTCACCCTCACCGACGCCGAGCACATGATGGCCACCCGGCTGTGGCAGAACACGGCCAAGGTGCACTTCAACACCCAGGCCCGGCCGGACGGCAAGCGCCTCGTCTACGGCGGGCACGTGATCTCCCTCGCCCGGGCGCTCTCCTTCAACGGACTCGCCAACGCCCAGCTGGTGGCGGCGATCAACGGCGGCTCCCACGTCTCGCCGGCCTTCGCCGGGGACACCGTGCACGCCTGGTCAGAGGTCCTCGACAAGGCCGAGGACCTCGCGCCCGGGGTGGCCGCGCTGCGGCTGCGCCTGGTGGCGACCCGGGGCAGGGACGAGTCGATGACGCTGCGGGGTGCGGACGGGAAGCACGCCGAGGGCGTCCTCCTCGACCTCGACTACTGGGCCCTCGTCCCGCGCTGATCCCCGCTGTCCGGGGTGGGGGTCACTTCCGCCCGAGGGCCTGCAGCGGCTGGATCAGCCGGTTGGGGACGAGCCGGGTGGCGGCGATGATCGCCTTGTACTGCCTCCCGGGGATCGAGAAGGCCCGGCCGCGGGCGTGGTCCCGCAACGCCTGGCGGACCAGGTCGTCGGCCTCCAGCCACATGAAGTCGGGGGCCGAGCCGCGGCCGACGTCCATCCGCTCGTGGAACTCGGTCCTGGTGAAGCCCGGGCACAGGGTCGTCACGGTCACTCCCCGGGGCCGGTACTCCGTGGCCGCCCACTCCCCGAACCGGTTGACCCAGGCCTTCGCGGCCGAGTACGTGCCCCGGGGCAGGAAGGCCGCGACGCTGGAGACGTTGATGATGCCGCCGCGGCGGCGCTCCACCATCGCTCCCAGGGCGGCGTGGCTGAGCCGCATCACGGCGGTGACCAGGACGTCGAGCATCTCGGTCTCGGCGTCCACGGGGTTGTCCAGGAAACGGCCCTTGAGCCCGAAGCCGGCGTTGTTGACCAGCAGGTCGACCGGCCGGCCGCGGTCCGCCAGTCGCTCCTCCACCCGGCGCAGCTGCTCGCGGTCGGCGAGGTCGGCCGGCAGGACCTCCACGGCGACGCCGTAGCGCGCGCCGAGCTCGGAGGCCTCGTCCGCCAGGCGGGCGTGGTCGCGCGCGACGAGCACCAGGTCGTGCCCGCCGGCGGCGAGCTGGTGGGCGAAGGCGCGTCCGATGCCTGCGGTGGCGCCGGTGACGAGCGCGGTGGGAGTGGTCATGAGCTCAGCATTCCGGTGTGGCGGGCTTGCAGCAAGCGCCGTCGGCACAGGAGGGTCGTGTCATGACGACGACACTGGCGGTAGCGAACCAGAAGGGCGGGGTCGCCAAGACGACCTCGGTCGCCTCGATCGGCGCGGCCCTGGTGGAGGAGGGCCACTCGGTCCTGCTGGTCGACCTCGATCCTCAGGCCTGCCTGACCTTCTCCCTGGGCATCGACCCCGAGGACCTGGAGCTCTCGCTCCATCACGTGCTGGCCAAGGGGATCTCCGCCGCGGAGGTGCTCCTGGAGACCCTTGACGGGCCGCACCTGCTGCCGGCCACGATCGAGCTCGCCCGTGTGGAGGCGGACCTGCTGACCCGCACCGGCCGCGAGCACGTGATCCGCACCATGCTGGAGGAGCTCGCCCGCGACGGCGCGGGCTACGACTGGGTGCTGCTGGACTGCCCGCCGTCGCTGGGGGTGCTGACGGTCGGTGCGCTGACGGCGGCCGACGGGGTCGTCGTGCCCCTGCAGTGCGAGACGCTCTCGCACCGGGGGGTCGGACAGCTCCTCGACACCGTGCACGACGTACGGCGCTTCACCAACCGGGACCTCGCCGTCTGGGGGGTGCTGCCCACCATGTACGACGGTCGCACCAACCATGCCCGCAAGGTGCTGGAGACGATCTCGGAGACCTACGACCTGGCGGTCATCGAGCCGCCCATCCCCAAGACCATCAAGTTCGCCGAGGCTCCCGCGGTCGGCCGCTCGATCCTGTCGACGTCGCGCACCAGCAAGGGCGCCACGGCATACCGCGAGGTGGCCAGGAGCCTGATCGCCCGGGCGGAGCGGCAGCCGGCAGGTCGCCGCTGACGCGTCGGCGCTGCCGGCCGTCCTCAGTCGGTCGTGGCGCCCGCGGCAGCCGCGCTGCCCTCGCCGGACGAGTCGCCCTGGCCCTCGCGCGAGCCCGACGGACGACGGCGCCGGCGACGGGTGCGCGCGGGCCTGTCGTCGGCGGAGCCGCCGGTGGCCTCCGAGACCGGCCCGGTGGTCGCCTTCGCCTCCGTCGCCGGCTCGGCGGCGGCCTCGACCGGCTGGCCGTTGCGGCTGCGCGTGCGGCTGCGGTCCCGCTCGCGGCCGCGGCCGCGCTGACCGCCCTCGCGACCGCTCTCGCGACCACCGTCACGCCCGCCCTCGCGGCGGCCGTCCCGACCTGCCTGGCGAGGGGCGCGCTCGACCGGCGCGGGGTCGACGATGCGGCCCTTGGTGCCCGGCGGGATGCCCTGGTCCTGGTAGAGGTGCTCGGAGGTGGAGTAGGTCTCCTGCGGCGAGTCGAACGGGAGGTCCAGTGCCTTGTTGATCATCTTCCAGCGGTGCAGGTCCGCCCAGTCGACGAAGGTGATCGCGGTGCCGGTGGCACCGGCCCGCCCGGTGCGCCCGATGCGGTGCACGTAGGTCTTGTCGTCCTCGGGACAGGTGTAGTTGATGACGTGCGAGACACCGGCGACGTCGATGCCGCGCGCGGCGACGTCGGTGGCCACCAGGACCCGGATCTTGTTCTCCCGGAACTTGGCCAGCGCCTTCTCCCGGGCCACCTGGGCCATGTCGCCGTGCAGGGGGCTGGCGGCGAAGCCGCGCTCGGCGAGGTCGTCGGCGACCCGCTGTGCCTGACGCTTGGTGCGGGTGAAGACGATGATCTTGTCCGCGTCGTCGGCCTGGAGCACCCGGCCGATGATCTCCGGCTTGTCGAGGTCGTGGGCCTGGTAGATGAACTGGGCGGTGGCCGGGACCATCGTGGTGTCGTACGAGGACTCCGCGCGGATGTTCATCGGGTGCCGCATGTGGGTGCGGGCGAGCGAGACGATGGCGGCCGGCATGGTGGCCGAGAAGAGCATCGTCTGGCGGGTCTCGGGCGTCATCGCCAGCAGGCGCTCCACGTCGGGGAGGAAGCCCAGGTCCAGCATCTCGTCGGCCTCGTCGAGCACCAGCGCGTGCACGTGGGAGAGATCCAGCGCCCGGCGGTTGGCCAGGTCGATCAGCCGGCCGGGCGTGCCCACGACGATGTCGACCCCGGACTCGAGTGCCTCCAGCTGGGTGTCGTAGCCGACGCCGCCGTAGACGGTGAGGACCCGCAGGCCCACGTCCTTGCTGGCGAGGTGGAGGTCGTTGGAGACCTGCAGCGCCAGCTCACGGGTGGGGGCCACGATGAGGGCCTGGGGCTTGCCCTGGGGGAGGTCGGAGTACGCCGGGTCGGACGGCGCGACGCTGCGCTGCAGCACCGGGATGCCGAAGGCCAGCGTCTTGCCGGTGCCGGTGCGGGCCTGTCCGATCAGGTCGGTGCCCATCAGGGCGACCGAGAGGGTCATCTCCTGGATGGCGAAGGGGGTGGTGATGCCGGCGCGCTCGAGCGCGTCGCAGATCCCGGGCAGCACGCCCAGGTCACGGAAGGTGGTCACGTCAATCGCTTTCGTCGCAGTTCGTTGCACCAGCGGCAAACTCGACGTAGCGGCCTGCCGCGCACATGCCGGTGTGCGGCCCTCGACCGCACACCCACGCGCACGTCTGCGTGCGCGGATGGGACCAGTGTATCGGTAGGGTTCACGCATGACTGCATCCCAGGAAGAGGCGCCGGAGCAGGGGCCGTTCGCCGACCCCGACTACCGCGAGGCGGTCGTGGACCTGCTGGGGGCCATCGCCTACGGGGAGCTCTCCGCCTTCGAGCGTCTCGCCGAGGACGCCAAGCTCGCCCCCGACCTCGTCGACAAGGTCGAGATGTCCGCGATGGCGGCCGCCGAGTTCGGCCACCTGGTCGCCCTGCGCGAGCGCCTGGCCGAGCTGGGCGCCGATCCCTACGCGGCCATGGAGCCCTTCCGCCGGGCGATCGACGACTTCCACGCGCACACCGCGCCGTCGGACTGGTACGAAGGACTCATCAAGGCCTACGTCGGCGACGGCCTCGCCGCCGACTTCTACCGGGAGATCGCGGTCTACCTCGACAGCGGGACGCGTGAGCTGATCAACGACTCCCTCGCCGACGCCGGCCACTCCGCCTTCGTCATCGAGCGCGTGCGCGCCGCCATCGTCCGGGACCACCGGCTCGGCGGCCGGCTCGCCCTCTGGGGACGCCGGCTGATGGGGGAGGCGCTGACGCAGGGGCAGCGCGTCGCGGCCGAGCGCGACGCCATGACCGCCCTGCTGGCCGGCGGCATCGACCGTCCCGGGCTCGACCTGGCCGCGATCGGGCGCATGTTCACCCGGCTCACCGAGCGGCACGCCGCCCGGATGGCCGAGCTGGGACTGGACGCCTGAGCGTCGCTCAGCGGAAGCCGACGGTCCCGGTGACGCCGCCGCCGAGCTCCACGTAGGCGATCTGCGAGCCGGGCACGAGCACCCGGCGGCCCTTGGCGTCGGTGAGGGAGACCGGCGAGCCGTCACCGATCGCGGTCCTGACCATCTCCTCCACCTCGTCCTGGGCGAGGTCCACGTCGACCACGATCTCCCGCGGGGCGTGCTGGATGCCGATCTTGACCTCCATGGAGGCCTCCTTCTCGAGTCGTCGGGGAGTCGCGCGAGTGCGCGAGCTCACTGTTCCTTCGGGTAGCCGCTGATCCCGCGCCACCCGAGGGCGGCGACGAGCGCGGCTGCGTCCTTCTGGCTGATGGTGTCGCTCTGGTCGCCGTGGGCGGTGTCGGCCAGCCAGAACCTGGCGCTGACCTGTCCCATGCCCACCAGCGCCACCGCCAGGAGCATGCAGGCGCGCATCGGCAGGCCGGTGTCCTTCTGGATGACCAGGGCGATGCTGGAGGCGGCGTCCTCGGTCACCCGCTCGACACGCTCGCGCACGGCGGCGTCGTTGGTGAGGTCCGACTCGAAGACCAGCCGGAACGCACCGGTGTCGTTGGCGACGTAGGAGTAGAAGGCGGCGATGGCGTCGGCGACGCGCTGCTTGTTGTCCTGCGTCGAGGCCATGGCCTCGCGGATCTTCTCGGTGATGGCGTTGCAGGAGTCGTCCAGCAGCGCCATGTAGAGCTCGAGCTTGCCCGGGAAGTGCTGGTAGAGGACGGGCTTGGAGACTCCCGCGCGCTCGGCGATGTCGTCCATCGCCGCGGCGTGGTAACCGTGGGCCACGAAGACCTCCAGCGCGGAGTCCAGAAGCTGGGCCCGTCGCTCCCGCCGGGGCATGCGAGCACCCCGAGGGCGCCCTTCGGCGTCATACCTGTCAGTGCTCACCGGCTCCTCCGTCTCACGCGGCGCAGCCTATCCCCCCACGCACGTACCCCGGCCGGTCGGTCGGGGTGTCGACGTGTCTACGCCTCCTTGCTACCGACGAGTATCAGCGTCCGGATGCCGGGACCGTCAGGGCTCCACGAGCCACGGAACGGACGATGGGAACAGAGAGACGGGGCCCGGCGTTGAGCCGGTTGCCCGTGCACCCCCGTGACCCGCAGGAGTATGTCGTGTCGTTCCCCGCGCTCGTCGAGCCCGCCGCCGAGCTGACCGTCGACGAGGTGCGCCGCTACAGCCGCCACCTCATCATCCCCGACGTCGGCATGACCGGGCAGAAGCGGCTGAAGAACGCCAAGGTCCTGGTGATCGGGGCCGGCGGCCTCGGCTCCCCGGCCCTGCTCTACCTGGCGGCCGCCGGTGTCGGCACGCTCGGCATCGCCGAGTTCGACGAGGTCGACGAGTCCAACCTCCAGCGCCAGGTCATCCACGGCCAGTCCGACGTGGGTCGGCCGAAGGCGCAGTCCGCCCGGGACTCCGTCAAGGAGGTCAACCCGCTGGTCGAGGTGGTGCTCCACGAGGGACGCCTCGACAACGACAACGTGATGGAGGTCTTCGCCGGCTACGACCTCATCGTCGACGGGACCGACAACTTCGCGACCCGCTACATGGTCAACGACGCCGCCTACTTCCTCAAGATCCCCTACGTGTGGGGCTCGATCTACCGGTTCGACGGGCAGGCGTCGGTCTTCGCGCCCTCCATGGCCGACGACGCGCCGTGCTACCGCTGCCTCTACCCGGAGCCGCCGCCGCCGGGCATGGTCCCCTCGTGCGCCGAGGGTGGCGTGCTCGGTGTCCTGTGCGCCTCGATCGGGTCGATCCAGGTCAACGAGGCGATCAAGCTGCTGACCGGCATCGGGGACCCGCTGGTCGGCAAGCTGATGATCTACGACGCGCTCGAGATGGAGTACCGCAAGCTCAAGGTGCGCAAGGACCCGAACTGCGCGCTCTGCGGCGACTCCCCGACGGTCACGGGCCTCATCGACTACGACGCGTTCTGCGGTGCCGTCTCCGACGAGGCGGCCGACGCGGCCGCCGGGTCCACCATCTCGGTGAGCACCCTGGAGTCCATGCTCAAGGAGCGCGAGGAGGGCAGCCGCGACTTCGTCCTGATCGACGTGCGCGAGCCCAACGAGTACGAGATCAACCGGATCCCCGGCTCGGTGCTGATCCCCAAGGGCGAGTTCCTCAACGGCAAGGCGCTGGAGCAGCTCCCCGCGGACAAGCAGATCGTCCTGCACTGCAAGTCCGGCGTCCGCTCCGCCGAGGCGCTGGCGGTCGTCAAGGGCGCCGGCTACGCCGACGCCGTCCACGTCGGTGGCGGCGTGGTGGCCTGGGTCAACCAGGTCGACCCCAGCCAGCCCTCGTACTGACTTCTCCCACGCCGACGGCGGGGTCCGGCAACGGAGCCCCGCCGTCGGCGTGACCTTTCGGCTCCTCGCGCGTTGAGCCGGGTGTCAGCGACTTCTGTCGTCCCCGGCCCGAAGGGAGCCTGCATGACCCACACCCCCATGAGCCCGACCCTCAGCCCCGAGGGTCTGCCTCGCGTCGGCCGCGCCGGCAGGCGCTTCCGGCAGTCCTGACGCCCATCTCCTCCGTGCCGGTCCCCTGATCGCGCGGAGGCACTGACCCGCTCCCGAGGCGGGACGGCGACCCCGTCGGCGCTGCAGTCGACGGGGTCGTCGGCGTCCGGGGGCGCGAGGACCGGCATGATGGGCGCATGCTCCTCGAGGCCCTCCACCGCGTCGTCCCCCCGGTGGCCCGGGCGGTGTGGAGGCCCGAGGTCGTCGGCCTCGAGCACGTGCCGAGGACGGGCGGGGTGATCCTGGCGAGCAACCACCTCAGCTTCGCCGACTCCGTCGTCATCCCGGTGGTGGTGCCCCGCCGCGTGGTCTTCCTCGCCAAGGCCGAGTACTTCGAGGGCAGCGGCGTGCGCGGGGCCCTGAGCCGGGCGTGGTTCGAGGGCCTCGGGATGCTGCCGGTCGACCGGGACGACTCGCGCGCGGCGCTGGACAGCCTCGACCTCGCGCTCACGGTGCTCGGGCGCGGTGAGGCCTTCGGCATCTACCCCGAGGGCACCCGCAGCCGCGACGGCCGTCTCTACCGCGGCAGGACCGGAGTGGCACACCTGGCCCTGACCGCGGGGGTGCCGGTGGTCCCGGTGGGACTGCAGGGCACCGAGCGCCTCCAGCCCGTGGGTTCCCGGCTCCCGCGCCTGGCGCGGGTGACCGTCCGGTTCGGACCGCCGATGGAGTTCGCGGAGCGGCCGGGCGTCGCGCCGGGGCGGCTCCGTCGCGAGGTCACCGACCAGGTGATGGCTGCCATCGGGGCCCTGAGCGGTCAGGAGCAGGCCGGGGTCTACCACGACCGGGCCAACGTCTCGGGCTGAGTCCCGGGCTGAGTCCCGGGCTGGGTCACGGGGCGCTCGGGCCGTCCTGGTGCCGGACCCCGGAGTGCTCGTGTCGGTGCCGGCTGCTTGGCTGGGGACATGAGCAGCTCGCCGCCACGCACCACCTACCGCCTGGTCCCTCCGGGGCCGGTCGGCGCCGTGCCGGAGCTCGACGAGCACCAGCAGCGGGTGGTGGAGCACCGCGAGGGTCCCCTCCTCGTGCTGGCCGGGCCGGGGACGGGCAAGACGACGACCCTGGTGGAGGCGGTGGTCGATCGCGTGGCGGGGGGCGCCGACCCCGACGGCGTGCTCGCGCTCACCTTCTCCCGCAAGGCGGCCGAGCAGCTCCGCGACCGGATCACCGCGCGGCTGGGCCGCACCACGGCGACCACGCCCTGCTCGACCTTCCACTCCTTCGCCTACGGGCTGGTCCGTCGTTTCGCGCCCGGTCATCTCTACGCCGCCCCGCTGCGCCTGCTGTCGGCTCCCGAGCAGGACGTGGTCCTCGCCGAGCTGCTGGCCGACACCCCGGAGGCCGTGCGCTGGCCGGAGTCCCTCGCGGCGGCCGCCCGGACCAGGGGGTTCGCCAAGGAGGTCCACGCGGTCCTCGCCCGGGCCCGCGAGCGTGGCCTCGACCCCGCCGACCTGGTCGCGCTCGGCCGCGACGAGCGGGCCCCCGAGCTGGTCGCCGCCGGGCTCTTCATGGAGCAGTACCTCGACGTGCTCGGAGACCAGTCGGCGATCGACTACCCCGACCTGATCGCCCGCGCGGTGGTGGAGGCCGAGGCCCACCGTGACGAGCTCCGCGCGCAGTTCTCCCACGTCTTCGTCGACGAGTACCAGGACACCGACCCGAGCCAGGTGGCGCTGCTCCGTGCCCTGGCCGGCGACGGTCGTCGCCTGGTGGTGGTGGGAGACCCCGACCAGTCGATCTACGGCTTCCGCGGCGCCGACGTGCGCGGCATCCTCGACTTCCCCCGGCAGTTCCCGCGCTCCGACGGCCGACCGGCCGACGTGGTCGCGCTCGGCACCACCCGGCGGTTCGGCTCGCGGCTGCTCACCGCGTCGCGCCGGGTCGCCTCCGGCATCAGCACCAGCGGCTCCATCCCCTCGGAGGTCTACGCCGCGTTCCGCGCGCCCGCCTCGGCGCCCCACGAGCTCGGCCCCGGGCGCGTCGAGGTCACCACCTACGACACGGCGCGGGCGGAGACCGAGCACGTCGCCGACCTGCTGCGCCGGGCCCACCTCGAGGACGGCGTGCCGTGGGACGAGATGGCGGTCCTGGTCCGGTCCGGCCGGGCCTCGATCCCGGCCCTGCGACGTTCTCTCTCCGCCTCCGGCGTGCCGGTCGAGGTGGCCAGCGACGAGACGCCCCTGGTCCGCGAGCCCGCCGTGGTGCCGCTGCTGGACGCGCTGCGGGTGGTGGTGGACGCCGAGATCGACGACGTGACCCACCCCGACCACGTCGGTCCCGACCGGGTCGAGGCACTGCTCACCTCGCCCCTGTGCGGCCTCGACGCGACGGCCCTGCGCTCGCTGGCCCGCACCCTGCGCGCCGCGCACCCCGAGCCCGCGCCCTCGCGCGAGCTGCTCCGCCGTGCGGTGCTGGAGCCGGAGTTCCTCGGCGACCTGCCCGCCGGCCCCGCGGGCAAGGACGGCGGGCCCGAGCGCGGCGACGCCCTGCGGGCGGCGGCGCGGCTGGCGCGGCTGATCGCCCGGGCCCGGGCTGCGCTGGAGGCGGGTGAGACGGTCGAGCAGGTGCTCTGGATCCTCTGGGAGGGGACCAGCTGGGGCCGCCGGCTGCGCGCGGCCACGGAGATGGGCGGCCAGGCTGCCCGGATCGCCCACCGCGACCTCGACGCCATCTGTGCCCTCTTCGAGACCGCCGCCACCACCGAGGAGCGGAAGGGGCACACGAGCGCCGGCTCCTTCCTGGCCACCCTCGGCGCCCAGGAGATCCCCGCCGACACGCTGGCCGACCGGGGCGTCCGGGGATCCTCCGTGCGGCTGCTCACCGCGCACCGCTCCAAGGGCCTGGAGTGGCGGCTCGTGGTCGTCGCCCACGTCCAGGAGCGCGGCTGGCCCGACCTGCGCCGCCGCAACTCGCTGCTCCAGGCCGACCGGATCTCCCGCGAGGGCCTGCTGCCCCCGGTCACCACCGCCGCCATGCTGGCCGAGGAGCGCCGCCTCTACTACGTCGCCTGCACCCGGGCACGGCAGCGCCTGGTGGTCACCGCCGTGGCCTCACCCGACGACGACGGCGAGCAGCCCTCCCGGTTCCTGGGCGAGCTGGGCGTCGACGTGGCCCACCGGGTGGGGCGCCCGGCCCGGCCGCTCTCGATGAACGGGCTGGTCGCCGAGCTGCGGCGCACCCTGGCTGATCCCGCCGAGCCGGAGGCGCTGCGTCAGGCGGCCGCGACCCGGCTCGCCGCCCTCGCCGCCACCCAGGTGCGCGGCCGTCCCGTGGCCCCCGCCGCCGACCCGGCCACCTGGTGGGGGCTCCGGGCGCCCAGCCGAGCCGCGGTCCCGCTCCGTGCCGAGGGCACTGCGCTGGTCCTCTCCGCGAGTGCGCTCGAGGGGTTGCTCCGCTGTCCCGCCCAGTGGTTCCTGGCACGCGAGGCGGGCGGCGAGGTCCCGTCGACCGCGAGCCAGGGCTTCGGGCTGGTGGTGCACACCCTCGCCGACCGGATCGCCCGGGGTGAGCTCTCGGCCGACGACGACCTGATGGCCCTCGTCGACGAGGTCTGGGACCGGATGGACTTCCGCACCCCCTGGTCGGGGCCGCGGGAGCGGGCCCAGGTGGCCGAGGCCCTCCAGCGCTTCGTCGCCTGGCACTCACGCCCCGACGCGCGCACCCTGCTCGGCACCGAGACCCGGATCACCGCCGACCTGACCCTGCCCGACGGGGAGGCGATCCGGCTGCACGGCTACGCCGACCGGATCGAGCTCGACCAGGACGGCCGGGTGGTGGTGGTCGACCTGAAGACCGGCAAGTACCCGCCCACCGGCACCGAGGTGAAGGAGCACGCCCAGCTCGGGCTCTACCAGCTCGCCGTGCGCCACGGCGCGGTCGACCACCTCGTCGGCGGCGAGCGGGCCGAAGTGGGCGGGGCCGAGCTGGTGCAGCTGCGGCACGGGACCACGCTGCCCAAGATCCAGCGACAGGAGCCGCAGGAGCCGGACGCGACGGGTGCCACCCTGGTGGAGCGACAGCTGGGGCAGGCCGCCCGCCTGCTCCGCTCCGAGGAGCTGGTGGTCCGGCCCGGCAAGCACTGCGAGCGCTGCCCGTTCACCGCCCTGTGCCCCGACAAGACGGCAGGATCGGTGCTCTCATGAGGCAGATCACCACGCCCGAGCAGCTGCAGCAGGTCATGAGGGCCGACTTCGCCTTCAGCGACCAGCAGTTCGCGGCCGTGACCGCGGAGCTCGAGCCCGCGGTCGTCATCGCCGGGGCCGGCTCGGGCAAGACCACCGTGATGGCGGCCCGGGTGGTGTGGCTGGTCGCCACCGGGCGGGTGGCCCCGCACGAGATCCTCGGACTGACCTTCACCACCAAGGCCACGGCCGAGCTGGCGGTGCGGATCCGTGAGGCGCTCCGCGCGGCCGGGCTGCTGCCCGAGCGACGGCCGCTGGCGACCGAGGAGGAGGTGGAGGAGCCCACGGTGGTCACCTACCACGCCTACGCGGCCAACCTGCTCTCCGAGCACGGCCTCCGGATCGGCCACGAACCCGACGCGCGGTTGATCGCCGACGCCTCGCGCTACCAGCTGGCCGCGCGCGCGGTCCAGCGGCACCGGCGCCCGGTCGTCCACCTCAGCGACTCGCCCAGCCACGTGGTCCAGTGGCTCCTCGCCCTGGACGCGGAGATGAGCGAGCACCTGGTCACCCCCGACCAGGTGCGGGAGCGCGACGCGCGCGAGCGTCAGCTCTTCGCCGAGGGGATGGTGACCGAGCACCGCAAGACCTACCGCGAGCTCAACGAGAAGGCGATCCTGGCGATCGACCGGCGCGCCGAGCTGCTGGAGCTGGTGGAGGAGTACCGCGCGCTCAAGCAGCACCTGGGGCTGATCGACTTCTCCGACCAGATCGCGCTGGCCGCCCGGCTGGCGAGGGAGTGCCCCGAGGTCGGCACCGCCGAGCGGGCCAGGTTCAAGGTCGTCCTCCTCGACGAGTACCAGGACACCTCCGTGGCGCAGGCCCTGATGCTGAGCCGTCTCTTCTCCGGGCCCGACCCCGCCCACGGCCTGGGTCACCCGGTGACGGCCGTGGGGGACCCCAACCAGGCGATCTACGGGTGGCGAGGCGCCTCGGTCTCCAACATCCTGGAGTTCGGCCGCGACTTCCCGGCACGCGACCAGGCCACGCGGACCTACCCGCTCACGGTCAACCGTCGCTCCGACGCGCGGATCCTGCAGACCGCCAACGTGCTGGCCGAGGAGCTGTACGCCGCGCGCCCCGAGCTGCTCCCGTTGGAGGCCAAGCCGGACGCCGCGCCCGGCGAGGTGGTCGCCGTGGTGCACGAGACCTACGACGCGGAGCTCGCCTGGCTCGCCGACGAGGTGATCGCGTGCCACCAGACGATGGCCCGGCCCGCGTGGCGGGAGATCGGGGTGCTGACCCGGAGCAACGCCCATGCCGCCGACGTCTTCGACGCGCTGACCGCCCGCGAGATACCCGTCGAGATCGTCGGTCTCAAGGGACTGCTCCGGCTGCCCGAGGTGGCGGAGGTGGTCGCCACCCTGGCGCTGGTCTCCGACGCCACGGCGAACGCCTCGCTCCTGACCCTGCTGGCCGGTCCGCGCTGGGCGATCGGTCCGCGCGACCTGGCCCTGCTGGGCCGGCGCTCCCACGAGCTGGCCACCGGGCATCGCCCCGGCGGGCCCCCGGAGCTCTCGGTCGAGGAGGAGCTGGCCAGCGCGACCGAGGGCGCCGACCCGACCGAGATCTCGGCGCTGGGGGACGCCCTGGAGGATCCGGGCGACCTCGACTACTCGCCGCAGGCACGCCAGCGGTTCGGGCTGCTCGCCGCCGAGCTGCGGCGCCTGCGCGCCGCGGCGGGGGAGCCGATCCTGGACCTGGTCCGGCGGATCATCGACCTGACGGGGATCGACGTCGAGCTCGCCTCCTCGGTGAGCCCGGCCGCCGCCGCCCGCCGCGACAACCTGGACCTCTTCGTCCAGGCGGTGGCGGAGTTCCAGGCCGTGGACGGCAAGGTGACCCTGGCCGCCCTCATGGCCTGGCTCGAGGCGGAAGACGTCTACGGCCAGGGCCTGGACGTGGCCACGCCCTCGGAGGCCGACTCGGTCAAGCTGCTCACCGTCCACCGGGCCAAGGGGCTGGAGTGGGACGCGGTCTTCCTGGTCGGGGTGACCGACAAGAAGTTCCCCACCAACCAGTCCAGGCCCAGCCACCTGAGCGCGCCGCACGTGCTGCCCAGCGAGCTCCGCGGTGACGCCCGGGACCTCCCGGTGCTCGCCGGCCACACTCCTGAGGACATCAAGGCCCGTCAGGTCGCCGCGAAGCGGCACGAGGCCGAGGAGGAGCTGCGCCTGGGCTACGTCGCCTGGACCCGTGCCCGGCACCGGCTCCTCGTCTCCGGCTGGATCTGGCATCCCCGGCTCAAGGGGGCCTGCGGTCCCTCCGACTACCTGGTCCGGACCCGGGAGGCGATCGCGAGCTGGGACGGCGCCCTCACCGAGTGGCCGGAGCCGCCCGGCAAGGAGCAGACCAGTCCCTACCTGGCGGTGCGCGGCGAGCAGCCCTGGCCGATCTCGCACCACACCGCCGAGGTCGACCGCCGCCGGGAGGCGGCGGCCCGGGTCGCGCAGGCGACCGACCGGATCGTCGCCGGCGCGCCCGACGAGGTCGTGGAGGACGTGCTGGTGCTGGACCGGATCGCCCAGTGGGACGAGGAGATGGGCCGGCTGGTCGCCGAGGCGGAGCGCGAGCGCCGCGACGTGCTCGAGGTGGAGCTGCCGTCGAGCCTGAGTGCGACCTCGCTGGCACGCCTGCAGGCGGACCCGGCGATCTTCGCCGCAGAGCTGGCCCGGCCGATGCCGCGTCAGCCGTCGGCGTCGGCCCGGTTCGGGACCCGGTTCCACGCCTGGGTGGAGTCGCGCTTCGGTCAGCAGGGTCTCCTCGACCCCGACGATCTGCCCGGTCGTCTCGACAGCGGCATAGACGACGCGGAGGACCTGGCGCAGATCATCGAGCGGTTCGAGTCCGGGCCCTTCGGGGACCGGGCGCCTCTCGCCGTGGAGGCCCCGTTCGCCCTGGTGCTGGGCGGGCAGGTGGTGCGGGGGCGCATCGACGCGGTCTTCCGGGAGCCCGACGGCTCGCACCTGCTGGTCGACTGGAAGACCAACCGCGCCCAGACGGCAGACCCCCTCCAGCTCTCGATCTACCGGCAGGCCTGGGTCGAGCTGCACGACCTCGACCCCGGTCAGGTCCGCGCCGTCTTCCACTACGTCCGGACCGGTGAGACGGTCGAGCCGTCCGAGCTCCTCGACCGGGAGGCACTGGAGGAGGTGCTCGCGGCGACCACGGCGGGGTGAGGGCGGGCGCACTATCCTCGCCGGATGGCACCCCGCGACCTCCCGCACGTTGCGCTCTCCGCCCGGGCCCACAACCGTGAGGCGCTGCACCGGACCGACGCCGAGTGGCTCGACCGGGAGTGGCGGGCACCCACCACGCGGGTCCTGGTGCTGCGCGGCGCCCGGGTGCGGATGGCCGGCGGCGGCCTCGAGTGGGTCACCCCGGAGCGGGCCCCCGACGGTGTCCGGATCCTGCTCGGGCGCCGCGACGGGGTGACCCGCTTCGCGGTCCTGGCGGAGCCCCGGCGCGAGGAGGAGGGCTGGGTGGGCGCGCGCGAGCTCGTCGCCGGGCTGGTCCGGGGGCAGGACGCCCCCGAGCAGGTGCCGTGGCTCTTCCACGCGGTGGGGCTGGCGGAGTGGCACCGGGCGACCCGGTTCTGCCCGCGCTGCGGGGGGACCCTCGAGGTGCGCGCGGCGGGCCACGAGCTGCGCTGCACCGGTTGCGAACGTCCGCAGTTCCCGCGCACCGATCCCGCGGTCATCATGGCGGTCAGCCACGGGGCGCCCGGGAGCGAGGACGAGCGCCTCCTGCTCGGCCGCCAGACCAGCTGGCCGGAGGGCCGGTGGTCGACGTTGGCCGGGTTCTGCGAGCCGGGGGAGACCCTCGAGGACGCGGTGCGCCGAGAGGTCCTGGAGGAGGTCGGCGTCCGGGTCGGCGCGGTCTCCTACTTCGGCAGCCAGCCCTGGCCGCTGCCGGCGAGCCTCATGGTGGGCTTCCAGGCGAAGGCGTTGACCACGGAGATCGACGTGGACGGCGCCGAGATCGCGGAGGCGCGCTGGTTCACCCGCGCCGACCTGCGCCGGGGCGTCGACTCGGGTGAGCTCCGGGTCCCGGGCTCGGTCTCCATCTCGTCGTCGCTGCTCGAGGCGTGGTTCGGCGCACCCCTGCCCCCGGGCTGGTAGCCCCCACGGCTCCCCGGACCGTGCGGCGGCGGCTCAGCCGAGCTCGGCGAGCTTGGCCTTGACCTGGGCCAGCGACGGGTTCGTCTGAGCAGTGCCGTCGGAGTAGACCAGGGTCGGCACCGTCTGGTTGCCGTTGTTGGCCTCCTCGACGATCTTCGCGGCGTCCGGCACCTGCTCGATGTCGACGATCTCGAAGGGGATCCCCTCGCGGTCGAGCTGGCTCTTGAGGCGGTGGCAGTAACCGCACCACGGGGTGCTGTACATCGTGAAGCTGCCAGTGGCCATCGGACGGGCTCCTTGCTGGTCGAGGTCGGAGGAGCGCCGGACGGCGCCTCCGGGGTCACCAGGACCCTGCGGGGTCAACCTACCCGCGCCACCGCCCATTCCCCGGGGGACGTCGTGGGGAGGGGCGCTGACGCCGCCGTCGCAGTGCCCTGTGCAAGGCCCGGTGCAGTGCCCTGTGCAAGGCCCTGTGCAGGGATCGCGAGCCTGTCGCTCCGGCCGTCTAGGCTCGTGCCCGTTCCGTCCCGCCATCCCAGGAGATGTTCCCGCGTGCCCACCCCCGAGGACCTGCTGGCAGCCCTGGACCCCGAGCAGCGCCGGGTCGCCGAGGCGCTCCGCGGCCCCGTGCGGGTGCTCGCGGGAGCCGGCACCGGCAAGACGCGGGCGATCACCCACCGGATGGCCTACGGCGTCGCCACCGGGACCTACGCGCCGACCGAGGTCCTCGCCGTCACCTTCACCACCAGGGCGGCGGGGGAGATGCGCGGCCGGCTGCGCACGCTGGGGGCGCCGGGGGTCCAGGCGAGGACCTTCCACTCCGCGGCCTTGCGGCAGCTGCGCTTTTTCTGGCCGCGGGTGCACGGGCGTGAGCTGCCCAACCTGGTGGAGTCGAAGCTGGGGCTGCTCGCCACGGCGGCACGGCGGCAGCGGCTCAGCCCCAACCAGGCGCTGCTGCGCGACCTGGCCTCCGAGATCGAGTGGGCCAAGGTCAGCAACGTCTCCGCCGACGACTACCCGCGCACCGCGCCGCGCCGGGGACGCCAGGTCGGCGACCTCACCCCGGAGACGGTGGCGCACGTCTACGACGCCTACGAGGAGGTCAAGCGCGGCCACGGCCGGATGGACATGGAGGACGTGCTGCTCCTGACCGCCGGGATGCTCGCCGAGGACGAGCGGGTCGCCGCGCAGGTCCGTCGCCAGTACAAGTGGTTCGTGGTCGACGAGTTCCAGGACGTCTCGCCTCTCCAGTACGCCCTGCTGGACCTGTGGCTGGGGGGTCGCGACGAGCTCTGCGTCGTGGGCGACCCGGCCCAGACGATCTACTCCTTCGCCGGCGCGAACGCCGACTACCTGCGTGACTTCGGCTCCCGGTTCCCGGGGGCCACCTCGGTGGAGCTGGTGCGCAACTACCGGTCCACGCCCGAGATCATCACGGCCGCCAACGCGCTGCTGGCCGGCACGCCCAGCAAGGGGGTCGACCTGGTCGCCCAGCGGCCGTCCGGAGCGCGCGTCGACTGCACCACGCACTCCGACGAGGTCGCCGAGGCCTCGGCGGTGGCCGAGCGGATCTCGCGGGTGCTCGCGTCGGGGACGCCGGCCAGCGAGGTGGCCGTCCTGATGCGGATCAACGCCCAGTCCGAGGCGTTCGAGGACGCCCTGGCGGCCCGGGGAGTGCCCTACGTGGTCCGTGGCGCGGCCCGCTTCTTCGACCGTGCCGAGGTGCGGCAGGCCGTCACCCTGCTGCGAGGCACGGCCCGCGCGGGCACCTCCGACCCCGGCGACATGGTCGAGGTGGTCAGGGCGACCCTCTCCGGCATGGGGTGGTCGGCCGAGGCACCCACCGCCCGGGGCCAGACGCGCGACCGGTGGGAGTCCCTGCAGGCGCTGGTCGACCAGGCGGTCGAGTTCGCCGGACAGCAGGTGCCCGACCTGGGCGCCTTCGTCGACGACCTCGACCGCCGGGCCAGCGAGCAGCACGCCCCGGTCGCCGAGGGCGTCACGATCGCGACCCTGCACACCGCCAAGGGGCTGGAGTGGGACGTGGTCTTCCTGGTGGGGCTGGTCGAGGGCACGCTGCCGATCGTCTACGCCCAGTCCCCGACGGAGGTGGAGGAGGAGCGTCGCCTGCTCTACGTCGGGATGACGCGCGCGCGGCGTGAGCTCTTCCTCAGCTGGGCCCAGGCCCGCAACCCCGGCGGGCGGGCGAGCCGCAAGCGGTCCCGCTTCCTCGATGCCGTCGTGGGGCCCGCGGACGGCGCGGAGGGCGGGGGTGCCCGCACGGGCCCCAAGGCCCGGAAGACGCGCAAGGCCCTGCACTGCCGGGAGTGCGGTCGTCCGCTCTCCAACGCGGCGGAGAAGAAGGTCGGCCGGTGCGGCGACTGTCCCGCCTCCTACGACGAGGAGCTCTTCGAGGCGCTGCGCGAGTGGCGGCGGACCCGTGCCAGCGAGGACGAGGTCCCGGCGTACGTCGTCTTCACGGACGCGACCCTCCAGCTCATCGCGGAGAAGCGTCCGGCCAACGACGCGGAGCTGCTCGCGATCGCCGGGGTCGGCGCGAAGAAGATCGAGGCCTACGGCGCCGAGCTGCGGGCCCTGCTGGGCTGACCGGGCGTGGCCGCAGAGAAATCTCGGAAAGGCCCATTAAATCAATTGCCCATTACGCGGGTGGCGGGCTAGTTTACTCGTCATACCAAGAACCGCGCTCACGACCCTGGCAGGGTCGGCGCCCGAGGCAGTGAAGGAGGTGGAACGCATGATCAAGAACATTCTCTCGACGACGGCCCAGAAGCCGTCCTTCGGCATGCCCACCCACGTCTCCGTCGCTGCCGCCTGCGGCACCGGTGTCGTCGTGCGCGATCGCCACCTCGGTGGCGGCACGTGGGCGCTCGACGCCGTCGTGGCGATTGCCGTCGACCGAGCCCTCCCTGGGACCACCGCCTGGAGACCACCGACCTGTTGAGTCATCGACAGCCGGCACCTCCAGGCCGCGGATCCCCACCGGGATCCGCGGCCTTTCTGTTTCCCGCGGACCCCGGGTCTCCAGCCCGTCAGCGACCAGGTCAGCAGTGAAGGAGGTGACATCACATGACCATCAGCGTTCTCGACCACCCGGCCGAGCTCTCCTCGGCAGCGGCCCCGTGCCGGACCGCGAACCCGGAGCTCTGGTTCGCGGAGTCGCCCGCCGAAGTGGAGCGCGCCAAGAGCCTGTGCCAGGCGTGCCCGGCTCGGGCGACCTGCCTCGAGGGTGCCCTCGAGCGCCGAGAGCCGTGGGGCGTCTGGGGAGGCGAGCTCTTCCTCCAAGGAGTCGTCATCCCGCGCAAGAGGCCCCGCGGCCGGCCCCGGAAGAACCAGCAGGACGACGGCGTCGCCGCCTGAGCCCTCCGCACGAGACACGGAGCACCCACACGTTCATGAGCAACAACACCATCAAGAACGGAACCAGCGACATGAATCTGATGTACGAGGAAATGGCACGCGCACAGATGACCGCGCGCCTGGGAGAGGCGCACGAGATGCGGCGTGGACACCGGGTCGCCATGGCGCGCCGGATGAGCCGCAAGGCGGAGCGCGCGGCACGCCAGGCCCGCCTGGCCCTGGCTCGCGCCCTCTGACCGCCGCCCGGCGACTCGCCGGGGACGCCGAGCCGGTCCCGAGTGACTCGGGACCGGCTCGGCCGCGTCCGGCCAGGTCGGCCGCGGCACCGCGTCAGCCGAGGGCCAGGAGATCCCCCCAGCTGCACCCGCAGTGCGGGTGCCGGGACCACTCCTGGTGCTCCTCGACCAGGTCCTCGTCGATCCAGGTCGTGGCCGAGCAGGTCCGGGGGAGCCTGCCCTCGGCCCAGGCCGCCGACTCCGCCACCGTGCGCACCAGCACGTGGTGGAGGAGCAGCGGCGGGAGGTCGACCTCTCCGGGGAGGAGCGAATCGGGCGGCGCGGGGCGCGCCGGGTCGATGACGGCCAGATGGGCGTCCACGCAACGCAGGCAGGCGGTCGAGCCCGGCAGCACGAACGGCCCCACGCGGACCCGGGCGTCGATCGCCGCGACCAGCAGGAGTGCGTCGCCGGAGTAGGTGAGCACGTCGACGAGCTCCCGGGACGGCTCTCCCACGCTCAGCAGGACGGTGAGGTCGGCGGGAGGGGTGTCAGGCGCCGCCGCGCCGTCGGGGGCACGGTGGGCGACCTGGACCAGGCCGTGGGTGCCCAGGAGCAGAGCCAGGTCGGCGCACCACCCGGCGGGGCCCAGCAGGCTGATCCGCGCCTCGGCCCGCGACCGCAGACGGTGGGTGCGCTCGGGCTCGTCGACCACGAGTCCCCGCGCCAGGAGGCGAGCCAGCACGGCCCGAAGCCCTGGGTCGGTCGGCTCTCCGGCGCCGCGCGACAGCTGGGAGAGCAGCTCGTCGATCGCCGGTGCCCGGGTCAGCAGCACCCGGCGGTCGGGGTCCGTCCCGACCTGGACCATCCCGTGGGCGCGCGGCAGGACCGGGACGCCCCGGCGCAGCCGATAGGGCAGCGAGTGGTCGGGCAGGCTCATCTCCCGAGCGTGGCACCTCCGTCGCCCGGGTGTCGGCGTCCCTCCACAGGTTCCCGGTCGCCGGAAGCCTCCGGACGCACGAACGGCGCCGCCCCCGAAGGGGCGACGCCGTCCGTTTCACCGCAGGGGGGCGTTGATCACGCCTTGCCGAGGATGCGGTTGAGGTTGGTGCCACACTCAGGGCAGACGGCCTTCGCCATCCGGGTGCCCTTGTCGTTGACCTTGACCTCGCCCTCCGCCTCGCGCTTCTCCTTGCACTTGACGCAGTAGAACTCGCCGCTCCAGGTCTCCGCCATGACGGCCTCCTTGCCTATGAGAATTCTCGGTCGTCGCGACGGGGGATTCGGGGAAGCCCGCCGGAGTCTGGGGACTAAGGGCCCCAAACCGTTCGAAACCCTACGCCACGCGTGGGCTCAGGCGTGAACGGCACACCGTCGAGCCTGGAGCGGGTGTGATCTGCGTACCCTGCCCCCATGCCTGACGTGACCCCTGCCACTGTCTCCTCCCAGCCCCGTCGCCTGCCGCACCTGGCCGTCTCCAGGCCTTCCGACGGCGTGGTGCTGCTGACCCTGGACAACCCCGATCAGCGCAACGCGATGTCCGACGAGATGACCGCCTCGTGGGTCTCCTCCATCGAGGAGCTGGCCGCCGACCGCTCGGTGCGGGTCGTGGTGGTCACGGGGGAGGGGAGTGCGTTCAGCTCCGGAGGCAACCTGGACTGGCTCGCGAGCGACCCCGACGCGAGCGTCGACCGGCTCCGTGACCGGATGCTGCCCTTCTACCGGGCCTGGCTCACCGTCCGCGCGCTGGAGGTGCCGACGATCGCGGCGATCAACGGGCCGGCCATCGGAGCCGGCCTCTGCCTCGCCCTGGCCTGCGACATCCGCTACGCCGCGGCCGGTGCCCGGATGGGGGTGCCCTTCACCAAGCTCGGGCTGCACCCGGGCATGGCCGGCACGTTCCTCCTGCCCGAGGTGGTGGGGCTGGCGGCCGCCCGCGACCTCTTCCTGACCGGTCGCCTGGTCAAGGACGACGAGGCGCTGCGGCTCGGACTGGTCTCCCGGGTGATCGAGCAGGACGGGTTCTTGGGGACCGTGCTCGAGACGGCCGCGCAGGTCTCGGCCGCGGCGCCGCTCGCCACCCGGCTGACCAAGCTGGCGCTCCTTGACGGCGGCCATGCCGACCGGCAGAGTGCCCTGAACTGGGAGGCCCTGGCCCAGCCGGTCACCATGGCAACCGCCGACCTGCACGAGGGGATCCGGGCCGCCCAGGAGAAGAGGTCGCCGCGCTTCCGTGGCGTCTGACTACACACGGGGGGAACGATTCCATTGGGACAGCTCTGCACGGTCCGGACGGCGGCCATCGCACTGGCAAGCGTGCTCGTGGGCACCATGGGCGTGGTGCTGACGGGCTCGCCGAGCGTCGCGGGCGAGCGCGTGCCGGCTCCGAGGCCGGGGGAGACCTTCCGCCTGGAGGCCGACTCGTCGCGGCTGGTCGCGGAGCGCTCCGGGATCTACACGGCGTTCGGCGTGAACACCAGCGCGGCCGGGCTGGACAAGATCGTCACCGCTCCCAACGGTGACATGTGGTTCGAGATGGAGACCGCCAACAAGATCGGCCGGATCACCCCGGCGGGCGTGGTCACCGAGTTCGGGCTCGGCGAGACGACCACCGGGGAGGGCCGGGTCCAGGACCTGACGGTCGCTGCGGACGGCTCGGTCTGGGTGGTCTACGACTCCGGGTGGCGGGCACTGCGGCTCCACCCCGACCTGCAGAACGCGACCGCCTACTCGCTCGGCCCCTACCCCTACGGCAAGGACGTCGAGATGGGCCCGGACGGCGTCCCGTGGATCACCATGAGCTACGACGAGAACGGGGTGGCGCGCATCCTGCCGGACGGAGGCTCGGTCTGGGCGGAGAACGCCCCGCCCTGCGACGGGTTGCTCGCCCGGGCCCACGACGGTGGGATGTGGTGCGAGGACGGGAGCGACAAGCTCATCCTGCTCAACGCCGACGCGAGCGGCGGCATGACCTACCCGCTGCCCCCGAACGCCATGGACACTCGCTCCCTCGCCGCCGGCCCCGTGGGCTCGATGTGGTTCTCCCGCTACTCGTCCAGCTGGTTGACGAGCCCCGCCTACGGCCAGGTCGGCTGGATCGACCAGGCGACCGGCCAGACGACGATCTTCGAGACCGGCTCCCGCACCGGTCCGGCCGGACTGGTCCAGGGCCCGGACGGTGCCATGTGGTTCGCCAACCGCGGGGTCGGGAAGGGCATCGGACACCTCGACGCCCAGGGCAAGGGTGCGATCACGAAGGTCGGGGAGTACGTGGGCAACCACCTCACCTTCGACCAGCAGGGCTACCTCTGGTTCACCGACTCCGCCAACAACTCCCTCGTGCGGGTGCACCCCTCCGACCTCCAGACCACGAACGTGGACGTGGGGACCGGCTCGGTCTTCGAGGAGCCCGGTGCCCAGCCGCCCGGCACCCAGCCTCCAGGCACCCCGACGGCGCCGGCGAAGGCGGTCGGCAAGGTGGCGGCGGGCAAGAAGCCGCTGCGGGTGCGGAAGAACAAGGTGCGGGTGCCCGTGTCCTGCCCGAAGTCCGCCGGTGGTCCGTGCCGCGGCACTGCGGTGCTGCGGCACAAGAAGAAGGCGAAGCCCTTCAGCGCCTCCACCCGCTACCAGGTCAAGCCGGGCCGCAGTCGGGCCGTCGTCCTGAGGCTCAACAAGGCCGGCAAGAAGGCTGTCTCCCGCAAGCCGGTCAAGGTCCGCGCCTCCCTGATCAGCACGACCGACGAGGCGGTGCGGGACCGGACGATCCGTTTGCGCCGCTGACGGAGCATCTCCGTCACAGGAAGAGGCCCCCTGCCCTCCACGGAACGCGTGCCTTCCCCTTGCGAACGTCCCGTGGATGGGCCGGGGGCCTCATCTGCCCCCACGCTAGGAGGGATTCCGCCGACAGGTCAACCATCCCGTCCAGACTGACCCCTCCGGACTGGGACGGACCTGTGGAGGAACCTGTGGAAACCGGTGGAGAACTGTGGAGAACCGGGCGCCGCACTGGGACGATCCTGTGCAGGACACGCCCGGCGGGCGGCCGCGGCACCGTCCTGACCAGTCAGGATGAGGCGACCGAGCCTGTGGAGGAGAGACGGTGAGCGATCAGCAGTACGACGCGGGACCAGTGGCCGCCCTGCGCCGGATCGCCTTCCTGCTCGAGCGCGCCCGGGAGGACACCTACAAGGTCAAGGCCTACCGGTCCGCGGCCTCGACCCTGCTCCAGCTGAGCGAGGACGAGCTCGCGGAGCACCTCGGCGCCGGCACGCTCACCTCGCTCCCCGGCATCGGCGCCAGCACCGCGAAGGTGGTCGAGGAGGCCTGGCGCGGCACCCGGCCGGCCCGGCTCCGGGCGCTGGAGGAGAGCGCCGGGCCGTTGGCGCCGGGAGGGCGCGAGCTGCGGGCGGCGCTCCGCGGCGACCTGCACTCCCACTCCGACTGGTCCGACGGGGGCTCCCCGATCGAGGAGATGGCGTTCACCGCCATCGAGCTGGGGCACGAGTACCTGGTGCTCACCGACCACTCGCCGCGGCTCAAGGTCGCGCGTGGTCTCTCCGCCGAGCGGCTGGCCCGCCAGCTCGAGGTGGTCGACGCGGTCAACGACCACCTGGGCGGGTCGGGCTTCACCCTGCTCAAGGGCATCGAGGTGGACATCCTCGACGACGGGTCGCTCGACCAGACCGACGAGATGCTGGCGCGCCTCGACGTCAGGGTCGCCAGCGTCCACTCCAAGCTGAGGATGGACGCCGACGCGATGACCCGCCGGATGGTGGCGGCGACCGCGCACCCGCTGATGAACGTGCTGGGCCACTGCACGGGGCGCCTGGTGACCGGGAGCCGCGGGGTGCGCCCCGAGAGCCGGTTCGACGCCCGGGCCGTCTTCGAGGCGTGTGCCGAGAACGGAGTGGCGGTCGAGATCAACAGCCGACCGGAGCGGCGGGACCCGCCGACGGCACTCCTGGAGCTCGCCCGAGACCTCGGGTGCCTCTTCTCCATCGACAGCGACGCCCACGCCCCGGGCCAGCTCGACTTCCTCGACCACGGCTGCGAGCGGGCCGAGGCCGCCGGGATCGACCCGGACCGGATCGTCAACACGTGGCCCAAGGAGCGCCTGCTCTCCTGGGCGAGCCAGTAGCGTGCGGCCATGGGAACGGTGGGGGAGGTCGAGGTGCGCCGCAGCAAGCGGCGACGGCGGACCGTCTCGGCTTATCGGGACGGTGACCGGATCGTGGTGCTGATCCCCGCCACGATGAGCAAGCGGGACGAGGCCCGCTGGGTCGAGGACATGATCGCCCGACTCGAGCGCTCCGAGGCCCGCAAGAGGCCCTCGGACGAGCAGCTGCTGGTGCGGGCCACCCAGCTCAACGACGAGTACTTCGGCGGGCTGGCCCAGCCCGCGTCGGTGCGGTGGGTGGGCAACCAGCGCTCGCGCTGGGGCTCGTGCAGCCCTGGCGACCGGTCGGTCCGGCTCTCGGTCCGGTTGCAGGGCATGCCCACCTGGGTCATCGACTACGTGCTGGTCCACGAGCTGGCCCACCTGCTGGAGCCGGGGCACGACGAGAAGTTCTGGGCCTGGGTCAACCGCTACCCGCGCACCGAGCGGGCGCGGGGCTACCTGCTCGGCTGGTCGGCCGCCGCCGAGGTGGACCCGCCCGGCAGCGAGGGCCTGGTCGACTGACCCGGCCCGCTCCACCTGGTGCGGGAGCGGGAGACCAGCTCGCGCATCTCGTCCTCGAGGTCGTCCGGGAGCCGGTCGACGGGCCACCAGCGCACGTCCAGCGACTCCGCGCTCGTCGCGTGGACGGCGTCGTCGGCGGCCAGCGCGGTGAAGCGGACGTCCAGGTGCCGCACGTCGCCGCGGGGATCGCAGAAGCCGACGGTGTGCTCGTCGAGGTGGACCGGGCGCGGGTCGATCCGCAGGGCAGGGAGTCCGGACTCCTCCAGGCCCTCGCGCAGGGCCACCCCGTGCAGGGTCTCGTCCTGCGGCTCGCAGTGCCCGCCGAACGCGAACCAGCGGCCCGCCTTGCGGTGCAGGTTGAGCAGGACGCGCTCCAGGTCGGCGGAGAGCACCAGGACGCCGGCGGTCAGGTGGGCGGGGAAGCACTCCCGAGCGAGTCCGTCGCGGTGACCGGCGAGGTGCTCGAGGTAGCGGCGGCGCAGCCCCTCCTGACGTCCCGGCTCGGGCACCCACGCCTCGAGGGTGGCCACCGCGTCGGTGTGGAGACTCACTCCTTCGCTGCGTCGCCGGGGTCCCCGGGGTCGCCGGCGTCGCCGGGGTCGCCGGCGTCGCCAGGGCCCTCGAGGAGGTCGCGCAGCCCCGCGTCGAACTCCTCCTCCGAGATCTCGGCGACCGGCACCGCGTCCTCACGGAAGCCCAGGGGGTCGTCGAGGTCGGCGGCCGTGGGCAGCAGGTGCGGGTGCATCCACACCCCGTCCCGGGCCTCGGGGCCCTGGCGGGTGCGCAGCGACCCCCACAGCGTCGAGGCGTCGCGCAGCCGGCGGGGACGCAGCTCAAGGCCGACCAGCGAGGCGAAGGTCTGTTCCGCCGGGCCACCCGTCGCACGGCGGCGGCGGACGGCCTCCTGGAGCTGGGCGGCGGCGGGCATGCGCTCGGCGGTGGCCTGGCCGACCACCTCGTCGACCCAGCCCTCCACCAGCGCGAGGGTCACCTCGAGGCGCTCCAGCGCGGCCTTCTGCCGCGGCGAGCTGGAGAGGTCGAAGAGACCGCCCTCGAAGGCACGCTGCATCGACGAGGGGTCGCTGAGGTCCATCCCGCGCAGCTGCTCCTCGATGCCGGAGGTGTCGATCTCGATGCCGCGAGCGAAGTCGGTGATGGCGCCGATCAGGTGGTCGGCGAGCCAGGGGACGTGGGCGAAGAGGCGGTGGTGGGCGGCCTCGCGCAGGGCGAGGTAGAGCAGCACGTCGTCGTGGGACAGCCCGAGCCCCTCGGCGAAGGCGGTGATGTTGGCGGGCAGCAGCGCCGCGCGGCCCGGAGCGGCGAGCGGGATCCCCACGTCCGTGGCTCCCCAGACCTCACCGCCGAGCGCGCCGATGCCCTGCCCGACCTGGGTCGCGACCATGGCACCCGTCGCCTTGCTCAGCATCCCCAGCAGGGGTCCGGCCATCGCGCGGGCCTCCTCGGGCAGCGCCTGGCCCAGGGCCTCGACAGCGGAGCCCGCGATGGGCTCCACGAGTCGCTTCCACACCGGGGTCGTCTCCACGATCCACTCCGCCCGGCTCCAGGCGGTCGCGGTGGTGACCCCCGAGGGGAAGTCGGTGGTCTCGTCGAGCCAGTGGTCGGCGAGCCGGACGGCGTCGGCCACGGCGTCCTTCTGCTGCTGGGTGGGCGAGGGGTCCGGGGCGCGGGCCACGGTCTTGCGCGCCGTGTCGGTGGCGTACTCCCAGTTGATCGGGCCGTCGTAGGGCTGCATGAGCCCCTGCAGCTGGCTCATCAGCGCGGCGAGGTCGGGCATGCCGCCCCCGGGACCGCCGCCGGGGCCGCCACCGAGGTTCCCGAGGTTGCCCAAGTTCCCGAGGTTGCCCAGGTTGCCGCCCAGGGCGCCGAAGAGCTGCTCGAACGGCGTGCCCTTGAACGGGTTCTCGTCGCCTTCGCCGGACTGGCCTGGGGTGTCGTTCATGCTCCGAGGCTACTCGGCCCGCCCAGCGCGGGCTCCCGGGAGCGCGCCGTCCCGCCTGCCGGCGACGCCTCGCCCTAGAGTGGGCGGGTGAGTGCTGCCTCCGCCGTGCGCCTGGTCGACCTGCGCGACTCCCCGCTGGACGTCGCGGAGGTGCTGGCGGCCCTGGACGACCCGGCGGCCGGAGGGCTCACGCTCTTCGTCGGACGGGTGCGCGACCACGACGGCGGCAAGGGGGTCCAACGGCTCGACTACTCCGCCCACCCCAGTGCGCTGGAGCGGCTCCGCGAGGTGGCGGAGCGCGTGGCCGCGGAGCACGACGTGCTGGCCGTGGCGGCGGTGCACCGCGTCGGCACCCTGGAGATCGGCGACCTCGCGGTGGTCGTGGCCGCGGCGGCGGCCCACCGCGACGAGGCGTTCCGCGCCTCCCGGGCGCTCATCGACACCCTCAAGAACGAGGTGCCGGTCTGGAAGCACCAGCGGTTCGACGACGGTGCGGAGGAGTGGGTGGGCACGCCCTGAGGGCCGGCACGCGGCGTGCCTGGCCCCGCTGCGCCGCCCGGGTGCCTAGGCTGGCGGACGTGGAGATCCTGTGGTGGCTGGCACCGTCCCTGGCGGTGACGTGCCTGGCCATGCTCTGGGTCGGCTGGCTCGGTCGCGAGGGCCGCGGCGAGGTGGACCGGGAGGTGGCGCTGCAGCGGTTGTCGCGCGAGCTCTCCCGCGAGCGTCCCACCCCGGCGACGCCGACCGGTCGCCAGCGCGACCGCAGCACCGGGATCGCGGTCAGGCAGGCCCGGAAGGCCCCGCCGCCGGCAGATTCCACCCGACGCGTCTCCTAGTTGCCGCGGTTTGAGAGGGTTGCGCCATGAGTCAGCGGACCTTGGCGGGAATCCTCGCCGTGCCGTTGCTCCTCGCGTTGTGGGCGGCGGCCCTGCTGACCCCGCTGCCCTACGTCACCTACGAGCCGGGGATCACCGTGGACGTGCTCGGTGAGGACGACGGACAGGAGCTGGTCCAGGTCTCCGGTGAGAAGACCTACCGCGACGACGGCGAGCTCCGGCTGACGACCGTCTACGTCTCGCGTCCGCAGGCCAACGTCAACATCTTCGAGGTGGTGGAGGCGTGGTTCGACGACGACGCCGCCGTGCTGCCCTACGACGCGGTCTACTCGCCCGACACCACCGCCGAGGAGTCCGAGCGCCAAGGGGCGGTGCAGATGGTCTCCTCCCAGGACACCGCGATCGCGGTGGCCCTGCGGGAGCTCGGACAAGAGGTGGAGCAGGTGGTGGAGATCTTCGACGTCAGCGACGACCTGCCCGCGGCCGGACGGCTCCAGGTCCGCGACATCCTGCTCGAGGTCGGCGGTCGCGAGATCACCGAGCCGCAGGACGTGGTGGAGGCGGTGGACGCCGCGAAGGCGGGGGAGCCGCTGGAGTTCGTGGTCGAGCGCAACGGCGAGCGGCGCACGGTCGAGGTGACCCCCACGATGGTCGACGGGGACAAGCGGGTGGGCATCACCCCGGGCCCCGGCTACGCCTTCCCCTTCGACGTCTCGGTCCAGGTCGACTCCAACATCGGGGGCCCGAGCGCCGGTCTGCTCTTCGCCCTCTCGGTCTACGACACCCTGACCCCGGGGTCGCTGACCGGGGGAGAGGTCGTGGCCGGCACCGGCACGGTCGACGCCGAGGGTGCCGTCGGGCCGATCGGCGGCATCGCCCAGAAGATCGCCGCGGCGCGGGAGGTGGGCGCCAAGCTCTTCCTGGTGCCGCCGGACAACTGCGACGAGGCACTCGGTGCCGAGGCCGGAGAGATGCGCCTGGTCCGGACGGACTCGGTCCACTCGGCCCTGGAGGCCATCGAGGACTGGGTCGAGGACCCGGACGCCGACCTGCCCAGCTGTGAGAGGAGCTCCGCGTGAGCGAGCAGTCAACCGACCAGACGACCGTCCCCGACCCGGCGCTGGCGGCGGCCGTGCTGGAGATCGAGTCCCACGCGGCCGAGCAGGGCTGGGACCAGCCGGCCAGGCTCTACGCGCTGGTCGAGACCGCCCGCATCGTGGCCAACGAGCCCGAGCTCGCTCGCGTGATGGGTCTCGACGAGGAGTCCGCCCAGGGCTCCCTGACCCCGGTGGAGCAGGAGCCGGGCCGCAGCGACCAGCCGCTGGAGCAGCTGCTCGAGGAGATCGCCTGGCCGGAGACCGTCGACGGGGCCGCGGTCGTCCTGGAGCGCCTGGTGCTCCCGCCAGAGGTGGACGAGACGATCCCCGAGGACCCGGTCGAGGCGGGCGAGTTCGCCCGCAACCACCCGCTGCGCCAGGAGGTGCGCCTCGTCGCGGGCGTCACCCGCAGCGGTTCGAGATACTGCGCGATGAGACTGCGCGCCCACGACGACCCGCAGGCGGTGGTCCCGGGCACCGACCTGGTGCCGGGACTCATCGCGCTGCTCGCTAGCACGTTCGAGGAAGAGGAGACCAAGTGAGTGGAATGTTCGGCCAGTCGGCCCGACCTCCGGCGCAGCCTTCGGCGGCACCGAGGCGATCGCGGGCGTTGGTGATCACCGCTGCGATCCTGCTGGTGCTGTTCCTCGCGCTCACCGCCTTCTCCGCCTTCTGGACGGAGCGGCTCTGGTTCGACTCCTTCGGGTTCGACGGCGTCTTCAGCACCTTGGTCTGGACCCGGGTGGCGCTCTTCGCGATCTTCGGCCTGGTGATGGGCGGCGTCGTCGCGCTCAACATGTACCTCGCCTACCGCTTCCGACCGGTCTTCCGCCCCAGCTCGCTGGAGCAGGACAGCCTGGACCGCTACCGGGAGGCGGTCACCCCGGTCAAGGGGTGGCTGCTCGCGGCGGTCTCGGTGGTGATCGGCCTCTTCGCCGGGGCCTCGGCGGCCGGGCAGTGGCGCCAGTACGCGCTGTGGCGCAACAGCGTCTCCTTCGACGAGACCGACCCCTTCTTCGGGCGTGACGTGGGCTTCTACGTCTTCGACCTGCCCTGGTGGCACTTCCTCACCGACTTCGTGATGGCCGTGGCCATCCTCGGCCTGCTCTCGGCCGCAGTCGTCCACTACCTCTACGGCGGGATCAAGCTCCAGGTCAGCCGTGACCGGCTCAGCCCCGCCGCCCAGGCCCAGTTCTCCGCGTTGCTGGGTCTCTTCGTGCTGGCCAAGGGCGTCGACTACTGGCTCGACCGCTTCGACCTGCTCAACCGGGACGGCAACCTCTTCACCGGCATGGGCTTCACCGACGAGAACGCGGTGCTGCCGGCCAAGAACATCCTGCTGTGGATCGCGGCGATCTGCGCCCTGCTCTTCTTCCTCAACATCTGGCGGCGCACCTGGGTGCTGCCGTCCGTCGGGGTGGCGCTGCTGGCCCTCTCGGCGATCCTGCTGGGCCTGGTCTGGCCCGGCGTGGTCCAGCGGTTCCAGGTCTCGCCCAGCGAGGCCGACCGCGAGGCGCCCTACATCGAGAAGAACATCGAGGCCACCCGCGCCGCCTACGACATCGACGGCGTCGAGGTCAACCGCTACACCAGCAGCCCCGACCTCGAGGCCGACCTGCCCACGCTGGACGAGGAGACCTCCTCGGTCCCGCTGGTCGACCCGCAGCTGGTGCGGCCGACCTTCGAGCAGCAGCAGCAGGTCCGTGCCTACTACTCGGTGGCCGACGTGCTCGACGTGGACCGCTACCTCCTCGGTGGTGAGGAGCGCGCCGTGGTGCTCGGCGTGCGCGAGCTCGACCAGGAGGGGCTGGCCGACTCGGCCCGCAACTGGTCCAACCTGCACACCGTCTACACGCACGGCACCGGGATGATCGCCGCCTACGCCAACCAGCGTCCGGGCGACAACCGCAACCAGGCCTCGGGCATCCAGTGGGCCGAGGGCCAGGAGGACAACCAGAGCGCCCTGACCGAGCTCGAGGCCGAGGGCTACGAGCAGCGGGTCTACTTCGGCGAGTCGAGCCCGTCGTACTCGATCGTCGGCAACGCCGACGGTCGCGACCTCGAGCTGGACCTGCCGCGCGGCGAGGAGGACACCAGCCAGACGACCACCTACGACGGTGAGGGCGGGGTCTCCGTCGGCGGGCTCTTCAACCAGGTGCTCTACGCCATCAAGTACGGCGAGCCCAACATCCTGCTCTCCTCGCGGGTCAACGAGAACAGCAAGATCCTCTACGACCGCAACCCGCGCACCATGGTGGAGAAGGTGGCGCCCTGGCTGACCGTCGACGCGGACCCCTACCCGGCGGTGATCGACGGCCGGATCCAGTGGATCCTCGACGGCTACACGGTCACCGACCAGTACCCGATGTCGCAGCGGGAGTCCTTCGAGGACATGACCGACGACTCGCTGCAGCAGGCGCCCGGCTTCCAGACCCTGCCGACGGACGAGATCAACTACGCCCGCAACGCGGTCAAGGCGACCGTGGACGCCTACGACGGCACCATCAAGCTCTACGAGTGGGACGAGGAGGACCCGATCCTGAAGGCCTGGCGCGGCGTCTTCCCCGACGTGGTGCAGGACAAGGAGGAGATCCCGGACGCCCTGCGGGCTCACCTGCGCTACCCGGAGGACCTCTTCAAGGCGCAGCGCTACCAGCTCGCCCGCTACCACGTGACCGACCCGAAGGACTGGTACGCCGAGAACAACCGCTGGGAGGTTCCCGAGGACCCCAACTCCGACGGCAACCTGCAGCCGCCGTACCGCTTCTTCCTCAACCCGCAGCGCGCGGCGGGGGAGGACCTCGGCGACGAGTCGGAGGCCAGCGACACCGACGACCAGGTCTGGTCGCTCTCCTCGGTCTACGTGCCGCGGGGCAAGAGCAACCTGGCGGCGTTCGTCTCGGTCAACTCCGACGCGACCAGTGACGACTACGGCAAGATCCAGGCCCTGGAGCTGGCCGACGAGCGGACGAACGGTCCGACCCAGGTGGCCAACGAGATCGCCTCGGACGAAGAGGTCCGAGACGAGCTCTTCTCCTTCGACCAGGGTGGGATCAACCCGCGCTACGGCAACCTGCTGACCATGCCGGTCGGCAACGGGCTGATGTACGTGCAGCCGCTCTACGCGGCGCGCGACACCTCGGAGTCCGCCTATCCGATCCTGAGCTTCGTGCTCGTCTCCTACGGCGGGCAGGTCGGCATCGACACCACCCTGCGCGGCGCGATCGCCGACGTGCTGGGGGTCGAGGACGCGGAGTCCGCCGGACCGCCGCCCGAGGAGGGAACCCCGGAGGAGGGGGAGACGCCTCCGGAGGAGGGTGGTTCGGTCAGCCAGCAGGTGCGCCGGCTGCTCGACCAGGCCGCAGCCAAGTTCGAGGAGGCCAACGCGGCTCAGCGCGAGGGTGACACCGTCGCGTGGGCCGAGGCGCTGGACGAGGCGCAGGCCCTGGTGGAGGAGGCTTCCGAGCTCTACGAAGCCGGGAACTGACCCCCCGGATTTGGCTCCACCCCGCGCATCACGTACTGTTCTGTTCACCGACGCGGGGTGGAGCAGCTCGGTAGCTCGCTGGGCTCATAACCCAGAGGTCGCAGGTTCAAATCCTGCCCCCGCTACAAGGAACAAGGCCTGACCTGCGGAAACGCCGGTCAGGCCTTGTTGCAATTTCTGGCGCTGGCCTAGAGATTTCCCGTTGAACTCCTGGGTGCCCGACTCCGGGAGCTCGGCCAGGAAGACGCCGTACGCCAGGGGGCGGCTGGAAGTCACGGCCCCACACCACCGTCCCCCCGCACTCAGCGACGCCGCTCGCACGACGTGAGCCGCTCCCCGGCCAGGCAACGGTCGCTGCCCCTCTGTCCGTCGAGCCGGTCCCGGCCGGGGCCGCCGTGCAGGAGGTCGTTGCGGTTGCCGCCGACGAGGACGTCGTTGCCGCCGCCTCCGAAGGCACGTACCGGGAACCCGTAGGCGTACACCCGGAACAGCTCGGGCGTGGGTCCCCCGCGGAACGTGGCCCGCCCCGGAGCGGTGTTGCCGGTGAGCAGGAACTTCTCGACCCCCGTGAGCCTCGCCAGCACACGGCCGTGCTGGGTGATCCGGCGCTTCGGCACGTGGATCACCATGTCGTAGGGGCGTTGACGACCGCCGTAGGTGTGGAAGTCCACCCGGTCCCTGCCTTGGCCTCCGGCGAGGGTGCGCGTCGGCTGGCCCGGCCGGTCCCGCTCGATCTCCACCCGGAACACGTCGTCGCCGGACCCGCCTCGCGTCACCGTGCCGGCGACCGTGGCGAGCAGGTCGTCGCCCGGGCCGCCGAGGAGGAAGGAGTCGACCGAGTCGCGCTGACCGGCCACGAAGTCGTCGCCCGCGTCGCCGCTGATCCGGTCGGTGCCGTGACCCCCCGAGACGACGTCGTCGCCGGGACCGCCGCTGATCACGTCGTCGCCCGGCACCGGCGCGGGCGCCTCCTGGCTCATCGGCGGGTCGCCGACGGCATCGCCGTCCAGCTCGTCGTCGCCGGGACCGCCGGTGATCACGTCGTCCCCACCGCCGCCCAGGATCTGGTCGTGCGCGGGTCCGCCGAGGAGGACGTCGTCGTGGGGCGAGCCGATGATCCCGGTGTACCTGTCGGCCGGGGTCGGGGCGAACGTGTCGTGGCCGTCCCCGGTGGCGGTGAGTGCACCCAGGTCGACGGTGACCGGTCCGGGGGCGTCGGCGTAGGAGACCTTGTCGGAGTAGACCCACTCGGACGGGTCGAGGCCGGCGGGGCCGACCTCCGACTCCAGGTCGACGTAGTCGTCGCCGGGGCCAGGCTGGATCACGTCGCCCCAGTAGTCGTCGCTCCAGAGGTCGCCGCCGCCGAAGAGCCGGTCGTTGCCCGGGCCGCCGCGGATCTGGTCGGCGCCGTCGAGGCTGCAGATGGTGTCGTCGCCACCTGCCCCGTCGATCAGGTCTCCACCCTCGGTCCCGACGATCACATCGTCGCCGGGCGTCCCGACCACCCACGAGGCCGGACCCGACGAGGGCGGAACGATGATCGTGGCCACCACGCCGTCGCACGTCTGGACCGGGGCGCTGGCGCCGTTCACACCCTGGGCGGGCCCGACGCCGAGTGTCGCGACGTACAAGGTGGCGGCCACACCGATCACGGCGTGGGAGGGGATTCGCATGGGATGTGCTCCTGGAGGTGTGGCGGGTCTTGCCGGGACGTGGAGTGAGACTCGGCAGCGGAACGAAAGGTTGCTGCCGACTGGAGGCAGGGTGACGCGTCGCCAGGATCGACAGATCCGGGCGCGCGGGCGTTCACTGGAGAGGGCGGCGCCGTCGCCACCGCGAGACCCGAGGGCCGAGGCAGAGGAGTGCACGCGATGCGCCAGGTAGTCATGCAGGGTCCGGGCGAGGTGCGGGTAGAGCATCGCCAGCATCCGAGGATCATCGAGCCCACCGACGCGATCCTCCGCCTCGCCGCCACCTGCATCTGCGGCAGCGACCTGTGGCCCTACCGGGGCGCGGAGCCGGTCGACCACCAGGTGATGGGGCACGAGTACATCGGCACCGTCGAGGAGGTCGGCTCCGACGTCCACACCGTCAAGGTGGGCGACTTCGTCGTCGGCTCGTTCTGGGCGTCGGACAACACCTGCGAGATCTGCCGGTCCGGCTACCAGGCGTACTGCGTGCGGCGGGTGCCGATGGGCATGATCGGCACGCAGTCCGAGCTGGCCCGCATCCCTCTCGCGGACGGCACGCTCGTCGCCACTCCGGGGGCGCCCGACCCGGAGCTGATCCCGTCGCTGATGGCGGCCTCGGACGTGCTCGGCACCGGATGGTTCGCCGCCACGGCCGCCGAGGCGGGGCCCGGCAAGACCGTCGCGGTGGTGGGTGACGGGGCGGTCGGCCTGCTCGCCGTCCTGGCCGCCAGGCAGCTCGGCGCCGAGCGCATCATCGCGTTCAGCCGCCACGCGGACCGGCAGGCCCTGGCCCGGGAGTTCGGCGCCACCGACGTGGTCGAGCAGCGTGGCGAGGAAGGGGTGGCGCGCATCAAGGAGCTCACCCATGGGCTCGGCGCCCACTCGGTGGTCGAGGCCGTCGGCACCCAGCAGGCGATGATGCAGGCCATCGGCTCGACCCGGCCCGGCGGGCACGTCGGCTTCGTGGGGGTCTCCCACGACGTCGCCATCCCGGGCGACGAGCTCTTCATGGCCGGCGTCCACCTGCACGGTGGGCCGGCGCCGGTGCGGCGCTACCTACCGGAGCTGATCCGGCTCATCTGGGACCGCGAGATCGACCCGGGCAAGGTCTTCGACCTCACCCTGCCGCTGGAGAAGGCGGCCGACGGCTACCGCGCGATGGACCAGCGCAGCGCCGTCAAGGTGCTGCTGACGCCGTGACCGCGCGGGCGGTCACGGCGCCGGACGAGGTCAGCGCCCGAGGAGCCGGCTGAGCCAGCCGCCCTGGCGCTCCTCCTCGGGGTGCCCGGGGCACCACTGCCCTGCGGGGACGGCGGCCTTCACCTGGGCGACGTGCTGGCCGCAGCCGGCCCAGGTGGTCTTCTGGCAGGTGCGGCAGGTGGTGGGACGGCACATGGGGTTCTCCTTGTGAGGTGTGGTCGAACTGTGGGAAGGGCTCGGGGTGAGTGGGAGGCGGCCGGAGCCGCGTCAGAGCAGGGCGGGCAGCGCGCGGACCGAGGTGTAGACGGCCACGGCCAGTACGAGGACCGTGAAGGCCCCCTGCAGTCGACCGGTCTCGAGCCGGTCGGCGAGGCGGGCGCCCAGGACGCCGGCCACGGCCGAGGCGGCGGTGAGGGTCAGCACGACCGGCCAGTCGGGGGCGACGCCGGCTCCGGCCCGCGTCACCAGCGCGGTGGCGCTGGTGAGGGTGATGACCACCAGCGACGTGCCGGCGGCGTACCTGATCGGCAACGCGAGCGCGAGCAGCAGGGCGGGGACGACGAGGAAGCCGCCTCCCACGCCCAGGAAGCCGGTGAGCAGGCCCACGACGGTGGCGGTGAGCACCACCTTGAGCGCGCGGGGGCAGTTGCAGGCGAAGGTGGGGCTGAAGGTGATGATCGGGTCGTCCAGGACAGGCCGGGCGCGGGTCACCTCGCCCTGCCGGGAGTGCCGGAGCTGGCGCCAGGCCATCAGGCCCCCGACGAGCAGCATCAGTGCCCCGAAGGCGGCGAGCAGGACGTCGTCGGCCACGTGGGCGGCGGCTCTCGCCCCGAGGACCGCACCGCCGACGGCCACGGTGCCGAACACCACGCCGCGGCCGAGCAGGACGTTGCCGGCGCGGTGCGCGGTCATCGCCCCGAGCAGCGAGGTCACGCCCACCACCACCAGCGAGCCGGTGGTCGCCTGGGTGGCCGACTGGCCGAGCAGGTAGACCAGCACCGGGACGGCGAGGATGGATCCGCCGCCGCCCAGAGCCCCCAGCGAGAGGCCGATGAGGGCACCGGCGGCGACGGCGAGGACGAGCGTCATGTCAGGCGTGCGACCCGTCGTCGTCCCGGTCCTGGTCGCCCGGGGCGACCAGGCGCAGCCCAGAGCTCGCGGCGTTGTCGAAGGCGTCGTCGACGGCGACGGTACGGCGGCCCGCGGCGTCGAGGAACGACGCGGCGATAGCGGCGCGGTAGCCGGCGGCGCAGTGCACCCACACCTCGCCGGCCGGCACCTCCGCGACCCGGCGGGGCAGCTCGTGGAGGGCGACGTTGATCGCCCCCTCGATGGCCGAGGCCCGGTGCTCGTCGGCCAGACGGACGTCGAGGACGACCACCTCGCGGTGGTGCCGCACGGCGGCGAGGTCGGCGAACGAGGCGGTCGGGAACGAGGCCAGCTCCCCGGCGGCCCACTCCTCGGGGCCACCGGTGGCCTGGGCCGCGGGGCGGTCGATCCCGATGCGGACCAGCTCGCGCTGGGCCGTGGCGACGTCGTCGGCGGTCTCCCCGAGCAGGGTCACCGGGGTGCCCCACTCGATCAGCCACCCCAGGTAGGTCGCGAACGCGCCGTCGAGGCCGAAGTTGAGGGTGCCCGGGGCGTGGCCGGCGGCGAACGCGGTCCGGGTGCGCAGGTCGACCACCCACTCGCCGGCCTCGATCCGGCGACGCAGCTCGCCGGCGTCGGCCTCCGAGACGGGGGAGAGGTCGGGCGCCTCGGGTCCGGCGGCGTTGGCCGGGCCCATGTGGGCGTAGTAGGTCGGCCAGGCGGCGAGCCCGTCGAGGAGCTCCCGGACGTAGGTCTCCTCGTCCTGGGTGAGCACCGGGTTGGTCTGCTTCTCCTGCCCGAGGGTGGACTCGGTGGCCTCCGACTGGGTGGCGGAGCAGAAGGAGCCGAAGCCGTGAGTCGGGTAGACCTCCGCGGCGTCGGGCAGCTCCTCGGCGAGCCTGTGGGCCGAGGCGTGCTGGTGGCGGACCAGGGTGTCGGTGTGCTCCTCGCCGAGCAGGTCGGGGCGGCCGGTGGCCCCGTAGAGCAGCGAGCCGCCGGTGAAGACGGCGTACGGCTCGTCGCCGTCGGCCCCCGTGGTGGCGAGGGCGTAGGAGAGGTGCGTGAAGGTGTGGCCGGGCGTGGCGATCGCCCGGACCCTCATCCGCTCGCCGATCGCCACCGTGTCGCCGTCGGCGATCGGGGTGCGCTCGAACGACACCTGGTCCTCGCCGTTGACGTGGTACGCCGCGCCGGTGTGCCGGGCCAGGGCGAGGCCGCCGGTGACGTAGTCGTTGTGGATGTGCGTCTCGAAGACGTCGCTCAGCCGCACCTGGTGCTGCTCGAGGAGGTCCAGGACGCGGTCGATGTCGCGCTGCGGGTCGACCACGAAGGCGACGGCGCCGTCGTGGACGAGGTAGCTGCGGTCCCCGAGTGAGGGGGTCTCGATCGCGAGGATGGTCAGGTCGTCGGTCATGGTGTCTCCAGTGGTGCCGGGCGGACAGGGAAGCTCAGGAGCGGCCGGGCGCGCCGGTCTCCACAGGGAACCCCGAGCGGGCCCAGGCGGCGGTGCCGCCGGCCACCGAGGAGGCGTCGTACCCGCTGGCGACCAACAGGTCGGTCATCGCGGCGCTGCGGTTGCCCGAGGCGCACACGACGTAGACGGGCCGGTCCCGGTCGAGCTCGCCGAGCCGCGAGGACAGCTGGCCCATCGGCACCAGGACGGCCCCGGGCACGTGGCCGGCCACGTACTCGTCGGGCTCGCGGACGTCGAGCACCGTGGCCTGGTGCTCGGCGGCCCGGGCGAGCTGGTCGACGTCGATCTCGGGGGTGGTCTGGCTCATGACTGCCTTCTTCGTGCGGAGCGCCGTTCGGATTCCCGATACGGGTGGGGGTATATGACTTCCTCGACGATAGACACCCCAGGGGGTATTTGACAAACTCAAGCCCCGGCGCCGCGAGCCCGCCGTCGCAATACGGAGGGGGGTATGCTTCCCCGCGTCGTCACGTCCCGTCCCACCATGCTCGCTGGACCACCTGAGGAGACCCTGATGGAGCTCGACCCCACGGAGATGACCCCGGTCATCAACCGCATCAAGCGCGCCCGAGGCCAGCTCGACGGCGTCCTGCGGATGCTCGAGGAGGGCCGTGAGTGCGAGGACGTGGTCACCCAGCTCGCCGCGGTCTCGCGGGCGCTCGACCGCGCCGGGTTCGCCGTCGTCGCCAGCGGCCTGCGGCAGTGCATGGCCAACGGGGACGACACAGACAGCCTGGACGTGAAGAAGATGGAGAAGCTCTTCCTCTCCCTGGCGTGAGCGAGCGCTCGCGGACTCCTGGTGCCGACTCCTAGTACCGTCCGGGCGTGAAGATCAACGAGCATGGCCAGGCCGTGGGCGCGCCGGTGCCGGGGTGGTCGCCCCGCCCGGTCCCGGGTCGGGTGACGCGCACCGGCCGTCACGTCAGCGTCGAGCCGCTCGACGCTCGCCACTGCGAGGCCCTCTTCGCCGCGCTCTGCGGCCCGGACGACGAGGCGCTGTGGACCTACCGGCCGACACCGGTGCCCGCGTCGCGCTCCGCCTTCGACGAGGTGGTCGCGCCGTTGATGGCGCACCGGGACGACACCGTCACCTACGCCTTCGTCCCGACCGGGGGCTCGGCCGCCGGGTTCGCCTCGTTCTTCCCCTGCGTCCCCGGCGCCGGCGTCGTGGAGATCTCGGGGGTCCTGCTCGGGCGGGCCCTGCAGCAGACCACCGCCGCCACCGAGGCGATCCACCTGCTGCTCGGCTACGCCTTCGACGAGCTGGGCTACCGGCGGGTGGAGTGGAAGTGCGACAGCCTCAACGAGCCGTCGGGGCGGGCGGCGCTGCGTCTGGGGTTCACCTACGAGGGGCGCTTCCGGCAGCACATGGTGACCAAGGATCGCAACCGCGACACCGACTGGTACGCGATCCTCGACTCCGAGTGGCCGCAGATCCGTGCCCGCCACCAGCGGTGGCTGGACCCGGAGAACTTCGACGCGCAGGGACGCCAGCGTCGGCGGCTCGCGACTCTCTAGGGTGTCGGCGTGAGCGACAGCGAGGACCCGGCCGTTCCGGCCGCCGACGCCGCCGCGCGCGGGTCGCGCCGGCGCGAGCGCACCCGGGCGAGACTCCTCGACGCCGCGGAGCAGCTGCTCTCCCAGCGAGCGCCCGAGGAGCTCCGGATCGAGGACGTCGCGGCGCAGGCGGGGATCTCGCCCGCCTCGGTCTACGTGCACTTCGGCACCAAGGACGCCCTGCTGGCCGCCGTCACCGAGCGGGTGCTGGCCGTCGCGACCGACGCCCTGCGGGCGGCGTACGCGGTGCAGGCGCCCCCTCTCGAGCGCTTCGCCGGGGTCGGCTCGGCCTACCTGCGACTGCTGCTCGACCACCCGGCGGTGGTCAAGTACCTGACCGCGACGGGGGAGCGAGGCCCGCGCACGCCCATCGAGGGCGAGGTCGTCGAGCGGTTCAGCCAGCTGCGGCGCGAGTTCGAGCAGAGCATCCGCGACGCCGTGGAGGCCGGGGCGATCCGGCAGGTGGATCCCGAGCTGATGTCCTACTTCCTCTTCGGGTCGTGGAACGGCGTCGCCGCCCTGGCGCTGCGCCGCGACGCGCTGGCGGTCGAGCCGTCCCGGGTCGAGGCCGCGGTGATCGAGGCCGGCCTGGTGCTCCTCGAGGGGCTCATCGTGGAGCCGCCGTCCGGCTGACGGCCTGCGCTCGTGGCGAAGGGCCCCGGGCTCTTGGCGAAGGGGCCCCGGAGCGAGTTAACTGGAGCCCGACTCCAGAACACTCCGCTCGAAAGTGATCCCATGACGCAGACCGCGACGCCCCCCGACCCGAGCCCCGACGCCGCTTCCGAGACCTGGGACGCCGTGGTGGTCGGCGCGGGTCCGGGCGGTCTGACCACGGCGGCCTACCTCGCCGCCAACGGCAAGCGGGTGCTGGTGCTCGAGGCCAACCAGGTGGTGGGCGGCAGCACCCAGGTCTTCCGCCGCGCCGGCAACAAGTTCGAGTTCGACGTCGGCACCCACTACGTCGGTGAGTGCGGCCCCGGCGGGCGGATGCAGACCACGCTGGCCGGGCTGGCGCTCACCGAGCGGATCAAGTGGCTCCGGCAGCGCCCCGAGGGCCACTGCCAGATCATGATCCCGGGCACCACGTTCCAGACGCCGACCGGGTGGGACACCTACCTCGACCGCCTGGTCGCGGCCTTCCCCGAGGAGGAGGCCGGCCTGCGCCGGTGCGTCACGATCATGCGCGGGATCGCCACGAACGACCGGCGGTTCAAGCGACCGCTCGCCCTGCTGCGCTGGGGCGTGCGGCCGATCACCACGCTGATGAAGGCGTGCGGTCTCAGCGCCGACGCGCAGGCGGTGATCCTCGCGGAGAACGGCGACTACACCTGGCCGCCGCACCGCACCCCGGCCGCCTTCCATGCGGGCTTCCTCGACCACTACCTCCAGGCGGGCGCCTACTACCCGCGCGGTGGCGGCCAGATGATCGGGGCGCACCTCACCGACGTGATCCAGACGCACGGCGGCACGGTGCGCACCAAGAGCCGCGTCGAGCGGATCCTGATCGAGGACGGCCGCGCGGTCGGCGTCCGCCTCGAGGACGGCGAGGAGATCCGGGCCGAGGCGGTCGTCTCGGCGGCGGACTTCAAGAAGACCTGGGCCGAGCTGGTCGGCGACGAGCACCTGACCCGCCGACTGCGGCGCCGGGTGCGCAACCTCGAGATGACGCTGCCGATGTTCGCCGTCTACGTCGCCCTCGACGTCGACCTGCGCGAGCGCGACACCCCGCCGCTGGCCTGGGTGTGGCCGACCAACGACGTCGACGGCTACTACCGCGAGGTCGCCGCCGGTCGCTGTCCCGAGAAGATGCCGGTCGGCATCAGCTGCCCCACCGCCAAGGACCCGGAGGGGACCCACTCCGCGCCCCCCGGCTACTCCACGCTGGAGCTGGTGAGCTGGGCGCCGAAGGAGTACGCGTTCTGGAACGTCGAGACCGGCCCCGCGGACGGCGGGAGCTACGGGCGCGACGAGCGCTACCTGCAGCTCAAGGAGGAGCTCACCCAGCGGGTGCTGGACACCGCCGAGCTGATGATCCCCGACCTCCGCGAGCGCCTCGTCTTCTGCGAGGCCTCCACCCCGCTCACCCAGGAGCGCTTCACCCTCACCAGCGACGGCACCTGCTACGGCATCGCCCCGCTGCTGAAGAACCTCGGCCCCTTCCGGCCGCGGGTCACCACGCACATCCCCGGCCTCTTCCTCGCCGGCAACAGCACCGAGCACCTCTTCGGCATCAACGCCACCATGTACGGCGGCATGGGCACCGCCGGCGCGGTGCTCGGCCGGGACCTGGTGCGCGAGGTGCGCGAGGGTGCCGTCTTCGTGGACGAGGCGCGGCTGACCGAGATCACCGAGGAGTTCGACCCGCTGCTGGCCTCGAAGCCCGGTTCGGCCATCCGGCGTCCGGTGCGCCGTCGGCCCCGGGCCACCGCCTGACGGTCCTGAGGGGAGCTGGACCACCACGTGGTCCTGGAGGGCGGACCCGTCGCGGAGCTGGTCATCGTCCCTCGGTGACCTCGCCCGCCAGCACCGAGGCCGGAAGCTCGAGATCGGGGACGAGCTCGACCAGCAGCTCCCGGACCCGTCGATCGAGGTCGGCGACGATCCCGCGGACCGTCGCCGCGTCCTGACCGCCGGGGTCCGCGACCGGCCAGTCGACGTACCGCACCCCCGGCACGAAGGGGCACTCCTCGCCGCAGCCCAGGGTGATGGCCAGGGTGCTGGCCGCCACCGTCTCCCGGGTCAGCAGGGTCGGCCGCTCACCGGAGACGTCCAGCCCGAGGCTCTCCAGCGCGGCGGCGACCTCGGGGTGGATGTGCTCTCCGGGCTGGGTCCCGGCGGAGAGCGCGACGACCCGGCCCCGGGCGTAGTGGTGGGTGAGAACCCGGGCGATCACCGAGCGGCCGCCGTTGCGGACGCAGGCGAAGACGACCTGGGGCGGGACGGCGGTGGTGTCGGTCATCGAGGGTCTCCTGCGGGGGTGGTCGGGCGGACGGTGCGCTCGGGGAAGAACCTGCGGGCCCAGAGGCTGACGTAGACCAGGCCGACCAGGGCCGGGACCTCGATCAGCGGGCCGACCACCCCGGCGAGCGCCTGCCCGGAGGTGACCCCGAAGACGCCGATGGCCACGGCGATCGCCAGCTCGAAGTTGTTGCCCGCGGCCGTCATCGAGACGGCGGTGGCACGCTGGTAGTCGAACCCGAGCAGCTTCGACAGCAGCATGGAGCCGCCCCACATCAGCGCGAAGTACGCCAGCAGCGGCACCGCGATGCGGGCGACGTCGAGAGGCTGGTGCGTGATGCTGTCGCCCTGGAGGGCGAAGAGCAGCACGATGGTGAAGAGCAGGCCGTAGAGGGCGGCGGGCCCGATCCTCGGCAGGAACCTCGACTCGTACCACTCCCTGCCCTTCGCTCGTTCGCCGAGCGTGCGGGTCAGGAAGCCGGCCAGCAGCGGGATGCCGAGGAAGACCAGGACGGACTTCGCGATGCTCCACACCGAGACGTCCAGCGCGGCCTGCTCCAGCCCGAGCCACCCGGGCAGGACCTGGAGGTAGAAGTACCCGAGGAAGGCGAACGCCAGGATCTGGAAGACCGCGTTGATGGCCACCAGGATGGCGGCCGCCTCCCGGTCGCCGCAGGCCAGGTCGTTCCAGATCAGCACCATCGCGATGCAGCGGGCCAGGCCCACGATGATGAGGCCGGTCCGGTACTCCGGCAGGTCGGGCAGGAGCAGCCAGGCCAGCGCGAACATGAGCGCGGGCCCGAGCACCCAGTTGAGCAGGATCGAGGTGCCGAGCAGCCGGACGTCGCGGGTCACGTGACCGAGCTCGTCGTAGCGGACCTTCGCGAGCACTGGGTACATCATGATCAGCAGGCCGATCGCGATGGGCAGCGAGACCGAGCCGATCTCGACCGCGGCCAGGGCGTCGTCGAGGCCCCCGACCGTGCGGCCCAGCAGCAGGCCGACGGCCATCGCGACGCCGATCCAGACGGGCAGGAAGCGGTCCAGCGTCGAGAGGCGCTGCAGGACCGGGTCTGGCGCGCGGCCGGCAGGGGTCTCGCGGACGACGTCGCTCATGCGGACGCCGCCGGAAGGGATCTGGAGGAGGCGGGAGTGGGAGAGGGCACGACCACATATTGACAGAGGTCGATGTGAGGAGGAAGTCGTCGACGACGTGTTCAGCTGCTGTTCATCACCCGGTGCCGGCCTCAGCCGCGCCCGACCGCCTCCTGGATCTGGTGGAACGAGGTGGCCCCGAACGCCACCATCCTCGCCTCCTCGACCTGGGTCCGGGCGGAGCGGAAGACCTCGAGGGCCGCGGCGATCGCGTCGTCCTTCGGCCACCCGTAGACCCCCGCGCTGATCAGCGGGAACGCCACGGTCCGGGCGCCGAGCTCGTCAGCGACCTCGAGCGCGCGGGTGTAGCAGGAGGTCAGCAGGGTGCGGTCCCGCTCACCGGCGCGGTAGTTCGGGCCGACCACGTGGATGACCCAGCGCGCCGGCATCAGCCCCGCGGTCGTCCAGCCGGCGTCACCCGTCGCGAGGCCCCGGGGGAACCGGCGACGGCACTCCTCGAGGACCTCCGGGCCGCCGGCGGCGTGGATGGCGCCGTCGACCCCGCCGCCCCCGCGCATGGCCCGGTTGGCGGCGTTGACGACCGCGTCGACCTCCTGGGCGGTGATGTCGCCCTCGACGACCGTGATCCTCATCCCGTGCAGGGTACGTTGCTGAGCCCGGCGGCCGCACCGGTCACGACGTTGCTCGTGCACGAGATCCGGTTCCCGGTGGCACCCTTCTGCACCGAGAACCCGTACCCGTCGGCGTTGACCTCGGCACGGTTCTCCGCGAAGACGTTGTCGTTGCCCCAGCCGGCCAGCGCGGTGTGCACCTGGAACCCGTCGAGCAGGGCGTTGACGCCGTGGTTCTCCTCGACGAGCCAGCCGTTGCCCTTCATGTCGATCCAGGAGTCGGCCCAGCTCCCGGTCATGCCGGCGCCCTCGAACCAGTTCCCGCGGATGGTCCCGCCGGTGGTGCCTTCCTTGATGTCCATGCTCTCGGCACCGGTCTCGCTGATCACGTTGCCGACGAGCAGGTTGCGGTCCGAGGCGTCCGGGCGGCCGTCGCTGTAGGTGCCCCAGTTGGAGTTGGCGCTCCCGACGTAGATGCCCTCTCCGTAGGTCTCGTTCTTCCGGCCGGTGCGGCTGACCACGTTGTCGCGCACCACGTTGTCGGAGGAGAAGGAGCGCAGGTGGATGCCCTCCTGGCCCGTCTCGCGGACCTCGAGGCCCTCGAGGACGCCGTGGCTGGACCGGTCGAGCACCACGCCCTTCGACACGTTGGTCACCGTGATGCCGCGGACGCGCCAGTGGTCGGCACCGGCCAGGTAGAGGCCGTACTGCGTGCCGGTGCCGACGGCTCCGGGCTTGCCGTCGATCACGGCGCGACGCGACCCCTGCAGCACGATCGGCGCGCCGGCCGTGCCCGGCACCGAGGCGACGAAGGTGCCGACGTACTGCTTGCCCCCGATCACCAGCGGCGCCTTGAGCCCCTTGGTGGTGTAGGTGCCGTCGGCCATGGTGATGACGTCGCCGGGCCGCGCGTCGGCCAGGGCCGCGCTGAGCTCCTCGGAGGTCGAGACCGCGACGGCGCGGCCGCCCGCCGCGGGGGTGGTGGGCGTCGGCGACGCGGTCGGCGCGGGAGTGGAGGGGGAGGTGGGTGACGGGGACGAGGGGGACGGCGCGGGGGAGGACGTGGGCGAGGACGAGGGCGAGGGATGCGGGGTCGGCCGGGCCGAGGGCGAACCGGGGGGCTCCGGTCGGACCGGGTCGGTGATCCTCAGCCGGTCCAGCACGAGCCCCGTGCGCCTGCTCGCGAGGCCCACCCGCCCGGGGGCGCTGCTCGGCACCTCCAGGCGCGCGGCGAACCGGCGGCCCTGGCCGGGGCGCTCCAGGTAGACCTTGAGCTCGTCCGCCGAGCGCTCCAGCGTCACCACGTGCGGGCGGCGGACCGGTACCCGGGCGTCGAGACCGGAGAGCCGGGTCTCCTGCCCGTCCCGGACCACGAAGACCCCGGAGCGGGCACGTCGCCGGTCCACGCGGAGGTAGGAGTAGTGCCGCCTGCCCCGGTGGTCGAAGACGAGCGAGTACGCAGGCCCTCGGCCTCGCAGGGTGGCCTCGAGCCGCCACTGGGCGCCGGTGACGGGCGTGCGCAGGAGTCGGGGTGCCGGGCGCGCGGAGGCGGTGCGGGCCCGTGCGCCGGACCCGACGAGGACGTAGCCGCTGTCGCGCACCTGCCAGACGCCGGAGCCGCCGCGGAAGAGGCGGGCGGCTGCGGGGGAGTCGAACCCCTCGTCCAGGACCACCGTCTCCCGTTCCTCCTCCGAGGCGCTGCCGGAGCCGGCAGCGACTCCGACGAGGCCGCAGGCAAGGGCGAGGGCGAACGTGCCGAGGGCACGGTGACGTGGGCGCGCGGAGATGTCCATCGGGGTCCTCGGGGCAGGACGGGAGATCCGGGACGCCGAGTCTAGGGCGGGGCAGGACGAGGCACATGGCAAACGGAGCAATCGCTATCGGGGGACCGTGATCACCACTCGCCGGTTCCTGGCCCGGTTCGCGTCGCTGTCGTTGGGGTAGGCCGGACGGGTCTCCCCGTAGCCCTTGGTGCGGATCGCCGCCGCGTCCAGGCCGCCGTCGCGGACCAGCCAGCCGGCCACGGCGCGGGCACGTGCCCGCGAGAGACGCATGCCGTAGGCCTCGTCCCCACGGTCGTCGGTGTGCCCCTCCACCAGGACCTCCCCGGCCGCCCCGGCAGCAGCGCGGATCCGCCGGGCGACGGCCCGCAGCGCGTCCCTGGCCTCGAGCCTCAGCGTCGCGGAGTCACTGTCGAAGAGCACCCCCGAGGAGGCGACGTACGACGTCGACCCGGTGCCCTCGAGCACGCTGAGCCCCCCGGTCCCGGCCAGGGCCCGGGACTCCAGGCGCTCCGGGTCGACATCGACGTCGGGCACCCGCACCGGCTCCAGTCGCACGGTCTCGACCAGGTCGTCGCCGGGCCGAGCGGTGCCGTCGCGGGAGAACCCCTCCCGGACGACGCCGGCCCGGGTGACGCCGACCAGCTCGCCGTCGCGCGCCACCCGGCACGCCTGCTCCGCCCGCGCCCCCGGCACGCTCGCGCCGGGGACGGTGACCTCGGGGTAGAGCCGGTCGCCGACCTCGGTGGCCGGGATGGTCGCGGGCGGGATGGTGGCGGCCGTGACCTCCACCGCGCCGAGGCAGCCCCCCGGAGCGCGGTGACGGACCACGCAGCCTCCTTCGACGACCTGGGCCGGGACGACGAAGCCGGGCGCGAGCAGCTCGCCGTCGGAGTCGACGACGGGTGGCACCTCGACCTCCGCCACGACCACGTCGGGGAGGGGCTCGATCTCGCGGTCGGGCCCGGGACTGCACGCGGGATCGGGCGCCGGTGCCACCGGGCCGGAAGCTCCGGGCGACGGCGACGCGCCGGAGGACCCGGCCGGACTGCCGCCGAGGGTCCCGTGCTCACCCTGGTCGCCGCGGCAGGCACCGACCAGGGTGATCACCAGGACCAGCAGTCCGACCGGGCCGGCCGCGGACAGCCCGCCCCGACATCCACGCGGGCTCTCCGTGCTCACGCCGGCCCTGCCGGCTCAGCTCGCGCGGCCGAGGGCGCGGTAGGTCCAGCCCGCCGCGCGCCAGACCGTGGCGTCCAGGGCGTGCCTGCCGTCGACCACCGCACGGTCCACCACCACCTCACCGAGGACCTCGGGGTCGATCTCACGGAAGACCTCCCACTCGGTGAGCAGGACCACGACGGCCGCCCCGTCGGCCGCCTCGAGCACGCCGTGGGCGTAGCGGAGGTCCGGGTAGGCGCGCCGGGCGTTCTCCATGGCCTCCGGGTCGTAGACGGTCACGATCGCGCCTTCCTGCTGGAGCATCCGCGCCACGTCGAGGGCGGGGGCGTCGCGGACGTCGTCGGAGTTCGGCTTGAACGCCGCGCCCAGGCAGCAGACCCGGACGCCCTCGAGCCGGCCGCCGGCCTCGTCCCTGACCAGGTCGACCGTCCGCTCGCGGCGGCGCTTGTTGATGGCGTCGACCTGGCGCAGGAACGCCACCGACCGGCCGACGCCGAGCTCCTCGGCGCGGTGGACGAAGGCGCGGATGTCCTTGGGCAGGCACCCGCCCCCGAAGCCGAGGCCGGGCTGGAGGAATCGACCGCCGATGCGGGAGTCGAAGGAGAGCGACCGGGCCAGGTCCTGGACGTCGGCTCCGGTCACCTCGCAGACCTCGGCCATCGCGTTGATGTAGGAGATCTTGGTCGCCAGGAAGGAGTTGGCCGCGACCTTCACCAGCTCGGCGGTCGCCAGGTCGGTGGAGACGACGGGCACCCCCTCGTCGAGCAGCGGGGCGAACACCTCCTCGAGGCACTCCCGCGCCCAGGGCGAGGCGACGCCGAAGACCAGCCGGTCCGGACGCAGCGTGTCCTCGACGGCGTACCCCTCGCGCAGGAACTCCGGGTTCCAGGCGAGCTCGACCTCGGTCCCGGCCGGCGCGTTGTGCTGCAGGATCGTGGTCAGGCGGGCCGCGGTGCCGACCGGGACGGTCGACTTGCCCACCACGAGGCAGCGGCGTCGCAGCGAGGGGGCGAGGTCACGGACCACGCCCTCGACGTGGCTGAGGTCGGCGGCGTCGGAGCCCTTCTTCTGCGGGGTGCCGACGCAGATGAAGTGGACGTCGCCGAACTCGCCGGCCTCGGCCAGGTCGGTGGTGAACGACAGGTGACCCGAGTCCAGGGCCTTGCGGAGCATCTCGGGGAGCCCGGGCTCGAAGAAGGGCACCCGTCCTGCGGCGAGGGCCTCGATCTTGGCGCGGTCGGTGTCGACGCCCAGGACGTCGTAGCCCAGGACGGCCATGCAGATGGCGTGGGTGGCGCCGAGGTAGCCGGTGCCGAGGACGGTGAGGCGCGGGCGGTGCTGGGTGCTGCTCATGGTGGTTCCCCCTGGGGTGTCAGGTGCACGGGATGTTGCTGAGCCCCTCGCCGGCGTCGGTGAAGGTGTTGTCGCAGCGCACGACGTTGGACTCCTCGGGCCACGAGGCGATCGCGTGGCCGGGGCCGCGGAGGTCTGCGTGGTTGCCGGTGAAGACGTTGTGATCGCCCCAGCCGTCGAGGATCTGGTGGGTCTGGTAGCCGTCCTCGGTGGCCTGGGTGCCGGTGTTGTCCTTGATCAGGTAGTTGTTGCCCTTGACGTCGACCCACGAGTCGGCGCCGGTCAGGGCCGACCCGTCGAAGGTGTTGTTCGACACGACCCCGCCGGTGGTGCCCTCCTTGAGGTCGACGGCCTCGGAGCTGGTGTCGGAGATGGTGTTGCCGTCGACGACGTTGCGGTCGCTGCGGTCGGCCTCGCAGTCGGTGTAGGTGCACCAGTTGCTGACCGCGGAGCCGATGTAGACGCCCTCGCCGTACTTGTCGTTGCGCAGCCCGGTGTCGCTGATGGTGTTGTCGAGCACCACGTTGTCGGTGCTGTGGGACCTCAGGTGGACCGCCTCGTCGCCGGTCCCGGTGACGGTGAGCCCCTGGATCACCGATCCCACCGTGCCGTCGGCCATGACGCCCTTCTGCCCGCCCGAGACGGTGAAGCCGACCAGCCTCCAGTGGGTCGCGCCGTCGAGGTGGAGGGTGTAGCCGCCCTCCACGTCCCCGCCGTCCAGCACCGTGCTCTCGGAGCCGCAGAGCCAGATCGGGTCGTCCTCGGTGCCCGAGGCGGTGGTGACGAACTCCCCGGCGTAGGTCCCGTCCTCCAGCTCGATGCTGTCGCCCGGCTCCGCGTCCTCCAGTGCCGTCTCGAGCTCGTCGGCCGAGCCCACGGTCGTGGTCGGCCGCGGGCAGGTCACCCGGGAGGTGGCGGGCAACGGGCCGGTTCCGGCCGGCGGCACGTCGGGGAGCACCGGGGCCTCCGAGGGCTCGTCGTCGCTGTCGTCGTCGTCGGTCTCCTCCGCGGGGGTGGGCTCCTCGGTCTCGTCGTCGACCGTGGGCTCGTCCGTGGCGATCGACCCCAGCGTCGGGGCGGGCGGCACGGTGACGGCCGGGATCTCCGCCCCCTGGGCCCCGGGCTCGGTCTCCGGCCACATCAGGGCGGCGACCAGGGTGGTCAGCAGCACGCCGGCCAGGGCGCCACCCGCGACGTCAGCGGCGCGTCGGGGCCACCAGGAGGCGCTCATCGGCCGACCTCCTCCGGGACCCGCTCGGCCCGCACCACCGCCGAGGGGTCGTAGAGCGGCCTCTTGTCGTCGTACGGGTGCCGCTTCTCGCGTCGCGCCCGGGCGCCCCGCACGGCGGTGAAGAGGAGCAGCGCGCCCAGCACCAGCCACATCAGGGTCAGTGGCTGGAGGTAGCGCTTCAGGGTCACCAGGAACGGCGTCGTGTCGCGCCACCCGCTGGTGTCGTTGTCCCACCCGGCGCGGTCGAGCTCCTCGGCCCGGTTGGTCTCGATCGCGCTGGGGCCGCGCCCACTCAGGGTGTTGGCGTCCACGAGGGTCCCGCCCGCCCAGCCGACGACGCTGACCGCGTGGCTCGAGGCGCCGGTCATCGTGTTGTGGTCCACCTCAGCCTCCGAGTCGCGCAGGTAGAGGCTCGTCTCGCCGCCGCTGACCAGGTTCCCGGAGACGACCCCGCCCCTGACCCCGTCGCGGACCGCGATCCCCTGGGTGCCGGAGTCCGCGACGGTGTTGCCGATCACCGACACCTCACGTGCCGCGTCCCGCACCACGATGCCCACCCCGTTGCCGTGGACCTCGTTGGCCAGCACCCGGACCCTGGTGCCGCCGATCACCTCGACGCCGTACCGGCCGTTGTCGCTGGCCACACTGTTGGAGATCGTGTTGTTGCCGTAGCTCCCGACGCTGGTGCCGGTCGCGCTGGGCCCCTCGGCGAGAGGGCGACCGGAGATGGTGACGCCGTTCTGGGCGTTCCCCTCGGCCCGGGCCTCGGAGACGACGATCCCGGTGGTGGCGCGCGCCAGCACCATCCCGTCCTGGCCGTTGCCGCTGGTCGAGGTGCCCTCCACGACGGCGTTCACGACGTAGCGGTGCAGCACCAGCCCGGAGACCACGTTGTCGTCGAAGGTGCTGTCCCGGATGTCGAGCCCGTTGGCGCCGGAGACGAAGAGGCCGAACGCGCTGTGGGTGACCGACGTGCGGTTCAGGGCGGCCGAGACGAAGCTGTAGCGCGGGGCGTCCACGTCGACCACGGGGACGGGGAGGTCGCCGGCCGGCAGCACCTCGCTGAGCGCGGAGTTCTTGTTGCCCTTCACCACGGGTGCGTTCCTCGGCACCTGGCCGACCTCGAGCGAGTCGGCGAGCCGGTCCAGCGACCCGCTGTTGGGACGGTCGGTCCCGGTCAGCGAGAGCCCGCCGGTCCGGCCGCTCCAGAAGCCCAGCGCCCGCAGCTCGGCATCCGAGACGGAGACCTGCCCGCCGATCGACCTGATGTAGGCCCGGCCGTCGTCGGTCAGCGGGTCGGTGGTCTCCTCCTCGCGGTCGAAGCTCGTGATGATCGCGGGTGCGCCCTCGGTGCCGGCGATGTTGAGCCGCCCGCCGTCGTTGATGATCGAGACGAAGCCGTCGGCGTCGCTGGCCAGCAGCAGCCTCAGGCCGCCCGGGTCGGCGAGGTTCAGGGTGGCGCCCGCCTCGACCACGACGTTCTCCGACAGCAGGAAGGCACCGTCGGGCCGGCGGACGAACGTCTGCGGCGCCAGCAGCAGCAGGTCCTCGGTCGTGTAGGGCTCCGTGCGCTCGGTGAGGACGAGGGTGTACGCCGAGCCGGTGGCCAACCGGTAGGGGCTCTTCATCGGCTGCTCGTTCCAGCTGGCCAGGACTCCGACCGTCCGTACCTCCACCAGGCGGGCGTCCTCGGCGGCGACCAGGGCCGACTCCTTCTCGGGATCGCCCGGGTAGGGGCGGCCCTCGGAGAGGACGGCCGACTCCTCCTCGGCATGGGCGGGGACGCCCGCGCCCAGGCCGCCCAGGCCGCCCAGGACGACCGGGCCGACCAGGGCCGCCAGGACGGCCCGCACACCCTGTGCGCCGTGGGCGCCGTGGGCGCGGCCGGGGGAGCGGTGGCCGCTCATCGGACCTCCCCGGCGAGCTCGGTCCCTCGAGGGAGGCTCTGCACGGGAACCCGCGGCGGGGTCGGCGCGCGGTCTCGTTCCCGGTCCGGCTCCCGCTCCGTCTCCGCGAGGGTCGCCGCGGTCTGCCCCTCGCCCCCGACGGAGTCGGCGGTGCGCGTCAGCCACCCCTGCTTGTTCATCGTCAGGAACGCGTAGAGCTTGATGGGGAGGGCGACCAGGATGACGACCAGCGTCAACAGCGGCAGCAGCAGGATCTCCTGCGGGTGGCGACGCAGGTGCGAGAAGCCGCGGATCCCCCGGCCCACCAGGAGCCAGGTCGCTGCCAGCGCGGCGCTGGTGCCGGTCAGCTCGAGCCGGCTCAGGAACAGGTAGCCGAGCGTGATCCCCATCGTCACCGGGGTGAGCAGGATCTGCAGCACGGTGACCTTGGTGACGAACGGGACCTTCCACAGCCATCCCTTGTAGACGGCGGTGAGGTAGCAGCGGTAGGAGTTGCGGCTCCAGCGCACCCGCTGCTTGACGAAGGCCCGGAAGGTGTCCGGGAACATCGACAGCGCCTTGGCGGAGGACTGGTGGACGGTCTTGTAGCCGGAGGAGAGCACCAGCCAGGTGAGCCGCCCGTCGTCGCCGGCGATGCAGCGACGACCGAGGAAGTACTCGTTCTCGAGGTTCTCCAGCACCGGCATGACGACGCTGCGCCGGTAGGCCCCCGTCCGGCCCGAGATGCAGGCGACCGCGCCGGCGGCGCCCATCGCCGGGACGTAGTTGTAGTAGCGGAGGTTGACCATCCAGTCGGCGATCCGCCGCCAGACGCTGGTACGTCGTTGGTAGACGTTCTGCTGGGTGCTCACCCCGCCCACCTCGGGGTCGAGGAACGGGCGCTGGACGTTCTCGAGGAGCCCGGGCCGCCACTGGGTGTCGGAGTCGGTGAGCACCAGCAGCTCGGAGGTCGCCATCCGGATGCCGACCCCCAGGGCCGAGCGCTTGCCGGCGTGCTTGAAGAGCACGGGACGGATGACCGGGTCCCCGAGGCGGCGCAGCCGCTCGTAGGCCTCGGTGTCGGCGACGTCCAGGACGATGATGATCTCGGTGGGGTCCTGGGAGCGCCAGTTGGCGACGCACTGCATCAGGATGTCCGGGTCCTCGTGGTACGACGGGACGACGACCGAGGTGGTGGTGGAGAAGTCGTTGACCACGGGCTTGGCCCGCGCCGACAGGATGCAGCGGTACAGCCACAGCGCCCAGACGATGAGACCGGCGACGGCGAGCGGGAAGACCGCCCGCAGGGTCGCCACATCGAGGTCGTGGAGATCGAGCCGGTCGAGTAGGTCGTTCATCGCGTGTGCCCCCGGGTATGCCTGGAGGGCGCACCCTGCGGTGCGGTCCCCCGATGTCTTCATGTCGTTGCGCGGCCCGAGCGCGTCTCTCCATGGTGGGTTCGTGGGGTCGTGCCGGGGTGTCTGCGAGAAGAACCTCAGGTTAAGTCGGTGTCACCGTCGGTGACAGTCCCGATCGGGGGCCCGGTCGGGGGGTGTGGCAAGACCTGACGCCCGCTGTCCCCACTCCTGGGGAGGGACTTACCCAAGTTCGGTGCACTTCCTCGAGGGGTCGACCGGCCGGGGGAGAAGGGGACGCCGCCGCCGGGCCGGCACGGGCCCAAGGCCCTGTTACCGGCCTGAAACACGGGGCCGGGCGCCCGGCCCCACGGTGCCCTTCGGCGAAGGGTCAGCCCCGGACCGTGGTGCTGCTGTACTCGAAGCCGGGGGCCACCTCGACGACCAGGTCGTCGCGGTCGGTCACCCAGTAGCCCACGGCGAAGCGGACCGTCCTCCCGGGCGCCAGGCGTCGTTCCGGCCGGGCGACGACGCCCTGCTCGTAGTCGAAGATCTGCGCGGCCTCGGCGAACGTCGAGCGCAGCCGCACGTGGAGCTGGCTGGGGTTGAACTCCTCGTCGCTCCCGTTGCGGATCAGCACGGGGAACCGCATCGGCGTGCCCTTGCGCGGTTCCACCCACGCCGACGGGGTGAACGGTTGAGGAAGACCGATCCGGACGGTGAGACCGTCGGGGTAGCGGAAGCTCCTCCCGAAGGTCGGCGGCTCCGGGACCGCAGGCCCGGACGGTGACGGTGCGGAGGCACTGGCCGTCCCGGCGTCCGGAGTCGTCGCGGACTCCGGCGCGGTGGCGGGCCCCGGCGTGGCGTGTGCTGCGCCCGTCGCCGGCTGAGGGCTGGCGGCGGCGAGCGGGTCGTCCGCGGACCCCTCGGTGGCGCACCCCGCGAGCGTGAGGCAGAGCCCCACCATGAGCGTCCCGACCCCCGTGCGTCGCATGACGAGACGATAGGGGCCCGGGTGGCCCGCTGTCGCGTGGACGTGAGCGGCGTCATCCCGGGCGCTGGCGGGGAACAAGACCGGGGGAGAGGACGTTCTCGTCCGCGGCCGTGCCAACTGGGCGGTCCGCCGCGATCACGGAAGACATGCCTTGACCTCGACCACCGCACCACCGCCCACCTCCGCCGCCTCCGGCCCCGTCCAACCGCCCCACGTGGGCCGACTCATCGCCCTGCTGGTGGCGGCCGCCTTCGTGGTGATCCTCAACGAGACCATCATGAGCGTGGCGCTGCCCCAGCTGATGGTGGAGTTCGAGGTGGGCGCCGCGACGGCGCAGTGGCTGACCACCGCGTTCATGCTGACGATGGCCGTGGTGATCCCGGTGACGGGCTACCTGATGACCCGCCTCTCGTTGCGCACCGTCTTCCTGGTGGCGATGTGCAGCTTCCTGCTCGGCACCCTGGTCGCCGCCGCCGCCCCGGTCTTCCCGATCCTGGTCGCCGGGCGCGTGGTGCAGGCCGTCGGCACCGCTCTGATGATGCCGCTGCTCTTCACCACCGTGCTCAACGTGGTCCCGGTCGAGCGCCGGGGCCGGACGATGGGCCTGATCTCGATCGTCATCGCGGTCGCCCCGGCGGTGGGCCCCACCATCGGAGGTGTGGTGCTCGACCAGCTGAGCTGGCGCTGGATGTTCTGGTTGGTGCTGCCGATCGCCCTGGCTGCCACCGTCTTCGGAGGCCTGTGGATCCGCAACGTCACCGAGCCGCAGCGGGTGCCCCTCGACGTCGCCTCCGTGGTGCTGTCGGCGCTCGGCTTCAGCGGCCTGGTCTTCGGGCTCAGCAGCATCGGTGAGGCCGCCGAGGGGGACCCGCTGATGCCGATCTGGATCCCGCTGACCGTGGGCGTCCTCGCCCTGGTCGCCTTCGCCGTCCGCCAGGTCAGGCTCGGCGACGCCGCCCTGCTCGACCTCCGCGCGTTCCTCACCCCGGCGTTCGCCCTGGCCAGCGCCCTGGTGGCGGTCAGCATGATGGCCCTCTTCGGGACGCTGATCCTGCTCCCGATCTACCTGCAGAGCGTGCAGGGGCTCTCTCCGCTGGACACCGGCCTGATGCTCCTCCCGGGTGGTCTCACCCTGGGCGCGCTCGGCCTGGTCGTGGGGGGTCTCTTCGACCGGTACGGCGCCCGGCCGCTGGTGCCCCCGGGCGCCGCCGTCGCCAGTGCCGCGCTGTGGGGCATGACCACGCTCGACGTCGACACCTCGGTGGCCGCGGTCATCGGCTGGCACGTGCTCCTCAACGTCGGGCTCGCCTTCATGTTCTCCCCGCTGCTCACCGCCGCGCTCGGCTCCCTGCCGAGGGCGCTGTACTCGCACGGCAGCGCCATCGTCAGCACCCTGCAGCAGGTCGCGGGGGCCGCCGGGACCGCGCTGTTCATCACGGTGATGACCCGCACCACGGCCGAGCGGATGGAGCGGGACGCCGGCGAGGTCGCGGCGCTGGCCGACGGCATCCACTCGGCCCTGCTGTGGGGCGCTGCCATCTCCCTGCTCGCCGTCCTCGGTGCCTTCTTCGTGCGCCGGCCCGACGCGGTGGTCGAGCCCGGCCCCGACCGGTCCGCGGACGCTGAGCTGGCGGACTCCACCGCCTGACGGTCTCCACCCGCGTGGGTCAGCGGGTGAGGGCCGTGGTGCTCTCGTGCGGGTCGGCGCCGGCCTGGACGGTGCCGTCCGGCAGCCGCCGTACGATCCCGACCCCGCCCATCACGTGGTCCCACCGCTCCACCCTGCGGACCGTGTAGCCACGCGCCCGCAGCCCCTCGTGGAGCTCGTCGTAGAGCTCGCCCTCGAGCTCGACGGTCGCGGGTTCGGTGACGTGCGGGACGAAGGAGCTGGGGAAGTTGAGCGACCGGAAGCGGGGTGCCTCGACCGCCTCCTGCAGGTCCATCCCGAAGACCAGCACGTTGAGCAGGATCTGCACGTTGGTCTGGGCCTGCACGTCGCCGCCGGGGGTGCCCATCGAGAGCTGCCCTCCGTCGGCCTCGTCGACCATCAGCGCGTGCGGGGTGATCCGCGGCCGCTTGCCGGGCTCCAGCCGGTTGACGTTCCCGGGGTCCAGGCTGAACTGCGTCATCCGGTTGCCGAGGTTGAGGCCCGTTCCGGGCACCATCGGGGTCAACGGGAAGTCGCTGGGCGTCAGGGTGACCGAGTCGCCCTCGGCGTCCACCACGGCCAGGTGCGAGGTGTCCTTGCCCAGCAGCGGTGAGGGGCTGTGCGGCCGTGCCGCTGTGGCGACCGTGCCGGGGTCCGGGGTGCCGTCGTACGCCGTCCCGCTCATCTCGGCGCGCCGCCGGGCGCCGTGCTCGGACGAGACCAGCTCCTCGACCGGGACGTCGGCGAACTCCTCGTCGGCCACCAGCGCCTCCCGGTCGGCCATGGCCAGGTCGATGGCCTGCAGCACGGTGTGGACGTACTCCTCCGAGCCCCACTCCATCGACTCGAGGTCGAGCTCCTCGAGGGTCTTCAGCACCATCGGGACGACGATGCCCTGGCTCCAGGTGCGGTTGGTGCTGATCCGGTGCCCGCGGAACTCCGCCACCACCGGCTCCTCCCACCCGCCCCGGTAGCCGGCCAGGTCCTCGGCGGTGAAGAGCCCCTCCTCGTCGTCGTGCATCTCCAGGATCGCCTCGGCGACCGGCCCTTCGTAGAAGTGGTCCCGGACGGCCTGCAGGCCGTCGCGCCGGTCGCCGCCGGCGGCCAGGACGCGCTGCTCGGCCGCCGCCAGCGCCTCGAGGGTCTCCGCCAGGTCGGGTCTGGTGAACCGGTCCCCGACGTGGATCGGGCGCCACCACTCCCGGCCGGTGTGGACCTGCGCGTTGTAGGGCAGCAGGAACTGGAACCCGATCCGCTCCACCAGCGAGAAGTCGAGGTTGTCGGCCATCACCTCGTGCACCGGGAAGCCGACGCGGGCCAGGTCGACGGCCGGCTCCGCCAGCTCCTCGAAGCTCATCGTGCCGTGCTCGGCGAGCAGCGCCACCAGCACGTCCGGGGAGGCGGGGAGCAGCTGCGCCCAGACGTCCATCTCGGGCACCTCGTCCCAGCCGCGCTCCCGGAACCGCTCCAGGGTCGCGGCGGCCGGCGCGGTGCCGGCCCCCACATAGCTGGAGACCTGGTCGGTGCCGGCGTCGCGGTGGAGCAGTGGGGCCACGCCGGGGAAGCTGGCGGCCTCCCCGAAGGTCACGTTGAGGGCCAGCAGGCCCGCGACCGCGGCGTCGGCGGCGTTGCCCCCGGCCTCGAGCACGTCGCGCATCGCCTCGGCCGCCCAGGGCGTGCCCGCCACGACGGCGTACTGGGACCCGGTCGCGAGCGGTCGGCTCAGGCCCTTGGTGCTCTCGAAGGGCATCGGGTCCCGGGGGCCCTTGGGCAGCGACCAGTAGAAGCAGCCGAGCAGCACCCCCAGGGCGAGCAGCCCGATGCCCACCCGGGTGGACCAGCGACGGAGCCGGCCGAACCGGCGTCCCGGGCGCTCCGACGCACGACCCACGCGGACCTCCGTTCGTGACCCGGCGACGTCCCAGCGACGATCCCGGCGGCGACACTGTGCCACCCCGGTGCGCCCCCCGACTCCGGTTTGCCGCAGTGGCGCGCCGGGCACTCGGAGGAGCATGACTCCCGACCAGCGGCCAGGCGGCCCGCAGGACCTCACCAGCCTGCTGCGTGCGGAGCGGGAGCGGCTCCTCCCCGACACCTCGGGCGAGGTGGGGGACCCCAGCGTGGGCGAGCGGGCCCCGGAGTGCTTCGCCCTGGCCGTCCGCACCGTCGACGGAGAGCTCGCGGTCACCGAGCAGGCCGACGTCGGCTTCCCCATCCAGTCCGTGGTCAAGCCGTTCGTGTACGCCGTCGCCCTGGCCGACCACGGCGACCGGGTGCACCGCTCGATCGGGGTGGAGCCCACCGGCGAGCCGTTCGACGCCATGGTCCTCGAGCAGGAGACCGGACGCCCGCCCAACCCGATGGTCAACGCGGGAGCCCTGATGGCCGCCTCCCTGGTCGCCGGCGACGGCGTCGAGGAGCGGGTCGACCGCGTGCTGGACGTCTGTTCCCGGGCCGCCGGCCGGCGACTCGAGGTCGACGAGGCGGTGGTGCGCACCGAGCTGGAGCACGCCGACCGGAACCGTGCCCTGGGCTACCTGATGCGGGCCGGGGGCACGCTGGAGTGCCCGGTCGAGGAGGCCGTGGAGGCACTGGCCCGGGTCTGCGCCATCACCGTCACCGTGGCGGACCTCGCCACCATGGGGGCCACCCTGGCCGGGTGGGGAGTGGTGCCGGGCTCGCGGGAGCGCGTGCTGCCCGAGTCGGTGACCACCGAGGTGCTCAGCGTGATGTCCACCTGCGGGATGTACGACGGCAGCGGCGGATGGATCCACCGGGCGGGGATGCCGGCCAAGTCGGGGGTGTCGGGGGGACTGCTCGCCGTGGCTCCCGGACGCCTGGGATTCGCCTCGTGGAGCCCACCCCTGGACGAGCAGGGCAACAGCCGGCGCGGCCTGCAGGCGGGAGAGGCCCTCTCCTCGGCCCTGGGCCTCCACCACTTCGCGTCCCGCACGACGACCGAGCCTTAGCCGGCACCGGGATCGGCGGGCGGGCTGACCTCGCTCTGCGGTGACGGCGTGGCGCCGACGGTGTCGGAGGGCGACGGGCTCGGAGTGGCGGTCGGCTCCTCGGACGGCGTCGGGGTCGGCGTGGGCTCGGAGGAGGGAGTGACCCCCTCGCTGGGAGACGGGTCGTCGGTGGGCGAGGGGGTCGGCGAGCCCGTCGGCTCCTTCTCGTCCCGGCCGTCACGCCGGTCGTCGTCCTGATCCTTGGTGTCGCGGTCGGTCACGCTCCCGATGGTGGTGCCGCGGTCGTCGTCGCTGCCACCGGTGCGGGAGGAGACGCTGCGGCCGGTGACGAGCTCGAAGGCCGTGATCGCGACCAGTGTCACGGCGAAGGCGGCGGCCGCGGTGACCAGGACCTTCTTCCACGGCAGGGCGGCCAGCCGGTCGGTGAGACGGGCGGGCGCCCCGGCCTCGTCGAGCTCTTCGCGCGCCTCGATCAGCCGGGCCTCCGCCGAGTGCAGGTGGGCATCCGCGGCGCCGTTGTCGTTGCCACGGCGCCGGGCGCGACGTACCTCGGCCTCCGCGACGCCCACCTTCAGGCTGCCCACCCGCTGGACCTGTGCGACCTTCTCCCGGCTCTTGGCGAGGCCGTGGGTGTAGAGCGCGGTGCCGACGGTGGCGGCGACGCTGCCCAGGGCGGCGCCGATGATCGTCCCCGCCGCGCCCAGGGTGGAGAGCAGCACGGCGCTGGTCACCGCCGCGAGGGCTCCACCGATGGTGCGGAGCCAGTCGATGTCCAGCCCGCTTCTCTTCTGCTCGTCGTCTTCAGCCATCACCGTCCACCATGCCAGCCGAGGGGTGAGGTCTCGGAGCCGGTTGCGCTCGCGCGCTCCGGTCCGCGGCTCTTGACGTGGGGTGTCCTTCACCACGTCACGCAGGGGAGGGCCCGGGCGGGGGGCCGGACGTCAGGTCCCGTAGACCGCGACCTCGGTGGCCTTGACCGCGAAGACCACCCGGGCGCCCGGGACGAGGCCGAGCTCGGCGACGGCGCGGGGAGTCACGTCGGCCGACAGCCGGCCGCCCCGCACCCGGATCTGGCCGGCGTGCGGCTCCAGCTCCTCGACGGTCACCTCGAACACGTTGCGCGGGCTGCCCCCTGGGGCGTGGGGGAAGACCGAGACGGCACTCGGCGCGAAGACCGCGACCACCGGGTCCCCGTCCCGCGGCGGCGTCGAGGTCACCACCCCCTCGACACGCAACCCGGCGGGGGAGCGCACCGCCTGGCCCCGCCAGGTGCCGCGGACCATGTTGAGACCCGCGATCCGGGCGGCGAAGGCACTGCGCGGGTGGGAGAGCACCTCGGCCGTCGCGCCGGTCTCGACCAGCGCGCCGCCCTCGATGACCAGCACGCGGTCGGCCAGCAGCAGCGCGTCGAGGATGTCGTGGGTGACCAGCACCACCGTGCGATCGGCGAGCACTCGGCGCAACGTCTGGCGCAGCGCCGGGGCGACCTCCACGTCGAGCGCGGAGAGCGGCTCATCGAGGAGGAGCAGGCGCGGGTCAGCCGCGAGGGCGCGGGCCACGGCGGCCCGCTGGGCCTGTCCTCCGGAGAGCTGGGCGGGTCGGCGGTGGGCGAGCTCCTCCAGCCCCACCTCGCCCAGCCAGTGCCGGGCCCGCTCGCGCGCCGGCCGGCGTCCCAGACCCGCGGCGCGGGGACCGAACGCGACGTTGTCGAGGGCCGAGAGGTGGGGGAACAGCAGCGGCTCCTGTGCCATCAGTGCGACGTGGCGGTCGTGGGGGGCGACGTGCACGTCGCGTGCCGGGAGTCCGCAGCGGGTGAGCACCCGCCCACCCAGCAGGACCTCACCCCGGTCGGGGCGGAGCAGTCCCGAGGTCACCCCCAGAGCCGTCGACTTGCCGGCGCCGTTGGGCCCCAGGAGCGCCACGGTCTCGCCCTCGGCCACCTCGAAGGCGAGGTCGACACCCCGGGCGGCCACGCTCGCGGAGTAGACGAGGCTCACAGGCTGCTCCGTCCCTGGCGCGCCAGTCCGATCACGAGCACCGCCACCACGACCAGCACCAGGGAGAGTGCCACCGCGGCGTCGGCGTCGGTCTCGCGACGCAGGTAGATCTCCAGGGGCAGGGTCCGGGTGACCCCCTGCAGGCTCCCGGCGAAGGTGATCGTCGCGCCGAACTCGCCCAGGGAGCGGGCGAAGGCGAGCACGGCGCCCGACGCGAGCCCGGGCAGCACCAGGGGCAGGGTGACCCGGCGCAGGACCGTGGTGGGGCTGGCGCCCAGCGACGCGGCCACCGCCTCGTAACGCTGGCCCGCGGTGCGCAGCGCCCCCTCGAGGCTGACCACCAGGAAGGGGAGGGCGACGAACGTCTGGGCCAGCACCACCGCGGTGGTGGAGAACGCGATCTGGAGACCGAGCACCTCGAAGGTCCGCCCCAGCAGCCCGTGGCGGCCGAAGGTGTAGAGGAGCGCGATGCCTCCCACCACGGGCGGGAGCACCAGGGGGAGCAGCACCAGGGAGCGGAGCACGCTCTGTCCGCGGAAGGTCGTGCGCGCCAGCACCGTCGCCATGGGAGCCCCCAGGAGCACGCAGAGCACGGTGCTCGCCGCCGAGGTGCGCAGGCTCAGCCAGAGCGCCTGCCGGGAGGCCTCGGAGGTGATCAGGTCGAGGAAGTCCGCCCACGGGGTCCGCAGCACGACGGCCACCAGGGGCAGGAGCACGAAGCAGGCACCCACCGCGGCGGGGGCATAGATCCAGCGCGGCAGCCCGACCCAGCCGGCCTCAGCCATCGCCGGGCGCCTCGGCGAAGCCGGACTCGGCGAGCAGCTCCTGGCCGCCCGGGCCGGTGACCCGGTCGACGAACTCCTCGGCCAGTGACCGGCGCGCGCTGTCGGCCACGGCCGCGACGGGGTAGACCGTCCGGGTCGCGTCCGACTGGGCGAAGTCGAGGCCCTCGACCCGGTCGCCGGCCGTGAGCAGGTCGGTGACGTAGACCAGCCCCGCGTCCGCCTCGCCCGAGGCGACCTTGGCCAGCACGTCGGTCACGGACTGCTCCTCGCTGACCGGGGAGAGCCGCACCCCGGCCGCGTCCGCGGCCCGGCCCGCCGCGGCACCGCAGGGCACCTGGGGCGCACAGACGACCAGGTCGAGCCCCGGCGTGGCCAGGTCGGAGAAGGTGGAGATGCGGGCGGGGTTGCCCGCGGGCACCGCGATGCGGAGGGTGTTGGCCGCGAACGGCCGGGGGGTGCCGGCGAGGAGTCCCTCGGCGGCCAGCGTGGCCATGGTGGCCTCGTCGGCGGTGGCCACGACGTCGGCGGGGGCGCCCTGGGCGACCTGGGAGACCAGGTCGGAGGAGCCGGCGAAGCTGAGCAGCACCTCGACGCCGTCGTGCTCCTCCTCGAACCGCTCCGCGATCTCCTCGAACGGCGCGCTCAGCGAGGCGGCCGCGTAGACGACCAGGGTGGAGCCGGAGCCCCCCGGGGAGGCGCACCCGGACCCGGCGGACGCGACCAGGCCGACGACCAGGCCGGCGAGCACGCCGCGGACCACGCGGGCGCGGCCGGCTCGGCGGGGGAGCGCCCGCCTCACGAGCCCGTCGCGTTCGTCTCCACGATCACGGTCGTGGACTTGATCACCGCCACCGCGGCGGAGCCGAGCTCGAGCCCCAGGGCGCGGACCGACTCGCTGCTCATCAGGGAGACCACCCGGAACGGTCCGCACTGCAGCTCCACCTGGGCCATCACCTCGTCGACCTTGATGTCGGTGACCAGCCCCACGAACCGGTTGCGCGCCGAGCTCACGGTTCCTCCGGGCGGACCGGGGGGCGTCGCCTGCTGCCGCGCCACCTGAGCGACCTCGTAGCCGTCGACCACCTTGCGCCCCGCCGGGTCGCTGGACTCGGTGAGCAGCCCGCGATCGATCCAGCGACGGACGGTGTCGTCGCTGACGCCGAGATACGAAGCGGCGTCGCGGATCCTCATCTGCGGCACGAAAGGGAGCATAGACCCGCAGAAGCGGAGTCGGGTACCCCGAGAAGGAGGACCGCGGGCCGCCGGTGGGATGCTGTCTCGCTGCACGGGCGCGGCCGTACGGCCGCCGGCGTGCACACGACCGCACCCACGAGCAGGGCAGGAGCGCGCGATGAGCGAGGTGGCCGGCGAGCTGGCCCGCGTCCGCGGTGCCTTCAGGCAGCCCACGCTGACCCTCCTCCACCAGCGTCAGGCGCCGGTGGTGATCGCCGTCTTCCGCGCCGCCTTCGGCCGGGACAACCGCCCGGTCCCGACCGCACGGCTCCACGCGCAGGTCGAGGACCACCTCGGCCGGTTCCGGGCCGCGGGCGAGCCCGACGTGCCGGTGGGGAGCGGCCGGGAGGTGTGCCTGCGCTGGATGCGGGGACAGTGGCTGGTGCGGACCCTGGACGACGCCGGCCGGGAGGTCTACGCACTCACCTCCCACGCCCAGCAGGCGCTCGAGCTGGTCAAGGCGCTCTCCCGGGACCGCGCCACCTTGAGCGAGCACCGGATCGCGACCCTGCTCGGCGCCGTGCGCCGGTTCAACAGCGAGGCGAACCCCGACCGGACGGCGCGCGTCACCATCCTCAACGCGGAGATCGCCCGGCTGAGCGCGGAACGCGACCGGCTGGTCGACGGCGCGGAGATGGAGCCCCCGTCACCCGACTACATGCGCGAGGGGTTCACCGAGCTCCAGCTGCTGGTCTCGGCCCTGCCCAGCGACTTCGCCCGCGTCGAGGAGCGGTTCGCCCAGATCCGGGCGGAGATCCTGGCGTCGTTCCGCTCCGAGGCGCGACCCGCGGGCGAGGTGATCGACGACTACCTGGCCCGGGCGGACGCGCTGATGACCGCCACCCCCGAGGGCCGGGCCTTCGAGGGCGCCTTCGCGCTGCTGCGCGACGACACCATGGTCGACCAGCTCCGCGACGACCTCACCGCGCTGCTCGAGCACCCGCTCTCGGACCGGCTGCTGGGCGACGGCGAGCGGGCAGAGCTGCGGGGAACGGTGCGGCTGATCCGCGAGGGGCTCGACCGGGTGCTCTCCCAGAGGTCCCGGGTGACCTCCACGCTCAAGGAGTACATCGTCTCCCACGACGCCACCCGGGACCGCGAGCTGGAGCAGACGCTGCGCCAGATCGAGTCCGAGCTGATGACCTGGATGGCGACCGCCGGGCCGCGCGCCGTCGTCACCGTGCCGCTGCTCCCGGCCAGGGTGGAGGTCGAGCACCTCCGCGAGCGGTTCCACGACCCCGCCGACGACGTCGTCCCGGCCAGGCTGGCCGACCTCGCACCGAGCCCGGCCGCCGGCCCGTCCTACGGCGAGCTGCGGGCACTGGGCGGCCCCTCGCTCTCCGCGCTGCGCGCCCGCCTCGACGAGGCGCTCGCCACGCTCGAGCCCGCGGCCTCCCTGGGTGCCCTCTTCGACTCCCTGGAACCCTCGCTGCGCCGTCCGGTCGAGATCCTGGGCCTGCTCCACCTGGCAGCCGATCGTGGCCTGGGGCCCGACGACGGCACGGAGCCCTACCGCGCGGTGCGTCCCGACGGCAGCACGCGGACCTTCCGCGTGCCGAGGGTCCCGCTCCCCGATCCCGACCCCGACTTGCCCGACCCCGACCCGGCCCGCGGGCCGCAGGAGGACGCACGATGACGGCCCTCGACCGACCGGACGAGCACCTGGACGAGCCGGAGCCCGAGGGTGACCCGTCGCACGACAGCGCCTCCGTCTCGCTCTTCGAGGGCGACGAGGGCGAGCTGGACTACGCCGAGCGGCGGGCCCTGGTGGCCCTGCTGAAGCAGCGGTTCCTCAGCGCGCGCACCCACCCCCAGGCCTGGCGGGCCCTGACCGGGAACGAACGGGTGATCCGCTCCCGGCTCAACGACCTCTTCCTGGAGCTGCAGATCGACCCGGTCCGCGAGGTGGCCTGGAAGCGGCAGGCCGTCCCGGAGACGGGCACCCGGTTCCCGACGCTGCTCCACGACGTCGCCTGGTCCCGGGAGGAGACGGTGGTCCTGGTCCACCTGCGCGACCGCTACCGGATCGCGACCGGCGCAGGTGAGGACCGGGTCTTCGTCGACCGCGACGACATCGTCGACTTCGTGGCCGGCTTCCGTCCCCCGCACGCCACCGACGTCTCCGGCGACGAGAAGCGTGCCCGCAACGCGGTCGCCAGCATCAACAAGGCGGGGCTGCTGATCGGGGCGCCGACCGACCACCGCTTCGAGATCAGCGAGGCCATCGAGTCGCTGCTGCCTCTCGAGCGGCTCCGGGAGCTGCTCGAGAGCCTCCAGCAGACCAACGACCCCGCCACCCCGGCACCGGAGCCGCTCTTCGCCGGTGAGCCGGGGTCCACGACCCCGGACGGCGACGACGAGGAGACCCGAGCATGACCCACGACACCGACACCGACGTCGACGAGCTCGACGGGGAGCTCGTCGAGCTGGCCCGGGGCGCGGCCCCGGTGGAGGACGAGGGCGCGGTCAACGACGGGCTCTTCGGCCACGAGAGCGTCGCCACGCCGTCGGACGACACCGAGCAGTGGCGTGCCGAGACGCTCCAGCTGGTCAACTGGGGTGGCTTCTCCGGCCGGGTGGAGGTCGACCTCCGTGGCGACACCACGATGATCTCGGGGGCGTCGGGGGTCGGGAAGAGCACCGTGCTGGACGCCTACACGGCGCTGATGATGCCCTCCGACACCAAGTTCAACGGGGCCTCGAACGACGCCACGGCGGGACGGGCGCGCAGCCTGGGGCAGCGCAACCTGCTCTCCTACCTGCGCGGAGCCGTCGACATCGTCGACGACCCGCGGACCGGCCGCCCCACCGAGCGCCTGCTGCGCGGACGCGGCACCGACACCTGGGGGGCGGTCTCGGCCACCTTCGTCAACGACTCCCAGCGGCGGTTCACGGTGCTGCGCACCTACTACGTGCCCCGGCGCGCCACCCGCTCGAGCGAGGTCTCGATGCAGCTGGTCACCCTCGACTCCGCGCTCGACCTCGCCACCCTGGAGGCGGCCGTCCCGGACCGCTTCCACGCCAACACGATCAAGAAGGTGCACCCGGGCGCCCGGGTGCACCGGACCTACGCGGAGTTCGCCGCGACCCTGCACGCGCGCCTGGGCATCGGGGCCAACGGCGACGGCGCCAAGGCGCTCCGCCTGCTGGCCCGGATCCAGGCCGGGAACCAGGTGCGCAGCGTGGACGAGCTCTACAAGGAGATGGTGCTGGAGCGGCCGGCGACGTTCGCCGCCGCCGACCGCGCCGTCGAGCACTTCGACGACCTCGAGTCGGCCTACCTGGCGATGCAGACCGAGGAGCGCAAGCAGCAGCTGCTGGCGCCGCTGGTCGAGCTGTCGGCCCGCAAGAGCGCCGCGCTGTCGCAGGCCGTCGAGCTGGACGCGTTCGGGGTGACCGCGCAGGGCGACACGCCCGTCCGGTTGTGGATGCTCCGGACCCACGCCCGGCTGCTGGGGGCGGCCGTGCAGGAGAACCGGCGCGAGCGCGGCCGGGTGGCCGACGAGCTCAAGACCAGTGCACGCGAGGTCGTCTCGCTCACCGCGGACCTGGACGCCGCCAAGGAGGAGCACCGGGAGGCCGGTGGCTCGACGCTGGAGCGCCTGGCCGCCGACATCGAGCGCGAGGTGGCGCTCAGGTCGGAGCGCTCGGCGCGCCGCGACGCCCTGCTGGAGCGGACGGGCGCGCTGCTGGAGCTCGACGTCGACGCCGAGGACGGGGGCCCGCTGGGCTCACGCGAGGCCTACCACGCGCTCGTCGACCGTGCCGAGCGCTGGCTGGCCGAGCACCCGGCCCAGCTCGCCGCCCTGGTCGCCGAGCGGGACCAGGTGATGGCGGCCCGCTACCCGCTGCTGGCCCGGCGCAAGGCGCTCGGTGAGGAGCGCGCCTCCCTGGAGGGGCGGGCGGGCCGGGTCCCCGCACACCTGCACGCGATCAGGCACGAGGTGTCCCGGGCGAGCGGGCTCAGCCCCGCTGAACTGCCGTTCGTGGCCGAGCTCGTCGACGTGGCTCCCGAGGAGTCGAGGTGGCGTACCGCCATCGAGACCGTGCTGGGCAGCTCTGCGCGGATGATGCTGGTCCCCCTGGACCGCCTCGAGGAGTTCTCCGCGGCGATCGACTCGCTCTCCCTGCGCGGACGCCTGACCTTCGAGGGCGCGGAGCTCGACCTCGAGGAGGTCGCGGCCCGGGACCGGGACCGCGTGGCCGGGAAGCTCCTCCTCCAGGACTCGCCGTTCCGGGGCTGGGTCTCCCAGCACGTGTCGCACCCCTCCCGCAACGCGCTCTGCGTCGAGGAGGCGGCGGGCCTCTCCGGTGAGGGTCTGCGGGTCACCCTGGCCGGGCAGACGCGCTCCGGCCGTCGCGGCTCGCACGGCCGGGGGGAGCAGCGCAGCATCATCGGCTTCAGCAACGGCGACTCCCTGGTCGAGATCGACCAGGAGCTGGCCGGGCTCGAGGAGTCGCTGGACGAGCTCGACTCGCGGCTCTCCGGGGTGGAGCAGGCCACCCGCCTCCTGGACCTGCGGCGCGCCGCGCACGAGGCGGTCCGCAGCCACGGGTTCGACGACCTCGACGTGCCCTCGTGCGACCAGCGGATCGAGGAGCTCGGGCGGCGACGTACCGCCATCCTCGGCTCCGACGACAGGCTCACCGTCCTGGAGCGGCAGATCGAGGAGCTCGGTGCGGCGCTGGAGGAGGCCCGCCGCCGCCGCTACCAGCTCGAGGAGCGCCGGGCCGGGCTCGACGCCGCCCACGGCGAGATGGTCGAGGCCGAGGACCAGGTCAACGACGAGCTCGAGCGGATGGAGCGTGGGAGCCGGGTCGTGCTGGACGACGAGCAGGCTCGCCGTCTCGACGAGGAGTTCGCCGCCGCCTGCGCGCCGGAGGACGTCGACGACCTCGCCCGCTTCCACGACAACACCGGGCGCCTCCAGGCCCGGCTGCACGCGGCGGTGACCAGCGCCCAGGTCGAGGTCGAGCACGTGGACCGCGAGCTGGCGGGGATCTTCCGGGCCTACCAGCTGCAGTGGGAGGACCCCAACCTGGGCGTCAGCGCCGACTCGTGCGCCGACTACGCCCGGATCCTCGCCGAGATCGAGGCCACCGGCCTGGCCACCCGGCGGGCGGAGTGGCGCCGGCGGCTCACCGAGTGGAGCGGCCAGGACCTGGTGCCGCTGGCCGGGGCGATGTCCTCCTCCGTGGAGGAGATCGAGGACCGGCTGGAGCCGATCAACGCGATCCTGCGGCGGCTGGAGTTCGGCGCCGAGAAGGACCGGTTGCGGATCCGGCTCCGGCGGCTGACCCCGGCGCACGTGCAGCTCTTCGTGCGCGACCTGCGGGAGCTCTCCCGCGGCTCGGCCAAGGAGCTGGACGAGGACGCCATGGAGGCGCGCTTCGGCCGGCTGAGCCGGTTCATGGCCCAGCTGCGGCCCACGGAGGGCGGGCTGGACGGGGCGGACCGGGACCGGCTGCTCGACGTCCGCCGGCACGTGGAGATCAGCGCGGAGCGCTACGACCGGCTGACGGGCGAGCTCAAGTCGACCTACCGCACGCTGGGCGAGAAGAGCGGTGGGGAGAGCCAGGAGCTGGTCGCCTTCATCGTCGGCTCCGCGCTCCGCTTCCGCCTGGGCGACGAGCTCAGGTCCCGTCCTCGCTTCGCCCCGGTGCTGCTCGACGAGGGGTTCGTCAAGGCAGACTCGGAGTTCGCCGGCCGCGCCGTGCAGGCGTGGAAGGGGCTCGGCTTCCAGCTGGTCATCGGGGTGCCGCTGGACAAGGTGACCGGCCTCGAGCCGCACATGGAGACCCTGCTGCTGGTCACCAAGGACACCGAGACCCACCTCTCCTCGATCCACGCGATCACCGAGGGTGAGCCGCTCACGGAAGGCTGAGACGGGCGCCGTGCGCGTGGAGCGCGGCCAGGAGCTGGTCGGCGTACCGGCGCTCGCGCAGGTCCTTGGCGGTGTTGGTGCTGAACCGGTTGATCCGCTCGGTGCTCACCGCGCAGCGCACCTCGCCCATCGGGCCGTGCAGCAGCACGTCCGCCCCGTCCAGGGCGATCAGTCCCTTGCGGCCGGCTGTGAGCTGCTGGCAGGGCGCCGCCCAGAGCGGCCCCGGCGCGTCGTCGGGGGTGAAGGAGAGGACGCCCCGGTCCAGCCGGAGCGTGCCGTAGGTCCGGTCGAGGGTGAGGAACCCCGAGTGACTGTTGACCACGACCGCGTTCCACTCGCCCACGTGCGGCGTGCTGGGCGCCCAGCCGGCCTTCTCCGGTCGCGCCCGGAAGGCCACGAACAGGATGCCCGCGACGAGGAGGAAGATCGCGGTCGATCCCGCGAGGACGAAGAACGGCAGCCAGACCACGGAGGCCACCCTAGGACAGCGGGCGGGCATCGGAGGGCGCGCTCGGCCGCCCGGGCGGCGTGGTCTGGACCGACGCCGGTTCTTCCACGCTTTCCCGGCGGGCCCCCGGCCCGGCGATCTACCGTTTCCGCCGTGACCCTCGAGCTGACAGCCACTCACGGCCGCACCCCGGCCGGGGGACCGCGCCGGCGCGCGCGGCACGAGATGCCGGTCCACGCGGTGCTCAAGGCGTGGGAGGCGATCCCCGCGCCCACCCGGTGGGAGCTGAGCGGCTCGCTGCCCGCTCCGCTGGGTGAGGCCCTCGAGCGCCTGGTGGACCCGCTCGGCCTGCACGGCCACAGCGACGCCGTCCGGCTGGCGCACGAGTTCCGCCGGCTCGACGAGGACGAGGTCGAGCAGCTCAGCGGCGAGATGCCGTTCTCGCTCTTCTGGGCCGTCGCCCGGCTCTCCCAGAACCTGCGCTGACCTGCGCGACCGCTGGACGGCTCAGTCCCGGTCGTGCGCCTCCAGCTCGGCGAGCGCCGCGGTGGTGACCTCCCGGCCGAGCTCGATCATCTCGGCGGCCCGGTGGAAGTCCAGGGTGCGGCAGGAGTTCCTGGGCACGGAGATCATCAGGTCAGGGGGATGGCCCGCCACCTGGTAGCGCGTCACCACCTGCTGGAGCGCATTGATGGAGAGCTCCATCACCCGCAGCACGCCGAGGTCGGGCGGCAGGTCGCCGTACGGCGAGCCGGTGTCGGTCTCGTCGGCGCCGTCGCCGCCCGTCCCGCCGCCGGGGGCGGCGTCCTTCACGCCGTCCGACCTGCGTGAGGAGAACCAGCGGGCGACCCGGCGGCTGGCCTCGTGGTCGAGGACCTGGGCGGCGCTGCGGCGGACCCGGTCCTGCCACTCGCCGACCGGTCGTGGCACCGCGGACTCGTGCACGGGGGAGCGCGAGTCCTCGCCCGAGAGGGTGACGGCGATCCGCAGGTCGGCCGGGAGCCCGGCCAGGGGAGTGACCGGGATGGGGCTCATCATCCCGCCGTCGGCGAGCAGCCGCCCGTTGAGCATCACCGGGGTGATGAAGCTGGGCAGCGCGATCGAGGCGCGGATCGCCACCTCGACCAGCCCCTGCTGGAACCACACCTCGCGCTGGGCCAGCAGGTCGGTGGCGACCGCGGTGAACGGAATCGGGAGGTCCTCGATGCGGGCGCCGGCCAGCAGGTCCCCGACCCGCGACATGATGCGCTCGCCCCTGATCATCCCCGGGGCCCGCAGCGAGGGGTCCAGGAGGCGGAGCACGTCGCGCTGGGTGAGGGCGCTGACCCACTCGGTGTAGTCGTCGAGCCGCCCCGCGGCGTGCAGCCCGCCGACCAGGGCGCCCATCGAGGTGCCGGCGACGCCCACCACCTCGTAGCCCCGCTCCAGGAGCACCTGGATGACCCCGATGTGCGCATACCCGCGGGCACCGCCTCCACCGAGCGCGAGCACGACGCGACCGGGTCCTGGCATGTCCCGAGGGTAGTCCGCCCGCGAGAGCACCCGGGGCCTCCGCGTTCCCCGCGGCGGGCGTAGTTTTGGCACAGCGCCGCATCCCCTCGGCGACGGAGAGGCCAGGTCAGCACGATGAGCACGGAACCGCGATGGGCAGCCGCCTACGGACCGGGAGTGCCGCTCCACCTGGAGTACGGCGACACCACCGTGCTCGAGCTGCTGGAGGGCTCGGTGGACCGGTTCGGCGACCGGGACGCGTTCGACTTCCTCGGCCGCGCCACCACCTACGCGCAGGTCGGTGACCAGGTGGCCCGGGTGGCGGAGGGACTGCGCCGGCTGGGGGTGGGGGCCGGCGACTCCGTGGCCCTGGTGATGCCCAACTGCCCGCAGAACGTCGTCGCGTTCTTCGCCGTGCTGCGCCTCGGGGCCACGGTGGTCGAGCACAACCCGCTCTACACCGCCGGCGAGCTGCGTCCTGCCTTCGTCGACCACGGCGCCAAGGTGGCGCTGGTCTGGGACAAGGTGGCCCCGGTGGTCTCCGAGCTGCGGGGGAGCTGTGCGCTCGAGCAGATCGTCGCCGTCGACCTGACCACCGAGCTGCCGCCCCTCAAGCGTCTCGCGCTGCGACTGCCGATCCCCAAGGCTCGCGCCTCGCGCGACCAGCTCACCGGCCCCGCACCCGGGACGCTCCCGTGGTCGACGCTGAGCGGCGCGGAGCCGCTGGACCCGTCCCACCCGCGCCCCGGCGTCGACGACGTCGCGCTCCTGCTCTACACCTCCGGCACGACCGGCTCGCCGAAGGGCGTGGAGCTGCGCCACCGCAACCTGGTGGCCAACGTCACCCAGGGCCAGGCCTGGGTGCCGGGACTGGTCCCGGGACAGGAGACCTTCCTGGTGCCGCTGCCGCTGTTCCACGCCTACGGCGTCACGGTCAGCATGCTGCTGGGGGTGAGCCTCGCGGCGCGGCTGGTGCTCCTGCCCAAGCCGGAGAACGACCTGGTGATGGAGGCGATCCGGCGCCGGGTGCCCGACTTCCTGCCCGCGGTGCCGCCGCTCTACGCCCGCATCCTCGACGAGGCTCAGCGCCGAGGCATCTCGTTGCAGGGCATCCGCTACAGCCTCTCCGGCGCGATGCCGCTGACGGCGGAGCTGATCGAGCGGTGGGAGGCGGCGACCGGCGGGCTGCTGGTCGAGGGCTACGGCCTGACCGAGACCTCCCCGGTGATCGTGGGCAACCCGATGACGAAGGCACGACGACCCGGCTCGATCGGTGTCCCCTTCCCCGACACCGAGGTCCGGGTCGCCGACCGCGACGACCTCGACCGCGACGTGCCGCTGGGGGAGAGCGGCGAGCTGCTGGTGCGCGGGCCCCAGGTGTTCTCGGGCTACCGCGGGCTGCCCGAGGAGACGGCGGAGGCGTTCCACGACGGGTGGTTCCGCACCGGGGACGTGGTGACGATGGCGCCCGACGGCTTCCTCACCGTGGTCGACCGGGTCAAGGAGATCATCATCACCGGCGGTTTCAACGTCTACCCCTCCGAGGTGGAGGCGGTGATCCGTACCCACGCGGGGGTGGTCGACGTTGCAGTGGTGGGGATGGTCCGGTCCGACGGCGGCGAGGAGGTGGTGGCCGCAGTGGTCCAGGTCGAAGGGGTCACGGTGCTGCCCGAGGCGGTCCGGGAGCACGCACGTGCCGGCCTCACCGCCTACAAGGTGCCGCGCCGCGTCGTCTTCGTCGACGAGCTGCCGACGAACCAGATGGGCAAGGTGGTCCGGCGCGAGGTGGCGCGCCTCGTCTCCACCGAGGAGGCCGGCCGCGGCAGTGCATGACTCCTGCCGAGTGGGTACGGGCACGCTCTGACCCACCTCGGAAGGAACCCCACACATGAGCAAGCACGACCCCGTCGTCCCCGGCGTCCCGGCCCCGGAGCCTCCCTCGCTGGGGGAGCCCACCACCCCGCGGGAGCCGCTGCCGCCCAAGCCGGACCAGCGCGAGCCCCGGGTCGGCACGGCGACCGGCCGTGCCGTGGGCGAGAAGGGCGACCGGAGCCAGGCGGGAGCCTGGCTGACGACGTCGACCGGGACCCGGGTCCGCGACACCGACCACTCGCTGAAGGCGGGTGAGCGGGGCCCGACGCTCCTGCAGGACCACCACATGCGGGAGAAGATCACCCACTTCGACCACGAGCGCATCCCCGAGCGGGTGGTGCACGCCCGCGGCGCCGCGGCGCACGGTGTCTTCGAGGGCTACGGCACCGCCGAGAGCATCTCGATGGCGGGCCTCTTCGCCAAGGGACGCCGGACGCCCGTCTTCACCCGGTTCTCCACCGTCCTCGGCTCCCGCGGCTCCTCCGACACCGTCCGTGACACTCGGGGCTTCGCGACGAAGTTCTACACCGAGGAGGGTGTCTGGGACCTGGTCGCCAACAACATGCCGGTCTTCTTCATCCAGGACGGCATCAAGTTCCCCGACATCATCCACGCGGCCAAGCCGCACCCGGACCGCGAGATCCCGCAGGCCCAGAGCGCGCACGACACCTTCTGGGACTTCGTCTCGCTGCACACCGAGGCCCAGCACCACGCCATGTGGAACATGTCGGACCGGGGCATCCCGCGCTCCTACCGGATGATGGAGGGCTTCGGGGTCCACACCTTCCGCCTGATCAACGCCGAGGGAGAGACCTCGCTGGTCAAGTTCCACTGGAAGCCGAAGCTCGGCGTGCACTCCCTGACCTGGGAGGAGGCACAGATGATCAACGGGATCGACCCCGACTTCCACCGGCGCGACCTGTACGACGCCATCGAGGCCGGCGCCTTCCCGGAGTGGGAGCTGGGCGTGCAGGTCTTCCCGGACGCGCCGGACCAGATGTTCGGCGACATCGACCTGCTCGACCCCACCAAGATCGTGCCCGAGGAGCTCGCCCCCGTGCAGCCCATCGGCCGTCTCGTCCTCGACGCCAACCCGACCAACTTCTTCGCCGAGGTCGAGCAGGTGGCCTACCACGTGGGCCACGTGGTGCCGGGGATCGACTTCACCGACGACCCGCTGCTCCAGACGCGGCTCTTCTCCTACATCGACACCCAGCTGTCGCGACTGGGCGGGCCCAACTTCAACCAGATCCCGATCAACCGGACCCACGCGCCGGTCAACGACATGTTGCGTGACGGGTTCCACCAGCACGCCGTGCATGCGGGCGTGGCGCCGTACAAGCCCAACTCGCTCGACGGCGGCTGCCCGTTCCACGCGGGTGCCGACCTCAGCGACGAGGAGAAGCGCGCCTTCGTGGACGCCGCGGTGACGGTCGCGGCCTCGGTCAAGACCCGGGACAACCCGGCGACGTTCGACGACCACTTCAGCCAGGTCCGGCTCTTCTGGCAGTCGATGAGCGCGGTCGAGAAGGAGCACATCGTCCGGGCCTACGCGTTCGAGCTGGGCAAGTGCTACGAGCAGACGATCAAGGAGCGTCAGCTCCAGTGCCTGGCCAACATCGACCCGGTGCTGTGCCAGGAGGTCGCCACGGCGCTCGGTCTGCCCGCGCCCGCGCCGACCGAGGAGGTCGAGCCGGCCGAGCCGAGCCCGGCGCTCTCCCAGGTCGGAGGGGAGTGGCCTCCGGACGGCCGGATCATCGGCGTCCTCGTCGGGGACGAGGACGACCTCGACGACGTGGCGGCGGTGAGGACCGCGATCCACGAGGCCGGCATGGTGGCCTTCCTGATCGGCCCGCACGGGGGGATGATCGGCGGGATGCCGATGCAGCGCTCGCTGGCCACCGGCCGCTCCGTGGAGCTCGACGCGCTCCTGGTCGCCAGCAAGCCGGCCCCCGCGCCCGACGCCATGACGGTGCGCGACGAGAAGGCGGGTGCGCCCGCCTCCAGCGCCGACCCGCGCGCGGTGATGATGGTCCAGGAGTGCTTCCGCCACTCCAAGGCGATCGGCGCCTGGGGGCGCGGCGTGGAGCTGCTGGACGAGGCCGGCGTCTCGGGGGCCGTCGGCGTGGTCAGCGCCGGCAGCGGGCCCGAGGCTCTCACCGAGCTCAGCGCCCTGATGGCCAAGCACCGGGTCTGGCAGCGGTTCGCCACCCAGATCGCCTGAGAGGCGCGTGCGGCGGTCCCGGCCCTCTGGCCGGGACCGCTCGCACGACGGGTCCTACCGGACCACGCGTGCGACGACGTCGAACCGCTGGTCGTCGTCGACCGGCTGACCCCCGCACGACCAGACGCCGGAGGAGCCGCACCGGCGGAAGCGGGTGGAGGCGTTGGCGAGCACCAGGACCACCCGGCGCACCTTGCCCCGGTGCAGGCTCACCGTCCGGCCGCCGTTCCCCGCGCGGTCGAGCCGGATGTCGAGCCGTCGCGTCGTGCCGTCCTTCCGGAGGACGAGCAGTCTGGCCACCGGCGTCGCGGGCCGCGCCTTCCGCGCCTCCACCTGGACACGGAGACGCCTGCGGGGCGGCAGGTCGGCCGCGGCGCGGAGCTGCACCGTGTGCGCCGCGAGGTGCGGGACCTTGGCGGTGAGCCGGCGGGGGCGCTGCCCCGGACGCATCCGGAGCGTCGCGGCGAGCGGGGCCTTGCGGTAGGCACGCCCCTCCTCGTAGTGGCGTCGCGGCTGCAGGTTGGACTCCACGAACCGGGCGTAGAACCTGCCCCACCGCACGCCGCGGGAGGAGAGGTAGCGGCGGATGCCCTGCACGGCGTACTCGTTCGGAGCGCCGACCGTGGCGTCGAGTCGCTCCCAGACCTCGCGCACGGAGTCGACGCCCATCGACTGGGCCAGTCGCTGGACGAAGATCCAGTTGCCGTAGCTCGCCAGGTCGGAGGAGAAGGAGTCCAGCGGTGTCCTGGGACGGCCGAGCTGACCGGACCGGAGGAACTGGCGGTTGTCGTTGACGTCGTCGGCGAGCTGCTCCTCGATCCAGGTGGCCGACGCCTCCATCCACCACTGGTCCTCGCGCACGTCGATGTTGAACTGGATGGCGTGGAAGAACTCGTGGGCGGCCGTCACCGCGAGGCTGTTGTCCGGGTTGGCGGAGAAGCCGGCCATGTCGTTGTCCAGCACGCAGTAGGACTGGGCGCGCCCCGGCTGGCCCGTCACCCTCTCCTCGGGCACGCAGTAGCCGTAGAGCCCCTGGGCGGAGATGTTGGCCAGGTAGACGTCGAAGCGCGCGTCGCCCCCGGCGGTGCCGTCGGGGGCGGGGGCGCGGAAGCCCATCTCGTCGACCTGACGGGTCCAGGCGGCCTCGAAGGTGGCGAGAGTCAGGGCCGCCCACGCCTCGGTGGCGCGGTCCGACGTGGTGGTGACGTAGGTGACGCAGACCCGGGCCGCGCACTGCTGGGTGGTCGACGCCCCCGGGTCGTAGGAGGCGTAGGAGTCCTTGTGCGGCGTGGTCGGCCGGGCGAGCAGTGCGTCGGCGGCCCGGCGCTCCTCCCGGTCGAGGCCCGGGCGTGCCAGGTAGAGGTCGCGCAGCACCATCGTGGCGTCGTTGTCGCCCCCGGCAGCGGGGTCCGAGGCAGCGCCGTGGGGGCCCTGGTCGGGGGCCTGGAGGGGAGCCTGGTCACTCAGCAGGGCCTCCGCGGCGAGCAGCTCGGGGGAGGTGGCTGGGACCTCCGGCCCGGGGGTGGGGTCGGCGCGGACCGGGGAGGTCGCGGACCCCGTCAGGAGCAGTGCCAGGGCAGCCGTGAGTGCGGCGGCGGTTCGTCGCAAGGAGTCCCCTCGAGGGTGGGAGTGCTGCCCACAGGCTACGGGGGGTGCCCCCACCGCCCGGGCCGGCCCTGGAGAGAGGCCCTAGAGATCGGCGATGTGCTCGATGATGGCGGTCGTGGAGATGGCGGGGGTCCGGGGAAGGTAGACCACTTCGCAGACGTCGCTCAGCTCGTCGAACCTGCCCGCCCAGTCGTCGCCCATCACCAGGACGTCGGCACGGTGGTCCAGGACGTAGTCGCGCTTCTGCTCCAGGCTCTCCTCGACGAAGACCTCGTCGACCACCCGGAGCGCGGAGACGATCGCCAGCCGCTCGCCCTGGCTGAAGACTGGGACGCGGCCCTTCTTGCGCTCGTTGAGGGCGTCCGCGGAGACCCCGACCACCAGCCGGTCGCCCAGCGCGGCTGCTCGCTCCAGCACCCGGAGGTGGCCGACGTGGAAGACGTCGAATGTGCCGAAGGTGATGACGGTACGTGGCATGGGCGGCATTCTGGCACGCACAGGGGAGGATGGTGGTGATGAACGAGACAGTGGAGAACCCCGCCCCCTCGCAGCCCCCCCAGCCCCTGACGATCCTCACCCCCGCGCCCGAGGCCGACGAGCAGCGCCGGCGTGGCCTGCGCCGGATGCGGACCGTGGCGGTCGCCCTGCTGGTGGCGGCCGCGGTGGTCTACGTCGCGACGCTCGGCCAGGACGGGTTCTGGGGCTTCGTGAACGCCGGCGCGGAGGCGTCGATGGTGGGGGCGATCGCCGACTGGTTCGCGGTGACCGCGCTCTTCAAGCACCCCCTGGGCATCCCGGTGCCGCACACCGCGCTGATCCCCCGGCGCAAGGACGAGCTCGGCCGGAGCCTGGAGGAGTTCGTGGGCGAGAACTTCCTCCAGGAGGAGATCATCCGGGACCGGGTCGCCTACGCGTCGGTCTCACTGCGGGTGGGCCAGTGGCTGGGGAGTCCCGCCCACGCCCGCCGGGTGGTCGACGAGGTGGCCGAGGTCGCTGCGATCGGGCTCGCCAAGGTGACCGACGCGCACGTGGCGGACCTGGTCACCGAGGCGCTGGTGCCGCGGTTCCACGAGGAGCCCGTCGCGCCCCTGGCCGGCACCCTGCTCTCCGAGGTGGTGCGCGACGGCACCCACCACGGGCTCGTCGACCTCGGGATCGAGGAGCTGCACCGCTGGCTGGTGCGCAACCCGGAGACCTTCACCGAGGTGCTCGCGGAGCGGGCGCCCTGGTGGACGCCGCCGCGTCTCAACGAGGCGGTCACCCACCGCGTCCACGTGGAGGCGGTCCGCTGGCTGGAGGACATTCGGGACGACCCGGAGCACCACGCCCGTGGTGCTCTCGACTCGATGCTCTCCCAGCTGGCGCAGGACCTGCTCACCGACCCGGCGACCCAGGAGCGCGCCGAGCGCCTCAAGGGCCGGCTGCTGGACCACCCGCAGGTCAGCGCCACCGCCGTCTCGCTGTGGAAGTCGCTGCGCCGCGCCTTCCTGGGCTCGCTCAGCGACCCGCAGGGCGCGGTGCGCGAGCGCGCCCTGGCCGAGCTGACGGCCTTCTCCACCCGGTTGCAGGACGACGCGCAGCTGCGCGAGCGGCTGGACCGGGGGGCCGCCGACCTGGTGGTCTTCGGCGTCGAGCGGTACGGCGCCGAGATCACCGCGGTGATCACCCACACCATCGAGCGGTGGGACGGCAAGGAGGCGGCGCGGCGGATCGAGCTCCACGTGGGCCGGGACCTGCAGTTCATCCGCATCAACGGCACCCTGGTGGGCGGGCTCGTGGGCGTGCTGATCCACACGGTGAGCGTGCTGCTCGGCCACTGAGCCTCTCCGGCCTGAGGGGTCGCGCGGCGGTGCGGGTCGCGAGCAGGGTCTGGGAGGATGGGGCCATGAGCGACCAGCCGATCGACGTGCCGATCCGTGACGAGTCGATCAGGTTGGGCCAGTTCCTCAAGCTCGCCAACCTGGTCGACCACGGCTCCGAGGCCAAGCCCCTGCTGGCGGGGGGTCACGTCCGGGTCAACGGCGAGGTCGAGGTGCGCCGAGGCCGTCAGCTGGTGGTGGGCGACGTGGTCGCGCTGGTCCAGGGGGACGGTCCAGGAGACGGTTCAGGGCAGGCCGTCCGGGTCGCCACGGGCGACGTGACGGACGACCTGCCCTGGTGAGACGCGGCGCTGCGGCGCCTCGGCTCAGCGGACCTCGAGCAGGTCCACCACGAAGATCAGCGTCTCGCCGGGAGCGATCGCTCCCGGGGCGCCGCGGTCGCCGTAGGCCAGGTGGGGCGGGATGACCAGGCGGCGTCGTCCGCCGACCTTCATCCCCTGGACGCCCTGGTCCCAGCCGGAGATGACCTGGCCGATGCCGAGCCGGAACTGCAGCGGGGTGCCTCGGTTGTAGGACGCGTCGAACTCCTCCCCGGTGGAGTGGGCGACGCCGACGTAGTGCACCGAGACGGTGTTGCCGGCGGCGGCCTCGGGACCGTCGCCCTCCACCAGGTCGGTGACCTCCAGGTCGGTGGGCGCCTCGCCCATGTGCGGGTCGACCTCGGGCTTCTCCATGGATCTGCCTTGCCTCTCCTGTCGGCTCGGAGCCGACGGTGACGGCCGAGCGGGACGCTCAGCTCTGTTGGACGTAGCTGTCGAGCTGGTCTCTCTCGAACTCCAGCTCCTGGATCCGATTCTTCACCACGTCCCCGATGCTGATGATGCCGACCAGCCTCCCGTCGTCGAGGACCGGCACGTGGCGGATGCGCTGCTCGGTCATCACGGCCATCAGGTCGTCGATGGAGTGGGTGCCCTCGCAGGTGTGCACGTCGGTGGTCATCAGCGACTCCACGCGGGTCTCGAGGGCGTCCACGTCCTGGTGGAGGCGCCGGACCACGTCGCGCTCGCTGACGATCCCGTCCAGTGACCGGCCGTCACGGCTCACCACGAGCGCTCCGACGTTGTGCTCGGCCAGCAGCGCAAGCAGCTCACGGACGGTCGCGTCCGGGGAGACGGTGATGACCTCCTGGATCGCCTTGTCCCTGAGTACGTCGTTGATGCGCATCGTGACCTCCGAGCCTGGGAGCGGGTGGACTGCTGGCGACAGGGTAGTGGTCCGCCGGGGTGGCTGAACAGGGCGGCGCCGCCGGCCTGGACGGGCTCGGAGGGGAGGTCAGGGCTGGGGACGGCGGCGCAGCTCGTGCACCGAGCCCGGTCCCGGACGTCGTGCGTCCGGGTCGGACTCGTCGTCGGGGGAGGCGCCCAGGAAGGCGAGGGCCGCCTCGTGCAGGTGCCCGTTGGAGGCCAGCGCGTTGCCGCCGAAGGGGCCGTCCTCGCCCGCCAGCGAGGTGAACCTGCCGCCCGCCTCGCGGACGATGATGTCGAGGGCAGCCATGTCGTAAAGCTCCAGCTCCGGCTCCGCGGCGAGGTCGACCGCGCCCTCCGCGAGCAGCATGTAGGACCAGAAGTCGCCGTAGGCGCGGGTGCGCCAGCAGCGCCGGGAGAGCGAGAGGAAGTCGTCGAGCCGGTCCCTGTCCTCCCAGCCCGACAGCGAGCTGTAGGAGAGCGAGGCGTCCTCGAGCCGGCGTACGTCGGAGACCTCGCACCGGGCGGCCTTGAGCAGCGAGCGGCCGGTCCAGGCGCCGTTGCCCTTCGACGCCCACCAGCGGCGGGAGAGCTGGGGGGCCGAGACCACGCCCAGCACCACCTCCTCGTCCACCACCAGCGCGATCAGGGTGGCCCAGACCGGAACCCCGCGGACGAAGTTCTTGGTGCCGTCGATGGGGTCGACCACCCAGCGCCGCTGGCTGTGGCCGGTGGAGCCCTGCTCCTCGCCCAGCACCGCGTCGCGCGAGCGCACCCGGGAGAGCGTGCGGCGGATCCCCTCCTCGACCCCCCGGTCGGCGTCGGTGACCGGGGTGAGGTCCGGCTTGCTCATCACGTGCAGGTCCAGCGCCTTGAAGCGCGCGACGGTCAGGGAGTCCGCGTCGTCCGCCAGCAGGTGGGCCAGCCGGAGGTCGTCGGTGTAGTCGGGGGAGCCGTGGCCGTGGATGGGCATGGGGACAGGCTATTCCCCCCTGGGCCCGGCACCGCACGGCTCAGTCCTCGAGACTGCGCTCCCGGGCTGCGAGCAGCCGGCGGAAGGAGTCGACCCGCTCCGGGTCGGCCTCGCCGTTCCTCATCGCCTCGTCCAGCCCGCACTCGGGCTCGCCCGCCCCGTGGCTGCACCCGCGGGGGCAGCTCTCGGTCATCTCGTCCAGGTCGGGGAACGCCTCGATCAGGCGGGCGGGGTCGACGTGGGCCAGGCCGAAGGAGCGGATGCCGGGGGTGTCGATGATCCAGCCGTCCCCGTCGGGGAGCGGGAGCAGGTAGGCCGACGTGGAGGTGTGCCGGCCCCGCCCGGTGACCGCGTTGACGTGCCCGACCTGCCGGTGCGCCTCGGGGACCAGTGCGTTGACCAGCGTCGACTTGCCGACGCCGCTGTGGCCGACCAGCACGCTGGTCCGGCCACGGAGCCGGTCGCGCACCACCGACAGGTCGTCGCCCCGCTTGGTGACCACCCACGGCACCCCCAGCGAGCGGTAGGTGGAGAGCAGCACCTCCGGGTCCGCCAGGTCGGCCTTGGTCAGGCAGAGCAGGGGGGCCATCCCGGCGTCGAACGCCGCGACCAGGGCGCGGTCGATCAGCCGGGGCCGCGGCTCGGGATCGGCCAGTGCGGCCACCACCACCAGCTGGTCGGCGTTGCTGACGATCACCCTCTCGACGGGGTCGTCGTCGTCGGCGGTGCGGCGCAGGGTGGTGGTGCGCGGGGTCACCTCCACGATGCGGGCCAGCGAGCCGTCCCGTCCGGAGACGTCCCCCACGACGCGGACCCGGTCGCCGACCACCACGCCCTTGCGACCCAGCGGCCGTGACTTCATGGCCATGACCACACGCCCGTCGACCAACAGGGTGAAGCGTCCGCGGTCGACGGTGATCACCACCGCCTCGACCGCGTCGTCATAGGTGGGCCGCTCCTTGGTCCGTGGACGGGTCCGCCGCCGCGGGCGCTCGTAGTGCTCGTGGTCGTTCTCGTCGTAGCGCCTGTTGGTCACACCCCGGCCCTCCGCGTCGCCGTCACCGACCGCTCACCACAATCGTGCCCAGAAGGCCGCGAAGTCCGGGAACGTCTTGCTGGTGGTGGCCACGTCCTCGACCAGGACCCCGTCGACCGCCGCCCCGAGGATCACCCCCGCGTGAGCCATCCGGTGGTCGGCATAGGTGCGGAAGACGCCTCCGTGCAGCGGGGCGGGGACCAGGGAGAGGCCGTCCTCGCGCTCGGTGACCTGGGCGCCCAGCCCGGTCAACTCGGTGGCCAGGGCCGCGAGGCGGTCGGTCTCGTGGGCCCGGATGTGGGCGACGCCGCGCAGGTGCGACGGCGAGTCGGCCAGCGCGCAGAGTGCCGCGACCGCGGGGGTGAGCTCCCCGACGTCGTGGAGGTCGAGGTCGACCCCCGACAGGGTTCCGGTGCCGACCACCTCGAGTCCCTCGTCGGTCCAGCCGACCCGGCACCCCATGCGGGTGAGGATGTCGCGCAGGGCGTCTCCGGCCTGGGTCGTCGAGCGGGGCCAGTCGCGGACCACGACCCGGCCGCCCGAGACCGCCGCGAGCGCCAGGAACGGCGCGGCGTTGGAGAGGTCGGGCTCGATGGTGTGGTCGACCGCGTGCACCGGGCCCGGTGCCACCGTCCAGCGGTCGGCCGCGCTGTCGTCGACCTCGACCCCGTGGCGGCGCAGCATGTCGAGCGTCATCTCGATGTGGGGCAGGGAAGGCACGGGCCTGCCCTCGTGCACCACGTCGACACCCTCGTCGTAGCGGGCGCCGGCCAGCAGCAGCGCCGAGATGAACTGGGAGGAGCCGGAGGCGTCCAGCTGCACCCGGCCGCCGCGCACCCGCCCGGTGCCGCGCACGGAGAAGGGCAAGGAGCCGCGGCCGCCGTCGTCGAGCTCGACGCCGAGGCCGCGGAGGGCGCCGAGCACCTCGCCGACCGGCCGCGACCTCATGTGCGGGTCCCCGTCGAAGGTGGTCTGCCCGAGGGCCAGCCCCGCGACCGGGGGCACGAACCGCATCACCGTGCCGGCCAGGCCGCAGTCGACGTGGCCGCCGCCCCGCAGCACCCCGGGGACGACCGCCCAGTCTGCCCCGGAGGTGTCGACACCGGTGCCGAGGGCGCGCAGCGCGTCGGCCATCAGGAGGGTGTCGCGCGAGGCCAGGGCCCGGTGCAGCACGCTGGGGCCGTCGGCGAGGGCGGCGAGCACCAGCGCCCGGTTGGTGAGCGACTTGCTGCCCGGCAGCGACACGGTGACGTCGACCGGCTGCCGGGCGCGCGGAGCCGGCCAGGGATCCGGCTCGTGGACGGGTGCGGAGGTCACGGGGTCACCCTAGTGGCGGTGCCTCGTCGGGGGACGCCTCTAGGGTGGTGGTCATGTGCGGTCGCTACGCCTCGAGCCGACGTCCCGAGGATCTGGTGGAGGAGTTCGAGGTGGCCTCCCCCCAGGTCCCCGCCCCGCTGGCGCCCGACTACAACGTGGCGCCCACCAAGGAGGTGTACGCCGTCCTGGAGCGCCCGCCCCGACGTGCCGGCCCCGGTGAGGAGGAGGCGCCCGCCGAGCGCCAGCTCCGGGTGCTGACCTGGGGCCTGGTGCCCTCCTGGGCGAAGGACCCGTCGATCGGCAACCGGATGATCAACGCCCGGGTGGAGACGGTGACCGAGAAGCCCGCCTTCCGGAAGGCGTTCGCGGCCCGTCGCTGCCTGCTCCCCGCCGACGGCTACTACGAGTGGTATCCGACCTCGCGGCTGACGAAGGCGGGGAAGCCCGCCAAGCAGCCCTTCTTCATCCGGCCCCGGGACCACGGGGTGCTGGCCATGGCGGGCCTCTACGAGATCTGGAGAGACCCGGAGCGTGCCGACGACGACCCCGCGCGCTTCCGCTGGACCTGCACGGTGCTCACCACCGAGGCCGAGGACGACCTGGGCCACATCCACGACCGGATGCCGCTCACGGTGGAGCGCGACCGGTGGGCTGACTGGCTCGACCCGACGGTGGGCGGCGCCGACCTGCGGGGGCTGCTCAGCCCCGCCGCGCCGGGCCGGCTCGAGGCATACCCGGTCTCGACGCTGGTCAGCAACGTCCGCAACAACGGGCCGGACCTGGTGGAGCCGCTGCCCCTGGAGGAGATCGGTCCCGACGTCGTCGACGAGATCGCCTCGAGGCGGACGCCATGAGCGCCGTGGAGCGGCTCGTGGACACCCCGGTGGGCGAGGCGCGGCTGGTCACCCACCGCTCGCGGCGGCCCGTGGCGACCCTGCTGCTCAGCCACGGGGCGGGCGGCGGGATCGACGCGCCGGACCTCCAGGCGCTGGCCGGTGCGCTGCCCCCGGCCGGGGTGACGGTGGTGCTCCTGGAGCAGCCCTGGCGGCGCGCCGGCCGCAGGATCGCGGGCCCGCCACCCACCCTGGACGCGGCGCTCGAGGCCGCCTCTGACCGGCTGCGGGTGCGCACCCCGCTGGTGGTCGGCGGCCGCTCGGCGGGCGCCCGCTCGGCCGCCCGGACCGCCCGCCGGCTGGGCGCCTCGGGCGTCCTGGCCCTCTCCTTCCCGCTCCACCCTCCCGGCCGGCCCGAGCGGTCCCGCCTCGACGAGCTGCTGGGGGCCGGCCTGCCCACCCTCGTCGTGCAGGGGGAGCGGGACCCCTTCGGCAGGCCCGAGGAGTTCCCCGACAGCCTCGACCTGTGCGTCGTCCCCGGCGGTGACCACTCCTTCAAGGTGCCGGCCCGTGGCGCCGTCTCGGGGGAGGAGGCCCTCGGCATCGTCGTGGAGGCGACCCTGGGCTGGATCGTCCGGGAGGTGGCCGGGAATGGAGCCGGGTGAGCCGCTGTTGACGACGACGTGCTCGCAACAGTCCCGGAGTCCGAGGTCCCGCTAGTGTGGGACCCGATGAACGACTCCCTCACCGAAGAGACCGACGCGCAGCGCTCCGCGCGCTTCGAGCGCGACGCGCTGCAGCACCTCGACCAGCTCTACTCGGCCGCGATGCGGATGACCCGCAACCCCGCCGACGCCGAGGACCTGGTGCAGGAGACGTTCGCCAAGGCGTTCGCCTCCTTCCACCAGTTCAAGCCGGGGACCAACCTCAAGGCGTGGCTCTACCGGATCCTCACCAACACCTTCATCAACACGTACCGCAAGAAGCAGCGCCAGCCGCAGCAGTCGATGGCCGAGGACGTGGAGGACTGGCAGCTCGCGCGCGCCGAGTCCCACACCTCCAGCGGCCTCAAGTCGGCGGAGACCGAGGCGCTGGAGCGCCTCCCCGACTCCCAGGTGAAGGTCGCCCTGCAGCGGCTGCCCGAGGAGTTCCGGATGGCGGTCTACCTGGCCGACGTGGAGGGGTTCCCCTACAAGGAGATCGCCGAGATCATGGGGACGCCGATCGGGACGGTGATGTCCCGTCTGCACCGGGGTCGCCGTCAGCTCCGTGACATGCTCGCCGACTACGTCGTGGAGAACGACCTGATGGGAGCGGGCAAGAGCGGGAAGGGGAAGGACTCATGAACCACGAGCACGGCCAGGACTGCGCCGACTATCTCGAGCGGATCGTCTACTTCCTCGACAACGAGCTCGACGACGCCGACTGCGCCGAGGTGCAGAAGCACCTGGACGAGTGCGGTCCCTGTCTGGGCCGCTACGACCTGCAGCGCACGGTCAAGACGGTGGTGGCGCGCTCCTGCCGCGAGCAGGCCCCCTCGGCGCTGCGCGAGCGGGTGCTGAGCCAGATCCGCGAGGTGCAGATCCGCCTCTCCGAGGAGTGAGCCGGCGGGCTCGCCCGCAGAGCCGTCACGAAGCAGCGAACCCCCGGCCGAGAAGGCTGGGGGTTCGCTGTCTTCCACGCCGAGCGTGGAGTGAGCCTGGTGCGCTCAGGCGTTGGGGCGCTTGCCGTGGTTCGCGCCCTTCTTCTTGCGAGCGCGGCGCTTGCGTCCGGTCTTGCCCATGGTGTCCTCCTGCGGTCGGGGTCGACCCTGCGAACAGCGAAGGGCCGAGGGTCATTCTCGCAAACCTCACCCCACCGGCGAAATCCGGGCCATGAAGCGGTCCGCCTCCACCACCGCACGGGTGACCTCACCGGAGCCCACCACCTTCGTCGGGCGCCCCTCGACCACGTGGCGGGCCGAGACGGCGAAGCGGTGCAACCGCCCGTCGACGTAGGTGCGGGACGCGACCACCTCCACCTCCTGGCCCACCGGGCTCGGCGCGAGGTGCTCGAGCTGCACCCGGGTGCCGACGCTGGTTGACCCCTCGGCGAGGCCTGCCTCGAGGGCGGCGCAGGTGGCCGCCTCGAACCACGCCAGCAGCCGCGGCGTCCCGAGGACCGCCAGGCTGCCGCTGCCGACCGCCTCCGCGGTGTCGTCGGCGGTGACGGTGAAGCGCAGGGCCGCCGAGGGCGCTCCGCCGGCCGGCGCCGGGTCGTCGTGATGGGTCATCGGTGCTCCTGGAGGGTGGGGGGGGGGGGGGGGGGTCAGATGCCGAACGTGTTGCGCGGGTACGCCGCGTCCACGTCGGTGATGACGTTGACCAGGTAGGGCACCCCGGAGGCGTAGGCACGGTCCAGAGCGGGCCCGATCTCCTTCGGGTTCGTCACCGTCTCGCCGGCGCCGCCCAGGGCCTTGACCACGCCGTCGTAGGCCGTCCGCTGCCCCAGGTCGGCCACCACGTCGTAGCCGTAGAGCATCTGCATGGGGCCCTTCTCCAGGCCCCAGGCCGAGTTGTTGCCCATCACCATGACGACCGGGAGGTTGTGGCGGACCAGGGTGTCGACGTCCATCAGCGAGAAGCCGGCCGCTCCGTCGCCGAGCAGCAGGGTCACCTGGGCCGAGGGGCGTGCCAGGCGTGCGGCGATCGCGGAGCCGAGGCCGGCACCGAGGCAGCCGTAGGGGCCGGGGTCGAGCCACCCGCCGGGTCGCTTGGGCTCCACGAACTTGCCGGCGAAGCTGACGAAGTCGCCGCCGTCGCCGATCACCACGGAGTCGTCGGCCAGCCGCGGCACCAGCTCGCCATAGATCCGCGCCGGGTGGATCGGGTCGGCCTCGGCGGTGAGCAGCGCGCGGTCGCGCTCCGCGGTGGCGGCGACGGTGGACTGGAGGTCGGAGACCCACGAGGACCAGTCGGGCCGGCGCGAGGAGCGCTCGAGCCCGGCGGCCAGGCCGTCGAGCACCAGGGTCAGGTCTCCGCTGACGGAGTCGGCCAGGTCCGCGTGGCCGGAGAGCTGGCCGGGGGAGTCGGCTACGTGCACCACCTGGGCGGCCGGCGCGCCGTCCTTGCCGCCGAAGACGCCGTACCCGAGCCGGAAGTCGAGCGGGGTCCCGACGACCACGACGAGGTCGCTGTTGCCGAGGGCCTGGCCCCGCGCCTTGGTGACGAGCAGGGGGTGGCCGCCGGGCACGAGGCCGCGGCCCATGCCGTTGGTGAGGGTCGGGATCCCTGCGGACTCGACGAGGCGCAGAGCCGCCTCCTCGGCGCCGTCGGCCCAGACGTCGGTGCCCAGGACCAGGACCGGCCGGGAGGCCTCGGCGAGCATCCGGGCGATCCGCTGCACGGCGTCCGGGTCCGGTTCGACCGCGGTGCTCGGAGCGCCGGTCGGCAGCGGCCCCGAGGCGCTGTTGAAGAACTCGTCCATCGGCACGTCGACGAAGACCGGGCCGCGGTGCGAGCTGCCGGCCGCCCGGAAGGCCTCGTCCATCCCGCCCAGCACGTCGCCGGCGGTGGGCAGCGTGCGGGCGAGCTTGGCGACCGGCGCGATGATCGGCACGTGGTCGAGCTCTTGGAGGCTTCCGGTGCCCCAGCGGTTGGCGGGCGCACGGCCGCCGACCACGACCATGGGCGAGCCGGCGAACTGGGCCTGGGCGATGGCGCTGATCCCGTTGGTCACGCCCGGGCCGGCGGTCAGGACGGCGAGACCCGGCGTGCGGGTGAGCTTGCCGGTGGCCTCCGCCGCGAACGCGGCCGTCTGCTCGTGGCGCACGTCGAGCAGCCGCATCGGCGGGTCGGCCTTCACGGCCCCGTCGTACATCGGGAACACGTGGGCCCCGGAGAGGGTGAACATCGTCTCGACGCCGTGGGCCCGGGCGGCCGCGACGGCCAGCTCACCGGCGTGGCCGGAGATCTCTTCGTTGGTCATGTGACCGAGGTTACTCATACGTAACGCCCGGCGCGGGGTCCCCTGCCGGTTCGTGCGCTCAGTGCAGGTGCTCGGCGTTGGTGCTCCGTAGCGCGTCCACCACGACCAGCAGGAGATCGGAGCGGCTCCGGGGCGGGTCGGGGGCGAGCAGGAGCTGGAGGTGGAGCGCGCGCAGGAACGTCTGGCAGGCCGCGGAGCGCACCAGCGGGTCCTCGTCGGGCGAGGCCGCGCCGCCGACGCCGCGCGGGGAGGCGTGGACGGCGATCCGGGTGACCCAGGGCTCCAGCACCGGCACGGGGACGAGCTCGCGCCGCAGGATCGTCATGGTGGCCCGCGCGAGCCGGTCGGGCGCGCCGTCGGTCATCACCCGCCGGGTGCCCACCAGACGGTCGGCGATCACGTCGAGGAGGACGGTCTGCTCGAGCGCACCGAGGTGGGGCGACTCCGCGAGGGCGGCGAGGGCGTCGGCGCCGTGGGCGACCGCCCGCGCCCACCCGCTGCCCGGCACCCAGCCGCGCAGGTCACGCTCGCGGACCAGCCAGGTCGCCACGCGGTCGCCCCAGCGCAGCACCTGGTCCGCGGTGAGGAGCCGCTCCGTGCTGTCGCGGGCCAGTACCTCGGCCAGCACCCGCACCGACCAGCTGCGCCGGAAGACCGAGTCGGTCCCCTCCTCGCCGAGCCCGACCTCCAGACCGGTGGCCATCCCGTCGCCGAGGCCCGCGAGCAGGTCGTCGTAGACGCCACGCTGCAGCCAGGTGGTGAGGGCCGGGTAGGCGATCCCGTCGCGCTGCTCGGGATCGGGGGAGCCCAGCATGGTCGTGAGCTCCGCGGTCAGCTCGTCCAACGGGCGGTCCGTCGGCACGGTCAACCCGTCCGAGACCACCTCGCGCCAGTACCCCCTCGACATGTCCCCATCCTGCCAGCCCGTCCGCTGTCCGAGGTGCGGTGTGCCTCGGCCGGGAGGGGGCCTAGGGTGTCGAGGTGCCCTCGCTGACCGAACTGGTGCGCGCCCACACCGACCTCGACACCGACGACGTGAGCTGGCTCTCGCTGTTGATGGCCGACTGGCAGATCATCGCGGACCTCTCCTTCGCCGACCTGGTGCTGTGGCTGCCGGACCGGGACGGCCGGGGGTTCTGGGCGGGTGGGCAGATGCGACCCACCACCGGCCCCACCGCCCTGGTGGACGACGTGGTGGGGACCTTCGTGCCCGTCGGGCGACGGCGGATGCTGGACATGGCACTGGAACAGGGGCGTCTGGTCCGCGAGGGGGACCCGGAGTGGCGTGACGACGTGCCGGTGCGGGTGGAGACGATCCCGGTGCGGCGCGCCGAGCGGGTGATCGCCGTCATCGCCCGCAACACAAACCTGCTCGGGGTCCGGACGCCGAGCAGGCTGGAGCTCGCCTACCTCGAGACCGCCTCCGACCTCGCCCAGATGATCGCCCGCGGCCACTTCCCGCACACCGGCCAGCGCAGCGACGACGTGGACGCACCGCGGGTGGGGGACGGGTTCCTCCGGGTCGACGCTTCCGGCCGTGTCACCTACGCCAGCCCCAACGCGCTCTCGGTCTACCGGCGGCTCGGCCTGACCGGCGACCTCGCCGGGGTGGTGCTGGCCGACCTGACCCGCAGCCTGGTCCCGCCGCGACGGCGGCCCGACGAGGAGATCATCAGCGCGGTCCTGGGCGGACGGGCCCACCGCGACACCGAGCTGGTCACCGACGACGTCTCGGTGGTGGTGCGCGCGGTGCCCCTGCGCCCGCGCGGGGAGCACATCGGGGCCCTGGTCCTGCTGCGCGACGTCACCGACCTGCGCCGCCGCGAGCGCGAGCTGGTCACCAAGGACGCCACCATCCGCGAGATCCACCACCGGGTGAAGAACAACCTGCAGACGGTGGCGGCGCTGCTGCGCCTCCAGGCCCGCCGGATCGACCAGCCCGAGGCCCGCTCGGCGCTCGAGGAGGCGGTGCGCCGGGTGGGCTCGATCGCCATCGTGCACGAGACGCTGAGCCAGGCGGTGGAGGAGAGCGTCGACTTCGACGAGATCGCGGACCGGCTCGGACGCATGGTCACCGACGTGAGCGTGGCCGGGGACCGGGTGCGGGTGGAGCGCCGGGGATCGTTCGGCCACCTGGCCTCGGAGGCGGCGACGCCGTTGGCGATGGTGCTGACGGAGGTCCTGCAGAACGCGGTCGAGCACGGCTACGAGGAGGACGACGGCGTGCCCGGACTCATCGTGGTGGAGGCGCGCACGAGCGTCGGCCGGCTCCACCTCACGGTGTCCGACGACGGCGCCGGCCTGCCCGGGGGGTTCGACCTGGACGTCTCCACCAACCTCGGCCTCTCCATCGTGCGGACGCTGGTGGAGTCGGAGCTCGGCGGGCAGCTCACCATGGGCGCGGGGCCCGAGGGTGGCACCCGGGTGGTGGTCGACGTCCCGGTCGACGCGTTCCCGCGCTCGTGACGGCTAGGGGAGGTCGCCGGCGCTCAGGCGGTGCGCACCCGGGCGCGGGCGTTGCGCCGCTTGAGCGCGCGCCGCTCGTCCTCGCTGAGGCCACCCCAGACGCCGTGGTCCTGCCCGGCCTCGAGGGCCCAGGCCAAGCACTGCTCCCGGACCTCGCACCGTCGGCACACCTGCTTGGCCTCCTCGATCTGGAGGATCGCCGGGCCCGTGTTGCCGATCGGGAAGAACAGCTCGGGGTCCTCGTCGAGGCAGGCAGAGCGATGGCGCCAATCCATGGCTGAGGGTTCCTCATTCCTTGGGTTAGGGGGAGCGACGAGTCGGTTCTCATCTAGTCGCTGGGGCTGAGAGGGCTCGGGGTTGCACGGCAAGAAACGCCGTGGCAAGCGCGTCTCCAAGACTCGCAAGAGATCTGCCGCCGCACAACCCTTTGGGGACGTCACATCGGTCACAACTACAGTGGACAGGGTGAAGAACTTCCTTCCCGTGCCCCTGCCTCTGGCGCTCGCCCTGCTCCTCGTGGCCGTCGAGGCCGTGGTCATGCTCGGGCTCGCGGTGGTCGAGCTGCTCTCCCTGGACACGGGCCGCCTCACGATGGGACTCACGACCGCCGTCTTCTTCGCCGGGTACGGCCTCGGCCTGCTCGTCTGCGCCCGAGGCACCTGGCACCGGGAGACCTGGGGCCGCAGCCCGCTGGTGCTCGCGCAGCTCATCCAGCTGGGCGTCGCGTGGAGCTGGTATGCCGGGAACCCGCTCCTGGCCGGGGCGCTCGCGGTGGTGGCGATCGTCGTGCTGGCCGGGATCTTCCACCCCGCCAGCCTGCGCGCGCTCGACGCCGACTCCGACGCCGAGCAGCGGGTCTGAGGCCGGGCCCCGGCGGGGTCAGTCGGACTCGAGCGAGGCGCGCAGCTGGTCGAGGGTCCGGCTGAGCAGACGCGAGACGTGCATCTGCGAGACCCCGATCTCGCTGGCGATCTGCGACTGGGTCATGTTCTTGAAGAAGCGGAGCAGCAGGATCTTCTTCTCCCGGGCGCCCAGCCCCTGCAGCAGGGGCTTGATGGACTCGCGGATCTCGACGTGCTCCAGGTTGGTGTCCTGGACACCCAGGGCGTCCAGGATGGAGGGGCCCTCGTCGTGGTCGTCGCCGGCGTCCAGGGAGAGCGTCGCGTAGGCGTTGGAGGACTCGATCCCCTCCACGATCTCCTCGACCGAGCAGCCGATGGCCTCCGCCAGCTCACGAGGGGTGGGGGAGCGCCCCAGGGACTGGCTGAGCTCACCGGTCGTGGAGGTGATCTGCATGCGCAGCTCCTGGAGCCGGCGCGGCACCCGGATCGCCCACCCCTTGTCCCGGAAGTGGCGCTTGATCTCGCCGATGATCGTCGGGGTGGCGTAGGTGGAGAACTCCACGCCCCGGTCGGTCTCGAACCGGTCGATCGCCTTGATGAGACCGATCGTGCCGACCTGGACGAGGTCCTCGAACGGCTCCCCGCGGTTGCGGAAGCGGCGCGCGCAGTGCTCGACGAGCGCCAGGTGCAGGTGCACCAGCTCGTCGCGAGAGACGAGGGCCGTAGCCGACTGCGGCTCGGCAGCGCGCAGCTCGCCGAAGAGCTCAGCGCTGCGCTGACGCGTCAGCTCGAGAGCTGTGGGCTGTGCCGCGTCGGAGTCCCCCATCTCCACGACCATCTCAGAGGTCGGCCTCGCTTATGCTCGAGGCCATCGAGAGCCTGACGGTGAGGCGATCGTCCTCGGTGAAGACCTTGGTCTCGCCGGCCAGCGTGCTCAGCACCTGCCAGGCGAACGAGTCGGTGTCCGACTCCGGGGGGTGGTGGCACTCGACCGAGATCTCGATGACCATCGAGTGCGGCTCCAGGTAGAAGCGGCACGTCAGGTCCGAGCCCTCGTCGGCCTCCGGCAGCACCATGGCGCCGGCCTCGCCGATGGCGATCCGCAGGTCCTCGATGTCGTCGAGGGTGAAGTCGAGGCGGGCGGCCAGCCCGGCGGTGGTCGTGCGCAGGACGGAGGCGTAGGCGCCGTCGGCGGGCAGCCTGAGCTCGACCTCCGCCTTGCGAGCGGTGCTGCTGTCACTCATCGTCGTCCTACCGTCCTCGCTCCGTCGAACCGTGCCCAGACCTTAGTGGGGACGGGCGTCCGAAGAACGACCCGCCCCACCAGTGGTCTGAACCGGTCAGGCCTTCTTGGTCTCCCAGAAGATGTCGGCGATCTCGTCGATCTTGGCCAGCAGCTGGTCGGCCTTGGCGGCGTCGAGCTCACCCTTGGTGCCGGAGGCCCCGGCGAGCTTGGTGGCCTCGTTGATGAGGGTGTGCAGCTGCGGGTACTTCTCGAAGTGCGGCGGCTTGAAGTAGTCGGTCCACAGCACCCAGAGGTGGTGCTTGACGAGCTCGGAGCGCTGCTCCTTGATCAGGATGGCGCGGGTGCGGAAGTCAGGGTCTGCGTTGTCGGCGACCTTGGCGATGATCTGCTTGATCGACTCGGCCTCGATGCGGGCCTGCGCCGGGTCGTAGACGCCGCAGGGCAGGTCGCAGTGTGCCGAGGCCTCGACGGTGGGGGCGATGAAGCGGGAGAACATCAAACGTTCCTCTCGGTCGTGCTCATGGTGCAGCAGTCGTGATGGTCGACTGCGACACTACTCGCGTGAGCGGTGCCGGTCAGTGGGGTGGTACCCCGTCGGGACGAGGCCATGCGGTCGGCCTGGCCCGGGTGCGGGGAGCCTCGATGGTTCCCGTGCTGCGGCCGGGTGACCGGCTGGTGGTGCGGTACGGCGCCCGGGTCCGTCCGGGCGACCTGGTCCTCGCGACGCTCGCCGACGGGACGCTCGCGGTGAAGCGCGCGGAGTCGCGACGGCCGTTGCGCGACGGCCGCCCCGGGTGGTGGCTGCTCAGCGAGGACCCGGAGGTGGGCGTCGACTCCCGGCACCGCGGCCCGGTCGCGGAGGCCGCCGTCCACGCGGTGGTGCTGGCACGGGTCTGGCCCCGTCCTCGCTGGTGGCGCAGAGCCCCGGAGTAGCCCGGGGAGACCCGCTCCGGGGCGCCTCGCGACGGGACCTTCGGACACGGTCGTCGGCCGCCGGAGGGCGCGTGGAAGAATCGCCGCCATGGTTGACGCACCCGATCCGGCCCACCCGTTCCTCGGCGATCCGGTGTTCGACCTCCACGTAGGCGGCAAGCTCGAGACGGTCTCCACCGTCGAGCTCGACGGCCCCGAGGCGCTCGCCCTCGCCTACACCCCCGGCGTGGCCCGCGTCTGCGAGGCGATCGCGGAGGACCCGGCCATGACCCAGCACTACACCTGGGTCCCCAACACCGTGGCGGTCGTCACCGACGGGACCGCCGTGCTGGGGCTCGGCGACATCGGGCCCGCCGCGGCGATGCCGGTGATGGAGGGCAAGGCCGTCCTCTTCAAGCAGTTCGGCGGTGTGGACGCGGTGCCGATCGCCCTGGCGACCACCGACGTGGAGGAGATCATCGAGACGGTGGCCCGGCTCGCGCCGAGCTTCGGTGGGATCAACCTGGAGGACATCTCGGCCCCGCGGTGCTTCGAGATCGAGGACCGGCTCAAGGAGATGCTCGACATCCCGGTCTTCCACGACGACCAGCACGGCACCGCGGTGGTGGCGCTCGCCGCCCTGACCAACGCGCTGCGGCTCACGGGCCGTACCCCGGCCGGGACCCGGGTGGTGATCTCCGGTGCCGGCGCGGCGGGCGTCGCCGTCGCCCGGATCCTCCTCGAGGCCGGTCTGGAGGACCTCGCCATCGTCGACCGGCAGGGCGTCCTCAACTCCGAGCGCGCGGACCTGACCCCCGTCAAGGCGGCCCTGGCCCGCGACACCGCCGACCGGTTCGGGCGCAGCGGCCCCCTCGCCGAGGTGATGCGCGGAGCCGACGTCTACATCGGCGTCTCGGGCGGCACCGTGCCGGAGGAGGTGGTGGCCACCATGGCCGACGACGCCATCATCTTCGGCCTCGCCAACCCGCACCCCGAGGTCCACCCCGAGGTGGCGCACCGCCACGCCAGGGTCGTCGCCACCGGGCGCTCGGACTTCCCCAACCAGATCAACAACGTGCTCGCCTTCCCCGGCATCTTCCGCGGCGCCTTCGACGTGCACGCCACGGCCATCACCGAGGGCATGAAGCTGGCAGCGGCCGAGGCCCTCGCCGAGCTGGTCGGCGACGAGCTCGCCGCCGACTACGTGATCCCCTCGCCGTTCGACCCGAGGGTCGGGCCGGCGGTGTCGGCGGCCGTCGCCGCGGCCGCGCGCCGTGACGGGGTCGCCCGGCGCTGAGTGCCCGGCTCGGGTCCTGGGGCCGGCGAGGGATAACCTCGGGGCATGTTCGCCGTGTACGCCGACTCGTTCGCGCCCCGTGACTCCGCCGAGCCCCTGGCCGGCCTGGTGGTGGGGGAGCGTCCCGACCCCGTGGCCCCGGAGGGGTGGACCACCGTCACGGTGAAGGCGGCCTCCCTCAACCACCACGACCTGTGGTCCCTGCAGGGCGTCGGGCTGCGCGAGGAGGCCCTGCCCATGATCCTGGGCTGTGACGCCGCCGGCCACGACGAGGACGGCAACGAGGTCGTGGTCCACGCCGTGATCAGCGACCCCGACTGGTCAGGGGACGAGACCCTGGACCCGCGCCGTTCCCTGCTCTCCGAGCGGCACCAGGGCACCTTCGCCGACAAGGTGGTCGTGCCCCGCCGCAACGTCGTCCCCAAGCCACCCTCGCTCTCCTTCGAGGAGGCGGCGTGCCTGCCGACCGCCTGGCTGACCGCCTACCGCATGCTCTTCACCCAGGGCGGGCTGAAGGCCGGGGACTCGGTGCTCGTCCAGGGCGCCGGTGGCGGCGTCGCCACCGCCCTGATCACCCTCGCGCGGGCCGGCGGGCTCCGCGTCCTCGCGACCTCCCGGGACGAGGGCAAGCGGGCGCGGGCGCTGGAGATCGGGGCGCACGAGGTCTTCGAGTCCGGTGCCCGACTGCCGCAGAAGGTCGACGCGGTGATGGAGACCGTGGGGCGGGCGACCTGGTCGCACTCGATCCGGGCGCTGCGTCCCGGCGGCAAGGTCGTGATCAGCGGGGCCACGAGCGGCCCTCAGCCCGACGACGCCGAGCTGACCCGGATCTTCTTCCTCCAGCTGCAGGTCATCGGCTCCACGATGGGGACGCGTGCCGAGCTGGCCTCGCTGGTGGCGATGCTCGACGCCACCGGCACCCGGCCGCTGGTCGACCGGACGCTCCCGATGGAGAAGGCGTTCGAGGCGTTCGAGGCGATGAGTCGCGGCGACCTCTTCGGCAAGGTCGTACTGACCCGATGACGGCGCCGCGGACCCACCTGGTCACCGGTGCCGGCTCCGGCATCGGCCTGGCGCTGGCGCGCATGCTCTCGGCCCGCGGCGACCGCCTGGTGATGCTGGCGCGGACGCACCGGCGCGCCGAGGAGATGCAGGCCGAGCTGCCCGGGCACGCCTGCCACGTCGTCGACCTGTCCCAGCCGGAGGCGGTGGCCACGGCCGGCTCCGTGCTGGCGGAGATGGAGAGGCTCGACTCCCTGGTGCACTGCGCCGGTGTCGTCCACCTCGGTCCGGTGGCCAGCCTCAACGCGGACGCCTGGCAGGAGCAGCTCCAGGTCAACCTGGCATCCCCGGCCCGCCTCACCCGGGCGGTGCTCCCGGCGCTGCGGGCCGCGCGCGGCAGCGTCGTCCTGGTCAACTCCACGGCGGTGCACTCCGCCAACCCGCACTGGTCGGCCTACGCGGCGTCCAAGGCAGGCCTGCGGGCGTTCGCCGACGCGGTGAGGGCCGAGGAGGTCCGCCATGGCGTGCGGGTCACCTCCGTCTACCCGAGCCGCACCGCCACACCCATGCAGGAGCTCGTGCACCGGCAGGAAGGGCGGAAGTACGACCCCTCCGCCTTCCTCAGCCCCGAGTCGGTGGCGGAGACGATCTGCCACGTGCTCGACCTGCCTGCCGACGCGACGATCCCGGACGTGACCGTCCGCACGTCGCCGAAGCCCACCCCGGCCTGAGGCCGCACACCCCGGAGCGCTGCCCGTGCAGCGTCTGACACACCAAGGAAGTCCCCCGTGAGCCCCCTGCACCCCGCCCTCGAACCCGTCTACGCCGAGGTCCTGCACCGCAACCAGGGCGAGCTCGAGTTCCACCAGGCCGTCCACGAGGTCCTGGAGAGCCTGAGCCCGGTCGTGGAGAAGCGTCCCGAGTACGTGGAGGCCTCGATCATCGAGCGCATCTGCGAGCCCGAGCGGCAGATCATCTTCCGGGTCCCGTGGGTGGACGACCAGGGCACGGTGCGGATCAACCGCGGCTTCCGGGTCGAGTTCAACTCGGCGCTGGGGCCCTACAAGGGCGGCCTCCGCTTCCACCCGAGCGTCTACCTGGGGATCGTGAAGTTCCTGGGCTTCGAGCAGGTCTTCAAGAACGCGCTCACCGGCATGCCGATCGGTGGCGGCAAGGGCGGCTCCGACTTCGACCCCAAGGGGCGCTCGGAGGGTGAGGTGATGAGGTTCTGCCAGTCGTTCATGACCGAGCTCTACCGCCACCTCGGCGAGTACACCGACGTCCCGGCCGGCGACACCGGGGTGGGCGGCCGGGAGATCGGCTACCTCTTCGGCCAGTACAAGCGGATCACCAACCGCTACGAGTCGGGGGTGCTCACCGGGAAGGGCATCACCTGGGGCGGCTCCAAGGCGCGGACCGAGGCGACCGGCTACGGCACGGTCTTCTTCGTCGACGAGATGCTGCGTGCCCGCGGCTCCTCCTTCGACGGCAAGCGGGTGGTCGTCTCCGGCTCCGGCAACGTCGCCATCTACGCCGTGCAGAAGGTCCACCAGCTCGGCGGCACCGTCGTCGCGGTCTCGGACTCCGGCGGGTACGTGGTGGACGAGGCCGGGATCGACCTCGAGCTGCTGCGCGAGGTCAAGGAGGTGCGCCGGGCGCGGATCAGCGAGTACGCCGAGCTGCGCGGAGCGGGAGCGCGGCACGTCGAGGGCGGCTCCGTCTGGGACGTGCCCTGCGACGTGGCGCTGCCCTGTGCCACCCAGAACGAGCTTCCCGAGGAGGCGGCCCGCACCCTGGTGCGCCACGGCGTGCAGGTGGTGGCCGAGGGGGCCAACATGCCCACCACGCCGGGGGCCGTCGACCTCCTCCGCTCCGCCGGGGTCCTCTTCGCGCCCGGCAAGGCGGCGAACGCCGGGGGCGTGGCCACCAGTGCCCTGGAGATGCAGCAGAACGCCTCGCGCGACCGCTGGACCTTCGAGCACACCGAGGAGCGTCTGGCCGACATCATGGCCGGCATCCACCTGCAGTGCGTCACCACCGCCGACGAGTACGGCGTGCCGGGCGACTACGTGGCCGGGGCCAACATCTCGGGCTTCTGCCAGGTCGCCGACGCGATGCTGGCGATGGGCGTCATCTGAGGCACCGGGCACGCCGGGCCCACTGGACGGACGCCGCTCGCGGGGGAGCGGCTCACTCGAAGGTGACGGCGAAGTCCCGGAGCCGGAACGACGCGAGCGGGTGCCTGTCGGCCAGCCAGCCCAGCGGGCCCTGGGCGTCGAAGGACCAGTGGGCCAGGCAGGGGAGTCCGCGTGAGGACCCGGTGATGCTCGCCGTCCGGGTGCCCGCCGCGAGGGTGGGCTGCCGGGTGCGGGCACGCAGGGGGGCCCGCAGCGAGAGGGCCGAGGCGTCGAGGAACTCCGCCGTGGCCAGCGGGGCCCGGCCCTCCGACGCGCTCCAGAAGGTGCGGTCGACCGGACCCAGTCCGCCGTGGGAGTGGCTGAAGGTGGCCAGCTCCTTGGGCAGCCCCCAGAGGGCGCGGCCACCCTCGCGGGAGACCTCGGAGTCGACCCACAGGTCTCGGACCCGCAGGGCCAGCCCGCCCTCCGCGGCACGCCGGGCCACCAGCAGCTCGGAGTAGTCCAGCGTGCCGCCGGGGCGGTACTCCACGAAGGCGACCGCGAAGACGCCGGGGGACTCTCCGGGCGGGCGCGCCCGGAAGAGCGAGCCCCACAGATGGCCTCTCAGGTGCCACGGGGGTGACGGGAAGACCATCGGCCCGACTCCCTCCTTCAGTCCTCGGGGTCGTCCTCGCGGGCGAGCCAGGTGGCGAACCGCTCCACGGCCGTCTCGAACTCGGGATGGAGGTCGGTGAACTGCTGGAGCCGGTCGGCGAGCCACGCCAGGGTGACCTCCTCGTCACCCCGGCGTCGCTCCAGCTCCTCGATGCCCCGGTCCGTGAAGTACATCGGCTCAGTAGTCGGAGGCGTACGCGGAACCGGAGGCGAAGGCCTGACCGAGCAGGTTCTTCTGCTCCTCGGTGTGCCGCTTCAGCGTGCCCACCGACGGCGAGGCCGAGGCCGGGCGGGTGACCGGCTCGACCTTGATGCCGAGCTCCTCCCACACGTTGAGCGCGTAGTGCGGCCACGGGCCCATGTTGCGCGGCTCGTCCTGCACCCACCGGACGGTCTTGAGGTGGGGGTACCTCGCGATCTCCGCCTTGATCTCCTCGGTCGGACGCGGGTAGAGCTGCTCCACCCGGCCGATCGCGAACTTGTGGCCGTCCTCGCGCTTGCGCCGCTCCACGACCAGGTCCCAGGTGATCCGGCCCGAGCAGAGCAGCAGCGTCTCCACCTGCGAGGCGTCGGCCTCGTCGTCGCCGATGAAGGGACGGAAGGAGGTCCCCTCGGTGAAGTCGCTCGGCATGGAGGCCGCCTCCTTGCGCTTGAGCATCGACTTCGGGGTGAAGACCACCAGGGGACGGTGCTCCTCGCCCAGCGAGTGGCTGCGCAGCAGGTGGAAGTGCGAGGCGGGGGTCGAGGGCTGGGCGACCACCATCGCCTCCTCGGCGCACATCGTCAGGAAGCGCTCGATGCGGGCCGAGGAGTGGTCCGGGCCCTGACCCTCGTAGCCGTGCGGGAGGAGGAGGACCACCCCGGACTGCTGGCGCCACTTCGTCTCGCCCGCGGAGATGAACTCGTCGATCACGGTCTGGGCGCCGTTGACGAAGTCGCCGAACTGCGCCTCCCAGAGCACCAGGGCGTCGGGGCGCGCCACGGAGTAGCCGTACTCGAAGCCGAGGGCGGCGTACTCGGAGAGCAGCGAGTCGTAGATGTAGAACTTCGCCTGGTCCTCGCTGAGGTTGGTCAGCGGCGTCCACTCGTCGGCGTTCTTGCGGTCGATGATGGTGGCGAACCGCTGGACGAAGGTGCCGCGGCGGGAGTCCTGACCGGCCAGGCGGACCGGGCGGCCCTCCATCAGCAGCGAGCCGAAGGCGAGGATCTCGCCGGTGCCCCAGTCGATGGGACCGTTGGTGATCGCGGCGGCGCGCCGCTGCAGCTGCGGCATCACCTTCGGGTGGACGGTGAAGCCCTCCGGCGGGGTGATGTAGGCGTCGGAGATCCGCTTGAGCACCTCGGACGAGATCGCGGTGCCGCGGGTGCCCGCGGACTTCTCGGGGTAGTCGGGCACGGTGGTCCACTCCGACGGCTGGGCCGTCGCCTCGCGCACCTCGGTGAAGACCCGCTCCAGCTGCTGCTGGTAGTCGCGCAGGACCTGCTCGGCCTCCTCCAGGGTGATGTCGCCGCGACCGATCAGGGACTCGGTGTAGAGCTTGCGCACCGAGCGCTTCTGCTCGATCAGGTCGTACATGAGCGGCTGGGTGTACGACGGGTCGTCACCCTCGTTGTGACCGCGCCGGCGGTAGCAGACGAGGTCGATGACGACGTCCTTGTTGAACGCCTGGCGGTACTCGAAGGCGAGTCGGGCCACCCGGATGCAGGCCTCGGGGTCGTCGCCGTTGACGTGGAAGATCGGGGCCTGGACCATCCGGGCCACGTCGGTGGCGTAGAGGGAGGAGCGCGACGAGCCGGGCGAGGTGGTGAACCCGACCTGGTTGTTGACCACCACGTGCACCGTGCCGCCGGTGCGGTAGCCGCGCAGCTGGGAGAGGTTGAGGGTCTCCGCCACCACGCCCTGGCCGGCGAAGGCGGCGTCCCCGTGGACCAGCAGCGGCAGGACGGGGTACTCGGCGCCGCGGTCCAGGACGTCCTGCTTGGCCCGGGCGATGCCCTCGAGCACCGGGTCGACGGCCTCGAGGTGCGAGGGGTTGGCCGCGACCGAGACCTTGATGGTGTCGCCGCGCCCGGAGACGAACTCGCCCTCCGCGCCCAGGTGGTACTTCACGTCACCGGAGCCCTGGACGGTGCGGGGGTCGATGTTGCCCTCGAACTCCCGGAAGATCTGCGAGTAGCTCTTTCCCACGATGTTGGCCAGCAGGTTGAGCCGGCCGCGGTGGGCCATCCCGATGGTGACCTCGTCGAGGGAGGCCTCGGCCGCCGCCTCGCAGAGCTCGTCGACCAGCGGGATCGTGGTCTCGCCGCCCTCGAGCGAGAACCGCTTCTGCCCGACGAACTTGGTCTGCAGGAAGGTCTCGAACGCCTCGGCCTGGTTGAGCTTGAGCAGGATGCGCAGCTGCTCCTCGCGCGGCGTCTTGGTGTGCGGCTGCTCGACGCGCTGCTGGATCCAGCGGCGCTGCTCGGGGTCCATGATGTGCATGTACTCGATGCCGATCGTGCGGCAGTACGAGTCACGCAGGATCCCCAGGATGTCGCGCAGCTTCATGAAGCGGCGACCCTCGCCGCCGAAGGAGCCGGTGGCGAACTCGCGGTCGAGGTCCCACAGGGTCAGCCCGTGCGACTCGATCTGCAGGTCCGGGTGCGAGCGCTGGCGGTACTCCAGCGGGTCGGTGTCGGCCATCATGTGGCCGCGGACCCGGTAGGCGTGGATCAGCTCGAGGATCCTGGCCTGCTTGCTGATGTCCTCGTCGTGGTTGGTCGCGATGTCCGCGGCCCACCGGACCGGCTCGTAGGGGATCCGCAGGGAGCGGAAGATCTCGTCGTAGAAGCCGTCCTCGCCCAGCAGGAGGGCGTGCACGCGCTTGAGGAACTCACCCGACTGCGCGCCCTGGATCACCCGGTGGTCGTAGGTGGAGGTGAGGGTCATCACCTTGCTGATGGCGTTGCGGGCGATCGCCTCGGCCGAGGCACCCTGCCACTCGGCCGGGTACTCCATCGCGCCGACGCCGATGATGGCGCCCTGTCCCTTCATCAGCCTCGGCACCGAGTGGCTGGTCCCGATGCCGCCGGGGTTGGTCAGCGAGATGGTCGTGCCCTGGAAGTCGGTGACGCCGAGCTTGCCGTCGCGCGCCTTGCGCACGATCTCCTCGTAGGCGGTCCAGAAGCCGGCGAAGTCCATCGTCTCGGCGCCCTTGATGGAGGGCACCAGCAGCTGCCGGCTGCCGTCCTTCTTGGGGACGTCGATGGCCAGGCCGAGGTTGACGTGCGCGGGGGTGATCAGGTTGGGCTTGCCGTCGATCACGTCGAAGCCGACGTTCATCTCGGGCATCGCCTTGACCGCCTGCACCAGGGCGTAGCCGATGAGGTGGGTGAACGAGACCTTGCCGCCGCGGGCGCGGGCCAGGTGGTTGTTGATGACGGTGCGGTTGTCCCACAGGAGCTTGACCGGGACCGAGCGGACCGAGGTGGCCGTCGGCACGGTGAGCGAGGTGTCCATGTTCTGCGCGGTGCGCGCGGGGGCGCCGCGCAGCACCGTGTGGGTGGGCTCGTCCTTGACCTCCGCCGGAGCGGCGGGCCGGGCGTCCTTGGCCACGGGCTGCGCGGTGCCGGCAGCCGGCTCGGCGGCCGCCGCGGCGGGGCGCGGCTTGGCCTTCGGGGTGGGGGCGCTCGCCTGCTTGCCCGGCGCGCCCTGGGAGGAGGGCGCGGCCTGGGACGACGACGCACCCGGCGACGCGGCGGCCTGCGACGGGGCTCGCTCGGGGGCCGGCTGCGCCGGCGCCGATGACTTCGCGCCGTCCTGGTCCGACGCGCGGCCGGAGCCGCCGCCCTCGGACGTCGCGTGCTCCTTGAAGTAGTCGGCCCAGGCGGGGCCGACGCTGGCCGGGTCCTTCTGGTACTGCTCGTACATCTCCTGGACCAGCCACTCGTTGGCGCCGAAATCGGCGTCCGCCGAGGAGTTGGAGGACTGGTCAGAGGTGGGGGACTGCGGCACGGCTTGGTTCGCCTCTTCCGGGTAAGCGCGCGGTTATGGGATGAGTCGCCGTCAAGGCTAGACCCCCCGGTCTACAAATGCGTGGCAAGGTGGTCTTTGGGGCAGGCTGTGGGGGACGCCGTACCCTTCCCCGAGCTGGAGAACCCGCTGTGCCGTCCCGCCCCACCCACCGTCTCGTCGCTGTTCCCGTGGTGCTGCTGCTGCTCGGCCTGGCCGGCTGCTCGGGTGACGAGGACGAGCCCGACGGTGCGCCGTCGCCCACCGCCCCCGCCGCCTCCGCGCCGCCCGAGGCCGCCGCGGTTCCCACCAAGCACCTCCTCGGGCAGGTCGTCGGCCGTCTGCCGGGACCGGGCCGCAAGCGGCTGGTGCGCCAGGTGGCCCCGGTGGTGGACGGCTGGCTGGACGACGCCTTCGTCGGCGGCACCTTCCCGCGCGAGATCACCGGCGCCTGGTCGGGCTTCACCCCCGGGGCCGCCCGGCGCGCCCGCAGAGACAGCGGGCTGACCTCGCTCTCGGGGCTCTCGGAGCGGATCGACGGGGTGCGGGTCACCAAGCGCGCGGTCCGCTACAACGTGCTCTCGCCCGGAGGCCGTCCGGCGGGGGTGACGGCTCGCCTGACCCTCGACCTGCACACCTCGGGCGAGGTCTCGCGCAAGGTCTCCGTGCGAGGGCGGCTCTCGCTGACCCCGGTGCGTCAGCGCGGCGGCACCGGGTGGCGGATCTTCGCCTACGACCTGACCCGGGGGCAGCGATGACGCGCGCGCCCGGCCGCCGCACCCGCCGCCACGCCGCCCGCAGGTGGGCCGGGGCGCTGCGCGTCGTCGTGCTGGGCGTGGTGCTGGCGGTGCTGGGGCTGGTCGTGCCCGACTCGGCGGTGGCCCCGACCGAGGTGACGCTGGTCAAGGTGCGCCGCGCCCAGGGGGTCGACCTGAGCCCCGACGTGGTGTGGATCCTGGCCCTGGGCTCCGACGCCCGGCCCGGCCAGTCGATGACCCGCAGTCGCGCCGACGCGATCCAGCTGGTGGGCCTCAACGCACGGACGGGCGCGGCGACCGCGATCGGGGTGCCGCGAGACGCCTGGGTCGACGTCCCCGGTCACGGTCGCACCCGGATCAACGCCGGCCTCGTCTACGGCGGCCCCCAGCTGATGGCCTCGACGATGCGCGGCCTCACCGGGATCGAGGCCGACTACGTGATGGTCACCCGCTTCCCGTTCTTCGAGGACATGGTCGACGACATCGGCGGCATCACGGTGCGGAACCCGCGCCGCTTCGCCGATCCGAACCTCAAGAAGGAGGGCTTCGCGCCCGGGCGGATCCGGCTCGGCGGGTACGACGCGATGGCCTTCAGCCGCATCCGCAAGGGGCTGCCCGACGGCGACTTCGGACGCTCCGCCAACCAGCAGCGCACCCTGCGGGGCATCCACGCCAGGATCGTGGCGGCCAAGGACCGCCCGGGCTTCCTGGAGCGCGGCGTGATGACGGTGCTGCAGCACACCGACACCGACGCCTCCCCGGCCGAGCTCTTCCGGATCGCCCAGGCGGTCGCGCAGGTCCGGTCCCGGTCGATCACCACCTGCGTGGTGCCGGGCCGGGTCGGCTTCGCCGGCTCGGCCAGCGTGGTCTTCCCGGACGTGGCGACGGCACGGCGCTGGGGCGCCGACGCACGCCGTGACGCGACGATCCGGCGCTGCTGAGCGGACGGCGGAGACGACGAGGGCCCCGACCGCGTGCGGTCGGGGCCCTCGTGTCGTGCGTGCCTCCGGCAGGATTCGAACCTGCGGCACCTGGTACCGGAAACCAGTGCTCTATCCCCTGAGCTACGGAGGCAGTGCGTCGCGACGACGCGAGTGGGGAGACTACCTGCCCAACCTGCCGCAGCGGAAACCGGGACCCGCGGATACGCTTGTCGGGTGACCCCGGACCAGCTCTCCACGACCATCCTCACCGCCCTCGAGTCCCTGGTGGCCGACGGTGCGGTGACGCTCCCGGACGGCCTCCCGGCGTCGGTCACGGTCGAGCGACCCCGGCAGAAGGGGCACGGCGACTACGCCACCAACGTGGCGCTGCAGCTGGCCCGCAAGGCGGGCACCGACCCGCGGTCCTTCGGGGAGCTGCTCGCCGAGCGGCTGCGCTCCGCCGACGGCGTGGCGGGCGTGGCGGTGGCGGGTCCCGGCTTCCTCAACATCACCGTCGAGGCCGGCGCCCAGGGGCAGGTCGCCGCCGAGGTCGTGGCGGCCGGCGCCAGCTACGGCCACAGCCGCACCCTGGACGGGCGCAAGATCAACGTGGAGTTCATCTCCGCCAACCCCACGGGTCCGCTCCACCTCGGCCACACCCGCTGGGCGGTGCTCGGCGACGCGATCGGACGTGTGCTCTCCGCGGCGGGTGCGGAGGTGACGCGTGAGTTCTACATCAACGACCGCGGCGTCCAGATGAACCACTTCGCCGCCTCCATCATCGCCGCGGCGCTCGGTGAGCCGACCCCTCAGGACGGCTACGCCGGCGGCTACATCCAGGACCTCGCCCGCCGGGTGGAGGAGGCCAGCCCCGGGATCTTCGAGCTGCCCGCACCCGAGCGGCTCGACGCCGTGCGTGCCAAGGGCTACGAGCTGCAGCTCAAGGAGCAGCAGGAGCAGCTCGACCAGATCAACACCCACTTCGACGTGTGGTTCTCCGAGAACTCCCTCCACGACGGTGGCGAGGTCCCCGAGACGCTGGCCCGCCTGAAGCGGCTGGGCCACGTCTTCGAGGAGGGGGGCGCGCTGTGGATGCGCACCACCGACTTCGGGGACGACAAGGACCGGGTGCTGATCAAGTCCGACGGCGAGCTCACCTACTTCGCCTCGGACACCGCGTACTACCTCAACAAGCGGGCGCGCGGGTTCGACCGCTGCCTCTACCTGCTCGGCGCCGACCACCACGGCTACGTCAACCGGCTCAAGGCCATGGCCGCCTGCGTCGGGGACGACCCCGACGAGACCCTCGACGTGATGATCGGCCAGCTGGTCAAGATCCTGCGCAACGGCGAGGAGCTCAGGCTCTCCAAGCGCGCCGGCACCATCGTGACGCTGACCGAGCTCGTCGACGAGATCGGGGTGGACGCGCTGCGCTACTCGCTGGCGCGCTACCCCGCCGACAGCCCGCTCACCCTGGACGTCGCCGAGATCACCAGGGCCTCCAACGACAACCCCGTCTACTACGTCCAGTACGGGCACGCCCGGACGTGCCGGATGATGGAGAACGCCGGAGACCTCGGCATGCGGCTGCCGGAGGACCCGTCCGAGGGCTTCGACCCCGCCCTCCTCTCCCACGAGCTCGAGGGCCGGCTGCTGCGGGCCCTGGCCGAGTTCCCCCGCGTCGTCGCCAGCGCCGCGGAGCTGCGTGAGCCGCACCGCGTCGCCCGCTACCTCGAGGACACCACCTCGGTCTTCAACAAGTGGTACGACTCCCGCGAGTGCCGGATGCTGCCCCAGGGCGACGAGCCGGTGACCGAGCTCAACCAGGCCCGGCTCGTCCTGGTCGCGGCCACGCGCACCGTGCTCTCCAACGGTCTGGGCCTGCTCGGGGTCTCCGCCCCGGAGCGGATGTGAGCACCACCCACGAGGCGGGGTGGGCGCACGCGTCCGGCGCCCTGCGCGGGCCGTCCTGGCTGGGCCAGCCCGAGGACCCCAACGCGCTCGTGCCGCACCTGTGGTCGAGCACCGCACGCAAGGTCGACGGCGTGCTCGAGATCGGCGGCGTGCCGATGGACGAGCTCGCCGCGGAGCACGGCACCCCGGCCTACGTCCTCGACGAGGCCGACTTCCGGGCGCGGGCCCGCGCCTTCCGCGACGCGTTCGACGACTTCGACGTCTTCTACGCCGGCAAGGCGTTCCTCAGCACCGCGGTGGCCCGCTGGGTCGCGGAGGAGGGGCTCCACCTCGACGTCTGCAGCGCCGGCGAGCTGCTGGTCGCCCAGCGCGCCGGCTTCGACATGGCCCGCGTCGGCTACCACGGCAACAACAAGTCGTCCTCGGAGCTCGCCCGCGCGATCGAGCTCGGGGTGGGTCGCGTCATCATCGACTCCTTCGACGAGATCGACCGGCTCCTCGCCCTGACCGGGGAGCCGCCCCACGGCCGGGTGCCCGTGATGGTGCGGGTGACGGCCGGCGTGGAGGCGCACACCCACGAGTACATCGCCACCGCGCACGAGGACCAGAAGTTCGGCTTCTCGATCACCTCCGGCGACGCGCTCGAGGCGGTCCGGCGGGTGCACGACGCGCCGGGGCTGGACCTGCTGGGACTGCACTCCCACATCGGCAGCCAGATCTTCGACTCCTCCGGCTTCGAGGTCGCCGCCCGCCGCGTCCTGGCGCTGCACGCCCAGGTGGCGGCACAGCTCGGGGTGACCATGCCGGAGATGGACCTGGGTGGAGGCTTCGGGATCGCCTACACCACCCAGGACGACCCGGCGGAGCCGTCGCGGCTGGCGGAGGAGATGCGCGGGATCGTGGCCCACGAGTGCCGCGCGCTGGGGATCGCCGCCCCGCGGCTCTCGATCGAGCCCGGCCGGGCGATCGTCGGCCCCTCGATGTGCACCCTCTACACGGTCGGCACGGTCAAGGAGGTCGCGCTCGACGGCGGTGCCCGCCGCACCTACGTGAGCGTCGACGGCGGGATGAGCGACAACATCCGCACCGCGCTCTACGACGCCGACTACTCCTGCACGCTGGCCGGGCGCGAGTCCGCCGGACCGGCCCGGCTCTCCCGGGTGGTCGGCAAGCACTGCGAGGCCGGCGACATCGTCGTCAAGGACGAGTTCCTCCCCGCCGACGTCGTCCCGGGAGACCTGCTGGCGGTGCCGGCGACCGGCGCCTACTGCCGCTCGTTGGCCTCCAACTACAACCATGCCCTGCGACCGCCGGTGGTCGCGGTCCGAGACGGCGCCTCGCGCGTCGTCGTTCGACGTGAGACTGAGGACGACCTGTTGGCAACCGACGTGGGTGACGCATGAGTGACAAGCGGCTGAAGGTGGCACTGCTGGGCTACGGCTCGGTGGGGTCCCAGGTGGCCCGTCTGCTGACCGAGCAGGCGGACGACCTCGAGGCGCGGGTCGGTGCCCGGATCGAGCTGGTCGGGATCGCGGTGCGGCGTCTCGACGCCCCCCGCGAGGTGGAGGTGCCCGAGGGGCTGCTCACCACCGACGCCGAAGGGCTGGTCAGCCGCGGGGACGTCGACGTCGTGGTGGAGGTGATCGGCGGGATCGAGCCCGCGAGGTCGCTGATCCTGACCGCCCTCGAGCACGGGGCCTCGGTGGTGACCGCCAACAAGGCGCTGCTGGCCGAGGACGGCCCGAGACTCTTCGAGGCGGCGGACAAGGCCGGACGCGACCTCTACTACGAGGCGGCCGTGGCGGCCGCGATCCCGATCGTCCGTCCGCTGCGCGAGTCGTTGGCCGGCGACCGGGTGACCAGGGTCCTGGGCATCGTCAACGGCACCACCAACTTCATCCTGGACAAGATGGACACCTCGGGCGCCGGCTTCGCCGAGGCGCTGGAGGAGGCCCAGGAGCTCGGCTACGCCGAGGCCGACCCCACCGCCGACGTCGAGGGGTTCGACGCGGCGGCGAAGGCGGCCATCCTGGCGAGCCTCGCCTTCCACACCCGGGTCACCGCGGCCGACGTGCACCGGGAGGGGATCTCCGAGGTGACCGCGGCCGACGTCGCCTCCGCCCGTGACATGGGCGCGGTGGTCAAGCTGCTGGCGATCGCCGAGCTCGTCGACGACGAGGTCGCGGTGCGGGTGCACCCCGCCATGATCCCGCGCACCCACCCGCTGGCCAGCGTCCGCGAGGCCTACAACGCGGTCTTCGTGGAGTGCGAGGCGGCGGGTCAGCTGATGTTCTACGGCCCCGGGGCCGGCGGTGCGCCGACCGCCTCCGCGGTCCTGGGCGACCTCGTGACGGTCGGTCGTCACCGGCTCTCCGGCACCAGCGGCGCCGGTGAGTCCGCCTACGCCGAGCGGGTGGTGCGGCCGATGGGGGAGACCCGCACCCGGTACCACGTGGCGATCGACGTGCAGGACCGGGCCGGCGTGCTCGCGGACGTCGCGCACGCCTTCGCCGAGCACGACGTGTCGATCCAGACGGTCCGGCAGGAGGGCCGCGGTGCGGACGCCCAGCTCGTCGTCGTCTCCCACCAGGCCACGGACGCCCAGCTGGCGGCGACCGTCGAGCAGCTCAGCCAGATGTCGGTGGTCCGCGAGGTCACCTCGGTGATGCGGGTGGAAGGGGAAGCGGAGTGAGTGCCCATCAGTGGCGAGGCGTGATCGAGGAGTACCGCGAGCTGCTCGACATCCCGGAGGGGACCCCCGCCGTCACGCTCGGTGAGGGCGGCACGGCGCTGGTCGACTCGCAGTGGCTCTCCGGGCTCACCGGCGGGCAGGTGTGGCTCAAGGTCGAGGGCGACAACCCCACGGGCTCCTTCAAGGACCGGGGCATGACCACGGCCATCTCCGTGGCCCGGCACGAGGGCGCCGAGGCGGTCGTCTGCGCCTCCACCGGCAACACCTCCGCCTCCATGGCCGCCTACGCCGCCAAGGCGGGCCTCAAGCCCCTGGTGCTGGTCCCGGAGGGCAAGATCTCCGCCGGCAAGATGGCCCAGGCGATCATGCACGGTGCCCAGGTGATCATGGTGCGCGGCAACTTCGACGACTGCCTGCGGCTCTCGCGCGGGCTTGCCGAGCAGTACCCCGTCGCCCTGGTGAACTCGGTCAACCCGGTGCGGCTGGAGGGTCAGAAGACCGCCGCCTTCGAGGTCGTCGACCGGCTCGGCGACGCCCCCGACGTGCACCTCCTGCCGGTGGGCAACGCCGGCAACATCTCGGCCTACTGGCTGGGCTACCGGCAGTACGCCGAGCTCGGCCGCAGCGGCAGGAAGCCCATCATGCGGGCCTTCCAGGCCGAGGGCGCCGCGCCGCTGGTGACCGGTGAGCCGTTCCCCCACCCCGAGACCCGGGCGACCGCCATCCGGATCGGGAACCCCGCGTCCTGGAAGCTGGCGGTGGCCGCCGCCGAGGAGTCGGGCGGTCGCTTCGCCTCCCTGAGCGACGACCAGATCCTGAGCGCGCAGCGCGAGCTCGCGCGCCGGGACGGCGTCTTCGTCGAGCCGGCCTCGGCGGTCGGCGTGGCGGGGATGCTCCAGGAGCTCGAGCAGGGCGAGTCCTACGCCGGCCAGACGGTCGTGGTGACGGTGACCGGTCACGGTCTCAAGGACACCGACACCGCCCTCGAGGGCCTGGGTCCGGTCGTCGACACGGTGGTCGACGCCGACGTGCTGGCGGCCGCCACGGCGGCCGGACTGGCCTGAGCGTGGCGACCTTCGTCGAAGGGCCCGTCCGGGTCACCGTGCCCGCGACCTCGGCCAACCTGGGTCCCGGGTTCGACACCCTCGGGCTGGCGTTGGCCCTGCGCGACGAGCTCACCGCGCAGGTGACCGCCGACGGGCTCCGGGTCGAGGTCGAGGGGGAGGGGAGCGACGGCGTTCCCCGCGACGAGCGCCACCTCGTCGTCCGCGCCATGCGCGCGGGGTTCGCGGCGATGGACGCCGCCCCGCCGGGCCTGGCGCTGTGCTGTCGCAACGTCATCCCGCACGCCCGCGGCCTGGGCTCCTCCTCCGCCGCCATCGTCGGCGGGCTGGTGCTGGCGCGGGCGCTGGTGGCCGGCGGCGCCCTCCTCCTCGACGACGACGCCCTCTTCGCCATCGCGGCGCGGATGGAGGGTCATCCCGACAACGTGGCTCCGGCACTGCACGGTGGGTTCACCATCTCGGGCCGGGACCGGGACGAGTGGTTCACCGTCCGGGCCCCCGTGGACCCACGGCTGACCACCGTCGCCTTCGTCCCGCCCCATCCCGTCTCCACGGAGGAGGCGCGTGGGCTGCTCCCCGCCCAGGTGAGCCATGCCGACGCGGCCGAGAACGCCGGCCGGGCCGCGCTGCTGGTCGCCGCGCTGGCGGGTCGGCCGGAGAGCCTGCTCGTCGCGACCGAGGACCGGCTGCACCAGGACCACCGCGAGCCCGCGATGCCCGGGTCGCTGGCGCTGGTGCGCAGCCTGCGCGCGGCCGGGGTGCCGGCGGTCGTCTCGGGTGCCGGCCCGACCGTCCTGGCCCTGACCGACCACGCGTCGGTCCCCGAGCTGCTCGGGAGGGGACCTGACGGCTGGCGGGCGCACCACCTGGAGATCTCCGCCGCAGGCGCCCTCGTGCTGCGGGACTGATCCCGGTGCTACCGTGAGCCTGCGCCATTCGGCGTACGCACCGATCGTGGTGGTTGATCGCCCCGGTGCAGTTCTCCTCGTCCAGGCTCGCCGTGACCTGTGGTCCACGTCTCGCACGGGTGAGGAACCCACGAGAAAGCCGGCGGCACTGGCCGCGCGGCACTGAGACGGCAGGACCTCACGTGAGCGAAACCACGGACTCGACCACCTCGACCAGCCAGGCGACGGAGCCTGCTCAGGCGTCCCGCAAGCGCGCCGGCGGGCTCAACGGCATGCTGCTCGCGGAGCTCAAGGCGGTGGCCCAGCAGCTGGGGATCGCCGGTGCCGGCGCCATGCGCAAGGCACAGCTGGTCGAGGCGATCAAGGACCATCAGGGCGGTGGCGGGGCGAAGGGGACGCCGTCACAGACCCGGACGGAGCCCAGGCACGCGCAGCCCAGCCGCGAGGAGCCCGCCCGGGCCGAGCAGGCCGAGCAGGAGCGGGGGACCCAGCGCGAGCCGCGGGCCGGCCGCGCCGGCAAGGCCGAGCCCGGCAGCCCGGCCGGGCGCGCGGAGTCTGCCGAGACGAGCAGCATCCCGGAGCGCCAGCCCGCCGAGCACACCGTCACGGTCACCCGCCGCGAGCGCACCCGCAGCCGTCAGCAGGGTGAGAGCCAGGAGCGTCCCGCCCAGGAGCGTCCGGACGAGAACGCCGCACGCGGGACCCAGCAGGGCCGTGGCAAGCAGGACGGCCACAAGCAGGACGGCCACAAGCAGGACGGCCAGAAGCAGGACGGCCAGAAGCAGGACGGCCAGAAGCAGGACGGCCACAAGCAGGAGAGCCGGAAGTCCGGGGGCGAGAAGCAGGAGGGCCGCGACCGCCAGGGCGGCCAGCAGCCCAAGCAGGAGCGGCGCCCCCGCACCGAGCACGACGAGCAGGACCTGCGCGACGAGCGCGAGCTCGGGGACGACGAGAGCGGGAGCCGCCGCAACCGTCGGCGCCGCGGCCGGGAGCGGCAGCCCGTGGCGCGGGGCAACCGCAACGAGCCGGACACCACGATCCTGGAGGACGACGTCCTGGTCCCCGCCGCGGGCATCCTCGACGTCCTGGAGAACTACGCGTTCGTGCGCACCAGCGGGTACCTGCCGGGCACCGACGACGTCTACCTGTCGCTCTCCATGGTGCGCAAGTACGGCCTGCGCCGCGGCGACGCGATCGTCGGTCAGGTGCGTCAGCCCCGGGAGGGCGAGCGGCGGGAGAAGTTCAACCCGATGGTCCGCGTCGACACGGTCAACGGAACGGATCCGGAGGCCTCCCGGGACCGTCCGGAGTTCGACACGCTGACGCCGGTGCACCCCGCGGACCGGCTGCGGCTGGAGACCGGCCCCGACAACCTGGTCGGCAGGATGATCGACCTCGTGGCGCCGATCGGGAAGGGCCAGCGCAGTCTCGTCGTGGCCCCGCCGGAGGCGGGCCGGACCACGGTGCTCCAGGCGGTCGCCGACTCGATCAGCGCCAACAACCCGGAGTGCCACCTGATGGTCGTCCTGGTGGACGAGCGGCCGGAGGAGGTGACGGACTTCCAGCGCCGGGTCAAGGGTGAGGTGATCGCCTCGACCTTCGACCGGCCCGCCACCGACCACACCATCCTGGCCGAGCTGTCGATCGAGCGCGCCAAGCGTCTCGTGGAGCTGGGCCACGACGTCGTGGTGCTCCTCGACTCCCTCACCCGGCTCGGCCGCGCCTACAACGCGACCGCCCCCGCGAACGGCCGGACCCTCTCCGGTGGCGTGGACGCCGCCGCGCTCCACCTGCCGAAGAGGTTCTTCGGAGCGGCCCGCAACGTCGAGGACGGGGGCTCGCTGACCATCCTGGCCACCGCCGTGGTGGAGAACGGCTCACGGACCGACGAGGTGATCTTCGAGGAGTTCCAGGGCGCCGGCAACATGACGCTGCGGCTGCGCAGGGAGCTCGCCGGGCAGCAGTCCTTCCCGGCGATCGACGCCGTCCGGTCCGGCACCCGGCACGAGGAGCAGCTGATGGGGGCCGAGGAGCTGGCCATCGTCCGGAAGCTGCGTCGGGCGCTGGCCGGGATGGACGACCAGCAGGCGGCGCAGCTGCTGCGCGAGCGGCTGGCGAAGTCGCAGAGCAACATCGAGCTGCTGACCTGGGTGCAGAAGTCCGGTCCCGAGCTGGGTCTGTCCTCGGGGGGCTGAGGCCTCCCGGTCGGTTCCTCCTCGGGGAGGATCGTGCCGCGTCGTACGTCACAGGTCGCCGTTTCGGCCCGCCTGACGCCCTGAGCACCTACGCTGAGGGCCACATCCAGCAGGAGGAACACGAAGCCATGGCACGCATCCTTGTCGCGGACGACGACGTCGACATCCGAGAGCTGGTGGAGTTCAAGCTCTCCACCCTGGGCCACGACGTGGTCGCCGTGGCCGATGGCGCCTCGGCGGTCGACGAGGTGCAGCGGCAGCGCCCGGACCTCGCCGTCCTGGACGTCATGATGCCCGGCATGTCCGGGCTCGACGCGGTGCGGGTGATCCGCAACGACCCGGCCCTGGCCGACCTGCCGGTGATCCTGCTGACGGCCCGGGCCCAGGAGTCGGACGTGGAGACCGGCTTCGACTCGGGTGCCGACGACTACATCACCAAGCCGTTCAGCCCCCGCGAGCTCGCGTCCCGGGTGCAGGCGCTCCTCACCAGGGCGCGATGACCGACGTGGCATGACCACCGAGCGGCTCGCGTGGTGGGGAGCCGCGATCTGCGGGGTCCTCTGCGTCCTGGTGGTGCTGGTGCTCGTCGTGGCCCGTGTCGTGCGCGATCGCAGCGACGAGCGGCGTCGCCGTACCCGGGCGCCGGTGTGGAACCAGATCCTGGTGCTGACCCTCGGTGAGCCGGACGAGATCGAGGCCGCCACGCTCGCCCTGCTGCGCACCGGGCGCAGGCAGCGGAGGGCGGTCTTCGACGACGCCTTCGGCCTGGTGCCCAAGCTGCGCGGCGATTCGCGCACGAGGCTGCGCCAGCTGATGCGCGACTGGGGCTCCCTGCACGAGGCGCAACGGCTGGCGGCCAGCGCCTCCGTGGTGCGCCGGTGCCGCGGCCTCTACCAGCTGGGCATCCTGGCCGATCCCTCCAGCCTCCCCAGGCTGTTGCGCGGGCTGCAGGACACCGAGTTCGCGGGACGCCGCAGCGCGATGCTGGCGCTGGCCTCCTACCAGGGCGACGAGGTGGTCGAGGCGCTCCTGGAGGCGGCCGCCGGTGAGGTTCGTCTGCGGCACGACTTCCTGGCCACCCTCGACCGGATCGGCGCCTCCGCCGTCCCGGTCCTCCAGGTCGCCCTCGTCTCGGGGCCCGAGGCCGACTCGGCGCTCGGCCAGCGTCGGCAGTTCCTGGCCGCGGAGGCGCTCGGGCTGGTCGGCGGGCACACCGCGGTGCCCACCCTGGAGGCCGCGCTCTCCTCGGCGTCCCAGGACCTGGTGGTCGCCTGCGTCAACGCCCTGGGCGACCTGGGGGCACCCAGCTCCGTGATCTCGCTCGCCGGGCTGCTCGACCACGAGTCGAGGGAGGTCCGCCGCACCGCAGCGGTGGCACTGGGCATGATCGGGGGCCCCGGCAGCGTGGCCTTCCTCGCCGCCGGGCTGCGGGACCGGGAGGTCGAGGTCGCCCGGGCGGCGGCCCAGGCGCTGGAGCGCTGTGGCGAGGCCGGACGGCGCGCGCTCGAGGCGAGCGCGGCCCACCCCGTGGTCCGCGAGACCCTCGCCCTGAGCCGGCTGGTGGCCAGTGGCTGACCTCGTCCCGCTGGTCCAGTCCGCCTTCTTCTGGAGCACCCTGGTCTTCGCTGTCTACTCGGTCCTGATCAACGCCAGCTTCGTCGTCCTCACGCTCCTGGCCCTGGTCGACCTCGGGGCGCACCGGCGCAGGCTCGCCTACGCCGGGTACGACGAGTGGTTCCTCGATCCCCACGCGCGGGGGGTCTCGGTGCTCATGCCGGCCCACGACGAGGCCCAGACGATCGTCACCTCGGTGATGGCCATGACCTCGCTGCGCTACCCCGACTTCGAGGTCGTGGTGATCGACGACGGCTCCGGCGACGACACCTCCGAGCGGCTGATCCGGGCCTTCGACATGCAGGAGGTGCCGCTGGTGCCGTCCGGTGGCCTCGAGACCCGGGGAGAGGTGCTCTCGACCTGGGTCACTCGTCAGGGACGCCGCAACCTTGCCCTGGTCGTCAAGGCCAACGGCGGGAAGGCCGACGCCTTGAACGTGGGGATCAACTACTCGCGCAAGGAGCTGGTCTGCATGGTCGACGCGGACTCGCTGCTCGACCCGGACGCCCTGCTCAACGTGGCGCGACCCTTCGCCGACGACCCCGGCAACGTGGTGGCGGCCGGGGGAGTGGTCCGGGTCGCGAACGGCTCACGCGTGGACCGCGGCCGCGTGGTGGACATCAAGATGCCGCGGCGGTGGATCTCCCGCATCCAGGTCGTGGAGTACCTGCGGGCCTTCCTGGTGGGGCGCTCGGGGTGGAGCCGGGCGGGTGGCCTGCTGGTCATCTCGGGCGCCTTCGGGGTCTTCCGCAAGGACGTGCTCCTCGAGGTGGGTGGGCTCTCGACCGAGACCATCGGGGAGGACGCCGAGCTCGTGGTGCGACTCCACCGTCACCTCGGTGAGACCGATCGTCGCGCCGGCGTCGTCTTCGTGCCCGAGCCGGTGGCCTGGACCGAGGTGCCCACTTCGTGCGCGATGCTGCGCAAGCAGCGCCGCCGCTGGCACCGGGGGCTGGCCGAGATCTTCTGGCGGCACAAGGCGATGCTGGGCCGGCCCCGTTTCGGGGTGGTGGGCATGCTCGCCATGCCGTGGTTCCTGGTCTTCGAGCTGCTCGCGCCCGTGGTCGAGGTCCTCGGGCTGCTCCTCATGGGCCTGCTCCTCGGATCCCTGGTGGCGGAGGCGTGGTGGGCCCCCGGCTGGGACGTGGTCGACCTGCCGGTGGTGGTGCTGCTGCTGACCGCCTCCGTCCTCTTCGCCGTCCTGGTGACCCTCTTCGCGCTGCTGGCCGAGGAGCTGAGCTTCCGTCGCTACCGGGGACTGCCCGACCTCGCGCGGGCGGTGTGGGCGGCGGTCGAGGAGAACTTCGGGTACCGGCAGCTCAACGCGTTCTGGCGGCTGGGCGGCCTGGTCGAGGCGGTCCGCGGCACCCGCCAGGAGTGGGGCCGGATGGAGCGGACGGGCTTCGGCGACCTCGACGACCGGCGTCGGGCCGCCGCACCGCCTCGCCAGGTCGGCCCGGAGAGCACGGGAATGCCCTGATTCACGCCCGCGTTGTCGCAGGTGGCACACTTGTGCGTCGGTTCCGGTTCACGTGCGTGCACCCGGCAGCACGACCCGGCGACCTCGAGAGGACATGACATGCAGAAGGACATCCACCCGGAGTACGTCGAGACCGAGGTCACCTGCACCTGCGGCGCGACGTTCACCACCCGCAGCACTGCCACGTCGGGCAAGATCCGCGCCGACGTCTGCTCGCAGTGCCACCCGTTCTACACCGGCAAGCAGAAGATCCTCGACACCGGCGGCCGCGTCGCCCGCTTCGAGGCCCGCTACGCCAAGGCTGCCAAGAAGTAGCTGCTCCACGGACGCCGGTCCCCACCAGTGTGTGGTGACCGGCGTTCGCGATTTCGTCGCCCGTCGCCAGTGGAGGAGGAACCGTGTTCGAGGCCGTGGAAGGTCTGGTCCGGGAGCACGCGGAGCTGGAGACCCGGCTCGGAGCGCCGGAGACCCACGCCGACCAGCGCCTGGCCAAGACCCTCAACCAGCGCTACGCCGAGCTCTCCTCGGTGATCGCGGCCTGGCGGGAGTGGAACCAGCTCGGCGAGGACGCCGAGGCGGCCCGGGAGCTCGCCGCGCAGGACCCCGACTTCGCCGGGGAGGCGGAGGCGATCGCCGTACGCCGGGCCACCGCGGAGGAGCGGCTGCGCCGGCTCCTGGTCCCGCGCGACCCCACCGACGCCAAGGACGCGATCCTGGAGGTCAAGTCCGGCGAGGGCGGTGAGGAGTCCGCCCTCTTCGCCGGCGACCTGCTGCGGATGTACACGCGCTTCGCCGAGCAGCGGGGCTGGCGCACCGAGGTCCTCGACGCCACCGAGTCGGACCTGGGCGGCTACAAGTCGGTCACCGTCGCGGTGAAGGCCAAGGGCACGCCCGAGCCGGGTGAGGCTCCCTACGGGATGCTGAGGTTCGAGGCCGGGGTGCACCGGGTCCAGCGGGTGCCGGTGACCGAGTCCCAGGGGCGCGTCCACACCTCGGCGGCCGGGGTGCTGGTGATGCCGGAGGCGGAGCAGGTCGACGTGCGGGTCGACGACAACGACCTGCGCATCGACGTCTTCCGCAGCTCGGGTCCCGGGGGCCAGAGCGTCAACACCACCGACTCCGCGGTGCGCATCACCCACCTGCCGACCGGGATCGTGGTCAGCTGCCAGAACGAGAAGTCCCAGCTGCAGAACAAGGAGCAGGCCATGCGGATCCTGCGCGCGAGGCTGCTCGCCGCGGCGCAGGAGGAGGCCGACGCCGAGGCCAGCGAGACGCGCCGCAGCCAGGTGCGCACCGTCGACCGCTCCGAGCGGATCCGCACCTACAACTACCCGGAGAACCGGATCAACGACCACCGGACCGGCTACAAGGCGCACAACCTCGACCAGGTCCTCGACGGCGACCTGGGTCCGGTGCTGGAGAGCTGCCTGGACGCCGACCTCGCAGCGCGGCTCGACGCGCTCGAGCCGTGAGCGGAGCGGTCCCGGTCCGAGTCGCGCGCCGGGAGGGGGCGGCCCGCCTGCGGGAGGCGGGGGTGGCGAGTCCGGAGCGCGACGCCGACGAGCTGCTCGCGCACGCCCTCGGCGTCTCCCTCGGCCGCCTGCCGCTGGTCACGGAGGTGCCGCCGGCCGCCGGGGCAGAGTTCGAGGAGCTCCTCGGCCGCCGGGCAGCCCGGGAGCCCCTGCAGCACCTGACCGGGACCGCCGGCTTCCGCTACGTCGAGCTCGCGGTGGGACCCGGCGTCTTCGTGCCCCGTCCCGAGACCGAGCTCCTGGCGGGCTGGGCGGTCGAGGCGGCGCGGGCCGCACAGCAGGAGGGCGGCCGCGCGGTCGTGGTCGATCTGTGCACCGGCTCGGGAGCGATCGCGCGCGCGGTCGCCGACGAGGTGCCGGAGGCGCTCGTGCACGCGGTGGAGCTCGACCCGGCGGCGCACGCCTGGGCTGCCCGCAACCTGGCGGGGACCGGCGTCGACCTGCGCCAGGGCGACATGGCCGAGGCGTTCGAGGAGCTGGCGGGCGAGGTCGACGTGGTGGTGTGCAACCCGCCGTACATCCCGCTGGAGGCCTGGGAGTCCGTGGCGGTCGAGGCGCGTGACCACGACCCCCACCTCGCCCTCTTCTCGGGTGAGGACGGGCTCGACGCGATGCGGGTCCTCGAGCGCCGAGCCGCCGCACTGCTGCGGCCCGGAGGTGTGGTGGGTGCCGAGCACGCCGATGCCCAGGGAAGGAGCGCCCCTGAGGTCTTCGTGGCAGCGGAGCGGTGGACCGAGGTGCGCGACCACCTGGACCTGGCCGGTCGCCCGCGCTACGTCACGGCCAGGCTGGCACGATGATCTCCATGCGACTTGCGACCTCCACCGACGCCCAGCGCGACGAAGCCATCGAGGCGGCCAGCCTCGCGGTGCGACGTGGGGAGCTGGTGGTGATCCCCACCGACACCGTCTACGGCATCGGGGCGGACGCCTTCGACGCCGGCGCCGTGGGTGCGCTGCTCGCCGCGAAGGGCAGGGGCCGGGAGAAGCCGCCCCCGGTGCTGGTGAGCAGCCCCGCCACCCTCGAGGCCCTCGCCAGCAGGGTGCCCGACTACGCCCACGCGCTGGTCGAGGCGTTCTGGCCCGGTGCGCTGACCCTCGTCTGCCACCAGCAGCCCTCGCTGCAGTGGGATCTGGGGGAGACCCGGGGGACGGTCGCGATCCGGATGCCCGACGACGCGGTGGCCCTCGCGGTCCTGGAGCGCACCGGTCCGCTCGCGGTGAGCTCGGCCAACCTGACCGGTCAGCCCGCGGCGCAGGACGCCGAGGAGGCCGAGCGGATGCTCGGGGACCGGGTCGCGGTCGTGGTCGACGCAGGCCCCTCGCCCGGCGGCGAGCCCTCGACCATCGTTGACGTCACCGGCACCCGCCCGGTCGTGCTGCGCTGGGGAGCGCTGGGCGCCGACGCGCTCGACGCGGTGCTCGCCCCGCTGGGCATGGCGCTCGAGGCAGCGCCGGGGACCGGGGTCCCCGGTACCGCGGGGGCCACCGGAGCCGAGCGTGGGCCGGACGGGGACTGATGCGCGAGTACCTCCTCGTCTTCCTGGTGGCCGCGGCCAGCACCTACCTGCTCACGGTGATCGCACGCGAGATCGCGCTGCGCACCGGGGCGGTCGCCGCCGTCCGCGACCGCGACGTGCACGACGAGCCGATCCCCTACCTGGGCGGGCTCGCGATGCTCGGCGGACTCGTCGCGGCGTTCGTCGTCGCCCGCGAGCTGCCGTTCCTCTCCCGCAGCGACCCGTTCGTCTTCCGCGACGTCGCGGTGGTCCTCGGCGCCGGCGCCCTCATCTGCGCGGTCGGGGTGCTCGACGACATCTTCGACATCGACGCGCTCACCAAGCTGGGCGGACAGGTGCTGGCCGCGGGCCTGCTGGTCTTCTTCGAGGTCAAGTTCTACTTCTTCCCCGACAGCGGGGGCGGACAGCTCGCGCTCGACCCGGCCCAGGGAGCGCTGCTCACCGTCGTGGTCGTGGTCTCCACCGTCAACGCCGTCAACTTCGTCGACGGGCTGGACGGTCTCGCCTCGGGCGTGGTCGGGATCGGCGCCTGCGCGTTCTTCCTCTTCTGCTACCAGCTCTCGGACCTCAACGGGGTCACCCTCGCCACCACCGGCGCCCTCCTGAGCGCCGCGCTCGCCGGTGCCTGCGCGGGCTTCCTGCCGCACAACTTCCACCCGGCCCGGCTCTTCATGGGTGACAGCGGCTCCATGCTGCTGGGCCTGGTGCTCTCGGCCAGCGCGCTGACGCTCACGGGTCAGTTCGTGGGCTCCGAGATCTCCTTCGGACGGGAGGGGAGCACGGCCGGCTGGGTGGTCATGCTCCCGCTGCTGCTGCCGGTCTCCCTGCTGCTGGTGCCGATGGCCGACCTGGTGCTCGCGGTGGTGCGCCGGACCCGCGCGGGCCGTTCCCCGTTCGCCCCCGACAAGCAGCACCTGCACCACCGCCTCCTCGAGATCGGGCACTCGCAGCGGCGTGCGGTCTTCATCATGTGGACCTGGGCGGCGCTGATCGGGTTCGGGGGAGTGGTGACCAGCCTCTACACCGGTCCTACCGTGTGGATCGGCCTGGTGGTCGCCACCCTGCTCACCCTGGGGGTCACCTTCCTCCTCCCGAACGTGAAGGCGCCGAGCCAGCCCGCGGGTGCGGCTCCCCACGAGCCCTGACCGGCCCTCGCCCGGATTCGGCCCGGTCCGGCCCTTGTGATAGTTTTCACGAGCGCCCGCGGCACTTGGCGGGCATGACCCACGCCCTCCACAGGAACGGCCGCCGACCATGTCGACCGAGACGAAGCAGGACCACCGGGACCCCGGTCTCGCGGTCCTCCTCGCGGCGGCTCTCGTGGCGGTCGGGCTCGGCGTGGCGGTCGTCGCGGTGGCGGCGCTGGCCGGAGGCCGCAGCGGCGCGCTGGGCGCGGCGGCCGGAGCCGGGGCGGTGCTGACCGTGCTGGTGACGGGCTCCTTCGTGGTCCACGTCGTCGCTCACCTGATGCCGAGCGCGTCGTTGCTCGTGGCGCTGCTCACCTACGGCCTGCAGATCACCGTGCTCGGCGCGGTCCTGCTCTCGTTCAGCCGCTCCGGCGCGCTGGGGGAGACCCTCGACCCCGAGTGGCTGGTGGCGGGCGTGGTGGTGGTGACGCTGACCTGGGTCTGCGCGCAGATCTGGATCAGCTCGCGCTCGCGGGTGCTGATCTACGACCTCCCCCCGCCTGCGCCGTCCGAGCGGGCCGAGGCGGGTGCGAGATGAGATCCCACGACTGCTATTGTCCGGTTCGCGATGGCTCGACAGAACACTCCCCAGGGTCACGCCGAGGACTCGGGTGGTCCGCCCAGCCAGGATCCCTGGCGGGCGTTCAGCTACGTGCTCACCGGCGTACTGGTCTACGGACTCGCCGGGTGGGGCCTCGACAAGTGGTGGGGCACCAGCTTCATGGTCGGCCTGGGGATCGTGCTGGGCGCGGTCCTGGGTCTCTACCTGACCTGGAAGACCTTCTCAGCGCCAACAGCTCGCGACGACAACTCGAACTGAAATCAGCAGTGCGGCAGACACAGGAGACAGCGTGAGTGCAATCGCGATGAGCGCGATGCGGACCGAGGGGTTCGTCCCCCCGGGTCCGGGCGACTTCAACCTCCCCCCGGTGGGCTACACCCAGGAGAGCGCTCCGACGTTCGAGTTCCTGGGCGAGACGATGTACCTGGGTGTCACGAAGCCGATGCTCCAGCTCGCGCTGTCGGTCATCGTGATCTTCGCGTTCTTCTACTACGCCTCCCGCAAGCGCGCGGTGGTGCCCGGCAAGCTCCAGTACGTCGGCGAGATGGGCTACGGCCTCGTCCGCAACAGCCTGGCTCGCGACAACATCGGCAGCCAGGACTTCATGCGGTTCGTGCCGTTCCTGGTCTCGATGTTCTTCTTCATCCTGGTCAACAACTACTTCGGGTTGATCCCGTTCATCCAGTTCCCGACGATGTCGAGGATCGGGATCGCCGCCACGCTGGCGATCATCGCCTGGGCCGTCTACAACTACGTGGGCGTGCGCAAGCACGGACTGATGGGCTACCTCAAGCTGCAGACGGTGCCCGCCGGCATGAAGGGCCCCGTGCTCCTGCTCCTGGTCCCGCTCGAGTTCTTCTCCAACATCCTCGTGCGGCCGGTGACGCTGGCACTGCGTCTGTTCGCCAACATGTTCGCGGGCCACATCCTGCTGCTCCTCTTCGCCCTCGGCGGCGAGTACCTCATCGTCGAGATGGGCGGCATCTACATCGGCGCCGGGATCCTGGCCTTCGCCATGTTCATGGTCATCTGCGTCCTGGAGATGCTGGTCATGTTCCTCCAGGCCTACGTCTTCGTCCTGCTGACCTCGATGTACATCGCCGGCGCCCTCGCCGACGAGCACTGATCCACAGACTCGGCCGGGCAGTGCCCGGCCATGCAGAACCAACCGAACACCAACACACTCCCAACTCTGGGAACTACGAAAGGAAGAAGCCGTGGGTGGCTCTCTCAACATGCTCGGTTACGGCGTCGCGACGATCGGCCCCGGCCTCGCCGTCGGCCTGATCTTCGCCGCGTACATCAACGGTGTGGCCCGCCAGCCCGAGGCGCAGGGTCGCCTGCAGCCGATCGCCATCCTGGGCTTCGCCCTGGCCGAGGCGCTCGCCATCATCGGTATCGCCCTCGCCTTCGTCCTCAGCTGACGCAGGCCTGGCCGACATCCGACTGATCCGAACTAAAGGACCTGCCCATGCAGACTGAGGTCATCCGGGCGGCGGGTGGGGAGCTCAACCCCCTCATCCCGCACCCGATCGAGATCGTCCTCGCGGCCGTCTTCTTCATCGTCCTCGTGGCGCTCGTGAAGAAGTTCGTCATGCCGGCCTTCGAGGAGGCGTACGCCGAGCGGACCGCCGCCATCGAAGGCGGCCTGGCCGCGGCGGAGAACAAGCAGGCCGAGGCCGACGCCAAGCTCGCCGAGCTCGAGAAGCAGCTCGGCGACGCCCGGCACGAGGCCGCGCGCATCCGTGAGGAGGCGCGTGAGCAGGGTGCTGCCATCGTCGCCGAGATGCGTGACCAGGCCCAGGCCGAGGCCACGCGCATCGTCGAGCACGGCAAGACCCAGATCGAGGCGGAGCGCCAGCAGGCGGTCACCTCGCTGCGGGCAGAGGTCGGAGTCCTGGCGACGGGGCTCGCCGGTCGGATCGTCGGTGAGAGCCTGGACGACGAGGCGCGCCAGCAGCGCGTCGTCGACCGCTTCCTCGCCGAGCTGGAAGGCGCCAACTGATGTCTTTCCGGGGTGCTTCTGCCGAGGCGTACGTCGCACTGTCCAGGGCGGCTGACGCCGCCCTGGCCGGTGGGGCCGACGCCGCGCAGGTCGGGCACGACCTGTTCTCGGTGGCCGAGGTGCTGCGCGGTGAGCCGGGCCTGCGCCGGGTGGTGACCGATGTCTCGGTCGACTCCACGGCGAAGACCGGCCTCGTGCGGCAGCTCTTCGGCACCAAGGTCTCCGCGGCCGCCCTCGAGCTCGTCGCCGAGGCGGTGTCGTACCGCTGGACCCAGCCTCGCGACCTCGCCCTGGCGCTCGAGGAGCTGGGGGTGACCTCCGTGGTGAGGTCCGCCGGGTCCGACTCCGGCCGTCTCGCCGACGAGCTCTTCTCCTTCGCGGAGCTGCTCGAGGCCAACCCCGACCTGCGCAGCGCGCTGTCCGACCCCGCACGGTCGATCCAGGACAAGCGTGACCTGCTGCGTGGGCTGCTGGACGGCAAGGCGCTCCCGGCGACGCTCACCCTGGTCGACCAGTCGCTGGCCGGCACGCACCGCACCGTGGGTGCCGCCCTCGTGGCCTACCAGCACCTGGCGGCCTCGATCCACGGCCAGAAGGTCGCGACCGTGCGAGTCGCCCAGCAGCTCTCCACGGGCGACCAGGAGCGGCTGGTGGCGGCGCTGCGGCGCCAGTACGACCGTGAGATCCAACTGAACGTCGTCGTCGACCCCGCGGTCATCGGCGGGATCCGTGTCGAGGTCGGTGACGACGTCATCGACGGCACGGTGGCCTACAAGCTCGACGACGCCCGTCGCGCGCTTGCCGGCTGAGCCGGACCACCAGGGTCCACCCACTCAAGAACTTCGAGCACACGAAAGTAAGGATGAGGAAATGACGGAGCTTTCGATCCGTCCGGACGAGATCCGGGACGCTCTGCAGCGCTTCGTGTCGGACTACACGCCCGAGACAGCCAGCCGCGAAGAGGTCGGCACCGTGGCCGAGGCTTCGGACGGTATCGCCCGCGTGAGCGGCCTGCCCTCCGTCATGGCCAACGAGCTGCTTGAGTTCGAGGACGGGACGCTGGGCATCGCGCTCAACCTCGACACCCGCGAGATCGGTGTCGTCGTCCTCGGTGACTTCGACAAGATCGAGGAGGGCCAGAAGGTCCGCCGGACCGGGGAGATCCTCTCGGTCCCCGTCGGCGAGGGCTACCTCGGTCGCGTCGTGGACCCGCTCGGCACCCCGATCGACGGCCTGGGCGAGATCCACTCCGACGAGCGTCGTGCCCTCGAGCTCCAGGCGCCCGACGTGATGCAGCGCAAGTCGGTCCACGAGCCCCTCGCGACCGGGATCAAGGCCATCGACTCGATGACCCCGATCGGCCGCGGCCAGCGCCAGCTCATCATCGGCGACCGGGCGACCGGCAAGACCACGATCGCCATCGACACGATCATCAACCAGAAGCAGAACTGGGAGTCCGGGGACCCGGACAAGCAGGTGCGCTGCATCTACGTCGCCATCGGTCAGAAGGGCTCGACCATCGCCTCCGTGCGTGGCGCCCTCGAGGAGGCCGGCGCGCTGGAGTACACCACCATCGTCGCCTCGCCCGCCTCGGACTCGGCCGGCTTCAAGTACCTCGCGCCCTACACCGGCTCGGCGATCGGCCAGCACTGGATGTACGCCGGCAAGCACGTCCTGATCGTCTTCGACGACCTGACCAAGCAGGCCGAGGCCTACCGTGCCGTGTCGCTGCTGCTGCGTCGCCCGCCGGGCCGTGAGGCCTACCCCGGCGACGTCTTCTACCTGCACAGCCGGCTGCTCGAGCGCTGCGCCAAGCTCTCCGACGAGATGGGCAAGGGCTCGATGACGGGTCTGCCGATCATCGAGACCAAGGCCAACGACGTCTCGGCGTTCATCCCGACCAACGTCATCTCGATCACCGACGGGCAGATCTTCCTCCAGTCCGACCTGTTCGCCGCCAACCAGCGCCCCGCGATCGACGTGGGTGTCTCGGTGTCGCGGGTGGGCGGCTCGGCCATGACGAAGGCGATGAAGGCCGTCACCGGCTCGCTCAAGGTCGACCTGGCCCAGTTCCGGGCCATGGAGGCCTTCGCGATGTTCGCCTCCGACCTCGACGCCGCCTCGCGCCAGCAGCTGGACCGTGGACAGCGCCTGATGGCCCTGCTCAAGCAGCCGCAGTACTCGCCGTACCCCCTCGAGGAGATGACCGTCTCCCTGTGGATCGGCACCTCGGGCCGCCTGGACAAGGTGCCCACCGAGGACGTGCTGCGCTTCGAGACCGAGTTCCTCGACTACCTGCGCCGCTCGCACGAGGGCATCCTCGCGGGCATCCGGGAGACCCAGAAGTTCGAGGACTCGACGGAGTCGCAGCTGGCGTCGGCCTACGACTCCTTCCTCGACCAGTTCGAGACCTGGGACGGCCAGTCGATCAAGGCCGGCAAGGAGGAGCACGTCGCTCTCGAGGACGAGGACGTCGAGCAGGAGCAGATCGTCAAGCAGAAGCGGGGCTGAGGGATGGCTCTCTCGGTACGTGAGTACCGCGCGCGGATCAAGTCGACGGAGTCGATGAAGAAGATCACGCGTGCCATGGAGCTCATTGCCGCGTCTCGCATCATCAAGGCGCAGCAGCGGGCCCAGGCGGCAGCGCCGTACGCCCGTGAGCTGACCCGCGCGGTGTCGGCGGTGGCGACGTTCTCGAACGTCGACCACCCGCTGACCACCGAGCCGGAGAACGCGGCGCGCGCCGCGGTGCTGGTCGTCACCAGCGACCGCGGCCTCGCCGGCGCCTACTCCTCCAACGTGCTCAAGGAGGCCGAGCGCCTCGTCGAGAAGCTGAGGGTGGAGGGCAAGGAGGTCGACCTCTACGTCACCGGCCGCAAGGCGGAGGCCTACTTCAAGTTCCGCCAGCGCAAGGTCGTCCAGGCGTGGACCGGCTTCTCCGACCAGCCCACCTACGACGTGGCCGCCGACATCGGCGCGACCCTGATCGCCGCCTTCCTCAATGACGACGACACCGAGGCCGACCAGGACACCCCTCCGGGGGTCGACGAGGTCCACGTGGTCTTCACGAGGTTCCGCTCGATGCTCACCCAGGAGCCGCAGGCCGTGCGCCTGCTGCCGCTGGAGGTCGTCGAGGGCAACGAGGCACCGGAGGCGGGAGAGCTCCTGCCGCTCTACGAGTTCGAGCCGTCCGCGCAGGAGGTCCTCGACGCCCTCCTGCCGCGCTACGTCCAGAGCCGGATCTTCTTCGCCCTGCTGCAGGCCGCCGCTTCCGAGCTGGCAGCCCGACAGAAGGCGATGAAGTCGGCCACCGACAACGCCGACGAGCTCATCAAGAAGTACAAGCGAATCGCCAACCAGGCCCGCCAGGCTGGCATTACCCAGGAAATCAGCGAGATCGTCGGTGGCGTCAACGCCCTTGCCGACGCGAACGCCGGCCAAGAGTGAATGCGGAGAAGAGAGACATGACTGCCACTGTTGAAGAGACCCGGTCTTCCGGCGCCGCCGGCGGTGTCGGACGGATCACGCGCGTCATCGGCCCGGTCGTCGACATCGAGTTCCCCACCGACGCGATGCCGGCGATCTACAACGCCCTCAAGGTCGATCTGACCCTCGCCGGCGAGACCCAGACCATCACCCTCGAGGTGGCCATGCACATCGGGCACGGCATGGTGCGTGCCATCTCGATGAAGCCGACCGACGGCCTGGTCCGCGGTTCGCAGGTGCGCGACACCGGCGGGCCCATCTCGGTGCCCGTGGGCGACGTGACCCTGGGCAAGGTGTTCAACACCACCGGTGACTGCCTCAACCTCGCCGAGGGCGAGACCCTCGAGGTGACCGAGCGCTGGGGGATCCACCGCAAGGCTCCTGCCTTCGACCAGCTGGAGTCCAAGACCCAGATGTTCGAGACGGGGATCAAGGTCATCGACCTGCTCACCCCCTACGTCCAGGGCGGCAAGATCGGCCTGTTCGGTGGTGCCGGGGTCGGCAAGACCGTGCTCATCCAGGAGATGATCGCCCGCGTCGCCAAGGACCACGGCGGTGTGTCGGTCTTCGCCGGCGTCGGTGAGCGCACCCGTGAGGGCAACGACCTCATCGTCGAGATGGAGGAGGCCGGCGTCATCGGCCAGACCGCCCTCGTCTTCGGCCAGATGGACGAGCCGCCGGGCACCCGGCTGCGGGTCGCCCTGGCCGCGCTGACGATGGCGGAGTACTTCCGCGACGTGCAGCAGCAGGACGTGCTGCTCTTCATCGACAACATCTTCCGGTTCACCCAGGCCGGGTCCGAGGTGTCGACGCTGCTCGGCCGCATGCCGTCCGCGGTGGGCTACCAGCCCAACCTGGCCGACGAGATGGGTCAGCTCCAGGAGCGGATCACCTCGACGCGTGGTCACTCGATCACCTCGATGCAGGCGATCTACGTGCCCGCCGACGACTACACCGACCCGGCGCCGGCGACCACCTTCGCCCACCTGGACGCGACCACCGAGCTCTCCCGCGAGATCGCGTCGCTGGGTATCTACCCGGCCGTGGACCCGCTGACCTCGACGTCGCGGATCCTCGATCCGCAGTACATCGGCAAGGAGCACTACGACTGCGCCATCCGGATCAAGCAGATCCTGCAGCGCAACAAGGAGCTCCAGGACATCATCGCGATCCTCGGTGTCGACGAGCTCTCCGAGGAGGACAAGGTCATCGTCTCCCGGGCCCGCCGCATCCAGCGGTTCCTGTCCCAGAACACCTACGTCGCCAAGCAGTTCACCGGCATCGAGGGCTCCACCGTCCCGGTCAAGGACACCATCGAGGCGTTCAACAAGATCGCCGACGGTGAGTACGACCACGTGGCCGAGCAGGCGTTCTTCATGTGCGGCGGTCTCGACGACGTCGAGGCCAAGTGGGCCGAGATCCAGAAGAACCTGTGATGGCGTCCGACTCGTTGCTCCAGGTGGAGCTCGTCGCCGCCGACCGCCTCGTGTGGTCGGGGCAGGCGAAGATGGTCATCGCGCGCACCACGGAGGGCGACGTGGGCATCCTGCCCCGTCATGCTCCGATGCTCTCGGTGATCATCGAGGGGGTCGTGGACGTGCAGACGGCGGAAGGCGAGACCTGGGTCGCCGCCGTCGACGCGGGGTTCCTCTCGGTGGCCGACAACCGGGTCTCGATCCTTTCGGAGCGTGCGGAGATGTCGCACGAGATCGACCTGGAGAAGGCCCGCGCGGAGTACGACCGGGTGAAGCAGGCCGGCGAGAACGACGACGCGTCGGCCGAGGCCCTGCGTCGCGCCGAGGCTCGCATCCGTGCAGTGGAGCGGGCTTCCTGACGACGCGCTGAACCACACCAGTAGGGTGAGCACACGGGTAGCCGTGGGCTCACCCTGCTGCATTTCCGGGGGCCGATTCCGTGAGGAGGTGGGATGCCGACCTGGCTCGTGGTCCTCGACGTGATCGGGGTGCTCCTGATCCTGGTTCTCTGCTACGGCGTCGCCCTGATCGTGCGCCGCCGGGCACTGTCCCGCCACGGAGGCACGTTCGAGCTCAGCCACCGCGCGCACAACGAGCGTCCCGGTCGAGGATGGGTCCTGGGGCTCGGCAGGTATACCGGTGACTCCCTGGAGTGGTTCCGGATCTTCTCGCTCTCGCCCAGGCCCTCCCACGTGTGGGTGCGGGAGCAGATCAGCTATGCCGGCCAGCGGCCTCCCGAGGGGCCCGAGCAGCTCTCGCTCTACGCCGACCACGTCGTGGTCTCCTGCACCACTCCGGACGGGACGGTCGAGCTGGCGATGAGCCGCTCCTCGCTCACGGGCTTCCAGGCGTGGCTCGAGGCGGGCCCCCCGGGCACCAACTGGGACCTCCGGCCGGTGCGCTGAGCCGGGTCAGTTCCGCTCGCCGCCGGGCACCCACAGCACGTCACCCTGCTCGGCATTGGCGTGCCGGGCCAGGATGAAGAGCAGGTCCGAGAGCCGGTTCAGATAGGTGATGGCCAGCACGTTCATGACCGCCTCGTGCTCGGCCCAGGCCGCCCAGGCCGACCGCTCGGCCCGTCGCACCACGGTGCGCGCGACGTGCAGGTGCGCGGCTCCGGGCGTCCCGCCGTTGAGGATGAAGGAGCGCAGGTTCGGCAGGCTCTCGTTGAACCGGTCGCACCAGCCCTCCAACCGGTCGACGTACGCCTGCTCGATCCGCAGCGGCGGGTACTCGGGGTCGGGGACGACCGGGGTGCACAGGTCGGCGCCCACGTCGAAGAGGTCGTTCTGGATCCTCGTGAGGACTCGGTCGACCTCCCCGTCCAGCCCGCCGGTGGCCAGCGCGACGCCGATCGCGGCGTTCGCCTCGTCCACGTCGGCGTACGCGGCGAGCCGCAGGTCTGTCTTCGACGTCTCGCTCATGTCGCCGAGGCGGGTGGTCCCGGCGTCGCCGGTGCGGGTGTAGATGCGGGTGAGGTTGACCATGGCGGGGAGCCTAGCCCGGCGCCCGTGCGTCGCGGGGATCCGCTGGCACTTCAGCCCCACTGGCCCCGGGTGTTGCTCACGTCACATTACCGACGGGTCGAGGGGGCCAGTGTCCGGTTATCGACCACACGGTCGCCACGCCCACGGAATGTTGTGGATCGAGCACAACCCGCTGGGGTAGTTATTCGTCATAGAGGTCGAGTGCACGTCACACCGGGGTGACGTGCCGGACCAGCTGGAGGCGTCGGGGGACATCTCCAACGACCGGCGATCGGGCGCCGGGAAGGGGCAGGCCATGGAGATCATCGCCGACGGACCGACACTCCTCCTACGAGGTGACTTCGACGTGCGCAGCACGCTCGAGGTCCGCAACGCCGTCTACGCGCACCTCGAGCGCCACCGGCAGGACGACGTGGTCGTCGACCTCACCGGCGTGAGCGCCGTGGACGTCACCGCCCTGCGGCTGCTGGCGGTCGCGACGCGGCAGGCCCTCCGGGAGGGGCACCACCTCACCCTGCGGGGCTGCGGACCCGCGGTGCGCCGGATGCTCCACCTCTCGGGCCTGGTCAGGGTGCTGGAGGTGGAGCGCCCGGCCGCCACCGCCTGAGTGCTGTTTCCCACAACGAGACCGGGCACCTGGCTGTCGCCCTGCCCTTAGCATCCTGTCTATGACTGAGCCCCTGCACGCCAAGGATCGTCCCTGGGTGATGCGCACGTACGCCGGCCACTCGACCGCCACGGCGTCCAACGCGCTCTACCGCAACAATCTCGCCAAGGGACAGACCGGCCTGTCGGTCGCCTTCGACCTGCCGACGCAGACCGGGTACGACCCCGACTCGCCGCTCAGCAGGGGAGAGGTCGGCAAGGTCGGCGTCCCGGTTCCCCATCTCGGCGAGATGCGTCGCCTCTTCGACGACATCCCGCTCACCGAGATGAACACCTCGATGACCATCAACGCCACCGCGATGTGGCTGCTGGCGATGTACCAGGTGGTCGCGGAGGAGCAGAACCCCGGGCTCGAGCCCGCCGAGGTGGCGGCGCAGCTGGCCGGCACCACCCAGAACGACATCATCAAGGAGTACCTCTCCCGAGGGACCTACGTCTTCGGGCCCGAGCACTCCATGCGGCTGACCGCCGACATGATCGCCTACACGGTCAACAACATCCCCAAGTGGAACCCGATCAACATCTGCAGCTACCACCTGCAGGAGGCCGGGGCGACCCCGGCCCAGGAGCTGGCCTACGCGCTCTGCACCGCGATCGCGGTCCTGGACTCGGTCCAGGCGACCGGCCAGGTCTCCGAGGACGACTTCGAGAAGGTCGTGGGTCGGATCTCGTTCTTCGTCAACGCCGGGGTGCGCTTCGTCGAGGAGACCTGCAAGATGCGGGCCTTCGTGCAGCTGTGGGACGAGATCACCCGGGAGCGGTACGGGGTCCAGGACCCGAAGATGCGCCGGTTCCGCTACGGCGTCCAGGTCAACTCCCTGGGCCTGACCGAGGCGCAGCCGGAGAACAACGTGCAGCGGATCGTGCTGGAGATGCTGGGCGTGACCCTCTCCAAGAACGCCCGCGCGCGGGCGGTCCAGCTGCCGGCGTGGAACGAGGCGCTCGGGCTGCCGCGTCCCTGGGACCAGCAGTGGTCGCTGCGGCTCCAGCAGGTCCTGGCCTTCGAGTCCGACCTGCTCGAGTACGAGGACATCTTCGAGGGCAGTCACGTCATCGAGGCCAAGGTCGCCGACCTGGTCGCCGCCGCGCGGGCCGAGATGGACCGGGTCCAGGCGATGGGCGGGGCGATCGCCGCCGTCGAGTCGGGCTACATGAAGTCCGCGCTGGTCTCCGCCCACGCTGCTCGCCGGGCGCGCATCGAGGCGGGGGAGGAGATCGTCGTCGGTGTCAACAAGTTCGAGACGACCGAGCCGTCGCCGCTGACCGCCGACCTGGACGGGGCCATCCAGACCGCCGACCCGGCCGCGGAGGAGGCCGCCCGCGAGAGCGTGCGCTCCTGGAAGGAGCAGCGTGACGAGGCCGAGGTGGCCGCGGCGCTCGAGCAGCTGGCTGCGGACGCCAAGACGGAGAAGAACCTGATGGAGGCCACGCTCGCCGCGGCGCGCGCCGGTGCCACCACCGGCGAGTGGGCCGGCACCCTGCGGGAGGTCTTCGGCGAGTTCCGCGCCCCGACCGGCGTGCAGGGCGCAGTCGGCGCCGCCGAGGCCGGCACCGAGCTCAGCGCCGTCCGCGAGCGGGTTCGGGCGACCGGCGAGGAGCTGGGAGGGCGCCTGCGGCTGCTGGTGGGCAAGCCCGGCCTCGACGGGCACAGCAACGGTGCCGAGCAGGTGGCCGTCCGCGCCCGGGATGCCGGCTTCGAGGTCATCTACCAGGGCATCCGGTTGACCCCGGAGCAGATCGTCGCGGCCGCGGTGGCCGAAGACGTGCACTGCGTCGGCCTCTCGATCCTCTCCGGCTCGCACATGGAGCTGGTGCCGGCGGTCCTGGAGGGGCTGCGCGAGTCCGGGCTGGCGGAGCTCCCGGTCATCGTCGGGGGGATCATCCCGGAATCCGACGGCAAGGCGCTGCTGGCCCAGGGGGTGGCGGCGGTCTACACGCCCAAGGACTTCGGCCTGACCGAGATCATGGCCGACCTCGTCGAGGTCATCCGCCGGGCCAACGGGCTGGACTGACACGAACGCGGGGCCCGCACGCGGGCCCCGCGGAGCACCGGCCGGCGGCGGTGCGTGATCCGTCTCACACAGGTAAGGCTGCCCTCATCTCTGCTACCGTGCCCGGGTGGGCAAGGGGAAGAAGAAGCCGAAGGCGGAGGACGTCGCCAGGCTGCCCAAGAAGAAGTGCTGCGAGTCCAAGCCCCGGTGTGGTCGTTGCCCGCTCCGCATGCTCAAGGAGGGCACCCTCCCGGAGGGTTACACCGTCCACAAGCGCAAGCTGGTGAAGGTCGAGGAGAAGCCGACCCGCCAGGTCGAGAAGTCCGGCAGGCCGGGCCGCAAGTCCACCGCCGCCTGAGGCCGGGCCGAGCGCCCCTCAGAAGAGCCGGTGCTCGGAGTCGTCCATGCCGCGCAGTGCGTCGTAGTCGACGACCGCGCAGGCGATGCCGCGGTCGGTGGCCAGCACCCGGGCCTGGGGCTTGATCTCCTGCGCGGCGAAGATGCCGCGCACCCGGCCCTTGGCGCAGAGCAGGGGGTCCCGGTTGAGCAGCTCGAGGTAGCGGGTCAGCTGCTCGACGCCGTCGATGTCGCCGCGCCGCTTCACCTCGACCGCGACGCTGACGCCGTCCTGGTCGCGGCACATCAGGTCCACCGGCCCGATGGCGGTCGGGAACTCCCGACGCACCAGGGTCAGGCCGTCCGCGAGGGCGGCGGGGTGCTCGGCGAGCAGCTCCTGCAGGTGCTTCTCGACCCCGTCCTTCTGGAGCCCGGGGTCGATCCCCAGCTCGTGCCGGGAGTCGTGGTGGACCTCGTCGATGAGGATCCGCAGCGTGTCGCCGTTCTTGCCCGTGACCGTCCACTCCACGACGTCCGCGCCCTCGACCTCGACGGTGCCCTCGCGGACCGTGCAGGGAGGGGACATCCAGTTCAACGGCTTGTAGGAGCCGCCGTCGCTGTGTACCAGCACCGAGCCGTCCGACTTGAGCATCAGCACCCGCGTGGCCATCGGGAGGTGCGCGGTCAGGCGGCCGGCGTAGTCGACCTGGCAGGTGGCAACGACGAGTCTCACGGGGAGGCAATCTACCCGGCGGACGGCGCCACGGTTCGGCGGCCGGGTCGCGGCCGGGGGGCCCACCGCACCGGACCGCCTGTGGTGCGGATCTCCACGTCCAGCAGGTGAGCCGGGACTACCGGTCGGTACGTGCGTGTCATCATGCCGCCATGACTGAGACCGCAGCCTCGAACGAGCAGATCAGCGACACCCTGGTCCTGCCCTATCTCAACCACGCCCTGCGCATGTACGCCGAGGGCTACGCCTCCCGCGCCGACATCGATGCGGCCATGCGCTTCGGATGCGGTTACCCGGTCGGCCCGCTGGCGGCCGTGGAGGAGCAGGGGCTCGAGTCCGTGCGCGACCAGCTGGCGGCCCTGTTCGCCCGGACCGGCGACGAGCTGCACCGCCCCGCCGAGCTGCTTGAGGGCCGGGTCGCCTCCGGTGCCACCGCCCTCGAGGGGAGCGGCTCCGCCCCGGCGGCGGCGGAGCCCCAGCTGCGCCACGAGATCGCCAAGGTGGGCGTCGTGGGCACCGGGACGATGGCCTCGGGCATCGTCGAGGTCTTCGCCAAGAGCGGGTACGACGTGGTCTACGTCGGCCGGAGCCAGGAGAAGCTCGACGGCGTGGTCGCCCTGATCACCAAGTCGCTGGACAAGGCGGTCTCCCGCGGCAAGCTCGACGAGTCGGCCAAGGCCGAGGTGCTGGGCAGGCTCACCGGCGCGACCAGCCGTGAGGCGCTCGCCGACGTCGACCTGGTCGTCGAGGCGATCGCGGAGGACCTCGCGGTCAAGACCCAGCTCTTCGCCGACCTGGACCGCATCTGCAAGCCCGGGACGATCCTCGCCACCACCACCTCGTCGCTGCCGATCTCGCAGTGCGCGGCGGCCACGGCGCGTCCGGAGTGGGTCATCGGGATGCACTTCTTCAACCCGGCTCCGGTCATGAAGCTGGTCGAGGTGGTCACCACCGAGCTGACCGACCCCGTCGTCGACGAGACCGTCCGCGCGCTCTGCGGGCGGGTGGGCAAGGTCGCGGTCTCCTGCGGCGACCGTGCCGGCTTCATCGTCAACGCGCTGCTCTTCCCCTACCTCAACGACGCGGTGAAGATGCTGGAGTCGGGTGAGGCGGAGATGACCACCATCGACGCCGTGATCAAGGAGCGTGCCGGCTTCCCGATGGGGCCGTTCGAGCTCCTCGACGTCGTCGGCAACGACGTCTCGCTCGCGATCCAGAAGGAGCTCCACGCCGAGTTCAAGCACGCCGGCTTCGCGCCGGCCCCGCTGCTCGAGCAGGTCGTCGCGGAGGGCCGCCTGGGCCGCAAGACCAAGCGCGGCTTCCACGACTACTCCTAGTCGTGCCGACTCAGCGGATGTCGGTGACGATGGCGGCGAGCCGGGCGCGGGTGTTGATCTCGAGCTTGCGGTAGATGTGCCCCAGGTGGGTGTCGACCGTTCGGGGGGAGACGAAGAGCTCCTCGGCGATCTGGCGGCTGGTGAGGCCGTCCGCCACCCGGTGCGCGACCTGTTGCTCCGCCGGGGTCAGCTGGTCGAGCGGGGAGGACCCTTCCGGGGCGGCGCCCGGCTGCACGAGAGTGGTCATCAGCCGGATGACCTCGGCCAGCCCGGCCGGCGTCAGGTGACCGTCCTCCACCCATCCCGGCGGGGCCGACCGCGCGGGGACGGGCCGGCACCGCGCGGCGATCCCCCACGCGACCGCCTGACGGGCCCGCCGGATCTCGGCCGCGGCGGCCGCGAGGAGCCGGGAGTCCCGGTGCTCGAGGAGAGCGGCGATCCCGGCGAGGCCGTCCAGCACGTCGGCGACGCGTAGCGGCATCGGCATCGCCGTGGCGCGCTCGAGCGCCGCCAGGAACGTGTGCGCGGACTGAGGGAGGTCCCGGTCGGCCAGCAGGGAGTGCGCGAGGATGATCCGGGCCTCCACGGCGTCGCGTCCCAGCATGCTGCTGTCGGCCAGGACCACGACATCGGCGGCGAGACCGGCGGCGTGGGCGGCATCACCCGCCTCCAGGAGGTCCCGGGCGTCCTGCACGAGCACCGGCAGCCTGACCGCCCACGGGAGGCTCTCCCGCTCGGTGGTGGTGACCGGGGCGTCCGGGTCGACCTGGCGCAGGAGTGTCTCGGCCAGGAGCCGGACCCGGTCCTCGGCCAGCTGGCGGGACTCCGCGACGGCCGTACGTGCGGCCGCCTCGGCCTCGGCGAGGCGGCCCTGCTCCAGCGCCACCCGACCCAGCAGGGTGCGGGCGGAGAGGCTGATCCAGCGCTCGTCGCTGCCGTCGTGGGTCGGGATGATCTCTCCCGCCAACACGACGGCGGCCGCCAGCTCGCCGCGGGAGACCAGGGCGTCGATGAGGGTGCGGGTGGCCTGCCTCGCGATCGAGCGCCCGGTCGTGTCGAGCTCCATGGCCCGGCGGGCCTCGGCCTCGGCGCGGGCGAAGTCACCCGCGTCCAGGTGCATCTCAGCCCGGATGGAGGCGGTGCGGGCGAGCTCGAGGGCCGGCTCGGCGGCGGCGCGCGCGTGCTCGTCGGCCCGGTCCAGCAGCCAGAGCCCCTCGTAGGTGCCGCGGACCTCGGAGGCAGCGATCCCGGCGCGCCGTGCGACCTGGGCGCCGATGGCACCGGGCCCGTCGCCACTGACCAGCACCCCCTCGAGGATCTCCACCGCCTCCCGGGCGCGCATGGCGGTGTAGAGCGAGGAGAAGATCCGGTTGGCGAGCTGGTAGCCGAGGTCGCGGGTCGTGGCGTCCGCCGCGGCGGCCTCGATGGCGGCACGCATCGCGGGGAGGTCGGGGAGCCAGGGTGCGTCCCCGGCGCCGAAGTTGGTGTGGTCGGGAGCCACCCGGTCCGCCCAGGCCATCAGGCCCCGGAGCGCCTCGGGCGCGTCGCCGTGCTGCGCGGCCAGGTGGGCACCGTGGTGGCGGATGGGGGAGAGCATGTCGAACCTCCCGTCCGCCAGGACCTCCACGAGGCTGACCCGGGCCAGCCCCGCGGCCAGCGAGGCGGCCTCGGCGCGGTCGGTCGCGGTGATCGCGCCGAGCACGTCGATCGAGACGGGGAACGGCATCTGGGCAAGCCGCCGGAAGCATCGCTGCCGGTCCGGGTCCAGGAGGTCGTAGGAGGCCTGCACCGCGGTGGCCAGCGAGGCGGCAGGCGCCGCGTTGGTGACGCCGAGCAGCGCGATCTGGGCTGCCGTCTGCTCGATGATCAGCGGGAGCCCACCGGTCGCCCGGAGCAGACGGCGCACCACGCCCTCGTGCCCCTGGAGGTCCTGGGGGCGGCCGCCGGCGGAGACCACCCTGGAGCACAACAGCTCGAAGGCCGGGCCCTCCAGCGGATCCCGGGGGCCTGGCACCGGCAGCGGCCCCAGGCGCAGCACGCGCTCGTCGGGCTGCCCGGACATGGCGCGCGCCGTCACCGCGAGCCGGACCCCGCTGGTCGCCTCCACCACCTTCTGCAGGCTGACGCCCAGCTCGTGGTGGTCGACCTCGAGGCCGTCGACCACCAGGACCGTGTCGGTGCCGTCCACCGCGCGGCGCAGGGCGCCTTCGTAGCTGTCGCCCGGCGCGGTGTCGGCGTCCAGCTGGCGCAGGCAGGCGCGCAGCACCTCCTCCGCGCAGCGCAGGCCGGCGGCGTTGACCCAGGCGATCTCCGACCGTCCGTCCAGCACGTGGCGCACCAGCAGGGTCTTGCCGCAGCCGGGGGGTCCCACGACGCTGACCCACCGAGAGGCCGCCAGAGCCCTCTCGAGTGATCCCCGGGCCTTCTCCCGGCCCACGCACGGTGTCAGCACCCTAGGAATCTATCGGTTACCGACGCGGATTACGTAGGACTACGGATGTGCGGGCCCCCGGACGCGCGAGAGGGTGGGGCCACGCTCGCCGGAGCCGGCCCGATCGGGGGACGGGCCGGACCCCGCGAGCGGGACCGTTCGGCGCGCCGGATCCGCTTCCGCTCCCACGTAGGCTGACTCCATGGAATACCTGCTGCTCGTGCTCGTGGTGATGGCCGCCGTGGGCGCCGTCGCGGTCGGTTCACGCTCCTCGCGTCGCCGACAGGAGAAGAGAGCCGCCGCCGAGCTCGCGCCGGTGCGGCGACTGGTCGACGAGGACGTGACCGCCCTGGGCGTCGAGCTGCAGGAGCTCGACCTCGACGTGAGCGCGCACGAGCTCGACGCAGGTGCCCGGGCCGACTACCAGCGGGCGCTGGACGCCTACGAGTCGGCCAAGGCGGCCACCGAGAGACTCACCGCCCCCGAGCAGGTCAGGCACGTCACCGAGATCCTGGAGGACGGCCGCTATGCCATGGCGTGCGTCCGCGCCCGGGTCGCCGGCGAGCCGCTGCCGACGCGTCGTCCGCCGTGCTTCTTCGACGCCCGGCACGGGCTCTCCGTGGCCGACGTCGCCTGGACGCCGCCCGGCGGCGCCGTGCGCGAGGTCCCCGCGTGTGCCCTCGACCTCGAGCGCGTGCGGGCCGGCGCCGAGCCGGACGTGCGCAAGGTGATGGTCGGGACGCAGCGGGTGCCCTACTGGCAGGGGGGCAAGGCATACCAGCCCTACGCGATGGGCTACTACGGTGCCTTCGGCCCGATGCAGTGGATGTTCATGGGCATGATGTTCAGCGGGGGCCTCGACGGGCTCGGCGAGGGGCTGGGCGCACTGGGCGAGGGCGTCGGCGACATGCTGGGCGGCATCGGCGAGGGCCTCGGCGACATGTTCGACGGCTTCGACTTCTGAGCGTGACGCAGCAGAGCCCCTCGACGGGGGCCCACGACCTGCACACCGTGGAGCTGGGCGACTCCGGCCCGCCGGTGGTCTTCTGCCACGGCCTCTTCGGGCAGGGCCGGAACTGGACCCAGCTCGGCAAGCGGACGGCGTCGGCGGGGCGCCGGGTCACCCTGGTCGACCTGCCCAACCACGGACGGTCGGCCTGGACCTCGCAGCTCGACCTGGTCGCCGACGCCGACCTGGTCGCCGGCCTGCTGGACGAGACGGAGCCCGCTGCCCTGGTCGGCCACTCGATGGGGGGGAAGGTCGCGATGCTGACCGCCCTGCGCCACCCCGAGCGGGTGGCGCGGCTCTGCGTGGTCGACATCGCCCCCGTCGCCTATCGACGGGTCGGCGAGTTCGCCGGCTTCATCGAGGCGATGCAGGGCATCGACCTCGGTCGGCTCTCCCGACGCGACGAGGCGGACGAGCAGCTGGCCGGGGCCGTGCCGGACCCGTCGGTGCGCGGCTTCCTCCTGCAGAACCTGCGCCGTGACGGGGACCGGTGGCGCTGGCAGGTCAACCTGGAGCTGCTGGGGCGCCAGCTCGACGTGATCGGCGGATGGCCCGACGCCGGGCTCGCCGGGCACCCGTCCTACGACGGCCCGGTGCTCTGGGTGGCCGGGGCCGACTCCGACTACGTCGGGGACGAGCACGCCGCCGAGATGGAACGGCTCTTTCCCCGGGTGCGACGGGTCACGGTGAAGAAGGCCGGGCACTGGGTCCACTCCGAGCAGCCCGACGTCTTCTTCGAGGTGCTGGCCCGGTTCCTCGGGCTCGACGCCTCGCCGCGCTGAGGCGCAGCCGAGCTCCGGTCAGGACTCGTCGTCGGCCGCGAAGCCCGCGACCACGTCGCGCAACGCCCCCAGCTGGGCGGTGATGGCGTCCCGGCGCTTCGACATCCTCTCCACCTCGGCCTTGATGGCCGCCAGCTCGCGCTCGGCCTCGGCGTGGCCGCTGGCGGCGATCGACTCGGCCTGCGTCTTGGCGGAGGTGACGATCTGCTGCGCCTCGCGCCGCGCCCGAGCGAGCATGGCGTCGGCCTCGGTCTGGGCCTGCTGACGCTGGCTGCTCGCCTGGGTGATCGCCTCGCGGGCCCGCTTCTCGGCGGCGGTGGCGCGCTCCTCGGCCTCCTTGACCAGTCGGGCGGTCTCGGCGGTGGCGTTGGAGTGGTGCTCGGTGGCCTCCCGGGCCAGGCGCTCCTTCTCCACGGCCAGGGTGCGTCGTGCCTCCTGGACCTCGCGGTCGGCGGCGGCACGCGCCTGCTCGGCCTCACGCTTGGCGGTGGTGCGCAGGTCGTTGGTCTCCTGCTGGGCGGCCAGCCGCAGCTGCTCGGCCTCCCGCTGCGCGGAGGCGCGCAGGTCCTCGGCCTCGCTGCGCGCCAGGGAGCGCTCCTGCTCGGCGTCGGCCAGGATGCGGGTGCGGCTCTCCTCCAGCTCCTTGAGCTGGACGATGCGCATGTCCTCGGCCTCCCGGGCGGCCTCGGCCTTGATCGCCCGACCGTCCCGGTGGGCCTGGTCGCGGATGTCCTGGGCGTCGCGCTCGGCGGCGCCACGCACGTCGGTGGCCTCGTCCTCGGCGAGCTTGAGCATCGACGCGGCGCGGCCCCCCAGGCCCGCGTACGTCGGGTTCTCGGCCTCGTCCAGCGACCTGCGGAGCCGCTCCACCTCTTCCTCGAGCGCCTTCAGTCGCTGCTCGGCCGCGCTGCGGCCGCCGGCCGCCTCGGCCTTCTCGGTGAGCAGGCTCTTGATCACGCGGTCGACGGCGTCCTTGTCGTAGCCGCCGCGTCGCACCATCGGGAGGGACGGCATCGGCGCGGCGCCCGAGGGGGCGGCGCCCGAGGGGGCGGCGCCCGAGGGCGCGGCGGCACGGGCCGGAGCCGCCGCCCTGGTCACCACCGGCTGCACCTGGGTGCGCTCGGTCGCTGCCGGCTTCTCGGACACGACGTCGAGGCGCTGGGTGGGAGCGTCGTCGGAGGGATCTCCGGAGTCGTCCTGGTCGAAGATGGACAGGCCCTCGTCGCGGCTCATGTGCGGGGCACCCTTTCTGGGGTCGGGGTGGTCTGGTGCTCACCCCAGTGTGACGGATCGGGCCAACAGACACACCCCGGCTCGCGGGACACCGGCGATGGAAAGCCGGTCGCGGTCCGGGGTGTGTCGGAGGTGGTGCTGCGGAGAGTGCTCAGACGCCGCGGAAGCGGTTGATCGCGGTGATGTGCTCGGCGCGCATCTCCTCGTCGCGCACGCCCATCCCCTCCTGCGGGGCGAGGCAGAGGACGCCGACCTTGCCCTGGTGGGCGTTGTTGTGGACGTCGAGCGCGGCCTGGCCGACCTCGTCGAGGGTGTAGGTCCGCGACACGGTCGGGTGGATCTTGCCCTGGGCGATGAGGCGGTTGGCCTCCCACGACTCGCGGTAGTTGGCGAAGTGGGAGGAGACGATGCGCTTGAGGTTCATCCACAGGTAGCGGTTGTCGTACTCGTGCATGTAGCCCGTGGTGGAGGCGCAGGTGGTGATGGTGCCGCCCTTGCGGGTCACGTAGACGCTGGCGCCGAAGGTCTCGCGGCCCGGGTGCTCGAAGACGATGTCGATGTCCTCGCCGCCGGTGAGCTCGCGGATCTTGGCGCCGAACCGCTTCCACTCCTTCGGGTCCTGGGTGTGCTCGTCCTTCCAGAACTGGTAGTTCTCCTCGGAGCGGTTGATGATCAGCTCGGCTCCCATGGACCGGGCGATCTTGGCCTTCTCCTCGTTGGAGACCACGCAGATGGGGGTGGCGCCGCCGTTGAGGGCGTACTGGGTGGCGAAGCCCCCGAGGCCGCCCGAGGCGCCCCAGACCAGGACGTTGTCGCCCTGCTTCATGGCGCCGCCGTTCCTGGAGACCAGCTGGCGGTAGGCGGTGGAGTTGACGAGCCCGGGGGAGGCAGCCTCCTCCCAGGTGAGGTGGGCCGGCTTCGGCATGAGCTGGTTGGCCTTGACCAGCGCGACGTGGGCGAGGCCCCCGAAGTTGGTCTCGAAGCCCCAGATGCGCTGCTCGGGGTCCATCATCGTGTCGTCGTGGCCCTCGGGGCCCTCGAGCTCGACCGAGAGGCAATGCGCGACGACCTCGGTGCCCGGCTTCCACTTGGTCACGCCGGGGCCGGTCTTGAGGACGACGCCGGAGAGGTCGGAGCCGACCACGTGGTACGGCAGGTCGTGCCGCTTGGTGAGCGGGCTGAGGCGGCCGTAGCGCTCCAGGAAGCCGAAGGTGGAGACGGGCTCGAAGATCGAGGTCCAGACGGTGTTGTAGTTGATCGCGGAGGCCATCACCGCGACCAGGGCCTCGCCCGGGCCCAGCTCGGGCAGCGCGACGTCCTCGACGTGGATCGACTTGCGCGGGTCCTTGTCGCGGGTCGCGAGGCCCTCGAACATGTCGACCTCGTCCTTGTGCACGGTCGCGGCCCGGTAGGACTCGGGCAGCTCGAGGTTGGCGAAGTCCTCCGGCGCCGTGTCGCCGGCGAGGATGGCATCGAGGATGTTCTGCACTGGTCTGGTCTCCTAGTACTGGGCTCGCGGGGTGGTGTGATGGGCGAAGATTACCCGTCGGTAACTGTGATGTAACCCATTGTGCGGCAGGTCATACCCACGCTACGGCCCCCGGCGGTCGGTCGGCGACGGCTGAGCGCACAGAGAAGACGGGAGGGCGGCGCCCGCCTACGGCCGCTGGTGGCGGGCGGCGGCGACGTCGTCGCGGGGTCAGTGACCGTCGGCAGCGGGCTCGACCAGCTCGACCAGGACGCCGCCGGCGTCCTTGGGGTGCACGAAGTTGATGCGCGAGCCGGCCGTCCCGCGCCGGGGTGCGTCGTAGAGGAGACGGACGCCTCGGCTGCGCAGGATCTCGCTGACCGCCTCCACGTCGGTGACGCGGTAGGCCAGCTGCTGGAGGCCGGGCCCCGAGCGCGCGAGGAACTTCGCGATGGTCGAGGTCTCGTCCAGGGGGGCCAGGAGCTGGATCGCCGAGCCCGAGTCGCCCACGGCGATCATCGCCTCGCGCACCCCCTGCTCCTCGTTGGTCTCCTCGTGGGCCACCCGCATGCCGAAGGTGTCCCGGTAGAAGGCGATCGCCTCGTCCAGGTCGGGGACGGCGATGCCCACGTGGTCGATGGCGGTGAACAGGTGGTCGGGGATCTCCAGAGGTGCGCTCATGGGGCCTATGGTCACCTGCCGTCCCGAGGGCCCGGGCGGGAGGTCCACATCAGGGACACCCGCTGGGGGGGGCGTTGCTGGGGTTAGGCTCGCTCGTACTTCACCCGCCAGCACAGGAGGCATCCCAGCATGTCGAGCAACACTTCCGTCATCGTCGCGGGGGCGCGGACCCCCATCGGGCGTCTTCTGGGTGGTCTGAAGGACCAGTCCGCGGCCGACCTGGGCGGCGTCGCGATCAAGGCCGCACTCGAGCGGGCGGGCGTCACCGGCGACCAGGTCGAGTACGTGATCATGGGCCACGTCATCCAGGCCGGCACCGGTCAGATCAGCGCGCGCCAGGCCGCCGTCAAGGGTGGGATTCCCATGGGCGTCCCCGCGCTGACGATCAACAAGGTCTGCCTCTCGGGGATCAACGCGATCGCCCTGGCCGACCAGCTGATCCGTGCGGGCGAGCACGAGATCGTCGTGGCCGGCGGCATGGAGTCGATGACCCAGGCCCCGCACCTGCTCCCCAAGTCCCGCGAGGGGTTCAAGTACGGCGACACCGCGCTGGTCGACTCGATGGCCTACGACGCGCTCTTCGACCAGTTCACCAACCAGGCCATGGGCCTGCTCACCGAGGAGTGCAACGCCGCGTCCGCCAACCTGACCCGGGAGGAGCAGGACACCTTCGCCGCCCGCAGCCACCGGCTCGCCGCCGTGGCGCAGAAGGACGGCGTCTTCGACGACGAGATCGTGCCCGTGGTCGTCACGTCGCGTCGCGGCGAGGTCACCGTCGACACCGACGAGGGGGTGCGCGCCGAGACCACCGTCGAGTCGCTCGGCGCCCTGCGCCCGGCGTTCTCCAAGGAGGGGACCATCACGGCCGGCTCCGCCTCCCAGATCTCCGACGGCGGCTGCGCCGTGGTCGTGATGAGCAAGGCCAAGGCCGAGGAGCTGGGCCTGACCTGGCTCGCCGAGATCGGTGCCTCCGGGCAGGTCGCCGGTCCCGACTCGACCCTGCAGCTGCAGCCCGCCGAGGCGATCGCCAAGGCCGCGCAGAAGGAGGGGATCTCGGTGCAGGACATCGACCTGTTCGAGATCAACGAGGCGTTCGCGGCGGTCGGGATCTCCTCGGCCCGCGAGCTCGGCGTCGACGAGGAGAAGGTGAACGTCAACGGCGGCGCGATCGCCCTGGGTCACCCGGTCGGCATGTCCGGTGCCCGGATCGTGCTGCACCTGGCGCTGGAGCTGAAGCGCCGCGGCGGCGGCATCGGCGCGGCCGCCCTCTGCGGCGGTGGCGGCCAGGGCGACGCGCTGATCATCCGGGTCCCGCAGGCGTGACACCGACGACCGGGGACCGACGCCGCACGGCGTCGGTCCCCGCTCTCGTCTCCGGCGCGCGGTCGGGCGACCCCAGGGCGGTGGCCCGGCTGATCTCGCTGGTCGAGGACGAGTCGCCGCTGCTGCGGGAGGCCACGGCCGCCTTGACCCCGTTCGCCGGGAGGGCCCACGTGGTGGGGCTCACCGGCTCGCCGGGCGTGGGGAAGTCGACCACGACCAGCGCCCTGGTCGGGGAGCTGCGCAGGGCGGGGCGCCGGGTGGGCGTGCTGGCCGTCGACCCGTCCTCCCCGTTCTCCGGGGGAGCGCTGCTGGGTGACCGGGTGCGGATGCAGGACCACGCGACGGACCCCGGTGTCTTCATCCGGTCGATGGCCTCGCGAGGCCACCTGGGCGGGCTCGCCTGGGCGACTCCCCAGGCGGTCAGGGTCCTGGACGCCGCCGGCTTCGACGTGGTGCTGGTGGAGACCGTGGGCGTGGGCCAGAGCGAGGTCGAGGTGGCCGGCCTCGCCGACACCACGGTGGTGCTGCTGGCCCCCGGCATGGGAGACGGGATCCAGGCCGCCAAGGCCGGGATCCTCGAGATCGGTGACCTCTACGTGGTGAACAAGTCGGACCGGGAGGGTGCCGACCAGGTCCGCCGCGAGCTTCGCACCATGCTGGCGATGACCGACCGGCGCGAGGGCGACTGGCGACCGCCCATCGTGCGCACCGTCGCCCGCGCGGGGGAGGGGATCGGTGAGGTCGTGGAGGGGCTCGCGGCCCACCTGGCCTGGTCGCAGGCCACCGGCGCCCGCGAGGTGAGGCAACGGCGCCGCGCCCGTCAGGAGGTCGAGGCGATCGCGGTCGCCTCGCTGCGTGGCCGGTGGGCCGGACTGCATGGGCACGCCTCGCTCGACGCCCTGGCCGAGGGGGTGGCGGCGGGCGAGCTGGATCCCTACGCCGCGGCCGATCGGCTGCTGGAGGCTCTGTAGCACACCCGCCGCGCACGGCCGGCGGTACCGGCAGCGCGCCTCCCCACACCCCTGCTCATCACCTGGTAGCAATGGGTCGATCTGTGACCTGAACCGGACGGAGTCTCGCAGATGAACCCCAAGAAGACGTTCCTCGTCCTGCTCGTGGTCTTCCTCGGGTTCTGGATGTTCACCGACCCCCGTGGTCTCGCGGACGCGGCGGAGTCCACCGCGACCACGGCGTGGGACCTGCTGGTCAGGCTCTTCGAGGCGATCATCGACTTCTTCGGCGCGCTCTGATGGGTCTGCGCCGGCGAGGTCCTGCTCGTGCGTGGCCGTGATGGGTCTCCTGACCGACCCTGACATCGGGCAGTACCTCCTGCGCGACGAGGGCGAGGTGGTCGTCGACGAGGTGCGGCACCACTGGACGGCCTACGTGCGGGCCGCACTGGAGCTTCTCGTCGCCGGGGCGCTGTTGGCGACCGTCCCCTTCGTCCACGTCGACCTGGCGTGGCTGCCGATGCTCGTGGCCGCGGCGGTGGCCCTGCACGCGGGGTGGCGGGCCCTGGGTGAGCACATGGACCGGTTCGTGATCACCAACATGCGGGTCTTCCGCGTGCATGGCGTCTTCTCCCGGCAGCACGCCACGATGCCGCTCTCCCGCATCCTCGACATCACGGTGAGCAAGCCGCTCGTCGGCCGGATCCTCGGCTACGGACACTTCTGCTTCGAGTCCGCCGCTCAGGAGCAGGGGCTGCGCGACATCCGCTTCGTGGGCCGGCCCAACGAGCGGGACCACGCGATCCAGCGGGTCGTGCAGCGGTCCGGTCTGCGCGGGCCCAGGGTCATCAACTGAGCGCACCCCGCAGGGGTGCGCCGGCTCGAGGACGAGTCAGCGGGCCTCGACCTGGAGGGTCTGCCCGCTGATCGCCTGGGCCCCGCTGCTCGCCAGGAAGAGGGCCACGGTCGCCACCTGCTCAGCGGTGGCCGGCGAGGTCGTCACCTTGCGGCGGGTCAGCAGGGACCCCTCGTGCGTCGAGGTCGTCACCAGGGGGTGGCGCGGCTGGGCGGGAACGCTGATCCGGGGCGAGCACAGCACGGTGTTGACCCGCGCGCCGAGCCGGGACCAGGCCCGGCCCGCGCGCTGGGTGTGGGCCTCGAGCTCGGCCTGCGCGTCGGCGGGCGTCTGCGTGAGCTCCAGCCACCGCTGCGTGGCGCTGGTGTGGATCACCGAGCCCCCGGCCGGTGAGGAGTAGAGGCGCTGGCGCAGCTGGTGGGTCAGGCGCAGTGGTCCGACGAAGCCGAGCCGGGCCGAGTGGGCCATGAACTCACGCTCGTGCGCCTCGAGCGTGTTGTCGAGGCGGGCGCCGGCCGCGTTGACGAGGACGTCGACGGCACCGATCCGGTCGACGAAGGAGTCGATGGCATCGCTGCTCGTCAGGCGGAGCTGGTGGTAGTCGAAGCGACTCAGATCGGCGTCGTAGAGAGACGGGAGGATCTTGCACCCCGTCACGGAGACCCGGGCGCCGGCGTCGAGGAATGCCTGGGCGACGGTCAGCCCGAGACCCCTGGTACCGCCGGTCACCAGGACGTGTCGAGAGGTGAAGTCAAAGCCGATGTCGATCACGACATCCCCTCCAGGAGTCCGAACGCGCGGCGGCGGAGCCACCGAGCGGGTGCGGCAGGACCCGTCGTGCGGCAGTAGACGGGTTGCGCAGTTTCTACCATCCAGCGTGGGTCGCTGGGAAGGGCAGGTCCAGACCTGATGGAATGCCGCCGTGACCCTCAACGACCTCCTCGCCGCCCTGCCCGAGAACCCCCGTGTCGTGGTGACCGGCAACCACGCGACGCCGTGGCACCTGCTGGATCTCGTGGACGCCGGGCTCGACCGCTACCGCCTGTGGGCGCTCAACGGCCAGCCCGGACTGCCCGACCGTGAGGGAGTCGAGCTCGAGACCTCCTTCGTGGGTCCGGGACAGCGCCGGAGTCCTCGGCTCCGCTACGTGCCGTCGCGCCTCTCCCTGGTGCCCACCCTCTTCCACGGCCTCCAGGCCCCGGACCTCGTGGTGCTGCACACCACCGTGCCGCGCGACGGCTTCGTCTCGCTCGGTGTCGAGGTCAACGTGCTGCCGGCCGCGATCGAGGCGGCCCGGGCCCGGGGCGGGAAGGTGATCGCCCAGGTCAACTCGGAGATGCCGTGGACCTACGGCGACGCCCTGGTCCCGGTGGACCACCTGGACCTGACGGTGGCCGCGGACGGGGCGCTGCCCACAGCGGCGAGCCTGCCCGTCGACGACGAGTCGGCCCTGATCGGCTCGCTGGTGGCCGCCCGGGTGCGCGACGGCTCGACGATGCAGGCGGGCATCGGGGCCGTCCCGGACGCCACCCTGCACGGTCTGGCCGGCCGTACCGGGCTGCGGATCTGGACCGAGATGTTCTCCGACAGTGTCCTCGCCCTGGAGCGGGCGGGGGCGCTGGACAGCTCGGTGCCGATCCGGTCGTCGTTCCTCTTCGGCTCCGCCGAGCTGCTGGAGTGGGTCCACGACAACCCCCGGGTCGAGATGCTGCGCACCGAGACCACGAACGACCCCGCCCGGATCGCTCACAACCACCAGATGACCAGTGTCAACACCGCGCTCCAGGTCGACCTGTTCGGGCAGGCCAACGCCTCGCGGATCAACGCCCGGATCCACTCGGGCTTCGGTGGCCAGACCGACTTCATCGTCGGCGCTCTCCACAGCCGGGGCGGTCAGGCGCTGATAGCGCTGAAGTCCTGGCACCCCAAGGCCGACCTCTCCACGATCGTCCCGATGGTCGAGGAGCCGCTGACCTCGTTCCAGATGAGCGCGGTGGTCACCGAGCAGGGCGTGGCCGAGGTCTTCGGTCACGACCAGCGCGAGCAGGCGCGCCACCTCATCACCCGGGCCGCGCATCCGTCGGTGCGCGACGAGCTGTGGGAGGAGGCTGCCGAGTTCGGACTGGCCTGAGTCACGGGGGTGCCGAGGGAGGGTCGTGGCGGTTCGAGTATCGGGATCGAGCGGACCGATCCGGCCGCTGAAGTTCCGCCGAACCTCAAGAAAAGGCCCACCCCGCTCCGCCGCTCACTGGCCGTCCGCGACAATGGGGCCATGACGCAGCAGCCGTTCTCTCGCCCCGGGGCCATCGACCTCTCGGCGCTCAAGCGCCCCGCACCGCCTGCCGGGGCCCCCGTGCCCCCCGGAGCGCCCGCAGGTGCGGGCCACGCAGGCGGAGGCTCCGCCTACGCCGTGGACATCGACCAGGCCAACTTCCAGGGCGTCCTCGAGGCGTCCATGACCGCGCCCGTGCTGCTGGTCTTCTACTCGCGGACCCGGATGCCGGAGAGCGGCCAGCTCGCCGACGACCTGCGCACCCTCTCCGACGAGCTCGAGGGCAGGTTCCTCGTGGGCCTCGTCGACGTCGACGCGGTCCCGGAGATCGCCCAGGCGATGCAGATCCCGTCGATCCCCCTCGTGGTGGCGGTGGTGGACGGCCGGCCCATGCCCCTGCTGCAGGACGTGGTCCCCCTGGAGGAGCTCCGCACGGCGCTGACCCAGGTGGCCCAGCAGCTCACCGTGCAGGGGATCACCGGTCGGCACCAGCCCCGGCACGGCGCGGCGGCCGAGGAGGGCGACGAGGTCGACCCGCGGTATGCCGCCGCCCAGGACGCGCTGGGCGAGGGCGACATCGACCGCGCGGTCGCGGAGTACCAGAAGCTGGTCGACGCCAACCCCGCCGACGTCGAGGCTGCGGCAGGGCTGGCCATGGCGAAGGTCCTGCTGCGCACCCGCGGCGTCGACCTCGCCGAGGCGAGGGCGGCGGCGGCCGCCTCCCCGGACGACGTGGACGCGCAGACGCTCGTCGCCGACCTCGACATGCTGGGGGGACACGTCGAGGACGCGTTCGCCCGTCTGGTCGACCTGGTACGACGGAGCTCCGGCACGGACCGCGAGCGTGCGCGGGACCACCTGCTGGGGCTCTTCGCGGCCGTCGGGAACGACGACCCCCGGGTGCTGAAGGGCCGGCAGAACCTGGCGTCCGCGCTCTTCTGACCCGCCTCAGTCGTCGGTGAGGACCGCTCGGCCGGCCTCCAGACGGGCCACGGGGACCCGGAACGGGGAGCAGGAGACGTAGTCGAGCCCGGTGGCCTCGAAGAAGTGGATCGAGGCCGGGTCGCCGCCGTGCTCCCCGCAGACCCCCACCTTGAGGTCCGGCTTGGTCGAGCGGCCCTTCTCCGTGCCCATCCGGACCATCCCGCCGACCCCGAGCGTGTCCAGCGACTCGAAGGGGGAGACGTCGAAGATGCCGTGCTCGAAGTACTGGGAGAAGAACTTCGCCTCCACGTCGTCGCGCGAGAAGCCCCAGGCCATCTGGGTCAGGTCGTTGGTGCCGAAGGAGAAGAACTCGGCGGACCGGGCGATGCGGTCGGCGAGGAACGCGGCCCGCGGGAGCTCGATCATGGTGCCGATCTTGAGGTCGATCTCGACACCACGCCGGGACTGCACCTCCTCGGCGACCCGGAGGATGTCGCGCTTGACCACGTCGAGCTCGCGGACGCTGGCCACGAGCGGGACCATGATCTCCGGCAGCGGCCGCCCGCCCGCCTCGATGCGGTCGGCGGACGCCTCCAGGATCGCTCGGGCCTGCATGACGAAGAGGCCGGGGATGTGGATGCCGAGACGCACCCCGCGCAGCCCTAGCATCGGGTTCTGCTCGTGCAGGCGCCGGACGTGGGAGAGCAGCGTGAGGTCGTGCTCCGAGGCGCCACCGGTCGACTCGGCCAGCGCCACCTTGACCGAGAGCTCGGTGTAGTCGGGCAGGAACTCGTGCAGGGGAGGGTCGATGAGCCTGATCGTGACCGGGAGGCCGTCCATCGCCTCCAGGATCCCTGTGAAGTCCTCTCGCTGCCTCGGCAGCAGCGCGTCGAGGGCGGCCTGCCGCGACTCCTCGTCCTCGGCGACGATGAGGTCCTCCACGAGCCCGCGCCGGTCTCCGAGGAACATGTGCTCGGTCCGGCACAGTCCGATGCCCTCCGCGCCGAAGCGGCGTGCCCGGGCCGCGTCCTCCGCGGTGTCGGCGTTGGCGCGGACCCCCATGCGGCGCCGTCTGTCGGCGTGCGCCATCACCTCCGCGACGGCGCCGACCACGTCCTCGTCGACCTCCTCGCCCTCGAAGTGACGGACCACGTGCGAGGGGGTCACCGCCACCTCGCCCAGGAAGACCTCGCCGGTGGCCCCGTCGATCGACAGCGTGTCGCCCTCCCGGATCACCCCGCCCCCGCGGATCCGCGCCTCCCGGGCCTCCGCGTCCACGTCGAGGCTCTCCGCGCCGCAGACGCAGGTGCGGCCCATGCCGCGCGCGACCACCGCGGCGTGGCTGGTCTTGCCGCCACGGCTGGTCAGGATGCCCGCGGCGACGACCATGCCGGAGAGGTCGTCGGGGTTGGTCTCCTTGCGCAGCAGGATCACCGGCTCGCCGCGCCCGGCCCACTCCACCGCGGTGGGGGAGTCGAAGACGACCCGGCCGACCGCCGCGCCGGGGGAGGCGTTCATCCCGACGGCGACGAGCTGCCGCTCGCCCGAGTCGTCGAAGCGGGGGAACATCAGGCTGGCGAGCTGCTCGCCCGTCACCCGGCGCAGCTGCTCGTCCGCGTCGATCGTCCCTTCCTCGCGCATGTGCCGCGCGATCCGGAACGCAGCCTCGGGAGTCCGCTTGCCGACCCGGGTCTGGAGCATCCAGAGCTTGCCGCTCTCCACGGTGAACTCGATGTCGCACATGTCGCGGTAGTGCCGCTCCAGGGTGGCCATGATCTCCAGCAGCTCGTCGTGCGAGCGCCGGTCGAGCCGGGCGAAGTCCGCCAGCGAGACCGTGTTGCGGATGCCGGAGACCACGTCCTCGCCCTGGGCGTTCTGGAGGTAGTCGCCGTAGACGCCCTGGTCCCCGGAGGCGGGGTCGCGGGTGAAGGCGACCCCGGAGCCGGAGTCCATGCCGAAGTTCCCGAAGACCATCGCCTGGACGTTGACCGCCGTGCCGAGATCCTCCGGGATCCGCTCCTGGCGCCGGTAGAGGCGGGCGCGGTCGGTGTTCCAGGAGTCGAAGACGGCACGGATCGCCAGCTCCAGCTGCTCGCGAGGGTCCTGGGGGAAGGGGCGGCCGGCGTGCTCGCCGATGATGCCCTCGAAGTCGCGCACGAGGCGGGCGAGGTCGTCGGTGTCCAGGTCGAGGTCCGAGTCGGTGCCCTTGGCCGCCTTGGCCTCCTCCAGCGCCCGGGAGAAGTGCTCGGCGTCGACGTGCAGGACGGTGGCCCCGAACATCTGCAGCAGCCGCCGGTAGGAGTCCTGGGCGAAGCGGGGGTTGCCGCTGCGTGCCGCCAGGCCCTGCACCGACGCGTCGTTGAGGCCGATGTTGAGGACCGTCTCCATCATTCCCGGCATCGAGAACTTCGCACCCGAGCGGACGCTGACCAGGAGCGGGTCCTCGGCGTCACCCAGGCGGCGCCCCATGCTCCGCTCCAGGGCGTCGAGGTGCGCGCTGACCTCGTCGCGGAGCCCCTCGGGTGAGCCACCCTCGCGGAGGTAGGCGCGGCAGGCCTCGGTGGAGATGGTGAAGCCCGGTGGGACCGGAAGCCCCAGGTTGGTCATCTCCGCGAGGTTGGCACCCTTGCCACCCAGCAGGTCCTTCTGGTCCTTGTTGCCCTGGCTGAAGTCGGTCACCCATCCCATGGGTCCATCCAACACCCGTGGGCCCCGGTGCGTCTGCCGGTCCCGGGACGCCGCTCGAACCGGGGCAGCCTCAGCGGCCGGACTCGGTGTAGCCCGGACCGTCGCCGAGGGCGGCCAGCGCAGCCTCCACCCGTCTGGCGGTGAAGTCGGCGGCGTGGCGGCGCACCTCGTCGGGAGCGCAGAACTGCACCCCGGCGATCTCGCGCTCCTGCCGGACCACGGAGCCGAGGACGGACCCGTCCACCACCCCTCCGTCGAAGACCAGGCAGAGGGCGTCGTCCCAGCCGCCCCAGGACGGGAGCCAGTCGGTGAGCAGCAGGCGACCCGGTGCCACCGAGAGCCCGAGCTCCTCCTCCACCTCGCGTGCCACCGCCGACTGCGGGGACTCGCCGACCTCCACCACTCCGCCGGGCAGGTCCCAGTCCTCCTTGTAGGTGAGCCGGCACATCAGCACGCGCCCCTCCTGGTCGCGGAGCAGGAGCTGGCTGATCGCCCGCTTGCGAGGCAGGAAGGAGTTGAGGAGTGCGCGGAAGCCGCCCGGTTCGGCGAGGGGGACGTCGGTGCTCAGGCGGGCGTAGACGATGCGGTCCTCGAGCCCTCCGGCCTCCTGGGCGGCGCCGCGCATCACGCCCTCGCGGTGCAGGCCCGCCCAGGTGGCCAGGCGCTGACCCTCGGCGTCGTCGGGAGAGACCCACGCCTCCACCCGGCTGTGTCGCGTCAGCGCCTGCTCGACGAGCAGGGTGAGCTGCGCCACCGCGGTGCGGAAGTCGTCGGCGTGCAGCCCTTCGGGCCAGGAGACCCTGGCCACTCCCTCGCTCACGGTGCGCACGGTGGGTTCGGGGCTCACGCGCGTCACCCTAGCTGCGACCCCGTGACCGCGGAGGACTCGGGACGAAGCCACAGCGTGGCCAGGGGAGGGAGGGTGAGGATGGCGCTCGCCGGCTGCTCGTGCCACGGCTCGGCGGTGGCCTTCACCGACCCGAGGTTCCCCACCCCCGAGCCGCTGTAGGCCTCGGCGTCGGTGTTGAGGACCTCCCGCCACACCCCGGCCTCGGGGAGCCCCAGACGGTAGCCCTCGTGGGGGACGGCCGCGAAGTTGGTGACGCAGACGAGGTCGGGCGCGCCGGGGGCCCGCCGGACGAAGGCGAAGACGTTGCCGCCGGCGTCGTGCGACTCCAGCCACGCGAAGCCGTGCGGGTCATTGTCCTGCGCGTACAGCGCGGGGGAGTCCCGGTAGACCCGGTTCATCTCCCGCACCAGGTCGCTGACGCCCCGGTGCTCGGGGTGGTCGAGGAGCCACCAGTCGAGCTCGCGGGCCTCCGCCCACTCGGCCTCCTGGCCGAACTCGCTGCCCATGAAGAGCAGCTGCTTGCCTGGGTGGGCCCACATGTAGGCCAGGTAGGCCCGCAGGTTGGCCAGCTGCCGCCAGCGATCGCCGGGCATCTTGCGCAGCAGCGAGCCCTTGCCGTGCACCACCTCGTCGTGGCTGATCGGCAGCACGTAGTTCTCCGACCAGGCGTAGACCAGCGGGAAGGTCAGCTCACCGTGATGGTGGCCGCGGTACACCGGGTCGCGCTGCACGTAGGCGAGGGAGTCGTGCATCCAGCCCATGTTCCACTTGAAGCCGAAGCCGAGTCCGTCGTCGGAGGTGGGGCGGGTGACCCCGGGCCAGGACGTGGACTCCTCGGCGATGGTGAAGGCGCCCGGCACCCGCTTGTAGACGGTGGCGTTCATCTCCTGGAGGAAGTTGACCGCCTCCAGGTTCTCCCGCCCGCCGTGCACGTTGGGGCTCCACTGACCGGGCTCGCGGGAGTAGTCGAGATAGAGCATCGAGGCGACCGCGTCGACGCGCAGGGCGTCCACGTGGAACTCCTCGAGCCAGAAGAGGGCGTTGGCGACCAGGAAGTTGCGGACCTCCCGTCGCCCGAAGTTGAAGACGTAGGTGCCCCAGTCCGGGTGCTCGCCGCGAGAGGGGTTGGGGTCCTCGTAGAGCGGGGTGCCGTCGAAGCGGGCGAGGGCGAACTCGTCCTTCGGGAAGTGCGCCGGCACCCAGTCCACGATCACCCCGATGCCCGCGCGGTGCAGCCGGTCGACGAGGAGCCGGAACCCGTCCGGGTCCCCGAAGCGCGAGGTGGGCGCGAAGTAGGAGGTGACCTGGTAGCCCCAGGAGCCGCCGAAGGGGTGCTCCATCACCGGCATCAGCTCGACGTGGGTGAACCCGAGGTCCTGCACGTAGGGGACCAGGCTGTCGGCGATCTCCTCCCAGGTGTAGAGGCGGCCGTCCGGGTGCCGCCGCCAGGAGGCCAGGTGCAGCTCGTAGACCGCCATCGGTTCCTCGACCGGCCGGCGCCCGACTCGGGACTCCATCCATTCCTGGTCCTGCCACTCGTAGTCGGAGCGGAAGACCACCGAGGCCGTCTCGGGCGGGACCTGGGTGTGGAACGCCATCGGGTCGGCCTTGTCGCGCCAGACGCCGTCGGCACCGCGGATGCGGAACTTGTAGCGCTCGCCGCCGGTCACCCCCGCCACCTGCGCGTGCCAGATCCCCGAGCTGCCGATGGGGTCGAGGGGGGTGCCGTCCCAGCCGTTGAAGTCCCCGACGACCTGGACCTCCTGGGCGTGAGGGGCCCACACGGAGAACGCGGTGCCGGTCTCGACGACCTGGGCACCGAGGACCTGCCACAGCTCCTCGTGCCGACCCTCGTTGATCAGGTGGATGTCGAGCTCTCCGGGTCCCGTCATGCGTTCACTCCGCTCGTGTCGGTGGGGTCGCTGGCCGTGCGGCCACGTGGTGGCTCCTGGGAGAGCTGCGCGAGGGCGGCCAGGGGGATCTCGACCCACCCGGGTCGGTTGCGCGCCTCGTAGGCGCACTCGTAGACGGCCTTGTCCGCGACGTACGCCCCGAGGAGGGTCTGCTCGGAGTCGGTCAGGCCCTCGGGGGCGTAGGCCTCCAGGAAGGCGGTCTGGTTGCGGATCGACCATTCCTTGGCCCGGTAGCTGAGCTGGGCGTTGGCCCCCTCGCCGGGATGGTTCTTGACCGAGACCCGGGGGGCGTAGTCGAAGGAGCGCAGCATCCCGGCGACGTCGCGCCACACCGAGTCGGGCCGCAGCCGCTCCGCCAGGGGTCGGGCCGGCTCACCCTCGAAGTCCACGATCTTCCACCCGCGCACCGTGCGCAGCGTCTGCCCCAGGTGCAGGTCCCCGTGCACCTGCTGCACCCGGACGCCCTCGAGGGTGGGGATCCGGTCGTAGGTCGCCCGGAGGAGCTGCTCGTAGGGCTCGACACCCTCGGCCACGGTCAGGGCGTCGTCGAGGCGCCGGTGCATCTGGCCGGCGAGCGCCTCGAGCTCCTCGCGGCCACGCTCGGCGACCGGGAAGTGCTCGGCCAGCACCTCGTGGGTCTCCCGCAGCGCGGTCCCGAGACGCGCCGCCTCGCCGGCGAAGTCGCCTCCCACCTCGTCGGGATGCAGGTCGCCCTCGGCGAAGAGGTCGCGGACGCTGACCAGGGCGAGCTCCCAGCCGTCGCTCGCGGTGCGCAGGTACTGCTGGAGCATGGCGAGCTGGATCACCGCGTCCGCCTCGTCGTCGACGACGTCGAGCCACCCGTAGAGCGCTGCCACGTGGTCGGAGCCGGCCAGGGTGAGGACGTCGTGGATGGCGATGTCCGGGTTGACCCCGGGCGTGACCTTGCGGAACACCTTCATCACCGAGTCCTCACCGAACCGCACCGACGAGTTCGACTGCTCCCCGGTGAAGAGGGTCGAGTGGGCCTCCACGTCGATCTCGACATCCGGCAGGGTGTGGAAGAGCAGCGACTCGTTCGTGCTCTCCCCGCGACCGCTGAGGGCGAACGCCTCGAGCCACAGCGCCATCGCCTCGCGGTCGTGGAGCGCGTCGTAGACGTGCCGGAAGGTGCCGGGGCTCGCCGGGTCCTCCCAGGTGCCCACGAGCGCGTGGCCGAGCCGCTCCTGCGGGTGTGCGTAGTGGGCCAGGGGCACCTGGTAGAGCTCGCGGTCCTCGCTGTCGGAGTAGGCGACCTCCACCAGCAGGATCTCCACGTGGGTCTGCTGACCGCTCAGGGTGCCGGCCAGGCGGGTGCGCGCGACCGTGAAGTCGCGGCCCTTCCCCGCGAACCAGCGCGCGTGGGCGAGTAGGTCGGCCAGGTCCTCGTGCACGCTCATCGGCTGCTCTCATCTGTCGGGGTGGTCAGCTGGAACCAGTAGAAGCCGTACCCGCCCATGGTCAGCAGGTAGGGCATCTCGCCCACCGCAGGGAAGGGCACCCCGCCCAGCAGCTCGACGGGGACGAGCCCCTCCCAGCGGCGCAGGTCGAGCTCGACCGGCTGGGGGAAGCGCGAGAGGTTGTTGACGCAGACGATGACCTCGCGGCGACCCGAGGGGCCGACGTGCTCGCGGGCGTAGGAGAGCACCGCCGGGTTGGAGCCGCCGAGGTCGGTGAAGTCGCCGAGGCCGAACGCCGGGTGCTGGCGCCGGGCGTGGATCATCCTGCGCGTCCAGTGCAGGAGCGAGGAGGAGTTCGAGAGCTGGGACTCCACGTTGACCGACTGGTAGCCGTAGACCGGGTCCTGCACCGGCGGGAGGTGGAGCTTTCCCGGGTTGGCCGAGGAGAACCCGGCGTTCCGGTCCGGCGTCCACTGCATCGGGGTCCGGACGCCGTCACGGTCGCCGAGCCAGATGTTGTCGCCCATCCCGATCTCGTCGCCGTAGTAGAGGACGGGGGAGCCGGGCAGCGACAGCAGCAGGGCGGTGAAGAGCTCGATCTGGTTGATGTCGTTGTCGAGCAGCGGGGCCAGCCGGCGCCGGATGCCGATGTTGGCCTTCATCCGGGGATCCTTGGCGTACTCGTCCCACATGTAGTCGCGGTCCTCGTCGGTGACCATCTCCAGGGTCAGCTCGTCGTGGTTGCGCAGGAAGATCCCCCACTGGCAGTTGTCGGGGATCTCGGGCGTCTGCTCGAGGATCTCCGAGATGGGGAACCGGGACTCGCGCCGGACCGCCATGAAGATGCGCGGCATGACCGGGAAGTGGAACGCCATGTGGCACTCGTCGCCCCCCACCGCGGGGTCGCCGAAGTACTCGACCACGTCGGAGGGCCACTGGTTGGCCTCGCACAGCAGCACCCGCCCGGGGTAGTGCTCGTCGACGAAGCGGCGGCACTCACGGAGGAACTCGTGGGTCTCGGGCAGGTTCTCACCGTTGGTGCCCGGCCGCTCGAAGAGGTAGGGGACGGCGTCGAGGCGGAACCCGTCCAGGCCCATGTCGAGCCAGAAGCCCATCGCGTCGAGCATCGCCTGGCGCACCGCGGGGTTGTCGAAGTTGAGGTCGGGCTGGTGGTGGAAGAAGCGGTGCCAGTAGTACTGCCCGCGGACCGGGTCGTAGGTCCAGTTGGACGGCTCGGTGTCGACGAAGATGATCCGGGCGTCGGAGTAGAGCTCGTCGGTGTCGGACCACACGAAGAAGTCGCCGTACGGGCCGTCCGGGTCGGTGCGACTGGCCTGGAACCACGGGTGCTGGTCGCTGGTGTGGTTCATGACGAAGTCGATGATCACCCGGATGTCGCGCTTGTGGCACTCGTCGAGGAAGTCGTGGAAGTCCTCGACCGTGCCGCACTCGGGGAGGATGTTGGTGTAGTCGGCGACGTCGTAGCCGCCGTCCCTGAGGGGCGAGGTGAAGAAGGGCGGGACCCACAGGCAGTCCACCCCCAGCCACTGCAGGTAGTCGAGCTTCTCGATCAACCCCCGGAAGTCGCCCGTGCCGTCGCCGTCGGAGTCGCGGAACGAGCGGACCAGGACCTCGTAGAAGACGGCTCGCTTGAACCAGTCGGGCTGCTCGGCGGTGTTGCTGGTGTCCTCGAAGTCGTTGGTCGCACCCCGCTCCTCGATCGCGTCGGTCGAGATCTCGGTCAACGGGGGCTCCTCACGTGGATGATGTGTGCAGGCTCGTGCGTCGGGTCGAGCCGGACGTAGTTGTGCTGGTTCCAGCTCCACTCCTCACCGGTGATCTCGTCGTGGGCGAGGAAGGAGTCGTGCCACCCGAGGCCCAGCGCGGGCATGTCGAGGTGGACCATCGTCTCCCGGGTGCTGTGGGGATCGAGGTTGATGACGACCAGCACGGTGTCGTCGCCCTCCTCCGTGCGGTGCCGCTTGCTGAAGACCAGCACGTGGTCGTCGTCGGAGGCGTGCACCGAGAGGTTGCGCAGCAGCTGCAGCGCGGGGTGCCGGCGACGCAGCTCGTTGAGCCGGGTCAGGTACGGCGCCAGGGTCCGGCCCTGGGCGGCCGCGCCGTCCCAGTCGCGGATCCTGATCTGGTACTTCTCGGAGTCGAGGTACTCCTCGCTGCCGGGCCGCACGGCCACGTGCTCGTAGAGCTCGTAGCCGGCGTAGACCCCCCAGGACGGGGACCCGGTGGCGGCCAGCGCCGCGCGGATCTTGAACGCCGGCGGGCCGCCGTACTGCAGGAAGGAGTGGAGGATGTCGGGGGTGTTGACGAAGAAGTTGGGCCGCATCACGTGGTCGCTCTCGTGGCTGACCTCGCGCAGGTAGTCCTCGATCTCCCACTTGGCGGTGCGCCAGGTGAAGTAGGTGTAGGACTGCTGGAAGCCCACCGCGCCCAGGCCGTGCATCATCGCCGGGACGGTGAACGCCTCGGAGAGGAAGACGACGTCCGGGTCGGTGCGCCGGACCTCCTTGAGCAGCCACTCCCAGAAGGCCAGCGGCTTGGTGTGCGGGTTGTCCACGCGGAAGATGCGGACGCCGTGCGCCATCCAGTGGCGGACCACGCGGAGCACCTCGCGGCAGAGGCCGACGGTGTCGTTGTCGAAGTTGACCGGGTAGATGTCCTGGTACTTCTTCGGGGGGTTCTCCGCGTAGGCGATCGACCCGTCCGCCCGCGTGGTGAACCACTCGGGGTGCTCGGTGACCCAGGGGTGGTCGGGCGCGCACTGGAGGGCGAGGTCCAGCGCCACCTCCAGGCCCAGCTCCGCGGCGCGGGCGACGAAGGCGTCGAAGTCCTCCAGCGTGCCCAGGTCGGGGTGGATGGCGTCGTGCCCGCCGAACCGGCTGCCGATCGCCCAGGGCGAGCCCGGGTCGTCGGGCCCGGGGGTCAGCGAGTTGTTGGGGCCCTTGCGGTTGACCTCTCCGATCGGGTGGATCGGGGGGAGGTAGATGACGTCGAAGCCCATCTCGGCGACCGCGTCCAGCCGCTTGGCCGCGGTGGCGAAGGTGCCGCTGGTAACCTTGCCGGTGGTGGGGTCCTCGGTGGCGCCCTCGGAGCGCGGGAAGAACTCGTACCAGCTGCCGTAGAGCGCTCGCTTCCGGTCGGCCCACAGCGGGTAGGGCCCGTCCACGGTGAGCAGGTCACGCAGCGGGTGCGCCCGGAGCGCCTCGGCCAGCTCGGGCGACTGCATGACGGCCAGCCTCGCCTCGACGGGGCGCCGGGTGTCCTGGGCGGCCTTGGCTGCCGCCGAGACCGTCTTCTTCTCCGCCCGCGAGAGGTCGCCCTCGGCGAGCACCCGCTCCAGCAGCAGGCGGCCCTCGGTGAACATCAGCTCCACGTCGACCCCCGCGGGGATCTTCAGGCCCGCGTCGTGCTGCCACGTGGCCAGGGGATCGGACCAGGAGTGCACCTCGAAGCTCCAGGCGCCCTCGGCGTCGGGGACCACCTCGGCGGCATAGCTGGTCTTCTCGTCCGGGTGCGGCGCCATCCGGACGGGCGGACGCCGGGAGCCGTCCGGGGCCACCAGCACCACCTCGGCGCCCAGCTGGTCGTGTCCCTCCCGGAATACGGTCGCACTGACGGGTAGGGGCTCGTCCACGGTCGCCTTCGCGGGCTGACGCCCGAGATCGACGACGGGGTGGACCCCCATGACTGGAATTCGACCGACCATGCTCTCCACACTCGTCGAACGGCGGAGCCCGGCGCAACTTGCGCCGGGCCGGACTCGTCCGGCGTGGGCCCTTCGCCCCGCCGGACGGCCGCCACGTACCCCGATGAGGGGACGGATCATGCGTTGGATCGATCAAACAAAATGCCCTACGGTCAGGGAATGCGTGCGATCAGGCGACTCACCGTCCGTCCCGTCCTCCCGACCGCACTCGCCGATCTCGGTGTGCTCGCGGGCAACCTGCGCTGGTGCTGGCACCCGGAGACCCAGGACGTCTTCGCCGCGGTGGACCCCGCGCTCTGGCGGCGGGTGGGCCACGACCCGGTCCGGCTGCTGGGTGCGGTGGCCCGCGAGCGTCTCGAGGAGCTGGCCGCCGACGCCGACTTCCTGGCGAGCCTCTCCGCCGCGCGGCGGTCGCTGGACGAGTACCTGACCGATGACCGCTGGTTCCAGCGCAAGGCCGACGCCGGCGCCGGGCAGGTTGCGCCGCGCTCGGTCGCCTACTTCTCCCCGGAGTACGGGATCACCGCCGTCCTGCCGCAGTACTCCGGCGGCCTCGGCATCCTCGCCGGCGACCACCTGAAGGCCGCCTCCGACCTGGGAATCCCGCTCACCGGGGTCGGGCTGCTCTACCGGCAGGGCTACTTCAAGCAGTCGCTCTCCCGGGACGGGTGGCAGCAGGAGACCTACCCGGTCCTCGACCCCGACGAGCTGCCGCTGACCCCGCTGCGCGAGTCCGACGGCACCCGCGCGCTGGTCTCCATCGAGCTCCCCGACGGTCCGCTCCTGGCCCGGGTGCTGGTGGCCCAGGTGGGACGGGTGCCGCTGCTGCTCCTCGACTCCGACATCGAGGAGAACCCCCAGCACTACCGGGACGTGACCGACCGCCTCTACGGCGGGAACTCCGAGCACCGGCTCCGCCAGGAGCTGCTGCTGGGGGTGGGCGGGGTCCGGGCGCTGCGCGCGTGGTCCCGGATCACCGGGGCCCCGGAGCCGGAGGTCTTCCACACCAACGAGGGTCACGCGGGCTTCCTCGGCATCGAGCGGATCCGCGAGCTCACCGCGGACCCGCACGGCCCGGCACTCGACTTCGACACCGCCCTGGAGGTCTGCCGCGCCGGGACCGTCTTCACCACCCACACGCCGGTGCCCGCCGGGATCGACCGTTTCCCGCGCTCGCTGGTGGAGCAGTACTTCGGCGGCGCGTCGTCCCCGACGCCGGGGGTCCCTGTCGCGCGGGTGCTCGAGCTGGGCGCGGAGGACTACGAGGGCGGTGACGCCGGCGTCTTCAACATGGCCGTCATGGGCTTCCGCCTGGCTCAGCGCGCCAACGGCGTCTCGCAGCTGCACGGACGCGTGTCCCGAGGGATGTTCAACGGTCTCTGGCCCGCCTTCGACGAGGCCGAGGTGCCGATCGGCGCCATCACCAACGGCGTCCACGGGCCGACCTGGGTCGCGCGGGAGATCTTCGAGCTCGCGGCCGAGCTGGGCGCCGACCTCGACGGCGACGACACCGACAGTCTCTGGCCGCTCGTCGACCGGGTCCCGGACCGCCGGCTCTGGGATCTCAAGCGCACGCTACGCGCGCGGCTGGTCGCGGACGCCCGCGCGCGGCTCGCCAAGTCGTCGGCCAAGCGCGGCCTGACGCCGGCGGAGACGGGCTGGGTGGACGAGGCGCTCGACCCCGACGTGCTCACCATCGGCTTCGCGCGCCGGGTGCCCTCCTACAAGCGGCTCACCCTCATGCTGCGCGACCCGGCACGGCTCAAGCGGCTGCTGCTCGACCCCGAGCGCCCCATCCAGCTGGTCATCGCGGGCAAGTCGCACCCGGCGGACGACGGCGGCAAGCGCCTCATCCAGGAGATGGTCCGGTTCGCCGACGACCCCGAGGTCCGGCACCGCATCGTCTTCCTGCCCAACTACGACATCGCGATGGCGCAGCCGCTCTACCCGGGCTGCGACGTGTGGCTCAACAACCCGCTCCGCCCCTACGAGGCGTGCGGCACCTCGGGCATGAAGGCCGCCCTCAACGGCGGGCTCAACCTCTCCATCCTCGACGGGTGGTGGGACGAGTGGTTCGACGGCGGCAACGGCTGGGCGATCCCGTCCGCCGACGGGGTGGACGACCAGGACCGGCGTGACGACCTCGAGGCCGCCTCGCTCTACGACCTGCTCGAGCACGAGATCGCCCCGCGGTTCTACGACGTGGACGCCGACGGCGTGCCCACCCGCTGGGTGGAGATGGTGCGGCACACCCTGAAGTCGCTGGGGCCGAAGGTGCTGGCCACCCGCCAGGTGCGCGACTACGTCCGCGAGCTCTACGCCCCCGCCGCCCGGCACGTCCGGCTCCTGGGGCCGGAGTGGAGCGGAGCGCGTGAGCTCTCGGAGTGGAAGCGGCGGGTGCGCGAGCAGTGGCACGGTGTCCACGTGGAGCACGTGGAGTCGGAGGACCACGGCGACACGGCAGAGGTCGGGGAGGCGCTGACCGTGCACGCCTACGTCGCGCTCGACGGGCTCTCGCCCGGCGACGTGGAGGTGCAGGCGGTCCACGGCCGGACCGGTCCCGACGACGAGCTCGACGAGGCGCACACCACGCCGATGGAGCTGGTCGAGTCCTACGAGGACGGGCGGCACCGGTTCGACACCACCCTCGCGCTCGACCATGCCGGCTCCTTCGGCTACACGGTGCGGGTGGTGCCCCGCCACCGCGCGCTCGCCTCGGAGGCCGAGCTCGGCCTGGTCGCCCTCCCGGCCTGATCCGGCGCGGGCCGGACGACGACCGGGTCAGCGCAGGGAGCGGGCCGCCAGCTTGGCCTCGAGGCGGGTCTCCTTGGCGAGGTGGCCCGCCTGACGGCGCGCGTCCCGTGCCGCGCGGCGGGCCCGCCAGGCCACGCCGGGCCTGCCCTCAGTGTCGACGGCGGCGAGCAGCAGGCCGCCGAGCAGGCTGAGGTTCTTGGCGACCTGCGTCTTGCCCTGCGCGCGGGCGGCGGGATCCGACTCCTCCCAGAAGGCGTGGCCGGCGAGCGTCGTGGGCACCAGGCTCACGGCCAGCACCGACGCCGAGACACGGGGCATCCGGTTGGTGGCCAGCATGGCGGCTGCGGTCACCTGGACGGCGCCGTTGATCCGGACCAGCGCCGCCGGGTCCTCGGGCAGCGGGACACCCTGAGCCCGGGCCAGGGGCACCAGCCGGTCGGTCATCGCGCGGGCCTTCCTCGCGAGGGGCTCGGGGTTGCGTGCCGCGTGGTACCCGCCGTAGAAGAAGATGCTGCTGAGCAGGGGTCGGGCGAGGAGTCGTGAGATGGCCATGGGCCACCCCTACCCGATCGCGGCCAGACGAACACCTGCGCCCGCTCCGTGCGACCGCCGGCGCTCAGACCTGGCGCAGCACCAGGGTCGACCGGGCCTCGAGCTCGAGCAGGTCCCCGGCCAGCACGGTGGTGCCGGCGGGGTAACCCTCGTCGGTGGAGAGGACGACCTCGCCCTTCTGCACCCACTCGTTCTCCGGCAGGGTGATCCGCACCGGGACCGCCTCGTTGTTGAGCCAGATCATGAAGCAGCTGTCGTGCAGCTGCTCCCCACGCGGACCGGGGGAGCGCAGGGGGTCGCCCGAGACGAACATCCCCAGCACCTTGGTCGAGCGGTCGTGCCAGTCGTCGGTCGTCATCTCCCGGCCCTCGGGGTGGAGCCAAGCCAGGTCCTTGGGGCCGCCCTTGATGGTGGGCCGACCCTCGAACCAGTGGCGCTGCCGCAGCGCCGGGTGCTCGCGTCGCAGGCGCAGTGCGGTCTTGGTGTGCTCGTAGACGTCGAGCCAGGCGTCGTCGGGCCGCCAGTCGACCCAGGACGTCTCGTTGTCGTGCACGTAGGCGTTGTTGTTCCCGCCCTGGGTGCGGCCCCGCTCGTCGCCCATGGTCAGCATCGGGACGCCCGCGCTGAAGCAGAGCGTGGTCATCAGGTTCTTCGCCTGGCGCCGGCGCAGGGCGATCACGCCCCGGTCGTCGGTCTCGCCCTCGACGCCGCAGTTCCACGACCTGTTGTTGTCGGTGCCGTCGCGGTTGGACTCGCCGTTGGCCTCGTTGTGCTTGCGGTCGTAGGAGACGAGGTCGCGGAGCGTGAAGCCGTCGTGGGCGGTGATGAAGTTGACCGAGGCGTACGGCGACCTCCCGTCGTCGGCGTAGAGGTCGCTGGAGCCGGCGAGGCGGGTCGCCATCATCCGGATTCCGTCGCCGTGCCCACGCCAGAAGTCACGCACCACGTCGCGGAACTGGTCGTTCCACTCCACCCAGGGCGGCGGGAACCGGCCGACCATGTAGCCGTCCATCGAGGCGTCCCAGGGTTCGGCGATCAGCTTCACGTGGCGCAGCAGAGGATCCTGGCCGATCGCGGTGAGGAGGTGGCTTCCCATGTCGACCGCCTGCTGGGTGCGGGTGATGGCCGAGGTGAGGTCGAAGCGGAACCCGTCGACGTGCATCTCGGTGACCCAGTAGCGCAGCGAGTCCAGGACCAGCCGCAGCGACTGGGTGCGGGTGGTGTCGACGGTGTTGCCGCAGCCGGTCACGTCCCAGTAGGTGTCGGGGACCACCGGATCCCCGTGCGCGTCCAGGACGCGCTGGTAGTAGCCGAGGTCGTCGAGGCCCCGGAAGCTCAGCGTCGGCCCGTCCGGACCGCCCTCGGCGGTGTGGTTGTAGACGACGTCGAGGATGACCTCGAGCCCCGCCCGGTGGAAGGACTTGACCATCTCCTTGAACTCGGTGACCTGCTCTCCGCGGTCGCCGCTGGAGGAGTAGCCGTTGTGCGGGGCGAAGTAGTTGAGGGAGTTGTATCCCCAGTAGTTCACCTGGCCGCGCTCCGCGACCCCCGGCTCGGAGGCGAACTGGTGGATCGGGAGCAGCTCGACCGCGGTGACGCCGAGGTCGCGCAGGTAGTCGGTGACCGCGGGGGTCGCCAGCCCGGCGTACGTTCCGCGCAGCTCCTCGGGGACGCGGTCGTGGAGCGCGGTCATGCCCTTGACGTGCAGCTCGTAGATCACGGTGTCGCGCCAGCGACGCCGCAGGGGGGTCTCGCCCTCCCAGTCGAAGTCGTCGGCGACGACCACCGTGCGCGGCACGTAGGGAGCCGAGTCCAGCTCGCTGGGGGCCAGGGGGTCGTCCGCGTCGTGGCCGTGCACCGCCGGGTGGTGCTGCACCGAGCCGGAGACCGCCAGGCCGTAGGGGTCGACCAGCAGCTTGTGCGGATTGAACCGCAGGCCGCGCTCGGGGTCCCAGGGGCCTTCCACGCGGTAGCCGTAGCGGGTGCCCGTGGGCACCCCGGGCACCTCGGAGTGCCAGATGCCCAGGGACTGTTCGAGCAGCTCGACGCGGTGCTCGACGTCGTCCTCGTCGAAGAGGCAGACCCAGACGCGCTCGGCCCGGGGACAGTAGACGGCGAAGTTGGTCGCCTCCGGGGTCCATGTCGCCCCGAGGGGCCAGTTGCGTCCCGGCCAGACGTCGGTCCGCTCGTCCCGGTGGTTCCACATTCCCGCAGTCATCCCGGCCATTGTGTCCGATGGCGGTTCGGGTCGTGGCCGATGACCACAGGTGGCACGATCCTGGGCCAGGACCGACACGAGTGAGCGGAGAGACACATGGGTGAGTTCGTCAACCTCGAGGTGACCGACGGTGTCGGGACGATCCGGCTCGATCGCCCCAAGATGAACGCCCTCGACACGGTCGTCCAGGAGGAGATCCGCGTCGCGGCACAGGAGGCCACGGACTCCGACGAGGTGAAGGCGGTCGTGCTCTGGGGCGGAGAGCGTGTCTTCGCCGCCGGCGCGGACGTCAAGGAGATGGCCGAGATGTCGTACGCCGACATGGTCAAGCGCTCGACCGGCCTGCAGTCCGCGATCGGCTCGGTGGCCCGGATCCCCAAGCCCGTCGTCGCCGCGATCACCGGGTACGCCCTCGGCGGGGGCTGCGAGCTGGCGCTCTGCGCCGACGTGCGCTTCGCCGCCGACAACGCGGTGCTGGGACAGCCCGAGGTCCTGCTCGGCGTCATCCCGGGTGCGGGCGGCACCCAGCGGCTCGCCCGCCTGATCGGGCCCGCGAAGGCCAAGGACCTCATCTTCACCGGTCGGATGGTCAAAGCCGACGAGGCGCTCGCCCTCGGCCTGGTCGACAGGGTGCTGCCTCCCGAGCGGGTGCTGGCCGAGGCCGTGGCCTGGGCCTCGCAGTTCACCAGGGCCGCGTCGCTGGCGCTGCGGGCGGCGAAGACGAGCATCGACCGCGGTCTCGAGGTCGACCTCGAGACCGGGCTGGAGATCGAGCGGCAGCAGTTCGCCGGTCTCTTCGCCACCGAGGACCGTGACCTCGGCATGGGGTCCTTCGTTGAGAGGGGACCCGGCAAGGCCGAGTTCATCGGCCGTTGAGCAGGAGAGGGGCGAGATGACGACCCAGCAGCGCGGTCGCACGCGCAAGGTCGCCGAGCGGGCACGGGCCCGGACGGCGTACCTGCTCTGGTGGGTCTGCGTCGCGTGCGCCGTCCTCCTGGCCACCGGTGCCCTGCTCGTGGCGCTGGAGGCCGACGAGCGGCAGCGTGTGATCGCGGCCGCGCTGTCGGGAGCGGACGCCGTCGACCTGGGTCTCTTCGACCGTGACGGGGGGATCTGGCACTTCGCCGGTGGCGACGCCAGGATGCGCGAGGTCCTGCTCAACTGGGGGTCCGCCGCCCTCGGCTGGCTGGCCGTCGGGTGGCTGGTCGACCGCGTCGTCCGGCCGTGAGCCGACACCCGCGCCGAGACGACCAGCATGCGAAACGCGGGGCTGGTTCACCGAATATCGCATTCAGTGACTAGAGTCACCCCAGAAGTTACGGGAGGGTAACGAATCTCTTCCGTCCGTCTTGCCTTGGAGGGCATCACATGCACAAGTCTGTATTCCGTCGCACCCTGGCCGCCGGCGCCTCGCTGGCCGTCGCCGCCACCGGCGTCGCGGCCCTGACCTCGGGAGCCTCGGCTCAGAGCGCCGTCGTCCCCACCGACTGCACCATCGACTTCGGCTTCGGCGCCGTCCCGCGGGAGGGCTTCACCGCCCAGGCCGACACCGACGCGCCGACCCAGGTTGCCCTCGGCAGCCTCGTCCGGCCCAACTTCAGCGCGACGATCACCGTCCCCGCGGACACCGCCGACCTGGCGCGCCAGAACTTCGGCACCACGGTGACCGGTACGGCCGCCGTGGCCGCCACGATCAACGGTGTCGCTGCGCCGGCCACCGCGGTCGTGCCCGAGGGCACCTCGACCGGCGCCGTGGGCTCGGGCCCGCTGGTGCTCACCGCCACCGGTGCCCTCAACGACGAGTACACCGCCAACGCCGCGGGCAAGCTGACGTTCGGCATGACCGGCTACACCGCCGAGTTGGTCTTCTCGCGTGGGACCGAGCCGGGCACGAACCTCACCGTGACCTGCACGGTGGCAGCCGGCGCCGACGGCACCGTCGACGTGGTCGACGTGATCGACCCCGCGGCGCCCGCCCCGACGCCGACCCCGACCCCGACGCCGACCCCCACCCCGACGCCGACGCCGACCCCGGCGCCCGCGGTCCAGGGCACGGACACCGCGGGCTCGGTCGTCTACAAGAAGAAGCAGAAGAAGGCTGTCGTCAAGGTCGTCGTGACCAACGACGACGGGACTGCCGCCGCCGGTGACGTCAAGGTCGTCCTCAAGAAGGGCAAGAAGAAGGCCAAGGCCACCATCACCCTGAACAGCAAGGGCAAGGGCAAGGCCGCCTTCAAGAAGATCAGCGCCAAGGGCAAGTACACCGCCACCCTGAAGTACAAGGGCAGCGCCACGTCCAAGAAGTCGAACGACAAGGTCAAGCTCACCGTGAAGTGACGGTCTCCTGACCTCGAGGTCCCCGTCTCCAGCGCTGCTGGGGGCGGGGACCTCGTGCATTTCTCGTGGTCTGGACCACCGGGGTCACTAGGTTACGATGCGGTAACCTACGCCTCCGTAATGGCTTGGCCTTGGGAGGGCGCATGCACAACCCCGTCATTCGTAGAACGCTGGCGACAGGAGCCTCGCTGGCGGTCGCCGCCACCGGCGTGGCAGCCCTCACCTCGAGCGCGACGGCCATCAGTGCCGAGCTCAGGTTCGACTGTCAAACCGCTGCCGGTGCGTCGGTCTTCACCAACGTGAC